>NC_017033.1:0-1201152 GCF_000242255.2 Frateuria aurantia DSM 6220
TGAAGAAATGCTATGAGTGACTTGTGGCGTCGTTGCCTGTTGCGGCTGGAGACGGAACTCAGTGCGGAAGAACTGCATACCTGGCTGATGCCGCTGCAGGCGCGGGATGATCCGGAAGGCCTGCGCCTGTTCGCCCCGAATCCGTACACGCTCGATACCGTCAGTGAACGCTATCTGGCGCTGATCACCCGCGTGATCAGCCAGCTGACCGGCCATGATTTGAAGGTAAAACTGGAAGTCGGGTCCAACACACCGATGGCGCGGCCTTCAAGCCGGCCGTCGCTGTCGGCGCGCGCCGGCGGGCACCCCGACGAAGTCCTCCGACAGGAAGTCATCCAGCCCTCGCACGCCGTTCCGGAGCGGACCGAAGCCAGTTTTGCGCACAATCTGAACCTGCATTACACCTTTGATACCTTTGTCGAAGGCAAATCCAACCAGCTCGGCAAGGCCGCGGCGATGCAGGTGGCGATGAATCCGGGCAAGGCCTACAACCCCTTGCTGCTCTATGGCGGCACCGGCCTGGGCAAAACCCATTTGATGCACGCCGCCGGCAACTTGATGCTGGAGCGCAATCCCGATTTCAAGGTGCTGTATCTGCGTTCCGAGCAGTTCGTCGGCTCGATGATCGAGGCCTTGCGCACCAAGAGCATGGATGAGTTCAAGCGCCGTTTCCGCAGCGTGGATGCGCTGCTGATCGACGATATCCAGTTCTTCGCCGGCAAGGACACCACCCAGGAAGAATTCTTCCATACATTCAATGCCTTGTTCGAATCCAAGCAGCAGATCGTGCTGACCTGCGATCGCTATCCCAAGGAAGTCGACAAGCTGGAACCGCGGCTCAAGTCACGCCTGGGCTGGGGTCTGTCGGTGGCCATCGAACCCCCGGATTTCGAGACGCGGGCCGCCATTTTGCTGGCCAAGGCGCAGGAAAAAGACGTCGTCATGTCCGACGAAGTCGCCATGCTGCTGGCCAAGCGGATCCGCTCCAACGTGCGTGACCTGGAGGGGGCGCTCAATACCCTGGCCGCCCGCGCCAACTTCTACGGCCGGCCGATCACCGTCGAATTCGCCGAGGAAACCTTGCGCGACCTGCTGGCCACCCATGCCCAGGCCATCACCATCCCCAATATCCAGAAGATCACCGCCGACTACTACCAGGTCCGGCTGCAGGATCTGCTTTCCAAGCGGCGTGTGCGGTCACTGGCCAGGCCCCGCCAGATCGCGATGTCCCTGTCCAAGGAACTGACCGAGCACAGCCTGCCTGAAATCGGCGAAGCCTTTGGCGGGCGCGATCACACCACGGTACTGCACGCCTGCCGCACGATCCGGAAATTCTGTGAAACAGACAACCGGATGCGCCAGGACTGGGAGCAGCTGATCCGGATCCTCACCGGCTGAGCACGGGGGCAAAACGCCGCCCGAGTTGAACAAACCATTGAATCAACGGCGTAAAACTTGTGGATAATAGGTGCAGAACTTGATGGCCTGAACTTATCCACAGGGAGCGCACAGGCGGGGCGGGACTCTGGTCACAAGCATCAAATCGCCAATCCCATGATATTCATGGAAATTTACGGCTTTTCAAGTTATACACCGCACCTACAACAACCACCTTTTTCTTTAAAAACAGAAAAGCAGCTTTAGGGGATGCACCGCATGCAATTCAGCATACAGCGCGAAGCACTGCTCAAACCGCTCCAGCAAGTCGTCGGAGTGGTTGAACGCCGTCAGACACTTCCAGTTCTCGCCAACCTGCTGGTCAACGTGCACCAAGGCAGGGTTTCCTTCACCGGAACCGATCTTGAAGTCGAGATGATCGCGACCTGCGAGGTCACCGACGCGGTTGACGGTGAGGTCACCATTCCCGCACGCAAGCTGTTCGATATCGTGAAAGCCTTGCCCGATGGCGTGACCATCCATGTCAAACTGGGTGGCGAACGCGTCAATGTGAATGCCGGACGCAGCCGATTCACCTTGGCCACCTTGCCAGCCACTGAATTTCCGGTAATCGAATCGATCGAACTGGTCGAAAAAGTCAGCCTTCCGGAAAATGTGCTGCGTGATCTGATGGAACGGACGGCTTTCGCCATGGCGAACCAGGATGTCCGTTATTATCTGAATGGCATGCTGCTTGAACTGAAACAGCAGCAGTTGCGCTGCGTTGCCACCGATGGTCACCGTCTGGCGCTGAAGGAAATCGATCTGGGCGATGCTGTCGCCAATCAGCGCCAGGTCATCATTCCACGCAAAGGCGTCAATGAACTTATAGGCCTTTTTGGTTCGGGTGAAGGCGGTATAGACGTCGAATTCGGAAGGAATCATATAAGAATAAAACGTGAAGGAGTCGTCTTTACGTCCAAGCTTATAGATGGCCGATTCCCTGACTATGAGGCCGTCATCCCGCTTGGTGCCGACAAGCAAGCGGTGCTGTTCCGGGATGAACTGAGGGGGGCTCTGCAGCGCGCAGCCATTCTTTCCAACGAAAAATATCGTGGTGTAAAGATCGAGCTGATGCCCGGCAAAATGCGGATCATCGCCCACAATCCCGAGCAGGAAGAGGCGGTTGAAGAGCTTGAGGCTGATACCGGTGTCTCGGATCTGGCTGTCGGCTTCAATGTCGGTTACCTGCTGGATGCCTTGGCTGCACTTTCGGGTGAAAAAGTACGTCTCAGTCTGCGCGACGCTCAGTCCAGTTGCTTGCTTCAGGACGAAGACAACGAACAGACCAAACATGTGATCATGCCTTTGCGACTCTGACATCCATCTGGATGCGCAATGTACAGCCGGAGCCGTGCAGGCTTCGGCTGTTTTGCAATCAGTCGGAACCAACCGGGTTTTGAACGTGTCTCCGCTGACCGCTGTGCTTGCCTTCTGCAAGGATGAGCCCTGCTCCGTGCCCAGATTTCAATCTGAAGGCTGTGCTGGATTTTTTCGACGGCCTCCTACGTGAAATCTGCCGGCTTTTGCCTATGGATGCCCTCAGATACTCACCTGGAGCCCGCTATCGACGAAATATGGGTGATCCTTGCTGCCCTGATCGCGAAACAGGCACATCGATTGCGGACATTGCTTGCCAAGGGAAACTTCGCCTGCCGGTGGATTGGATGCTGTTCACCGAGCGTGGTGTGCTGCAGGCCTTCCTGCGCAAGATCCGGAGGCTTCGCGGTGGTGAGTGTTCTGGAACACAACTGAGAGCTCTGTTGCCAGAGCGCGGATGCTGCTCCGAATCCCTCCTGGCTGACTTTTGCCACGTCTGACCGCACCGGATCAAAGCCATGGCGATGGCAAAGACTGGCGGATGGAAGGTGAACCTGGCGCCGTCGGGATCATGATTTGCTGGTATTGCACGTTGGAGCCATGGCTTGACAGGCGGGAAGGGCTGACAGGCACCGGCTATGGCGTTCGACATGTTCATCACAAAACCGGTAGGCTGCGACAACCGTCCTCGGTCAGGATGTCGCTGCACACCACGGCGGAGTCTTGCTGTACAGGAGCACCGAAGTGCAGTTGAAACGTTTGTACATTCGGGGGCTACGCTGTCTGCACGAGGTAGACATCCAGCTTTCGCCCGGAGTCAATGTCTTTGTCGGTGACAATGGTGCCGGCAAGACCAGTGTGCTTGAAGCGGCTTTTCTGCTTTCCCATGGACGTTCTTTTCGCTCGGGTCACAAGGATGCACTGACTCGGCGAGGGGATTCGCGGATGGAGCTTTTTGCAGAAGTCCAGGCCCGGAAGGACGAAGCAGGGCACTCCAAAGTTGGCTTGGGACGCGAAGGAGGGCGCTGGGAAGCTCGAGTTGATGGTGTCGATGCCAGTCTCGGTGATCTGGTGTTGCACTGCCCTGTAGTGTGCTTTTCACCAGGCTCACATGCTTTGGTTTCAGGGGCTGCTGAGGAGCGTCGTCGCTTTCTGGATTGGGGTCTGTTCCACGTGGAACATGCATTTCTGCCTGATTGGCGGCGATATCAGCGAGCCTTGAAACAACGCAATGCCTTGCTGCGTTCGGCTCACCGACATGATGATCGGCTATACCAGCCGTGGGAACACGAATTGGCGATAAGCGGTGAGGCCATCAACCATTACCGCCGCACCTATGTCGAATCCTTGCGCCAACCGCTTGCTGCCGTGGTGGCCGCATTGTTGCCTGAACTTGGCGCCGTCAGCCTGAGTTACCAGCAAGGCTGGCCCGAGCAGCAGTCCTTGCTGGAACAGCTGGCTTCAGCACGCGAGCGCGACGTGGTGCGGGGCCATACCCGGCATGGTATCCATCGATCTGATCTTGGCATTGCCTTCGAGCATGCGCCTGGCAAGGAATATTTTTCCCGTGGCCAGGAAAAGCTGGTGGCCTTGAGTCTGTATCTGGCTCAATGCGGTCAGTTCAAACAGGTCAAGGACGAGTGGCCGGTGTTTTGTCTGGACGATCTTGCATCCGAGCTGGATGACCGGCACCAACAAGCACTTTGGGCGCTGCTGGCCGAGCATGATCAACAGATACTGGTGACGGGGACGCATCCTCCCGGCGGAGCAGGGTGGCCGCAGACCAGGATGTTCCACGTGGAACATGGCGCGGTGATGTCGATGGAGCCCCTGAATTGAGTCCCACAAGCCGGCTATAACCGACTTTGCTATAATGGTCAACACTGATACCGCTTACGGTTGTGCGCCATGGCATCAGCCTGCGGCAGCCACTTCACGGACCACGCATGAATACAAATTACGATTCGAGCAACATCAAAGTTCTCAAGGGCCTGGAAGCCGTCCGCAAGCGTCCCGGTATGTATATCGGGGACACCGACGATGGTACCGGTCTGCACCACATGGTGTTCGAAGTCGTTGACAATGCGATTGATGAAGCCTTGGCTGGCTATTGTGATCAGGTGCGAGTCTCGATCCTGGAAGATGGCTCGGTCAGCGTCAGCGACAATGGTCGTGGTATTCCTGTCGATATCCATCCGGAAGAAGGTCGTTCCACCGCGGAAGTGGTGATGACGGTGTTGCATGCCGGCGGCAAGTTCGATGCCAATTCCTACAAGGTTTCGGGTGGACTGCATGGTGTCGGCGTCTCCGTGGTCAATGCGCTGAGCGACAGCTTGTGGCTGACCATCCGTCGTGACGGACATGAGTACCAGCAGCAATATGCTCTGGGGGAACCGCTGGCGCCGATCCGCGAGGTCGGGCCGGCAACGACGCGTGGCACTACCGTCCGTTTTCTGCCGAGTCCCCAGACCTTTTCGGATGTCGAGTTCCACTACGATATTCTGGCCAAGCGGTTGCGCGAACTTGCCTTTCTCAACTCGGGCGTCAGCATCATCCTGCGGGATGAGCGCGGGGAGGGCAGGGAAGACGTGTTTGCCTATGAAGGGGGCATCGCTTCCTTCGTGAAGCATCTGGCTCAATTGAAGACGCCGCTGCATCAGAACGTGATCAGCCTGACTGCCTTGCAGGACGCGATCACGGTGGAGGTGTCGATGCAATGGACGGATTCCTATCAGGAAGCCGTCTACTGTTTCACCAACAATATTCCGCAGCGGGATGGCGGTACCCATCTGACCGGTTTCCGTACCGCACTGACCCGTTCGCTGCAAGGCTATATCGAGCGTTCGGGCATCGCCAAATCGGCCAAGATCGCGCCTTCGGGGGACGATATGCGCGAAGGCTTGATCGCCGTGCTGTCGGTCAAGGTGCCGGATCCGAAGTTTTCTTCGCAGACCAAGGACAAGCTGGTTTCCAGCGAAGTGAAGACGGCCGTCGAACAGGCCGTCAACGAAAAGATGAGCGAGTTCCTGCTGGAACATCCCGCGGAGGCCAAGGCGATTGCTTCCAAGGCGGTGGATGCGGCCCGCGCACGCGAGGCGGCCCGCAAGGCCCGCGAAATGACCCGTCGCAAGGGCGCGCTGGACATTGCCGGCTTGCCGGGCAAGCTCGCAGACTGCCAGGAAAAGGATCCGGCCCTGTCCGAACTGTTTCTGGTCGAGGGTGACTCTGCAGGTGGCTCGGCCAAGCAGGGCCGCAATCGAAAGACCCAGGCGGTGCTGCCCCTGAAGGGCAAGATCCTCAACGTGGAAAAGGCCCGTTTCGACAAGATGCTGGCCTCCGCCGAAGTCGGAACGCTGATCACGGCACTGGGCACCGGAATCGGCAAGGACGACTACAACCCCGACAAGCTACGCTATCACCGCATCGTGATCATGACCGATGCGGACGTTGACGGCTCGCATATCCGTACCTTGCTGCTGACCTTCTTCTACCGGCAGATGCCGGAGCTGATCGAACGTGGCCACATCTATATCGGCCTGCCGCCCTTGTACAAGGTCAAGCAGGGCAAGCAAGAGCTTTACCTGAAGGATGACGCAGCGCTCAATGCCTATCTGATCTCAAGCGCGGTCGACAATGCCGAGCTGCAATACAGTGCCGATGCGCCCCCGATCAGTGGGGAGGCGCTGGAAACTCTGCTCCGCGATTATCAGCAGGCTCTGGACCAGATCTCCCGGTTGGGACATCGTTTCGACAGTGCGGTATTGACGGCGATGGTCGAAGCGACGCCGTTTGATCCGGCCTGGTGGCACCAGGAAACGGAGATGCAGGGCTGGCTGGATGAGCTGACCCGGCGTCTGGCGGCCAGCGGTCTGGGCAAACCGCGCTACCGGTTCAGCCTGCGGCCGGCGATTCATGAACAGAGCGCGGCCGCGATCGAGGTAGTCCGCGAGCAACATGGGCTCAGCCATACCTGGCTGCTGCCGCAGGGCTTTTTCACCGGTACCGATTTCCGTCCTATCGCCAGGATCAGCGCGGCCTTGCATGGCCTGATCCAGGATGATGCAGTGGTACGCCGTGGTTCGGGTTCGCGCGGAGTTTTGACGTTCGCCGATGTGACCCGCTGGTTGCTGGAAGAGGCAAAGAAAGGTCGCAGCATCCAGCGATTCAAGGGCCTGGGTGAAATGAATCCTGAGCAGCTGTGGGATACCACGGTCAATCCGGATACCCGGCGCATGTTGCAGGTCGGCATTCAGGATGCGGTGGCCGCCGATCAAATGTTTTCCATGCTGATGGGAGAGGAAGTCGAGCCCCGGCGCGACTTTATCGAGACCAATGCGTTGCGGGTCGCCAATCTGGACATCTGATCAGGCAGCGAACATCTGCCGACACGGTGGGCGGGGCGCATCATGCGGCCCGCCCGTTTTTTTGTTTGTCGTCCACGGCAGACTGAGCGAATTCTGGATCGTGCAATTCGCCAGAATTCACTTATATGTAACATATTGAATTTAAAATGGATTGCTGATTGGGGTGTTCGGCTTGTTATTGAGTCGTGTATGCGGTTACGCTCTAAGGCTGGTTGTCATCAATGTCATGACACATATCATTCACATACAGAGGAACATCCGGGTATGAAGCGCAGCATCCTGTATCGGTTTTTGACGGCGGCAATCATGTGCGGCTCCGTCGCAACGATCCCGGGCCTGGCGCTGGCCAAGCATGCGGATCAGGCCAAGCCGCAGGCACTCTACCCGGATGCCACTCGCAAGGATCCCAAGCCTGATCTCAGCAGCGAGAAGGATCAGAAGAATCTCAATGACGGTCTGAATGCCGCCAATGAAGGTGATACCGCCAAGGCCACGCCGTTGCTGCAGTCCATCGTGGACCACAGCAAGAGCAAATACGCCAAGGCCTTGGCTCAGCAGGGCCTGGCCAACCTCGATTACAAGGCCGGTGATCTCAAGGGCGGCATCAGCTTGCTGAAGGAGTCGCTGGACGGCGGCGCACTGCCGAACGAGGCTTATTTCCAGCTGGAATACGAACTAGCCCAGTTCTATATCGCCGATCATCAGGAACAGCTGGGTATCGATACCATCCAGAAATGGCGTACCGAAGGCAAGCGCGAGACCGCCGATTCCTACGCGCTGGAAGGCCAGGCCTATTACGGTCTGCAGAAGTATCCCGAAGCCATCGCCGCGATCAAGAAAGCGCAATCGATGACCACCACGCCGAATCCGAGCTGGAATTCGGTGCTGATGGCCAGCTACAACGAGACCGGACAGAGCGATCAGGCCGGGGTTCTGGCGCAGCAGGAACTGGATGCGCATCCTGAAGATCCGCAGGCCTTGCAGAATGCCGTCGCTGTTTACGCCAATGCCCATCAATACCCCAAGGCGATTGCGGCTCTGGAAAAGGCACGTGCAGGCGGGCACCTCACGGACGAGAAGAGTTACGTGATGCTGGCCAAGATGTATCTGATCAGTGGCCAGGAGAGTGCCGACAGCAAGCCGGATGCCGCCAAGGCGCTGGCCGTGCTGAAGGAAGGTCAGGCCAAGGGCATCATTGACGACAATGCCGCCAACAATGTGCTGGCCGGCGATGCCGCCTATCTGGCCGATGATTCGGCCGCGGCTCTGGCTTCCTACGAGAAGGCCATCCCGCAGGCCAATGATGGCGAACCCGCGATCAAGACCGCCCAGATCCTGCTGACCCAGAACAAGTTCGCTGCGGCGAAAAAATACATCCAGGATGGCATCGCCAAAGGCTACGCTCACAAGGGCAATGCTTATGTGATGCTGGCCCAGTCCGAACGCGGATTGAAAAACCGTGCCGGTGCCATCGCTGCCATGAAGCAGGCTGCCGGTTACCCGGAAACGGCAGAGAAGGCCAAGGCCTGGCTCAAGAAGTCAGGCAACCAGTAAGCGCCAAGGCTTGTCGCCCGAAGGGATATGCGTATCGCCACAGGGACATGATGTCCAGACGTCCGTGGATTCTGTTCACAGTCTGGCTGAACCCCGACTTTCTGGTGCTATACAAACCCTTCGGGCTGTTGTACCGTTAACTTCACCTACCATGTACCGCAACGCAGCAAGAGCTATCTAGACGTCTTGCTGAGGGGAGCGCGGTATGGACTTTTCTGATTGCAACGTTCTTAACTGAAAGTGACTGATGGCCTCAACTATCGAATCAACCGGCTCGCAGCCGTTTAATTGGAGGCGCACCATCGCGATGGCGGTTGCTATCGTGTTGCATGCATTCGCCTTCCTGTTGCTGGTTGCGCCTGCCGCGCCGCCCAAGCAGCAGGTCAAGCAGAAGGAAAAGACCGTCCAGATCAACTTCATCGAGCCGCCGCCGCCGCCGCCGCCGCCGCCGCCGCCGCCGCCGGAGCCGCCGAAGACTCCGCCGCCGAAGGTGGTGAAGATGGTCAAGCCGCCGCCGCAGCCGCCGCCGCCGCAGCCGCCACCGCCGGTGGAAGAGGCGACCGCGAATCCGACGCCGCCGGTTCCGCCTGCTCCGCCCGCGCCTCCGGCGCCGCCTCAGGATATTGCCGGCAGTCAGGATACGAGCTACAACACCAAGGTAGCGGTCCGTTATCCGCCGCAGGCGATCCGCCAACGGCATGAGGGTACGGTCACCCTGATGGTGCTGGTGGCGACCGACGGTACGGTCAAGGACATCCAGGTCGAGACCAGCAGCGGTTATCGCGAGCTTGACCGGGCTGCCGAGGAAACCGTCCGCAAGTATCGTTTCAACCCAAGCGTCAAGAATGGGCAGAAGGTCGAAAGTTACGTTCGCGTACCGATTTCTTTCAGCCTGAACCAGATGTAATTCCAACTTAGTCGTCCCAACGTCTGACTTCATTGCAAAGGTAGCGTTATGTTCCAAGATTCTTCTGCCACTCCCTCAGCCCCCGGTGCCGGCACCTCCAACGCCGCCGCGATGCAGCAGATGGGCTTTGACCATCTGGTGCACCACTTCGACGCGATGGGCTGGATCGTCTTCATCGTCCTCGTCGTGATGTCGGTCTCGTCCTGGTATTGCATCGTGGTCAACGCGATCCGCAATACCTCGGTGCGTGCCCGTGCCGACAAGGTCATCAGCGGTTTCTGGAACGGCAAGGGCCAGCAGGCCATCCAGGAGCTGGAAGCCCAGCCCAAGAGCGAACCCTTCTCCAAGATCGCTCTGGACGCCGCTTTCGCCGCCGCCCATCACCAGAGTGCCGCCGGTGGCCGTCTGGCCGAGACCCTGAGCCGTTCCGACTTCGTCGATCGCGCCCTTCGTCAGGCCGTGGCTCGCGAAAGCCTGCGTCTGGAAAGCGGCATGACCGTGCTGGCCACCGTCGGTTCCGCTGCCCCCTTCGTGGGTCTGCTGGGTACCGTGTGGGGCATCTACGGTGCCCTGATCGGTATCGCCGCTTCGGGCAGCGCGTCGATGGACAAGGTGGCCGGCCCCGTCGGCGAGTCGCTGATCATGACCGCTTTCGGTCTGTTCACCGCCATCCCTGCCGTGCTGGCCTTCAACTTCTTCAGCCGCTCCAACCGTCTGACCTACGCCCGTTTCGACGAATTCGCGCATGACCTGCACGATTACTTCGCAACTGGTTCGCGCGTCAGCTCGAGCCTCTGAGGAGCTGAATCATGGCGATGAGCACCGGTGGTAATTCCGGCGGTCCGATGTCGGAAATCAACGTCACGCCGTTGGTTGACGTGATGCTGGTGCTGCTGATCATCTTCATGATCACGGCGCCGTTGATGTCGCACAAAGTTCAGGTGGTTCTGCCCATTGCGAATCCTCACAAGGAGGATCACGAGCCGATCGAGCCGATCGATCTGGCCGTGAAGCAGGACGGCTCCCTGTTCCTGGCGGACAACCCGGTATCGGAAACCGAGTTGAAGTCGCAGTTCGCGATTGCGGCGGCCAAGTCGCCGCAGCCCGAACTGCAGATCCGCGCTGACAAGGACACCCCGTACAAGGTCGTGCGACAGATTCTTGGCGATGCCAAGGATCAGGGCATGGTCCACGTCGGCTTCATCACGACGGGCAAGGATTAAAGGCTATGGCATTCAGTTCAGGGCAGTCCAAGGGCCCGATGTCGGAAATCAACGTCACGCCACTGGTCGACGTGATGTTGGTGCTGCTGATCATTTTCATGATCACTGCGCCCCTGCTGCAGCACAAGGTGAAGATCGATCTGCCGCAGCCCAACCCCAACGTGCAGAATCCGACCAACCCGCCCGATCCGATCAAGGTGAAGATCGACCAGGGGGGGGCCATCTACTGGAATGGCACCCCTGTCGACGAGCTGGGCCTGCGCGCCCAGATCGCAGTCATCGCCCAGCAGACCAACCAGCCCGAGCTGCAGATCCATGCAGCTGATCAGGCGGCTTACCAGTCGGTGGCCCAGGTGCTGGCTGATGCGAAAAGCTACGGTCTGACCAAGATCAGCTTTGCCGACGACGAATAAAACCGTCTGCAGGTAGAGTTCGAAACCCGCCTCGAGAGAGGCGGGTTTTTTGTTGTCCGAAACGGTGGGTTCAGTCGTTCATGCGGTAGATGATCACCTCGGCGGATACCCCCTGCCAGGCTATTGCCACGCTGTATTCCGGATCCAGTTCCGGCCGGCGCAGCTGCCAGTCAGTTGCCGGGCGGCCGTCAACGGTTTCCAGCGGACAGCCATTCAGCAACGGCAGGAAACTGATACGGTGCAGGCCGTGCGAAATGCCGCTGCCTGTGGCCTTCAGTACCGCCTCCTTGCCTGTCCACAAAGCCCAGAAAGCGGATTCCTGGCGCTGAGGCTCCAGTTGCTCCAATGCGTCGCTTTCCGCGGGGGCGAAATAGCGCCGGGCCAGCTCCAGCATGCGTGGTCGACGACGACGGGACTCGATGTCGATACCGACCTGCATGCCGCAGGCGATGGCAATCGCGGCATGTTGGCCACTGTGGCTCCAGTTGAAATCCAGTTTTCCAGCCAGAGGGCCAGCCAGCCGGGGACGGCCCTGCGCTCCGTATTCCAGCACGATGGTCTCGGGGGTCACCTGCAGATAACGGGCAAGCAGCTCCAACAGGGGGGCTCTTGCCTGCCCACGTTGGTAGGGCAGCCACCAGCAATGGATGCAGCCGGGCTCCGGCAAGGTCAGAGAGACACGGGATTCAGTAGTGGGCACAGGCTTGAGCCAGACTGGAAAGGCTACAGTTTAGCTTCCCGCCGGAAGCGCCGGCACGGGGATCGCCGTCAGACACCGATGGTGAAGTCTGCATATCTGCCGCTTCGCTGGTGAAAGCGGTATGTGATCATGGGTTTGAGACAGGTCATGGACTTATTATAAAAAAATGTCTATATGTATAGGCATCCATAAATATTTGATATTTTGTCCGGCGAATTCCTGGTGGTTCCCATGTTTATGCATGATAAGGTGATGTGATCCATATGCCGATCGCATCAGAGGTTCTGATGCCGAATCGTCGTCCTCCCCGTTTATGACGGTACGGCGCTCAAGGCCTGCACGGCCTGCGAAGCGATGGCTTCATCGACCTCTCCACTGGCACCGCTGATGCCGATGGCGCCGATCACGACTTCCTCCAGGATGACCGGAAGGCCACCTGCCAGCGGTGTCAGGCCGTTGATGGAAAGCAGGGCAGGATGGCCCTGGTTGATCATCTGCTCGAATACCGTTGCCGGCTTGCCGATATGTGCGGCGGTGCGGGCCTTGCCGATGGAGACATCAATCGATACCAGTATGGCGGCATCCATGCGGCGGAAGGCCAGCAATTGACCGCTGGCATCGACGACGGCGACACTGATCAGGGTCTGGTGATGGTGGGCCGCATCGATCGCCAGGTCGCATAGCCGTTCGGCGCTGGCGAGGCTGAGGGATACCAGGGAATGGGTGTTGATCCGGGACATGGGGCCGACTCCTTGCGATGGACCAGCGAGCTTTTCGCCGGTTGGCGTGGCGGTTGGGATTGCATGTACTGTAGCTGTCATGGCTGCCCGGGTCAATGTGGGAGGGTGCCGGAGGGGCGTCCGGCTTGGTCAGGGCCGGCGGTGCGGCAGGAACGGAATGCCTGCCACGCGTCTCGGCGTCTCAGGTTCTGCGACTTCGAACTTCTATCATGGGCGGATGAATGACAAGCCGACACCCAAGCCGCTGGTCCGTGGCCGAGGGCTGGTCACCAACCCGGCCGGACGATTCGAGCAGCGCCATTATCATGCCGAGGATGACGGCTGGCCCGGGGACGGTGAGAGCCCGCAGCCGGAGCAGGTCGCCACCCGGGTCACCATCGAGACACCACGGTCAGCGATCAGCCGCAATGATTCTCCCGATGTTCCCTTCGATCAGGCGATCAACCCCTATCGGGGCTGCGAGCATGGCTGTGCCTATTGCTACGCACGTCCGTCCCACGCCTATCTCGATCTTTCACCGGGTCTGGATTTCGAAACCCGGCTGACAGCAAAGACGGGTCTGGCCGAGGTATTGCGAAAAGAGCTCGCCAGATCGGGGTACCGGCCCAGCCCCATCAATATGGGCAGCAATACCGATCCCTACCAGCCGATCGAGAGGCAATGGGGCTTGTCACGCGAGATTCTGCAACTGCTCGTCGAGTGCCGGCATCCATGCACCATCGTCACCAAGAACGCGATGGTGGAGCGGGACCTGGATCTGCTGCGGCAGCTGGCTGCGTTTGACGGGGTGCGGGTCTTCATCTCGGTGAACACTCTGGACAACCGTCTGGCCGCAAGACTTGAACCGCGCGCGAGTGCCCCGCACCGGCGGATCCAGGCCATCAGGAAGCTGGCCCGGGCCGGCATTCCGGTCGGGGTGCTGGTTTCGCCCATCATTCCCGCAGTGAATGATCGTGATATCGAAGCCATCATCGAGAAGGCGGCCGAGGCCGGCGCCGACAGCGCGGGCTACAGCACGATCCGGCTGCCGCATGAGTTGAAGGGCCTGTTCCGTGAGTGGCTGGCCCGGCATTACCCGCAACGGGCATCGCATGTCATGAGTCTGATCCAGCAGCTGCACGCCGGTAGGGATTACGACAGCGATTTCCGGCATCGCATGCAGGGCCAGGGCCTGTTTGCGCAGCTGATACGACGTCGTTTCGAGGTCGCCATGCGTCAGCATGGACTGCTCGACAGGGCGGCGCTGGTGCTCAATACCTCGGCTTTCCTGCCACCGCGCAAACGTTCGCCTCAGGGTGATCTGTTTCAGACGTGATCCGGGGCGCCCGTGCATCCTTTCCCGCCCCTGTTCTGCCG
This sequence comes from Frateuria aurantia DSM 6220, assembly GCF_000242255.2. Classification (GTDB taxonomy): domain Bacteria; phylum Pseudomonadota; class Gammaproteobacteria; order Xanthomonadales; family Rhodanobacteraceae; genus Frateuria; species Frateuria aurantia. The sequence goes on from NC_017033.1 coordinate 14,015, forward strand.
GATGGGCACCAGGTATGTCGGTTCATGTTGACGGCCTTTAGATGGCAAGGAAACGACGACTTTATGCATGTCGGCGTTTCGCATGCTGCCTAGATGCCGTTCGCGCCTCGGCTGATGACGGCGGGCTGTCAGTGCGGATCAGCAGGTGCAGTGGTGGCGGGAGGCTGAAGTTGTCCACAGCCTGACGGCAATAAAGCTCCCGACAGACAGCAGAAATCCGGATCTGGAACGGCCCAACGGCCGATTGTGGATGAATGGGCCAATATTAGTGGAAAAGCTGTGGGCAAGCCTGTGGACAGTTGGTGGACTCAGGGGCTGGGCAGAAATGGATGCGGTCGATCGAACAGATTGGCCCAGCCCATCAGTACCATCCAGGCCATGGCGCCGTAATGGCTGATCCACAGCAGACCAAAGAAAGGTATGCCGGCGGCTGCGGCAACCATGCCGCCATGGCTGAGCCAGTCGGGCAGGGCAAAGCCCAGCAGGCTGAGCAGGGCCAGACTGGCCAGGATCAGGCCCAGTGCCAGAGGCGGCAACCGGCGGCCGCTGAAGGTATACAGCGCCAGAGTGATCAGGGTCAGCGTATTGCCGAACACGTTGGCGAAGACCAGCAGAGCCGCCAGCGCGCCACGCGAGGCGGTGATGCTGGCGATCAGCTCCAGCAGGCCCAGAGCCAGCAGCCAGCGCAGCGGCGGCAGGATGGCGGCACGGAGCAGGTCGCGATGGATCTGCGGGGCCGTGCCCAGCCCCGGCAGCAGGGCCAGCGTGCCCAGGCCGTGATCTGGTGCCTGCCAGTGTCGACGCAGTTGCAGGGCGGTCATGCCGACCAGGCCGAGACTGCCGAGCTGGACCCAGCCGGTGGTGAGTCCGCCAGCCCAGTCGTTCCAGATCTGGCTCAGCAGGTGACCGTACTCGCCGCCTGCCGGTCGGCCCGTGATGATACCCACAGCCAGCAGCACAAGAACTGGCAGCAGCAGCAAAGCGAGGCGCTTGCACCAGGAGATGGCAGTCAGCGGCATGATCAGACCACCCAGCACGATGCGAATACGCGGGATCACCTGAGGGCGATGCAGTTCGCGAGGGGCCACTGTCCAGGCCCAGCCCTGAAGCCAGCGATCGATGATCTTCATCCTGCCTGCCACCTTGTGCCTGTGCGAACCCCGGCGAGCTTAAGCCGGGGGCCGGCATGGCGCAATCGCCAGGTTTCAGCGTGCCAGGAAGGGGTGCGGCATGGCTTGCAGGCGTTGCCAGCAGCGACAGGCCACGATGATCAGGATCAGGATGGCGGCCAGCTGGGCCAGGATATCCACAAGCATCAGTGGATAAGTCCAGGTGCGGGTATCGGCGACATCTGTGGTACCCATCAGTATGATCGGCGTACTGTAGCCGAGGCAAAACACCAGGATCGCGCCGAGACTGGCCAGCCAGCGGTGCGTCTTGTTCAATTCCGCGCAATGGGTGATCGGATAGAGCGCGCCGACAATGCCTGCTGCATAGCCCGTCAGCAGGATCAGAGCGATCAGTCCCGCAGAGGAGAGATAGAGCGGATGCAGGCAGGCGATGACCAGATCGAACAACAGAGCCGCCGCCAGCACCCAGGCCGGCTTGCTGAATGTCAGGGTGCGCAGCACGTTGAGCGATGTCGTGTCGGATTGGCCCAGTCCAGGCAACAAGGCCATCAGCGCGAGTTCGCTGCTGTCCTGGCGCCATCGCCGGCGTACGGTCAGTCCCGGTGATACCGCATTATAGATGGCGATCATTGTTATCCCGGAGCCAAAAAGTCCGTAGATGGTGCCGATGAAGAATGCTTGGCCCAATTCGGAGAGATCCTTGGAGTGCAGTAGCGAGGTGAACACCATGAACAGGGCAGGGTAGATGGCGATGAAACCGATGAGTTTGAGGTAGTAGTTCCAATGCACCGGATTGAAGGCGCCTCCCAGCAGGATACGCAGACTGTAGACGGGACGATGCGGACCACCGCGACGAATGTCGGTTCTGGGTTGCATCCATTTCCAGGTCAGGGCCAGGTTCTGTTTGCTGCCGATGCCAGACCAGCTGTAGTTGGAGCTGCGCAATTGCAGAATCATAGGGGCTTTCAGCCCTGAGTCCGGCATGCCATAGCGGAAATAATGCCGGGCGAATCCGATGCAGACTGCCAGTAGGGCCAGCAGCAGGACGCCAAGACAGGTGTTCATCTCAGAGGTATGCTCCAAGGACATATGGTCCTTGAGATAGACGCTTCTACCGATGAGAGAAGGTGTCCAGCAGCCGATCACGAATATCCATCGGGGCACCCACAGTGCGGTCAATCCGACCATGATGGCGCAGGCAATGGAAAGCGAGGATGTCCATATGGATATACCTGCAAAATAAAATGCCACGGATGCTGGAACGATGCACAGCAAGGCCAGCCATAGCAAAGTCGAGAACGTCTTGAGGGCGGCGCCTGGAATGCGCAGGCGATGGCTGTCCAGTGCCAGAAGCAGGGTGGCTGAAGGAAATATACACCATGCGAAAAGCAGCTCCGCGCAGTACAGTGCAAGCCAAAATCCAGCCACTGATGCGCCGTGCTGATCCATGCCATGAAAGATGGTCAGCAGGACCAGGGTCGAGATCAGACCGCACAACCACAAGCCGATGCCGAAGCGGGCCCGCCAGGGGCGGACGGCCCGTAGCGGCAGGATCCGGTCGAGCACGGCATTCATTCGGCGATCTCCACAAACAGATCCTCCAGTCCCAGCACATCGAGTCGTGCACCTTCCAGCGTCACGGCCTGATGCCAGTGCTGGTCTTCGTCACATTCGATCACCAGGCTGCTGCTGCCATCGGCATGGCGTCGATGGCTGAGCGCCGGGATCTCGCCGATCACGCTTGCGAAGCGCGGCGGCAGCCACAGCCGGGCGTAGCGTTCCTTGGTGTCATCGACCGGGCAGTGCAGCAGCAGCCGGCCCTGGTGCAGAAAGGCGATATGCGAGGCGACCCGTTCCAGGTCGGAGACGATATGGGTGGAAAACACGACTGTGGTGCCGGCTTCGCCGGCGCGCAGGGCGATCTCGCGCAGCAGTTCGCGGCGTGCGACCGGATCCAGCGCGGCGGCCGGTTCGTCCAGTACCAGCAGCTCCGGCTGCGAGGCCAGTGCCCGCACCAGATCGACCCTTTGGCGCTCGCCGGGCGACAGCTTGGCCATCAGCTTGTTGGTGTCGATGTTCCAGCGCTGCAGGGTGTCTTGCGCATAGGCCGCATCCCAGCGGGGATAGAAGCGGCCGACAAAGTCCATCAACTGGCCGGCACTGAGCCAGGCCATGGCGTCGGGCTGCTGGGGCACATAGCTGATGCGCTGTTTGACGGCATCGGACAGCTTGAGCGCCGGGTCGCCAAACACCCAGGCCTGGCCTGTCTGAGGCTGGGTCAGGCCCAGCAGCAGTCGCAGCAGGGTGGATTTGCCTGCACCGTTGCGACCGACCAGACCCAGTACCTGCCCCGGTTCGACAATGAGCTTCAGTCGATCCAGCACGGTGTGTCCTGCATAGGCCTGGCTCAGGTCCAGAGCCTGCATGGCATAGGCGGCGTGTGCTTCAACGATGGCGGTCATGACAGTGGTTCCCTGGACACCTGCGTGACGAATGGACCGTACCGGCGGTCAGACCGGCACGGCCCGGAATGGGCTTATGGAGTGCCGAGCAATTGCTGCAACCGTTCCAGTACGGGGGCGGCGGCCAGCTCCAGCTCCTGCGCCTTGCGGCTCAGATCGAGCAGGGCCGGCTCCAGCAATCGCAGACGTTCGGCTTCGCTGTCGCCGCCCCCGCGGCGTGCAGCAACCACCATGCCCTTGCCGCGCAGGCGCTCCAGCAGGCCTTCGGATTCAGCCAGGCCGTAAGCGCGCGAGACAGTCATGGGATTGATGGCGTGGAAACCGGCGACTTCCCGGACCGATGGCAGCGTTTCACCGCTGACCAGCTGGCCACTGGCAATCAGCCGCCGCAACTGATCCACGATCTGTCGATAGATCGGATCCGAAGCCGTCGGTTGAATGATGAGAAGTGATGCATCCATGTGTATCAATACAACCATACACATAGGGCAAGGTCAAGCCTGTTCGGTGACAGGACATGGCATGCAAGCCGCCCGGAGCCTTCCGGCCCCGGGCGATGGCGTTCAGTGGCTGGCAGGCAGATAACGCTGGAACCATTCCAGCGCCCGCTGCAGCACATCGCGCTGATGCTGCGGATTGACGAAATGATGGCCTTCGCCAGGGTAGACCACCAGGCTGGTCGGCACCTTCAGGGCGCGCAGGGCATGCCAGAATTCGAAGGACTGCGGTGCCGGACACTCGGCATCGCGATCGCCGACCACGACCAAGGTCGGGGTGGTCACCTGCTTGATGAAACTGATCGGTGAGCTCTTGGCATAGACGGCCGGATCGTCATAGACGCTGGCACCGAAGAAGGGTTTCATCCACTGGTCGATCAAGTTCTCGCCGTAATAGCTCTGCCAGTCGGCAATGCCGGCACCGGCCACGGCGGCCTTGAAGCGATGGGTCTGGGTCACGGCGAACATCGTCGAGTAGCCGCCATAGCTCCAGCCGGTCACGCCCAGGCGCTGGTCGTCTACCGGGACCAGCTTTTCGACCTGATCCACACCCGCCAGGATGTCGCGCAGATCACCATGGCCGAAGTCCTTGCGGTTGGCCTGGACGAAGGATTCGCCCTCGCCGTAGCTGCCGCGAGGATTCGGCATCAGCACGAAATAGCCCAGCGCGGCCAGCGGCGCCGCACCGTAGCCGACACTTGGCCATGCCGGCAGGACCGCACCGGAAGGGCCGCCGTGGATGCTGACCACCATTGGATAGTGCTTGTTCGGATCATAGCCGGCCGGATACAGCAGCCAGCCCTGGACATGCTGGCCCTCGTTGTCCCATTCCACCGAGCGCGCCTGGCCCCAGGCCGGTCGGAGCTGGCTGTTGTAGGCTGTGACCGCGGGCGGCGGAGTACTGGACAAGGGTCCGGCATGAACCTCCCAGGCATGGTCGAAGTCGCTCTGGATATAGGCCAGATGATGGCCATCCGCCGACAGCGACAGGCCGCCCACGGCGCTGCCGTCACCGATCGAGGCTGCCAGGGTGAACAGCGGCTGCCATTGCAGGGCTCCGGAAGCCTCAAGCCGACCACGGGTCACCTGGGCATGGCCATTGACCATGCCGTTGATCAGCAGCTGGCGGTTGCCCTGCCACTGGAACCAGTTGGCCGTCAGATGGCTGCCGGTCATGGTGTCGATCACCTTCCCGCCGGTGGCGGCGACCTCGTAGATATCGCCGCCGGTAAAGCCCTGGTCGCTCATCAGACCGCCGACAAAGGCCAGCTGCCGACCATCGGGTGACCAGCGCGGCAGCGCGATCTGCAGGCCGTGCAGGGACGAGGTATCGGTCGACGAATCAAGCACCAGCCGTGGCTGCCCGCCAGCATGGGCCGGTGCGGTGTACAGCCTGGCCACCCACCAGTTGTTGTCGCCCGGGGGCGGGGCGGCGGTATACGCAATGCGGTCGCTGGCGGGTGCCCAGCTGAATTCATAGGCATAGCTGGTCGCGGCGGTCAGCGCCTGCAGATGGCTTGTGGCCGTGTCCAGGCTCATCACCTGCTGCACTTCCAGGCCATCCACGCCGATCTCGCCTTCCGCGGGCTTGGCGGCCGCCAGCGCGCTGGCGACACGGCTGGCTCCGGCGACATACAGAAAACCGAGATGACGCCCGTCAGGCGCCCAGCTCAGGCTGCTGACATAGCCGTGCAGGTGGGTCCAGCGGTGGGGACTGTCGGGCTGGCGGATATCCACGCTGTAGATATCGTCCTGAGCATGTGCCGGGTCTCCGCAGCGGGACAGAAAGGCAAGCCGGGTCGAATCCGGATTCCAGGCGATGCCTTTTTCAGCGCATTCGGCTGGAGTGTTCCCGGCACCGATGTGATGCACGTGCTGTCCCTCGGCATCGGCCAGCTGGATACTGTCTTGGCCATGTTCATTGATCACCCAGGCAAGATGCCGGCCATCGGGCGAGATCGCCACGGCACCGATATGACGAGCCTTGCCAAGTTCGGTCAGCAGCGGGGCGATGCGGGGATCCTGAGCGGGGCTGGCCAGCAACAGGCCGGGGCTGAGCGCGCAGGCGACAGCGAGCAGGGAACGGCGAAGATTCATGGGTATGGGAGCCAGTCAGCAGGACAAGCCCTTGACCTTAGCGCCTACGCCGGGGCTTACCAAGTGCGGTTCGACATGGCCTGGCTCTGCTGCTGGCGGCGGCAATTCAGGTGCCAGCAGGAACCGGCCCGCGATCGGGCGTATGATGCGACCTCATGTCCCAGGCTCGCACCCGGGCATGAGGTGATCCGGGATAGCTTTGGAGGAAGGCCGCGATGGCAGGCTCGATCGAAGACTATGCAATGATCGGCAACTGCCGCAGCGCCGCCCTGGTCAGCCGGCATGGCGTGATCGACTGGCTGTGTCTGCCTCGCTTCGACGCGGAGGCCTGTTTCGCGGCCTTGCTGGGCGATGACCGCCATGGCCACTGGTCGCTGCAACCGACCCGGCCAGCCCAGGCCAGTCGCCAGTACCGCGATGGCAGCCTGGTACTGGAAACCCTGTGGGTCTGCGAGACCGGACGGGTCCGGGTAATCGACTTCATGCCCAGCCGGGAGCGCCAGCCGGCCGGGGATCCGGCGGAGAGCGCCAGCGTGATCCGCCTGGTCGAAGGCATCGAAGGCCGGGTTGAACTGCTCAGCCGGCTGTTGCCGCGTTTCGACTATGGTCGTGTCGTGCCTGCCGTGCGACGGATGGGCTGCGGTGCCGTCACCGCCGTGGCCGGACCGCATCGGCTGGTGCTGCGCGGGGCCGATCAGGTCGAGATCGAGGATGCAGCCATGCTGGCCCGCTTCGAGGTGGCTGCCGGTGAAGTCCGCGCACTGGTGCTGGGCTATGACGCATCGCATTGGGAGGTGCCGGCTCCGCTGCAGGCCGGACGCGAACTGGAGCTGACCGAGGCCTTCTGGCACGGCTGGTCGTCGGTCTGCCGACGGGCCGGCGAGTGGAGCGATCTGGTCAGTCGCTCGCTGGTGACGCTGAAGGGCCTGAGTTATCTGCCGACCGGCGGTATCGTCGCCGCGGCCACCACCTCATTGCCGGAACAGCTGGGAGGCGCCCGCAACTGGGACTACCGGTACTGCTGGATCCGCGATGCCAGTCTGACCTTGTCGGCTTTGCTGAAAGCCGGTTATCGCGATGAAGCCATGGCCTGGCGCGAATGGGTCCGGCGTGCCGTGGCCGGCCGTCCCGAGCAGCTGCAGGTGATGTATGGCCTGGCCGGCGAACGGCGGCTTGATGAATATGAATTGTCCTGGCTGCCGGGCTATGAGGATTCCAGACCGGTTCGTGTCGGCAATGCGGCGGCATCCCAATTGCAGCTGGATATTTTCGGCGAGCTGGTCGGGATTCTGGCGGTGACCGGCGAGACGGAGACGGCATCGGCTGACAGTGACGACGGCCTCGGCCTGTCCTTCATGTTGCACCTCGAAGCAATATGGCAGCAGCCGGACGAGGGCCTGTGGGAAATTCGCGGCGAACCCCGGTGTTTCACCCATTCCCGGATCATGACCTGGCTGGCCTTTCGCCAGGCGGCTGACAGTCCGCGCCCGGTCGCGGCCCATCATCGGACGCGATGGGCGGCTCTGGCTGACCGTATCCGGAAGGAAGTGCTCCAGAAGGGCGTGGATTCCGAAGATGGCCATTTCGTGCAGTCCTTTGGCAGCCGGGCGCTGGATGCCAGCTTGTTGCTGGCACCGCTGGTAGGTTTTGTCGAGGCCACCGATCCACGCATGCGAGCCACGGTGGCCGCCATCGAGCAGCGACTGGTCCGTGGCGGGCTGGTCATGCGTTACGACACCGGCGATGGTGTCGATGGCCTGCAAGGCGGAGAAGGTGCCTTTCTGGCCTGCAGCTTCTGGCTGGTCGAGAATTACGTCCTGCAGGGCCGGATCACCGAAGCCAGGGCCTGGTTCGAACGGCTGGTGGGGCTCTGCAATGACGTCGGTCTGCTGGCCGAAGAATATGATCCCGTGTCGCAGCGCCAGCTGGGCAATTTCCCGCAGGCTTTTTCCCACGTGGCTCTGGTCCATGCCGCCTTCAGGCTGGCGGAAGCGGAGGCCGGCAAGGCCACCGGCGCAACGCCACCACCGGCGACATGATGGATGCGATTGAATGTATCTGCTGCCTGTCTCTACTCATCTCAAGGAACTCGTGATGGCTGATCCTGCAATAGCCCCTTCCCACGCCCATGCGGCGGCCGCTGGCGACAGTGCCCTGCCGGATCGCAAGCCGGATCCCTGCATCATGGTGATCTTCGGTGGCGGCGGCGACCTGACCAAGCGGCTGGTGGTACCGGCCTTGTACAACCTCAGCCGCAACGGCCTGCTGCCGGAACAGTTCGCGGTGCTCAGTGTCGACGGTGCCGATATCGGCGTGGAGACCTGGCTGAACAATCTGCATGCCTCGATGAAGAGTTTCGTGGCCACCCGCAATATCGAGTTGCAGTTGCAGGAGCTCGATGACAAGGCCTGGTCGCGGTTGACCGACTCGATGCATTACGTAGCGGGCGACTTTCTGGCGGAGGACACCTACCGGAACCTGGCGGAACAATTGCCCAGACTGGCCAGCCAGTACGGCATTGCGCCGAACGTGCTGTTTTACCTGGCCACTCCGGAACGTTTTTTCGGCGAAATCATCGACCGGCTGGGCGCTGCCGGCCTGGCCGACGAGGCAAGCGTCGGTGGCTGGCGGCGGGTGGTGATCGAAAAGCCGTTCGGGCACGATCTGGCTTCGGCCATGTCCCTCAATGCACGGATCGGGAAGGTGCTGCGCGAGGACCAGATCTTCCGCATCGATCATTTTCTTGGCAAGGAGACCGTGCAGAACATTCTGGCGTTCCGCTTCGCCAACGGTCTGTTCGAACCCAGCTGGAACCGCGACCGCATCGACCATGTGCAGATCACGGCGGCTGAAACGGTCGGGGTGGAAGGTCGCGGTGCCTTCTACGAGCAGACCGGCTGTCTGCGCGACATGGTCCCCAACCATCTGTTCCAGCTGCTGGCGATGGTCGCGATGGAGGCGCCTTCCTCGTTTGACGCCGAAGCCATCCGCCAGCGCAAGGCCGAGGTGATCGAGGCGATCCGGCCGATCGAGCCGGCGGATGCGGTACGTGGCCAGTACGGTGCCGGCGCTGTCAACCAGACCTTGAGCCGGGCCTATCGGGACGAGCCGAACGTGTCGCCGGAATCGGCCACTGAAACCTATGTCGCCTTGAAAGTGAATGTGGATACCTGGCGCTGGGCCGGGGTGCCGTTCTATCTGCGCACCGGCAAGCATATGGGTCGACGGACCACCGAGATCGCGATCCGTTTCAAATCGGCGCCGATCGCCTCCTTCCGCAGCTCGGGAGTGGATGCTTTCGGTCCCGACTGGCTGGTCCTGCAGATTCAGCCGGACGAGGGCATTTCCCTGCAGTTCGACGTGAAAAAACCGGGACCCAAGATGGCGCTGGCTCCGGTTCGGATGGACTTCAAGTATGCCGACTGGTTCCCCAGTGAATCCAATGTCGGTTACGAGACCCTGTTGTACGACTGCATGCTGGGTGATGCGACGCTGTTCCAGCGCGCTGACATGGTCGAGGCCTGCTGGAAGGCGGTACAGCCCATACTCGAGGCCTGGGCCAAGAGTCCGGCCATGGACTTTCCCAACTACGCCTCGGGCAGTGCCGGTCCGTCGGCGGCCGACACCCTGCTGGCAATCGGTCATGGTCATGCCTGGCGTCCTCTGGGACAGCCGCTGCTGCCTTACGGCAGCCGCCGCAAGGCGGTACGTGATGCCGAGGCGGCCAGGAGCGAGACGGCTGCGGTCAAAACGGCCACCAGACGCCGCAAGGTGAAAACGGACAAGGCCGGCGAACCTGATCAGGCCTCGGCCAAGAGCGCTGCCGAATCGACACCCAAGCGGACACGGGCAGCAAAGCCGTCGGCCTGATCGCTGGCGGCCATCATGGCCGGAGTGTCTGACGACAAGGGATGCATTGGCTGATATCCCGGCTCGATCATGATGCTCCGGTCATGCGCCGCCGGACCTGGCGGACACCGTCGATGTCGGCGCAGGCACATGGGCCGTGGTCCGGTTGCCGGCCGCATGGAGTCAATCCAGGCCATGCCGGCAACCTGGTCAGGGTGTCAATTGGCGCCGCCCAGCTTCTGCAAGCGATGCTGCAGCGGCCTGAGCACCGGGTAGAGCTCGCGGTACAGCTCGAAGAGGGCCTGATAGCGCGAAGCGTGGGCGGTTTGCGGAGAGGCCCGTCGCTGCAGATGGATCCAGCCACCATGGATGGCCTCGGCACTGACCTCGCCGGCGCCGATGCCGGCCAGCAGGGCTGCTCCCAGCGCGGCTTCGACCTGCTCTGCAATGGTATAGACATCGCGCTGGGTGACATCGGCGATGATCTGCATCCACAGATCCGAATGGGCACCGCCGCCGACAACGATCAGACGCTCGTCCAGATGGACGTCAGGGCCGGTACCGGCATCGATATTGTGGCGCAAGGCCATCGCCACGCCTTCCAGCACGGCCCGATACAGATGGCCTCGGCCATGCTGCAGTCCCAGGCCCACAAAGGCCGCACTGGCACGGGCATCCCATACCGGACTGCGTTCTCCCATCAGATAGGGCAGAAACAGCAGACCGTCCGCCGTGGGCGGCGTGGCAGCGGCCTCGGCTTCCATGCGCTGATGCAGTTCCGCCTCGCTCAGTTCGGGGTGTTCTGGGCGGTAGAACCGGTCGCGGAACCAGCTGACGGCGCCACCGGCGGTGAGGGCTCCGCCGAACCGGTACAGATAGCGTCGGCCGTCCAGCACATAGGGAAAGCTGACCAGTCCCTGCGGAGCCTGATCGCTGTCATCGATATAGCCCCAGCACATGCTGGTGCCCAGCATGGCCACGTGTTGGCCGGGCCGGGTCACACCGGCGGCGAAGGTGGCGATGGCGGCATCGACGCCGCCGATATGGATCGGCAGACCTTCAGGCAGGCCCAGCGTTTCGGCCAGCTCGGTCTGCAGATGGCCTGCCACGGCGGTGGAATCGATGAGCCGTCCGGGCAGCTTGTCCACGGGGATATCCATGGCATCCAGCAGCTCCTGTGACCAGGTGCGTGCATGGATGGCATAGATACCGCCGATATTGCCGGCCGAGCTGTGATCGATGGCCACCTCGCCGGTCAGGCACCAGGCGATATAGCTGTTGGGCGGCAGCAGATACCGGGTTCGCGCCCAGACATCGGGGCGATGTCGCTGCAGCCACAGTATCTTGGTGAAACCGTAATAGCTGTCGATGCCATTGCCGGTGATGGCCTGGAGCCGATCAAGACCGATATGCTGGCGGACCCATTCAGCCTCGGCTTCGGCTCGTCGATCCTGCCAGATCAGGCAGGGATGCAGAGGCTGCATATCCGCATCCACCGGTATCCCCGAACCGCCATAGAGGCTGCTGATGCAGAGACCGCGGATATCGGCACGGGTTTCCTCGTCAATCTCCGCGAGACAGGCAGCGATGCAGTGGCCTACCGCCTGCCACCAGACCTCGGGCCACTGTTCGGCATGCAATGGAGCCGGCCGGTCCACTTCATAGCTTTTGCTGGCGGAGGATCGCAGCTTGCCGGAGGCATCCACCAGTACCGCCTTGGTACTCTGGGTGCCGATATCGATGCCCAGGAAGTGACTCATTGCGGCTGATCCGCGAACTCGCCACGGGCGAGTTCCGGTGAACGTCGGCAGTAGGCGGCGAAACCGGCGATGACCACGAAGCAGGCCAGCGGCACGCTGTAGGCCAGCTGCATGTTGCCGCCGCTGGCGTCGGAAACATAACCCTGCAGCAAGGGCACGATGCCACCGCCGCTGATGCTCATCACCAGAACCGATCCGCCATAGGCACGGTCATGACCCAGCCCGTCGACGGTCAGGCCATAGATGGTCGGCCAGCAGGGACCGAGCAGGCCGCTGACCAGGATGGCGGCGTAGACGGCACTGAAGTTGTGCACGGTCACGGCATAGGCCAGCGCCGCGATGCACAGCAGGGCATAGACAAACAGCACCTGGGCCGGCCGGGCATGGCGCATGAAGGCATTGGCGATCAGCTTGCCGACGAAGAAGGCCACGAACGAGGCGATCAGATACATCGAGGCTTGACGTTCGCCGAGATGGCCCAGGCCCATGGTCAGACGGATCACGAAACTCCACACTCCGACCTGGGCGCCGACATACAGGAACTGGGTCAGCACGCCGAACACAAAGCGGGGCTGGCGGAACAGACGTCCCAGGGCACCCAGCGTGTCCATCCGCTGTGCACGTGAAGGATCCGGACCTTTGCAGGCGGGGTAGCGGGTCAGACCGATCGCGATGATGACCACCGCCAGCACGGCCAGCAGATAGCGATAGGGTTCGAGGGTGGCATGGATCATCGCCAGCTGATGCTGCCAGGCCTGGCTGGCCGGCATTTCCCGCAATTGTTCCAGAGACAGGTCACCCTGCTTGAAGATCAGCCAGGAGCCCATGCTGGAACCCAGGATCGCGCCGATCGGCTGGAACGCGCTGGCCAGGTTGAGGCGGTGGGTACCTTTGCCCGGCGGGCCCAGCAAGGTGCAGTAGGTGTCGGCGGCGGTCTCGATGAAGACGAGGCCGGCCGCGACCACGAACAGGGCGACGAAGAACAGCTGGTAGCGGGCCAGCATGGCCGCAGGGAAGAACAGCAGGCAGCCGACGACATACAGCAGCAGACCGGTCAGGATCGAGGATTTGTAGCTGAATCGCTTGATCACCATCGCGGCGGGTATCGCCAGCACCAGATAGCTGATGTAGAACGAGAACTGGACCAATGCCGACTGGAAATCGGACAGCATGAAGGCTTTGCGGAACTGGCCGATCAGCACGTCATTGAGGCTCATGGCACAGCCCCACAGCGAAAACAGGCAGCAAAGAAGGCCGAATGCGAACAAGGGCGTACGGTTCAGATAGAAGCCGTCGGAGAGCTGGACTACGGGGGACTGGGTACGCAAGAGCTGGTCACTCGTTCACTTGTAAATGAGGAATCTTAGCAAGCCATCCTGAACTGGTTCCATCCGCGCCGCAACAATATTTTCAGGCGACACAAGGACTGGACGGCTCCAGGCATAGCAATGAAATACCAGTGACAAGGCTTTCATATCAACAAATTAGATCGATCTATATCTTTGGGTGCAGCTGTGTCATGCCCCTTTCAAGTCGCTTCATTCAGGCCATGCAATTGAAGTGGTATGGTTTTGGACAGTGGTATTTCCTGCAGCATGGAAGCCTGGCCGCACGTATCGGTGAGTCGGTTGGCGGGGGGCATGGCAGCAGCGGGCCGATATCTTGAAGGCAGACATGTCCGGACATGCCGCCGCGCACGTTGCCTGCGCTTTGCGACACGCTGTCAGCTCGACATGCGAGGGTCGAGGCGCCCGTCAGAACGGCACCAGAAACCTGAGCGCTGCCATGGGCCGTGGGGCGCGGGTTTGCTCAGCCAGCGCCGATGGATTCGGCCGCCGGCATGACCGGCATCTGCCGATGCCCATCGGATCAGCGGTATCTCAATCGGTCATATCCCATACTGTGGGAGCGGAAATCGGAGGGCAGGTGGCGGCCGCAAGGCGCTGACCGTGGTGGCGGAATCGTTTTGCCTGGGCCAGCAGTTGGGGATCGGTCAGGCGAGAGCCGCGATGCCGGTGGGTGTGGCAGATTGCGGAGGGGCGGCGGATCTGCAGGGTGTTGGTGGAAAGCTGCACCCTGCAGCCGTCATGGCCAGCCTGAAGATCGATACCAACGATGCCCGGGCCGTGAACTGTGGACACGTCGTATCCAGCCCAATCAGCCCGGTATCCTGGCTTTCCCGGGCGGACAAGGGCGAGAATGCCTCCCCGGAAGGGGCATGGCCGCAGAGGGTGGCCATGCCCCGCCGATCCAGCCCCGTTTCAGCTGGAGGTCTGATCCTGCTGGTGATAACGGGTGACCAGCTCGATTTCTTCACGCGACCCCAGAAAGACCGGGATGCGCTGATGCAGGCCGGTGGGCTGCAGTTCCATGATTCGCTGATGGCCGTCGGTGGCAGCACCGCCGGCCTGCTCTACCAGAAAGGCCATCGGATTGGCTTCGTACAGCAGGCGCAGCTTGCCGCCCTGCGCCTGATTCTTTGTGTCCAGGGGATAATAGAACACCCCGCCACGGGTCAGAATGCGATGGACATCGGCGACCATCGCGGCGACCCAGCGCATATTGAAGTCCTTGCCACGAGGACCTTCGCTGCCCTCCAGCAATTCATGGATGTAGCGCTTCATCGGCGGTTGCCAATGGCGCTGGTTCGACATGTTGATGGCGAATTCAGCGGTTTCTTCCGGAATCCGTATATCGCGACGGGTCAGGATGAAGCTGCCGATTTCGCGATCCAGGGTGAACTCGTGGGTGCCATGCCCGAAGGTCAGTACCAGCAAGGTGCGCGGTCCGTACAATACATAGCCGGCAGCCAGCTGCTCCACGCCAGGCTGCAGAAAATGTTCGGCATCGACCTGGGAGATACCATCAGGGCAGCGCAGCACCGAAAAGATGGTACCGACCGATACATTGATGTCGATATTGGATGAACCATCCAGCGGATCGAACAGCAGCAGATGATGCCCCTTCGGATAGGCATCGGGGATCGGCTGTGGATCTTCCATTTCCTCGGAGGCACACGCCGCCAGATGGCCACCCCAGGCATTGGCTTCCAGAAGAATCTCATTGGAGATGACATCCAGTTTCTTCTGGTGCTCGCCCTGCACATTGTCGGTGCCGGCTCCGCCGAGCACATCGCCCAGGGCTCCTTTGCCGGTAGCCACGGCGATGCGCTTGCAAGCGCGTGCCACCACTTCGATCAACAGGCTCAGTTCCGCATTCAGTTGTCCTTTGCGGCGAGCTTCGATCAGAAATTGAATCAGCGATATGGATTTCATGAACCGCCCTGACTAGGTAAGTCGCATCATTGTGGTCTGTTCAGCGCCACGGCGCCAGCGGGAGGGGCCAGGCCGTTCGGTCACGGATACTCCGCGCCGGTGCATGCCCGGCGCTTGAGGGGAGGAGCATCGATACCTGAGCGAGCCTTGAGCTGACCGAAGTATTCCTGTGGAAAAGCTGGGTGTGGCATGTGGACAACTGCGGAGCTTTTGGCTCTCCGGGCCCTCTTCAACGGGCGCTGGAGCCGTTCCGGGCTTGGTATCTGGAAGTGGGCGAGCAGCTTGTGTATAAAACGGGAGAGTTATCCACAGGTCGAGGTCTGGTAGAGGTTCATGATGCCGGTCTTCCTGCTGCGGACTGAGTTGTCAGGCGGAGGTGGAGAGGTCTTTTGCGCAAGAAGGCTGGCCGGAAAGGTGTTGGCCGCTGCGCCGGATCAATCGAAAAACATGATGTTTTTCTTGATTGTTATAGATGTATAGACATCTTTTTAATTCAATAAAAAGATGGAGTCATGACTTTTCCGCTCTGCTCTGGCCGGATATGGTTTGAGTTGTCTGTCTGATCTTTTTCAACCTGGTGACGATTTAAATAAATAGACATATAAGCATTTGAGAGTCTATTTATTGAGATCATATGGAATTTATTTTGATCGATTGAAATGCCGTGTTGTCGATGAAGATCATGGGATTCTGCAGTTGAGCGGATCTCGGGCATGGGGTCGTATGCAGTAACCACCACTTCCGGTGCCTGCGCCGGCCCATGGGTTGGGCTGATCTGGCGGCTTTTTGGGGGAGGATGGAGTCATGGGTGATCGGACAAGGTCGTGGCGGACGGCATTGTTGCTGGGGATGTTGATGCCCTTGGCCAGCGTGGAGGCCGGACCGGCAGCCCGTGCAGGGGTTGAAGATTCGCCGCAGGCACGGTTTCAGGCGTTGTGGCAGAGGGAATGGACCTGGCGCACAGCCGATCAGAAGGGATTGGAGCAGGTGGATGCCGCGCATCAGCAGCTCAGGCTGGACTATTGGCGGCGTGTGCAGCAGCAACTGAAGCGGCTGGATCTGAGTCGCCTTTCGGCCGAGGATCGGATCAACGCCAGCATCTATGCGACCCAGATCGCCAATCGCATCGCTGATCAGCAGTATCGCCAGTGGCAGATGCCCTTCAACAGCGATTCCTCGTTCTGGGCCGATCTTCCGGATCAGCTGATGGCAGGCCCTTTTCGGACCGAGTCCGATTATCAGACCTATCTGGCTCGCCTTGGCCAGATTCCACGTTATTTCGATCAGCAGGTCGACAATATGCGACAAGGTCTGGCGCGCGGCTTCAGTGTGCCGCAAGCCACTCTGGCAGGACGGGATCAGTCGATCAGGGACTTTCTCCAGATCCAGGGCCCGGAGCACAGCCGTTTCTATCAGCCTTTTCTGAGCATGCCCGCAACCTTGCCGCCGACTCAGGCGGCAGCCTTGCAGGTTCGGGCCCGGCAGATGATCGGTGCCCAGGTGCTGCCGGCTTATCGCCGGCTGCTGACTTTCTTCGATCAGGAGTATCTGCCCAAAGCGCGCACAAGCCTGGCGGCAGAGGCGCTGCCGGACGGCAAGGCCTATTACCGGCAGCAGATCCGTGAATACACGACGCTGGATCTGGCACCTGACGAGATTCACCAGATGGGGATGGAGCAGGTGGCCAAGCTGCAGATACAGATGCAGCAGGTGATGCGCGACAGCGGCTTCAAGGGCACGTTCGGCCAGTTTCTGGCGTTTCTTCGCCAGGACCCGCAGTTCTACGCCAAGACCCCGGAGGAGTTGCTGATGCGTACGGCCTGGGTGGCCAAGCAGGTGGATGGTCAGCTGGGCCGCTACTTTGATCGTCTGCCAAGGCAGCGTTTCTCGATCAAGCCGGTGCCGGCGGCGATCGCCCCGTATTACACCTCAGGAAGAGGTGGTCCAGACGTTTATATGGTCAATACCTATGATCTTAAATCGCGTGGCCTGTTCAATATGCCGGCCCTGACGCTGCATGAATCGATGCCCGGTCATGCGCTGCAGCTGGCTTTGGCGGCCGAGCAGACCGGGCAACCGATATTCCGACGCGAGGACTATATTTCCGCTTATGGCGAAGGCTGGGCCTTGTATGCGGAGTTTCTTGGCAACGAAATGGGGATCTACACCACGCCATATCAGCGTTTCGGCTATCTGAGCTATCAGATGTGGCGGGCCTGCCGGCTGGTGGTGGATACCGGTATCCATCATCTGGGATGGAGCCGGCAACAGGCCATTGATTATCTGAGCGAGCATACGGCCTTGTCGCAGCGCGAGATCAGCAACGAGGTGGATCGCTATATCAGCTGGCCGGGTCAGGCATTGAGCTACGAGCTGGGCTATCTGACGATTCGCCAGCTGCGGCAACAGGCGGAACAAGCGCTGGGATCAAGTTTTGATCTTCGCCATTTCCATGACACGGTGCTGTCGACGGGCTCGGTGCCGTTGCCGATATTGCAGCAGAGGATACGGCGCTTCATCGCCGAGGGCGGACCGGAGCCCGCTGCGGCGGGGGATCGTTGCATGGATCAAAAAAAAACCGCCGGCTGAAGCCGGCGGGCAATGTGACCGGACACCGGCTCCTTGCCGGTGCGGTCGACAACAGGGTGGATCAGAAGCGGTAGCCGACGCTCAGGCCGTAGACCAGCGGATTGACCACGACATTGCCAATGCGCTGACCATTCAGCTTCACGCCGGTATCCAGGTTGATCCAGCGCACATCGGCGGTGACCAGCCAGTTCTTGCTGATGTTGAAATCGACGCCGGCATGGGCGGCGAAGCCCCAGCTGTTGTCGACGCGGATGCTGTTGCCGATCAGGCCGCCACGGGTCTTGTCATCGAAGAAGTAGGTGTAGTTGGCACCGACACCGACGAAGGGTGACACCACGCTGTGGACGCGGAAGTGATAGTTGATGCCCAGCACCGGCGGCAGCTGGCGGGTATGGGCCGAACGGGCGCCGTTGAGGCTGACGGTGTGGCTGAAGGGTGCGGCCACCAGAAGCTCGAAGCCCCAGTGCGGCGTCAACAGGTATTCGATGCTGGCGGTCGGGCGCTGGCTGGAGCCGACGTCGGCCTTCATGCCGGCCAGCTGGCCGTTGGAGGGCTTGGAATGCACCTTGGAATAGCCCAGCCGGGCAACCCAGTGATAGCTGTCGATGCTATTGTTATAGTCGGACTGCTTGGAGGGCGTGCTGAAGTCATCGGCGTGGGCCAGGTGGCTGGCACCAAACAGGGCAACCGCCAGTGCGGTGCAGGACAGCAAGGCTTTCATGATCGAATCCTTCGGTTTGCGTTGTATGTGGGGCGTATTTTCGATCCCGGCCTGACGGCAGAATCATTCTGTCATCGGCATGCGACCGTCCGTCACATCATGGCTGCCGGCTGCAGGGCACCGAAAGTGCTGGCGAGGCGCCGTGATGTCGGGTCGTTCCGGCTGAGGTGCCCCGCTGAAACGGTCCGGTCAGATACGCAGGCCGCCCGTTTAAGGCTAGACTTGAACCCGTTATGACGATACAGACCATGCCCGAAACCCGTCGTGATTTCCTACGCCCTTTGCGCTACGCATGGAGGGTTCCCTGCGTATTGCTGCACCTGGTCGTCGGGCTGTTGCTTTGCGTGGTGCTGCTGGCATGGTCGCAACATGCCGTGATGCGGGATGGGCGGGAGCCGTTGGCTCACCGCATGATCCGATGGTGGTCATCCACCTTGCTGCGGATCTTCGGTCTTCGTCCTGTCTGCCTGGGTCGGCCGTTGGCTGATCCGGTCCTGTTCGTGGCCAATCACACTTCATGGCTGGATATCGTGCTGCTGCACTCGCAGCGAGCGGTGTGTTTCGTGGCCAAGGCGGAAATCGCCGGCTGGCCGCTGGTGGGTTGGATGGCCCAGTGTGGCGGCACGATCTTCCATCGTCGAGGAAACAACCATTCGCTGGCCTCGGTGATGCAGACCATGGTCGAGCGGCTGCGCAGCGGCCGTTCGGTAGCGGTTTTCCCGGAAGGTGGGACCGGTTACAACGGCGTGCTCAAAGTCTTTCATGCCCGCATCTTCCAGGCGGCGCTGGATGCCGAGGTCACCGTGCAGCCGGTGGCATTGCGCTTTGTCAGTGATGGGCGTCGTGTCATTGATGCCGGCTTTCGCGAGGGCGAAAGCTTTGTGGGCAATATCCTGCGCCTGTTGGGTGGCCCGGGCATGGATGCCGAGGTTCACTTTCTGGCGGCGGTGCCTTCCACCCCGGATGCTCGCCGTCGCATGGCTGAACTTGCGCGTGAGCGGATCGGTCATGCCCTGGATGACAATGCGGTATGACGGGATTGCCTAGCGGAGCTGAATTCAGGCCTCCGGGCCCTTTGCGCAGCGGCCATATCCAGACCATTCTTTCATCCAGCGGCATTCGCCGCCGCCTGCTGCCGAAAGCGGCCCTGGAAATTCTCGACGGTGCCGAGCATGTGCTGATCGACGGTGGTGATGGCGTGCGTCTGACCGGGGTGTATACGGCTCAGAAGCGGCAGGCTTCCTCACGTGGACTGGCGGTGTTGTTTCATGGCTGGGAGGGCAGTGTCGACTCGACCTATGTGCTGCAGACCGGCAGCCGCCTGCTGCGCGAGGGCTGGGATGTGTTCCGGCTCAATTTCCGCGATCATGGCGACAATTTCCATCTCAACGAAGCGCTGTTTCATTCTTGCCGTATCGATGAGGTGGTGCATGCGATGGGTGATCTGGCCCGCCGCTGGCCATGTCGACCGATGGTACTGGCCGGATTTTCGCTGGGCGGGAACTTCGCTTTGCGAGTAGCCAATCGCGCCAAGGCGGCGGGATTGCCGCTGTCCTACGTGCTGGCGGTCTGCCCGATCATCGATCCAAGCGAGGGCTTGTATTCACTTGAAGAATCGGCCCCCTGGTTCTATCGGGCCTATTTCATCCGCAAGTGGCGCCGTTCGCTGCAGGCCAAGCAGGCCTTGTTTCCCCAGCATACCTATTTCGAGCTGGCCGAACTGAAGCAGGGCTTGCGTGGCCTGACGGCGGCCCTGGTTGCTCGCAACACCGATTTCGAATCGCTGGAGCAGTATCTGGACGGTTATTCGGTCGGTGGCGATATTCTGGCCGACATGGCCGTGCCGGGCACGATTCTGACGGCGGCGGATGATCCTGTGATTCCGGTCAACAGCTTCCGGCAATTGCAGTTGCCCGCCCATGTCGAGCTGGATATTTCCGCGTATGGTGGCCATTGCGGTTTCATCCAGGGCTGGGATATGACCAGCTTCACAGACGATTATATCGCGGCACGTTTCAATGCCGTCGCCTCGGGACGGCTGGCCGCGCGCATTCCGGATCTGGCCAGCCCCTGATCGACCGGCCCTTGATGGGCCAGCCTCCATTTGGCGTGATTCCCGCACTGACGTAAGCTGGACCTCAGTCCAGCGACGAGACGTTGTCATGCTCAAATTCGGCATCATGCTGTGTCTGGCCATGTCGGTACTGATGGCTTCCGCTCGGAGCGAGGCATCGTCAGTGCCGGCATCGCTGCAGCTGCCTCCGGGTTTCCATATCGATATCTATCGTGATGGGCTGCGTGATGTGCGCGAACTGGCGCTGGGCCGGCAAGGCACGGTCTTTGTCGGTTCGATGAATGCCGGGGTCGTCTATGCCTTGATCGATGCGGATCATGACGGTCATGCCGAACAGGTGCAGGTTGTAGCCCGGAATCTGGAACTGCCCAGCGGCATCGCTTTCTCGCAGGGCAATCTGTATGTCGCCACGGTTCATCAGGTGCTGGAATTGCCGGCGATCGAGTCGCACCTGGAGCATCCTCCGGTACCTCGTGTGCTGGCCGATCAGTTGCCGTATCGCGAGGGCGATCACAGCTGGCGCTTTCTGGGCGTCGGTCCGGACCGGCGGCTGTATGTATCGATCGGTGCGCCTTGCAATGCCTGCGAGGTCGGTACCGGTTTCGGCAAGCTGATCCGCATGAATCTCGATGGCAGCGGCCGCGAAGATGTGGCCTGGGGCATCCGCAACAGCGTCGGCTTTACCTGGCAGCCCGGCAGCGGTCGGCTGTGGTTTACCGACAACGGGCGCGACTTGATGGGGGACGATGTTCCTTCCGACGAGTTGAACCGGCTCGATCATGTCGGCCAGCATTTCGGTTTTCCTTATTGTCACCAAGGCGATGTGCCTGATCCCCGGCTGGGTGCAGGGCATCCGTGCAGTGCCTATTCGCCGCCGGTCTGGAAGCTGGGCGCGCATGTCGCGGCACTGGGGCTGCGTTTCCATGTGGGCGGGAATTGGCCGCCGCCCTGGCGGAATGCCTTGTTGATTGCCGAGCATGGTTCGTGGAACCGCACCGAGAAGTCGGGCTATCGGGTCATGGCCATCAGCCTGCGCGAAGGCGAGCCCACTGGTGAGTTCCCGCTGGTCGATGGTTTTCAGCACGACGAGCATGTCTATGGTCGGCCTGCGGATGTGCTGGAACTGCCGGATGGGAGTGTCCTGATCGCCGATGACTTTGCTGGCCGGGTCTATCGGGTGACCTATCAACAGTAGTCGTATCTTTTGATCCGCCGAATGTCGCATGGCGAATATGGAGGCAATCCGTGCAGCTCATCACAGACTGTTCATAAACATGTGAGCTTCATGTGAGGTAATAGCGGTGTCGGTAGCTGCCACCGATCAATCCACTCCAAGCAGCATGACAAGGAGCCTCACCATGCTTCATTACGCGTTGGTATTTCTCGTTGTTGCGATCATTGCCGCCGTATTGGGATTCGGAGGCATCGCCGGCGCCGCTGCCGGCATAGCGAAAATCCTTTTCATCGTATTCCTGATTCTGGCCGTGATTTCCTTTCTGCGCCGGAACTCGTAGGAGGTGCATGGGCGGCTTTCGGTTTGAGGCCGCCCTACGCTATTGGACCCAACCTGTGTATGGTGACAGCATGGCCCCGTGCCTCACCGCCAACACCTTTGATGTAGGAGCAGTGACTGATGAGCAAGGCAATCGAAGCGAATACCAAAGCGGTCAAGGACCAGATTGACGACAAGGCCGATCGCGTGAAGCAGGCGACTTCCGAGGCCGTCGCCCATACCAAGGATGCAGTTGACCATGCGGCCGATCAGGTCGAGAGCGGTGTTCACAAGGCGACCGACAAGGCGGCTGAAAAGGCTTACCGGGCGACGGACAAAGCTGCCGACCTGAGCGAGCAGGGCCGTCAGCTTTATGAAGACGGCGTGGATCGCGCCGAGGACTGGCTTGATCAGGCGCGCGACTATGTCCGCGAAAAGCCGGTGCAGTCAGTGGCTCTGGCGCTGGGTGCGGGCTGGCTGCTGGGCCGTCTGCTGCGTCGCTGATGCCCCTGCATGGCAAACGAGCGCCATATGGCTTCGACTGAGGGGCCGGGACCGGAGCGAGCGCCGCCCGGTCCGGACGCTTCCGAGGCCAAGCCGGCCTGGTGGGAGGATGTGGTTCGACTGGGCCAGGCTTACAAGCACCTGTTTGCCGCCCAGTTGGAATTGCTGACCGCAGAGCTGGGGCTGGTCCGCACGGCGGTCCACTGGCTGCTGGCGATGGCTTTGCTGGCCACCATCAGCGGCGTCGGGCTGGGCCTCACGCTGCTGGGTGTGCTTGGCGTGCTGCTGGCCCAGTGGCTGGGTTCGCCCTTGCGGGCTCTGCTGGTCCTGTCCCTTCTGCAGGCCTTGGCGCTGGGCGGTGCGGTGATGCTGTTTCTGCGCTGCATGCATTGGATGTCGCTGCCGCAGTCACGCGGTGAATGGCAGGCCCTGATCCGTGACACCTTGCGCAAGACCAAACGTCGGATCGACAGCGACGGCGAGGAGGCACCATGAGTTTGTTCAAGCGTCGTGCGGCAGTCGTCGCCGCCCGGCAAAAAGTGCAGCGCTCGCGGCGGGAACTGGCGGTGCCGGCCTCGAAGCTGCTGGCACGGGGTCATGAGCATCCGCTGACGGTGGTGGTGGCCGCGGCCGGTGCCGGCTTTGTGCTGGGCAAGCTGGATGTGCACCCCTTGCGGATTCCGGGATTGGGCGCGGCCCTGAGTGGCAGTGTGGCCGACCTGGTCGCCAAAGGGGCCAATCTGCTGGCCGAGCTTGGATTCGGAGCTACCGAGTCTTGAACTCAGGATCAGGGCGGCCTCCGGCCGCCAGCCAAGCCATGGCGCTGCCTGCCGTCCCGGCCCCAGCGGCCGGATTGGCGGGCGTTCGCCGTTTGCTGCTGGTTCTGCTGATCCTGGCCTTGTTGTACACGGTGGCTCTGATCAAAGGGCTGCTGATTCCGCTGGTGCTGGCGGCGTTTATCGGACTGGCGCTCAATCCGCTGGTCGCCTGGGCTGCCCGGCACCATGTGCCGCGGGCGGCATCGGCCAGCCTGTTGGTCGCCATGCTGGTGCTGGCATCCGTGCTGGCGATCGGCGGTCTGATGGAACCCACCCTGCGCTGGTTCCATACCCTTCCTGCCGCGATTCATTCCATTGCCCCGCATCTGCGGCCGATGACCCGGCAACTGGACGCGGCCAGCCGGGTGACGATGAGTCTGATGTCACCCGCTGGAGGGCGCGAGGCAATCCGCCATCCGGCGGCGGCGGCGATCAGCGCCTGGGACCTGATCTCGGCCGCGCCACGGATCATGGCGACCATTCTCACCGTGCTGATGCTGACCGTGTTCTTTCTCGGTTATGGCGAGCAGTTGCTGCGCCGGTTGATCCAGAACACGCCCGGTTTCGCCCGGCAGCGTGATGTGGTCAGCGTGGTGCGCGGCATCCAGGCTGAAATCTCGCGTTATATGCTGGTCACCAGCATGATCAACTTCCTGCTGGGTCTGCTCACCTGCGGCTGGCTGTGGTTGCTGCATGTACCTGATGCCATGTTGTGGGGCACGGTGGCGATGCTGGCCAACTTCATTCCCTATGTCGGAGCGGTCACCACCACGGTGATGCTGGGCCTGGTCGGCCTGATCAATTTCGATGCCATGCCGATGGCCTTGTTGCCGGCCTTGGGCTTTGCGGTGATGACCGCGCTGGAAGGCAATCTGCTGACGCCCCTGATCGTGGGACGAAAGATGCGGCTGAGCCCGATCGCGATCCTGATCTGGCTTCTGATCTGGGGCTGGTTGTGGGGGATTGCCGGTGCGCTGTTGGCGGTGCCGATGCTGACCTGCCTCAAGTTGATCGCGGCCCGGGTGCCGGGCTGGCGCTGGTTCGCGATCATGGTCAGCCACTGAGCGATCGATGACCTCCGGGTCGCGTCAAAGGCGGCTTGGCCCGGAGTATGCTTCGCAGTGCTCAGCTGCCGCTGGGCAGCCACAGCAGCAAGGCCATGCCGGCGGCGATGCGGTACAGCGCGAACCAGGTGAAGCGATGGTGGCGGATATAACCGAGCAGCCATTTCACGGCAATAAAGGCGACGATGGCCGAGACTACGAAGCCCACCCCCAGATCGGTCCAGTTTTCCGGGCTTGCGGCGGGATGTCTGGCGGCCTTGAGCAATTCGTAGGCGGTGGCGGCATACATGGTGGGGATGCCGACCAGAAACGAGAATTCAGTGGCGGCGGCACGATTGCTGGTGCCGGCCAGCATGGCCATGAAAATGGTCGAACCCGAGCGGGATGTCCCCGGAAAGATGCCGGCGACCATCTGGGCCAGGCCGACAAGGACCGCGACTCGCCAGCTCACGGCCGATCGGTCCTTCAGACGTGAGGCGATGGCTTCAGCCACCAGCATCCAGATACCGACGATGATCAACGCCCAGGCCACCGGCGTCACGGCTTCTTCCAGCTTGAAACCCAGCTTGACCGCGATCAGTCCCAGCACGGCGGTAATCAGGAAGGCCACGGTGATCTTGGCGAGGTAGTCGCGGTTCTGCGGCTGTTTCCACTGGCTCAGCAGCTGCCAGATCCTTTGCCAGTAGATGACGGTCACGGCAAGAATGGCGCCGGCCTGGATGCCGACATTGAACAACTCCGAGCGTGCGCCCAGGCCTAGTTTCTCGGCGATCAGCAGATGGCCGGTGCTGGAGATGGGCAGAAATTCGGTAATGCCTTCAATGATGCCAAGAAGGATGACATGAAACAGATCGGTCACAGGAAAGTCCATGGCAAAGAGAATGAGTTGACGGACCCGACTCAGATGAAGTGGTCGGGGCGCGGATAAATAGCACCGAGCTGACGCAGCCCGCGCGCACCGGTGACCTGAGGAAGATTGCCGGGCCGTCCCAGCAGGCGCTGTCGGGCCAGCCATGCAAAGGCGATGGCTTCGATATAGTCAGGATCGATACCGGCCGCCGCCGTGGTGTCGACGGAGATGCCGGGCAGGCAGGCCGCAATCCGTTGCACCAGAAGCGGGTTGTGAATGCCGCCGCCGCACAGCCAGACCTGTTCGGCCGCGGGAGCATGGGCACGGATCGCATCACCCAGGCTGCGGGCGGTCAGCTCCAGCAGGCTGGCCTGGATATCTTCGGCGGAGCAGCCGGTCAGGGTGTGGCGCTCCAGCCAGGCCAGCTGAAAATATTCACGGCCGGTGCTTTTCGGCGGCGGAGCCGCGAAGTAGGGGTCTTGCAGCATGTCCTGAAGCAGATCCTGACGGACCCGGCCACTGGCCGCAAACAGGCCATCATGGTCGTAGTGACCCGGATGATGGCGATGAAACCAGGCATCGAGCAGACCATTGGCCGGTCCGGTATCGAAGCCCTGGACCCGGCCGTCGGCATGGATGATGGTGATATTGGCGATGCCGCCCAGATTGGCTACCACGGTGGTGCAGCCTGACCGGCCCAGCAGGCGGGCATGCAGGATCGGCAACAGAGGAGCGCCTTGTCCACCGGCGGCTACATCGGCACGGCGGAAATCGGCCACCACGTCGATATCGCAGGTCTCGGCGATCACGGCAGGGTCGCCGATCTGCAGGGTGAAAGGCTGTGGGCCCTGCGGTCGATGGCGCATGGTCTGGCCATGCGAGCCGATCGCCCTGACGGCGCTGGCGGAGATTCCGGCCTGCTTGAGCAGAGCCTGCGTCGCGGCGGCGAAACTCTGGCCGATCGCCACGTCCAGCTGACCGTAGTCATCCAGACCGACCAGTCCGTCGGCCCGCTGGCTCAGCTCCAGAATCCGCTGACGCAGTGGCTCCGGCCAGGGATGGGTCAGGCCGGACAGCAACCGGGGGATTTCGCCATCGAAACGGACCAGGGCGGCATCGATGCCATCGACACTGGTGCCCGAGATCAGGCCGACAAACAAGGTGGCCTCAGCCATCTGTGAAACCTGCCGCACGCGTTTTTATTGGAAGGTAGTGGTTGCGGAGGGGGAGGCTGCGCGATCTGGCACCTCGGCCGAGAGATCTCCCGCGCCGGATTGTCCGGTTCGCGCCAGACGAAGTTCGGCATCAGCCGCATCCAGCCGAGCCAGCTGCGGCTTGACCACCTTCGACCTGAATATGGCCAGCTGGGCCGCCGGCAGAGGCTGGCTCTTGGGCAAGGTCACTGTCAGGGGGTTGCGCTGGGTTCCGTCGACCCGGAATTCATAATGCAGATGCGGTCCCGTGGCCAGACCGGTCATGCCGACATAGCCGATGACCTGACCTTGTCGTACATGCTGGCCGATCCGCTCGTTGGCCGCGAAGCGCGACATATGACCATAGGCGGTGCTGATGGTGCCGTTGTGCTGGATCAGCACGAAGTTGCCATAGCCATTCATCCAGCCCCGGTACTTGATCACGCCATCGCCGGCGGCATGGATCGGGGTCCCGGTGGGAGCGGCATAGTCGACCCCCTTGTGAGCTCTCATCAAGCCCAGTACCGGATGGAAGCGGGCCGCGCTGAAAGTGGAGGATATCCGGGTGAAATCCACCGGCGTGCGCAGAAAAGCCTTCTGCAGCGGGCGTCCGTCCTCGCTGAACCAGCGGGTTTCACCGTTCGGCAATTGATAGCGATAGGCCGTGTAGCGGGTACCTTCGTTGTAGAACTCGGCGGCCACGATATCGCCGTCATGGATGAAATGACCGTCGCGATAGATCTTGTCGTAGATCACCGTGAAGTGATCACCCTGTCGCAGGTCCTGCGCGAAATCGATGTCGTACTGGAACAGATTGGCCAGCTTCAGCACCATGACCGAGCTGAGCCCGGCACGGGAGCCGGCGCCGAACAGCGAGCCATCAATGGTGCCGTGCGCGATGGTCTCGCGTTCGTCCAGTGCCAGCGCCTGCTGACTCACCCGGGTGTTGCCATGGTCGAAGCGGATAGTGGTGCGGCTGGAGGCACTGTCATCGAAGCGGAAGCCGGCCAGCGTCGATGCCTGCCCGGCCAGAAACTCGAAGCTCTGACCGGGCCGGATCTGATGCAGGCTTTTGCCGTTGCCGGTAGCGTCCATGACATGTTGCAGGTCAGTCAGACTGTAGCCCTGGGCCTGGAACAGATCGGACAGGGTCTGGCCGGGGCGGACCTCGACCTTTTGCCAGGCCTCGCTCGCCAATCCGGGCATCACGCTGGGCAGGTGGGCATCGGGTGCCACGACCAAGGTGGCAGGCAACGGCAATGCCGGCGCTGCAGGGGCCAGCAGCTTGTCCAGTTGCAGGGCACCAGCCCAGGCCGGCAAGACCAGGGCCGACAAGGCCGTCAGCAGCAGGGCGGTCCCGGCCAGCAGCCAGCGTTCGCGCTGCCAGTGAATGGGAGCGGCCTCACCATGGGGGCAGAAGCTCCAGTGACTGACTCGGGCATAGAAAGGGGCGTGACATTGTTGTGCCTTGCGGCGGATGGCCTGTTTGCGAGATTTGCATCCACGCCGCTGCTGCTCTGCCATGCCCGGTGTACCCTGTCACTTACGCCGTTGATAATAGGCAACCATAGCGGCCGCGCGACAAGGGAGTCAATGCCTTTTCGATCAAGGCTTTGCGTAAACTATCGCGATTAACGCACAATTAACGGAAGTGTCTCGAAGTCGCCACATCCAGGCCATTCGGGACCCATCCATAGCCATTGAGTCAGATCATCATGAGTGAGTTTGAGCAGGCGCTGTCGATCATCGAACGGGGCGCGGAAGAGATCATCAAGAAGGACGAGCTGGTCAGTCGGTTGCGCGAAGGCCGGCCGTTGCGGATCAAGGCCGGTTTCGATCCGACCGCGCCGGACTTGCATCTGGGCCATACCGTTCTGCTGAACAAGATGCGCCAGTTTCAGGACCTCGGACATCAGGTGATTTTCCTGATCGGTGACTTTACCGGCATGATCGGTGACCCGACCGGCAAGAACGCCACCCGTCGCCCTTTGACCCGCGAGGATGTACTGGCCAACGCCGAAACCTATGCCGCCCAGGTCTACAAGGTTCTGGACAAGGACAAGACCGAGCTGCGCTTCAACTCCGAATGGTTCAGTGAAATGACCGCGGCGGACATGATCCGGCTGGCCGCCCAGCACACGGTTGCACGGATGCTGGAGCGGGACGACTTCTCCAAGCGTTTCGCGGCCCAGCAGCCGATTGCGATCCACGAATTCATGTATCCGCTGACCCAGGGCTATGACTCGGTCGCTTTGAAGTGCGATGTCGAGTTGGGCGGTACGGATCAGAAGTTCAATCTGCTGATGGGGCGCGCCTTGCAGGAGCACCACGGCCAGGCACCCCAGGTGGTGCTGACCATGCCGCTGCTGGAGGGACTGGACGGTGTCCACAAGATGTCCAAGTCACTGGGCAACTATATCGGCATCAATGAGCCGGCGATCGACATGGTCACCAAGACCATGAAGATCGGCGACGAGCTGATGTGGCGCTGGTTTGAACTGCTGAGCTTTGAAGTCTCTCTGGATGAGCTGGCCCGACTCAAGCAGGGTGTGGCCGATGGTTCGCTCAATCCCCGGGATGTGAAGCTGCAGCTGGCGCGCGAACTGACCACGCGCTTCCATGACGTCGAAGCGGCCGAGCAGGCGATTGCCGGTTGGCATGCCGTCGTTCGCGGTGAAGGCGATACCAGCCTGTTGCCGCTGGCCGAAATCAGGATTCCGGCCGAGGGCCTGAAGATGGCGGCACTGCTGACGGCCGCCGGACTGACCGGCAGCAACTCCGAGGCCAATCGCAAGCTCAAGGAGCGCGCGGTAAAGATCGATGGCGAAGTGGTGGAGGATGCGCAGAAAGTGCTGGAGCCAGGCTTTGAAGGCGTATTGCAGATCGGCAAGCGGAATTTTGCACGGGTGTCGCTGGTCGCCGAAGGCTGAGTGTCGGCCTTCATGCCACGGCAGTGAAGACAAGGCCCGGTCGCAAGACCGGGCCTTGTCGCTTTTCGAGCCGGAGCGATCCGCCGATCTATTGAGGCACCCGTGACTGAAGCCATGGCCTTCCTTTGAATGCAGGCATCTCGGCAGGCCCGGGCGCCAATTCCGGGTCGCGGGATGCCGGCAGCCAGAGACCTATATATATGTTCAGAGTCCTGCTGTATCAGTTTCAGTACTGCCAAGGGTGAACTTCCGCGGAAACATGCTGGTCGACGTGGCAGAGAAATCAGATTTTTCGACGAGGACCGGCCCGATACAGGGCTGAATCCGCGGGCCCTGGAAGCCCGTGTGGAGAAAAGTAAATTCAACTTTGTTTTATATCAATGACTTGTGAGAATTTGTGAAATAAACTTCAAAAAAGGCTTGCACATGAGGCGAGAGGTGCCTAATATTCGCCTCCCCGCTGCAGCGAAACACGCTTCACCGGCCACCACCTCGAAAAGAAATTTTCAAAAAGGTGTTGACGGAAAGCGAAAACGATGTAGAATGGGCGGCTCACTCGGGACGAAATGTTCCGGACCACTTCTCCGAAGTGATGAGTTCGATCTGATCTTTGACAGTATGCGCAGGTGACTTGTGTGGGCGTCTTGCGATGGTCGGCGATAAAACGCTGTCCAAAATTTGCAAGCGTCTAACCTAAGAGTCAATTCAAATGTGACGTTTTACGGTTAGGTTCAACGCTTCAGAAAGAATCGATAGGTATTAGAAATAATGCCAATCAAAAACTTCAAGTGAAGAGTTTGATCCTGGCTCAGATTGAACGCTGGCGGTATGCTTAACACATGCAAGTCGAACGGCAGCACAGCAGAGCTTGCTCTGTGGGTGGCGAGTGGCGGACGGGTGAGTAATACATCGGGACCTACCCAGACGTGGGGGATAACGTAGGGAAACTTACGCTAATACCGCATACGTCCTACGGGAGAAAGCAGGGGATCTTCGGACCTTGCGCGGTTGGACGGACCGATGTTCGATTAGCTTGTTGGTGAGGTAATGGCTCACCAAGGCGACGATCGATAGCTGGTCTGAGAGGATGATCAGCCACACTGGGACTGAGACACGGCCCAGACTCCTACGGGAGGCAGCAGTGGGGAATATTGGACAATGGGCGCAAGCCTGATCCAGCAATACCGCGTGTGTGAAGAAGGCCTTCGGGTTGTAAAGCACTTTTATCAGGAACGAAACGCTGTCGGTTAATACCCGGCGGAACTGACGGTACCTGAGGAATAAGCACCGGCTAACTTCGTGCCAGCAGCCGCGGTAATACGAAGGGTGCAAGCGTTAATCGGAATTACTGGGCGTAAAGCGTGCGTAGGCGGTTTGTTAAGTCTGTTGTGAAATCCCCGGGCTCAACCTGGGAATGGCAATGGATACTGGCAAGCTAGAGTGTGATAGAGGATGGTGGAATTCCCGGTGTAGCGGTGAAATGCGTAGAGATCGGGAGGAACATCAGTGGCGAAGGCGGCCATCTGGATCAACACTGACGCTGAGGCACGAAAGCGTGGGGAGCAAACAGGATTAGATACCCTGGTAGTCCACGCCCTAAACGATGCGAACTGGATGTTGGTCTCAACTCGGAGATCAGTGTCGAAGCTAACGCGTTAAGTTCGCCGCCTGGGGAGTACGGTCGCAAGACTGAAACTCAAAGGAATTGACGGGGGCCCGCACAAGCGGTGGAGTATGTGGTTTAATTCGATGCAACGCGAAGAACCTTACCTGGCCTTGACATGTCTGGAATCCTGTAGAGATACGGGAGTGCCTTCGGGAATCAGAACACAGGTGCTGCATGGCTGTCGTCAGCTCGTGTCGTGAGATGTTGGGTTAAGTCCCGCAACGAGCGCAACCCTTGTCCTTAGTTGCCAGCACGTAATGGTGGGAACTCTAAGGAGACTGCCGGTGACAAACCGGAGGAAGGTGGGGATGACGTCAAGTCATCATGGCCCTTACGGCCAGGGCTACACACGTACTACAATGGTCGGTACAGAGGGTTGCAATACCGCGAGGTGGAGCCAATCCCAGAAAGCCGATCCCAGTCCGGATCGAAGTCTGCAACTCGACTTCGTGAAGTCGGAATCGCTAGTAATCGCGGATCAGCTATGCCGCGGTGAATACGTTCCCGGGCCTTGTACACACCGCCCGTCACACCATGGGAGTGAGCTGCTCCAGAAGCCGTTAGTCTAACCGCAAGGGGGACGACGACCACGGAGTGGTTCATGACTGGGGTGAAGTCGTAACAAGGTAGCCGTATCGGAAGGTGCGGCTGGATCACCTCCTTTCGAGATGACAGTACGCCGGTCATCCAAGACGCCCACACAAGGCACCTGCATATCCGCATGTAACCGCATGCATGACACCGATCCGAAAGGATCCGGGTCACAAAGCTTTTGGGTCTGTAGCTCAGGTGGTTAGAGCGCACCCCTGATAAGGGTGAGGCCGGTGGTTCAAGTCCTCCCAGACCCACCATTATTGGGGCCTTAGCTCAGCTGGGAGAGCACCTGCTTTGCAAGCAGGGGGTCGTCGGTTCGATCCCGACAGGCTCCACCAGTGGTACCGAAAAGCTGCACGCGACACGGATATGTAGACATAAGCGCATACAAAGATTTGATTTTTAGAAACCGGCTGGCGTTGAGGCCTTCCCGGTGTTCATTGAAAAACTGTAAACGAGTGACAAGCGTCTTGGTTCGAAACTGTGAACCGAGGCAAGTGTTAAGGCAATACGAGGAGTTTGGACTGTAATCCTGAGGCGACTTGGGGTTATATGATCAAGCGACTAAGCGTATACGGTGGATGCCTTGGCAGTCAGAGGCGATGAAGGACGTGACAGCCTGCGAAAAGTATCGGGGAGCTGGCAATAAGCTTTGATCCGGTAATGTCCGAATGGGGAAACCCACTGCGCAAGCAGTATCGTGCACTGAATACATAGGTGTACGAAGCGAACCCGGGGAACTGAAATATCTAAGTACCCGGAGGAAAAGAAATCAACCGAGATTCCGTCAGTAGCGACGAGCGAACGCGGACTAGCCCAAAAGTTCTGTGCATTTTAGCCGAGCAGTCTGGAAAGTCTGGCCGTAGCGGGTGATAGCCCCGTAGGCGAAAGGGTGCATGGGATGATAAGTGAGTAGGGCGGGGCACGTGAAACCCTGTCTGAACATGGGGGGACCATCCTCCAAGGCTAAATACTCCTGACTGACCGATAGCGAACAAGTACCGTGAGGGAAAGGCGAAAAGAACCCCGGAGAGGGGAGTGAAATAGATCCTGAAACCGTATACGTACAAGCAGTGGAAGCCCTTCGGGGTGACTGCGTACCTTTTGTATAATGGGTCAGCGACTTACTGTCTGTGGCAAGCTTAACCGTATAGGGGAGGCGAAGAGAAATCGAGTCTGAATAGGGCGCATAGTCTCAGGCAGTAGACCCGAAACCGAGTGATCTATCCTTGACCAGGTTGAAGGTGCGGTAACACGCACTGGAGGACCGAACCCACATCTGTTGCAATAGATGGGGATGAGTTGAGGATCGGAGTGAAAGGCTAAACAAACTCGGAGATAGCTGGTTCTCCTCGAAAGCTATTTAGGTAGCGCCTCGTACGAACACTGCTGGGGGTAGAGCACTGTTATGGCTAGCGGGTCATCGCGACTTAGTAAACCATGGCAAACTCCGAATACCAGCACGTGATATACGGGAGACACACGGCGGGTGCTAACGTCCGTCGTGAAAAGGGAAACAACCCAGACCCGCATCTAAGGTCCCCAAGTCATAGCTAAGTGGAAAACGATGTGGAAAGGCATAGACAGCCAGGAGGTTGGCTTAGAAGCAGCCATCCTTTAAAGAAAGCGTAATAGCTCACTGGTCGAGTCGGTCTGCGCGGAAGATTTAACGGGGCTAAGCTATGCACCGAAGATCGGGGTGTGCACTATGTGCACGCGGTAGAGGAGCGTTCTGTAAGCCTGCGAAGGTGGATTGTAAAGTCTGCTGGAGGTATCAGAAGTGCGAATGCTGACATGAGTAACGATAATGGGGGTGAAAAGCCCCCACGCCGAAAGCCCAAGGTTTCCTCGCGCAACGTTCATCGGCGCAGGGTGAGTCGGCCCCTAAGGCGAGGCAGAAATGCGTAGTCGATGGGAAACTGGTTAATATTCCAGTACTTTTCTCAAGTGCGATGTGGGGACGGAGAAAGTTAGGTCTACCGGGCGTTGGTTGTCCCGGGGAAAGGCGGTAGGCATGGGTCTTAGGCAAATCCGGGACCCTCTATGCCGAGCACCGAGACGAGCCCTTTTGGGCGAAGTGACTGATACTACGCTTCCAGGAAAAGCCACTAAGCTTCAGCTTGAGAAAAACCGTACCGTAAACCGACACTGGTAGGCAGGGTGAGAATCCCAAGGCGCTTGAGAGAACTCGGGTGAAGGAACTAGGCAAAATGGCACCGTAACTTCGGGAGAAGGTGCGCCCCTTTTGGTGGTGACGTGCGTCACTGAGCTGAGAGGGGTCGCAGTAACCTGGCCGCTGCGACTGTTTACCAAAAACATAGCACTCTGCAAACACGAAAGTGGACGTATAGGGTGTGACGCCTGCCCGGTGCTGGAAGGTTAATTGATGGGGTCAGCCGCAAGGCGAAGCTCTTGATCGAAGCCCCAGTAAACGGCGGCCGTAACTATAACGGTCCTAAGGTAGCGAAATTCCTTGTCGGGTAAGTTCCGACCTGCACGAATGGCGTAACGACAGCGGCGCTGTCTCCACCCGAGACTCAGTGAAATTGAATTCGCTGTGAAGATGCAGCGTTCCCGCGGCAAGACGGAAAGACCCCGTGAACCTTTACTATAGCTTTACACTGAACGTTGAGTTCTTCTGTGTAGGATAGGTGGGAGGCTTTGAAACCAGGACGCCAGTTCTGGTGGAGCCATCCTTGAAATACCACCCTGAAGTGCTTGACGTTCTAACCTCGGCCCGTAATCCGGGTCAGGGACCGTGTATGGTGGGTAGTTTGACTGGGGCGGTCTCCTCCTAAAGAGTAACGGAGGAGTTCGAAGGTACGCTCAGCGCGGTCGGACATCGCGCACTGTGTGCAAAGGCATAAGCGTGCTTGACTGCGAGATCGACGGATCAAGCAGGTACGAAAGTAGGACTTAGTGATCCGGTGGTTCTGTATGGAAGGGCCATCGCTCAACGGATAAAAGGTACTCCGGGGATAACAGGCTGATACCGCCCAAGAGTTCATATCGACGGCGGTGTTTGGCACCTCGATGTCGGCTCATCACATCCTGGGGCTGTAGTCGGTCCCAAGGGTATGGCTGTTCGCCATTTAAAGTGGTACGCGAGCTGGGTTCAGAACGTCGTGAGACAGTTCGGTCCCTATCTGTCGTGGGCGTTGGATATTTGAGAGGGGCTGCTCCTAGTACGAGAGGACCGGAGTGGACGTTCCGCTGGTGTTCGGGTTGTCATGCCAATGGCATTGCCCGGTAGCTACGAACGGAAGCGATAACCGCTGAAAGCATCTAAGTGGGAAGCGCGCCTCAAGATGAGATATCCCGAGTCTTTAAGGCTCCTAAAGGCACCATCTAGACTAGGTGGTTGATAGGTGAGGTGTGGAAGTGCAGCAATGCATTGAGCTAACTCATACTAATGAGCCGTGAGGCTTGATCATATAACCCCAAGACGCTTCGTTTGCCTAAACGTTGCCTCAAGAAACATTTCACCTCGACGCTTGTCACTCGTTTACAATCTTATTCAACGCGGAATCCGTTCCGCGGAAGAGCAAAAACCTGCCATCCATGGCAGGACTCTTCAAAGTTGCTGAACTGGCGCGTGTCGCGCTGTTCACACCCTTTCCCTGGCGGCTATAGCGCTGTGGTCCCACCCGATCCCATCCCGAACTCGGAAGTGAAACGCAGTTGCGCCGATGGTAGTGTAGCTTGCTATGCAAGAGTAGGTCACCGCCAGGGGCTTCATCCCAAAAACCCTCGTCTCGTCAGAGACGGGGGTTTTTTCTTGCCCGCGATTTGGGTGCAAAAACGGATGGATGGCTATCCATCCTCGACAGTCCCGGCCCCGCTTTCGATGACCGTCGCACGAAACAGCGATGCTCGTCGATGGTGGCAGGCCGCCTTCCCCGTCCGGTCCCTGGATGCCGTCAGCAAGCTTGGTGCTGCTAAGCGCTCCGGACCAGTTGCCGTCTCGTGCGAACAGCCTTGTCTGCCGTGGCCATGGAGACAAGGCTGCGGCAGGCAATGCGCGGATACCTGTCCGCCGACACGCTATGGCAAGATAAGTGCAATGGCCTTCATGGATGCGTCATCCATGACTTCGGGGCAGTGGAGTCGGCCGATGGATCGCCGCCTTGTGGCATCGCCGGGAGCCCGGAACGAGCCATCCGCTGCGATGACGTGGCGCCTGAGCCCGGTCCCAGGTCAGGCAAGGCTGCGCCGAAGTTTGTGCAGGCCTTCGTGCGCCGTCCGATGACTGCCAGAAACATCGGATTTACCATGCATGACGTTATCGACAGGCCGCAGCAGATCCGGCGCTGGTTATGGTCTACCCTTATGTGCAGCACCCGGGCCATGCCGCGTACGCGCCGTCCGTTTCGCTGTCCAGGCCCGGGCGCTGCCAGATGGCCGGCGTGGAAGATCGGCGGCAACCTGCAGGGGAAGATATCTGCAGGCTATGAACAGCATGACTTGAAGGGGCGACATCGGAATGTGACCCCGTGTTTGTGCCTCGGCTCGTGACCGGGCTGCTGCACAATTTGCGTCAGAGCATGCCTCGGATCTGATCGGCGGCCTGCTGTTCGGGGTTCGGCCTTGTTCGCTGACAGAGGCCGATCATGGCCAGCCGCGGGTCGGCCGCTCGGGTCGGGCATGATATCCACGTGCAGGTCCTGCTGGACGGAGCCGTAATGTCTGGTGCCGCAAGTACTCAGGCGCCCGGTGCGATGATGGTCTGCTCCCTTGTCATCACCGATACCTGTGGTGACATGCAACGCATTCCTTCACGCAAGCCATGGCAGCAAGTTTGCAGTAGCTTCGGTCCCTGGCCAGATGCCTGATCCGCTGCAGCCGGTCTCTGGAGACTGGCCGATGCTTCCGGGCCCGCCATCGCCCGGTTTGGCCTATCAAGCCATGGTGGCCGGAATCGATCGGAAGCGGCCGATATTCCGGCCGGGATCAATCATCCTTCCCGCGCCGTTGGAATCATGGGCCTGATCGCCAAGCATGACTTGGGTCTGTCGCAACGACCATCGACCCCACGACCACTCCGGGTCATGATGGTCGGCATATCGCCTGCTCCATGCGTCCGTTCTGGAGGTACCGGACCGGGGAAAATCGCCGTGGCGGATGATGCTGCCAGGTCGATCATCTGGCCCGGCCGGATGCTCGACGGACCTCGATAAACCGGCGGGCCCAATCGCGTGGGGTATGAGCGGCTAGATAGATGGCAACGGCACGATCTTCGATCTCGTATTCACTGGCTTCGCCTTTGGGCGCGAGTATCGCCGCTCTGGTCAGTCGGTTGACCACGGCCTGGATACGTTGCGGAGTATAGGACTTGCCATCGGTCAGGCACGTGGAGATCACGACGCTGAGGTCGCTGCCGAACAGGCTCTCCGGTCGCTCGTGCGCAAGGTGCTGCAGATTGATCTGGTCAATCGCCTTGAGCTTTGGGCATTGTTCTTGCCAGCCTGTTGCTCTCATGTCTTCCTGCCAGCGCCGGAATCCCTGCCGGGGATCGGCGGGCAGGCTGACCACGGTGTGTATGACGACCTGGTTGAGGTAGGTGGGAACATGAGTCAGGCGCTGAAAGACCTGGCCCAGATCATCGACCACCATCTGCCAGCGGGTCATCTGCCGGAAGATCTCTGCACGGCCCTCTACGAAGTCTCTTCTCAGTACCGGCAGCGACAAGGGCATGGCCGATTCGAACAATGGCGGCTTGCACTTGCGGAACATGGAATTGAGTGCTTCGCGTGAGGAGCCGGCAAAGAAAATTTTCAGCTTTGGCTGCAATTCCGGCATCGTGGCGCAGAAGCTGACCACAGAGCCTCGTGCCGGCCCGTCGCCCGGGTCTGGAACTCGTCGATCACCAGCAGCATAGCTTCGTCAGCCAAGGACACGAGCTGGCGCATGGCCTGTCGCAGCCTGTGTGCAAGATCATCGGAAGCGGAAACGCCCTGCCACTGCGCTTCGATTCCGGTACCGGCATAGCCGACCCTGGCCTTGACGCTGTCGGGCTTGATCCGGCGAAGCTGGCCCGGCTCCCGCACTGATCGCCCCAGTTCCTCGACCAGGGCCAGCTCGGGCTCGTCCTGCCGTAGCCACAGATCGATATAGCAGGAGTGCTGGCGCCGGGCCTTGGTGGCGGGCAGCAGC
The DNA here is from genome assembly GCF_000242255.2 of Frateuria aurantia DSM 6220. Lineage (GTDB taxonomy): Bacteria > Pseudomonadota > Gammaproteobacteria > Xanthomonadales > Rhodanobacteraceae > Frateuria > Frateuria aurantia. The sequence goes on from NC_017033.1 coordinate 51,733, forward strand.
TCGTTGCGCACCGTTGGGTCTTTCCCATGCGACGTGCCGCAAACATCGTAATCGCGTTGCTCAGCCCCGAGTCGAACAGCATGCGAACCGTTTGCACGAGATCCTCGTGAGGAAAGTAGCGGAAGTCGGTGAGCATGCTGTTATGACCCTCTATGAGAGATTTCATAATCATGGATGAAAAATAAATGGCAGCGGAGACGTCATGGCGGAGGGGCTTGTCTCTACTTGTAAACCTGAGTCGATCAGGATGCGGGCTCGATGCGGTCTGCGGCGTCGAGGGGCGGATTGGAGGCATCTCCCGGTGAGGCGGGCCAGTGAATCGGCGCGGAAGCCGTCGATGTCAGAGATGATCGGTCAGGGAGGAGGGGAGGCTGTCCTGCCAAGACTGTTATCGGGGTTTCGTCGGACCAGGACTCGCCCCTGTAGCCTCCTTGTCAAGAAGAGATCTCTGTCGCGCTCATGTCGGTCATCGGGATGTTGTGACGTACGAGGCGGACCGGAGGAGGCTGCACACGGGCTTGTGTATGGTGACTACACGGCCTGGCAGCTGTACCGCCTGATCATCTCGCAATCTATGGCAATTTTATCTATGACAATCAGTGTCTTGGGTAAGCATGTGAAAAAATATGCAAAAAAGGCTTGCACCTGAGGCGAGAGGTGCCTAATATTCGCCTCCCCGCTGCAGCGAAACACGCTTCACTGGTCACCACCTCGAAAAGATTTTTTCAAAAAGGTGTTGACGGAAAGCGAAAACGATGTAGAATGGGCGGCTCACTCGGGACGAAATGTTCCGAACCACTTCTCCGAAGTGATGAGTTCGATCTGATCTTTGACAGTATGCGCAGGTGATTTGTGTGGGCGTCTTGCGATGGTCGGCGATAAAACGCTGTCCAAAATTTGCAAGCGTCTAACCTAAGAGTCAATTCAAATGTGACGTTTTACGGTTAGGTTCAACGCTTCAGAAAGAATCGATAGGTATTAGCAATAATGCCAATCAAAAACTTCAAGTGAAGAGTTTGATCCTGGCTCAGATTGAACGCTGGCGGTATGCTTAACACATGCAAGTCGAACGGCAGCACAGCAGAGCTTGCTCTGTGGGTGGCGAGTGGCGGACGGGTGAGTAATACATCGGGACCTACCCAGACGTGGGGGATAACGTAGGGAAACTTACGCTAATACCGCATACGTCCTACGGGAGAAAGCAGGGGATCTTCGGACCTTGCGCGGTTGGACGGACCGATGTTCGATTAGCTTGTTGGTGAGGTAATGGCTCACCAAGGCGACGATCGATAGCTGGTCTGAGAGGATGATCAGCCACACTGGGACTGAGACACGGCCCAGACTCCTACGGGAGGCAGCAGTGGGGAATATTGGACAATGGGCGCAAGCCTGATCCAGCAATACCGCGTGTGTGAAGAAGGCCTTCGGGTTGTAAAGCACTTTTATCAGGAACGAAACGCTGTCGGTTAATACCCGGCGGAACTGACGGTACCTGAGGAATAAGCACCGGCTAACTTCGTGCCAGCAGCCGCGGTAATACGAAGGGTGCAAGCGTTAATCGGAATTACTGGGCGTAAAGCGTGCGTAGGCGGTTTGTTAAGTCTGTTGTGAAATCCCCGGGCTCAACCTGGGAATGGCAATGGATACTGGCAAGCTAGAGTGTGATAGAGGATGGTGGAATTCCCGGTGTAGCGGTGAAATGCGTAGAGATCGGGAGGAACATCAGTGGCGAAGGCGGCCATCTGGATCAACACTGACGCTGAGGCACGAAAGCGTGGGGAGCAAACAGGATTAGATACCCTGGTAGTCCACGCCCTAAACGATGCGAACTGGATGTTGGTCTCAACTCGGAGATCAGTGTCGAAGCTAACGCGTTAAGTTCGCCGCCTGGGGAGTACGGTCGCAAGACTGAAACTCAAAGGAATTGACGGGGGCCCGCACAAGCGGTGGAGTATGTGGTTTAATTCGATGCAACGCGAAGAACCTTACCTGGCCTTGACATGTCTGGAATCCTGTAGAGATACGGGAGTGCCTTCGGGAATCAGAACACAGGTGCTGCATGGCTGTCGTCAGCTCGTGTCGTGAGATGTTGGGTTAAGTCCCGCAACGAGCGCAACCCTTGTCCTTAGTTGCCAGCACGTAATGGTGGGAACTCTAAGGAGACTGCCGGTGACAAACCGGAGGAAGGTGGGGATGACGTCAAGTCATCATGGCCCTTACGGCCAGGGCTACACACGTACTACAATGGTCGGTACAGAGGGTTGCAATACCGCGAGGTGGAGCCAATCCCAGAAAGCCGATCCCAGTCCGGATCGAAGTCTGCAACTCGACTTCGTGAAGTCGGAATCGCTAGTAATCGCGGATCAGCTATGCCGCGGTGAATACGTTCCCGGGCCTTGTACACACCGCCCGTCACACCATGGGAGTGAGCTGCTCCAGAAGCCGTTAGTCTAACCGCAAGGGGGACGACGACCACGGAGTGGTTCATGACTGGGGTGAAGTCGTAACAAGGTAGCCGTATCGGAAGGTGCGGCTGGATCACCTCCTTTCGAGATGACAGTACGCCGGTCATCCAAGACGCCCACACAAGGCACCTGCATATCCGCATGTAACCGCATGCATGACACCGATCCGAAAGGATCCGGGTCACAAAGCTTTTGGGTCTGTAGCTCAGGTGGTTAGAGCGCACCCCTGATAAGGGTGAGGCCGGTGGTTCAAGTCCTCCCAGACCCACCATTATTGGGGCCTTAGCTCAGCTGGGAGAGCACCTGCTTTGCAAGCAGGGGGTCGTCGGTTCGATCCCGACAGGCTCCACCAGTGGTACCGAAAAGCTGCACGCGACACGGATATGTAGACATAAGCGCATACAAAGATTTGATTTTTAGAAACCGGCTGGCGTTGAGGCCTTCCCGGTGTTCATTGAAAAACTGTAAACGAGTGACAAGCGTCTTGGTTCGAAACTGTGAACCGAGGCAAGTGTTAAGGCAATACGAGGAGTTTGGACTGTAATCCTGAGGCGACTTGGGGTTATATGATCAAGCGACTAAGCGTATACGGTGGATGCCTTGGCAGTCAGAGGCGATGAAGGACGTGACAGCCTGCGAAAAGTATCGGGGAGCTGGCAATAAGCTTTGATCCGGTAATGTCCGAATGGGGAAACCCACTGCGCAAGCAGTATCGTGCACTGAATACATAGGTGTACGAAGCGAACCCGGGGAACTGAAATATCTAAGTACCCGGAGGAAAAGAAATCAACCGAGATTCCGTCAGTAGCGACGAGCGAACGCGGACTAGCCCAAAAGTTCTGTGCATTTTAGCCGAGCAGTCTGGAAAGTCTGGCCGTAGCGGGTGATAGCCCCGTAGGCGAAAGGGTGCATGGGATGATAAGTGAGTAGGGCGGGGCACGTGAAACCCTGTCTGAACATGGGGGGACCATCCTCCAAGGCTAAATACTCCTGACTGACCGATAGCGAACAAGTACCGTGAGGGAAAGGCGAAAAGAACCCCGGAGAGGGGAGTGAAATAGATCCTGAAACCGTATACGTACAAGCAGTGGAAGCCCTTCGGGGTGACTGCGTACCTTTTGTATAATGGGTCAGCGACTTACTGTCTGTGGCAAGCTTAACCGTATAGGGGAGGCGAAGAGAAATCGAGTCTGAATAGGGCGCATAGTCTCAGGCAGTAGACCCGAAACCGAGTGATCTATCCTTGACCAGGTTGAAGGTGCGGTAACACGCACTGGAGGACCGAACCCACATCTGTTGCAATAGATGGGGATGAGTTGAGGATCGGAGTGAAAGGCTAAACAAACTCGGAGATAGCTGGTTCTCCTCGAAAGCTATTTAGGTAGCGCCTCGTACGAACACTGCTGGGGGTAGAGCACTGTTATGGCTAGCGGGTCATCGCGACTTAGTAAACCATGGCAAACTCCGAATACCAGCACGTGATATACGGGAGACACACGGCGGGTGCTAACGTCCGTCGTGAAAAGGGAAACAACCCAGACCCGCATCTAAGGTCCCCAAGTCATAGCTAAGTGGAAAACGATGTGGAAAGGCATAGACAGCCAGGAGGTTGGCTTAGAAGCAGCCATCCTTTAAAGAAAGCGTAATAGCTCACTGGTCGAGTCGGTCTGCGCGGAAGATTTAACGGGGCTAAGCTATGCACCGAAGATCGGGGTGTGCACTATGTGCACGCGGTAGAGGAGCGTTCTGTAAGCCTGCGAAGGTGGATTGTAAAGTCTGCTGGAGGTATCAGAAGTGCGAATGCTGACATGAGTAACGATAATGGGGGTGAAAAGCCCCCACGCCGAAAGCCCAAGGTTTCCTCGCGCAACGTTCATCGGCGCAGGGTGAGTCGGCCCCTAAGGCGAGGCAGAAATGCGTAGTCGATGGGAAACTGGTTAATATTCCAGTACTTTTCTCAAGTGCGATGTGGGGACGGAGAAAGTTAGGTCTACCGGGCGTTGGTTGTCCCGGGGAAAGGCGGTAGGCATGGGTCTTAGGCAAATCCGGGACCCTCTATGCCGAGCACCGAGACGAGCCCTTTTGGGCGAAGTGACTGATACTACGCTTCCAGGAAAAGCCACTAAGCTTCAGCTTGAGAAAAACCGTACCGTAAACCGACACTGGTAGGCAGGGTGAGAATCCCAAGGCGCTTGAGAGAACTCGGGTGAAGGAACTAGGCAAAATGGCACCGTAACTTCGGGAGAAGGTGCGCCCCTTTTGGTGGTGACGTGCGTCACTGAGCTGAGAGGGGTCGCAGTAACCTGGCCGCTGCGACTGTTTACCAAAAACATAGCACTCTGCAAACACGAAAGTGGACGTATAGGGTGTGACGCCTGCCCGGTGCTGGAAGGTTAATTGATGGGGTCAGCCGCAAGGCGAAGCTCTTGATCGAAGCCCCAGTAAACGGCGGCCGTAACTATAACGGTCCTAAGGTAGCGAAATTCCTTGTCGGGTAAGTTCCGACCTGCACGAATGGCGTAACGACAGCGGCGCTGTCTCCACCCGAGACTCAGTGAAATTGAATTCGCTGTGAAGATGCAGCGTTCCCGCGGCAAGACGGAAAGACCCCGTGAACCTTTACTATAGCTTTACACTGAACGTTGAGTTCTTCTGTGTAGGATAGGTGGGAGGCTTTGAAACCAGGACGCCAGTTCTGGTGGAGCCATCCTTGAAATACCACCCTGAAGTGCTTGACGTTCTAACCTCGGCCCGTAATCCGGGTCAGGGACCGTGTATGGTGGGTAGTTTGACTGGGGCGGTCTCCTCCTAAAGAGTAACGGAGGAGTTCGAAGGTACGCTCAGCGCGGTCGGACATCGCGCACTGTGTGCAAAGGCATAAGCGTGCTTGACTGCGAGATCGACGGATCAAGCAGGTACGAAAGTAGGACTTAGTGATCCGGTGGTTCTGTATGGAAGGGCCATCGCTCAACGGATAAAAGGTACTCCGGGGATAACAGGCTGATACCGCCCAAGAGTTCATATCGACGGCGGTGTTTGGCACCTCGATGTCGGCTCATCACATCCTGGGGCTGTAGTCGGTCCCAAGGGTATGGCTGTTCGCCATTTAAAGTGGTACGCGAGCTGGGTTCAGAACGTCGTGAGACAGTTCGGTCCCTATCTGTCGTGGGCGTTGGATATTTGAGAGGGGCTGCTCCTAGTACGAGAGGACCGGAGTGGACGTTCCGCTGGTGTTCGGGTTGTCATGCCAATGGCATTGCCCGGTAGCTACGAACGGAAGCGATAACCGCTGAAAGCATCTAAGTGGGAAGCGCGCCTCAAGATGAGATATCCCGAGTCTTTAAGGCTCCTAAAGGCACCATCTAGACTAGGTGGTTGATAGGTGAGGTGTGGAAGTGCAGCAATGCATTGAGCTAACTCATACTAATGAGCCGTGAGGCTTGATCATATAACCCCAAGACGCTTCGTTTGCCTAAACGTTGCCTCAAGAAACATTTCACCTCGACGCTTGTCACTCGTTTACAATCTTATTCAACGCGGAATCCGTTCCGCGGAAGAGCAAAAACCTGCCATCCATGGCAGGACTCTTCAAAGTTGCTGAACTGGCGCGTGTCGCGCTGTTCACACCCTTTCCCTGGCGGCTATAGCGCTGTGGTCCCACCCGATCCCATCCCGAACTCGGAAGTGAAACGCAGTTGCGCCGATGGTAGTGTAGCTTGCTATGCAAGAGTAGGTCACCGCCAGGGGCTTCATCCCAAAAACCCTCGTCTCGTCAGTAGACGGGGGTTTTTTCTTGCCCGCGATTTGGGTGCAAAAACGGATGGATGGCTATCCATCCTCGACAGTCCCGGCCCCGCTTTCGATGACCGTCGCACGAAACAGCGATGCTCGTCGATGGTGGCAGGCCGCCTTCCCCGTCCGGTCCCTGGATGCCGTCAGCAAGCTTGGTGCTGCTAAGCGCTCCGGACCAGTTGCCGTCTCGTGCGAACAGCCTTGTCTGCCGTGGCCATGGAGACAAGGCTGCGGCAGGCAATGCGCGGATACCTGTCCGCCGACACGCTATGGCAAGATAAGTGCAATGGCCTTCATGGATGACCAGACGCAAGGAGAACAGGAATGTCTTCACCGTCAGCGATGCAGCGTCTTGCCCGGCCGTTCGGGTGGTTGTGCCTGGTAGCCGGTCTGAGTGTGCTGCTGGTGGTATCCAGGCGACCCGATGCGGTGCTTCATGCGCAGTTCTGGGCCGAAGACGGTCGCTACTGGTTTCTTCAGGCGCATCAATCGGAGTGGTGGCGGCCTTTGCTGATGCAGCAGAATGGCTATCTGCAGACCGTGTCCCGTCTGATCGGTGCGCTCGCACAGGGCGTGCCTCTGGTTTACGCCCCGCTGCTGTTCAATGCCTGTGCCATCGTCTTCCAGGTCTTGCCGGTGCTGCTGCTGTACACCTCTCGTGGGCGAGCCTTGCTGCCTAGGCCCTGGTTGCGGCTCATCATCAGCCTTTTGTACCTGGGGCACCCGTTTTCCGCCGAGGTGCATGCCAATGTCACCAATATCCATTGGCATCTGGTGCTGGCCGCCACGATGATTTTGGTCTTTCCGCGTTCATCCTTGCGCTGCATGCGCGTGTTCGATGGCGTGCTGCTGGCGCTGGCCTCGTTGAGCGGCCCTTTTTCGGTATTTCTGGCGCCCATTGCAGTGATGTTGGCCTGGTGCCGGGGCGACAGGCGTGCGCTGGGCCTCGCGGCGCTGATCCTGGTCTGCGCCATGGTTCAGGGCAGCCTGCTGATCCTTCATCATGGTCAGGGTGACCGCTTCACATCCGGACTCGGGGCCAGCCCCGGATTGTTGCTGCGCCTGTTTGCCAGCAAGGTGGTGCTGGCATCCTTGTTCGGCATGAGGCCCGCGATGATGGCGGTCTCGGTGGCCTGGGCAGCGTGGTGGCCGAGCTTGCTGATATCGCTGTCGGGCGCGCTGATCCTGCTGCTCGGCTTCCTGCGCGGTTCGATCCTGGCCAGAGCAGTGATCGGGCTGGGCATGATGGTCTTTGTCTCGTCCCTGATTCTGCCGCAGATCAGCGCGGATCAGCCGCAGTGGCAGGTTTATCTGATGCCGGCCGCCGGCGCCCGCTATGCCTTTCTGCCGGTCCTGGCGTTTTACGCGGCCCTGCTGGTGCTGGCCATGGGGAAAGATCGGCTGCTGCATTGGGTGGCTACAACGGCGCTGGCCATCACCTTGCTCTACGGTCTGCCTGCCAACTGGCGAATGAGCGCCTGGCCGGACTTGTCATTCCCATATTATGCACAGGTTTATCAACAGGCTTGCCCCGGACAGGAAGTGGATATTCCAGTTTATCCGGGGCCGTTCTGGACACTCAAACTGGTCAAGCCGATCCCTGTCACGGAGCCTTGAGCTCTCCGGCAATAAGGTATGGCCGGAACCTCTGCGTGCGACGTCAGTCAGCCTGCATCCGTGATGCAGGCTGAGCGAGTTCAGACCCCGTACTGCTGACGGTAAGCGACCAGCCGGTCGTGCTCGGCCGCCAGATCGGGGCGTTCGCTGGCGTAGGTCAGCACATCATTCAACGAAGTGATGGCGATCACCGGAATGCCGTAGTCGCGCGCCACTTCCTGGACGGCGGACAGCTCGCCCTTGCCTTTTTCCTGGCGATCCAGGGCAATCAGCACACCGGCCGCAGTGGCGCCCTGCGCTTCGATCAGAGCCAGTGACTCCCGCACCGCGGTACCAGCGGTCATCACGTCGTCGACGATCAGCACGCGGCCCTTGAGGGGGGCGCCCACCAAGGTGCCCCCCTCGCCGTGGGCCTTGGCTTCCTTGCGGTTGTAGGCCCAGGGAATATCCCGATCAAGCTGGTCGGCAAAGGCGATGGCGGTGGCGGCTGCCAGGGCGATGCCTTTGTAAGCGGGACCGAACAGCATGTCGAAGTCCAAGCCGGAGCGTTCGACGGCGGCAGCGTAGCTGCGACCCAGGCGGGCCAGAGAAGCGCCGCTGTTGATCTGGCCCATATTGAAGAAATATGGACTCTGCCGGCCGGATTTCAGGGTGAACTCGCCGAAGCGCAGGACTTCGCGCTGCAGGGCCAGTTCGATGAATTCGCGTTGATATGCGTGCACTTGAGATTTCTCGTTGGATGGCCTGCAAGCCAGGCCGTGACGGTTGGGGCCATGATAAGCCTTGCATCGGATGCTGTGTCAGGATGCGCTTGTCGCGGCCGCTGCCTTGGCGGGGATATCCAGCCCTTCAATTCGGCCATCAGACTTATCCACAGGTTTTCTGTGCATGACTTGTGAGCAAGTGGGGTGCTGTGGATGAATTCAGGCTTCGGCCGCGCCGCGATCCAGGCGTGTTCACCATTCTGCAAGGCATGGGTATGGAGGCGACCATGTCGGAGGGGATTGCTATGATGAGGTGCTTGATCTGATCCGGAATTCATATGCGCATCATCAGTTTCAACGCCAACGGTATCCGTTCGGCGGGAACCAAGGGCTTCTTCGACTGGCTGCGGGAGCAGCAGGCCGACGTGGTCTGCATTCAGGAAACCAAGGCCCAGGAAGCCCAGCTTTCCGATGCGCAGTTCCGCCCGGAGGGCTACCACTGCTTCTACCGTGACGCGACCACGAAGAAGGGTTACAGCGGTGTCGCGATCTATGCACGGCGTGAACCGGACGAGGTACGCACAGGGCTGGGTCGGGAAGACTTCGACGAGGAGGGCCGCTATATCGAGGCCCGCTTCGGCAATCTGAGCGTGGTTTCCTTTTATATTCCTTCAGGCTCATCCGGTGACGAGCGACAGCAGTACAAGTTCAGGATCATGGAATGGCTGACGCCGATCTTCAAGGAGTGGGCGGCCAGCGGCCGAGACTATGTCTTGTGCGGCGACTGGAATATCGTGCATACCCGCAACGACATCAAGAACTGGACTTCGAACCAGAAAAATTCCGGCTGCCTGCCGGAAGAACGGGCCTGGCTGGACCTGTTGTTCGACGAGCAGGGATGGGTGGACAGCTTTCGCGCGATCAAGCCCGATGCGGTGGAGTACACCTGGTGGTCGAATCGCGGTCAGGCCCGAGCCAACAATGTCGGTTGGCGGATCGATTACCAGATCGTTTCCGCAGGCCTGAAGGAGCGTTTGCAGGCCTGCTCGATCTATCGTGATCAGCGCTTCTCCGATCATGCGCCTTTCAGTGTGGATTACGCCGAGTGACGGGAGAGGTCCATCCATCCTGGAGACAGCGAATGCAGTCGAGGTTCGCCGCTCCCGCCGCGGTGCCCTTGCTGCTGCTGGGATTCGGATCCGGCCTGCCCTATCTGCTGATCGGCTACACCTTGTCGATCTGGTTGAGGGAGGCTGGATGGGCGCTGGGGCCCATCGGTCTGGTCAGCTATATCGGACTGCTCTACCAGTTCAAGTTCCTGTGGGCACCCTGGCTGGACAGTCGGCGGCTGCCGCTGTTTGGCCGGCTGGGACGGCGTCGCGGCTGGTTGTGTGCGGCACAGCTGGTTCTGGTGGCTGGCCTGGCGGCGATGGGAAGCATCGGTCCCCTGCACTCGGTAGGCCTGTTTCTGGGACTGGTGATGATGACGGCCCTCGCCGGAGCCACGCAGGATGTGATGATCGATGCCTATCGCATCGAAATAGGTCCCGAGTCGGCTCAGGGGGCTCTGGCGGCGACCAGTACGCTGGGCTATCGTCTGGGGCTGATCTGCGGCGGGGCAGTGGCCTTGTATATGGCTTCCGCAAGCAGCTGGAAGAGTGCGTACTGGCTGATGGCCGGTCTGATGCTGCTGCCTCTGCTGACGACACTCAGGGTGCCCGAACCCGAGATGACGAGGGCATCGATGGAGAAGGCGGACGCTGGCATGCTGCGGGCCTTGAGCGAGTTCTTCAAGCGGTATGGATGGCCGCTCGGTCTTGGGTTGCTGGCTTTCGTCGGTCTTTTCAAATTGCCCGACCAGATGCTTGGCGTGATTGCCGGTCCGTTCTATCTGGACTGCGGTTTCTCGCCGAAGGATATTGCCACCGTTTCCAAGGTCTACGGCGTCTGGATCAGCATTGCGGGAGCTTTTGTCGGCGGCGCCGCGATAGCCGTGTGGCGGATGCGTCATGCCTTGGTGATTGCCGCTGTGGCGCTGGCACTGTCGAATTTGCTGTTTATCCTGATGTCGCTTTATCCGGGCCAGTTATGGACCTTCATGCTGACGATATCGGGCGACAATTTTTCCCAGGGCTTTTCGGGAACGGTACTGGTTGCCTTTATGTCCGGGCTGACGGACCGCCGGTACACGGCGACCCAGTACGCGCTGCTGAGCTCGCTGGCTTTTCTGCCCGGCAAGCTGGTGGGAGGTATTTCCGGCTATCTGGTCCAGACCTGGGGCTATACGCCGTTCTTCATCCTCAGCACGGTATCGATTGCGCCGACCTTGTTCGTTCTGGCCTGGATGTGGCCTCGACTGTCTTCCCGGAGCGGGCTATCGAATGCTTGAGGGGGCTGCATTTGCAGCCCCCTCAAGCATCGCGGCACAATATGTTTATCGGCTCAGGAACTTCAGATCCGAGGGCTGGCTGAACGGCAGCGACTGGATCTGCTTGCCGATGACTCCGGTCTTGAGATTGACCGCAAAGACGACAATCGCATTGCTTTTCTGGTTGGCGACCAGCAAGAAGTGTCCACTGGGATCGAAGGTGAATTCGCGCGGCTCGACACCTTCGACCGAGCGACGGGATTTGAAGCTCAGCGCCCCCGAGTCAGGATCCACGGCATAGACGATGAATTCATTGTCGGTACCGCGATTGGTCACGATGAGAAAACGGTCATCCGGGCTCAGGTGCAGCGCTCCGCCGCCATTCTTGCCTTTGAAGTCCTCGTCAGCCAGCGGGATTTCCTGCTTGCGGGTCAACATACCGTTGGCATAGTCGAAGCTCATCACCTTGCCCACCATCTCCAGGGTCAGGTAGGCATGCTTGCCATCAGCAGAGAAGACCAGGTGGCGCGGACCGGAACCGGGTGGCAGACGCACTTCCGGCTGGGCGGCGTAGGCACGCAGCGGTGCGTCCGGATGCGCTTGCGGGTCGTACTGGTAGACATAGATGCGATCGGCGCCCAGGTCCTGCGCAAAGACGAACTGCCCATCTGGCGACATGATCGCGGAATGGACATGGGGCGACAGCTGACGATCCATGTTGACATGGCTGGCCCGGTGGGTCTTCATTTGCACCACCGGCTCCAGCTGCCCATCGGCCTTGACCGGAATAACGGCGAGGGTGCCGCCAGGGTCGGAAGATACCGAATAATTGGCGACAAAAAGATAGCGCCCGTCGATGCTGAGTGACGAATAGGTCGGTTCGGAGCCCAGCGATTGGACCTGGTTGAGCTGGGTCAGGTGGCCATTCTGCGGATCGACCGAGAACGAGGTGACCCGGCCCGAGATCTCGATCTGGCCCGGGCCGTCGCCATTTTCATTCACGGCATACAGGTAATGACGATTGCTGGAGAAGGTCAGCCATGACGGATTGCTGGCCGGCACGATCTGGCTCGGCACCGGGCTGATCTTGCCGCTGCGGGTATCAAAGTCGTAGACATAGATACCCTTGCTGCTGGCGCCGGTATAGCTGCCTACCAGCAGTGGCGTGGTCGTGTCGTTGGCCATGGATATTCCGGGCAGAGCGGAGAGGGTGCCGGCCATGGCCAGCCCGATAAGCAGATTCAGTCGCATAAGTTCCATGTCTCTACAAGCAGAGGGCCCGGCCCGGCGTAGCCAGCGGTGGGCGTGAGCTGCAGTGAAAACGATAATGCCCTGCAAGGCAAACGCCGATCCGGGCTGGGGACGTTGGATCGATATAAGTGATCGGCGCATAGTGTCATGATGTCGCTGATCAGCCAAGTGGTTCAACGCCGAAAGGTTTGAAAACTGGGCAATCCCAGTCGCAACAAGCGCTTGCCGGCGAGCATGAAAGGTGGGTGTGCAAGAGCCTGTGTTACTATGTCGCTGCACTTTGAATCGATCCAATTTCCCTTGGGGGCCATATGTCACTCGTCGATCCGCCGGGCAGCCGGCGTCACTTCCTGCGCAGTTCCTTGAGCCTGCTGCCTGTCGTGACGCTGGGTGGCTGCTCCGTCGCTGCATCGCCCTCCGGCATTGAGCCCGGCGCGGGCAAGGCCTCGGCCGGCCATGATCAGAAGTATCACCCACGTTTCTTCAGCGATGCCGAGTGGGCGTTCATTCATGCGGCCACCAGCCGGCTGATTCCTGCCGACCAGCTGGGAGCCGGGGCGCTGGAGGCCGGTGTCCCGGAATTCATCGATCGGCAGATGCTGACGCCTTATGCCTCCGGCGCTTTGTGGTACATGCACGGTCCCTTTCATGCCGATGCCCCGGCGACGATGGGCTACCAGCTGAAACTGGTGCCCCAGCAGGTCTACCGTCTGGGAATCTCGGCGGCAGAGACGGCCATCAAGCAGACGACCGGCAAAACATTCGCTGAACTGGACGAGTCCGACCAGATTGCCTGGCTGAAGAAGCTGGAAGCCGGCGAGGTGGTTTTCGAGCAGGTACCGGCCAAGACGTTTTTTGCGCTGCTGCTGCAGAACACTCGCGAGGGGTTTTTCTGCGACCCTATCCATGGAGGCAACAAGGACATGGTGGGCTGGACACTGGTGGGGTTTCCTGGCGCACGAGCGGATTTCATGGACTGGGTCGAGCGCAACGAGGCTTACCCGTTTCCGCCGGTGTCAATTGATGGTGCAAGGGGCTGAACACGATGGCAACCGTATTGAAGAAAGTGGACGCCGTGATTGTCGGTTTTGGCTGGACCGGCGCCATCATGGCCAAGGAACTGACCGAGGCCGGTCTGAACGTGGTAGCGCTGGAACGCGGCGCGATGCGCGATACCAGCCCGGATGGCGCTTATCCCCAGGTGGTGGATGAGCTGACTTACAGCATCCGCAAAAAGCTGTATCAGGATCTGTCTCGCAGCACGGTCACAATCCGGCACACGTCGGCCGATACAGCCATGCCGTACCGGCAGCTGGGGGCCTTTCTGCCGGGTGACGGTGTCGGAGGCGCCGGCCTGCACTGGTCCGGGGTACATTTTCGGGTCGATCCGGTCGAGCTGCGTCTGCGCAGCCATTATGAGGAGCGCTACGGCAGGAAATTCATCCCCGCCGATATGACGATCCAGGATTTCGGTGTCAGCTATGAAGAGCTGGAGCCGTATTACGACTTTGCCGAAAAGGTATTCGGCACCTCGGGCCAGGCCTGGACGGTGAACGGCAAGATCGTCGGTGCCGGCAAGGGCGGCAATCCGCTGGCGCCCGACCGTTCCAGTCCCTTTCCTCTGGAATCGCAGAAGAACACCTGGTCGGCGCAGCTGTTCGGCAAGGCCGCCAGCGAGCTGGGCTATCATCCCTACAACATGCCTTCGGCCAATACGTCCGGGCCATATACCAATCCCTATGGCGCGCAGATGGGGCCCTGCAATTTCTGTGGTTACTGCAGCGGCTACGTCTGCTACATGTACTCCAAGGCCTCGCCGAACGTGAACATCCTGCCGGCGCTGCGGCAGCAGCCGAACTTCGAGCTCAGGACGCATGCGCACGTGCTGAAGGTCAATCTGGCGGCCGACAAGAAAATGGCCACCGGCGTGACCTATGTCGATGCGCAAGGGCGGGAGATGATCCAGCCGGCCGATATCGTGGTGGTCAGTGCCTTCCAGTTCCACAACGTACATCTGATGCTGCTGTCGGGCATCGGCCGGCCTTATGATCCGAAAACCGGCGAGGGCGTCATCGGCAAGAACTTCGCCTACCAGAACATGGCCACGGTGAAGGCCTTCTTCGACAAGGATCAGCATACCAATCCGTTTATCGGTGCCGGCGGCAACGGTATTGCGATTGATGATTTCAACGCCGATCAGTTCGATCATGGTCCGCTGGGTTTTGTCGGCGGTTCGCCGATGTGGGTGAATCAGGCCGGCAACCGTCCGATCGGCGCGATGTCGGTGCCGCCAGGCACTCCGGCCTGGGGCAGTGCCTGGAAGCAGGCTGCTGCCGATTACTTCACTCACCAGGTATCGATGGATGCCCATGGCGCGCACCAGTCCTACCGCCAGAATTATCTGGATCTGGATCCCACTTACCGGGATGCCTTCGGTCAGCCTCTGTTGCGGATGACCTTCGACTGGCAGGAAAACGATATCAAGATGACTCGCTTCATGGCGGCCAAACTCGAGGAAATCGCCAGGCGGATGGGCCCCAAGGCGGTATCGGTGGCGGTCAAGAATTTCGGCGATCATTTCGATGCTGCCAGTTACCAGACCACCCATCTCAATGGTGGCGTGATCATGGGATCCGACCCGAAATCCAGTGCACTCAACCGTTATCTGCAGAGCTGGGATGTGCCGAATGTGTTTGTCCCGGGCGCATCGGCCTTTCCGCAGGGCCTGGGCTACAACCCGACCGGCACGGTGGCGGCGCTTGCCTATTGGGCGGCACGGGCCATTCGCGAGAAGTATCTGAAGAACCCCGGGGCCATGGTGCAGGCATGAAGCATATGTCGTCGTTGATCAAACCCCTGTTCGCGGCCATCTTGCTGGCCGGCATGACCCTGACCGCAGCGGCCCAGGCCGAAGACTCGGCCGATGCCGTGGCTCGGGGATCGTACCTGGCCAAGGTCGGTGACTGTGTAGCCTGTCACACGTCCAGAGACGGGAAGGAATTTGCCGGCGGACTTGCCATGGCGACCCCGATCGGCACCATCTACAGTACCAATATCACTCCGGATACCGAGCATGGCATCGGTCGTTTCAGTTACGAGGATTTCGAGCGCGCCGTGCGACAGGGCATCCGCAAGGATGGCTCCAGTCTGTATCCGGCGATGCCCTATCCCTCGTATGCGGCCGTCAGCGATCAGGACATGCGTGACTTGTATGCCTACTTCATGCATGGGGTGAAGCCGGTAGCCCAGGCCAACCGCGACAGCGCCATTCCCTGGCCATTGTCGATGCGTTGGCCCTTGGCCCTGTGGCGCAAGCTGTTTGCACCGAGCGTGGGCGTGCCGGCTGCACCGGCGTCGGCTTCGCCCCAGATCGCACGTGGCGCCTATCTCGTCGAGGGTCTGGGCCACTGCGGTGCCTGCCATACGCCGCGTGCCATCACCATGCAGGAGCAGGCCATGACGGCGGCGGACGGCAGCCGTTTCCTGGCCGGCAGCAGCCAGCCTATCGATGGCTGGATCGCAAGCAGTCTTCGCGGTGAGCAGCGTACCGGTCTGGGCCGCTGGAGTCAGGAGCAGCTCAAGGCGTTTCTGCAGAGCGGACGCAATGACCACAGCGCCGCTTTTGGCGGCATGAGCGATGTGGTCGGGCACAGCAGCCAGTACATGAATGAGGCGGATCTGGACGCGATTGCTGCCTATCTGAAGTCGCTCCCCCCTGCAACGGCAGGAGATCAGGCCTTCGTGGCTGACGACGCGGCAGGCAAGGCCTTGTGGCATGGCGATGACAAGGCGGTCGGCGCAGCGACCTATATTGACAGCTGTGCCGCCTGTCATCGCACCGATGGTACGGGTTACCAGCGTGTGTTTCCGGCGCTGGGCGGCAATCCGGTGGTGATGGGAGAGGATCCCGCATCCCTGATTCATATCGTGCTGGCGGGCGGCACCTTGGGTGCGACCGGCAAGGCGCCCTCGACGTTCACCATGCCTGCCTTCGGCTGGCGGCTCAGCGATGCGGAGGTGGCCGGCGTGGTCAGCTTCATCCGCGCCAGCTGGGGCAATCGTGCTTCGGCAGTCGATGCTTCCCAGGTGGCAAGGATCCGCAAGACCCTGACGCCCGCCGAGATGAAGATTTCGCCGCCGGCAGGCAAGGCAGGCTGAAGTCGGAGTCGGTTCAGCCCATGCAAGCTTGACGGCGGGCCTGAACGGGCCTGCCGTTCAGGCGAGGCAGCCGATGGCGATGGCGGCCAGTCCCAGACCGGCCAGATGGCGCAAACTCAGGCGTTCGCCCAGCATGCCGGCTGCGACCAGGCTGCCCAGCATGATCACGCCCAGATTCATGCCGGCAAAGACCAGTGCCGGATTGTGTGGCAGCGCGATATGGGCACGGACATAGAAATAGATATTGGCATAATTGCAAAGGCCCAGCAGCAGGCCTGCACCGGCATGGCGCCATCCGAATTGCAGGCGGCCGCGCCACGCCAGCAAGGGAAGCACGATGGCCGCCAGTAAGGCGGCCAGCAAAAAGCTGACAAGCAGACTGGATGTGAAGGGAGCGCCGGCCGCGGCCACCTGTTTGAACAACAGGTCGATCAGGCCGAAGCCGAGCCATGTTCCCAGCAATGCCAGCCAGGCTGATCCGGAGTGCGGCGTACGCTCAGCCCTCCGGCCTTGGCCCAGCATGCAGCCGACGGCGGACAGACCGAGGACGACGCCGATGGTCGCCTTGGTCGTCATGGGCTGATGCAGCCAGGCGAATGCCGCCAGCAGGCTCAGCAGCAATGAGAAACGTTGCGCGACTTCCACCCGGATCATGCCGGCCCGTTGTACCGCCAAGCCTTCAATCCAGAACACGGCGGGCAGCAGCACGCCCAGCGCAGCCAGAGCCAGCCAGGGCGTGCCGGATTGATGCAGCAAGTCAAGCGATGGATGCAGCAGCCAGGCAGACAGTCCGGCTGCCGCCAGGTAATTCCAGCCGATCGCTTGACGCAAATCGATATGGCGGGCTGGGGCAAGCTTGAGCAGTGCAGAGACGGCGACGCTGAACAGCACGCTCAACAGCAAGGGAATCATAGGCAAAGTCTTTCATTGAAACGGATCGATACGGAGGCCGAGGCCCGGCTCCGGGAGACGGTTCATGATAGCGATCGACAGCGTGTTTCACAGGGAAATTCACGTTGGGCACTGCGACCTGATGCCGCCTTGATCGCTGCATGGCGCATGTCGAGTCGCCGTGCGGAGATGCCAGCAAGAGCATGGCTTGACGTGTATTTTCATTTTTATCGAAATAAAAATTTGTAGATGTCCAGACATCTTTGCTCTTTGATGTTGTTGCAGTGCAGCTGGGGTCTATTCATAAGTTGTTGTATTATGTCTGATTGTTTTTGGATGGAGCGAGTTATTGAGTCTCAGAATCAAGCGGGCATTGTTCATGTATGGAAGTCTGTTCGGTGTGGCTTCGATGGCACCCACGGTCGAGACACAGGCCGGCGAATGGGATGGCACCGTAGGCGTCGCCTCCCAGTATCTGTCGCGTCGCGGATTTCAGCAGACCTGGGGACGGCCGGCTCTGCAGGGTGGCGTCAGCTATCAGTGGAATAACGGCTTTTATGCCGGAACATGGTTGTCCAACGTCAATCGCAAGTACCTCGAAGGCGCGACGGTGGAATGGGACCAGTATTTCGGCTATGCCGGCAAGGTCGGCCCGGTCAGTTACAGCAGCACCTTCTGGTACTACTATTATCCAGGTGCGCAGATGTCTGGACCGCGAGTGAATTACAGCTACGGCGAATGGGTCAGCAATGCGACATGGAAGTTCGTGACCGTGGCCTATTGGGGCACCTGGACCCGTGATTATTTCGGTGACAACAATCGCACCATGGGAACCGACGGTAGTCGACATTCGCGAGGATCGAGCTATTACGAGATCGACCTTCACCATGACCTGTTTCCCGGCCTGCGCTTCGATCTGCAGATGGGACGCCAGCAGGTCCGTCATTTCAAGGATTACAGCTTCGATACGGTAGGGGCCAGTCTCACCTATTCGGTCACGCCGCGCTGGACTCTCGGCATGCGCTATGTGCGGATCTACTCTCGCCACAGGGCGTATCGCCACTACGGTATCGGTGTTCCGGTCAATGGCAGTCTGCACTATTCCGATCCGGGAGGCGGACATGTCGCACTCACCAGCACCTGGAGCTTCTGAGTATTCATGGCATGCATGAAAGGATTATGTTAATAGACGTCTGGATGTCCATTAATATGTTCAGGGGCATGATTTTGCGGTTTGTGTTACCATGGCGGAAGTTGAACGGGCTGCACGCCCTGTTCCTGTTCCATTCTATGGATGGCCCGTGGGTATTGCCGGGCGGTCATTTTACGCATCCTTCAGATGGCCAGGTCAGCGATTCCTGGCCATCTGAAGCATGCGCGTGCCTTTGAAGGAGGATCCATGCGCAATACGTCTCTAAGCCGTCGTCATTTCGGCTGGTTCAAATCCCGAGACCAGAAGGTCGCCGTCGATGACCTGACGATCGTCGATCAGAGCCTGCTGCATCGTGCCGTCGCCGCCACGGCGCTGGGCAATGCGATGGAGTGGTTCGATTTCGGTGTTTATTCCTATATTGCCGTCACGCTGGGCAAGGTGTTCTTTCCCGCTGGCTCGTCAGTGGTGCAGACCCTGGCCTCGCTGGCAACGTTCGCCGTCGGCTTTCTGATCCGGCCTGTGGGTGGCCTGGTATTCGGCCCGCTGGGCGACAAGTTCGGTCGCAAGCGAATCCTGGCCTTGACCATGATCATGATGGCGGCATCGACCTTCTCGATTGCCTTCATTCCCAGCTATGCCTCCATCGGCATTGCGGCCCCCATCTTGTTGATGCTGGCTCGCCTGCTGCAGGGCTTCTCGACCGGGGGCGAATATGGCGGTGCGGCGACTTTCATTGCCGAATACTCCACGGATCGGCGTCGCGGCTTCATGGGCAGCTGGCTGGAGTTCGGCACCATGGTCGGCTATATCGGCGGTGCCTGCATCGTCACCTTGCTGACCTCGACCCTGTCCAGCGAGTCGCTGCTCAGCTGGGGCTGGCGAGTGCCGTTCCTGATCGCCGGTCCGTTGGGGCTGATGGGCCTGTACATGCGTCTGAAGCTGGAGGAAAGTCCGGCTTTCCAAGCCTACAGTGACAGTGTCGAGCATGAAGAGCATGAGAAGCCGGCCTATGGCCTGGGGTCGCTGATCCGGATCCATGGTCGCCAGTTGCTGAAGGCCGTGGGCCTGGTGCTGGTCTTCAATGTGACCGATTACATGTTGCTTTCCTATCTGCCCAGCTATATGACCAGCGTGCTGAATTATTCCGAGACCCGGGGTCTGTGGATGGTGCTGCTGGTGATGGTGTTGATGCTGCCTTGCAATGTGCTGGGCGGGCTGATGAGTGACCGTTTCGGCCGCAAGCCGATGATTCTGACCGCGAGCCTGGCGATGGTGGTGCTGGCGATTCCCTGCATCAAGCTGATCGGCAGCGGCATGGATCTGGAGATCTTCATCGGCTTCATGCTGCTGGCGCTGTGTCTGGTGGCCTATACCAGCTCGATGCCTTCGACCTTGCCGGCGCTGTTCTATACCCCGGTGCGCTACAGCGCGCTGTCGATCGCCTTCAATGTGTCGGTGTCGCTGTTCGGTGGTACCACGCCGCTGGCCACCGCCTGGTTGATCGAGAAGACCCACAACACCATGGTGCCGGCCTACTATCTGATGGTGGCGGGCGTGATCGGTGTGATCACCATTCTCTGTGTGCGGGAAACGGCCGGTCGTCCGCTGCGCGGCTCGCCGCCGGCGGTGGGCAGCCGCAGCGAGGCGCGCGAGGTGCTGGCAGGTGATGATCCGCTGACCGTGGATTCCACGCTGCCCAGGATCTGAAGTCCTTGCGGCAAATGAAAAGCCCCGGTCAGTGACCGGGGCTTTTTTGTGTCCGCCGCCGTTGCTGTCGTGGCCGGTCGCGGGCTGTGGCGGAACGCATCAGGCCTTGAGTGCGACTGCTTCGCGGGCCAGCAGCTCGATCCCTGCCCAGTCCCGGGAGGCCAGCTTGTCGGCCGGTGTCAGCCAGGAGCCGCCGACGCAGGCGACATTGGGCAGGGCCAGAAAATCCGGTGCCGAGCCGAGGCTGATGCCGCCGGTAGGGCAGAAACGGATCTGGGGCAGCGGGCTGGCCCAGGCACTCAGCAGCTTGGCACCGCCGGCCGGCACCGCCGGGAAGAACTTCAGGTGGCGGTAGCCGCGTTCCAGCAGGCTCATGGCTTCACCCGCGGTGGCGATGCCGGGTAGCAGCGGCAGTTCATGCTGGTCGGCGGCATCCAGCAGTCGGGGCGATATGCCTGGCGAGACGGCGAAGCGGGCGCCTGCCGCCAGTGCCGCATCCAGATCATTGCCGTTCAGCACGGTGCCGACACCGACGATGGCGCCTTCGACCTCGTTGGCGACGGCGCGGATCGCATCCAGTGCCGCCGGGGTCCGCAATGTGATCTCGATGGCGGGAATGCCGCCGGCAACCAAGGCCCGTGCCATCGGCACGGCCAGTCTGGCATCGTCGATGATGACGACCGGGATCACCGGTGCCAGCTGCATGGTGGTAGCCAGTTGTTGCTGCTTGTGTTCGATGGAATGGCTCATCTGGGGATCCAGCTTGATCAGGGGACAGTGATATCCGGCACAAGGCTCGGTTCAGAATACGCCGGCGCCCAGGTCGGCGCTGCCGGCGTTGCGACGAAACAGGCCGAACAGTTCGCGGCCCATGCCGGACTGGTTGGCGGACAGGTCGGGATGGACGATTTCGCGGGCGGCGAATTCGGCCGCATCGACCAGCGCCTCCAGCCGGCCGCTGGCGGCGTCCAGTCGCAGCAGATCACCGTCGCGCAAGCGGCCGATGGCGCCGCCGTCCAGAGCCTCGGGCGTGACGTGGATCGCAGCCGGAATCCGGCCGCTGGCACCGGACATCCGGCCGTCGGTGACCAGGGCCACGCGATGACCGCGATCCTGCAGCAGGCTCAGGGTCGGGGTCAGCTTGTGCAGTTCGGGCATGCCGTTGGCTTGAGGGCCCTGGTAGCGGACCACGGCGATAAAGTCGCGGTTGAGCTTGCCGTGATCGAAAGCGGTCTTGACCTCGTCCTGATGATTGAAGACCAGGGCGGGGGCCTCGATGACATGACGGTCATCGGGGACGGCGGAGATCTTGATCACGGCCCGCCCCAGATTGCCGGCCAGCAGACGCACGCCGCCATTGCTGCGGAAGGGCTCGCTGATGGCACGCAGAACGCCGCGGTTGCCGCTCTCGGCGGCGACTTCGCGCCAGTGCAGCTGACCCTGGGCATCCAGCTCGGGACACTTGACGTAGCCGCTGAGCAGTTCGCCGGTGATGGTGCGGGCATCGCCATGCAGCAGGCCCTGGCTCAGCAGCTCACGGATCAGGAAGGCCATGCCGCCGGCTGCCTGGAACTGGTTTACGTCGGCATAGCCATTGGGGTAGATGCGGGCCAGCAGGGGCACCACCGCGGACAGGGCGTCGAAATCATCCCAGCTCAGCGCGATGCCGGCGGCGCGTGCCATCGCGACCAGATGCATCAGATGATTGGTAGAACCGCCAGTGGCATGCAGGCCGATCACGGCATTGACGAAGCTGCGTTCATCCAGCATCTCGCCGACCGGCAGCCAGTCATCACCAAGGGCGGTCATGGCGGCGGCACGGGCCACGGCCTCGTCGGTCAGCACCTTGCGCAAGGGGTCATGCGGCGCGACGAAGCTGGAGCCGGGCAGCTGCAGGCCCATGATCTCCATCAGCATCTGGTTGGAATTGGCCGTGCCGTAGAAGGTGCAGGTGCCGGCGCTGTGGTAGGACGCGGCTTCGGCGGCCAGCAGCTCTTCCCGACTGGCCTTGCCGGCGGCATAGTCCTGGCGGACCTTGGATTTTTCCTCGTTGCTGATGCCGCTGGGCATCGGGCCGGCCGGTACGAAGACCGCCGGAAGATGGCCAAACGACAATGCGCCGATCAGCAGGCCGGGCACGATCTTGTCGCAAATGCCGAGGTACAGGGCGGCATCGAACATGTCGTGGGACAAGGCGACAGCTGTGGTCATGGCGATCAGATCGCGCGAGAACAGTGACAGCTGCATGCCGTCCTGCCCCTGGGTGACGCCGTCGCACATCGCCGGCACCCCGCCGGCGACCTGGGCGGTGACGCCCAGCTCGCGCGCGGTCTGCCGGATCTGCGAGGGATAGTGCTGGTAAGGCTCGTGAGCCGACAGCATATCGTTGTAGGCCGTGACGATGGCCAGGTTCGCCGCCGGCCCCTCCCGCAGCGCATGCTTGTCGGATGCCCCGCAGGCGGCGAAGGCATGTGCCAGATTTCCGCAAGACAAGGTGGCGCGATTCGGTCCGGAACGGCGAGCGGCGCGGATCCTGTCAAGATAATTCTGGCGTGAAGTCTTGCTGCGTTCGCGCAGGCGTGCGGTGACTTCGGCGACGACGGGGTGAATCACGGGCATAAACAATCAATCTCGGCGAGGGGGGCGATGACGTGCCTGGCGTGGTCAGACAGGAGGATCAGGGGCTCCAGAACACGCTGAGCGGCGTGCGGCTCTGGTTCAGTACCGCACGCACGGGATAATGCGCGCCGGCACCTTCACCGGTTTCGGCCTGCTTGAAGACCTCGCGCTTGGCGGCCCCTTCGATATGCAGGTACAGCGCTTCGGTATCCAGCAGGGCTGGCAGCGAGAAGGTGATGCGGGGTTCGCCGGCACCCTCGGCCCGCATCGGCCACAGCCGCTGTCGGCCTTGCAGATCCAGAGCCTGGGTCAGGTGATCACCGCCGGGGAAGAACGAGGCGGTATGGCCATCCCCGCCCATGCCCAGCACCACTGCATCGAAGCGGGCCGGCAACGCCGACAGACGGGCCTGCAGATAGACGAGTCCCGCTTCAGGCGTGTCCTGACCGGCTTCGTACAACGGCACGAAATGGGCAGCAGCAGCGGCATGCTTGAGCAGCATGGCCTTGACCAGACGGGCATTGGAGCGGTCACTGGATTCGGGCACCCAGCGCTCGTCGACCAAGGTGACATAGACCTTGTCCCAGTCCAGCGCAAGCTGAGAAAGACGGTCGAACAGCTGTTTCGGGGTGCTGCCGCCGGAGACCGCGATCAAGGCGCGGCCGCGTTCGGCGATGGCCTTTCGCAGGCGGTTGGCCAGTTCCCCGGCCAGAGCCTCGGCAAGGGCGGCGGAGCTGGCAAAGGTATGCTGTGAAATTTCAGCAGATGCGGACATGGGTGCTTGCCTCTTGAAGGGAAGGACGAGGGGCTTCCGGTACTGGACCGGGGGCCCCGTCACCGGCTCAGGTGTTGTCTTCGTTCCAGGTGTGGCCGTCACGTTCGATCAGTGCCACCGAGGCGCTGGGGCCCCAGGTGCCGGCGGTGTACAGCTTAGGTGCATCGCCACTGGCCGCCCAGGCGTCCAGAATCGGATCGGCCCAGTTCCACGCGGCCTCGACCTCGTCGCGACGCATGAACAGGGTCGGATTGCCCCGCACCACATCCAGGATCAGGCGCTCGTAGGCATCCGGCAACTGGCCGATGCCGAAGGCTTCCAGGAAGCTCATGTCCAGCGGCACGTGCCGCAGCTTGAGTCCGCCCGGACCCGGGTTCTTGATCGTCAGCCACAGCTTCACGCCTTCGTCCGGCTGAAGCCGCAGCACCAGCCGGTTCTGGGCCAGGGCGCCGGCATCGGCGCCGAAGATGGAGTGCGGCACGGCCTTGAAGGTCACCACGATCTCGGACAGACGCTCCGGCAGGCGCTTGCCGGTACGCAGATAGAAGGGCACGCCGGCCCAGCGCCAGTTGCCGATTTCGGCCTTGATCGCGACAAAAGTCTCGGTGTTCGAAGGCCGTCCCAGTTCATCCTGATAGCCCGGCACGCTGCCGCCCTCGGAGGCTCCGGCCCGGTATTGACCGCGCACGGTGGTATGCGGCGCTTCGGTGGCGGTGATCGGCTTCAGCGAGCGCAGTACCTTCAGCTTCTCGTCGCGCACGGCATCGGGTGCCAGCGAGGCCGGCGGCTCCATGGCCACCATGCACAGCAACTGCAGAATGTGGTTCTGGATCATGTCGCGCATCGCGCCGGAGCCATCGTAATAGCCGGCGCGGTGGCCGACACCGACGGTTTCGGCCACCGTGATCTGTACATGCTCGATATGCTCGGCATTCCACAGCGGTTCGAACAAGGCATTGCCGAAGCGCAGGGCCAGCAGGTTCTGCACTGTCTCCTTGCCCAGATAATGGTCGATGCGATAGGTCTGCGATTCCTGGAAGACCTTGGCTACATCGTCATTGATCTTGTTGGCGCTGCTCAGGTCGGTGCCGATCGGCTTTTCCAGCACGACCCGTGCCTTGCCTTCGTTGAGCTTGTGGTCGCCCAGCCGCTTGCACAGATCGCTGAAGATGCTGGGCGAGGTGGAGAGATAGAACACCCGCACGTGATCCGCTTCCTGGCCCATGAACTGGGCAAATTCTTCCCAGCCCTCGTCCTTGCCGCCATCCAGGGCGCGATAGTGGATCATCTTCAGAAAGGCATTGATATCCTTGCTGGCGGCGTCTTTGGTGGCCTTGGCGATAGCCTCGTGGACCAGTTTCCGGAATGAGTCGTCGCTGTGTTCGGAGCGGGCCACGCCAATGATGCGGCTGTGCTTGTCGATCTGGCCGTCGACAAAGCGGTGGAACATCGCCGGCAACAGTTTGCGGACCGACAGATCGCCGGTCCCGCCGAAGATGACCAGGTCAAAGGCTTCCACTTGCTGAGAAGGGCTGTTCACGTCAGAGACCTCGTTGTAGTTGTTGACCCGGGATTGTCGGTGCAGACCCCGGTGATGATCCCCATCGATGGTACCAGTGAGATACCAGGCTTGGCCACATGCCGATGCCGACCGTATCGCCACACGTGGGCGCCGTCAGGAATGCATCGTTCAGATGCAGAGACGCAGGAGCACAGCACTGATTCTGGCTGGTTCGTTGTATACTGGACCGAGTGGATACTCATTGGTATGGTTTTGGGTATGGAAAACGCGCTAATCAGTGAGTATCGCCGCTTGT
This sequence comes from Frateuria aurantia DSM 6220, assembly GCF_000242255.2. GTDB lineage: Bacteria > Pseudomonadota > Gammaproteobacteria > Xanthomonadales > Rhodanobacteraceae > Frateuria > Frateuria aurantia. Next base: position 77,050 of record NC_017033.1, read on the forward strand.
GCCGGGATACGGTCACGCGACAACCCTTGGCCTATCTGCGGTTGCGTCGTGCGATCCGCAATGTGGTCGAGCAGGGGGATATCGAGGCCGGCAGTGCGCTTCCCAGCGAGCGTGATCTGTCCAGGCTGCTGGAGATTTCACGCGTCACGGTGCGCAAGGCCATCGGAGGTCTGGTGGATGAAGGCGTTCTGGTGCAACGGCACGGGGCGGGCACTTTCGTGGCCGAACGCATCGTCAAGCCGATGTCGCGTCTGACCAGTTTCACCGAGGATTTGCGCGCGCGCGGACTCAACCCCCGTTCGGAGTTTTTCGAGCGCTCGCTGGGCGAGGTCACGCCTGAGGAATCCATGGCGCTGAATCTGTCGCCCGGTGCCCAGGTCATCCGATTGCATCGCCTGCGCTATGCCGAGGACGAGCCGCTGGCGATCGAGCGCACGGTGGTACCGGCCTCGATACTGTCCGATCCGATGGCTGTGCATGATTCGCTCTACGAGGCGCTGGATCATGTCGGTTGCCGACCGCGACGGGCATTGCAGCGGCTCCGGGCGGTGCTGCTGGGGGCCCAGCAGGCCAGACTGCTGCATGTTCATGTCGGCACCGCGGGTCTGAATATCGAGCGGCGCAGCTTTATCGACGATGGCCGGGTGGTTGAATTCACCGTCTCCTGCTACCGCGGTGACATTTATGATTTCGTGGCCGAGCTGGCGGAATAAGCGCTCTCGAGGAACCTGGCGGCAGTGACAAGGCCGGCCAGTCCTCGGCTGACCGACCGGATCGTCCACAGTCTCGGCGCCAGCCGTCTCTTGAACCACCGGAGGCTTCAGCGCCTCAGCGCGCGCAGTTCGGCCCGGGTCAGCCAGTCACGGTCGGTCTGGGCCTGCAGCTCGTCCAGCTGGCGTCGGGCGGCATCTCGCAGGCTGGCTGGCCAGGCGGTACTGGCCTCGAGATCCTGACGGCGCAGGCCGATGCCCAGACCGTAGGCCCGATGGATCAGCCAAGCGTCCGGCAGCAGAAACAGCAGGCATTCGACCAGTACCCAGCTCCAATGGTGATTGGCCAGGGTGGCAGCGACGATGACACCCTGGACCGAGACAAGCATCATCAGGATGGTGGTCAGCCCGGAACGTCGATCAACGATGACCCTGTTGTCGGGCCAGCGGTTGGAGCTCGGCTGCTTCATGGGGCGACGCTCGAAGGGAGGACGGTGGCCAGCTTAGAGCGCACCCCTCCCATCGGCAAGTTCGGCAACGTGGCCGGGCTCAGTGCACCTCGGCCGCATCCAGCAGCGGGGCGGGATCGGTGGGGATGGAGACCAGCAGATAGGGCGGTTTGCGCAGGTCGTGTCCGCCGTTGAAGCCGGGGAGCCGGTTCCACTGGCCGAGCACCACATAAACCTGATGGGCGGTGGCATAGATGCCGTCCGGCCAGACGATGCGCGGGTCGCGGGCCAGAATCCGGAAGCTGCCGTCGAGTTGTCGCTGGCGAATCGCGTCATGCTCGAAGTCGGTGGTATAGATCCGGCCCTGGGGGTCGGTGGCCAGGCCGTCGGCAGCTCCCTTGTCGCCTTCATCGCGTACCGCCTTGGCCAGCTGTTTTTCCGAAGCGTGGAAATCGGCCAGCACGGCGGTCGGGATGGAGTACAGTCGGCGGCTGGACAGGGGCGTGTAGTACAGCCGGCTCTGGTCCGGGTTCAGGGTGATGCCGTCGACCCCGCCGATGGGAAAGCTGGGGTGGACCGGGTCATAGCGCAGCGGCCGACCTTCCATCATGGCGACAAAGCCCGGGTCGGCCGCGGTCGAGCGGTCGCCGGCCAGTACCCGGCGCTGCCGGCCGCTGGCGATATCGACCACGATCAGGGCCGGTGACGTGCCGAAAGAGGAGTCGGCGATATAGGCGGTCCCTTGGGCGCCGTGACTCAGATCGACTCGCAAGTCATTGAGATGGCTGTCGGACAGCATGGCGGGCGGCTTGATCACCACGTTGGCGATCACCTTGTTGCTGGCCGGATCAATGCCTACCAGCTTGGCCTGACCCTCGACAATGGGATGGCCGGCGATCTTGCCGTCGTCGATCAGCCACAGCCGGCCGCGGCGGTCGGTGGTCATGCCATGCGGCGAAACCAGCTGGTCGTGCCAGGGGGCCTTCGAGGGCAGGCTGAAGGCGGCATCCGGATAGGGAACCAGCCGGCCGTTTTTAAGCTCGGCCAGTGCCGGACCGGGATGGTTTTCGGCATGGCGGGGGAAGCCGACGAAGATCCGCCCCGTCGGGGTCACGGCGATGCCGGACGGTCCGGGGCCGTTGAAGGCCGCGACGACGTGCAGCTCGCCCACTGGACGGGCCCCCTGGTCGATGGTGTTGTCGGCGAGGGCCGCCGTGCTTGCCATACTGGCGGCTAGTGCGGTGGCCAGCAGAGCCGGCAGGTGATTCAGGCAACGAGGCAGGCGCATGGATTCTCCTGAGCGAAGGGACCGTGAAAACGCACTCCAGCGTACTGGTTCCGGTTCGGGTGGCGGAAACTAAGGCATCGATCTGGATTGGATCGATCCAAGGTTGATGCAGATGGCAAGTCGCCCCCGCTTCCACTCCGCGAGGGCTGCCTGCGCATGGCTACTCATGATAACCACAGCTGTTGTGGCAGGGGTATCCTGCAGATCGGCAGGCACCGGCAACCGGTCGGAGTCTGATGAAATGGCGTGCTATCGTCGAACCCGGTACGGTGCCTGCCATGGTGCGAAAGGCGCGGTTCCGTTGCGTTCATGTCATGTGGTCGGCATGTATCATGCCCGGCCCGCACTGAGGATGAGGTCGAACCATGAAACCCCGTTCATTGATGTTGGCTCTGGCGATGGCTCTGGCCGGCGCGTCGGCTGCACAGGCGCAGCAGGGCCAGGTGGTGGCACTCACCGGTGCCGAAGTGATTGACGGTACCGGATCGGCGCCCTTGCATGATGCCACCGTGCTGATCGAGAACGGCCTGATCCGCCAGGTCGGTCCGGCGGTCGATGTGAAAATCCCGGATGATGCCTGGCACATCGACTATCACGGCAAGACCGTGCTGCCGGGGCTGATCAGCGATCACTCACATCTGGGACTGGTTTCCGGTACCACCGCCGATCCCGCGGCCGATTACACTACGGAAAACATCAGGCGGCAGTTGCACCAGTACGTGGCCTACGGGGTGACCACGGTGACCTCGCTGGGGGTCAACCGTCCCTTGTTCTACGATCTGCAGAAACAGTTGCATGCCGGGACGCTGGCCGGTGCTGACATCTTCGGTGCCGATGCCGGCATCGGGGTGCCGGACGGCGCTCCGCCGTTCGGCCATGTCGCGCCGGACCAACTGTTCCGGCCGGCGACCGTCGAGCAGGCCAGGGCGGCCGTGAAGACCATGGCGGCGAGACATCCCAGTTTTATCAAGGTCTGGGTCGACGACTTCCATGGCGCGGTGAAGGTCAAGATGGATCCGGCCATCTACAAGGCCGTGATCGATGAAGCCCATCGGCACGGCATCAGAGTGGCGGCCCATGTCTATTATCTGGCCGACGCCAAGCGGCTGGTGGCCGATGGAGTCGATGTACTGGCCCATGGCATTCGCGACGTGCCGGTCGACGCGGCCTTCGTCAAGGCGGCCAAGGCGCATGGCATCTGGTACATCCCGACATTGGATCTGGACGAGAGTTTCTATCTGTTCGCCCAGGACCAGGCCCTGTTGCAGACGCCGCTGCTGGCCCATGCCTTGTCACCCGAATTGAAGGCCCAGTTCGAAAATCCCGGCTGGCGAGCCAAGGTACTGGCCGATGCCAAGGGGGTTGCCGTCGACAAGCAGGCATTGGCCGTCAATATGCGCAATCTTCAGTTGTTGCATGATGCTGGTGTGAAGATCGGCTTCGGCACGGACTCGGGGGCCACGCCGCTGCGGATTCCGGGTTTTGCCGAGCATCGCGAGCTGGCCTTGAACGTGCAGGCCGGACTCTCGCCGCTGCAGACGATCCGTCTCGCCACGGGTCAGGCGGCGGCTTTGCTCGGTCTGTCCGACAGGGGCGTGATCGCTCCTGGCAAGCGGGCCGACCTGCTGGTGGTCGATGGCGATCCTGCCGCCGACATCCATGCCCTGGACCAGATCGATGCGGTCTGGCAGCGGGGCAAGCCTGTCGCCGCCAACCTGCAGTCCTATGCTCCATGATTGGCCGATATCTGCGACTGATGGTGCTTGGCGGACTGCCGTTGCTGGCGGCCTGTGTTCACCAGATCCGGCCGGACCATCCGTCCTCCGTGGTCGAGGGGCGGGCTTCCTACCGTGAACAGGCGCAAGCCGGAGGAGGCACCGCCCGCTACTCGCTGGCTCTGGGAGAAAGCGCGATCCAGCCGGTGGCGCAGATTCAGGTGGCGCCACGCTATCCGGTGATGCTGATTCCCTTGCATCTGCCAGCCAGGGACATCCCGGCCCAGCTGGCGGTGGACGGCAACGGTCATGTCTACAACGTCATCGTGCCCGGCGAGGCCACGGCGGATCCTGCGCTTCAGGCCTTTGTCGCCGCGATCCGCACGGCGGTGGCGCAATGGCGGTTCTCGCCGCTTATCATCCAGCACATGGCCGCGGATGCCGACGGCAACAGCCATGTGGTGGATCAGAGCCGACCGCCCTTCAGCCAGTTCTATGTCTTTCATTTCGAGCTGAAAAATGGTGTCCCGGTCAGTGGCAGTGTCGCGCGGGCTGCTGTCGATACCGAGGCCGTGCGGCCATGATGTCGCTCATGTCGCGATAAGCCGGGCCCTCCGGCCGGGGAGCTGGGCTGGTATCCTGCGACTCCCTCCATGTTGTATCTGGTATCAGGATGACCACCTCCCCTCTGCATGTCGTGATCCTCGCCGCGGGCGAGGGCAAGCGGATGAAATCCCGTCAGCCCAAGGTGCTGATGCCTCTCGCCGGGCGCCCGATGCTGGCCCATGTGCTGGCCACTGCCAGGCAGCTCGAGCCTGAGGGCATCCATGTGGTTTACGGCCATCTCGGCGAGCAGTTGCGTGAAGCCATGGCCGATCAGAGCGACTTGCAGTGGGTCTTGCAGCGCGAGCGGCTGGGGACCGGCCATGCCGTGATCCAGGCCTTGGCCGGGGTGCCCGCTGCCGCCCGGGTGCTGGTCTTGTATGGCGATGTGCCTCTGGTCCGGGCCGGCACCCTGCATGAGCTGATCGCCGATGCTTCGCTGGGCGTGCTGGCGGTGGAACAGGACGATCCTTCCGGTTATGGCCGCATTCTGCGTGACGCTGACGGAAAGGTCAGGGCCATCGTCGAACAGAAGGATGCCAATGCCGAGGAGCAGGCGATCCGGCTGGTCAATACCGGCATGCTGTCGGCGCCGGCCGGCGACCTGCGTGAATGGACGTCCCGTCTGCGCACCGACAATGCCCAGGGCGAATATTACCTGACCGACATCTTCGCGATGGCCCATGCCCAGGGTCAGGGCGCGCGCTGCGTCTTGTGCGCTGACCGTGGCGAAGCCGCCGGTGCCAACGATCCCTGGCAGCTGGCCGAGCTGGAAGCGCTGTTCCGTCAGCGTGCGGCGCGCGAACTGGCGGCCCGCGGTGTGCGCATGGCCGATCCGGCAAGGATCGATATCCGGGGCGAGGTGATCACGGGCGTTGACGTCGAGCTGGACGCCAACGTGATTCTGGAAGGCCGGGTCGAGCTGGGTGACGATGTCCAGATCGGCCCGTTCTGCCGGCTGGAGAACGTCCGCCTGGCCGCCGGTACCGTGGTGCAGGCACACAGTGATCTCAGCGGGGTGGTCACCGAAGGGGCCTGCACCATCGGGCCGTTCGCACGGCTGCGGCCTGGCACCGAGCTGGCGGCAGGCGTGCATATCGGCAATTTCGTCGAAACCAAGAAGACCCGCATCGGCGAAGGATCGAAGGCCAATCATCTGAGTTATCTCGGTGATGCCCAGATCGGTGCCGGCGTGAATATCGGTGCCGGCACCATCACCTGCAACTACGATGGCGTCAACAAATCCGTGACCCGGATCGAGGACCAGGCCTTTGTCGGTTCCAACAGTTCGCTGGTGGCGCCGGTGACGGTCGGTGCCGGTGCCACCATCGGTGCCGGCTCGGTGATCACCGGGGATGCGCCGGCGGGCGAGCTGACCCTGGCCCGCTCCCGGCAGACCACCCGTATCGGCTGGCAGCGGCCGCAGAAACGCTCTTGAACGAGCCGGTCAGTGACCGGTTGGATGATTGATTGCAAGGAGACATGCTGGATGAAACCGAAAACCGCTTATCTTTCCCGCAACAGCCGCTGGGCTCTTGCCATCGCCATGTCGCTAGGCCTGTATGCCCAGGCACAAGCCGCCGAAGGTATTCAGGTGCAGTCCTGGGGCAGCAGCCGTCATGGCCAGGCCGTCAGCCAGTACACCCTGACCAATGCCGATGGCATGGTGGTGAAGTTCATCAGCTATGGCGGCATCCTCACCGACATCGAGGTTCCGGACCGGCACGGCAACAAGGCCAATGTGCTGCTGGGCTTTGCCAATCTCAAGGATTACGAGTCCTACAACGGGGATATCCACTTTGGCGCGCTGATCGGCCGTTATGCCAATCGCATCGCCAAGGGGCGATTCAGTCTGGACGGCAAGGACTATCAGCTGGAAATCAACAATCCGCCGAATACCTTGCACAGCGGTTTCCATACCTTCGATGACAAGGTCTGGACGGTGAAGCCGCTGCAGCTCAAGGATGCAGTCGGTGCCGAGCTGAGCTATGTCAGTCCGGACGGCGAAAACGGTTTCCCGGGCAGGCTGACCACCCATGTCCGCTATATTCTGGACAACCACAACGCCCTGCACATCCAGTACCAGGCCACGACCGACAAGGACACTGTCCTGAACCTGACCAACCACAGCTATTTCAATCTGGGGGGCGAAGGTTCGGGCAGCGTGGAAAACGAGCAGGTACAGATCTTCGCTTCGCATTACACGCCGACGGATGCCACCTCGATCCCCACCGGCGAGGTTGCCTCGGTCGCCGGCACACCGCTGGATTTCCGTCAGCCGACGGTGATTGCCAAAGGCTTGCGTTCTTCGGATCCGCAGTTGGTCTGGGCCCACGGCTATGACAACAATCTGGTGCTGGATCACCCGGTTTCAGCGACTCCAGCCTTGGCTGCACGCGTCTATGATCCGGCCAGCGGCCGCCAGCTGGAGTTGTTCACGACCCAGCCCGGCCTGCAGTTCTATACGGCCAACGGCTTGAATGGCGGTGTGGTCGGCAGTACCGGCAAGACCTATCGGCAGGGCGATGCCTTCGCGATGGAGGCCGAGCACTTTCCCGACTCGCCCAACCATCCGCAGTTTCCAAGCACCGAGCTGAAGCCCGGACAGATCTTCCGGCAGGAAACCGTGCTCAGTTTCTCCACTCGCTGAGAGTTGCTCCGCCGACGAGCCGGGACAGGCTCGTCGGCGGAGATGTTCAGCGTGGCATCGAGCGGATCGAGTCCGGACCGCCGCGGAGTGAAAGTCGCTGACCGGTATCGTGCAGGCGGCCTGCGTGGATGTCGAAAACCGCGATCTGGCGGTCCACCGTGTACTGGGCCAGCAGTTGCCTGCTGTCCTGGCTGAACACCACGCCCTGACCACCCGGCCCGGCATCCTGACGATCCACTTCCACGGCCTTGCCGCCGGCCAGCCGGAACAGCTGCAGCACGCCATGTTCATGGCGGCCCGGATTGCCGGTGGGCAGCTGACTGCCATTCATGCTCAGCACGGCAATCCACTGTCCGTCCGGCGAGATGGCGACGCCTTCCGGCAGGGATGGTGTGGGCAGGTATTGCACCGTGCGGAAAGGCAGATGCGAGACATCGATCAGCGAGATGGTGTCCAGGTCGCCGGCATCGGCCCAGCCGTGGTTGGCCAGTCCGGCCAGCCCGACATTGCCGGCAACCGCCCAGTGGCCGTCCGAGGAAACATCGACCGCATAGGGTGCCACGCCGGTACTGACATGCTGATGCCGATCGCTGACCCGGTCATGATCGATGCCCAGCACGGCCAGTCCCTGTTCATCGCGCAGGGCGACCAAGGCCGATGTGCCGTCATGAGTGAAACTCACTCCGGCCAGCCGCCCGGTACTGAGCGGCAGATAGCCCTGCAGTCTGGCCTCATGGTCGTGGATGGCAACGATGGCGACACTGCCGTTGATCAGGCCGGCCAGCAGCAGATGACCATCGGGGCTGACGGCAAGTCCTTCGGGCTGGGAGGTCAGCGGGATGCGGCTGACCGGGCCGAATTTCGAGTCGCGCACGGGAATGACCTGAAGGAAGCGTTCGGGGGCTTCATCGTTGTGCTCGGCGTCATAGCGGGCCGGCGCGGCGACAAAGGCAAACTCGCCATCCGGGGTGATCGCCACGGCCTGCGGAGGCCCGGCGATGGTATGGTCCACCGCGATGCGGTCCAGAATGGCAGGTCTCGGCCCGGACATGTCGACCAGGGCCAGTTCACCCGGCCCGCCGTCATGGTAGCGGTCATGTCCGCCGACGCGCTGGTAGTCTGCATCGCCCGCGGATACGATCCGGTCGCCGGCCGTCGCGGCGGCAGGAAAGGCAAGCAGGGTGGCCAGACACAGGGCTGGCAGGCTGAGACGTTGCATGGTGTTCCCGATGGGGCGCGACCTGTCGAGGCCGCAGGCGCGGCAGATCATATACGCAGATGCATGCGGTGTCAGGTCGCATTGACAGTCGTCATGGCTGGCAGCGGTTCATCCGGCCCTGCTACATTGCCTGTCGCGGCGGGCAGGAGCACCGCATGGACATGACGGCAAGATCAGGTATTTAGGGAAGCAACGGCGTGGAACAGACCGCAGCACAACAAGAATTGGCAGCCTACATCGTCGAGGCCCTGAATCTGGAAGACATCAGCCCCGGGCAGATCGATCCGCAAGCCCCCCTGCTGGGTGGCCCGCTGGGCCTGGATTCCATCGATGCACTGGAAATCGCCTTGATGGTGTCACGCCGCTACGGTTTCCAGCTGCGCTCCGATGATCCGCAGAATCGGCAGATCTTCGCCAGTCTGGGTGATCTTTCCGAATATATCGAGCAGCATCGGCAGACGCCGGCACGGGCTGGATGACCACTCCGTTTTATCGGCGCGCATGGCGTCTTGATGCAGATCACCCCTGTCTGCCCGGGCATTTCCCGGGCGCACCCGTGGTTCCCGGCGTGTTGGTGCTGGAGTGGCTGGCGCGTGCTCTGCGGGACAGCCGCGGTTTGCGCCTGAAGCGGATCAGTCAGGTCAAATATCTGCATCCCTGGCTGCCTGGCCGGGAAGTCGGGCTGCAGCTGGGCGAAGCCGCCACAGGCTTTGTCTTCGAGCTGCTCGACCAGGGGCAGGTGCTTGCTCGCGGCCGGGCCGAGGCGGAACCGTGAGCGGCCAGTGGCAAAGTCGGCCCGAAGCAGGCGGCCGGCTCAGTCAACGGCTGTTTCTGGCACTGGCCCGAGGTCTGGGGCGGCGGTTCGCCATGGGTATCCTGTGGCTGACATCCCCCTGGTTTGTATGGAGCCGTCGGCCTGAACGCGAAGCCTCTCGAGCCTATCTGGGCAGGGTGCTGGGCCGGGCGCCTGGCATCCGGCAGCTGCTGAAGCATCACTACTGGTTTTCCATCGGCATTCTGGACCGGGTGTATCTGCTGTCGGACGGTGACCGCGACTTCCATTTCGAGGTCGAGGGACTGGAGCATCTGACGGCGGCCTTGCAGGAAGGCCGCGGTGCCTTGCTGTTCGGTGCGCATCTGGGCAGTTTCGAAGCCCTGCGAGCCCTCAGCCGGCGCTATCCGCAGGTGCCGCTGGATATCGTGCTGGACAAGCAGCAGACACCGGTGCTGACCGAACTGCTTGGACGTCTGGCGCCCGAGCTGGCGGAGCGCATCATCGATGCTTCCGCCGGCGGCACCGCGGTGACACTGGCGATGGCCGAACGTTGCGCGCAAGGTGACATGGTTGCGATTCTGGCTGATCGCGGCCGGCAGGGAGAGGCCATGCATGCCGTGCCGTTTCTGGGCCAGCCTGCGGCCTTCCCGGTCGGCCCCTGGTTGCTGGCCGCCAGCCTCAAGGTACCGGTCGTGCTTTGCATCGGGCTGTATCTGGGAGGCAACCGGTACCGGCTGGTGTTCGAACCCGTCGCCGGGCGTGTCGACATTCCCAGGGCGCGGCGTGCCGAGGCTCTGGATGCATTCATTCGTCATTACGCCGGCCGGCTTGAGCATTTCGTCCGGCTGGCACCTTACAACTGGTTCAATCTGTATGATTTCTGGGACACTTCGAGCTTGCCTGGGTCTGCTGCTGCTGAGTCCGGCGTGGTTGAGCGCGGCCACCGCTGAACCTGCCGTGGCCTCGGTGGTGGCGGGGCTGGCACGACCGGCGCCGGCCCATGTGCCGTTTGCCGAGATTCGTATCCTGCATGTGATGGATCGCCCCTTGCTGAGTCGCGGCGAGCTGGCCTGGCTGGGCCAGGGGCATCTGCAGCGCAAGGTGCTGCAGCCCCAACCCGGACTGGTGGATATCGCCGGGGACCAGGTCACCTTGCTGAGGCAGGGGCGCGCTCCGCGTCACTTCTCGCTGCATCGCGCGCCCGAGCTGCAGTTGATGCTGCAGAGCTTCAGCGCCCTGCTGGAAGGCGATGCGGTACGCTTGCAGCAGTCGTTCCAGGCCACCTTGCAGTCACGGTCGAAAGGGAGCTGGACCCTGGATCTGGTGCCCCGTGACGAAAACCTGCGGCGTCAGATGCCGCATATCGCCATGGATGGTGACGGTCGCCAGATCCGCTGCATGCGCATCGAGCAGCCGCACGGCGATCGCAGCATCGAGTTGTTCGGCACCCTGGCGGACAAGCTCGGTGCATCACCGCAGCTCGATGCACTGCTGCGGCTGTGCCAGTCGGCGGATTGACGATGTCCAGTCATTGTCGGATGCCGATGCTAGCGGCCTGGCTGCTGACACTGCTGCTGGGCGCCTGGCTGTTGCTGGGACGGCTGCATACCAGTGGCGATCTGCGCGGTTTCATGCCGCCGGCGGTGACTCCGGCACAGCATATCGTGATGGATCAGTTGGGCGACGGGCCGGGGTCGAGACTGCTGATGCTGGCGATCAGCGGCGTGCCGGAGCATCGTGCCGCGGCGTTGAGCAAGGGGCTGGCTCGCCGGCTGGAGGCTGACCCGGCCTGCGCCAAGGTTATGAACGGCACTCCGGATCTGATGGCAACGGCAGGGAATCTGCTGCCCTACCGTTATCTGTTGCTGCCGGCGGAGCAAGGGGTGGACCGGCTGGCCGGGCCTGCCCTGCGCCGCCAGTTGGAGGATCGGGTCGACGAACTGGACTCGCCGGCCAGCAGTCTGATCGAGCCGTGGCTGGCTCGCGATCCGACGCTGGCGGTGGCGGCGCTTGCCGAGCGCTGGGCTCCCTCACGGAGTCCGTCGTCGGTGGACGGGGTCTGGATGTCCTCTCGACACGAGGCCTTGCTGGTGGTGCAGACCCGGGCGGGTGGCTTTGATCCGGCGGCTCAGCTGGCGCTGATTACCGGCATTCGGCATGCCTTTGCCGGCTTGCCGGGTGCGGCAGAGGCCCATCTGGACATTTCAGGGCCAGGGTATTTCAGCGTGGTGGCCAGCCAGCAGACCCGGCATCAGGCCGACTGGATGGGCCTGTGCTCGGGCATCGGCTTTGCCTTGCTGCTGCTGCTGGCCTACCGACGCTGGAGTCCGCTGCTGCTGGCGGTGCTGCCGATGGCCAGCGGTGCGCTGGCTGGCCTGTGGGTGCTCAGCATCTGGTTTGAAAGCGTGCACGGCATCACTCTGGCTTTCGGCATCACCTTGCTGGGCGTGGCTCAGGAATATCCACTGCGCCTGCTCAGCCATCGTCGTCCGGGCGAGTCCGGCTGGCTGACCGTGCGCAGGATCTGGCCGCTGCTGCTGACCGCCATCCTGTCGGCGGCCATCGCCTATACCGCGCTTTACGCCAGTCGGGTGCAGGGGTTGATGCAGCTGGCGGTCTTCACCGTGACGGCCCTGCTGGTGGCCGGGGCCTGCACGCGCTGGCTGTTGCCGGCGCTGTTGCCGCCGGTATCGCTGGATGCGGCATCGACGCCGGGTCTGGCGACGCTGCGTCGATGGCTGGATCGTCTGCCCAGACCGCGCTGGCTGGCCGGGTTGATCGCCGGCGCCAGCTTGCTGGTGCTGGCGCTGGCACCCGGGCCATTCTGGCAGAATGATTTGTCGGCACTGACCCCGATCGCACCTGCCTTGCTGCAAAAGGATGCCTGGTTGCGGCATGAGCTGGGTGTGGCCGATGTGCGCTATCTGCTGGTCATTCCCGGACCGGACGAACAGGAAGTGCTGCGCCGCTCGGAGGCGATGGAGGCGCCGTTGCAGGCACTGCAGGCCAAAGGGGGCCTGACAGGCCTGACCCTGCCTTCGTATTACTTGCCCAGCGAGGCCAGCCAGCTACGCCGGCAGCAGGCGCTGCCGGATGCGCCCACCCTCTCGGCCAGCCTGCGGGTGGCGGTGCGGGATCTGCCCTTCAAACCAGGCCTGTTCCAGCCCTTTCTCGAGGACGTGGCCCGGGCCAGAACCTTGCCGCTGCTGGATGCGCAACGGATGGAAGGCTCTCCGCCGGGGCAGCCGCTGGCGGCTTTGCTGTTGCATTCGCATGGGCAATGGCTGGGGCTGGCCACGGTGGCCGGGGTGGATGATCCGCAGGCGGTCCGGCAGCAGCTGCAGAACCTGCCTGGCCGTCCGTATCTGCTGGATCTGAAAGCGACCACCGAATCCCTGGTCAGCTCTTATCGTCATCGCATGCTGCTGGCACTGGCGCTTGCCGGCGTGCTGCTGACCGTCACTGTCCTGGTGTCGTTGCGCAGCTGGCGACGGGCCAGGCAGATTCTGTGGCCGATGAGCCTGGCCACCTTGCTGGTGCTGGCCGTCGAGCGGGGTGCCGGCCTGCCGCTGTCACTGTTCCATTTGATTGCCCTGGTGCTGGCGGCCGGGCTGGGTCTGCATTACGCCCTGTTTTTCGAACAGGACAGCGAGGATCCGGCGGAACGACTGCGGATTCTGCATGCCACCGTGGTCTGCGTGATCTCTGCCTTGCTGGTTTTCGGCCTGCTGGCGCTGTCCTCCATTCCCGTGCTGCGCGCTATCGGTCTGACCGTGGGCCTGGGCGTGGCTTTCCATTTCACCTTGTCGGCCTTGCTGGCGCCGCGCCGCAAGGGACTGGAGTCCGAGTCATGAACCATGCCGCCCGCGAAGACTGGGTCGATCTGATTCCCCATCGAGACAGGATGAGCCTGCTGGACGAGGTCGTTGCGTGGGACGAAGGTGCCATCCATGCCCGCAGCCGGACGCATCGCCAGAGTGACCATCCTCTGCGCAGTCCCGAAGGCTTGCATGCCGTTCATCTGATCGAATACGCGGCCCAGGCCACGGCCGTGCACGGCGCGCTGCTGGCACGGGCCGGAGGCGAGCCGCCCCTGGCTGCCGGCCGGCTGGTAAGCCTGCGTGACGTCGAAGTGGCGATGGAATGGACGGATAAGGTGGAAAGCCATCTGGACATCCATGCCGATCAGATCGCCGGAAGCCGTGAAGGTGCCCATTACCAGTTCAGGGTCGTGGCCGGCGGAATCATCCTTGTCGCGGGCCGGATGGCAGTCATGTACGGTCCGGCGGCCTGAATCCGGAGGCCAGGGCGTGGATTCAGACCTCGGTCGATCCATTCCAGATGACCGGCTTGAGCCGACGTGACTTCAGATAGCTGCCGATGATGTCGCCATACTGCCGCAGCTGCATGGCGGTGGAGCGGGCGATTTTCAGTGCATCGCGGCCCGGGTGGAAGTGGCTGTCACGGAAGTCATGCTGATAGCGCGAGGCGATGGGGACCGCAATCACCTCCAGACCCAGTTCCCGGCAGGCCGCGATCAGAATCGCCGACTCGAAGGCGAAGTCCTCGACCGGCAGGTCTTTCAGGGCCAGGGCCGGCTGCGGATACCAGCGCTGACCGCTCTGGGTGTCGATGACCCGACGTGCGCAGACCCATGAAATCCCCCAGTCGGCCAGCCGGTTGGCGAGGCGACGGAGCAAAGGCTGCTGCTGCCGGTCCAGCAGGCGGGCACCGATCACCAGGGCCTGGGGCCAGGTCCGGGCGGCGGCATGGATCCTCGGAATATCCGAGGCCAGATGCTGGCCGTCGCCATCCATGGTGAGCACACCGGCATGCCCCTGGCGCAAGGCTTCGGCAAAACCGCTGCGCAGCGCTTCGCCCTTGCCCCGGCGTTCGGGATGGCGCAGCAGGGTGACGGGGTAGTCGGCGACGATGTCGGCGGTGCCGTCATCGGAACCGTCGTCGACGACAATGATGTCGGCATGGTGCTGCAGCACGGACTCGATGACGGCGGCAATGCGGAGCCGCTCGTTGAGGCAGGGAATCAGTACGCACCAGCGCTGGCCGTTCATGGCTGGTCGCCGGGCCATGTCTGCAGCCGCAGGGCCTGACCGGGCGAAATGGCCAGCCGGGATTCGCCACCTTGTTCCAGTCCAGCCAGCCAGGGCAGCAGCCCGGCCACTGGGTGCCCGGTCGTGTCGGGCCGGCCGGTGGTGGTGATCAGTTCGGCTTCCAGTCGAAGGTGGCTGCCGGCCGGATCGGGAGGGGCGATCACCAGGGCGCAGGCCATACCCGCGGTGTAGCCGCTGAGCCTCAGCAGGGGGCCGCTGCCGCGGGTTTCACTGCAGACCCACAGTACCGGTTGCCGTTCGCACAAGGCCAGGGTGATGGCATCGAGCAGGCTGAGCCCGGGCCAGCGCGGCTCGGTGCTGATGGCCGAGGAGGTACCGACGGCACCGCTGGCGATGCCCCAATAGCCGGCCGGCGCATTGTGAACCGAGTTGTGGAACCGGGTCGGCGAGAGCGCGAAGGGGTCTTCGGCCAAGGTCCGGCACATGTAGTCGCTGATGGTCTGGTCGCCACGACAGGAGGCAAACACGCTCAACAGGCTGGCCGGATCGCGCCCGCTCATGCCGATGGCCTGTCCCGCGACCTCGACGGCCAGCAGTACGCCTTCCGGGGCCCGGCGCCGCTCGTTGGGCGAAAGCGCGGCAGCGGGCGGACGCGATGCATCTGAAGGGGGCGCCAGCGGCTGGCCGGCGGCGGTCTGCAGCTGTTCAAGGCCGCTGATGCCGGGTGCCCAGACGCCGATGCCCTCCAGCTGGAAATGCAGCTTGCTCATGCCTGCTCTCCACGGCCGAAGATCAGGCAGAGGTTGCTGCCGCCGAAGCCGAAGGAATGGCTGGCCACCACGCCGGTCGTGGTGGCTTCCTGTTGCCAGGCGAAATGGGCGCCGCAGCGCGGATCGGGTGTCCGCATGCCGAGGTTGGCCGGAATCAGGCCGCTTTCCAGCACCTGCAGGCTCAGAATGGCTTCCAGGATGCCGGCGGCGCCCAGGGTATGGCCGGTCCAGGCCTTGGTCGAGCTGACCCGGGTCGTGACTGGATACACCCTGGCCAGCATCTCGGCTTCGGCTTCATCGTTCTTCCGGCTGGCCGTGCCGTGCAAATTGACATAGCCGACATCGGCGGCTTCCAGGCCGGCGCGGACCAGGGCATCGCGCACCGCCTGTTCGGAGGCCATGCCGTCGGGTCGCGGGCTGGACATGTGCCAGGCGTCACTGGATTCACCGTAGCCCAGCAGTCTGGGAGCCGTCGGCGCCGTGCCGTGACGCTCCAGTATCGCAAACCCGGCAGCCTCGCCCAGCGATATGCCCTGGCGATCCAGATCGAAGGGACGGCAGGGTTCGGGCGAGACCAGTTCCAGCGAGTTGAAGCCGAACAGCACGCTGTCGCACAGCGTATCGATGCCGCCGACCACGGCCGCATCGATCAGCCCCAGGCGCAGCAGCCGCTCGGCGTGAGCGAACACCTTGGCGCTGGACGAACAGGCGGTGGAGATGGTCATCGCCGGCCCGGCAAGTTCCAGGATCCTGGCCAGAAAGCTGCTCAGCGCATGCGGGGAGTGCAGCGTGGGGGCAGTGGCGGGGGAACCGAAGTCGGGGGTCGCGACGCCATGGCGATAGGCGGCCTCGGTCATGTCGATGCTGGCCGTGGACGTGCCGACCAGCAGGGCGATCCGGTGCGGCTCGTACCGGAGGCGCAGGTCGGCGATGTGATCGAGCATGCCATCCTGTTGCAGGCCCAGCCAGGCCAGCCGGTGATTGCGTGAATCCCAGTCGCGCCAGGCTGCCGGCAGGCGGACCTGTTCCAGATCCGGGACCCTGCCCAGCCAGCAGTTCAGGGGCGAGCGGCTCAGGGTATTCGGGCGCAGCCCGCTGCGGCCATCGGCGATGGCGCTGGCATGGGCTTGCAGGCCCGGACCCAGCGCCGAGGTCGCGGTGCTGGCCGTGATGGCGAGAGGCGTGATGTGTGACGGCATCGGCGCAGACTACCCAGCGGACGCCGGCTTGCCTAGGGAGAAGGCGGTCGCATGGTCAGCTTTGCGTGTCGTCTGGCCACATGAGGCAGCCGCGAGCCGATTCGGTAAACTTGAGGCCCTACCACAGCGGCTGTCCCATGCCATGTCTGATCAAGCGGAACGTGTCGAGCACTATCTGAAGCAATTGCAGGACCGGATTTGCGATGCGCTGGCCACGGCCGACGGCGGAGCCGGTTTTGTCGAGGATGCCTGGCGGCGCGAAGCCGGCGGAGGCGGTCGTACCCGGGTGCTGAGCGAAGGCAAGGTCTTCGAGCAGGCCGGGGTCAACTTTTCCCGCGTCCACGGCAACCAGCTGCCGGGCTCGGCCACGGCACACCGCCCGGATCTGGCCGGTGGCAGCTTCGTCGCCACCGGCGTCTCGCTGGTGCTGCACCCCCGCAATCCTTATCTGCCGACCACGCATGCCAATGTCCGCTATTTCGAGGCCAGCAAGCCGGGGCATGAGCCGGTCTGGTGGTTCGGTGGCGGCTTCGACCTGACGCCTTACTATCCCTTCGATGAAGACGTGCGGCACTGGCATACCGTGGCACGCGATGTCTGTGCGCCCTTCGGCGACGATGTCTATGCCAGATACAAGGCCTGGTGCGACGAATACTTCTATCTGAAGCATCGGGCCGAGACCCGCGGGGTCGGCGGTCTGTTCTTCGATGACCTGAACGAGGGCGGCTTCGAGCGTTGCTTCGATTTCATGCAGGCGGTGGGCCAGGGTTTCCTGGATGCCTATGTGCCCCTTGTCGGGCGTCGCAAGGACACCCCGTACGGCGAGCGCGAACGCCAGTTCCAACTGTATCGTCGCGGCCGCTATGTCGAGTTCAATCTGGTCTATGACCGTGGCACCTTGTTCGGTCTGCAGTCGGGTGGCCGCACCGAATCGATTCTGATGAGCATGCCGCCCCTGGTCCGCTTCCAGTATGACTACCAGCCGGAAGCCGGCAGTGCGGAAGCGCGTCTGACCGACTATCTGCAAGCCCGCGACTGGCTGTAAGTCGTCAGCCGGGGCGGAGGCCTTCGCCCCGGCGCTGCAGGCTCAGGGACTGTCGCCGTCGAACGCCTGGGGGCTGGCCCCCTGGATCGGGCCGATCGTGGCCTGACGGCTGACATGCAGCTCCACCGGCCGGTCGAAGCGCAGCGGGCCCTGCACCACGGCATGGGGGCCGATGATGACGACGGGAGGGCGGGGCGCCTTCAGTTGCAGCCAGTGCCCGTGAATCGGCTCCACATGCAGACCGCCCCGGACTCGCGAGTCGGCTCCGACGGTGATATCGCCGTTGGCGGTATCCACAACCCCGCCCACCTGGGCCGCGTCCAGAGTGATGGCTCCATTGACATTGCCGAGCCCGCCGGTGACGACGGCCTGTCTGCCCAATTGGATGGCGCCGTTGACGGTCTCGACCGATCGGTCGACGCGAGCCCGGCTGTCCAGACTTATATCGCCATTGACTGTGACCAGGGCGCCGGCGTGCGCGTCAGCGCCCAGCTGGATGGCGCCATTGACCGTCCGGACTGATGCTGCGCTGGCTTGCGGCTCCAGCGTGATGCTGCCATTGATGGTCTCGGCATCCATGGCCGCGCGGCCGGCGGGGATCGTGATGCTGCCGTTGATATGGCTGGTGGCGCGGCCGGCACCATGATCAACGCTGTCGACTTCGCTGGTACAGGCGGTGTTGATCAGGCAGAAAGCCGCGGCTACAGCCAGTCGGGGCAGTGCAGGCAGATGCATGGAGAGGATTCCCTAAGCCAAGGTGAGCAGGAGCGCAACAAGCCTTGGATGCGGATGGAGGTCCGTTGGTTTACAGGCGCGTGAGGGCGCCCGACGGGATCGGCATCCGGATTTGCAGAAACTGGCGGATGGCCTGCTGCATAGGCACTTGCAGTGCCAGTCGGTCAAAACCGGGCGGGTCCTGGGCGGGGGCGAAGCCGGGGCGGTCCAGCGCGGCGGGGAAGGGGCTGAGGAACGAGAAATGGCCGGCACCGGGGATGATCTGCAGCCGGGTCTGGCCCGGTGCGGTGGCCTGCTGCACCAGTTCGGCCTCGGCCGGCGGGGTCAGGACATCCAGTTCGGCCGCCCAGATCAGGATGGGTTGATCCAGCGCATCCAAGGCGCCGGGTGCCGCAAAGCGGGCAGCGGCCGGGGCCAGCAGGACCAGTTGCCGAATCCTCGGATCGGCCTGAACCGGGACCGGCCGGCAGCGACCCTCCGGTGTCTCGTGCGGCCCGGCGATCGGTTGGCCGCCGGCGGCGGCCAAGGCGGTGTAGCCACCCAGTGAATGCCCGATCACGGCGACCTCTTCGGCCGCCGCACAGATCGTCAATGGCGGATGGGCCCGCACGGCATCCAGCACCCGGCTGAGCTGGCGTGGACGATTGACCAGATTGTCCAGGGTGCCGGCCAGCCGGTTGTCGCCTACGCAGTTGCCGCAGTGTTCGGGCAGTATGACCAGATGGCCGTGACGGGCCAGATCGATCGCCAGATCCCGATGGGTCCAGGGCGTGCCGCCATTGCCATGGCTGATCACTACCTGCGGCAGAACCGCTTGCGGGGGCGGCGCCTGCATGGACAGCAGCGGCTGGTAATGACCGAATCGCTGTGGTGATGCCGGGACTTCGGTGGGGTACAGCACATGACAGCGGATCGGCCCAGGCCCGGACGGATCTTCCACCGTCAGCGACAGGCCGCCGGCCGCCGCCGCGATCACGTGCCGGCGCCTTGCCGCCATTGCTGCTGGTAGGCCCCGATGATGGCAAGCAGCAGGCCGGGGAAGCGCTGTTCGACGTCCTGGCAGCGACTGCTGTTGTGCACTTCCACGCCCCGGCGTTCGCTGCGGACCAGACCCGCTTCGCGCAGCACCCGGAAGTGCTGGGACAGGGTGGACTTGGGAATGTTGCGATCCATCAGCTGCAGAAACTGGCAGCAGGGCGAGGCCTGGCCGGCAGCCGCCAGCGAAGCGAAGATCGCGGCCCGCACCGGGTCGGCCAGCGCATGCAGAATGCCTTGGGCGGTGATGTCTTCGGCGGGGGGATGAACCAGCGGACGCATGGATGCGAGTTTACCAGTCTTGACATCAGTTTTATTGTTCGTAAATATTGAACTATTGAACAAGGTTTTTCTTCCCAAGCCGAGGATGCAGGTCATGAGCAAGCTGCAACACAAAGTCGCCCTGGTCACCGGGGCATCCAAGGGCATCGGTGCCGGCATTGCCAAGGCATTGGCCGCCGAGGGCGCGGCGGTGGTGGTGAATTATGCCTCCAGTCAGGCGGGGGCCGACCAGGTCGTGGCCCAGATCAAGGCCGCCGGCGGTCAGGCTGTGGCGGTGCGCGGCAACGTGGCCAAGGCCGAGGATGCCAAGGCCATCGTACAGGCGGCCATCGATGCTTATGGCCGGCTGGACATTCTGGTCAACAATTCCGGCGTCTACGAGTTCCAGCCGCTGGAAGGGATCACCCCGGAGCACTTCCACCACCAGTTCGACATCAACGTGCTGGGTCTGCTGCTGGTGACTCAGGCGGCTTCGCCGCATCTGCAGGCCGGTGGCAGCGTCATCAACATCGGTTCGGTAGTGACCCGGCTGACGCCGCCGGGCAGTGCCGTCTATTCCGCGACCAAGGCCGCCGTGGACGCAGTGACCGGCGCGCTGGCCGCCGAGCTGGGCCCGCGCCAGATCCGGGTCAATGCCCTGAATCCGGGGCTGGTCCAGACCGAAGGCACCACCACGGCCGGGATCATCGGCAGCGAAATGGAGAACCAGATCGCGACGCAGTCGCCGCTGGGCCGGATCGGCCAGCCGCAGGACATCGCCGCCATTGCCGTGTTTCTGGCCTCGGATGATGCCGGCTGGCTGACCGGCGAGCGGCTGTTCGCCGCCGGCGGCGTGCACTGATCCTGCGCTGATTGACGCGACGGGCGGCGGACTGCGACCATCCCGGTACTCAGAGGCCGGTTTGCGGACCGGCGCCGCCGTCCCGTCGTTTCATCCAGAGAGCCGCCGTCCATGCACAAGCTAGTCCTGATCCGCCACGGCCAGTCGCAGTGGAATCTTGAAAACCGCTTCAGTGGCTGGGCCGATATCGACCTGACCGAGCAAGGCGTCGCCGAGGCCAGGGAGGCTGGACAACTGCTGAAGCAGGCCGGTTTCAGTTTCGATCTGGCCCATACCTCGCGACTGACCCGGGCCGTGCGCACCTTGTGGCATGTGCAGGACGAAATGGATGCGATGTGGATTCCGGTCGTCACCGACTGGCGCTTGAACGAACGCCACTACGGCGGCCTTACCGGCCTCAACAAGGCCGAGACGGCGGCCAGGTTCGGTGACGAGCAGGTCAAGATCTGGCGGCGCAGCTATGACACGCCGCCGCCGCCCCAGGACCGTGCGGAGAATCCCGCCGTTGGTGATCCGCGCTACGCCGATCTGGCACCGGAACAGATTCCCGATACCGAGTGCCTGAAAGACACCGTCGAGCGCGTGCTGCCGTACTGGCACGAAAGCCTGGCGCCGGCGATCAAGGCCGGCCGCAAGGTGGTGGTCGCGGCCCACGGCAATTCGCTGCGGGCCCTGGTGAAGTATCTGGACAACATCTCCGACGAGGATATCGTCGAGCTGAACATTCCCAACGGCGTGCCTCTGGTCTACGAATTCGATGACGAACTCAGACCCTTGCGCCACTACTATCTGGGGGATGCCGAGGCGATCGCGGCCAAGCTGGCGGCCGTGGCCAACCAAGGCAAGGCCAAGGCCTGATCCGCCCCGCGGAGCCGGTCCGCCTGCGATGATCGCCTGATCCGTGCGCTGACGGGGCTGCCGCCATCCACTGGCTGGGCCTATACTGCCGACGGGGACAGCCTTTGGAAGCATCATGCCACAGCAACAACATCTGATCGGGGCGGCAGCAGCCGTCATCATTGTTGTCTTCGTGCTGTACCGCCGGCTGCGCACCCATTTCGGGAGACAGCCGATCCGACTGGGGCGGATGCGGATCCGCATCGTGATCATGAGCTGCATCGCGGCACTGCTCGCGGTCAACAGCATCAGCATGCCGCGCTTGCTGGAAGGTCTGCTGGCAGGTCTCATCGGCGGGGGCCTGCTGGCCGTCGCCGGTCTGCGCCTGACGCGCTATCAACGCAGCGAGGGAGTGACGTATTACACCCCCAATCCATGGATCGGAGGCGCGCTGAGCCTGCTGCTGGTCGGACGACTGGTCTGGCGTTTCATGATTGCCGTGCCGGCCGCCGTGCACCATGTGACGCCGGCGCATGGGCCGGTGCTGGGCAACAGTCCACTGACGTTGGCGGTGCTCGGGCTGACACTCGGTTATCATGCGGTCTACTATTTCGGAATCATTCGCCGATCCGGGCAGATCCTGTCCCTGGGGCCCGAGCCGATCTGAGTCTCCGTCACCCGGTCGGATCCGGTCCGGGCCCAGACTCGGACGGGTCGGATCCGCGTGGGATTGCGAGCGTTCGGATTGACCCGGTTTACAGACTCGTCACCCGCGAGTCGGGAGTATCGACCAAGATGGATAGACAGAATATCGACCAGCTCGTCCAGCGCCTGGCAGGCCTGGTGCCTACCGGTCTGGCTGACGTGCAGAAGGACCTGAAGGAGAATTTCCACGATGTGTTGGCGCAAGGACTGCGCCGGCTCGACCTGGTCACTCGCGACGAATTCGAGGTGCAGCAGCAGGTGCTGGCCCGGACCCGGTCCAAGCTGGATGCGCTGGAAAAGCAGCTGGCCGAGCTCGAAGCCGGGCTGTCCGCTCGCGGCGGCAGCGAGGCCTGATTCCGGTCGGGGTGGCTGCACCCCGCTGCATCCGGCGGACAGGGCCGGGCTTGGTCTGACCGGCAGCCAGGATGGTGGACCGGGCCGATGAGTCTGGCCCAGGTCCACAGCCGTGCGCAGTTGGGCATCCAGGCGCCGTCGGTACGGGTCGAGGTCCATACCGCGGGTGGTCTGCCCGCGACCCAGATCGTCGGTCTGCCCGAGGCGGCGGTCCGCGAGGCGCGTGATCGGGTAAGAGTGGCCATTCTCAGCGCGGCCTTCGACTATCCCAGCCGCCGCATCACGGTGAATCTGGCGCCGGCCGAACTGCCCAAGGAGGGAGGCCGCTATGATCTGGCCATTGCCCTGGGCATTCTGGCCGCGACCGGCCAGTTGCCGGCCGGCGGTCTGGCGGATTGCGAATTTCTCGGTGAACTCTCCTTGTCAGGCCGGTTGCGGCCGGTGACCGGCGTGCTGCCGGCCCTGCTGGCCGCCCGCGAAGCCGGCCGGCGGGCCGTGGTACCGACCTGCAATGCGGCGGAGGCCAGCTTGCTGGAGGATGTGGACGTCCATGTCGCCGATCATCTGGGCGCGGTCTGCGGCTGGCTGCGTGGCGAGACTTCGCTGCCGCGCCCGGCCGAGGTTGCCGGCGCCAGGCCAGTCCGGTCACCGGACATCCCCGATCTGGTCGATGTGCGCGGGCAGCCACTGGCCCGGCGGGCGCTGGAGCTTGCCGCGGCAGGCGGTCATCATCTGCTGTTCAGTGGTCCGCCTGGCAGCGGCAAGACCATGCTGGCCGAACGCCTGCCCGGCATTCTGCCGCCGCTGCAGCCGCATGAGCGAATCGAGGTGGTGGCCTTGCGCTCGGTGGCGGGCCTGGCTCCGGCCGAGGTGATGACCGCCTGCCGCCCGTTCCGCCATCCGCATCACAGTGCCTCGGCGGTGGCCATGGTCGGTGGCGGCAGTCATCCGCAGCCGGGCGAGATTTCGCTGGCTGATCACGGCGTGCTGTTTCTGGATGAACTGCCGGAATTCAGTCGGCATGTGCTGGAGTCGTTGCGCGAACCGCTGGAATCGGGCCATATCGTGATCGCCCGCGCGGCCCAGCGGGTCAGCTTTCCGGCCCGCTTCCAGCTGGTGGCCGCGATGAACCCTTGCCCCTGCGGCCATGCCGGCGACGGCAGTTCGCGCTGTCATTGCACGCCGGCCCAGATCCGGCATTACCGGGCCAAGCTGTCCGGCCCGCTGCTGGATCGGCTGGACCTGGTGGTGCAGGTGCCGGCGGTGGACCTGGCCGCCCTGCTGGGCCCGGCCGCGGCGCGCGGGGAAAGCTCGTCCCAGGTGCGGGCCCGGGTGGTGGCGGCGCGCGAGTTGGCGATGCAGCGTGCCGGCTGCATCAATGCCGGCCTGGCGGGGACGGCGCTCGATCGCTGCTGCGTCCTGGCGGTCGCTGATCGCGGCTGGCTGACCCGGGCCATGCAGCAGCTTGGCCTCAGTGCCCGCAGCTATCACCGCATTCTGCGTCTGGCCCGGACCATTGCCGACCTGGAACCCTGCGAGACCCTGCAGCGCAGCCATCTGGCCGAGGCCATCGGCTATCGCTGGCGTTGAATTCAGTGTTCATGCCTGATCTGTGAAGCGGGCGGCGTGGCAGAGCGGCTGATGGTGGTGCGGACGAAGTAGCCGATCTGGGTGATGGCCTGGCCGGCCTCGGGCAGCCACGGAGCCAGAGCCTGGAACACATGAATGGCATGGGGCCAGGTCTGCAGGGTGACGGCGGTGCCGAAGCTGCGCAGGTGCGCCGTGATCAGCTCGGCGTCGTGATGCAGGGGCTCGCTGGCCGAGGCCTGGATCAGCACCGGCGGCGCGCCGTGAAAGTCGCCGTGGATCGGCGAGATCAGCGGGTCATCACGGGGGCGGTCAGGCACATAGGCCTGGATCAGTCGCTGCATGATGGTGCTGACATGACGCAGTTCGCGGCGACCCTGCCGGCGACGGGGACGCTCGGTGCTGCCGAGTTCGGTCCAGGGGCTGAGCGCCACGGCCGCCAGAGGCGGCCGGCCCTGGGCACACAGGGTATGCAGCAGGGCGAATACCAGGTTCCCGCCTGCACTGTCACCCATCAGGATGATGCGGCCCTGGCCGCGGCCGCTGGCCAGCAGGGCCTGATAGGCGGCCAGTACATCGTGGTAGCCGGCCGGAAAAGGTGCTTCGGGCGCCAGCCGGTGATCGCTTGCCACCAGCTCCAGTCCGCAGGCGCGGGCGATCCGGAACAGCATGCGGGCATGGGTGGCCGGACTGCCCAGCACATGGCCGCCGCCGTGCATATAGAAGATGATCGCGGCGGGGTCGGGCGTTCCGGTCGTGAACGTGGTGCAGGGAACCTTGCCCAGGATCTCATGCCGCCGGTCGGCATCGGGCGGTGTGCGACAGCGACTGATATGCTCAAGCTGTGCCCGGCTGCGGACGATGTCGCCGCGATCCTGCGCCAGTCGCGGCAGCAGCAGGAGATAGACGAACTTGACCAGATGCAGGCGCAGACTCATCACGGCTCCTCGTGAACGGGCGGACCGGCCCGGCTGCTACTGTACGCTGACAGCGAGGTAAAGGGCGGTCTTCCGGGGGCCTGGCGGCGATGGCGTATGATGCGCTGCGACAGTGCATGACATGAACAGGCAAGGGATGATTCGATGACGATACCGCTTGGCTTGATGCTGACGGCGATGATGCTGATCGGCTTTGGTTCGCAGTGGCTGGCCTGGCGGGTCAAGCTGCCGGCGATCCTGTTTCTGCTGCTGGCCGGCATCGTGCTGGGCCCGGTGTCCGGACTGCTGCATCCGGACAAGATGATGGGTCCGCTGCTGTTTCCGGTGGTATCGCTGGCGGTGGCGCTGATCCTGTTCGAGGGCAGCCTCAGTCTGCGTTTCAGCGAGCTTCCGGGCATCGGCAGTGCGGTGCGGGGGCTGGCAAGCTATGGTGCGGTGACGGCCCTGCTGCTGCTGGCGGCCGCCGCCCATTGGCTGGCCGGTCTGGAGTGGCCGATCGCCCTGCTGTTCGGTGCCCTGACCTGTGTCACCGGCCCGACCGTGATCGCGCCGATGCTGCGCACCTTGCGGCCCAATGCCAAGGTCGGCAATGTACTGCGCTGGGAAGGCATCGTGGTCGATCCCATCGGCGCCCTGTTCGCGGTGCTGATTTACGAGGCTCTGGTCTCGCGCCAGGAAGGGCATTCGATCGGAGTGTTTCTGGTCACCATTCTGTGCGGGCTGGCGGTCGGCCTGATCGGCGGGCTGGTCCATGCGATCCTGCTGCGGCGGCATCTGATTCCCGAATATCTGCAGAACTTCGGCACCATGGCGGCGGTGCTGACCGCCTTCAGCCTGTCCAATACCGTGGCTTCGGAATCGGGACTGCTGGCCGTGACCATCATGGGTGTCGTACTGGCCAATGCGCGTGGCGTGCATGTCGAGGATATCCTGGACTTCAAGGAGAATCTGACCACCTTGCTGGTCTCGATGCTGTTCATTCTGCTGGCCGCGCGATTGCAATGGCCGTTGCCGGACCATGTCCTGTGGTCGGGTGTGCTGGTCTTGCTGGCCTCGCAGTTTCTGATCCGTCCTTTCACGGTCTGGCTGTCGACCCTTGGCAGCAGCCTGAGCTGGCCCGAACGGGCCCTGATCGGCTGGGTGGCTCCGCGCGGCATCGTGGCCGCATCGGTGTCGGCGCTGTTCGCCTTGCGTCTGGATCCGCTGCATATGCATGGCAGTGCCGCGCTGGTGCCGCTGGTGTTCATCATGATCATCGGTACCGTGGTGCTGCAGAGCGCGACGGCGCGACCGCTGGCACGCTGGCTGAAGGTGGCCGAGCCGGATCCGCGGGGACTGCTGGTGTTCGGTTCGGACCCGGTGGCGCGGGCGGTAGCCCAGTCCCTGGTCGAGGCCGGCTTCCGGGTGATGGTGGCCGATGACGACTGGGATGGGATCCGGGTGGCCCGGATGGAAGGCTTCAATACCTTCTACGGCAATCCGGCTTCCAGTTATGCCGAACGGCATCTGGATCTGAGCGGCATCGGCAGCCTACTGGCGATGTCCACCCATCGCGACCGCAATTCCCTGGTCTGCGTGCACTACCGCCAGGAGTTCGGCCGCGACAAGGTGTTCCGCTTGCAGGAACTGGCGCCCGAGGAAGTGCGCAGCCGCGATGCCCTGCATGCCAGCCTGCAGGCCCCGGCCCTGTTTTCCGATGACATGACCCATGGCCGGTTCCGGGATCTGCTGGCGGCGGGCTGGCGGATCAAGGCTACCGGCCTGACCAGTACCTTCGACTGGCCGCGGTTTATCGAGCAATACGGTTCGCGCACCGTCCTGCTGTTCGGCATCGAGGAAAAAGGCCAGCTGCGGGTGGCCGCCGCACGCCGTGAACTGGAACCCAGACCGGGCTGGACGGTGATTGCGCTGGTCCCCTCCGAACGGCCAGACTGAGGTCTGGCCAGAGCGACGCGTCTCGGCTTGAAGCGAACACGGCTCAGGCGGCGGTCCCAGGCCTGGTCCGCCGCACATCGGGATGAAATACGCGGCATGGCGGCTGGTTGCCCGGCGGCCATGCCGATCCCCTTCCCTGGATGAATCCGGCAGGCCGCTCGGTCAGGCGGCCTTTTCAGTGCCGTCGTGATCGAACTGGGCTTCTTCGGTCGAGCCGGTCAGCGCCGTGGTCGAAGACTGACCTTGCTGGATGGTCTGAGTGACGGCGTCGAAATAGCCGGTACCCACTTCGCGCTGGTGCTTGACGGCGGTGAAGCCACGCTCGGCAGCGGCGAATTCCTTTTCCTGCAGCTCCACGAAGGCGCTCATCTGATGGCGGGCGTAGCCGTAGGCCAGGTCGAACATGCCGTAGTTCAGGCTATGGAAACCGGCCAGGGTGATGAACTGGAACTTGTAGCCCATCGCGCCCAGTTCCTTCTGGAAGCGGGCGATGGTGGCATCGTCCAGATTCTTGCGCCAGTTGAAGCTGGGCGAGCAGTTGTAGGCCAGCAGCTTGCCGGGGAACTGCTTGTGGATGGCCTCGGCGAACTTGCGGGCATCTTCCAGGTTCGGCTTGCTGGTTTCGCACCACAGCAGGTCGGCATAGGGGGCATAGGCCAGACCGCGGCTGATGGCCTGGTCGACGCCTGGGCGGACCCGGAAAAAGCCCTCCACGGTACGCTCGCCGGTGATGAAGGGACGGTCGTTGTCGTCGATGTCGGCCGTCAGCAGATCGGCGGCATCGGCGTCGGTGCGAGCCACCAGGATGGTCGGCACGCCGCTGACATCGGCGGCCAGCCGGGCGGCGGTCAGCTTGTCGATGGCCTCGCGGGTCGGCACCAGCACCTTGCCGCCCATGTGGCCGCACTTCTTGACCGAGGCCAGCTGATCCTCGAAGTGGACGCCGGCGGCACCGGCTTCAATCATCGCCTTCATCAGTTCGAAGGCATTCAGCACCCCGCCAAAGCCGGCCTCGGCATCGGCGACGATGGGCACCAGCCAGTCGGTGCCGTCCTTGCCTTCGGCATGCTGCAGCTGGTCGGCACGCAGCAAGGTATTGTTGATGCGCTTGACCACCTGGGGCACTGAATTGGCCGGATACAGCGACTGGTCGGGATACATCTCTCCAGCCAGATTGGCATCGGCGGCGACCTGCCAGCCGGACAGATAAATGGCCTTCAGGCCTGCCTTGACCTGCTGCATCGCCTGGTTGCCGGTCAGGGCGCCGAGAGCATTGACGAAGTCTTCTTCGTGCAGCGACTTCCACAACCGCTCGGCGCCGCGGCGGGCCAGCGAATGCTCGACATGGACGGTGCCGCGCAGGCGCAGCACATCCTCGGCGCTGTAGTTGCGGACAATGCCTTTCCAGCGGGGATCGGTTGACCAGGCTTGGTTCAGCTCGGCGGCAGTGGCATGGATCTGGCTCATTTCAGTACTCCGCGGCAATGATGGGGGGGAAGTGGTCGATAGACCATGGCAGGGCTCACAGCTGGCGATAGGCCGGCAGGGTGAGGAAGTCGGTCAATTGGGGGGCATGGCTCAGCGTGGCCAGCAGTTCGGCGGCGGCATCGGCCTTGGCGGCACCCGGCCATTGGCTGGTGGCCAGTGCCTGCCGATTGGCTTCCAGCACCTGGTCGAACAAGCTGAAGTCGATGTTGCTGCCGTCGCTCAGCTGCAGTGGTGGCTGACCCGAGGTGACCGGGTAGTGCAACCATTGCCACAGCTGGGCGCGCGAAATTTCGGCGGTGGCGGCGTCTTCCATCAGGTGGTGGATGGGCACGCAGCCCTGACCGGCCAGCCAGGCGGCGGTATAGCGCAGACAGACCTCGATGCTGTTCTCGAAGCCATCCCGGCTGATGTCACCTGCCGGGACGGCCAGCAGCTGCTCGGCGCTGACCTGCACATCCAGCCGTAGCTGGCCCAGCTGATTGGGGCCTGGCATATAGGTGTCGAATATTTCGGCAGCAATCGGGACCAGTGCCGGATGGGCGACCCAGGTGCCGTCGTGACCGGCCTGCACTTCGCGCAACTTGTCGGCGCGTACCTTGTCCAGCGCCGCCTGGTTGGCCTGCTCATCACCCTTGATCGGAATCTGGGCGGCCATTCCTCCCATGGCCAGCGCGCCGCGCTGGTGGCAGGTCTTGATCAGCAGTTCGGAATAGGCCTTCAGGAACGGCACGCCCATGCCGACCTGGCTCCGCTCCGGCAGCAGTCGGTCCGGGTGGGCGCGCAGGGTTTTCAGATACGAGAAGATGTAATCCCAGCGCCCGCAATTGAGGCCGACGATGCGTCGGCGCAGGGCATGCAGGATCTCGTGCATCTGGAACACGGCCGGCAGGGTCTCGATCAGCACGGTGACCTTGAAGCTGCCGATCGGAAGCTCCAGAAACGCTTCGGCAAAGCTCAGCACCTCATCCCATAACGCGGCCTCTTCCATGGCCTGCAGCTTGGGCAGGTAGAAATAGGGACCTCGCCGCTGCTGCAACAGCTGGCCGGCATTGTGGAAGGCGTACAGGCCGAAATCGAACAGGGCGCCGGAAAAGATTTCGCCATCGACGCGCACATGCTCCTCGGGAAGATGCCAGCCACGTGGGCGCACCATCAGCAAGGCCGGGGCAGGGCCGACCCGATAGGACTTGCCTTCAGGGGTGTCAAAATCCAGGGTGCCGGCGGTGGCCGCACGCAGATGCTGCTGGCCTTCCAGCTGATTGGTCCAGGTCGGGGCGTTGGAGTCCTCGAAGTCGGCCATGAACACTTTGGCACCTGAATTGAGTGCATTGATGATCATCTTGCGATCGACCGGACCGGTGATCTCTACTCGCCGGTCCTGCAGTTCGTCCGGAATCGGCGCTACCTGCCAGTCGCCTTCGCGGATGGCCAGCGTGTCGGCACGAAAGCCGGGCAGGGCCCCGGCATCGAATTGGGCCTGTTGTTGCCGCCTGGCTTGCAACAGGGCCTGCCGGCGAGGCTCGAACCGCTGATGCAGCTGGCTCAGGAATTGCCGTGCTTCGGCAGTCAGCAGATCTTCATGGCCGGGCGCCGGATCGCAGTCAAGATGAGGTCCTGTGCTTGCCGGATACGCGGGTGATGCGACCATGACACTCTCCTTGCGATGGGGAGTGCCACCGTATGACCAATCCAGATAGTTGACAAAGCAAATGATTCAATCGTATCTATTGAATTAATCAATATGATTGGCAAGTAACTGATATCAAAGAGGTGATCTCGTGGCCGAAGCGCGCAAACCGGGACGAAAGCCGGTAAATCCAGGTTCTGGAGGCAGCTCTGGAGACGCCGCGCGCTTCTATTACAAGGGCAGTCGCTACAAGCAGCTGCGGGCCTTCGTGCACACCGTCAAAGCCGGCTCCCTGTCACGGGCCAGCGAGGCCTTGTTCCTGTCCCAGCCCTCGGTCAGCCTGCAGTTGCAGGCCCTGGAACGGGAGCTGGGCGTCAGCCTGCTGGAGCGCCGCCGCCGCCGCATCCATCTCACCGAGGCCGGTGAAGCGCTTTACGAGCTGGCGCGGCCGCTGATCGAAGGCTGGGAGACCCTGGATCGCCGCTTCCAGGCCCGGGTCCAGGGGCTGCAGGCCGGTCGTCTGACCGTGGTGGCCGGTGCTTCGACCTTGCAGTATCTGCTGCCGCGCTTTGTCAGTCGTTTCCGCGAGCGCTATCCGGACGTACAGCTGCAGTTGGTCAGCATGACCGAACGCGACGGGATGGCCATGCTGCGCAATGACCGCGCCGATGTCCTGGTCGGCTCGATGCTGGACGTGCCGGCCGATCTGAACTGGGCGCCGGTATTCCATTACGATCCGATGCTGGTGACGCCACCGGGTCATGCCTTGTTGGCACGACCGGGGCTGACTCTGGCCGATCTTTCCGGGTACGGTCTGATCCTTCCGCCGGACCGGCAGGCCACGTACCGGCTGGTGGACCTGATTTTCCAGCAGCAGCAGGTGCCCTATCACGTCGCCATCGAGATTGGCGGCTGGGAGGCGATCAAGCAGTATGTCGCACTGGGCATGGGGATCACCATCATGCCCGGGCTGTGCGTGACCGAGGCCGATCAGGGCCGGCTGGGGATTCGCAATATCCGCCAGTTGCTGCCGCAGCGCAGTTACGGGGTGGCCTTGCGCCGCGGCAAGTTTCTCAGTCCGGAGGCCCGCAATTTCGTGGATCTGCTGCGGCCTGGGCTGTCCACCACACGGGAGTACGATCAGGTCGGCGCCTCTGATCGCTGACCCTCCGGCGGATGCTGCCCCGCGGTGATCAGCCAATGCCTTGCCGGCGTTTGCCTGATGCAGGGCAATCGGTTATCAACTGTCAACAAGGGGCGGGAAGGCCGCCCGCGGAGGATACGGTGATCGATGACGGTCAAGCTCAGGAGCGGGGTGCTGGCAGGAGGGTTGTGGTTGGCCGGCAGTGCGCTGGGTCAGGAGCTGCAGCAGAATCCGCGCTACGAGAGTGAGGCTTATCTGGGCGTACGTTATCGCGATACGACCATGGTGTCCGATCAATTCCATCGCCGCGGGCATGCGCATACAGCCCGCCTGCAGCTCGGCTGGCTGCAGGCCATCGGCTCGCATTGGGCCGCATATGCCGAGATGACCGGGCTGTGGTCGTTGTTCGGGCGTGAATACGACGACACCAGCGGGCGGGTCACGGCTTATCCTTCGGAAGCCGACCCGCCGGGCAAGGAGCTCAGCAATGCCTGGCTGGGTTATCGTGACCGCCATGCCGAGATAAGAATCGGAAGGCAGTATATCCGGCTGGGCAACGAACGATTTTTCGCACGCAATGGCTGGCGGCAGCATCCGCAGTCGTTCGATGGCTTCAGCAGTCGCTGGCAGCTCGCTCCGATGACGGTGCTGCGTTATGACTGGCTGGGTCAGGTCCATCGTACGGTTGGCGGTGACTTCTTTGATCGCGACCAACGCCGCTGGCATCTGCAGGCCCATGTGCTGCATGCCGAGCAGGGCTTGCCGCTGGGCGTTCTGTCGGCCTATGTCTATCTGATTCGCAATACCACCCGCGCCGTCAATTCCATGCGGATCCGGGGTCTGGGCTGGAGCGGACAGGCCAGTCCGGACCAGGGGCGCAGCCAGTTCAGCTGGGTGGCCGTGCTCGCACGGCAGGACAGTTACGGCAACAGCCCGCGGCCTTTCGATCTGGCTTATCACCAGTTCGAGCTCAATTACGGGCTGAAGACGATCACGGCACGGGTCGGGGAGGAAGAGCTGGGCGGCGATGGCCGGACCGGTTTCAATATCGCCTATGGCGCCGGCCATCCCTTCGATGGCTGGGTGGGCGTGTTCTCGATACCGGTGAATGGCCTGCGTGATCGTTACGCGGGCCTGCATGGCGAATTCGGCGGCAGTCGCTGCAGCTGGCAGCTGGTCTACCATCACTTCGATGCCGCCCATGGACACTCGGCCTATGGCCACGAGCTGGATGCCGGCGTACTGGCGCAATGGACATCGCGATTCTCCACCGAGCTGCAATACGGTCATTATCAGGGGCGGAATTTCAGTCATGACCAGCACAAGCTGTGGCTGATCCTGGAATACCGCTACGGTCGGCAGACCTTGTAGATGGCCATGACATGAATTCCTTCACGGGCTCGTGGTGTGGTGTCAGGGTCAATCGAAAAATTCACATAAGACGTCTAGCACTCTTTACATGCAAGGTATGTGATGATTTTATTCATGAATATTTCAACTTATTGTATTTGATGAGTTATTGCACTGCATCTAGGTTAATGCTGCGCTGCGGGTGACAATGGCGGCCATGCCCGGATCGGACGGGATCGTATCCTGATCCGCTGCCGGTGGCTTTTGCATCCTGGAGATTCGCATGTCCGATCACCGTCTTGTTCCGCCGCCGGAAGGTGCCCGCATCACTTTGCGCGATGGGCAGCTCGAGGTACCTGATCAGCCGATCATCCCCTTTATCGAAGGTGACGGCACCGGGCCGGATATCTGGCGGGCCTCGGTCCGGGTACTGGATGCCGCCGTTGCCAAGAGCTACGGCGGGCGTCGCAAGATCCACTGGCTGGAAGTGCTGGCCGGCGAAAAGGCCTACAACGCCACCGGTGACTGGCTTCCGGCCGAGACGGTGGCAGCCTGCCGTGATTATCTGGTCTCGATCAAGGGGCCGCTGACCACCCCGGTGGGTGGTGGAATCCGTTCGTTGAACGTGGCCCTGCGTCAGCAACTGGACCTGTATACCTGCCTGCGCCCGGTACGCTGGTTCAAGGGTGTGCCCTCGCCGGTCAAGGATCCCAGTCAGATCGACCAGATCATCTTTCGCGAGAATACCGAAGACATCTACGCAGGTATCGAGTTCCAGGAAGGGACCGAGGATGCCCGGCGGTTTGCGGCCTTGCTGCAGGAGCATTTCCCGGAACGCTTTGCCAAGATCCGCTTTCCTGCCACCTCGGGCTTCGGGATCAAGCCGGTATCCCGCGAAGGCACGGAACGGCTGGTGCGGGCCGCCCTGAAATATGCCATCGACAATGACCGAAGCTCGGTCACCCTGGTCCACAAGGGCAACATCATGAAGTTCACCGAGGGTGCCTTCCGTGACTGGGGATATGCGGTGGCCAGCCGGGAATTCGGTGCCAAGGCGCTGGACGGCGGCCCCTGGCAGAGTTTCGAAAACCCCCGCACCGGTCGTCGCATCGTGGTCAAGGACGTCATCGCCGATGCCTTTCTGCAGCAGATCCTGCTGCGCCCGGGCGAATACGACGTGGTGGCCACGCTCAATCTCAATGGCGACTATATTTCCGATGCGCTGGCGGCCGAGGTCGGCGGCATCGGTATCGCCCCAGGCGGCAATATCAATTATGTCACCGGTCATGCGGTATTCGAGGCCACCCACGGCACGGCGCCGAAATATGCCGGTCTTGACAAGGTCAATCCGGGCTCGGTGATCCTGTCCGGCGAATTGCTGCTGCGGCATCTGGGCTGGACCGAGGCCGCGGATGCCATCATCGCCGCTCTGGACAAGGTCATCGCTTCCAGGCAGGTGACCTATGATTTTGCCCGCTTGATGGATGGGGCGACCGAGGTGAAGACCTCGGAGTTCGGTGATCGTCTGATCGCCGCGATGTAGTCCGTTTCGCCGGGCGACCGCGTCGGTCGCCCGGTCCGGTGCCGGAAGGAGACCCGCCGTGATGGACCCGCAGATCCTGCCTGGCCTGCTGGTGGCTGCCGATGCGCGCCCGGCCGCCGCCGCCGCGCTGGTGCTGGACGCTTTCGAAGATTACAACGCCCGTTTTTCGGATATCACCCGCCGGGCGAGACGGCATTTCGAACGTCGTGACTGGCGCCAGTCGGCTGCCGATATGCAGGCCAGAATCCGGCTTTACGATGAATGCATCCGCGAGACCCAGGGGCGCCTGGATTCCTTGCTGGATGACGGTCTCCGTTCGCGGGCCTTGTGGGCCGGCATGCGGCTGGAATACGCCGCACGGTTGCAGGACAAACTGGATGCCGAGCTCTACAAGACCTGGTTCAGCACCCTGTCGCGCCGCAACTTCCACACCCGCGGGGTGGATGAACTGGTGGAGTATGTCGCGCTTGAACGCGAAGCCGTCGATGCGGCCACACCTTTGCCTCCGCTGCACAGCTACGTCGTGCACGGCGATATCGCCCGGACCTTCCACGTGTTGCTGGATGATTTCCGGCCCGCATGTGGCTATGCCGATATCGCCCGGGCGGTCGACCTGCTGGCGACGGCATTCCGGCAACGGCTGCTGGATCACCTTGGTGCGGTGATTCAGCTGGATATGCTGACTGCCGTGTTTTATCGCGACCGTCGCGCCTATCTGGTGGGGCGCCATGTAAGCCTGCAGGGCAGTGCGCCGCTGGTGCTGGTGCTGGCACAGAGTCCGCAGGGCGTGGTGGTGGATGCGCTGCTGACCGAAATGGCGGACATCTCCGCTCTGTTCGATTATTCGCACAGCTATTTCCATGCCGATATCGCACCGGTCGGTTCGGTGGTCGCCTTCATGCATGTACTGCTGCCGCGCAAGCCGCTGGAGGAGCTGTATACCGTGCTGGGTCGTGCCAAGCAGGGCAAGACCGAGCGCTATCGCCGGTTGTTCCAGCATTTCCGGCAGCATCCCGGCGATCGGCTGGTCCATGCCGAGGGCAAGCGCGGCATGGTGATGCTGGTGCTGACACCGATCCGGCTGCCAGTGGTGATCAAGCTGATACGCGACCGTTTCGTGTGGCCCAAGGACATGAAGCGGCGGGATGTCGAGGAAAAGTATCGCCTGGTGATGCTGCACGACCGGGTGGGGCGTCTGGTCGATGCCCAGGAATTCCGGCAACTGCGGCTGGCCAGGGCCTGCTTTCCGGACGAGCTCCTGACCGAGCTGATGGCCGAATGCGGAAGCTCGGTCAGCGAGGAGGGCGATGACATCGTGATCAGCCACTGCTATATCCAGCGTCGTCTGCGGCCGCTGGACCTGTATCTGCGCGAAGTCGAGCCCGAGGCGGCGCGGCGGGCCGTGCTCGACTACGGCCAGGCCATCAAGGACCTCGCCGGCAGCCGCCTGTTCCCCGGCGACATGTTGTTGAAGAACTTCGGGGTATCGCGGGCCGGGCGGGCCATTTTCTACGATTATGACGAAGTCTGCGCGCTGGACGATTGCCATTTCAGAGCCTTGCCGCCGGCCCGGCCCGGCGAGGAGATGCTGCCGCTGGAGGACCGGGTGTATGCCGCGCCGGGCGATGTCTTTCCCGAGATGTTCATCCATTTCATGGGGGTCGGGGCGGAGTTGCGCCGCCTGTTGGGCGAGGCCCATCCCGAATTGTTCGATCCGGCGTGGTGGCAGGGGCTACAGGCGCGTCTTCGAAGTGGCGAATATGTCGATGTGCCTCCGTATCCACGGCGGGCCAGGCTGCTCTGAAGGCGATCCGTCCCGGACTGCTTTATAGTGCTTCGATGGACAGTGAAGGCTTGAACATGGGCAGGATCGGAACCCGGGGGGCGTGGTGGCGCGGCGGCTTGATGGCATGTCTGGCCGTCACGGTCGCCAGCGCGCTGCCGCTGTCGGCGCAGACGCCGACGCCTGCGGTCAGTCGCCAGAGCGCGGCGACCCTGGTACCGATCCAGGTCACCGGCACCCAGTCAGGGCCCGGGCTGTGGCGTGTCAGCAAACCCGGTCATGTGCTGTGGATCCTCGGGACGACCTCGCCGCTGCCGCAGCACATGCAGTGGCAGTCGCAGGAAGTGGCCTCGGCCCTGGCCCGGTCGCAGGTGCTGCTGGACCCGCCCGGGGTGAAGATGAAGCTGGATACCGGCTTTTTCGGCAAGCTATGGCTGCTGCCCAGCCTGATCGGCGTGCGCAACAATCCCGACGGGCAGACTCTGCGCGATGTGGTGGCGCCACAGGACTATGCGCGCTGGCAGATCCTGAAGTCCCGCTATCTGGGGGATTCGGACAAGGTCGAGCGCTGGCGGCCGCTGTTCGCCGCCTACCAGCTGTATCGCAAGGCCCTGGCCGCGCATGGCCTGGACAACTCGGGCGGCGTGCTGGCCGAGATCCGCCGTCTGGCGCTGGCCGATCACCTGCAGCGTCTGCCGACCAAGACCCTGGTGCTGATCGAGCAGCCGCGCCATCTGGTGAAGACCTTCAAGCGCAGCGACCTGGATGACCGGCAGTGTTTCGCGCAAACTCTGGCCAATCTGGATGTCGACATGCAGACCTTGCGGCAGCGCGCCGGGGCCTGGGCAGCGGGTGATATCGAGGGTTTGCAGGCCGCCTACGCCCATGACGAACGGGTGACCTGCATGGACGTGATCAGCGAGGCCGGATTTCTGAAGCAGCAAGGCCTGGATGATCTGCCCGCGCGCCAGCGACAGCATTGGCTGCAGGTGACCCGGGATGCGCTGGAGCATCATGCCGGTGTATTCGCGACGCTGCCGATGGACCTGCTGCTGGCCAGCCCATCGCCTTATCTTGAGGGATTGCGGGCGGCCGGTTATCGGATCGAGGCACCCGATGCGGCGGAGCCTGCGCCCGCCAGCCCGCCACCACCGCCGCGAACGGCTCCAACCGGAGCCGTCCCGGCGGGGGCTCCGGCCCGTTCCGGCAGCGTGGCTCAGTAGGCGGAGGCGAGGTCCAGCGCCTCGATATCGCCGTCGTCGAGCTGCAGCCGCGTCGCGGCCAGCAGATCGTCCAGCTGGTCGATCGAGGTGGCGCTGGCGATCGGTGCGGTCAGGCCGGGGCGGGCAATCAGCCAGGCCAGCGCGACCTGGGCCGGACTGGCCTGGTGGCGCGAAGCGACCTGATCCAGCGCGGCCAGAACCTGCAGGCCACGCGTATCGAGATATTTCCTGACCCCTTCGCCGCGGGCGGCGCTCTTGGCGAGATCGGCCTCGCTGCGATATTTGCCGCTGAGAAAGCCGCTGGCCAGCGAGTAGTAGCTGATCACCCCGATGTCCTCCCGGCGTATCAGGGGCTCCAGCTCCGCCTCATAGCCTTGGCGATCCACCAGATTGTATTCGGGCTGCAGGCTTTCATAGCGGGGCAGGCGGTGCTCGGCCGATACCTTGAGCGCCTCCGCGAGGCGATCGGCACGGTAGTTGGAGGCGCCGATCACGCGGACCTTGCCCTCCTCGATCAGCCGGGAAAAGGCACCGAGGGTGTCATGCAGGGGCACCCCGGCATCGTCCTCATGGGCCTGGTAGAGATCGATATGGTCGGTCTGCAGGCGCTGCAGCGAGGCTTCGACCGCCGCCCGGATATTGATCGGCGACAGGCCGGGGTGGCGATCCCATTTCGCCACCTTGGTGGCGATCAGCACCTGCTGCCGCTTGCCGCTCTGCCTGAGCCAGCGCCCGATGATGGTTTCCGACTCGCCGCCCTGGTTGCCGGGCACCCAGGCCGAATAGACGTCGGCGGTATCGATCAGATTGAAGCCGGCATCGACGAAGGCATCGAGCAGGGCGAAGGAGCGTGCCTCGTCGGCACTCCAGCCAAACACGTTGCCGCCGAACACCAGGGGGGCGATCTCAAGGTCGGATCGACCGAGTCTGCGCAAAGACATCAGAAAACTCCCGGATCAACAAGGTTTGCCTATGCTTGGCCTGATTGATGCGGGAATCAAGTCAAGGACGGCATGGTCAGGCTCGGGCGGCGGCCTGAGCCACCCGTGCCGCCGTTGACGCGGCCGTGGCCCGGCAGGCGGCGGGACTTTGGACTCGGTCCGCAGCAGCGTCCGCGCTGTTTCGGCATGCGTGATGTGGCCATGCATGAACAGCCATTCCGTCCAGGGCGAAGGCATCGGTGGCACCTTGTCAAAGGCTTGAGGTGAAATCAAGATAGGTCGAGAAATGACCTTGTTCCATCGCAATTTATGACAGGCAGACTTGAGAAATTTTTGAATGTCACGACTTCCGCTCAGCCAGTTGCATTATTTCGTCCAGGTGGCTGGCTTCGGCAATCTGTCCAGAGCGGCTGCGGCGGCCCATATCACGGTCAGCGCGCTCAGCCATCAGGTCCGCCAGCTGGAGCAGCGTCTGGGTCGGCAGCTGTTTGAACGGGGGCCGCGGGGCATGGAACTGACGCGTGACGGGCAGCGTTTGCTGGACGCGGTCGGCGATCATGTCGTCGACATCGAGCGGGCCTTGCTCGACTACCAATGCCGGCATGATCTGCGGGTCAGCCTGACGGCCATTCCCGGCATGCTGACCGGCTGGCTGGTTCCCCGGCTGGCGGGGCTGGTGCGTCTGCATCCGGAGTTGCAGCTGGATCTGTCCTCGACCGATGCCGTGGTCGATTTTGACCGTGAGTCGATGGATCTTGGCTTGCGCTATGGTCTGGGCAGCTGGCCGGGCGTCATCAGCGAGCGGTTGTTCGGCGAGTGGATCATTCCGGTCGCGGCTCCAGCGCTGTTGCAGGCCCGTCAGCTCGATCCGCAGCGGCCGGAAACATGGCCGTTGCTGGGCGACAGCGCGGACAAGTGGCGATACTGGTTCGAGCAGACCGGAGCCACGCCTGCGACCCGCTATGTAGCTGAATTCGACAATGTCGACAGTCTGCAGCGTGCGGCAGTGGAGGGTATCGGAGTGGCACTGGGCCGGATGGTGATGGCCCAGCCGCTGATTGATGCGGGTTTGCTGCAGGTGATCGGGTCGGTCTATCTGCAGATTCCGGAATCGTATCACCTGGTCTATCCGCCGCGCTCCCTGCAGCATGAGGGCGTGCGCAAATTCCGGGACTGGCTGTCTGGCGAGGCCGCATTGCATGAAGCCCATACGCAGCGACGGGTCGGGACAGGCATCGACTAGACCCAAACGCTGCAACATGGCGAGCGGCAGGTTAGACTAGCTGGCAACATGCACGTTATCAGGCGGTCAGCGGGGCGCATGGACGGATCCGCAAACAAGATCGCCCTGCCTCGGCAAGCAGGTGCCGTACCCGGTTCGCGCTATTACGCAGGCCGGTATATCCAGGCCGGATGGTCGCTGCCCTGATGGCAACGATGAACGACATCCGGATATTTGTTCCGACATTCATAAGGTCTGTTTATGCACAGCACAGCCATCCTTTTCGATGGGGCTTTTTTTCTGGCGCGTTACCGCAAGGTGTGGGGCGAGCGTGATGCCAGCGATGCCCGTACGGTCGCCAAGACCGTCTTCGGCATGGCGCTTGAGCACCTCAAGACCCTGGACCGTCCGCGGGACGCGCTGTATCGCATCTACTTCTATGACTGCCCGCCGCTGGAAAAATCCTTCACCAAGCCGGTCAGTGGTGATTCCATCGACTTCGGCCGTACCGGTGCCGCGTCATTCCGGCGCGAGCTGCATGACCAGCTGCGGCGTCAGCGCAAGCTGGCACTGCGACTGGGCCGGTTGGCCGAGCGCGGGGAATGGCAGTTGCGCCGTCACAGCTATCAGCTGCTCAATGAGGGCCAGTTGAACTGGGACGAACTCGGTGACGAGCACTTCGAGCCTGACATGCACCAGACCCAGGTCGATATGGAGATCGGCATCGACATCGCCACCCTTGCCTACAAGAAGCTGGTGGACCAGATCGTGCTGGTAGCGGGGGATGCCGATTTCATTCCGGCAGCCAAGCTGGCCCGGCATGAGGGCATCGACTTCATCCTTGATCCGATGTGGCAAGGTATCGCTCCTGATCTGCATGAGCATATCGACGGCCTGCAGTCGGTCTGCCCGCGGCCATTCTGAGGCGAAGGCTCATGTTGCTGGCTCTCAACAAGCCGTTCGGTGTGCTG
This sequence comes from Frateuria aurantia DSM 6220, assembly GCF_000242255.2. Classification (GTDB taxonomy): domain Bacteria; phylum Pseudomonadota; class Gammaproteobacteria; order Xanthomonadales; family Rhodanobacteraceae; genus Frateuria; species Frateuria aurantia. The sequence goes on from NC_017033.1 coordinate 117,086, forward strand.
TGCCAGTTCACCGACGATCAGGGGCGTCCAACCCTGGCCGACCATGTGATTCAAAAAGGCGTCTATCCGGCTGGACGTCTTGATATGGACAGCGAAGGCTTTCTGCTGCTGACCGACGACGGTCCGCTGGCACACCGTTTGACGGATCCTAGGCACAAGCAGCCCAAAATCTATCTGGCCCAGGTCGAAGGGGCGCCGGACCTGCTGCAGTTGCAGGCACTGCGGGCTGGTCCGCTCCTGAAGGACGGACCGACCCTGCCGATCAGCGCCGAGCTGGTGACCGAGCCGGAGTGGTTGTGGCCACGCGATCCGCCGGTCCGCTTCCGCAAGTCGATTCCTACTGCCTGGTTGCGATTGACCCTGCGCGAGGGCCGCAACCGTCAGGTCCGGAGGATGACAGCCGCGGTGGGGCTGCCGACCTTGCGCCTGGTGCGTGAGCGGGTCGGTGACTGGTCACTGGATGGCCTGGCCCCCGGCGAGATCCGCCGGTTGGATTAAGGGGCTCGTGCCCGGCCCGCACGGGCTGAGGGCTCGCCTCGCCATCGGCCTGCAGGCTCTGAGGCAAAGCCCGGATCCAGCCCGCGGGGGATCTTCATCAACCCCGTATATCTGCATCTGGTTTTGCGCATCCCATGGATCCCGTGAGGACGGGGCAGCCCCTGGCGAGATTTTTCGAGGCACCTGCGCCAACTCTCCAGGCAAGGAGCCTCGACTTTCATCGATAAACGACGGCTGGGCGTGCCAGCGGCGACAAGTCATGGACTCCGCCGTTGTACCAGGCGTCCCGCTCTTTTCGTCCCTCGGCATCCGCCTTGGCTGCAGGCCACCGGGTTGAAAGTCAGTTCCGGCGACTGGCCTCAGGCTTCAGCGTGCCGGCAGACCGAAAAAAGCCTGTGCGGTGGCCGTTGTCGCCGCGGCGACCTGTTCCGGGCTTTCGCCACGGGCCATGGCCACGGCCTCGCATATATGCGGAAGATGCATCGGTTCGTTGCGATTGTGCTTCGGTCGTGGCCGGATCGAGCGTGGCAGCAGATAGGGCGCATCGGTTTCGATCATCAGACGGTCCGCAGGAATCCGGCGGACCAGCTCGGCCAGATGGGTACCCCTGCGCTCGTCGCAGAGCCAGCCGGTGATGCCGATATGGCAGTCCAGATCCAGATAGTCATCCAGCGCGGCGGCCTGATCGGTGAAGCAGTGCACCACCACTGCGGACAGCCGGTCGCGGTAGCGGCGCAGGATCCCGATGAAATCCCGGTGGGCATCGCGCTGGTGCAGAAACACCGGCTTGCCGCACTCCACGGCGATCTGCAGCTGGCTTTCGAAAGCATGGGCCTGCTGGGCGAGCGTGGAGAAATTGCGGTAATAGTCCAGACCGGTCTCGCCGACGGCCCGGACCTGTGTCTGGCCAGCCAGCTGTCGCAACACCGCATCAGTGGCCGCATCGTAGTCCACCGCATGGTGCGGATGCACGCCGGCGGTCGCATACAGCTCGCCCGGATGGGCCTGCGCCAGTTGAAGGGCTGCCTCGCTGCCTGCGCGCGAGGCGCCGGTGACCAGCAGCGTCTGCACGCCGGCCTGGCGGGCGCGGTCCAGAACCTGGTCCAGGTCATGCTGGAAGGATTCGTGAGTGAGATTGGCGCCGATATCGATAAGTTGCATGCAAGGGCCGCAATGGAACGTGGCCCGTCATTGTCGCAAAGCACAACGAGAGGGAACACCCCGCCGACCCTGAGTCCGTATCACGCGTTCACATATCCCATGAAGTCGGCTGTGGAATCATCGGGCCGATGGTGGCGGGAGTCGAGGGAGGGCCAAGCATGTCTTCTGTCAGCCCGGGTCGGAGCGATGCGGCGTCCATGGCTGTCCCCGGCGTTGCAAGCCTGTCATCGGCTGCTCCGGCGAAGCTTGCCGCTGCGGTGGCCGGCATGGACCATGCGGCGGTGGAGGCGGTCTGCCAGTGGTTGCTGCAACGGGAGTGTCTGAAGCCGCTGGATCTGCAGCGGGCCCGGCGCCTGCTGCAGCCGACCGACGGCAGCCTGACCGGCTTGCTGGTACGCCTCGGCATGGTTTCTGAACGGGACGTGGCCGAGGCCTGGGCCGAGCAGCTGGGAGTACCGCTGCTGGTCGCCGCCAGCGTGGCCGAGCTGCCTCCGCCGTCGCTGGAGCTTTCGCCGCGATTCCTGAAGTTCCAGCAGGCCGTGCCGATTCAATGCGCTGATGGCCAGTTGGCGGTGGCGCTGGCTGATCCGGCCGATCGCTATCCGCTGCATGCCATCGCCTTGGCCGCGGGTCGCCCGGTGGCCTTGTGGGTGGGCCTGCGTTCGGAGATCGAGGCATTGATCGAGCGGGGCTACGGCAGTGGTCGTTCGGCGATGGGAACCATCGTCGAGCATCTCGACGAGGCAGGGCACGCCGAAGATGATGTCGAGCATCTGCGGGATCTCGCTTCCGAAGCGCCCGTGATCAGGCTGGTCAATCTGTTGCTGCAGCGTGCGGTCGAACAACGGGCCTCGGATGTCCATATCGAGCCCTATGATGCCACGTTGAAAGTACGCTACCGGATCGACGGCGTGCTTCACGACGTGGAGTCGCCTCCGGCCAGTTCGACCGCGGCGGTGATCAGCCGGATCAAGATCATGGCCAGAATGAACATCGCCGAGCGTCGCCTGCCGCAGGATGGCCGCATCGTGCTGAGGGTCCAGGGCCGCGAGCTGGACGTGCGGGTCTCCACGGTGCCCACCGGGTTCGGCGAGTCGGTGGTGATGCGCCTGCTGGACCGGCAGTCGGTGGTGCTGGATTTTGCCCATCTTGGATTTGATGCCGACTTCGAGGCACGTCTGCTGGAGGTGCTGAAGCGACCGCACGGCATCGTTCTGGCGACCGGACCCACCGGCTCGGGCAAGACCACCACTTTGTATACGGCACTGGCCGGACTCAATACCGACGAGGTGAAGATCATCACGGTCGAGGACCCGGTGGAATACCAGTTGAAAGGCATCAACCAGATTCAGGTCAAACCGCAGATCGGCCTGGATTTCGCCACTGCGCTGCGCTCCATCCTGCGTCAGGATCCCGACATTCTGATGGTCGGTGAGATGCGCGATCTGGAGACCTGCCGCATCGCGATCCAGTCCGCCCTCACCGGGCACCGGGTATTGTCCACCCTGCATACCAATCACGCGGCCGGTGGCATCACCCGCTTGCTGGACATGGGCGTCGAGGATTATCTGCTGGCCTCGACGGTCAATGCCTTGCTGGCGCAGCGGCTGGTGCGCCGACTGGATCCCGAGCTGGCGATTCCCTACCAGCCCTCTTCGGAACTGATCGAGCGCTTTGAGCTGGATCGTCATGCGGCGGGCGCTCCGCTGCAGTTGTGGCGGCCCGGCAGCAGTGCTGCCAATCCGACCGGTTTTCGGGGCCGTTGCGCCATTGTCGAGCTGCTGGTGATGGAGGCGCCGATCCAGCGACTGGTGATGCAGCATGCCGGTGAACAACAGCTTGAGGCGGCCGCCAGGTCTGCCGGCATGCGGACCATGTATGAAGACGGCATCGGCAAGGCTTTGCGGGGTCTGACAACCCTTGAGGAGGTGCTTCGTGTCACTCATATGGCCGCCTGACCGTCCATCCTTATCTTTCCGTTCCGTGCCCGCCTTGCGTCATGGCCGGGGGGCGTGGCGGGTGGTCATCCGATGAGCCGGTTCAGTTATTCGGCACTGAGCCAGCAGGGCGAGGCTCTGCAGGGTTGGCTGGAGGCGGCCAGCGAAGCCGAGGTGGTCCACCGGCTGCAGGAGCAGGGCCATATTCCTCTGGCAGCCGTCATCGCCGAACCTGGGGCAGGGGCGGGCCTGTGGCAGCGCCTGCGGCGGCGGCATGAGTTGTCCGGAGCACAGATGCTGCTGTTCACCCAGCAACTGGCAACCCTGCTGGCGGCGGGCCAGCCACTGGACCGGGCCTTGGGGGTCTTGATCGAGCTGCGTGACGAGCGGGGCGGCCGGCGGCTCATCGAGCGGCTGCGCGTGCGGGTGCGCGGCGGTGAGCCGCTGTCGTTGGCGCTGGATGCTGAAAACGGAGTGTTTTCCCGTCTCTATGTCAGTCTGGTGCGGGCCGGCGAGGCCGGCGGTTCACTCGATGACAGTCTGCAACGTCTGGCCGGTTATCTGGAGCGATCCCAGACGCTGCGAGGGGACATCATCAATGCCTTGATCTACCCGGCGTTTCTGCTGGCCGGCGTGCTGGGCTCGCTGATCCTGCTGCTGTCCTGGGTCGTCCCGCAGTTCGTGCCGATCTTCGCCGACATGCAGGTACCGATTCCCTGGATCACTCGCCTGATCCTGGGGCTGGGGACGGCGCTGCGCGAGCTGGGCTGGCTGCTGCCGCCGATACTGATCGCGGCCCTGTTCGGCTGGCGGCACCGGATGCGCCAGCCCGGGCAGCGCCGTCGCTGGCATGCCTGGTGGCTGGGCCTGCGCGGCATCGGTCCCTTGTCCCTGAAGCTGGAGACGGCACGTCTCAGCCGCAGCCTGGGCGCCTTGCTGCATCATGGCGTGCCGTTGCTGGCCGGCTTGCAGGTGGCGGCCGGCGTCACGGCGAATCTGGCGCTGGCCGCGGCCCTGCAGCAAGTCATCGAAACGGTGCGCGATGGCGGCCGGTTGGGCACGGCGCTGGCCCAGACCGGACTGTTCCCGCCGCTGGCGGTGCAGATGGTGCAGGTCGGCGAAGAGGCCGGCCAACTGGATCGCCTGCTGCTGCAGGTCGCCGATACCTTCGATACCGAATCACGCCGCAGCATCGACCGGTTGCTGTCGGCGCTGGTGCCGACCCTGACCCTGGTCATGACCGTGCTGGTGGCCATCATCATGGCTGCCATCCTGTTGCCTCTGCTCAGCCTGACCAGCCATATCCAGTGACCCGTCCGGGAGTTGAACATGTTCCATTCACGCGGTTCCGACCTCCTGCATCCGCCTCGTGCCGGTCGGCCGGCGGCAGCCGGCTTCACCTTGCTGGAAATGCTGGCGGTGATCGTGCTGATCGGCATCGTCGGCACCGTGGTGGTGAGCCAGGTCGGACGCAATGTCGACAAGGGCAAGTACGGGGCGGGCAAGGCCCAGCTGGCGACGCTGGCCCAGGACGTCGAGGCCTATGCGCTGGACAACGGCAGCCCGCCGGCACAACTGCAGGACCTGCTGCAGCGCCCCCAGGGGGCGGTGAACTGGCAGGGGCCGTACGCCAGAGCCGGGGCCTTGCGTGATCCCTGGGGGCATGCGTTCGGCTACGCGTATCCGGGCGAGCATGGCAGTTACGATCTGGTCTTCTATGGCCAGGATGGCCAGCCCGGTGGCGAGGGATACAGCGCCGATGTCGGCAACTGGCAGTGAGTCCGCGGCCACCCTGCGGCGCGACCTGCAAAGGCCGCGACGATCTCCGGCGTCCGGCGTCCGGCTTCAGCCTGCTGGAGATGCTTTGCGTGGTATTGCTGATCGGGGTGATGGCAACGATGACGGCCGTTTCCGTGCAGCGCGGTCTGGGTGGCGCCCGTGCCCAGTCGGCGGCGGGGGAGCTGGCGGCAGCGCTGCGGCGGGCGCGGCTGCAAGCCGTGGTCGGTGGCCGGATCACCGATTTCCGGCTGGATCCGGCGCGCGCCAGCTATCGCATCGGCGACGCGGTCCCGGTGGTTCTGTCCGGGGACTTGCATCTTGGCATGCGCTATGCGCGAGAGGCCGTCGAGCCTGCGGCGACCGAAGCCGGCGGCATCCGTTTTTTCCCGGACGGCAGTTCCAGCGGCGGACGGGTCACCCTGCGGCAAGGCCGCCGGCAGTGGCGACTCGATGTTTCCTGGTTGACCGGTGCGGTCGCCATCAGTACCGCGACGGTGGAGCCATGACATGGGGCATGCGCAGCGCGGGTTCAGTCTGCTCGAGATGATCGCCGCGATCATGATCCTGGCTGTGGCCCTGACCGCCTTGCTGATGCTGGCCGGGCGCTCGCGGCAATTGCACCAGCAGGCCGCGGGGCAGATCGGGCGGATCCAGGAAGCGCGATCCTTGCTGGATGCCGCCTTCGCCGCCGGTCCGGCGCGGGCTGGCATCAGCCAGGGGACGCTGCAAGAGGGTGGACATTGGCGTCTGCAGACGACGCTGCTGGCTGATCGTGCGTCTGCGGCCGGTATTCGCCTTTACCGCCTGGATCTGCAGTTGACCTGGCGCGTGGCCGGACAGGCCCGCCATCAGCGATTTCATACCCTGCGCATCGCCCGGGTGCCCGCCTTGGAATCGGTACCATGAGCCGGCCCAAAGGGGCGGGACGCGTTCGGGCGGGAGGTTTCACCCTGCTGGAGGTCCTGTTGTCGATGCTGTTGCTGGCGGTACTGATGAGTGCCGTCTACGCCGCGCTCAGCGGTTCCCGCAAGCTGGTCCAGACGGGGCTGCGGCAGGCCCGTCGTGATGAAGAGATCTTCGCGACCCGGCAATTTCTGCGCCGCAGTCTGGCCCAGATCCGGACCGTGGCCATCCCGGACCCGGTATCAAGGCCGCCTGGATGGCTGCAAGGAGGCCCCCGGAAGCTGCGCTTTGTGGCACCGTCCGTGGCGGCACTGGGTGGTCGTGGTCTGCAGGTGCAGCAACTGCAACTGGTACAGATGGACGGCCGTTCCGGACGTCTGGAACTGCAGCTGGCGGATCTGCCCATGCACGGAGAGCCGCTGCATTGGCGACTGCCGCCGGAGGTGTTGCTGGATGGCATCAGTGGCGGCCATTTTGCTTACCGGGATGCGGATACGCCGGAGCGGGAGGGCGCCTGGCAGGGGCACTGGACCGTGCCAGGGCGATTGCCGCGGCTGATCGGCCTGCAACTGCAATTCAAGGACCGGCAGCCATGGCCGCCGCTGGATATTGCGCCACGGATCGATCCTGACCCGCTGCAGACACCGGATGCTTTCGATGGAGGCATGCCATGAACCGGGATCAGCGCGGATCGGCTTTGTTGGTGGTGTTGTGGGCCTGCACCCTGCTTGGCATTCTGGTCGGCAGTTATGCCTTGGTGGCGCGGGTCGAGGCCTTGCAGGCACGATACCAGCTGGCTCATGCACTGGCCCGTGACGTGGCCGAGTCGGCGCTGATCGAAACGATCTTCAGCTTGTTGCAGGCGCCAGATCCGGCCGCCCCGCTGCGTATCGATGGTGCCACCCGGCACCTGACCCGCGATGGTATGGACGTCCGCATTTCCGTGCGCGACGATCGAGGCAAGATCGACCTCAACCAGGCACCGGCCGGGTTGTTGCAGCGCTGGCTGATGCAGGCCGGTGTGAAGGATGCACGGAATGTGGCGGCGGCCTTGATCGCCTGGCGCAGCCCGATCCTGACGCTGGGCCAGCACCAGCGGCAGGATGCCAGGTATCGGGCTGCAGGAGCCGATTACGGGCCGCGCGGCGCGCCTTTTGCCAGTGTCGAGGAGCTGGGGCGCATTCCCGGACTGGGACCGGCGACGCTGAAGTTGATGCTGCCGGACGCCACGCTGTGGTCGGGCATGGCGATGCCGGTGCCGGAGCTGGCTTCGGCACGGGTGCTGGCGGCCTCCACGGGACTGGATCCAGCGGCTGCCCGCCAGACCTATCTGGCCAGGATCAGCCGGCCCATGGCGATATCTGCCGCGACGGCCTGGGGGACGGTGGAAAGTGTGGAGGTCAGTGCCGAAGCAGGGGACGGGGTGCGGGCGACGCTGGCCGCGACCGTACGACTGCAGGGATGGTCTGCAGATAGGGCTTATACGGTCCTGCGCTGGCAGGAGGATGGCATGCCATGAGCGCATCCATGGCGGAGCGATGGGCATCCGGCTGGCGTGGCCTGCTGCTGCGGTTGCCGGTCGGCTGGCGGCTGACGCTGGCCGAGGGCTGGCGGCAATGTGTGGCCGCCCTGCCGTCAGGACTGGGGCAGCTGTTGCGGGAAGGCAGGTTGCAGCTGGTATTGATACCGGCTGGTGAGTACTGGCAGTTGTTCGCCGCCGAGGGGAGGCAGTTGCTGGACCGCTGGCCGGATCGGTTGCCCGCCGAACTGCAGCGCCAGCATGTGCTTGCCGCGATGCAGGGCGTCGCCGTCGAAGACCGCCGATTGTGGCTGGGCCTGCCTGCCGGTTGCGGTCTGGTCAGAGAGCTGCAGCTGCCAACGGCCGCCCGTCACTCGCTGGTGAGGATCGCCCGATTTGAAATGGACCGTCAGACGCCGTTCCGTCCGGAGCAGGTGTATTTTGATATCCGGGAAGTGCCGGCCGCGACCGGATCGTCGTCCTTGCAGGCACGATTGGCGGTAGCGCCGAGGGCGCGGCTGGATGGCTGGCTGGCACGGCTGGCCGATCTGGGGCTGGCGCTGGACGGTGTGGACCTGCTTGAGGCCGACGGTCTTGCCGGTTTCAATCTGCTGCCGCCGCCGCGTCGTCCTGCCCATCCTCGTCCGCGCCGCCGGCTCAATGTGCGACTGGGTCTGTGCCTGCTGGCATTGCTGCTGGCGGTGGCCGGCCAGTGGCGTCACAACCGGCATCTCGCGCTGCTGGACATGCGGGCGGCGGTGGCGGCACAGCAGTTGCCGTTGCGGCAACTGGCCGAGCTGCAACGGGAAGGTCTCGAGCGTGGCCGTGCGGCCGGCTTTCTCGAACGGCGGCGGCAGCAGACGGTGCCGGTGGTTCAGGTGCTGGCCGAACTCAGTCGACGGCTGCCCGACGACACTTCGCTGCAGCGTCTCAGTATCGATGCCGACGGAAGGCTCAGCTTTCTCGGCCTGGCACCTCAGGCCGCGCATCTTGTCGATGTGCTGAAAGCCGCCAGCGATCTGGGTGAACCCGGGTTCCAGGGTACGATCCTGCGCGACCCCTTGTCCGGCAAGGAGCGTTTTTCGATGACGGCGCAATTGCATCGGCCAGCCCTGGAATCCCGGCCATGAGGCGCCGGCCGGAATGGCCGAAGCTGCCGGCGGCGCTGTGGCCGATCGGTCTGGGCTTGCTGCTGGCTGCATTGCTGTATGGCATCGGCCTGCATGGGTGGCTGGTGGCGCCGGCCTGGCGTGAGCGTCAGGAAATGGCCGCCCTGCGCCAGCAGCAGGCCACGAACGCGGCCCGACTGGCCTTGCGGCCTGAATGGCAGCGGCGCCTGGCGGGTCTGCAACGGCAGCCCTCGGAAGCCCGGGATTTTCTGCCGGATGACGACCCCAGTACGGCTTCGGCGGATCTGATGCAGCGGGTGGTGGCCAGCGTGGCCGCCCACGGCGGGCCGGCGGCCTGTGAAGTCACCCAGAAAATACCGGTCGCCATGGATCGGGAGGGGCAGGCGAGTTATCGCGAGGTCCGGGTCACGATCAATCTGCGTTGCGATCCGGCCGGTCTGGCAGCGGTGCTATATGACCTGGAATATGGACATCCCTATATTTACATCAGTGATTTCGTGATGTATCCGAATGCGCAGGCCTTCAACGACGCCGCCGATCCCCGCGCCGAAGTCCAGTTCACGGTGGCCGGTTTTCTGAGGGTGGCTGCCGCCGCTGCGAGCCCGGAGCCGGCGCCATGAATGCGGCGGGCGAACGGATGCTGACGCGGTGGCTGCTGGCTGGCGTGCTGCTGGCCGGGTTGGGGCTGCTGTGGCTGCTGGCCGGTGGCGATCGACGGGTGCACTGGAGTCCGCCAGGGCCCTTGCCTCCAATGCTGGCGCAGGCCGCCTCCGTACCGGCGGCGGCGGTGCCGGCGCTGTCCCGGTTTTCGGCGATCTGGCAACGGCCGCTGCTGAACCCGGACCGGCAGCCGTTGCAGCCGCGAGGAGAGGGCCGGCGACTGGGTGATCTGGAACTGACGGGTGTGATCATCAGTCCGGGGCTGAAGCTGGCTCTGCTGCGACCGCGTCCGGGATCCGGTCCGGCGGGGGCCGCTTCCGCGGCTGGTGGCCTGCGGGTCGCTCTGGGAGCCAGGACGCCGGACGGTGGCTGGCAACTGACCCGGCTGGAACCCCGTCAGGCCTGGTTTTCCAGGGATGGGCGGCAGCTGCGACTGGCTTTGATGCCGGCAGCGGCCGCTTCAGTCGCTACTAGACCGGCCATGTCGTCATCGCCCGCCGGTCCCGATGAGGCTCTGGAACAGCAGCGTCGCGAAGCTTTGCGGCAGGCATTGCAGCGCTTGCGGGCGCAACCTCCGGCGGCATCCGCTGCCAGTGGTACCCATTCATGAGGATGCGGCAGATATGGCGCCATGCTTGCGTTATCCGTGTTTGATGCTGCTGGTCATGCTGGCTGGTTGCAAGGACTGGCAGCGGCCTGACGATGCACGCCTGCAGCGTGAGGCCATGGCCGGCACTGAGCGCCCGGCACCGGTCGCGGTGCCACCCGCCGCGGCGGCGGCCGCTGCCGTCGCTGGCGGGCGCGAGTATCGTCCGGGTTCGGGACAGTATCTGCGGGTGCAGGGCCCGGCGACAGCGGCCCGGGTGGCGCAGGGACCCGGGGCGGTCACCTTCAATTTCGAAGGGCAACCGATCCAGGCCGTGGTCAAGGCCATTCTGGGCGATCTGCTGCAAGCCAATTACAGCGTGGCTCCGGGAGTGCAAGGCCAGGTCTCGTTTTCGACCTCGCAGCCGGTGACCCGGTCCCAGGCCTTGCCGATTCTCGAAAATCTGCTGGCCTGGACCGGCAATGCACTGGTTCGCCAGGAGGGGCGCTATGTGGTTACTCCAGCCGCGGCCGCCGTAGCCGGCAACGTGGTCCCCGGGCTGGGTGCCGCGGCTCCCGCTGGGGGGCTGCAGGCGCGACTGTTTCCGTTGCGCTATATCTCGGCCATCGAGATGCAGAAACTGATCAAGCCTTTTGCGCGGGCCGATGCGGTACTGCTGGCCGATCCGGGGCGCAATCTGCTGGTGATGGCCGGCACCCCCCAGGAATTGCGCAATTACCAGCAGACCGTGGCTACCTTCGATGTGGATTGGCTGCGTGGCACCTCGGTCGGCGTGTTCAGCCTCGACCAGGCCAACGTCAAGGATTTGATGGAACCCTTGAACGGGTTGTTCGGGCCGCAGGGCAATACGCCGCTGGCCGGCATGTTCCGCTTTATTCCCATCGAACGGACCAATGCCCTGGTGGTGATCACCACCCAGCCGGATTATCTGCAGGAGGTAGGGGACTGGATCGCGCGGATGGATCGTGGCGGCGGCAACGAGCCGCAGTTGCACGTCTATGATGTACACAATATCCAGGCCTCCGACATGGCCATCTATCTGAATGACATCTATGGCTCCGACAGTGGCGTCTCCGGCGATCGCCCGAGCTCCGGTCAGGTGGCGCCGGGGCTGACCGCGCGGACGCTGGGGCAGTCCGCCGGCAACGCCGGCGGACTGGGGGCGACAGCCGGTGGATCCGGTGCGATGGGCGCGGGCATCGGCCAGAACACGGGTATCGGGATGGGCACAGGTATCGGCATGGGCCGGTCCGGAACCGCTGCCGGCACGGCCGCGGCAGCGGGCACGCCCGGCGATCAGTTCGCCTCCGACGGCATGGCTCGCCCGCATGTCGGCGCCAGTATCCTGGATCATGGCGTGCGGATCACTGCCGCCGAGGGCGGCAACCAGCTGCTGGTGCGGGCGCGGCCCGCGCAATGGCATGAGATCGAGCAGGCGATCCGGCAGCTGGATGTCAGTCCGCTCCAGGTCCAGGTCGAGGCGCGGATCCTGGAGGTCACCCTGGTCAACGAATTCAGCTTCGGCGTGCAGTGGTATCTGGAGGGCCTGGCTGGCGCTACGACTTCGAACAGTGGCGGTACGTCATCGCTCGTTCCCGGTGATCCCGGCAATCATCAGCAAGGCGCGGTGGGCGGCGGCGGCAATACCCTGGGTGCGGGTGACGGGTTCTATTACTCATTTCTGACCCACAATCTGCAGGTCGCCGTGCACGCGATGGAATCCAATGGCAAGACCAAGGTCCTGTCCGCACCGTCCGTGGTGGTGATGAACAACCAGACGGCCAACTTCCAGGTCGGAGACGAGGTACCTATCAATACCACCAGCCTCAATATCAACAGCAATGCCGACAATGTGGTCAACAATGCCACCTATATCCCCACCGGTGTGTTGTTGACGGTACAGCCGCGCGTCAATCCGGGCGGTCTGGTCTATATGAGCATCAACCAGCAGGTCAGCAGCGTGCTGGGCAACTCCGCCAATGCCCAGGGCAATCCCACCATTTCCGAACGCTCGATCAACACCCAGGTGGCTGTGCAGAGCGGGCAGACGGTCTTGCTGGGCGGCATGATCCAGCAGCAGGACGTGGATCAGCGGCAGGGCATGCCCTGGCTCAGCCGGATTCCGCTGCTGGGCAGTCTGTTCGGTACCCGCTCACGCAATCGCACGCGTACCGAGATCATCGTGCTGTTGACACCCAAGGTGATCAGCAGCAGCGAGGAAGCGAAGGCGGTCAGTGACGAATATCGGCAGAAATTCCAGTCGCTGCAGCCCTTGCGGATGTCCGCGCACTGATCGTCCATGGCCTTGTGCCGCGGTGTTGCTGCAGAGGCTCATGACAAGCCGGGCTGCAGCGTGCACGATGACCGGCAGGACGCCGGGTGGGGCGTTCACACGCAGGGGGCAGGCTGGTGGCAAGGCGTATGGCGGCATGGCTGGCAGGCCTGACCCTGCTGTTGTTCGCGGGGCTGTTTCCGCTGGGCCATTGGTATTCGGACGAATATGACATTTTCCACGACATGGCACTGCAAGGGGGCGCCGCGAGCTGGCATCGCTTTTGGGTCTGGAGTCCGCGACCGGTCTCGGAACTCCTGATCCATCTTTATGGCCGGCTGGTGCTGGCCACGGGGCGAGCCTGGATTCCGGAGCTGCTGCTGTTCTCGCTGCTGTGGTTGCTGGCGGCGGCGACTATGCCTTTGTGGCGGGTTGCCGCCGGTGCGGGCCGGCACTGGCTGCCGCTGACGCTGACGGTCTGCGCGATGTGTCTGAGCGGCCATGCGGTGGCCAGGGTGTTCTATTGGCCGGTGGCTTCGCTGGCCTATGTACTGACGCTGGCCGGTGTGATGGGTGTCTTTGCGGAACATCTGCGTCCTGGCGCGCAGGTACGGAGCTGGGTTTGCGGCGGCTGGCTGCTGCTGGCGGCACTGAGTTCGGAAATCGGTGCCATGTTTGCCTTGATCCATGGCCTGCTCAGTCTGTGCCGGTCGCGGCGTGGCGGATGGGCCTTGTTGCCGTCCTTGCTGGGGGCCGGCCTGGTATTGGGGCTGATGCTGTCGCATCGGGCCGGAGGGGTGGTCGAACAGATTCCGGGTGCCGGTCCGGTCCATCAGCTGTGGAGCAGCTTGCGGGCATCCGTGACGACCAGCTGGCCGCATCTGTGGTTTGCCGCCGGCGATGCCGGCGTCGCCGCCACGTTGCAAGTGGTGTCCAAGCTGGCCCTGCTGGGTGCCGCGGCGGGTCTGGCCGTCGGCCAGGGGCTGCCGCTGACTCGACGCAGGGGGTTGTGGGTGCTGGCCGCCGGCGCGGCCGCCATGGTGCCTGCCACGATCTTTGCCGCCTGGTATCAGTTCGGGCAACTCTGCTGCGAGCATCACGATACGGTTCGTCAATGCTTCATGGTGCTGGCGCTGGCCGCTTTCGGAGCGGGGCTGGGCCTGACCCTGGAGGCCGCCGGCTGCAACGCGCCGCTGCTGCAGCGGCTGGCTCCCTGGCTGCTGTGTCTGGCCTTGGGGACGGCACTGGCGGTGTCGGCACCACCCATGTGGGCCGACTATCGCCAATATGCCCAGCGCTATCGCCTGCAGCAGGAGAACTGGGCCAGCGGCGAAGCGGCGGATCCGCAGCTGACGATCCGTCAATGGCCACCGGGCCGGCTGACGGGAGGCTCGCCGCCGATGCCGGCCGGGTCATTCGGTGACGGGGTGCCGGTCCCGGCCGGAGCAGATCATCAACGGCGCTTCTTCGGCAAGCGCACGGTACGAGTGGAGGCACCGTCGGCGCTTTCCTCGCCCTGACGTGCAGATCCTGCGCCGGGCGGGGGGGCCGATCCTGACCGGAGCGTCTGCAGCCTGTAGCATGCCGGCGGATGAGCTCGACGAAACCTGTTGAATTTCCGATCGCCCCCGTATTGCCCGAGATCCGGCGCAGCCTGGCTGCGCAGCCGAGACTGGTGCTGGAAGCCCCGCCAGGGGCGGGCAAGACCACCCAGGTGCCGCTGGCCCTGTTGTCCGAGCCCTGGCTGGAGGGGCGCCGCATCATCATGCTGGAGCCGCGCAGGGTGGCCGTGCGGCTGGCAGCCCAATTCATGGCGGCGCAGCTGGGTGAATCCGTGGGCCAGACCGTGGGCTACCGGATCCGTTTCGAGTCCCGGATCAGTGCCGCAACCCGGATCGAAGTGGTGACCGAGGGGATTCTGGCGCGGATGATCCAGGATGATCCGGAACTGGAGGGCATTGGCGCGATTCTGTTCGATGAATTTCATGAGCGGCATCTGGCCGCCGATCTCGGTCTGGCGCTGGCGCTGGATGTGCAGGCGACCCTGCGGCCTGATCTGCGGCTGGTTCTGATGTCGGCGACCTTGGATGGCGAGCGCATCGCTGTCTGGCTGAAGGCGCCACGACTGAGCAGTGCCGGGCGCAGTTTCCCGGTTGCGATCCACTATCCGCCGGCCCGGCCGCAGGAAACCCCCGACAGCCAGCTCGTTCGCGGGGTGCAGCAGGCCTTGGCCGAAACCGATGGCGATGTGCTGGTGTTTCTGCCCGGTCGGGCCGAGATCGCCCGTCTGCAGCGCCGGCTGGAGCAGGTCGTGGCGGCCGGGGTGGAGGTGCTGCCCTTGCACGGCGAGCTGACTCTGGCCGACCAGCAGCAGGCCTTGCAGCCGGCGGCGGACGGTGAGCGACGGGTGGTGCTGGCCACCAATGTGGCCGAGTCCAGCCTGACCTTGCCCGGGGTCCGGGCGGTGGTGGATCAGGGGCTGGCGCGGGAACCTCGTTTCGATCCGGCCTCGGGTTTTACCCGACTCGCCACGGTGGCGATTTCACAAGCCTCGGCCGATCAGCGCGCCGGTCGTGCCGGCCGTGTCGCTGCTGGTCATGCCTATCGCCTGTGGCCGCAGAGCCGACGGCTGGAGCCAGCCCGCAGTCCCGAGATTGCCCAGGTCGAGCTGTCGACGCTGGCCTTGGAACTGGCGGCCTGGGGTAGTTCGCAGCTGTCATGGCTGGACACGCCGCCAGCGGGGGCGATGGCGCAGGCCCGGGACTTGCTGGGCCAGCTCGGTGCCCTGGATGCAGCCGGCCGGATCACCGCGCAGGGCCGGCGCATGCTGGCGCTGGGTGCGCCGCCGCGGCTGGCGGCGGCGGTACTGCAGGCACCCGAGCGGCAGCAGGCTCTGGTGGCCGATGTGCTGGCCTTGATGGAAAGCCGGTCGCCGCTGCGTGGCGAGGCGGCGCGCACGGATGACTTCAGGCCTCGGCTGGCCGCCTTGCATGGCTGGCGCGACCGCCGTTCGGGACGCGGTGGTCTGGCAGATGCCGATATCCCGGCGCTGGCGGCCATCGAACAACTTTCCAAAGGCTGGCGCCAGCGCCTGGGTTGTCGCGCCGCGGCCAGCGGGGTACCGGATGCCTGGCGGACAGGCGGCCTGCTGCTGGCCGCCTATCCGGACCGGATTGCGCACCAGGATCCGCAGCAACCGCTGCGCTACACGCTCTCCAATGGTCGGGGCTGCCGTCTGCACGAATCGACGTCGCTGCTGGGAGAGCCCTGGCTGGTGGTGATGGATTTGCGTCACGAGAGCCGCGACAGTCTGGTGATGAGCGCGGCACCGCTGGATCCGGCCGACCTGGAGCGGGTTCATGCCGGTCTGTTCAACACCGCCAGGCGTGTGGTCTGGAATGTCGAACGACAGGCCGCCGAAGCCTTCGAGGAGTCCCGTTTCGGGGCCATCGTGCTGGAACGCCGCAGCGTACCGGTCGAAGCCGGTGATGCCCTGGCGGCGCTGCTGGCGGCGATCCGCCAGCAGGGGCTGGGCTGCCTGCCCTGGACCGAGGCCAGTGAGCGCCTGCGCGCGCGCAATCAGGCCTTGCGCAGCTGGCAGCCGGCGCTGGACCTGCCCGATCTGTCGGAGGAGCATCTGCTGGCCACGCTGGAAGATTGGCTGGCCCCCTGGTTGCAGGGCAAGCGCCGGCTGGATGCATTGTCCGGCGGCGAGCTGGCCCGGGCTCTGGAGGGATGGTGGGACTATCCGGCACGGCAGCAGCTGGAGGCGCAGGCCCCCGAGGCCATCACTGTTCCCAGTGGCCAGAGTCGCCGTCTGGATTACGCGGCGGAGGGTGGTCCGGTGCTGGCGGTGAAGTTGCAGGAGCTGTTCGGGCTGGCCGATACGCCGACCATCGCCGGCGGCACGGTGCCGGTAGTGCTGCATCTGCTGTCGCCGGCCGGCCGGCCGATCCAGGTGACCCGGGATCTGCGCAGTTTCTGGGAGCGCACCTATCCGGAAGTGAAAAAGGAACTCAAGGGCCGCTACCCCCGTCATCCCTGGCCGGATGATCCCTGGACCGCCACCGCCACCCATCGGGCCAAGCCTCGCCCGCGTTGAGTTGGCGGCGGCGGCATGCCAGAGTCATGGCCTTGAATCCGGGGGACACCAAGTGCATGCAGGTGGGGAGTGAAGGAGCAGGCCTGAATGGTCGGCGTGCGGTATGGCAGGATCTGTCGTTCAGCGCGATATTGGCCGGGGTCATTGCGGTGGTGGTCGGCTTTGCTGGTTCGGCGGCGATCGTGTTCCAGGCCGCGCGGGCGGCAGGTGCCGACGATCAGGAAATCGGTTCCTGGTTGTGGGCCCTGGGCCTGGGACTGGCGCTGACCTCGGTCGGATTGTCTCTGCGTTTTCGCGAGCCGGTGGTGACCGCATGGTCGACACCGGGTGCAGCCTTGCTGGTCACCGCAGCCAGTGGCGTGCCGCTGGCCGAGTGCATTGCCGCTTTCGTGATCTGTGGCGCGATGATTACCCTGTCCGGCGTCACCGGCGGTTTCGAGCGGATCATGAACAGGATGCCGGCCGGTCTGGCCGCGGCGATGCTGGCCGGCGTGCTGTTGCATTTCGGAATACGGATCTTTGCCCTGCTGCCTGCTCATGCCGGCCTGGTGCTGGGCATGCTGGCGACGTGGCTGGCCGGTCGGCGGTGGTGGCCGCGTTACGCCCTGCTTGCCGCGCTGGCGGTCGGGGTCGGACTGGCGGGATTCCAGGGCCAGCTGCAGGGGCCCTTGCCTGCACTGCAACTGGCCCATCCACATTGGGTGTGGCCGCGATTCAGCCTGCATGCGCTGGCCATCGCGCTGCCCTTGTTTCTGGTCACCATGGCCTCCCAGAACATGCCGGGCCTGGCTGTCCTGCGCAGCTATGGCTATCGGGCCACCCGTGCCTCGCCGGTCATGACCTGGACCGGGCTGGCCACCTTGCTGCTGGCTCCGTTGGGGGCCTTTGCCATCAATCTGGCGGCGATCACTGCTGCGATCTGCATGGGGGCCGAAGTCCATGACGATGCCCGCCGGCGTTATGTCGCGGCCTTGGCTTCAGGTCTGACCTACCTGCTGCTGGGTCTGTTCGGCGCGACTGTGGCAGCGGGATTCGCGGCATTGCCGCCGGTGCTGGTTGCGGTGCTCGCCGGCATGGCCTTGCTGCCGACCCTGACCATGAGTCTGGCCACGGCGCTGATTCCCGAACAGGGCCGTGAACCGGCAATGGTGACCTTTCTGGTGACGGCCTCGGGGCTGGACTGGTTCGGTCTCGGCGCGCCGCTGTGGGGCCTGCTGGCGGGGCTGGTCATGACATGGGCGCTGCGGAGACGAGCGGACGGCAGAGTGCCGCAGGCTAGGGGTTGACGGGTGTGGCTCGGCCCTGACGTACGGCACCTTCCAGCAGCCGCTGCAATTTTGCCGGGGCCTGACCGCTGCCGGTTGCCTGCGGGGGCGTGGCATAGACCTGCTGTTGCCGGACCAGATCCTGCATCTGTTCCTGCAAGACCCGCTGTCGCTGGCGCAGTTTGTCCATCTCGGTGGTATCGCTCGGCTCCGGCGAGAGGCTGAGCGGGTGGGCAATGCTGGCGGCCGGGAGTGGTGGCTGGCGCAGACGTGCCTGCCACAGCTGTTGGACCCGTGCGCGGTGGTTCCGGGCCTGACTGGCGGCCAGATCGGCCTGGCGCGCGGCCAGATCGCTTTGCTCTCTGGCGTTGAGCCACTGCTGTTGCAGCAATGCCCGCTGCGCCGGATCGAGTGCATTGCTGCGGACGGCCATGGCTGATGGGCTCTGCAGAGACCCGACCACCTGCCGGATCAGGACCGGGTCATGACTGAGCCAGACCTGCTGACCATGGCGGTACCAGAACACGGGCTGCTGGCCTTGCCGATGGCGAGCGAAGCGTGCCTGGTCGTCGGCCCCGCCCTGGAAGTACAGGGTCTGGCCATCGAAGGCGGCCCAGGCGGTCGGAGGCCGGGACGAGGGGCCGCTGCCAGCGGGGACTGGCGCCGGCGTCGGAATCGGTGGCGAAATCCGTGGCGGACTGATCACCGGCGGCGGCGGTACCGGCAGTGGCGCCATGGCCGGGATGATCGGCGTCATCATCGGGGGCGGTTGCACGGCCTGCAGCGCTGGATCGGCCAGGCTCAGGCGATATGGCAGCACCCCCGACAGGCTCAGCAGCATGGCGGCGACGGCCTGCCATCGCCGCTCCGGCGACTTCGCCTGATTGCGGCGCAAGGCCTGCAGTCGCCATTGCAGGTCGCGGTGTCCGCTGGGGGCACTGCCCAGTTGCGAATCGGACGGCCGAGCAGCCCCCCATTGCAGCAGAAGTCGTCCATAGGCCTGGGGATCCTCGCGACTGTGCTGCATCGCGAGACTGTCGCAGGCGCTTTCGCGCTGCAGTCGGTAGGCATGGTTGCTCCACAGCAAGGCCGGATGGAAGCACAGCAGATGTCTGGCCAGGGCGGGTACCCAGCCCAGCCACAGATCACCTCGCCGGAGATGGGCCAGTTCATGGGCAATCATCATCGCCGCCTCGGCCGGGGCCGACGGGCAGGTCGCCGGCAGCAGGATCATCGGTCGCCACAGGCCGCTGACCACCGGTGAGCCGAGGCTGGTGGCGGTGCGCAGCTCGGGGAGTCGCCGCAGCCCCATGCCCCGTGCCTGGATGCCGGCCAGGGTCCGGATCAGCTCCTGCTGCAGAGGCTGCGAACGGCGACGCAGGGCATGTGCCTGCCAGGCCTGGCCCAGCGAGATCAGCACCTGCACGATGAGCAGCCCCAGCCAGGCCAGAAAGAGCCAGCGCAGACCGTGGACGATGATGTCGTCGAGCATGGCCGGGCGAATCCTGCCGCCGCCGGGCGGGCTGACGCCCAAGTCACCGGCAGGGATACCCAGCCGTGCCAGCAGGCCATCGTCGCCTGGCGGCCATGGCCAGACCAGCCGAAGTCGCCAGCCCAGCCCCGCCAGTACCTGCAGCCCCACCAGCCACCACAGCGTGCAGCGGGTCGCCGCCGAGAGTCTTGGCAGGCAGCGATCCAGCAAGGCCACCAGACCGGTCAGCAGCAAGGTCTGCAGACAGGTCCAGCACAGCCATGGCAGCCATAGTGAGGTCATCCGGTCGATCACATCCATGTGGGCAGCTCCGGGTCCGCAAATGGAGGGTGCTTGCTGCCGGCATCCTTCCGGCATGGCTCCGCTTCCCTGAGATCGAATACCGACCGCACGGGGCCATTCGAATCTAGGCTTGACCAAGAGCGCGGGTCAAGCAAACAGTTGTGACGACAGCAGTGACGATCCGGTCTGATGGTTTGGCAAGCCATGGTGATGACGCTAGCGTCTCTTGCATCGCTCCTTCACTGAGCTCTTTTGCCGTCAGGCAAGAGAGTTCCCGGATTCATGCATCTCCATCGGATGATGCTCAAGAAAGGCGTCTTGATGTCCGTGAAACCTGATTCAAAGGCTGGGATGGATGTCGTCCATGAGCGTCTTGACAAGGCGTCCGCCACTGCGCGAACGATGGCTGTCCGCCAGGGTCTCGATGCCAACCTTGAGTCGGTGTGATGCAGGTGGAAGTTATCCGGAACGTTGCCAGAGTCCACCAAGAAACGTGGATTCCTGCCGTTCCTGAGCATGTCCGGGATGGCGCATCCGGCGCGACGCAAGGAATCTGCACGATATCGAGATGCGTGCTTGCGCACTTGAACCCGGGCACCTCCTGCCTCGACAGGGTGAAGTGCTCCCTGATATGCCGAGCGAGCCGGCGAACACCAAGGCGGGCCCGCCCCGGCGAGGGAACGGACCCGCATAGTTGCAGGTGATCGAGCTTGTCAGAACTGGAAGTTGGCCGTCAGCATGCCCCAGCGTCCGACATTGGGAACGAAGGCGCGGGCATTGAAGGCGATATCGAAATAGCGCTTGTTGGTCAGGTTGTACAGGTTCAACTGCAGGCTGACATGGTCGTTGACGGTGTAACCGATCATCGCGTTCTGCACGAAGTGGCCGGACAGCATCAGGCTGGCCAGGTCGCCATCGGACAGGCTGGTCGCCGGACGGTTGGTGACATAGCGTGCGCTGACATACTGGGCGCCATAGCCGATGGTCCAGTTGTCCGGCAGGGTCCAGGTGTTCCAGATGTTGGCCGCGTTGCGAGGCGTGTTGTACAGCGCGCGACCCACGGGCACGTCGTTGCCGGACTGATATTTGCTGTCGATATATGAATATGACGCCATCAGCTGCCACCAGTCGGTGATCTGGCCGCTGGCCGTCAGCTCGAGGCCGCGGGCCCGTTGTTTGCCGTTGGTATTGTAGTCGTTGCCGAATTCATCCGTGGTAAGGGCATTGGTCATCTGGGTCTGGTAGACCGCGGCCGTCAGGGAAAGCCGCTTCTGCAGCAGTTCCCACTTGGTACCCAGTTCCCAGGTATTGGCCGTTTCCGGCGCCAGGCTCAGCTGGTTGCCGCTGACCGAACCGGTGGTGGCGATGGTATCGAACGACGGTGGTTGCTTGGACGTCGAATAGCTCAGATAGACCGAACCCTGGTCGGTGGGCTTCCACGTGGCGCCCAGCTTCCAGGAGAACAGATTGTCGGTCTTGCTTTGCAGGGCACCGCCGACCAGATTGTTGTACTGCAGGTCCCAGCTGTCGAAGCGGGCGGCCCCGGTCAATTGCCAGTGGGGATCAATGACCAGGGTATCAATCAGATAGACGGCCTTGTCCACCTGCTGGCTGGAGGTGTTCTTGTTGATCGCCATCGCGGCCGGTTCGCCGGCGAAATAGCCCAGCGGATCGCTGATGCTCAGCCCGTTGCGATCTGACTGGGAAATGGCATTCTTGAACTGTGCGCCAGCATACTTGAGGCGCGAGAAATCCAGGCCGGTATCCAGGGTATTGTGCAGACCGGATTCGTCACCTTGTTTCCAGATCAGGTCGGTCTGATTTTCCACCTGCTGAGTGGAAAATTGACGGCGAACACCGCCCGGGCCGTAAGCGTTGTAAGTGCCTGCGGCCAGATCCAGATTGTCCGGCAGGGCAGCCGTGTTGAGATGCACCGTATTGGTGGTGATTTCGGTGGTGCGATTCACGTCGCTGAAGCGGGAGACATTGTGCAGCACCAGCTTGTCACTGAAAT
This sequence comes from Frateuria aurantia DSM 6220, assembly GCF_000242255.2. Taxonomy (GTDB): domain Bacteria; phylum Pseudomonadota; class Gammaproteobacteria; order Xanthomonadales; family Rhodanobacteraceae; genus Frateuria; species Frateuria aurantia. The sequence continues at coordinate 138,707 of NC_017033.1, forward strand.
CATGATCGACTTTCAGCGTGACGGCATTGACCCGCGAATCGTCGCGATCATAGTTGCGCAGACCATAATAGCCGTCCCAGCGGCTGCCGGGGACTTGGCGGACACGGGTGATGTTGCGAGGATCTCGCAGAATGCCCATATCCGGCAGGTTGTGATCCTTCTGGTAGAGATAGGACAAGGTGACCCGGGTCGGGGTGCCAAGACCGAAGGCAATCGACGGCGCGAAGCCCCAGCGATGGTTGAAAATGGAATCGCGGCCAGCCGTATTGTTGAGATTGCCCATCGCGTTCAGCCGCACGGCAATGCCATGATCCTGGGACAGAATTCGATTGACATCTATCGTGGCGCGGCGATTCGCGGCGGTGCCGCCGCCGAGGCTGAAGCGCGTGAAATTTTCGAGCCTGGGCTTCTTGGTGGCCATGTTGATGACGCCGCTGACGGATCCAGCCCCTGAGTATGAAGAGGCCGAGCCACGGATCACTTCCAGGTGATCGAGATTGAAATCATCGGAGCGGATCATCTGGGCGGCATCACGGATGCCGTCAACGTAGATATCATCGCGGCCTTGGAATCCCCGCATCGAGAGATTGTCACCCAGGCCGCCGCCGCCCTCGCCCGCAGCGAAGGTGATGCCTGCCACATTGTTGGTCAGGGCGTCACGCAGACTGTGCACATTCTGATCCTGCAGTACCTTGTCCGGTATCACCAGGATGCTTTGCGGCACATCCGCGATCGGTGCCGCGAACTTGACCGACTCGACGTGGTCGGCGTGATAGCTGGCCGCGTCAGCGACGACATCGACACGCTGCAGTGTCTTGCCATGATGGTGTGGCGAATGAACGTCCTGACCGTTCGATGACGTGTCGGCGGATGTGTCGGCAGGACCGGCCGGCAGTTCGCCGCCATGGGCGACACCGCACAGGCAAAGCGTGGCCGCGAGGGTGGAAGGCAGGCGGCGGCTGGCTACTGCATGGGGTGCGGTACGAACAAAGGGAGAGGAATCAGTGGTCACGGGGTCAGTCCTGGCACGACAGGGAATTCGGATGGCTGTCACAGACCATTTTGTCGAAGGTCTGCATTGATCGTCTTGCGAACAAGAATGATACGCATTTGATCAGGGGCGGGCAAATGGCACTCATGTCTGATCGTTGATGGCCAGCCGTTTTGAAGTCCTTTTCGAAAATTCATGCGAATCCGTACCGCAATGGAGTGATATGGCGCGTGGCAAAGCCAGCGGGAAAAGCCTTGATCAAACCATGGGATAAACGAGTCGCAAGATATTGCGCATCCTTGAGGCTGCGGCCAGTTGATGCGACGCGGTGTTGCATCCGGTCAGCGACGCATGTCATGCGCCGAGCTGCGGCGGCAAGACCCGTCGCGAGTGGTCCGGCCGCCGGTCGGCAATGATCGTGCTGGGCCAAGCCGGTCTGTTACAGCTGGATATTGGTGGTCAGCATGGCCCAGCGGCCGATATTGGGTACGAAGCCCCTGCCGTTCAGCGCCACATCGAAATAACGCCGGTTGTCGAGGTTGTAGATATTCAACTGCAGACCGACGTGATCGTTGATGGCGTAGCCGAGCATGGCGTTGTGGACGAAATGGCCGGAAAGCGCCAACCGGGACAGGTCTCCGTCCAGCAGATTGCCTGCAGGTCGACTGGAAACGAAGCGGGTGCTGACATATTGCGCGCCATAGCCGATGGTCCAGTTGCCGGGCAGGGTCCAGGTGTTCCATACGGTGGCCGAATTGCGGGGGGTATTGAACAAGGCCCGGCCGACGGGAACGTCATTGCCCGACTGATATTTGCTGTCGATATAGGCATAGGTGGCCATGATCTGCCAGATATCGGTGATCCTGCCGGCAGCGGTCAGCTCCAGCCCCCGGGCACGTTGACGACCACTGGTGTTGAAGCTGTTGCCGAAGGCATCGGTAGTCATCGCGTTGGTCATGGCCGTCTGGTAGACGGCAGCGGTCAAGGCCAGTCGCTGCTGGAACAACTCCCATTTGCTGCCCAGCTCCCAGGTCTCAGCGGTTTCGGGTGCCAGGCTCAGCTGGCCGCGCCCCAGCAAGCCGTAGGAGGCGATGGCGTCGAAGGACGGCGGTGGAATAGCTGAGGTAGACGGCACCGGCCCGGGTGGGCTTCCAGGTGGCCCCCAGTTTCCATGAGAACAGTCCATCGGTCCTGGTCTGGCGGTTGCCGGCGACCAGATCCTCATATTGCAGATCCCAGCTGTCGTAACGGGCGGCGCCGGTCAGTTGCCAATGGCTGTCGATCACCAGGGTATCGATCAGATAGATGCCTTTGTCCACCTGCTGACTGCGGGTATTGCGAATAGGGTAGGAGGCCATGACCGGACCGTCGTAGCGGCCTGCGGGATGGCTTATGCTCAGCTGGCCGAGTTCGGAGGCAGGAATGATGTTGGAGAACTGGGCGCCGGCGTATTTCAGGCGTGAGAAGTCCAGGCCGATATCCAGCGTGTTGTGCGGACCGGCTTTGTCGCCATGCGACCAGATCAGGTCGGTCTGGTTTTCGACCTGCTGGGTGGAATAGGCCCGCCGGAAGGCCGACGGCCCGAAACCTCCGTCATAAGTACCGGCGGCCAGATCCAGATCCATCAGGCGCGGGGTGGTGGCGGTGGCGCCGGTCCGGCGATTGACATCGCTGAAGCGGGAGATATTGCGCAGCTGCAGCTGGCTGCTGAAGTCGTGATCGATCTTGAGCGTGACGGTATTGATCCGTGCATCGTCGCGATCAAAATTCCTCAATCCGTAATAGCCGTTCCAGCGGCTGCCGGGCAGGGCGCGTACTTTCACATCATTGCGCGGATCGCGCAGTATGCCGAAGTCCGGCAGGTTGTGGTCCTTCTCGTACAGGTAGGACAGGTTCACCCGGGTCGGCGTGCCCAGGCCGAAGGTGATCGAGGGCGCGAAGCCCCAGCGGTGGTTGAACACCGTATCGCGACCGGCGATATTGTTGAAATTGCCCATCGCGTTCATACGCGCGGCGATACCGTACTTGTGCGAGAGGATCCGGTTGATATCGATGGTGGCGCGTCGATTGACGGCCGTTCCTCCCCCAAGGCTGACATGGTTGAAATTTGTCAGGGCGGGCCGCTTGCTGCTCATGTTGATGACGCCGGCCACGGCCCCGGCACCCGAATAGGACGAATCCGAACCCCGGATCACCTCGATGTGGTCCAGATTGAAATCATCGGAGCGGATCATCTGGGTGGCGTCGCGGATGCCGTCGACATAGATGTTGTTGCGACTCTGGAAGCCGCGCATCGAAAGATTGTCTCCCAGGCCACCACCGCCTTCGCCGGCGGCGAAAGTGATGCCGGCCACATTGTTGCTCAGCATGTCACGCAAACTGTGTACATTCTGGTCCTGCAGCAAGGCATGAGGCAGCATCAGGATGCATTGCGGCACATCGGCGACGGGGGTGGCGTATTTGCCCGAATCGACTCGGCTGGCGTGATAGCCCACTGCCGTGGCGCTGACCTCGATCGTATCCAGACGAGTAGCGGGACGGCGCGGTCGGGGTGCGGTCGCCTGGGTTGAGGTTGCGAGGCCGGCCGGCCGGGCAGCTGCTGGAATCTCGCTGCCTCTGGCCGCTCCGTGCAGACACAGGCCGGCAGCGAGGGTTGGCAGGTACCACAGAACCGGCGGCAAGGCAGAGCTTCGGATGCAGGCGGGATGGGTTTTGTCCACGATAAGGAATTCCGGCGCTGAGGCAGGCGGGATGGCTGAGCGGCGGCGGCCATGCAGGTATGTCGAGCGGTCGGAATCTAGTGGCGATGATGTGAACTCATTGTCAAGGCGTATAAAGGTCCAAGTGCAAGGATTCAAGGGGGCGATTTCATGATTTCCTGTGGACAGCGACACCTTCCGATATCAGAGTCCGCTCAGCCGCAGCATGGATGGCAATCCGGCTTCCGTCTTTGGCTGCGATGATGGCAGCGATCCGTTGCCGCCAAGCGCAGGTCAAGCGCTTCAGGTAAGATCCGATGTCCAGGACCGGACCTTGCGAGCGACGGCGGGGGACGCCGATTTGGTCTAAGATGGAGATGCCGGTCGGTGCCTGATTCCATGATCGTGGCGAACCTGAATTGTTGATCGGCGGGAGAGGAACAGTTCAGGCTTGTCGCCATTCTGCTGGAGGGCAAGTCATGTTCAAGCGTATCCTGATTCCCACCGATGGCAGCGAGCTGTCGGCGCGTGCCGTCAAGGCCGGCATCGAGCTGGCCTCGACCTGCCATGCGACGATTCACGCCTTTCACGTCGCCGAGCCGCCTCCGCCGATGATCTATGCCGGACCGGTTGCACCGGTCAGTGATGCCGATTACGAGGAGGAGGCGCTGCAAGGTCTGCGGGCAGCGGCCGAACGCTACCTGGCCGAGGTCCGCTCTGCAGCTGTCGCGGCCGGCGTGATCTGCGATGTCAGCTATGCTTTTGACCGCCGACCTTACGCGGCCATTCTGCAGACGGCCCAGGAGCGGCATTGCGACCTGATCGTGATGGGTTCACATGGTCGGCGTGGCCTCGGTCTGCTGCTGCAGGGCAGCGAGACCCAGAAAGTCATCAGCCATGGCAGTGTGCCGGTACTCATCTATCATTGAAGTGGAGACCTTCGGGGCTGCTTATACGCGGTTCCGCCGTAGCATGGCGGATAGACATCCGCGTATTCAGATCGGAAGGCCAGACAGATCGTGACGAAGGTGGCGCACATCGGTGATCGCGACGATGGCCGGCCCGCTGCATCGGTCCCGTTTGCCACTGATGTGCCGGCTCCTGATCTCGAGCTGCCTGCCATGGCCGTGGCTTGCCGAGATACGGCAGCTGGGCAGATGGATCGAGAAAAAGCCTGTCCCTGTACAGACGCCACCGTCGGTCGATTGCCATGTGCCCTGTTGCCGGTCATCGATACCTTGGGAGTACGGCCGGCCGCATCAGCACCAGGTTCCGCTGGCGGCCCGGCGCCTTCAACAGCAGGGCGCTGATGCCTTCGAAGGCACGGCTCAGGCTCGATGCCCCGGCAGGGTACTGCGCACGGATGGCCCCCGGATCGGGCGAGCAGGTCCGGCCAAGGCAAGGCTGGGCGAGAGGCGAAGCCAAGGCGCTATGTCTGCCGGAAAAGTTCTGCGCCAGCAGGCCATCGGATGGGATATCCGGCGCGACCAGCGCCCTATCGAGCACGCTTCGTTCGACTGGCCATATCCCGGTAAATCCTTCAGAGGCATCAGCTCCAGCCTGAACCGGAGGCGGTGAGCTGATGGCGGACAGCAGGGGCACGGGGCGGTATGTAGGCCGCGATCGCCAACTGTCAGCGTGGCTTGCCGTCGGGTCTGCGCCCGATCCAGGCCAGCTCGCTTCCGCAGCTTCCTGGGGTTTCGTCTGATGGCCTTCCCGGCCTCGCTGCCCCGTTCAGGGGGCAGGCGGTGACGGTGATTACGTGCGATGGGCGCGTACAAGCGACTTGTCCTTGAAGCTGTCACGCTGCCGGAAAAGCATGAGGTTCATGGCAGGATGCCTGCCGGTGCTTGCCAGCCCGTGTCACGCTGCGTTCGTCCAGCAAGGCATCCAGTGCCTTGAGCAGATCCGGATCGAGTCGTTGAAGATCCTTCATTTCCGGCCGATTCCATGCAGGCAGCGGCTCATGATATATCAGCCCTGCCATGGGGCGTGCCTGCGGGCGGCATGATTGACGCTGGCCGTCGGTGCGCCGTACCGTCGGGCTGTGCGCGTCGTGATGGCTGACGTTCATGCGTGATGACCGTGCATCCCGGCGGTGTCATGTACATTCATCATTCTTGAGAAGGATCTCGAAATGACGCAAACAACCGGTTCGCAATGGCTGCCTCTCGGGGCACATTACCTGATCGCCGATCACGCCACGGTCGAACTCCTGCTTGACGATGCCGGCTGCTGGCTGGATCAGGCGCGCGGCATCGCCCAGGCCATGTCAGCCATGGTGGACGACGATCGTTATGTGGACGGTGCTTGCGTGGCCCAGACCTTTGCCGGCATCGCGACCCTGCTGGCTTTGTCCCGGGGGTGCAATGCCCAGGTCCAGAGACGCCGCACCGAGGTGTCGTGGATGACTGCTCCCGGATGATGTGACGGCAGGGCGGACTAGTCAGAGCGGACGATCAGGACGGACTGTCGAGCGGGGCTGGCGGCAGGCTGCTCAGGTGTCGCAGCACACCGGCCAGACTGGCCAGATCCTGGGCGTTGTGCTGATGCACCCGGCACAGGTTGCGGGTCTGGCCGTGGCGCAGCCAGGCCAGCCAGGCGGCGGGTGCTTCGGCACCGGGCAGGTCGTCCTCGCGCACCACGCCCAGCAGCTGCCTTTCGGCGGTGGCCAGTCGGCAGTTGTCCCAGATGGTTTTCCAGCGTCGCCGCACCGGATGCAGCAGGTCGAGATGGCGCAGGTCCTGCAAGGGATTGATCTGGCCGGCCAGGCGGTAGCGGCTGGCCAGCAGCGGGAGGTCGTAGCTTTTGCCGTTGTAGCTGACCAGCACCCGGTTCGGATCCAGCCAGCCGGCCAGGGTTGCCAGCATCAGCGGTTCGGCCGATATCCGGGTCAGGGTCAGCTGACGCAGGCGCAGGGCCTGGTCCCACCAGTCCGCCACACCGATCATGAAGGCGCGGGTTCCGGTACCACCGGCCAGGCCGGTGGTTTCGGTATCGATATGGAACAGCTGGGCCCGTTGCACGGGCACCGTCTGACCGGCGAACCAGGGATCGATCCAGGCGGTGGGTGGCTCGATGCCTTCGAGGCGCTGTTCGATCAGGCGCAGGCCGGGAGCGATCTCCTCGCCGGGCAGGGCGGGTGGGTCCGGGTCGAGTGCGGGTACGGTACTCAACCGCAGTTGTTGGCGACGCCGAACCATGGCGCGCACTGAATCGCTGATCGCCGGCATCGCGGTGCCGGCCGTTGCCGAGGCGACGGGAGATGGGCGTCGGCTGGCACCGGACTGGGCCTGCCATTGGCGCAGGCGCTGAGGCAAGGCGGTCATCAGGCCACCATCAGCTGCAGTACCCGCCGGGCCAGCTCGCGCGGCGTGTTCGTGGCCGTCTGCTCGGCATCGGCCAGGATCGGACCGACACAGCCGGGACAGCCTGCCAGGCAATTGCAGCGCTCGATCAGTCCGACGGCCTGACCGAGCAGCTCGTGGCTGCGCTGGTACAGCGGTGCGCTGAGACCGATACCACCGGGGAAGGCGTCATACAGAAACACGGTCGGGCTGAAATCGAGCAGCGTCTCCGGTGGCAGCTGGCTGCCACCGGCGTCCTGCAGATGTGCCCGGCCATCGGCATCGGCTGTCGCCGACCAGGTACCGTCACCGTTGCCGACCGACTTCTGCAAGTCGCGGCCCTCGGCCATCACGGCGACGGTGGCGACGATGTGCAAGGCATAAGCCGCACCGAGAAATCCATCCATGGCTTGTTGGCGATGATCAAAATGCAAAGCCAGCATTCCGGGCGGCAACTGCCACCAGACGGCGGTGGTATGCAGCTCCTGGTCCGGCAGGTTGATCGGCCCGTAACCGATGTTCTCGTGGCTGTAGTAACGGATCTTCTTGTAGCCGGAAATCCGGCGCACGACATGAACTTCGCCGTGCCGGGTCTGGCCTGCGCCGCAAGGCGCATGTCCGAAACAGTCCAGCGGTTTCAAGCGGGTATGGTCGATGGCGTCGGTGTAATAGTCGACATGGGTGCGCCTGACGTAAGCCTTGCGTCCTTCCCAGTCCAGTCGTTCGACCTGGTAGGGCGTGGACTGGACCATGTGGATGGCGCCCTCGTACAAGGTCATGGCGGCGGCACTGTAGTCGACTTCCGCGATGATGGTCTGGCGCCCGCCAGTGCGGTCGACCACCACGAAATTGCCGTCCGCCACCGAGCGCAGGGACACGGCATGCGCTGGATAGCTGTCGGCGATCCATTCCCAGCGCTCATTTTCGCGATGGAGCACGCCGTCTTCTTCCAGCAGTTCCAGCCAGGGAGCGACCTCGACCGGACCCAGCCGATCACCCTTGCGGAAGCCCAGCTCGAAGGCCGCGCAGCGGATGTGGTCGAGCAGGATCAGTGGCTGGTCCGGTGCGACCCGTGCCTGCTCGGGGGGCGCCTGGGCGAAAAATTCCGGATGGCGCACCAGATACTGATCCAGCGGATCGCTGCCGGCGACCAGCACGCCCAGTGAAGCCTGCCGTCGCCGACCGGCGCGCCCGATCCGCTGCCAGCACGCCGCGATCGAACCCGGATAGCCATTGAGAATGACCAGATCCAGGCTGCCGATATCGACACCCAGCTCCAGGGCCGAGGTACTGACGATGCCGTCGACCCGGCCGGCGCGCATCTCGCGTTCGGCCTCGCGGCGATCGCCCGGCAGGTAGCCGCCGCGATAGGCCCGGATCCGCGGCGGCAGGCGCGGGTCATGGTCGAATACGTCCTTGAGGTACTTGGTCAGCACTTCGACCATGGTCCGGCTCTGCGCGAAAATCAGCGTCTTCAGTCCCGCTCGTATCGCCGCGCGCGCGATGCGGTTGGACTGCGAGCGGGCCGAGGCGCGCAGGCCCAGATCGGGATTGATCACCGGCGGGTTCCACAGCAGTACCTGACGCGGGCCGCAGGGGGCACCGCTTTCGGTGATGGCGCTGACCGGCGCCTCGATCAGGTTGCCGGCATGTTCGACCGGATTGCCGATGGTGGCCGAGCACAGGATGAACTGCGGGGTGCTGCCGTAGAAGGCGCAGATCCGCTTCAGGCGGCGCAGCAGGTTGACCACGTGCGAGCCGAACACGCCACGATAGGTATGGACCTCGTCGATCACTACGTAGCGCAGGTTCTCGAAGAAACCGGCCCATTTGGTGTGGTGCGGCAGAATGGCCTGATGCAGCATGTCGGGGTTGCTGACCACGATGTCGCCATGCAGTCGCACTGCTTGCCTGGCATCGCCGGGTGTATCGCCATCGAAGGTAAAGGCCTTGACGCCCAAGTCGCCGGCCCGGTTCAGTTCCAGCAATTCGGCGACCTGATCCTGGGCCAGCGCCTTGGTCGGGAACAGGTACAGCGATTTGGCCTGTTCCTGCATCGCCGCGCTCAGCACCGGCAAGGTATAGCACAGCGATTTGCCCGAGGCGGTGGGAGTGGCCACGGCCAGATGCCGGCCGGCGACGGCGGCGGCCCAGGCCTCGGCCTGGTGACTGTAAAGCTGGTTGATGCCGCGCTGTTCCAGCGCTGTCCGCAGCTTCGGCGGCAGGGCGGCGGGCAGCGGGGCATGCCGGCCTTCACGTGCCGGCAGGTCCAGCACGCCGGTGATGCGATCGGCATAGCGGCGGCGCAGGCGAGTCGCCAGGCTCTGGCTGTCGTGGCTGTCGTGGCTGTCGTGGCGGCGCTCGGCAGGAGCGGGACGGGAGGCGGCATTCATGGCGGGGTTCCGGCGGGCACGTGTCTGGCTGACCTGATGTCAGGTGCCCAGTAGAACCTCTTGCCGTCTCACCGTTTGAGACGCGGAGCCAAGGTTTTCGTCGAAGCTGAAAAAAGGCCGCCTTGCGGCGGCCTGGAAGACCCGCTGACGCCGTGCTTACAGGGCGGCATCCTTGAGCTTCTTGAACGGGCGCACCTTGACCTTGACGGTGGCCGGCTTCGCCGCGAAGACCTTCTCTTCCTTGGTGAAGGGGTCAATGCCCTTGCGCTTGGGCTTGGCCGGCACCTTGGTCGCGGTCACCTTGAACAGGCCGGGCAGGGAGAAGCTGCCGGCACCGCGCTTGCTGACCGAGCCCAGCATGACGTCTTCCAGGGCGGCTATCACGGACTTGACGTCCTTGTTGGCCAGGCCGGTGGTTTCTGCCAGATGGGTGACCAGACCGGCCTTGGTCAGGACTTCCTTGACCGGCTTGACCGCGACGGTCTTGGTGGCAGCGGCCGGTTTGGGCGCGACGGTTTTGGTGGCGGTCTTCTTCGGGGGCATAAAATTCTCGGTAAGTGGTGGTGAAGTGCCTGGCGGCGTGATGACTTTGATGCCAAAAACGGCGAAGTGCAAGGCTTCAGCCATGAAATGCGGCGGGTTACACTGGATCATCCATTACAACGAGTCACCGGGCGTCGATCTATGCGCAACCCACTGCAGGAACAATTGTTGAAAGCCGGCCTGGTCAAGAAAGGCAAGGTGGCCCAGGTGGTGCGCGATCAGAACAAGCAGCGGCAGGGCAAGGCCAAGCCGCCGGCCGATGCGGCGCCAGGGGTGGATGTGGCCGCGCTGCAGGCCGAGCGGGCGGCACGTGACCGGGCACTGGCGGCCGAGCGCAATGCCGAGGCCAGGGCGGCCGAGGTGCGGGCCCAGCTGCGCCAGTTGATCGAGCATCATCGCGTCAAGCATGCCGGGGAGCTGGCTTATCGCTTCAGTGACGGCAACGCGATCAAGACCCTGTGGATCGATGCCGCACTGCGGCCGCAGCTGGCCGCCGGCCAATTGCTGATCGCGCGGTTGGACGAGAACTACGTGCTGGTGCCCCGGGCCGCGGCTGACAAGATCCGCGAACGGGATCCCGCCGCCATCGTGCTGGATCACAAGGCGACGACGGCAGCGCCTGAAGCCGGCTCGGATGACGAGTACTACGCGCGGTTCGAAGTGCCCGACGATCTGGTCTGGTAAGCCCCGCCGGCCGTTTCAAGGCCGGCGGGGCCGCGATGGCGAGCTTCTCTATGAGCCGCCATCGCGGAACAACGCCTTACAGTGGCGGCGCCATGAAGCTGGGCGCCACCGGTTCGGGGACATGCCGTTGCAGGATGGCATCGATGGCCTGCAGGGTCTCGGCATCCAGCGGTGAGGCTTCGATATCGCCGACCGGGTCCAGCTGGTCGGGACGGCGAGCGCCCCACAGGGCGATGGTCGGCCCCTGAGCCAGGATCCAGCGTACGGCCAGGCCCAGCACAGTGGTATCCAGCCGGGTTCTGGCCAGCTGCTTCAGCTCTTCGACCGCGGCCAGATAGGCCGCGAAATGCGGTGCCTGGAACTTGGGGTCGATATTGCGCAGGTCATCGCCGTCGAAGCGGGTATCGGCATGCATGCGGCCGGTCAGCAGGCCGCGGCACAGCGCGCCGTAGCACAGCAGGACCAGATCATGCTGTTTGGCATAGGGGAGCACGTCGGCCTCGATTTCGCGCTCGAACAGATTGTACGGAGGCTGGGCCGCGACCAGGGGGGCGGCCGAGCGGAAGATATCCATCTGCTCAAGCGAGAAATTGCTGACGCCGATGGCGCGGATCTTGCCGGCCTGGTGCATGGCTTCCAGGGCGCGGGCGGTTTCCTCGATCGGGGTGCGAGGATCGGGCCAGTGGATCTGGTACAGATCGATCACGTCGGTCTTGAGACGACGCAGGGATTCATCCAGCTCCTGCTGCAGACGTGCCGGGCTGGAGTCACGATAGGGGCGGGACTCGCCGGGCTTGAAGGACAGGCCGGCCTTGGTCGCGATCAAGGCCTTGCTGCGCAGTCCGTCGATGGCCAGTGCCTTGCCGATGATCTCTTCGGAACGGCCCTCGCCATAGGCCGGGGCCGTATCGATCAGATTGATGCCTTGATCCAGAGCCTTGTGGATGGTGGCGATCGACTCGGCTTCGTCGGTGCCGCCCCACATCCAGCCGCCGATGGCCCAGGTGCCCAGCCCGATGCGCGAGCTGTGGATGCCGGTCTGGCCCCATGAGATGGTTTGCATGATGCGCTCCTCTGTCGAAAAAACGGGGGCGGACACAAAGCGTGTCGCGTCCGCCGCAAGCTCAGGAGCCCCACCTTAGGGGATGCCGGTGGCAGGATAAAGCCCAGACGCCGGGTGACGGAACGACGCGGTCTGCAGTGTCATCGTCCTGTTCGGATGTCTGGACGTCTATCAGAAATCCATGTCGAAGGCGACTTCGCCCTGGGTGCCGACCTGGTAGGCGGTGACGCGGCGCTCGAAGAAGTTGGTCAGTTCCTGCACGTCCTGCAGTTCCATCCACGGCAGCGGATTGCTGACGTTGTACTTCGGTGCCATGCCCAGCCGGCGGAAGCGATCATCGGCGCAGTACTCCAGATACTGGCGCATCATCTTCGGGGTGAAGCCCATCACGCCCAGACCCAGCACGTCATCGGCAAAGGCGGTTTCGCACTGGATGGCCTCTTCCAGCATCTCGTAGACCTGGGCTTCCAGTTCGGCATCGAACAGATCCGGCTCCTGCTCGCGGACGGTCTTGACCACGTCGAAGGCGAACTCCATATGGCAGCTCTCGTCGCGGAACACCCAGTTGGTGCCCGAGGCCAGACCCGGCAGCAGACCCTTGTCGCGCAGATAATAGACATAGGAGAAGGCGCCGTAGAAGAACAGGCCCTCGATGCAGGCGGCGAAGCAGATCAGGTTCAGCAGGAACTGCTTGCGGTCGGCCTTGCTCTCGAGACGATGCAGGTTCTGCACCGAGTCGATCCACTTGAAGCAGAAATCGCCTTTCTTCTTGATGGACGGAATGTTCTCGATCGCGGCGAAAGCCTTCTGGCGTTCGTTGATATCGGGAATGTAATTGTCCAGCAGGGTCAGATAGAACTGGATGTGCAGGGCTTCTTCATACAGCTGGCGCGACAGGTACATTCGCGCTTCGGGTGCATTGATGTGCTGGTACAGGTTCAGTACCAGATTGTTGGCCACGATGGTGTCGCCGGTGGCGAAGAAGGCGACCAGCCGGTAGATGAGGTGACGCTCGGCGTCATTCATCTTGCTGTGCAGGTCGGAGATATCGATCTGGAAATTGATCTCTTCCACCGTCCAGGTGTTCTTGATGCCGTTCTTGAACATCTCGAAATACTGGGGGTATTTCATCGGCCGCAGGGTCAGCTCGAAGCCGGGATCGAGAATATGGGAATGGGGAGTGCTGGATGACATGATGATCTCGCGTATTCAGGAAAACGGACACATGGATGGCCGATGTGTCCGTTCGCCGCCGGCTCTGCATCGGCGTGGTGGCTGCGAACGTGGCGTACGGCCGGACGGTTCGACTCGTGCCAGGACCCTGCGCTTGGCAGCGGTTCCGGCGGAGATTGACGCGGGACAGTCATCCGGAGGGGTCCGGCTTCCATCCCGCCTGAAACTGTATCTGGAGACTTCGGCTTTCCGCCGCCAGCAGCGGAAAGCCGGGTCCGATCGGATCTTACTGACAGGCCTCGCAGTACTCGGGATTCTCCAGCGAGCAGAACACCGCGGCCTCGGCCTGCTGCTGATCAGCGGCAGGTGCAGCCGGTACCGGTGCCTGGTTCTGGCCGCCCATGCCGACCGTGGTCTTGGCGATCTTGGTGGCCGGGCGCGAACGCAGGTAATACGTGGTCTTCAGGCCGGACTTCCAGGCGTACATGTACATCGAACTGAGCTGGCCGATGTTCGGATTTTCCATGAACAGGTTCAGCGACTGGCTCTGGTCGATATAGGCGCTGCGGGCGGCGGCCAGTTCGATCAAGGCCTTCTGCGGCAGCTCCCAGGTGGTGCGATAGATCAGGCGCAGCCGCTCGGGGATCGCCATGATGCCCTGGATCGAGCCTTCGGCCAGCTTGATCTGGTCGCGGATCTCGGCGGTCCACAGGCCCAGCGCCTTCAGCTCGTTGGACAGGTAGCGGTTCACCACCAGGAAGTCGCCGGACAGGGTTTCGCGCTTGAACAGGTTGGACACCTGCGGTTCGATGCACTCGTAGCAGCCGGCGATGGAAGCGATGGTGGCCGTCGGCGCGATCGCGATCAGCAGCGAGTTGCGCAGACCGTGCTGCTTGATCTTTTCGCGCAGCGCGTCCCAGCGGGCGGTGTCGGCCTGGCTGGCCTTGGGCCAGTAGTCGAACTGCAGCTCGCCGTTGGCGGCACGGGTTTCCGGGAAACCGGGATGGGCACCGTCCTGTTCGGCGATCTCGCAGGACTGGGCCAGGGCGTGGTAGTAGATTTCCTCGGAGATGCGGCTGGACAGATCCAGCGCTTCGGGGCTGTCGAAGGCCAGACGCAGCTTGAAGAACACGTCCTGCAGACCCATCAGACCCAGGCCGACCGGTCGCCATTTGCGGTTGGCCACGGCGGCGGTATCGATCGGGTAGAAGTTCAGGTCGATGACGCGGTTCAGCTGACGCACGGCGGTGCGCACGGTGGTCCCCAGCTGTTCGAAGTTGAAGACGCCGTCCTGCACATGACGGGACAGATTGACCGAACCCAGATTGCAGACCGCGGTTTCCTGAGCGTTGGTCACTTCCAGAATCTCGGTGCACAGATTGGAGAGGTGGATCACGTTCTCCGGCCGGGCGGTCTGGTTGCTGGTGGCGTTGGCACGGTCCTTGAATGTCATCCAGCCGTTGCCGGTCTGGGCCAGGGTCCGCAGCATGCGGGCATACAGATCGCGGGCCTTGACGGTCTTCACGGCCAGGCCTTCGGCCTCGGCCTTGCGATAGGCCGCCTCGAAGGTCTCGCCCCAGGTATCGACGAAGTGGGGCACGATCTTGGGATCGAACAGCGACCAGTTGCCGTCGGTCTCGACGCGGCGCATGAACTCGTCCGGCACCCAGTTGGCCAGGTTCAGGTTGTGGGTGCGGCGCTCGTGGTCACCGGTGTTGTCGCGCAGCTCGAGGAATTCCTCGATGTCGGCATGCCAGGTTTCCAGGTAGACGCAGGCCGCGCCCTTGCGCTTGCCGCCCTGGTTGACCGCGGCCACCGAGGCGTCCAGCGTCTTCAGCCAGGGTACCAGGCCGTTGGAATGGCCATTGGTGCCACGGATCAGCGAGCCGCGCGAACGCACCCGCGAGTAGGCCAGACCGATGCCGCCGGCGAACTTGCTGAGCTTGGCCACGTCGGCGTACTTGTCGTAGATCGATTCCAGCGAATCGGTCGGCGAGTCCAGCAGAAAGCAGGACGACAGCTGTTCGTGGGTGGTACCGGCATTGAACAGGGTCGGCGAACTGGCCAGATATTCCAGCGAGGACAGCAGACGATACAGTTCCAGGGTTTCGCCGATATCGCCGCCACCCAGCGCGCAGGCGATGCGCATAAAGAAGTAGGTGGGGGTTTCCAGCACCAGCCGGCTCTGCGGATGGCGCAGCAGGTAGCGGTCGTAGACGGTGCGCAGGCCGAAGTATTCGAAGCGGCGGGTGGTGTCCAGATCGATGGCGTCATTCAGCTTGCGGGCATGCAAGGCCACGAAGTCACGCAGGCGATCATTGAGAATGCCCAGCTCGACACCACGGGCCACCGACTGCGAAAAGCTCTGGATTTCCTGGCCGCTGACTTCCTTGTCGATAAAGGCGCCCAGCAGACGGGCAGCGAGCTGCCCGTATTCGGGTTCTTCCGAGGTCAGCGCGGCGGCGGTGCGGATCGACAGCTGATCCAGCTCCTTGGTGGTGGCGCCATCGTACAGGCCGCCGATGGTCTTCAGTGCGACCCGCATCGGATCGACGGCATGCAGGCCGTCGGCGCTGCGGGTGACGGCCTTCACGATCTTGTTGACATCGACCAGCTCGGTGACACCGCTGCGCTTGGTGATGCGCATCTGGCCCGGATTGTGCGGGGCGGTCAGATGAAACTCGGGCGCGTCGGTCTCGTCGCTGGAGGAGGGGACCGGGGTATCGAGGGGCTGCATGCGGGCGTGACTCCTGGCCAATTCGGGCTGTGCTCCCTAGTGGAGCTTGGTGTGGACTGAAGTGGGCAGCCCTTCGGCGTACCCATGCCGACCTGGCCGCCGGCTGCGTCAGGTCAAGTTGTAGATCAAACCCAACAGTTTGGGCAAGACCTGACATATTAACCCAAGGGGTTGTGGTTGAGTATTCTTGACAATCGTCGCAGCTGCAATAGCGAACTGCTGTGGCTCTGCCGCTGTGGCGCTCCCTGACTGCACGGATGAGGTGATGCAGCTATGCTTGAGGCATGACGACAGCCATACCGATTGCCAACGCCTTGAGCTATGTCCACGGGGCCTCATCACAGCCGCTGCTGGGCGAGACCATCGGCGCCTTGTTGCGGCGGGTCGCGCAGACCTTCCCGCAGCGCCCGGCCCTGGTCGTATGTGATCAGCAGGTGCGGATGAATTATCGGCAGTTCGATGCCGAAGTGCAGCATGTGGCGGCGGGACTGCTGGCGCTGGGCCTGGAGCCGGGGGAGCGGATCGGGATCTGGGCGCCGAACCGGGCCGAATGGGTGCTGCTGCAGTTCGCCACCGCCCGCGCCGGCCTGATCCTGGTCAATATCAATCCGGCCTATCGGGCCCATGAGCTGGAATACGCGATCAACAAGGTCGGTTGCCGGGCACTGGTGCTGCCCCGCCGCTTCAAGTCCTCGCATTATCTGCAGATCCTCGATGATCTGATCCCGGAACGACATGAATCGCGTCCGGGCGAGCTGCAGTCCCGGCGTCTGCCCGCTCTGCGCGAGCTGATCCTGCTGGATGAGCAGCCCGAGCCGGGCATGCGGCGCTGGTCGGAGCTGCGGGTGCTGGCCGACGAGGCCGCGCTGAGCCGGCTGGCCGAAGTGGAATCCGGCCTGGATTTCGACGATCCGGTGAATATCCAGTTCACTTCCGGCACGACCGGCGCGCCCAAGGGCGCGACCCTGACCCATCACAATATCGTCAACAACGGTTTCTTTATCGGCGAGGCCATGCAGCTCACGGAGGCCGACCGGCTGTGTATTCCGGTGCCGTTCTATCACTGCTTCGGCATGGTGCTGGGCAATATGGCGGCGGTTACCCACGGCGCCTGCATGGTGATTCCCGGCGAGGGTTTCGACGTGCTGGCGACCCTGCAGGCCGTGGCCGCCGAGCGTTGCACCGCCTTGCATGGGGTGCCGACCATGTTCATTGCCGAGCTGGAGCATCCGCGTTTTCACGAGTTTGACCTGTCCAGCCTGCGCACCGGCATCATGGCCGGCTCGACCTGCCCGATCGAGGTGATGCGCCGGGTCGTCAATGAAATGCATATGCGCGATATCACCATCGCTTACGGCATGACCGAGACCAGCCCGGTCAGCTTCCAGAGCATCCCTGCCGATCCGCTGGCCCGACGGGTGGAGAGCGTGGGCCGGGTCCACCCGCATCTGGAGGTCAAGCTGGTGGACGAGCTCGGCCATATCGTGCCGCGCGGGGTGCCGGGCGAACTGTGCACCCGCGGCTATTCGGTGATGCTCGGCTACTGGGACGACAGGATCCGTACCGCCGAGGCGATCGACCGCGGCGGCTGGATGCATACCGGCGATCTGGCGGTACTGGACGATGAGGGTTACGCGCGTATCGTCGGCCGGCTCAAGGACATGATCATTCGTGGTGGCGAGAACATCTATCCGCGAGAGATCGAGGAGTTCCTGTATACCCATCCGGCGATCAAGGATGTGCAGATCTTCGGCGTGGCCGATCAGCGTTTCGGCGAGCAGGTCTGTGCCTGGATCCAGCTGCGCGAGGGCTGCACCACGTCGGTGGAGGAGCTGCAGCATTACTGCCGCAGGCACATCGCCTATTACAAGGTGCCGCACCATATCCGCTTCGTGGACAGCTTCCCCATGACGGTGACCGGCAAGGTCCAGAAGTATCTGATGCGCGAGACGATGGAGCGCGAGCTGAAGCCGGCTGAAACCGTGGACGGTTGACGATGCTGGCATGACTTGTCCCGCAGGGGCGGTCATCCGATCATGGCGGCGGGCCGATCCGGTCCTGTGGATGAAGGGTGCAGCGACGATGGGCCATGGCAAACAGATGATCAACGGAGTGGCGCTGGCTACGGCGATGGCCGGCCTGCTGGCGGCGACGGTACCGTCGGTGGCGGCGGCGAGTCCGGCCACGATCAAGTGCGAGCACTCCAATGCCTGCAAGGGCCAGAGCGCGTGCGCCACGGCCAGAAACGGCTGTCAGGGCCAGAACAGCTGCAAGGGCCAAGGCTATACCCTGCAGAAGTCCAAGGCTGATTGCGAGGCGGCCCAGGCCGCGGTGAAGTCCAAGCCTGGCGGCAAGTGAACCCTGGTCCGGTCCGGCTGCCGGGGCTGGGCTTTGGCCTGGGTTTGCGGCCGCCGCATTACGAGGCCTTGCTGGGACGTCCGCTGGAGGCCGAAGACCGCCGGTGGTCACGGCCACGGGTGGACTGGCTGGAAATCATCAGCGAGAACCACCTGCGTGCCGGCGGTCGTCCGGCGGCATGGCTGGAGGCCTTGCGTGCCGACTATCCGATGGCGATGCATGGCGTGTCGCTGTCGATCGGCGGCACGGATCCGCTGGACCTCGACTATCTCGATGACCTGCGCCAGCTGGCCGACCGGCTGGAGGTGGCCTGGGTTTCCGACCATCTGTGCTGGACCGGGGTGGATGGCATCAAACTGCATGATCTGCTGCCCTTGCCGTTGACCGGGGCAACGCTGCAGCATGTGGCGGAGCGGGTGGCCCGGGTCCAGGATCGCCTGCAGCGCCGGCTTGTGCTGGAAAATGTTTCCAGCTATCTCCGTTGCGGGCAGGATCAGTATGGCGAGCACGAGTTTCTTGCCGCGCTGGCCACGCGGGCCGATTGCCTGCTGTTGCTGGACCTCAACAATATCGTGGTCAGCAGTCATCATGGCGGCATCCGCCCCGGGGATTATCTGCAGGCGATGCCGGTCGATCGCGTGCAGCAGTTTCATCTGGCCGGCCAGGTCGCCGGCCAGAGCGTGAAGATCGATACCCATGACGGCGCCGTCAGTGCGCCGGTATGGGAGCTGTATGTACAGGCACTGCAACGATTCGGGCCGATCTCCACGCTGCTGGAGCGCGATGCGCGGATTCCGCCACTGGCCGAGCTGGTGCAGGAGCTGGACCAGGCTCGCCGGATCGCGGCCCGGGCCGATGCCGCCCAGAGGCCCGGTGCATGACGGGGCTGCTGGAATGGCAGCGTGCGCTGCAGGCGCATATTCTGGATGGGGGTATGACGGTGAGCGGGCTGCTGGCCACGGATACCGATCAGACCACGGGGCTGGACATTTATGTCGAAGCCTATCGAAACCGCCTGCTGGAGGCGCTGACCAGTCTATATCCGGGTTTGCAGGCGCTGGCCGGTGACACGGTCCTGTTGCGGTTCATTGCCGAGCATCCGCCACGGGTGGCCAATCTGCGCTGGTACGGCGGGGCCCTGGCCGAATGGCTGCGCAGCCGCAAGCCTCCATGCCCCGCCGTCTGGCCTGCCATGGCCGAGCTGGAGTGGGCGCTGGCCATGGTGTACGAGGCCGGGGATGTTGCGTTGGCGCATCGCGGGGATCTGGCCGGATTGCCTGCCATCGACTGGCCGCGGCTGGTATTGCGGCCAGTGCCGGGCTGGCGCCTGCTGCGGCTGCCTGCAGATCTGGTCGCGCGACGTCACCTGTTGCTGGATGGCCTGGCGGCGGGCGATCTGATCCCGGCCGGACCGGTTGTGGCGGAGCGTGACGGTGTCTTGCCGTTCTGGGTGATATGGCGTCAGGGGCTGGTGGTGCAGCAGTGTGTGCTGGGGACTGAAGAGGCGGTGCTGGCGCAGGCCCTGCAGGATGGCGAATCCCTGGCGCGGCTGTGCGAGCGACTGGCCTGCTTGCATCCGGCTCGGGAAGTGCCTGCCCGGTTGCTGGGCTGGATCGAGTTGTGGCTGGGACAGGCCTGGCTGGGCGCGATCGAGCTGCCCCCGCACCCGGCCTGAGCGGATCGGCTCAGCCGACCGTGGCCTTGAGCAGCCACATCGCGGCAGCGCCGATGCAGGTGCCGCCCCACAGGGGCCGGCTGGTATGTCGTGCCGTGGAACGCTGCACCGCGGGAATGATGTCGATGCAGACCAGGTACACGGTGGCGCCTGCAGCGAAGGCCAGTACCGCGCCCAGCAGATAATCGGGCAGGTGGCTCAAGGCCACGCCGGCAAGTGCACCGATCGGTACCCCGATGGTGGTCATCAGCGAGCGCACGAAAGCCTGACGTGGCGTGTAGCCGGCACCGATCAGAACCCCGGCATTGGCGATCTCGCGCGGCAGTTCGTGCAGCAGAATGGCGGCGGCCACCATCAGGCCGACATGCTCGTTGACCGCGAAACTGCTGCCGATCACCAGCCCGTCAACGGTATGGTGAAAGGCATCGTTGAACAGGTCCATGTAACCCAGGCTGGAAATCGAGGTCTGCGGGCGATGCCGGTCCAGCAGATGTTCCAGACCCAGTGAAAGCAGCAGGCCCAGCAGCATGGCTTCACCCAGATATTCCGGGCTCAGATGATGGTGCCCGGCTTCAGGCAGCATATGCAGCAGTGCATCGCCAAGCAGCAGGCCGGCCGCCAGCGACTGCAGCCAGGGCAGGCACCGCTGGAGGCGGACCGGCCGGACCCCGACCAGACTGCGGGTGCATAGTGCGGCAGCTGTCACGGCAAGGCTGGTCAGCAAAACGTCCTTGAAATCGACCGCCTGCACCATGGTATAGTCACACGTTGATATCTCGATGTTATATTGTAACATCAATACTTGAACGGTGTGAACGTTGAGGGTTGTGGCATGAAGCAGGTGGTGTGGGGCACGGTACTGTTGCTGGCGTCCGGATGGTGTCAGTCGCAGGCGGCCGAACCCGGTCCTTCCTGCACGGTCCGGCAAGTCACCATTCCGACAGGCAGCGATGCGATTCACAGCATGCGCCAGGTCGGTGTCGACCGACATCAGTTCATGACCTGGTTCCGCCATGCCGGCCGCAGCATGCGCCATTCGCTGCGGCGATTGCGGCCCGGCGAGAGTCTGGATGTCTGCCTGCGCGACAATGGCGATCTGCAGTCCCTGCAGCCGACTCCCAGGTCCGGTCATGCCGCCGCTCGTCAGCCGTCCGGCGGCGACAAGCGTTTCGCGGGCGTCGTCGCGCGGATCTGGTCGCACCAGGAGGCAGTGGCGGGCTTTGCCGGAGTGACCGCCTCGGTCTGGCCGGGATCGCTGGCGCAAGCCGGATTCAAGGGTGTGCAAGGCTCGGTCCGCACCGTGATGTTGGCCGATACCCCGGCCAAGGCACGGGCTTCCGCGGCCGCCACCGCGGTGGCCAGCACCCGGATCGCGGATGCCGTCGGCCATGCGCAGCTGCGCACCACCGAACTCAAGACCGGTCATCTGCTGAAGCGCGAGCTGGCGCACTACCTGGGCAACCATCTGGTGGTGGCGGCGCTGGCCGACTACGTGCATCAGCAATGGCATCTCCCGTCGCGTCTGCCCAAGGGCAGCCTGTGCACGGTGGCGATGCGGCCGGGCAAGGGTGACAGCAAGCATTTGCAGCTGGCCTATCTGCAGGTCGATTACCGCGGGCACCGGCACCGGGTCTATCACTATGTGGATGCCAAGGGGCATCAGTATGTGGTGGGATCCCGCGGCGAGGGGTATCGCGTGGTAGCGCCGGCACAGCCGGTCCGCTATACCCGGATCTCCTCGGGCTGGGGCTGGCGGATCCAGCCGGTGCTGGGCGGCAATGAGTTCCACCATGGCATCGATTATGCGGCGCCGGCGGGGACGCCGATCCGGGCCAGTATGGACGGCGTCGTCGAGATATCGGGCTGGCACGGCAACTACGGCCGCCTGGTCGAAATTCGTCACACCGCGGGGGTCAGCACCCGTTACGGCCATCTGCGAGGTTTCGCCGCCAACGTCCATGTCGGCAGCCATGTGCATCGCGGTGAGGTGATCGGTTATGTCGGCGCCAGCGGGCTGTCGACCGGGCCGCACTTGTATTACGAAATCTGGCAGCGTGGCCAGCGGATCAATCCGTTGACCCACAAGGCCTTGATGGTCGCGAGCAGTCTGCCGGCCTCCGAGCGGATCGCCTTCGACCGTTATGTCGATCAGCAGGCGATGCGCTGAGCCCGATGAGCACGTTTGCGATGAGCCGGAGAAGCGTCTGGCGACATGGGCTGGGTCTGGGCCTGCTGCTGGCGGCATTGACGGTCTGGCCGCAGTGGGGGCATGCCGAGAATCCCTCCCAGTTGTGGTTGTTGCTGCAACGCTGCGCCGTGCAGGCCAAGGCCGGGCATCAGCCACCGCTGCCGTGCGCACGAGTCAGCGGCACGCCGGGCGCGCCGGACAGTTACGCGGTGCTGAAGGACCGGGACGGAAAGGCCCAGTATCTGCTGCTGCCGATGCAGCGTACTTCCGGCCTGGAAGCCGCCTCGCTGATCAAGCCCCAGGCGCACAATTTCCTGGCGGATGCCTGGGCCTTGCGGGACCAGGTCTCGGCCGCGGCCGACGCGGCTTTGCCACGTCAGGCTTTCGGTCTGGTCATCAATTCGGCCTACGGCCGCTCGCAGAACCAGCTGCATATCCACGCCGACTGCATGCAGCCCTGGCTGGTGCGGCGACTGGCCGACCCGGCCTTGAGTCGCGGTGAAGACTGGCAGTCCATCGATCTGCCACTGGATGGCGCCATCCGTCATTTCCAGTTGCGCTGGCTGCCCGGTGAGCAACTGAGCGTCAATCCGTTCAGGCTGCTGGCGGAGCATCTGTCGGCAGGCGACGACATGGCCAGTCACAGTCTGGTCTTGATCGGCGGGTATGATCCGCGGCATCGACCGGGCTTTTTCCTGCTGAGCGGGCATCACGATGCCGCGACCGGTGACTCGGCGAATGCCGATCGGCTGCAGGATCTGGCTTGTCATATCGTTGCATCCCTCCCTTCACACTGAGCGTGTTTTCATGAAGCAGTTTCTGGTCCACCGCCTGTGCCTGACGACTCTGGGCGTGGCGGGGCTGCTGGCCTCGGCCGGTCTTTGCGCCCATTCCGAATTCGAACTGGTGCACACCGTACCTGTGCATGCGGGGCTGGCAACCCCGGATCTGGCCGAGCCGGTCAAGGTCTGGTGCGATCTGTTCGACCAGGCCAGGCACAGCATCGATCTGGGCCAGTTCTATGCCAGCGCCGGGCCCACCGGCAGCCGGCTGGATACCGTGCTCAAGCACCTGGAAGCGGCCGGCCGGCGTGGCGTGAAGATCCGTTTCCTGCTGGAGGCCAAGGGGCTGCGGATGTCCGATCCGGCGACGATTGCCCGGCTGAAGGCGATTCCGAACCTGGAATTCCGGACTCTGGATTATTCGAAGCTGACCGGCGACAGCATCATCCACGCCAAGTACATGGTGATCGATGGCCGCCTGGCTTACGTCGGCAGCCAGAATTTCGACTGGCGTTCGCTGGAGCATATCCACGAGACGGGCGTGCGGATCGACGATGCGACGATGGCCGCCCAGGTCCAGGCCATCTTCGACCAGGACTGGGCCGCCCAGGCCGAGGTGGCCGCCGGCCACGCGGTGGCGCCGTTGAATCGCGCCGAAGTCCGGGCGGACATCAGCCGGCCTGCTTTTCTGGTCGCCAGTCCCAATGCCTACAACCCGGCCGGCATCGGTGATTCGCAGCAGGCTCTGGTGGATCTGCTGGCCCAGGCCAAAAAGGAAGTGCGCGTGCAGGTGTTGACCTATGCGCCGCTGGAGTATGCCGTCAAGGGGCCGCGCCAGTTCTATCCGGTGATCGACAACGCCCTGCGGGCTGCGGCCCAGCGCGGGGTCAAGGTCAAGCTGATGGTCTCGTCCTGGAATACGGGCAAGCCGGCCATCGGTTATCTGAAGAGTCTGGCGGTGCTGCCCAATGTCGAGGTCCGGGTCGTGACCCTGCCGCAGGATCCCTCCGGCTTCATCCCTTTTGCCCGGGTGATCCATACCAAGACCATGGAGATCGACGACCAGATCGCCTGGATCGGCACCAGCAACTGGGAAGGCGGCTATATGGACAAGTCCCGCAATCTGGAAGTGGTGCTGCGTGATCCGGCCATGGCGGCGCGGATCGACCAGCTGCACCAGCAGTTGTGGAATTCCAGCTACGCCCGGCCCGTCGACGTGAACGAGGATTATCCGCGACCGCATCCGGGCACGCCCTGAAGCCACGGATATGGACGCGAAAAGGCCGGGAGGTGACTCCCGGCCTTTTCGCGCTTTACAGCTTGCCGTTGTCCAGTTCCCTGGCCAGTCGCGGCAGGTGGTAGACCTTGTCGATGGCCTGCTCCAGGAGAGCGGTGTCCACCGCAACGGCCCGGTTCTGGCGGCCGTCGTACTGGAAATTGCCGCCCAGCGAGTGGATATTGCCATCGAAGATCAGGCCGACGGCATGACCGTTCTGGTCGATCACCGGGCTGCCGGAGTTGCCGCCGATGATGTCATTGTCGGTGACAAAGTCCATCGGGGTGGCCGGATCCAGCGCGGCCCGGGCTTTCAGCCAGCTGTCCGGCAGCTGGTAGGGCGCGGCACCGGTAGCCCGCCGGTACAGGCCGGCGATATCGGTGAAGGGTGCGACCGGCTTGCCGGCTTCGTTCCAGCCGACCACCTTGCCGAAGCTGAGGCGCGGACTGAAGGTGGCATCCGGATAGCTGTTCGCGCCATCACGGGCGAAGCGGGCCTGGGCGATGGCTTCGCTGGCCTGGGTGACCGGGGCGACGACCTCGTCTTCATATTGCTTGCGCAGTGCACGGGCCTGCGGATCGATCTGGCGGGCCAGCACGATCATCGGGTCGGTGCTGGCCGCAATGGCGGCGGCACCGCCTTGCCACAGCTTTTCGCGATAGGCGGGGTCACTCAGGCGACTGCCGGTCAGCAGGGCCTGGGCCTTCTGCTCCGGCGACTGCCGGCCCAGCACTTCATGAACGAAGGGGGCATCGCTGCCCAGCCGTTGGCGCATCTTTTCCAGCGACCAGGCCAGGGTGGTTTCGTCGTAGTCCCGGTCATAGGCGGCGGTAGAGGCGACGGCCTGCTGCAGGGCCGGCAGATTGGCATCGCGGTAGGCCGGCAGGCGCTCGGCATCGGGTTTCTGCCGTTCCGCGGCCGCGCGCACCAAGGTCCGGGCCTGCTTGAACAGGCTGGAGGCAAAGCCGCTGCCGGCTTCGATCACGCTGTAAGGCGTCGCCAGTTCATGGCTGCGGTCTTCGGCCTGCTGCAGGGTGGCCCAGGGATCGCCGAAGCGCTGGCGACGGCCGGCATCGGCGGCGATCCATTCGCGCAGGTCCTGATCCTGGACCTGTTTGCGGTGGGCAAAGGCGGGGTCATTCAGGGTTTCCAGCCAGCCGCCGTAGACTTTCAGTGAATTGTCCAGGCCGAACAGGGTGTCGTCGGCGGCCGTGGCCTGCTGGCTGCCACGGCGACTGTAGTCCCACAGCACGCCGCGCATCTCCGAGAGGCGGCCCCAGGCCGGGATCAGCTGGTTGTCGCGCATGGCCTGCAGCGCGGTCCAGGGCGTTTCGCGCTGGGTCGAGCCGGGATTGCCGACCACGAAAGTCAGCTGACCGGCCTTGGGGCCCTGCGGGCTGAATTTGAGGAATTTCGGGGTGGACGCGGGCTTGCCGTCGACATAGGCACGGAAAAAGGTGACATCCATGTCGTAGCGCGGAAAATTGAAGTTGTCCGGATCGCCTCCGAAGAAGGCGATACCTTGTTCGGGTGCGAATACCAGCCGCACGTCCTGATAGCGGCGGTAGCGATACAGTGCATAGCGGCCGCCGTGATACAGGCTGACCACGTCGCAGCGCCACTGGCTGGCATGGCCGGCAATGCATTCCTGTTCGATCCGGCTGTCGATGGCGCGGATCGCGGCCATTCGTGCCGCGCCATGGGTGCCGGCGGTGGCGGCATTGACCCGGGCGGTGACGTCGGTGATCGCGTCCAGCTGGTTGATTTCCATGGTCGGGCACTTGGCTTCGTCTTCGCGACGATCCGCGACAAAGCCATCATCCATGTAATTTCTGCCCTTGCCCGAGAGCTGGGACAGGCAGCCGTTGGCACAATGGTGATTGGTCATCACCAGACCATTGGCGGAGACAAAGGAGCCGGAGCAGCCTTCGGCCAGCCTGACCGAGGCATGCTGGACCAGATCGATCCACTGCGCGCTGGGCGTGAAGCCGTAACGCTGCTGGATCTGCTGCACCGGCAGATGATCCAGGGTCCACATCCCCTCATCACCCATGGCCGTTCCGGATATGCCGGCCAGCAGGGCAAGCATGCCGCCTGTCAGGTATTTCATCGATGACTCCGCGCTCTGTATGAGATGTTATAATATTACATCTGGATGGCAGGCAAAGGGGCCGGAAGTCATGCTGCCAGCGGCCGCCGGACAGGCTCAATCGACCCGGTGCGGCAGCTCCAGATAGGCCTCGCTCTGCATCTCGATAAGCCGCGACTGGGTACGGCCGAACTCGGCCTGCAGCCGTTCGCCGCGGTACAGGTCAGTGATCGGGGCCTCGGCCGAGATCACCAGCTTCACATGCCGGTCGTAGAATTCATCGATCAGGCTGATGAAGCGGCGTGCCGCATCGTCAGTGCTGCCGTCGAACACCGGGACCGAGGCCAGGATCACTTCCGGGCTGGATTTGGCCAGGGCGATATAGTCGGCGACCGAACGGGGGCCTTCGCACAGGGCGGGAAAATCGAACCACAGCATGCCGGCGGCCTGTTTGCGCAAGGGCACAGGCCGGCCGAGGATCTCCAGACTGCCGCCTTCGCGGACTTCACCGTCGGCCTGGCTGGCGAAGATCCGTTCCAGTTCCCGCTCGGCATCGGCATCGGCCGGGGTCAGCCACACCGGGGCCTGCTGCAAGGCCCGCAGGCGCCAGTCGCGCGGAGAGACCATTTCGTGGACATGGCAATGCGCTTCCAGCAAGGCGATCGCAGGCAGGAACCGGGCTCGTTGCAGACCTTCCCGATACAGGTCCGGCGGGGCGGTATTGGAGGTGGTGACCAGGGTCAGACCACGCTCGAACAAGCCTTGCAGCAAGCCGGAGAGAATCATTGCGTCACCGATGTCGTGGACCAGAAACTCGTCCAGGCAAAGCACCCGGCAGCGGGCGGCGATACCGGCGGCTACCTGGACCAGGGGGTCACGCTGGCCGTCGAGCTCGCGCAGGCGATCCTGCACTTCGGCCATAAAGCGGTGGTAGTGCCGGCGAATCACCTGAGCGGGCGGCAGACTGGCCACCAGCAGGTCCATCATGAAGGTCTTGCCGCGACCCACGCTGCCCCACAGGTACAGGCCGGGAATCTGTGCGGGGCCACCGTTGATCGCCCGTTGCAGCCGGCCCAGCAGACCCGGACGGGGGGGCGGGATGTCCCGGCACGCCTGCCAGATCCGGTCGAATTCGGGCATCACCTTCAGCTGGACGGGATCGAGTTCCCACTGGCCGGTGGCGGCACCTTGTTCATAGCGGAGGCCGGGGGCCAGATCCTTCGACAATTGCTCGGTCATCACTCAGAGGCAGGCGGCTGGAACATATCCATGACCGCGACAGGATAACGCATGCCCGGCTCCGGCGCGGGGCCGTCCCGGTTCAGGTCGTAGCGACGGCGGGCCAGGGCAGGGCGGCGGCCTGCAGTTCGCGGCGCAGATCCAGCAGCTTGCCGTGGAAGAAATGTCCGGTATCCGGCAGCCGGACCAGGCTGGGGGACGACGGCAGTCGATCGATCCAGGCATGGACGGCGGTCGGATCAACGATTTCGTCCTGATCGCCCTGAATCACCCACCACGGGCATCCGGGCAGGGCGATGTCCTCGAAGGGCCAGCGTCCGACCGGGGGGGCCACGCTGATCAGGGCGTCGGCGGCCAGTCGCCGAGCATTGCGGATCGAGACATAGCTGCCGAAGGAAAACCCTGCCAGCCAAAGGGCATCATCGGGTCGGCTGGCGCGGACCCAGTTGACGACGGCAGCCAGATCATCGCCCTCGCCGTTGCCGTCGTCATAGGCACCAGCCGACTCGCCGACGCCACGGAAATTGAACCGTACCGTGGCCAGCCCGCGCTCGCGCAGACTGCGTTCCAGCATCGTCACCACCTTGTTCTGCATGGTGCCGCCCTGCAGTGGATGCGGATGGCAGATCACGGCTGTGGCCGCGGCCCGGGCATGGGGAGCGGCCTGCTGCGCGAGGACCTGCAACGGCCCGCAGGGACCGTCCAGCAGCAGCGTGGTGGCGGTTTCCGGGAAGGGAGGCAGGCGCGCAGGCTGTGGCATAGTCATGGTTGCGATGATACGCCAAGCGGACATGAGGAGCTGGCCTGTGAATTTTCTGGCGCACGCCGTGCTGGCCGGGCCAGACCCCTGGTTGCGGCTGGGCGGCTTTCTGGGCGATTTCGTGCACGGGTCCCCAGCGCCGGCATGGCCGCTCGGGCTGCAACGGGGTGTGCGTCTGCATCGTGCCATCGATGGCTTTACTGATCGTCATCCGTCTGTGGTCGAGGCGCGTAACAGTTTTGTCGCGCCGTATCGTCGCTTCGCCGGGATCGGACTGGATATCTGGTTTGACCACTGTCTGGCTCTGGATTTTTCGCGCTGGACCGGACAATCGCTGGCGGAATACTCGCTGGAGCTTGAGGCGCTGCTGTGCAGCCACGATGCTTGGCTGACGCCAGAGCTGCGCCGGTTTCGGGCCTATATGCAGGCGCATCATCTGCCGGCGGGCTATGCGGATCCGGTGGAGCTGCAGGCGGCCTTGAGCGGCATTTCGCGGCGTCTGCGTTTCGCCAACCCGTTGGCGGAAATGTTGCCGCAGTTGCAGATACGCTCGCAGGCCTTGCAGCCAGTGTTCGAGACCTTGTTCGGCGATCTGCAGGACTTTGCCCGGGAATGGCTTCAGGCTGATACATCTGGAGCCGTTGCGACTCCAGGGCAGATGCGGATTTCACGCTGAAAAGTTATTGTCGAAATAGCTGGTTATGATAGCTGCAGGGAAAGATCGGACGCTTGCCTGCCGGTGTCGGAACGGGAAGCCAGGCATCAAGTCGGCAGGGAGCCCCTGCCATGGGTCATGGTCTTCCCATGTCAACTGGCAGGGGCAAAAGGCGTTCAACTGCATCTATTCTCCATGCTGGGGGCCGGACTTCGTTCCGGCCCCGTTCTGGGGCGGGTCCGGGCGGCATATCGGATCGCTGTGCATATTTCTGGAGTGACTGCATGTCGCGTGTTTTGAAAATTGCGGTGATCCTCGTCATCGTTGTCGTTCTGGTTCTGGTCGGACTGCATTTCCTGCGGCCGGGCGGAGACCGGGCGGGTGGGATGCACCATGGCCACGGGCCGGCCAGCGCGGCATCCGCTACCGGCAAATCGGCAGGGGATGCGGGCGCCTCCGATCCTGTGCCGGTCACGGTGGAGTCGGTCAAGGCTCAGGACGTGCCGATCTATCTGGTCAACCAGGGCACGGTGACCGCGCTCAACTCGGTAACCATCCAGCCACAGATTTCCGGTCGACTGTTCAGTCTGCATTTTGCAGAAGGGCAGGCGGTCAAGAAGGGCGACCTGCTGGCCGTGATCGATCCGCGTCCCTATCAGGCAACGCTGGACCAGGACCTCGCCAAGACCTTGCAGGACCAGGCATCGCTGGATACGGCGATCAGCACCTATGAGCGCAACAAGAAGCTGCTCTCCAAGGGCTATGTCTCGGCCTTGAACATGGATACCTATACCAACAACGTGGCCCAGCTCAAGGCGACAGTGGCATCCGACAAGGCGGCGGTACAGTACGCCCGGGTGCAGCTGAGCTACACCCAGCTGCGCTCGCCCATCGATGGTATCGCCGGCATCCGCCAGGTCGATATCGGCAACCAGCTGACGACTTCCAGCGATATCGTGGTATTGACCCAGATCACGCCGATCTATGTGATCTTCACCTTGCCGGAGTCGACCCTGGACGATGTGCGGGGTGCCGCGCATGAAGGCCGGCTCGAGGTCAACGTCATGAACCGGGACAATACCGGTGTCCGTGCCAATGACGGCTATCTCGAGGTAGTGGACAACCAGGTTGCGACCGGGACCTCCACCTACAAGCTGCGTGCGGTATTCCCCAATACCCATGGCGAGCTGTGGCCGGGCGAATATGCCAATGTGCGATTGAAGGTGCGCACTGTCCATGACGGGCTGGTGATTCCCTCGCAGGCCGTGCAGCGCGGACCGGATGGCGACTATGTCTATCTGGTCCAGGCCGACAAGACAGTGAAGATGCAGTCGGTCACGGTGGGCAGCGAAGTCGGTGACAGCCATGTGCTGATCAACAAGGGCCTGGCCCTGAATGATGTGGTGGTGACCGAAGGTCAGTTCCGTCTGAAGCCGGGCAGCAAGGTCAATGCGATGCAGCCGGGTCAGGTGCCGGCGGCCCCGACCGCGGCCGAGCTGAAGAAGGCGGGTGCCGCGATGCATCGTGGCAGCCATGGTGGTCCGCACTAAGCCGGACCGATGACAGGAACCGCTGCACACGAGGTGCAGCGGCAACGCTCGTGAGCCCTGGGCGTCGATCTGCCCGCAGCGCAAGGTATTTATGGGATTTTCGTCGATATTCATCCGCCGGCCGATCGCCACCTCCCTGTTGATGGTGGCCCTGCTGCTGCTCGGCGTGCTGGGCTACCGCCAGCTGCCGGTGGCCGCGCTGCCGGATATCGAAGCGCCCAGCATGGTGGTGGTGACCCAGTATCCGGGGGCCAGTGCATCCACCATGGCGTCCCTGATCACCACGCCGCTGGAACGCAACCTGGGGCAGATCTCCGGTCTGCAGATGATGACCTCGGACTCTTCGGCCGGGCTGTCCACCATCGTGCTGCAGTTTGCGATGGACCGAAATCTGGACGTGGCAGCGCAGGACGTGCAGTCGGCCATCGACCAGTCCAAGAGCACCTTGCCGGCCACGCTGCCTTACCAGCCCTATTACAACCGGGTCAATCCGGCCGATGCGCCCATCATCAGCCTGATGATGACTTCGAAGACCTTGCCGCTGCGCGAGGTCAACAATTACGCCGATTCGATTCTGGCCCAGAAGCTGGCCCAGGTGCCGGGTGTGGGTCTGGTCTCGATTGCCGGCAATGTGCGGCCGGCGGTGCGGATCCAGATCAACCCGGCCCAGCTGGCGAACATGGGCCTGACCATGGAAAGCGTCCGCAGCGCGCTGACCGAGGCCAATGTGAACGCGCCCAAGGGTACCCTCAACGGCGCCACCCAGAGTTACAGCATCGGCACCAACGATCAGCTGGAAAATGCCGATGCCTATCGCAACATCATCATCAGCTACAGCAACGGTGCGCCGGTCAGGCTGAAGGATGTGGCCCAGGTGGTCGACGGGGTCGAGAACGACCAGCTGGCCGCGTGGGCCAATGACCAGCCGGCGGTCTTGCTGGACATCCGGCGCCAGCCGGGTGCCAACATCGTCAAGACAGTGCAGCAGATCCACCAGCTGTTGCCGCAGCTGCAGGCCGTGCTGCCGGCGGGTGTGAAGTTGCAGGTGTTTTCCGACCGCACCGTGACCATCCGTGCCTCGGTCACCGACGTGCAGTACACCTTGCTGCTGACCATCGTCCTGGTGGTGGCGGTGATCTTCGTGTTCCTGCGCCGGCTTTGGGCGACCGTCATCCCCTCGATCGCGGTGCCGTTGTCGCTGATGGGCACCTTCGGGGTGATGGCCTTCGCCAACATGTCGTTGGACAATCTGTCGTTGATGGCCTTGACCGTCGCGACCGGCTTCGTGGTCGACGATGCCATCGTGATGATCGAAAACATCGTCCGCTATATCGAGCAGGGTCGCAGCGGTCCGGAGGCGGCCGAGCATGGCGCGCGGGAAATCGGCTTCACCGTGCTGTCGCTGACCATTTCGCTGGTTGCGGTGTTCCTGCCCCTGCTGCTTATGCCGGGCGTCACCGGCCGGTTGTTCCACGAATTCGCCTGGGTGCTGACCATCGCGGTGACGCTGTCGATGCTGATCTCGCTGACCCTGACCCCGATGATGTGCGCCTATCTGCTGCGGCCCGATGCGCTGCCGGAAGGGGATGACGCACATGAACGGCATCAGGCCGAAGGTCGGCGCACGTTTTGGTCGCGGCTGGTACTTGGCTACGAGCGTTCGCTGGATTGGGTGCTTGCCCGCCAGCGGCTGACCTTGCTGGTTGCGATGGTCACGGTGGCGGTGACCGTGCTGCTGTATGTCGAGATACCCAAGAGTCTGCTCCCGGAACAGGATACCGGCATGATCACAGGCGTGGTCCAGGCCGATCAGAACATCGCCTTTCCGCAGATGGAACAACGCACCGAGGCCGTGGCCAAGGCGGTACGCCAGGTTGCCGATGTGGCGGGTGTCGCGGCTTTTGTCGGCGTCGGCTCGATCAATCCCACCCTCAACCAGGGCCAGCTCAGTATCGTGCTGAAAGACCGGGACAAGCGCGGCAACATCCAGCAGGTTCTGCGCCGGCTGCAGCAGGCCGCCGCTGGCATTCCCGGTGTCGCGCTGTATCTGAAGCCGGTGCAGGACGTGACCCTGGATACCCAGGTGTCGGCTACTGAATACCAGTATGTGCTGTCGGATCTGGATACCACCGAGCTGGGCACCTATGCCAAGCGGATGACCCAGCTGATGCAGGCCCGACCCGAGCTGGCTGATGTCGACAACAATCTTGCCGACCGCGGCAATGCTCTGGATCTGCATATCAACCGTGATCTGGCCAGCCGGCTGGGCGTCCCGGTGCAGACCATCGACGACACCTTGTACGACTCCTTCGGCCAGCGCCAGATCTCGACGATTTTCACCCAGCTCAACCAGTACCGGGTCGTGCTGGAAGTGGCACCTCAGTTCCGCGACAGTGTCTCCCTGCTCAATCGGCTGGCGGTTGCCAGCAATGGCAGTGGCGCCCTGACCGGCACCAATGCCACCAGCTATGGCCAGGTCTCGTCCAGCAACTCGTCCACCACCACCGGTCTGGGCACCGCCAATACCGGTATCGTGGTCGGTGCCGGCTCATCGATCACCCTGGCTTCGCTGGCCACCGTCACGCCGACTACCGCGCCGCTGGTGATCAGCCATCAGCAGCAGCTGCCAGCGGTGACCTTGTCGTTCAATCTGGCGCCCGGCTATTCGCTGTCCGATGCCGTCAAGGCGCTGGATCAGGTCCAGGCCGAACTGAAGCTGCCGCCCCAGGTCCGTGGCCAGTTCATCGGCAATGCCGCCGAGTTCTCCAGCAGTCTGACCAATGAGGTACTGCTGTTGCTGGCTTCGCTGGTGGTGATCTATATCGTGCTGGGCGTGTTGTATGAAAGCTACATCCACCCGCTGACGATCATTTCGACCCTGCCGCCGGCCGGTGTCGGTGCCTTGCTGGGCCTGATGCTGTGCGGCATGAGCCTGTCGGTGGATGGCATCGTGGGCATCGTGCTGTTGATCGGCATCGTCAAGAAGAACGCCATCATGATGATCGACTTCGCGCTGGAGGCCCAGCGTACCGGCATGGATGCCCACGCCGCGATCCGGCGGGCCTGCCTGCTGCGCTTCCGTCCCATCATGATGACCACGGCCGCGGCGATGCTGGGCGCGATCCCGCTGGCGCTGGGCAATGGCATCGGCTCGGAGCTGCGCAAGCCGCTGGGCGTGGCCATTGTTGGTGGTCTGCTGCTGTCGCAGTTGATCACCCTTTACACCACGCCAGTGATTTACCTGTACATGGAACGCTTGTCCGTGCGTCTGCGCGGCTGGCGGGAACGCCGCGCTATCGCCATGGGTACGTCGCAGCCGCGTGTCTGATGGGCGTGGCTGCGGGATTCAACCGACGGCGTTATTTTGCGTTTGAACAGGGCAGGCCTCGGTGTGTGCCTGCCATGTCCTTGACGCTGCATTCCCTCATGTTGGCTGTTGTATGAATTTGTCCGCCTTCTTCATTCGCCGTCCTATCGGCACCTCGCTGCTGGCGATCGGGATCTTCGTCGCCGGCATCATTTGCTATGCGCTGCTGGGCGTGGCGGCCTTGCCGGATATGGAATTTCCGGCCATTTTCGTGCAGGCCTCGGAACAGGGCGCCGATGCCAATACCATGGCATCGACCGTGACCGCGCCGCTGGAGCGGCATCTGGCGCAGATTCCCGGCATTGATTCGATGCGTTCGTCCAGCTCGGAGAACAGCAGCCAGATCTTTCTGATGTTCAATATCGGCACCGACGTGAATGCGGCGGCCCGTCAGGTGCAGGCGGCGATCAACGCTTCGATGTCGGATCTGCCGTCAGGCCTCAACAGTCCGCCGAGCTACGAGAAGGCCAATCCCAACGACGACCCCATCATTGCCTTTGCCCTGACCTCGACCACCCAATCTGCCCGCGAACTGTACGATGCCGCCGATTCGATTCTGGCGCAGCGGCTGCGTCAGGTCACCGGCGTTTCCGAAGTCGATATCTCGGGTGCTGCCACGCCGGCGGTCCGGATTGATCTGAACACGCGGCTGATCAATTCCATGGGCCTGCAGGCCGATCAGATCCGCAATACCATCCGCGCGGCCAATGTGGTGTCGCCTGAGGGGTTTCTCTCCAACGGGAAAACCACGGTGGCGCTGCAGTCCAATGATGCCCTGCATACGGCCGCTGATTTCGCCAACCTGATCGTGGCCACCGAGAATACGGTACCGGTCAAGCTGTCCGCGGTGGCTCATGTCTACGAAGGCACCCAGGATGCCAACCAGGCGGCCTGGTTCGGCACGCGGCACGGCATCATCATGTATGTCTACAAGCAATCCAATGCCAATGTGATTGCCACGGTGGACCACATCAAGGCGCTGATGCCCGAGCTCAACAGCTATCTGCAGCCTGGTACCACCCTGACCCCCTATTTCGACGGCACGCCGACCATCCGTTCATCGCTGCGCGAGGTCCAGCTGACGTTGCTGATCAGCCTGGCTCTGGTGGTGCTGACCATGGCCTTGTTCCTGCGCCGGGCGGCACCGACCATCATCGCCACCATCGCGGTGCCGCTGGCACTGTCTGGCGCGATCATCGTGATGTATGCCTGCGGCTACACGCTCAACAATCTGACCCTGCTGGCTCTGGTGATCGCGATCGGATTCGTGGTGGACGATGCCATCGTGGTGATCGAAAACATTGTCCGTCATGTCGATCAGGGCGTGCCGCGGCTGCAGGCCGCCCTGCTGGGGAGTCGTGAAATCGGCTTCACCATCGTTGCGATCACGGTATCCCTGGTGGCGGTATTCGTGCCGCTGCTGTTTGCCGGCGGCGTGGTCGGCATGTTTTTCAATGCCTTCTCGGTCACCCTGGTCGCGGCCATCATTGTCTCGGCCGTGGTGTCGCTGACCCTGACCCCTTCGATGTGCGGCTTGTTTCTGCAGGCCGACACCGAGGACGAGCCGACTTCCCGGCTGGGCCGATGGCTGGAGGCCGGCCATGCGGCCATGCTTCGTGTCTATACCCGGGCTCTGGATTTCTCGCTGCGTCATGCTCTGGCCTTTGCGCTGACGCCGCTGGCGATGATCGGGGTGACCGTCTTCCTTTCCGGTCAGGTCCAGAGCAGCCTGTTCCCGGAGCAGGACACGGGTCTGATCCGGGGGCGGGCGATGGCCAGTTCCACGGTGTCTTTTGCCGACAGCAGTCGTCGACTCAACCGTCTCATCGAAATGCTGCTGGCCGATCCGGCGGTGGCCCATGTCGGTGCCCGTCTGGGCAGCAGCCGGCAAGGTACCAGCGCCAGCTTCGATATCCAGCTGAAGACCCGCGAGCAGGGCCGCCGTGAAACGACGGCGGCCGCGCTGACCCGGCTGTCGGCCAAGGCCGAACGCTATCCCGACATGAGCTTGCGTCTGCGCCCGATCCAGGATCTGCCCAGTGGTGGTGGTGGCGGGACCAGCCAGGGCGGGCAATACCAGATCGCCTTGCAGGGCGACAACAGCGAGGAACTGCAGCAGTGGCTGCCCAGGCTGCAGGATGCGCTGAAAAAGAACCCGATGCTGCGCGATGTCGGCACCGATGTCGACATGGCGGGGCTGCGTCAGAATATCGTGATCAACCGTGATCTCGCCTCCCGGCTGGGCATCGGCATCGGCGATATCGACAATGAGCTGGATGACGCCTTCGGACAGCGCGCGATCGGCTATATCTATGCCTCGCTCAACCAGTACCGGGTGGTGCTCAATGCCATACCATCGCTGATCGGCACCCCCGGGGCGCTGGATCAGCTGCAGGTGGCGACCAGCAGCGGAGCGATGGTGCCGCTCAGCACCGTGGCCCATCAGGTACCGGGTCTGGCTCCGGCGCAGATCACCCATGAAAACCAGCAGACGACAATGAATCTCAGTTTCAATCTCGCGCCCGGGGTGAGCATGGGCGAGGCGCTTGCTCTGGTCCAGGCCACGGCCAGCGCCCTGCGTATGCCGGGCGATATGAAACTGAATATCGGCGGTGACTTCCGGCGCTTCCAGCAATCCATGAACGGAATGATCTGGCTGGTGTTCGGTGCTATCGCCACGGTCTACATCGTGCTTGGCATGCTGTACGAGAGTCTGATCCATCCGGTTACCATCCTGTCGACCCTGCCGGCCGCGGGCGTAGGTGCCTTGCTGGCGCTGTGGCTGACGCATACCGATCTGTCGGTGATCGCCCAGATCGCCCTGGTGCTGCTGATCGGCATCATCAAGAAAAACGCGATCATGATGATCGACTTCGCTCTGGTCGCCCAGCGAGAGCAAGGCATGACACCCTTCGAGGCCGCCCGCGAAGCCAGTCTGGTGCGTTTCCGTCCGATCATGATGACGACCATGGTGGCCTTGCTGGGCGCGGTGCCGCTGGTGATCGGTCTGGGGCAGGGCTCGGAACTGCGCCGTCCGCTGGGTATCGCGATGGTCGGCGGTCTGTTGATTTCGCAGAGCCTGACCTTGCTCAGCACGCCGGCTCTTTACGTCGTCTTTTCAAGGATTTCCGAGCGTGTCCGGGCCCGCCTTCGAAACGGCAGATCGCTGGCGATCGCCGGAACTCGAGCGGACTGATGTGGTTCAGCTGACGTCGGCTTGAGTGAAAGATGTATCGCAACTTAATGCGAACATGGTTGCTTGCCTTGCGGATCATGAGAATGCTCGTTCGGTCCTCGGAGCTGTGCCTGTCAGCCGGACGCCCCGGGGGGGGGGGCGGCCTTTCATTGCATACAAGTCAATGCCTTGTACGTGAATCCATCGACGAGATTAAATAAAACGTGTGCAGATAGTAAGTTTGACGAAAGGTCGCCAAGCAGATAATTGCGAGGTACAGACAGCGCACTATCTTGCGAAAAATCGCCGAGCCAAGGGTTCGTCGATCCGGTCCCGGTTGTTTTTGATGGCCGGTCCCAACCTATTCGAACCGAGGATGCCGCCATGGCCGAAGTTCATAACAACGAGTTGCCGGCCAGTACCTTTGCCGACCGTATCAAGGTACTGATCCAGCGTGCCGGCAGTGCCACCGAAATCGCACGTCGCTGCGGCTTTTCCGAGGGCGTGGTACGCAGCTGGCGTGATGGTCATACCGATCCCTCGCGAGCCCGCTGCGTGACTCTGGCCAAGACGCTGGGTGTTTCGCTGGTCTGGCTGGTCGCCGGTGAGGGCCAGATTCTTGCCGATCCGAGTGCCGACACCCGTGAAGATGGCAGCTCCCTGCGCGAGGAAGTCGCCGGGCGAGGCAGCCGGCTGGGCATGGCAGCCAGCACCTTGCAGGCCAGCGGTCATGCGGTGGACTCGGAGCGGCTGGCGGTGGCGATGAAGATACTGCAGTCGAATCTTGCGCTGGCCAATTCGGCCCTGCGGATGGTCGACAATACCGATCTTCTGGCCGATCTCTATGACATCCTGGGGCCGCGCGGCGTGATGAGTGACGCCGAGGCCATGGTCAGCTTCAACGAGCGCCTGGGCCGCCGGCTGGGCAGTGCCGGCGCCTGATTCCGGCGCCTGGCAGTTGTCTCACGCATTGAAACGCCCGGCGAAGTGATTCGCCGGGCGTTTCCGTTTGCAGCTGACCGTCGACCCGATGCCTTCTCCATGGACAGGATTTCCGGGCTGCCGGGCGGACTCAGAGATTGAAGTCGTACTCGACCTGCAGCCGCACATAGCGGGGCGTATTGAAGTATTTCGGCAGCTTGTAATTGTAGTATCTGGTAGGTTTCACCTTGCCGGAGTTGTCGATGCCTTCGGCACGCTCCCAGACAAAGGTCGGGGTGTCGTTGTTGAACAGGTTCAAGGCGGTCAACTGGAAGTAAAGGCCTTTGGCCCAGGCTGGCTTGTACTGCACATTGGGGCTGAAGGTCCACAGCCAGGGTGTGCGTCCGCTGCGACCTTCCGGGCTGATCCGGCCATTGCAGTAGTGGAACTGGCCTGAATAGCCAAACCATGTATCGAAGGTGCTGCCGCCGCCGCCGCCGCCATAGCAGCTGATCGGGGCGCCCGACTGGCCCAGCAGATTGACGCCGAATGACCATTCCGGCGAAAGCTTGAAGCCGCCATACAGTTTGATGGCATGGCGTCTGTCATTGGGCAGGTAGCCGTTCGCACCGATCATGACCTCGGGGAAGTCGAAATCGGCGGTGGTGCCGGTATCGTCCTGGCCATTGCTGGATTTGACCAGGCCCTCGGTATTGCCGAAACTGCGCGACCAGGTATAGGACGCGCTGATGTAGTAACGTTCGGCGGTCTTTTCGGCGCTCAGCACCACGCCTTCATACTGGCGCTTGGCCTTGGGTCCCAGCTGGTTGCCGGGAATCGTCACCTTGTAGCTGTTGGACGTATTGTCCAGTGGCGTGGTCAGGCTCAATGCGCTGCCCGGATTGAACAGCCAGCAGCCGGGCATGTTCTCGGGTACGCTCCATTCATCATCCCAGGCGCCCGCGACGCCATTGGCCTGGGCGGCGGCATACATGGGCCTGGAGTCGCAGGTGTCGTCGATGGCGGTACGCAGCTTTCGATACGTGGCCTTGATGCCCAGGGTCCAGTTGTTGACGAAGTCATTGCCGCTTTGCAGGGTCTTGGCAAAGCCCAGGATGAATTCGTCCTGAGTGTATGGCTTGAGCGAAGTCGAGGCGATCGCGCCGGGATTGGGCGTGCTGCCGTTTTCCCCGTTGTAGATGGTATGGCTTTGTGACGGCCCAAGATTCAGTGGGGCGCCGGTCATCGGATCGCGACCGCTGAAGCTGTAGACATCCTGGGTGTAGCGCGAAGCCGTTGCGGCACGCAGGGCGACATTGGCGGCAATCGGCAGTGAATAGCGACCGGCAGTACCCCAGAGCTTGGTGCTCTGATCACCCAGCACATCCCAGGTAAAGCCCAGCCGGGGCTGCCAGATATTGTCCTGGCTGACGAAAGCCTGCTGGTTGCCATTCTTGTTGGTAAAGCTGTCATTGCGGATGCCGGCATAGATCAGCCAACGATCGGTCGCCTGCCAGTGGTCTTCGAAATACCAGGATTTCTGGATGACCTTGATGGCGCCACCGGTATTGAAGATGGTATCGATCACCTGACTGTCATTGGGGTAGAAATAGTAGTGGCCGCCCGAATAGGCGTCGCCGGCGATGGAGTTCCAGCGCTCGTCGCTGTAGCCGCCGGCCAGCTCGTGATCGCCAATGCGCCAGTCAAGATCGATGCGGGCGGCATTGCGGGTATCCATCCCGTCATAGCGACCAAGAGTACTGACGATATTGCATTGCGGTCCGCTCAGACCCTCACCGTAGGCGACGATCGGGCAACCGCTGCCCGGGCTGTTGATATTGCCGTCGTAAGTGCTCTTGACCCCGTTGGGGCTGACGGTCCAGCTGGAATCCTGGCTGCGCATGCGCCCCCACTGGGCCGACAGCGTCAGATCATCGGTCAGCTGCCCGGTATATTTGAAAATGTCGGTGCGGCCGCCGGTCCTGCTGTAGTACTGGCCCAGATAGTCGCTCTTGTACGGGGTTCCGTTGTCATCGTAGCCAGCATTGAACATGCTCTGGTTGCTGGTCTGGACATTGCTGAAACCGGTGTATTCCAGATGGTGGTTGTCGGTGATGTTCCAGTCCAGCTTGAGCACCCAGTAAGGGCTTTTGTCCGCATTGGAGTTGGCTGAAGAGTTGATGTTCGCGCTTTCATTGGACGTCTGCGGCCCACCGGAATAGCTGGTGCTGTGTGCATTGGCGACCTGGCCCAGGGCAAACAGGAACAGCTTGTCCTTGATCAATGGACCGCCGATCCAGACATTGTAGAGATTGCTCAGCGAGGTGTTCTTGCTGTAGTTGCGATAGACCGAGCCATTGGCACGATAGACCGTCGGCTGGTTTTCACGCAGTGCGTTCGGTACCCCGGTGTAGCTGATGCCGCCTTTCCATTGATTGGTACCGCGCTTGATATTGACGCTGGTCACGCCGCCGGTGGAAAAGCCGTACTGCGCGCCATAGCCACCGGTCTGGATGTCCAGCTGGTCGATGGCCTGGAATGGCACTTCGGCAAATGACAGACTGTTGTACAGGTTGGTGACATTGAAACCGTTGACGTAATAACTGTTCTCGGCAACGGATGATCCACCGAAGGATGGCAAGGTACCGAACACGGCATTGCCGGCGGTGGTCCCCGGCGTCAGCAAGGCGACATCGACGACATCGCGAGGCACCGGCAGTGCGTTCAACTGGGCTGCAGAGAAAGTCGATCGGGCTTCGGTCGAAGTGATGTCGATGGCCGGAACACTGTTGCTGGTAACCGTGACAGTTTCAAGCTGTCTGGCGCTGCGATGATTGAAGTCGACCGATTGGGCCTGACCTGCCACCACGTTGATGATCCGGCTTTCGGGCTGGCCTTGGCTGGTCAGAAGCTCAATCCGGTAGCGGCCTATCGGCAGGGCGGTGAAACGGAAACGGCCGTCCGTACCGACTGGCATTTGACGTACAAGTCCGGAGTCGAGTCCGGTGATTCTGGCCGACTCACCTTGTATAGGCGGGGCCAGACCGTTGATATCGCCTGTGGTGCTCTGGGCGAAAAGATGGCTGCTTGCACCGAGCAGTCCGATGATGGCGGCGGCTACCGCAGAGCGATGGATTATCCATGCGCGCGGATGTCTGATCTTCCATTGCATTTGCTTCTTCCTCCCCTGCAGGATGTTCAACGTCATTCCCGTCCGCTTCAGGTCGTCCGCCAAGATGACTCGGCCGACAGCCGCGAACAGGGAAACCCCCTTGACTGTTGATGTGACGCTCAGGCCCCCGATCCAGACGTCTGTCGCGACCGGCAGCTTGTCGATTCGAGCATCGCTCCGTGCAGTCCATCCCTGGCGATACGGGTGGTGGTGTGAACTGCGTGGCGATGGCAATGGATGGCAGCCCTCTTGACGAGGTCAACAACGCGTTGCCGGATGGCCCATGGCTTGAAATGGAGGGCGTCCGGCCACCGCGTGGCTGCCGGCGAATCCACGGAACGATGTCGACCGTACTGTCGGCGGCAGATGCCGCTCGAGAGTTTCTGAAAGCCATGGACAGTGCCCCGGTGAATACGTCCATCGATCAGGACCTGGTCGCGCAGGCATGATCGCAAGTATTTGCGTACCTAAGTGACTTTTAGCCAAGGGATGGTGAAAGGAAAGTGAGATTTCCTGATCGGTGAAAACCTGCACCGTCGGATGGTCTTGCATGACCAAGCAAGAAGCTGTCGATGCTTTTCCGATCACCAGCTTCGAAACGTAGCAACCTGACGGCGTGACTCCGTTCCGGGGATGGTGCTGGGCATGGAGAAGCCGATCCGCGCGCGAGCCGCGCTGTGTGTCAACAGCGATTGGCCCGGTGCCAGGCCGTCAGGCCGCCGGCGGCCTGCAA
Organism: Frateuria aurantia DSM 6220; assembly: GCF_000242255.2. Taxonomy (GTDB): domain Bacteria; phylum Pseudomonadota; class Gammaproteobacteria; order Xanthomonadales; family Rhodanobacteraceae; genus Frateuria; species Frateuria aurantia. The sequence continues at coordinate 180,277 of NC_017033.1, forward strand.
GCCTTTGCTGGCTCTGAAAAGACGGCTTGATATTCAGCATCATGGGATATGTCGACGTTTGGACATCCATGCTGCACAAGACATCGAAGATTCCATGATGAATGCGTGGCGCAAACACATCCGGTGCGGCTTCAGGTGCGAGGTATGGGCGTGCGGCTGTCAGTCGACGTGCGTGGCCGAGTGGCCTCGGAGCATGTCGGCAAGTGGTGCTTACGAGTTGTTGTGATCCGGTACGAAAGCAAGCCGGATGCCGATTGCAGGAACAGTACGGATCGCTGCAATCGACAGGCTTCTGCTGATGTTCAGTTCACGGGCTCAAGCCGGGCCCGGGTGTTGTAGCCCTTGACGCGCAGCGTCCAGGTGCCGAACAGCGATTTGGCGATATGTACGGGTGGCGAGTTCAATGGCTTGCCGATCTGCAGGCGGCTGTCATCGATCACGCGCCAGCGCTGGCCGTTGGCCAGCACGATGATGCTGCCCGGACCCCAGCCTTCGAACAGGCCGGCAATCCGGCTGTCGATGGCGGCATTTTTCTTTTGTTCTCGCCATCACCCGCGATATCGCCGCTGACCAGACCGCCCTGCTGACCTTCGACCATACCGCCGGCGGCGGCCAGGCGGGCCGATCTGGCCTGTGATGGCGCGACCACGACCGGCAACGGCCGGGTGTGACGGGCCAGCCAGTCCTGCAGTACATCGAGCTGGGCGGGAGACAACTGATCCAGGCCGGCGGCATGGAACCGAGCCTTTCCCATTTGGGCGGCCAAGGTGTCGTTGGCCTTGGCCTGCAGCGGCAGCGCGGCCACCATGGCATATGCGATGGCGCCGATCAGCGCCTGCCTCATCTTCATGATCATCTTCTCTTGGTAGTCTCTGGCACCTCATCGAGATGCCGATACAAGAAGGCTCCGGCGCTTGGCGCCGGAGCCTTCGGGATCATCCGCGATGGATCATCGGTTCGATCAGAACTTCTGCGAGTACTGCAGGAAGAAGTAACGATCCAGGTCCAGCATCGGGTCGTAGTAGGCGGCACTGGAATTGCCGACCGAGTAGGTCACCGGGGGCTTGCGGGCGAACAGGTTGCGGATGCCGAAGGAGATCGAGGCATTCCACGGTGCCGCCCAGGACATGTTCATGTCCTGATAGACAATGGCGCCCTTGTGGTTGTAGCCGTCATAACCCCAGCTGCCATTGGTATAGGTGGGATTGCTGCACTCTTCGGCCGGGTCGGTGTTCCAGCACTGGTCACGGAAGGAACCGTAGTAGCGGGCATCCCATCCGGCGGTCCAGTCACCCTTGCTCCAGTTCACGCCCAAGGTGCCCCGGAAGCGCGAATAATTCCACTGACCGACATAGCTGACCACGTCGGAATCCGGCGAGGACTGCTGCTTGAACGACTGCAGGTAGTTGCCGTCCAGGGTGACCTGGAAACGGCCGATGTCACGGCCAGCCACGTCGAACTTCGGCACGTTGTACTGGAAGCCGAACTGGTAGCCGGAGGTCGACATCCAGCCCAGGTTGGCATTGCCTTCCTGAACATTGGTCACCTGGCCGGTGGTCGTATCACGGGTGATGCGGTCGCAATAGGCCTGGCTGCTCTGCTGGTAGCACTGGTTGAGGATGTAGTTGGCACCCACCGCCGAGATCATGTTGTCGATGCGGATGCTGTAGAAATCCACATTGAAATTCAGACCCGGCAACCAGCTGGGGCTGTAGACCAGGCCCAGGCTGCGGGTGATGCTGGTTTCAGGCTTCAGGCTGGAGTTGCCGACCCCGTTCTGGAACGGCGTGTTGCTCTGCGTATTGGGAGCCGTGACGGGATTGCCGGCCGAGTCGGTCTGGCGGAAGGTGCTGGACAGACCGGCTGCATGACAGGCTGCGGCCACACGTGCATCGCTGGTGCTGCCGAACTTGGCATCGCAGGGGTCGGTATAGTAATCGAAGCTCTGCGAGCCACCGCCGAAGGTATCCATCAGCGTCGGTGCACGGAAGCCCTGCGCAAAGGTACCGCGGAACATCAGGTCGTTGAAGGGCTGATAGACGAACTGGTACTTGGTCCGCACGGTGGAGCCGATACCGGCACTGTAGTCGGAGAACCGGCTCTGGATATCAAGGTTCAGCTTCTTGGCACCCGGCAGGTCAGCCAGCACCGGGATATTCAATTCACCATAGACTTCGTTGGTGTGATACGAACCGCTGGTCGGCATGGCGGCCAGATCGCTGGTCAGGCCCAGGCTGGAAGATGAATCCGGACGGTCATAGCCGGAGACATCGCGATGCTCGAAACCGAAGGCGATCTGCACTTCACCGTAGGGCAGGTTGAACAGGCCGCCGCCGATATTGGCGGTGTACTGCTTCACCAGACTTTCCTGGCTGCTCTGGGTCAGCGCATTGATGTAGGACAGTGCTGCGCTGTTCGAGGCCGATGGGCCACCCAGGATATTGAACGGCGTGCACTGGCCTGCTGACAGGCTGGTGCCCAGCGCGATCGGATCGGCGGCGGTACCGCACTGAGCGACACCGGCACTGTTGATGAAGGACGGGCCCAGAGCATTTTTCAGCGCGACCAGGTTGATATTGCCCGAACCCTGGCTGCTGGCATCCCACTTGTTGTAGTTGAAGCCGGTGTCCCAATGCCAGTCATGGCTGTTCAGCTCGAACTCGCCTTCAAGCGAGGCATCGAAATGGAAGCTCTTTGCGCTGGTACGGGTCTGGCGCTGCAGCTCGGTGATGCGGCGGTACCAGGAGGTGATATCCTGGCCGGTCGGGTTGTAGACGCTGTCCGCCGAGATCGACACCGGGTAGTTGGGCTGGGTGCCCGCCTGCAGCGGCATGCCGGCAATGGTGTCGTTGGTATCACGCTCGGAGTACATGCCGGTTGCCTTGAACCGGAAGTTGTCCGTGAAATTGTAGGTGCCCGAGGTGAACAGCGAACGCAGCTCGGTGGGCTGCTGCAGCATCATCTGCTGGGTCGAGTTGTAATAGTCGTTGGCGCCGACACCCTGGTGGTAGTTGGCCAGACTCGAGGAGTCCGCACCCACGCCATTGCCGGTGTAGTTGCCGGTATGGTTCAACACGTAAGTGGTGCCGTTCTGGCTGAAGCGGCCCCAGGGACCGGTCGCGCTCAGACCGTCTTCGACATGGTTGGGACCGAACATGGAGTTGGTCCAGCTGCGATCCTTCGCCCACACCGGAGTGGTGCGGTTGTAGTTGGCATTGAAAATGATCGAGCCTTTCTTGGAGGCGGTGCCCACCGTGAAGCTGGCCATCTCGGTGGAACCGTCACCACCCTGATTCATGCCGATCTGGGTATCCAGCTGGGCACCGTTGAAATGATCTTTCAGGATGATATTGACCACGCCGGAGACGGCATCCGAACCGTAGATCGGCGAGGAGCCGTCCTGCAGCACGTCGATATGATCGATCAGGGCGACCGGGATGGTCGACAGGTCGGTCAGGCCGGACAGGCTGGTCATCCAGCGCTTGCCGTTGACCAATACCAGAGTGCGCTGTTCGCCAAGGTTGTACAGGTTGACGTACTGGCCGCCCTGTTCCTTGTTCGAAGTCAGCGTGCTCGCCTTGCTGAAATTCTGGGTACCGGCGATGGGCAGATTGGCCAGCAGATCGCCGACATTGGTCAGACCGGTCTTCTTGATATCGGCCGAGCTCATCGTGAACACCGGCTGGGCGTTTTCGTAGTCAACGCTGCGAATGGCAGAGCCCGTGACCTGGACAGCCTTCAGCTGCTTGGCCTGGCCCTGGTCAGCGTTGTTGTCATTCGTCGTCGACTGCGCCATCGCGCTTCCGGCGGCGATCGCCAGGCCGAAGGCCACGGCACCGCGAACGGCCAGCGCCAGTCTGTTTTCCCTGAAATTCATGCGTGGTAGTCCCCCAGTAAAATTTACGAACGGCACGGTCTTTTTTTTGTGTTGCTGACCGTGAGAAGGTCCGTCTCGGACTCAGTCTCAGTTAACGTTTCGTAAAAATACGGGACGCCCCGGAATAATGTCAATAAGATCTTGCTTTGAACTTGTCAAAAACTTCACTATCCGCATGATAGTGCGATCATATCTGATGTTTTCTTTAGATTGCGGATGGGCGGCTTGAAGCGGCCAGTTCCGTTGCCACAAGGCATGTCGCACATCGCTGCGTTGTCAGATCGTTGGAAATGGGGATTCCTGCAGACCATGACCGCATTCGATGTCATCATTGCGCAAGCATAAGAGGTCTGCATCGCACGTCATCTGCGGTGGCGCCTTGTGCAAGGTGAAGTGGCAGCCGGGTACTCGTCAGGCTGTTTGTACGGGCGGATGACGTTGGAGTTGCTGATGTCTCAAGCGCTCCAGGCGACGGGCAGGCCCCCGGGGGACCACTTGCGGAAGCGCGTACTCCTTGGCGAAGCCCGGATCTGGCCGGCAGCCACGATGCTGATCAGCCTGTCCATCATGGCGAGCTCTAGGCATCCCGCGCTCGATCCGCCTTGCTGATGTTCAGTTCACGGGCTCAAGCCGTGCCCGGGTGTTGTAGCCCTTGACGCGCAGCGTCCAGGTGCCGAACAGCGATTTGGCGATATGTACGGGTGGCGAGTTCAATGGCTTGCCGATCTGCAGGCGGCTGTCATCGATCACGCGCCAGCGCTGGCCGTTGGCCAGCGCGATGATGCTGCCCGGACCCCAGCCTTTGAACAGGCCGGCAATCCGGCTGTCGATGGCGGCATTTTTCTTTTTGTTCTCGCCATCACCCGCGATATCGCCGCTGACCAGACCGCCCTGCTGACCTTCGACCATACCGCCGGCGGCGGCCAGGCGGGCCGATCTGGCCTGTGATGGCGCGACCACGACCGGCAACGGCCGGGTGTGACGGGCCAGCCAGCCCTGCAGTACATCGAGCTGGGCGGGAGACAACTGATCCAGGCCGGCGGCATGGAACCGAGCCTTTCCCATTTGGGCGGCCAAGGTGTCGTTGGCCTTGGCCTGCAGCGGCAGCGCGGCCACCATGGCATATGCGATGGCGCCGATCAGCGCCTGCCTCATCTTCATGATCATTTTCTCTTGGTAGTCTCTGGCACCTCATCGAGATGCCGATACAAGAAGGCTCCGGCGCTTGGCGCCGGAGCCTTCGGGATCATCCGCGATGGATCATCGGTTCGATCAGAACTTCTGCGAGTACTGCAGGTAGAAGTAACGATCGATGTCGTAGGCCGGATCGTACGGAGCGGCACTGGAGTTGCCGACCGAATAGTTCACTGGCGGCTTGCGGTTGAACAGGTTGCGGATCCCGAAGGAAATCGAGCTGTTCCATGGTGCCGCCCAGGCGATGTTCAGATCCTGATAGGTGATCGAGCCCTTGTGGTTGTAGCCATCGGAGCCCCAACTGTTGTTGAAGTAGTCCGGATTGCTGCATTCGGTATCGTAGTTGCAGACATCGCGGCTGGAGCCGTAGTAGCGGAAATCCCACTGCGCCGACCAGTCCCCGCGGTTCCAGTTGATGCCCAGGTTGCCGCGGAAGCGCGGATAGCTCCATTGGCCGATATAGCTGACCACATCCGAATCCGGGGTGGCTTGCTGTTTGAACGACTGCAGATAGTTGGCATTCATGCCGACCTGGAAGCGGCCGATATCGGCACCGGCGACAGTGAATTGCGGAATATTGTAGGTGAAGCCGAACTGGTAGCCCGAAGTCGACATCCAGCCCAGATTGGTATTGCCGGCCTGCATATCCACGACCTGGCCAGTGTTCTGATCGCGACTGAAACGATCGCAGTAGGCGCCGGTTTCATAGCACTGGCTCAGGATAGTGCTGGCCGACAGCGTGGTGATCATGTTGTCGATGCGGATGCTGTAGAAATCCACATTGAAGTTCAGTCCCTGGATATAGCTGGGGCTGTAGACCAGGCCCAGACTTCGGCTGATGCTGGTTTCAGGCTTCAGGCCGGCATTGCCGACGCCGCTGAGATAAGCGGAGGGCGGCTGGGCATTGGTGGTGGTGACCGCATTGCCATTGGCATCGGTCTGGTGGAAATCGCTGCCCAGGCCTGCGGCACGGCAGGCGGCGGCAACCTTGGGATTGCTGGTCGAGCCGTAATCGACATCGCAGGGGTCGGTATAGCCGCTGAAGGTCTGCGAACCGCCACCGAAGGTATCCATCAAGGCCGGTGCACGCATGCCCTGAGCATACGTGCCACGGAACATCAGATCATTGAACGGCTGGTAGACGAACGAATATTTGGTACGAAACATCGAGCCTATATCGCCACTGTAATCGGAGTAGCGGCTCTGGATATCGATGTCGAACTTCTTTGCACCCGGCAGATCGGCCAGCACCGGGATGTTCAATTCGCCATAGAACTCGTTGGCGTGATAGCCGCCATCGGTGGGCTGCGCAGCCAGATCGCTGGTGTAGCCGGCGCTGGACATCGAGTCGGGCTGGTCGTAACCGGACAGGTCTCGATGCTCGAAACCGAAAGCGAACTGCACCTCACCGGCCGGCAGATTGAACAGGCCGCCGCCGATATTGGCCGTGTACTGTTTCACCTCGCTGGACTGTCGGCTCAGGGTGCGTGCATTGATATAGTTCAGAGCCGCCTCATTGCCGGTCGCACCGGGGCCGGCCAGGATATTGAAGGGCACGCAGGAGGACAGGCTGATGGGATCGGCCGAGGTCCCGCATTGGGCCACCCCCTGGGCATTGATGAAGGAGGGACCCAGCGCCTTCTTCAGATTGATCAGATTGATATTGCCGCTGCCGCGGCTGGTGGCATCCCATTTGTTGTAATTGACTCCTGCGTCCCAGTGCCAGTCGTGGTTGTTCAGTTCAAAGTCGCCGTCAAGGCCGACATCGAAGTGGTAACTCTTGGCATCGGTATGCGTCTGGCGCCGCAGCTCGGTGATGCGGCGGTTCCAGGAGGTGATGTCCTGGCCGGCGACTCCCTGTTCGACCAGCGGATTGTAGATGCTGTCGGCCGAGATATAGACCGGATAGCCGGCCTGGGTGGTGGACTGCAGCGGCATGCCGGCGATGGTCTGGTCGCTTTCGCGCTCGGCATACATGCCGGTGGCATGAAAGCGCAGATTGTCGGTGAAGTTGTAGGCCGCCGAAGTGAACAGCGAACGCAGTTCGGTTGGCTGCTGCAGCATCATCTGCTGGGCTGAATTGTAGCGGTCCGAAGGATTCACACCCTCATGGAATCCGGGCTGGGCCACCCCATTGCCATCATAGCCGCCGGTATGGTTCTGGGTATAGAACGGCGGTGTCCTGGATGTGTCGCGCGGGTCCTGATACTTGCCCCAGGGACCGATCGCGCTGGTACCGTCGTAAACATGGTTGGGCCCCGTCGCGGAATCGGTCCAGCGACGGCTGTTGGCCCAAACCGCGGTGGTACGGTTGAAGTTGGCATTGAAGATGATCGAGGCCTTCCTGGTGGTGGTGCCCACCGTGAAGCTGGCCATCTCGGTAGCCGCATCGCCGCCCTGGTTCATGCCGATCTGGGTATCGAGCTGGGCGCCGTTGAAATGATCTTTCAGGATGATATTGACCACGCCCGAGACCGCATCCGAACCGTAGATCGGCGAAGCGCCGTCCTGCAGCACGTCGATATGATCAATCAGGGCGACCGGTATGGTCGAGATATCGGCCAGGCCGGACAGGCTGGTGGTCCAGCGCTTGCCGTTGACCAGCACCAGGGTCCGCTGCTCGCCCAGGTTGTACAGGTTGACATACTGGCCGCCTTGCTCCTTGCCCGAGTTCAGGACTGCGGCCTTGCTGAAGCCTTGGGCACCCGAGATCGGCATCTGCTGCAGAATGTCGCCGACATTGGTCAGACCGGTCTTCTTGATATCGGTCGCCGTCATGGTGAACACCGGCTGGGCGTTCTCGTAGTCGACACTGCGGATGGCCGAACCGGTGACCTGCACGGCTTTCAACTGCTTGGCCTGCTGCTTCTCCTTGTCATCGCTGTCGGATTGGGCCATGGCCTGGATGCTGGCGAATGCCAGTCCCCAAGCCAGAGCGCGGCGCACGACATGCGCCAATCTGTCTTCCCTTGAATTCATGATGACGAGCCCCTGTTTTCTTATGAACATGCAATCACGTTCTTGCGAAATAAGTCGCAAGAAAGTGATGATCGCATCAGGGCCAGTGGATATTTTGTGAAGGCCGGGACCGGGTTTTGCCTGACCCTGTCATGAAAGTGGCAAGCGGCAATGTCCGCCCAGGAGGAGGGGCCTGCCATGGCGGGTCTGGAGGGTACGCTCAGGTGCGGTATGGCAGCCGGGATCCATGACCCTTGGCAGGGCGCAAAAAGCTCACATCATGGCTCACTGTCGAGACCGGAGGATCAGTCGCCTTATTGAGAGTGCCATGATCGGGGCGGCTTCGGGGCTAGGATGGTGCAGGATCGCAAGAGTATCGGGATATTGAGTGATCGGGGTGGCTATCAGCTTGAGCGGGTCATCTGGTCTGCAGAAGGCGGTCATGGAGTGTGACTGCCTCGCAACCTGAGGATGACGGCGATTTCATTTCTGGCGATGGACGAGTTTGCTCTGCACCAAGGCCATTGCTATGTCATGGTCCTAGCTGATCTGATCAGTCAAAACTGCCGCTGGCAGGGCTACGGTCATTCAAACGGAGTCTCCCGAGTCATTTTTGCACGGCCGTTCGGCGGTGTCGTCGAATCCATCCGTGCGGTGGTGATCGACATGACCACCACTGGCGAGCTGGAAATCCGCGCCCATAGCCCGGAGGTCGATATCGTCTCTGATCTGCTTCATATCGAGGGTGGATATGGGCGGGAGGTACTGATCGACATAGCCTGGATCAGGCCGGCAGGCTGCAGCATGACCGACCGGCACGACACGTCATCACATCAAGACCTTGGCTGTTGCAGTGCAATCGCGGAAACCTGCCACCGCCAAGCTAATTGGGACTGGACGAAGTGAGAAAGACTAGTCAGCAGCTGCTTGAAGCCTGTCTGAGGCAGAATGCTCGAGCAGTGGTATTTGGCATCATGAAGATGATGCCTCCAATAGCTTGAGCAGGTTTGGCGCGGTGGCATTATGGCGCTGAATAACCTGGAAAAATATGAATGAACGTATAGAGGTTTAGAGTTCTTTATATATGGATGTCATCCAGTTGTCGTCAGAGCCCAGTCGCGATCCCGCCCATCCTTGTCTAGGATCGTGTCTGCTTCGATTGCGATCAAATATGCGACGCCTTCAAGAACCGATCTGATTTATTTGGTTATCGCCATAAACACGTCAAGGCACTCATCCCGTTGGGAATGAGTGCCTTGACGGTTGATCTTGTCAGCCTCAGAGAGTGAAGTCGTATTGCACTTGCAGCCTGATATAACGCGGCTGGTTGAAGTACTCGCCCACCTTGTAGGTGGTAGCGTAGTAGGTAGTGTTGGTTCCGTTGCTGGACAGGCTCTCACCTGTCTGGTAGACCTGAGTCTTCTGTCGGTTGTTGAGCAGATTCAGTACAGAGAGAGTGAAATTCAAGCCATGTGCCCACTGCGGCTTGTAGATCACGTTGGGACTGAGGGTATAAGTCCATGGCGTACGGCCCGATGTACCGACCGAGCTGATCTTGCCATTGCAGTAGTGGAAGCCACCGCTGTATCCGTACTCGGTATCAAAAGTGCCGTAGCCGCCACCCAGGCAGCTGATGGGCGTGCCCGACTGGATCAGCAAATTCACGCCCGCTGACCATTCGGGGGTGATTTTCCAGCCGCCATAGACCTTCAGGCTGTGTCGACGGTCATTGGACAGGTAGCCACCCGCACCATACATGATTTCGGGGAAATCGAAATCCTCGGTGGTACCCGTATCGGCCTGGCCGATATCCGAGCGTACCAGACCCTCGGTATTGCCGAAGCTGCGCGACCAGGTATAGGAGGCATTGATGTAGAAGTGCTCGGTGCTCTTTTCGGCCGTGAACTCCACTCCTTCATATTGGCGGCTGGCCTTCTTGCCCAGCTGATTGCCAGGTATGGTCACGTTGCGCTGGGTACCGCTGCCATCCAGGTCCACATCCAGTGACAGCGAGCTGCCGGGATTGTAGATAAAGCAGCCAGGGACTCCTTCGGGCACATCCCACTGATCCTGACCCGAGGTGTCCAGACCCAGTGATACCGCCTGATTGTAGAACGGACGCCAGTCGCAGGTATCGTCAATCGCCGTGCGCAGCTTGCGGTAAATGGCACGGGTACCCACCGTCCAGTTGTCGAGGAAGGCATTGTCACTGTGGATCTGATGTTGGAAGCCCAGGATGAACTCATCCTGGGTATAAGGCTTCAGATTCTTGTCTGCTACCGACTTGGCATTTGGGGCGGAACCGTTCTCGCCGTTGATGACATAAGGGCTGATCAGTTTCATGCCCTGCGGAGCACCGGTTGTGGTGTCGATGCCGGTATAGCTGTAGAGATTCTGCAGGTAATAGGAAGCACTGGCCGCACGCAAGGCCACATTGGCTGCGATCGGCAGCGAATATCGACCTGCATTGGCGAATACCTTCCAGCTCTGGTCACCCAGTACATCCCATGACACGCCAACACGTGGCTGCCAAATATTGGCTTGCTTGACGTAGATCTGACCTGACGAGTTGTAGTTGGAGAACCCGTCGTAACGCAGTCCGCCATACAGCATCACTCGGTCCGATACCTGCCAGTGATCTTCGAGGTAGGCGGCCTTCTGGCGGATGCCAAGATTGCCTCCGGTCTTGAAGATGATGTCATAGACGCGGTTGTTGGGATAATAGAGATAGTAATGGCCGCCCGAGTAGCTCTGGCCGCTCTGTGACTTCCAGCGCTCGTCATCCCAGCCCACGCCGATATCATGATCGCCGATGCGCCAGTCCAGGTCGACTCGCCACGATTTTCGGGTGTCTTCACCGCCATAGAGTCCAAGTGAGCTGGTGACCGAGCAGCCCGTATAGCGAGGGCCTGTATATCGATTGTTGTAGGCCACATAAGGGCAGGTTCCGGCATCGGTATCGATGTCGCCGTTGTAACGCGAGACGGTCCCGTCGGGAGAGACATAGCTGGCCGAATTCGCACTCTTCAATTGACCGTATTGTGCCGACAGGGTCAGGTCGTCGGTGATGTAGCTGGTGTACTTGAAGATATTGGTCTGACCGCCGGTCTTGTAGTTGCGGGTACCGGCAAAGCTCCCAAGACTGGCTTCGGAATTGCTTTCGTACTGGGTTCCGTAATAGTTGTTCTGCGACTTCTGGGTATTGTTGAAGCCGGTATATTCAAAGTGGTTGCGGTCGTTGATGTTCCAGTCCAGTTTCACCACCCAGTATGGGCTGTCCTGGGTGGTGCGATTGGACTTGGATGTGCTGGCGCCGCTGCTGGACAGTGCATAGTTGCTGTTCTGACCCAGGGTCGTGCTGGTCTCACGCTCGAACTGACCCAGCATGAAGATGAACAGCTTGTCCTTGATCAGCGGACCACCCAGCCATGCCGTATAGACGTTGTCGGTATCGGTATTGTGCCGATTGTTGTAGAGGATATTGCCATTCTTGGCGACAACATCGCCGTAATGGGAGCGCCATGCATTGGGGGCGGTGACGTAGCTCAGACCACCCTTCCATTCATTGGTGCCATGCTTGATATTGACGCTGGTCACGCCACCGGTGGAATAGCCATACTGCGCGCCATAGCCGCCGGTCTGGATATCGATCTGGTCGATGGCCTGATAGGGCACTTCGGAGAAGGACAGGCTGTTGAAGAGATTGGTGGTATTGAAGCCGTTGACGTAATAGCTGTTCTCGGCAACGGATGAGCCGCCAAAAGAGGCCAGGTTTCCGAAATTGCCACTGCCACGCACCGTGCCGGGCGTCAGCAGGGCCACATCGGTGACATCCCGCGGAATCGGAAGGGAGTTGAGTCTTTCGGCAGTGAAGGTGGTCCGGGTCTCGACGCTGCTGACATCGATGCTGGGCACCGAACTGCCGGTGACCGTCACAGTATCCAGATTCTTGGCATTGCCGTTGGAGGCCGTACCCGACTGGACCAGTAGCGATACGGGAATGGTCTGTCCGGCTACCACGTCGAGCCGAACGGTCTTGATCGTTTGCGCCCCATTCTGCAGTGTGATTTGGTAATGACCGATAGGCAGAGCTGAGAAGTGAAAACGTCCGTCTTCACCGATCTTTATTTCACGACTGACACCGTTGTCGGTATTGGTTGCCCTGACGGTCTCACCAGGTTCAAAGGCAGCTGTACCGGCGATGTCGCCCGATGTGCTCTGCGCAAACAGACTGCCGCTGCTGCAGAGCAGGGTGGCAACCGTGCTCGAAAGCAGGCTCAGCTTCAGTGCCCGCAATGGCGGACGGGGCGCTGTGGAATTCATTGCGTGGATATCTCCCCAAAGTCGTTTCAATGCCGACGTCGGCTCCGGATTTGCCGTTCGCCTGTCGGCCCCCTTGATCTCGCCGATGCATCCGATCACATGCTGTTCGTGTGAAGGGCATGGAATTTCGTCGACATCTCTCTGTACGGCCAGGGACCCCTCCCAAGCCGGCCATATCTTTCTCTGCGATGCGCTCCGAACGTGGCGACATTTCGGATGTCTGTCTTTTACCGCATGTCGCACATCAATAAATTGCGACATCGAAGGGTGGATGTCAACAAGTTGCGATTAATCTGTGATCATTACGTGATAACGCAAGAATATGACGCCAGGGTCTTGGAAGGGCAGTCGTGTGGGCCTTTGCCGTGTCGGTAGCCACCATGAATATTTCGTTTTCAGGCCGGTTAGACCAAGGTGTTCGAATAGAGGGCTCCAGGCGATCGATCCGCCAAGCTTTTACGGGCGAGGAACGCTCTGCCGTGGCACGGTGCATGTCGGAAAGGGTTCGCCTCTGCATATCGGATTCCGGGCCATCCCATGGGGTTGTATCGGGCATCTGCCTGCAGGTCGTATCAGGATCCTGTGGTCACAGGCACGAAAAAGGCCGGATCCCTCGCAGGATCCGGCCTGATGGCGGCGAAGCGTCCGTTTACAGTCGGCTGATATCAGCCACGGCCAGCAGCTGTTGCTGCAGGCTTTCCAGCAGCGCCAGGCGGTTGGCGCGTACGGCCGGGTTTTCGGCATTGACCATGACTTCGTCGAAGAAGCCATCGACCGGACCCTGCAGCAGGGCCAGTCGTTCCAGCACTCCGACATAGTCGGCCTGGCGCAGGCGCTCGCTATTGTCGCGGCTCAGCTTGTCCAGGATATCGGCCAGGGCCGCCTCGGCGGGGCTCTCGAACAGCTCGGGCCGGATGGCATGGGAGCCGGGCCGGTCTTGCTGGCCATCTTCCGTCTCGGTGCTCTTGCGCAGGATATTGCTGACCCGCTTCTGTGCCGCGATCAGACTGGCTGCGGCCGGACTGCCGGCAAAGCCCGAGATGGCACGCAGACGGCGGTCGAAGTCGACCAGATCGGGGCTGCGCACCGCCAATACGGCATCAAAGGCGGCGGTGCTGAAGCCCTGGTCGGCGTAATAGCCGCGCAGGCGCTCCTGTACGAAGTCGAAGAGCTCGCCGGCCAGAGTCTGGCGGCGGGCGCCTGCATCCAAGGCGACGACTTCGGCTTGGGGCTTGCCCTTGGCGGGCTTGAGGCCAGCGATCAGGGCCGCTTCGGGAATCAGCTCCAGCGCCTCGATCAAGGTGGCCGGCAGATCGATGACCAGGCCGCTTTCGATCAGGGTGCGAGCCAGGCCCAGTGCGGCACGGCGCAGGGCGAAGGGATCCTTGTTGCCGCTGGGCTTCAGGCCGACGGCGAAAATGCCGGCCAGAGTGTCCAGCCGGTCGGCGACGGCCAGGATCTGACCGATGCGGTCGCTGGCGATGGCGTCGCCGGCGAAGCGGGGGCGGTAATGTTCATCCAGTGCCAGCGCGACTTCGCGGCTCTCGCCATGATGCTGGGCGTAGTAGCGGCCCATCACGCCCTGCAGCTCGGGGAATTCGCCGACCATGCGGGTCAGCAGGTCGCATTTGCTGAGCGAGGCGGCGCGGGTGGCCGCGCCGGCATCGACGCCGCTGCGGCCTGCGATGATGCGGGCCAGCTCGGCGACACGCACGGTCTTGTCCCACAGGCTGCCCAGCGACTGCTGGTAGGTGACCTTGGCCAGTGCCGGCTGGTAACCGGTCAGCGGCGTTTTCAGGTCCTCGTCCCAGAAGAACTTGGCATCGGCAAAACGGGGGCGTATCACCCGTTCGTAACCCTTTCGGATCTCGGCCGGATCACGGCTCTCGATATTGGCTACCCCGATGAAGTGTTCGCTCAGGCGTCCGCTGTCGGCATCGAAGGTCGGCACGAACTTCTGATTGGTCTCCATGGTGGTGACCAGGGCTTCGGCCGGTACTTCCAGGAATTCGCGGTCAAAGGCGCAGGCCACGGCCACTGGCCATTCGGTGAGGTTGGCGATTTCGTCCAGCAGCTCGTCGGACAGTCGCGGCTGACCGCCACTGGTCTTGCCGGCAGCGCTGACCTGCTCGCTGACACGTTGGCGACGCTGGACTGGATCGGCCAGCACCTTGGCGCCTCGCAGCTGTTCCAGCCAGCTGTCGGCCGAATCGATGCTGACGGCTTGCGGATGCATGAAGCGATGCCCGCGGGAGAGCCGCCCGCTTTCCAGACCCAGCAGGCTGGCCGGGATGACGGTTTCGCCATGCAGCATGACCAGCCAGTGCGCCGGGCGCACGAAGCTGTAGTCATGGTCGGACCAGCGCATCGGGCGCGGTACCGGCAGGCCCTTCAGGGCGTCCTCGACGATCTGCGGCAGCAGGTTGGCCAGCGGCTGGCCGGGGCGGGTGCTGCGATGGACGAAGCGTTCGCCCTTGTCGGTGACGATCCGTTCCAGCTGCTCCGGCGCCACCCCGTTCTTGGTGGCGAAACCACGCAAGGCCTGGGTCGGCTGGCCATCGGCATCCAGGCCCACATTGACGGCGGGGCCCAGCACTTCGGATTCGATGGTCGGCTGTTCGGTCGTTACCCAGGGCAGGTACACGGCCAGTCGGCGCGGCGAGCAGAAATGGCGGGCGGACCGACCCTGATCCTCCTCGGCGATGCCGAAGGCTTGCTGCTTCAGGCCGGCGATGATGCCGTCGAAAAAGGCCTTGGCCAGGGTGTCCAGCGCCTTCGGCGGCAGCTCTTCGGTTCCCAGTTCGATCAACAGCGGTTTGGCGTGGCTCATGCGGCCTGCTCCTTGGACTTCTTCAGGCCGGGGAAACCCAGCTTTTCGCGCTGGGCGACATAGGTTTCGGCGACCAGGCGGGCCAGGGTGCGGACCCGCAGGATATAGCGCTGACGCTCGGTGACGCTGATCGCGCGGCGGGCATCGAGCAGGTTGAAGGTATGGCTGGCCTTCATCACCTGTTCGTAGGCCGGCAGCGGCAGGCTGGCTTCGATCAGGCGGTTGGCGGTGGCCTCGCAGGTATCGAACCACTGCAGCAGGGCTTCGACGTCGGCATGCTCGAAGTTGTAGGTGCTCTGTTCGACTTCGTTCTGGTGGAACACGTCGCCGTAGGTCACCACGCCATGCGGGCCGCGGGTCCACACCAGATCGTAGACGTTGTCGACGTTCTGCAGATACATCGCCAGACGTTCCAGACCATAGGTGATCTCGCCGGTGACCGGGCGGCATTCCAGGCCGCCGGCCTGCTGGAAATAGGTGAACTGGGTCACTTCCATGCCGTTGAGCCAGACTTCCCAGCCCAGACCCCAGGCACCCAGGGTCGGCGACTCCCAGTTGTCCTCGACAAAGCGCAGGTCATGCACCAGCGGATCGATGCCCAGTTCCTTCAGCGATTCGGTGTACAGCTCCAGAATGTTCTCGGGATTGGGCTTGAGCACCACCTGGTACTGGTAATAATGCTGCAGGCGATTCGGATTCTGGCCGTAGCGACCATCCGTCGGCCGGCGCGAGGGCTGCACATAGGCGGCGGCCCAGGGCTCGGGACCGAGCGAGCGCAGGAAGGTGGCGGGATGGAAGGTGCCGGCTCCGACCTCAAGGTCGAGCGGCTGCAGCAGCACGCAGCCTTGTGCCGCCCAGTAGCGGTTCAAGGTCTGGATGATGTCCTGGAAGGTGAGCGCGGACATGGGATTCCGTGGGTCAGGCATAAAGATCACAGTATAGCGTCGCCATCCGGTGCGGTCAGGTTTGCCGTGCGGCTTGTGTCCGGCGAGGGTGTTGTATGGTGGGCTGCCCCGTCACCACAGGAGCTGGTCTTGATACCCAGTTTGTCTCGCACGACCGGATTGAGCGACAGTCGTGGCCGGCTGCAGCTGCCCGGTCTGCTGGCGGCCCTTGTGGCCGATGGTCTGGTGCGCCCGGAAGATGCGGCGCGGCTGTCCCATGTACGACGGGACGGGGCGAGCCCCGAGGTTCATCCTCTGGTGCTGCTGGCCCGGGCCCATCTGCCGGATGCGCATGATCCCTTGCGCAGTCTGGGTCTGGAAACGCTGACGGAGTGGCTGGCGGGCCGGGCGGGCCTGCCTTATCTGCGGATTGATCCGATGAAGATCACGCCGGAGGCGACCCAGTCGGTCAGCCAGGCCTATGCCGGCAAGCATGGGATTCTGCCGGTGGCGGCGGATCGCGAGGCACTGGTTTTTGCCACGGCCGAGCCTTTCGATCAAGTCTGGGCCGATGATCTGGCCCAGATGCTGCGGCGCGAAGTCAGGCGGGTAGTGGCCAACCCGCTGGATATCCAGCGTTACCAGCTCGAGTTCTACCAGGTCCAGCGTTCGATCCAGATGGCCAGGGAGTCCAAGGCGAGCGCTGCTCCGAACGCATTGCCGAACTTCGAGCAGTTGCTGGAGCTGGGCAAGTCGGGCGAAGTCGGTGCCGATGACCGGCATGTGGTGCATATTGTCGACTGGTTGCTGCAATACGCTTTCGAGCAGCGGGCCTCGGACCTGCATCTGGAACCGCGCCGTGAGGCCGGCCGGGTCCGCTTTCGTATCGACGGCGTGATGCAGCAGGTCTTCGAACTGCCACCACCGGTGATGATGGCGGTCACATCACGGGTCAAGATTCTGGCGCGCATGGATGTCGCCGAAAAACGCCGGCCGCAGGACGGCCGGATCAAGACCCGTTCCGGCGGCGCTCGCGAGGTGGAACTGCGGATTTCCAGCATGCCGACGGCTTTTGGCGAAAAGCTGGTGATGCGGGTCTTTGATCCCGATGTGGTGATGAAGGATTTCGGCCAGCTCGGCTTTTCCCCCGAGGAGCAGGCGATCTGGGAACAGTTGATCGGGCGACCGCACGGCATCGTGCTGGTGACCGGACCCACGGGTTCGGGCAAGACCACCACCTTGTATTCCACCTTGAAACGCCTGGCCCGGCCGGAAATCAATGTCTGCACGGTCGAGGATCCGATCGAGATGGTGGTGCCGGAGCTCAACCAGATGCAGGTCCAGCCGGCGATCGATCTGGATTTCGCCGCCGGGGTCAGGACCTTGCTGCGGCAGGATCCTGACATCATCATGGTCGGCGAGATCCGTGATCTGGAAACGGCGCAGATGGCCGTCCAGGCGGCACTGACCGGCCATCTGGTCTTGTCCACCCTGCATACCAATGATGCGCCCAGCGCAGTGACCCGGCTGCTGGATCTGGGCGTGCCGCATTATCTGATCCAGTCGACCCTGGCCGGAGTGGTTGCGCAGCGTCTGATCCGGGTTCTGTGCCCGCATTGCAAGCGGCCTGCCCGCCAGGATCCGGCTGAATGGGCGGCCTTGACCGCCGGCTGGGATCTGCCCTGTCCGGAGCAGGTCCAGGCACCGGGCGCTTGCATCGAGTGTCGTCAGACCGGATTTCTCGGCCGCGTCGGCATTTACGAAATGCTGCCGATCGGGGCGACGCTGCGCGCCAGGATCACGGCCGGCATGGAGCTGGGCCGGATCGCAGCCGTCGCACGGGCCGGAGGCCTGAAGCCACTGCGGATCGCGGCCGCCAGGCAGGTAGTCGCGGGTCTCAGCACGGTGCATGAGGTCATGAGCTGCCTGCCGCCGGTGGAAGAGGCCGCAATGTCGATCGATCAGGCCTCAGGCCCCGTCACAGGGTGAATTTCAGGCCGAGGTCGTAGCTGTTCATGCGCTGGCTGCGATCCGCGACGCGACCGCTGTAGCCAAGCCATGCCTGCAGCCGCGGGCTGAATTGCGCGCGAAGTCCGATCCGGCCGCTGAACCAGTTGCGGTCGGGCGCAAAGCCATCGAGAGTGAAATGCCCGGCCAGACTGTCGAGGCCCGCCGTCACGGCATCCGGCCGCGCCCGGCTGTCATGGTTCCAGTCGATTTCAAGCATGGGGTCTAGCCGCACCGGACCGGCCTGCACGGAGCCCTGCAGGCGCCAGCCGGTATGGCTGATCAGCGCCAGCCGCTGCTGGCTGGCGAACCACATCGAGGTGGCGTCGCGCCCGGTTTCACGATAGCCGTCGACATGTATCGAATCCCATTCGATGCCGGCGACCGGGCCGTGGGTGATGGCACCGGAGCCGAAGATCCAGCCGCCTTGCAGACCCGTACCCAGGTGCGAGCCATGGGTACTGCCGGTTTCGCTCACGCTGGCCGTGCCCAGATTGAAGCGACGGTCGATCTGGCTGAAATTCAATTGGCCGGCGCTTGCGAAGGCGCCCAGATAGCCGCCGCCGGCATGGTAGAAGGCATAGCCGCTGCCGCTGACATCGCGCAAGCGGTAGCCGCCGGCCGAACCCAGCGAGGCATTGTTCTGGCTGGCACCCAAGGCCAGACCGACGGAAAACCGGTCGTTGATGCGGGCGTCGGTACCGAGGCTCAATTGACTGTCATGGCTGGCGCCGGCCGGTGCCGAACCACCGTTGAAGTGCTGATCGGTATAACTGACGGCGGCGAAGGCTCGGGTCGAGGCGCCGAACCGGTCATTCAGCATCTGCTGGGAGAGCACTTGGTTCTGGGCCTGGATCGAAGCCAGCGGTGCTTCGCGGAGCAGGGATATCTGGGCCGGTGCTGCCAGTTCCGACAGTACGGCTTCGGCCAGCAAGGCATGAGCGGCCGTGGTCGGGTGCACCGAGTCGGCGAACAGATAGTTGCTGGACGCGGCCGGGCTGACCAGGGTTGCCGCCGAGCAGAGAATCGACGAGCTGGTCGTACAGGCCGGTTGGGACACATTGCCGAAGCCGTAACGGGCCGGGTCGGCCATCACCTGATTGAGCAAGGCATAGACGTTGACCGGAATGATGCCATTGCCCATGTGGCTGACGGCCTGGTTCAACTGTTGGTTGTAGGCCTGGCTGGTGGCGGTTGCCTGAGTCGCCTGGGCACTTCCCAGATAGGCCGGAGTGGCGCCCAGATCAGGCAGGTTGAACACCACGACGTAGCGGGCCCCTGCATGTTGCAGAGTGGCCAGCTGGCTGCCTGTGGCGCTGGCCGTGGCCGCTGCGGCGGCGCGGGTGGTCAAGGTGCTGCTGCTGCTCTGCAGTTCGGCGAACAGGTCATTGGCCCCGATCCACACGGTATACAGGGCGCGGGGGGCGGCATGACCCTGCTGCGCGGTCAGATAGGTTTCGATCTGGCTGGCGCTGGAAGGCAGACTGAGGCCGAGGAAACTCCCGGTGCTGGCAGACTCGGCGCCACCCCAGGCGTAGTCGGTGCCTCCCTGGCTGGAAGGCTTCAGTGACAGGCCGTAATGGTCGGCAATATGCTCCACTGCCACTTCGCCGGGATTGGTGGTGAAGCGCATGACGGGGCCGCCGGGAAACAGCAGTGACGAAATATTGCCGTTGTCGCTCAGGCTGTCGCCGAAGCTGACCATCCGGTCGAAGCCCGAGGCGTGGGCGCAGGCCAGGCTGCCCAGGCCGAGGCAGTATGCCGCCGCCTGCAGAAGTCGAGTGCTTGTCATGTCGCTCCCCATGCAAAGGGGCGCGATCATGATCACGCCCCCGGGGAAACACAAGCTGCACTGCAGTGTCAGCGTTTCAGGGCACGCGCCATGGCATCGGCAAAAGCACTGTTGGCCGGGCTGGTCGATCCGCCGCCGTTCTGACGCGGCGGGTTCTTGCCGCGCGAGGCATTGTCCTGGCGGGGCTTGCCGCCCCGTGCACGGTTGCCGTCCTGGGGCTGGGCCTTGCCTGGCTTTGCCTGGCCGGGTTCGTCATCCAGGCGCATGCTCAGGCCGATCCGCTTGCGCGGCAGGTCCACTTCCATCACCTTGACCTTGACGATGTCACCGGCCTTGACCGCATCGCGCGGATCCTTGACGAAACCGTGCGAGAGGGCAGAAACGTGGACCAGACCGTCCTGATGCACGCCGATGTCGACGAAGGCGCCGAACGCGGCCACATTGGTGACCCGGCCTTCAAGCACCATGCCTGTCTTCAGGTCTTTCAGATCTTCCACGCCATCGGCGAAGCTGGGGGCGACGAAGGCCGGACGCGGATCGCGGCCGGGCTTCTCCAGCTCGCGCAGGATATCGCGGATGGTAGGCAGGCCGAAGCGCTCATCGGTCAGAGATTCAGGCTGCAGGCCGCGCAGGAACGAGCTGTCGCCGATGATGGACTGCACCGTCCGGCCGCTTTGGGCCAGGATCCGCTCCACCACCGGATAGGCTTCCGGGTGCACCGCGCTGGCATCCAGCGGCTGGTCGCCGTCCAGAATGCGCAGAAAGCCGGCGGACTGCTCGAAAGCCTTGTCGCCCAGCCGAGAGACCTTCAGCAAGGCCCTGCGGTTGGTGAAGCGACCATGGCTGTCGCGATGCTTGACCACGTTTTCGGCGACACCGGCGCTGAGACCGGCAACCCGGCTGAGCAGGGCGGCAGAAGCCGTATTGACGTCCACGCCGACGGCATTCACGCAGTCTTCGACCCGGGAATCCAGGGCGCGTGCCAGCTTCACCTGATTGACATCATGCTGGTATTGGCCGACGCCGATGGCCTTGGGTTCGATCTTGACCAGCTCGGCCAGGGGGTCCTGCAACCGGCGGGCAATCGAGACCGCGCCACGCAGCGAGACATCCAGGCCGGGAAATTCCCTGGCGGCGAGTTCCGAAGCGGAGTACACCGAGGCCCCGGCTTCGCTGACCACGATCTTGGCCGGCTTGCGGTCGTCCAGCTGGCGGATCAGTTCCCCGGCCAGCTTGTCGGTTTCGCGCGAGGCGGTGCCGTTGCCGATCGCGATCAGATCAACCTGATGCTCGCGGCACAGGGTGCTCAGCGCGGCCAGGGATTCCTTCCACTGCTTGCGTGGCTCGTGAGGATAGATGGTGGTGGTGGCCAGAAGTTTGCCGGTGGCATCGACCACGGCCACCTTGACGCCGGTACGGATACCAGGATCGAGTCCCATCACGGTACGTGCCCCGGCCGGCGCGGCCAGCAGCAGATCCTTGAGATTGTCGCCGAAGACCCGGATGGCCTCGTCCTCGGCGCCTTCGCGCACGCGGCCGAACAAGTCCAGGGTCAGGTGCAGATGCAGTTTGGCCCGCCAGGTCAGGCGCACCGTCTCGCGCAGCCAGGCATCGGCAGGGCGGCCCTGATCGCGGATGCCAGCATGGGCGGCGACCCGGCCTTCACCTTCCACATGGCCCTGGTCGGGATCGGCCGTGGGGCTCAGCTCCAGATCGATGATACCTTCGTTGCGGGCTCGCATCAGGGCCAGCAGCCGGTGCGAGGGAATCTTGCCGATCGCCTCGGCATGGTCGAAGTAATCGCTGAACTTGGCCCCGGCCTGTTCCTTGCCAGCCACCACCTTGGCGCGGATCTGGCCCTTGGCCCACAGCCAGTCGCGCAGCTCGCCGACCAGAGCGGCATCCTCGGCAATGGTTTCCATCAGGATCGCGCGAGCCCCGTCCAGCGCGGCCTTGACGTCGGCGATGCCCTTGTCGGCGTCGATGAACTTCCCGGCGACCGCTTCCGGCGTCTGCGAAGGGTCCTGACGCAGGGTTTCGGCCAGCGGCTCGAGGCCGGCCTCGCGGGCGATCTGGGCCTTGGTGCGGCGCCTGGGCTTGTAGGGCAGGTACAGATCTTCCAGCCTGGCCTTGGTGTCGGCGGCCAGCAGATCGGCCTTCAAGTCGTCATGGAGCTTGCCCTGTTCCTCGATGCTGGCAAGAATCGTGCCCCGACGGTCTTCCAGTTCGCGCAGATAGCGCAGGCGCTCTTCCAGGGTCCGCAGCTGCGTGTCATCCAGACCGCCGGTGACTTCCTTGCGATAGCGGGCGATGAAGGGCACGGTGGCGCCGCCATCGATCAGTTCCACCGCGGCCGCGACCTGTTCGGGACGGGCGGCGATATCCTTGGCGATGCGTTGTTCGATACTGGGCATGGGCATAACGGTTGCAGCTTCCAAAACGGCGGCGAAACAGCTCGCGCGCCTGGGTCGGGCCAGGCCGCCGCGGCGGCCTGGCGGGAGAGACTCAGAGGTCGGGATCGCGATCGGCGGCCGGTTCGACGGAAGCTTCGGCCGAGGCGCGACCGCAGACCACCAAGGCGCTGGCCAGCATGTCGTGCAGCCCTTGGTGCAGTCTTGTCCATGCCACCGGGACATAGCACACCAGCGGCAGCAGGCTGAGGCCGCCGACCATGTTCAGCAGTCGCACCGCATTGCGGACGGCGGCACGGCGCCAGCTCAGACGCTGACCCTTGAGGTCGGTGACTTTGAGACCTACCGCCAGCTTGCCCAGGGTGGCCTGCCAGCGCGAACCTTCCATCGCCGTGTAATAGATGAAACCGATGATGATGCAGACGGCCGAGACGGCTTGCAGCTGCGACATCACGGCATTCGAGGCCGGGTCGGCCACGGCGCCGGCGAACGAGCCCTGGGACTTGATCAGGGCAATCCAGGTCTGCATGGCCCGATCGGCATGCATGCTGTAGAACACCATCAGATTGGGGACGACAAGCACGATGTTGTCCAGCAGCCAGGCCGCGAAACGATGCCAGAAGCCGGCCAGGTCGATGGCGGCTGGGCTGCCCGTGGCCGGGGTGTCTGCCGTAGGTGGCGGAGGTGAAGGCACCGACGCGGTGGCCGGCACATCGGCCGGGAACAGGCTGCGCAGGCTCTGCCAGTCGCGCATGCCTTCATGCCAGGCCAGGTCATCGGGGCTGACCTGGCCGGTACGCAGCCAGTCGCGGATATCCGCTTCCTGGTAGGGACCGTGGCGCTCGCCATCGCGGCCAATCCAAACTTCCATCAAACGCACTCCGGACTCGTCATCATCAATGCCTCCAGTGTACATGGATGCCGCAGGGGCATCGATTGCCGTCGGGGAGGCCGGTCAGGCGGTGCTGCTTCGGACGATTTCAGGCGGCACTGCGTCGCTTCAGATGCACCAGCAGCAGAGAGATTGCGGCCGGGGTCACGCCGCCGATCCGCGAGGCCTGGCCCACGGTGGCCGGCATCGCCTGCTTCAGCTTCAGCAGCACCTCGGCGGACAGGCCCCGCACGGCTTCATAGTCGAAACCGGGCGGAATCGCGGTGGTTTCATGGCGCCGCTGGCGCTCGATTTCCTCGCGCTGGCGTTCCAGGTAGCCGGCATATTTGATCTGGACTTCGACCTGTTCGGTCACGGCCGGATCCAGGACCGGGGCCTGGATGCCGGGCACTCCGGCCAGCTGGCGATAGCCGATGCCGGGACGACGCAGCAGGTCCAGGGCATGGGTCTCGCGGCTGACGGTCAGATCCAGATGTTCGGCCAGTTCCGCGCCAAGCGCATTGCCGGGCGAGGCCCACAGCCCGCGCAGCCGCGCGCTTTCGCGCTCGATGGCCTCCTGCTTGGCCTGCAAGGCCTGGTAGCGGGCTTCGGGCACCACTCCCAGACGATATCCGATCGCGGTCAGTCGCAGATCGGCATTGTCCTCGCGCAGATGCAGCCGGTATTCGGCCCGCGAGGTGAACATGCGGTAGGGCTCCAGGGTGCCGTTGCTGGTCAGGTCATCGACCAGCACGCCCAGATAGGCCTCGTCGCGTCCGGGATACCAGGGGGCTTCGTCGCGGCTGGCGCGGGCGGCATTGAGGCCGGCCAGCAGGCCCTGCGCCGCGGCTTCCTCGTAACCGGTGGTGCCATTGATCTGGCCGGCGAAGTAGAGGCCTTCGATGGCCCGGGTTTCCAGCCAGGGCTGCAGGCCGCGCGGATCGAAATAATCGTATTCGATGGCATAGCCCGGGCGGGTGATATGGGCCTGCTCGAAGCCTTTGATCGAGCGCACCAGAGCCAGCTGCACATCGAAGGGCAGGGAGGTGGAAATACCGTTGGGGTAGATCTCACGGGTATTGAGGCCCTCCGGCTCGATAAAGATCTGGTGCGAGCTCTTGTCGGCAAAGCGCACCACCTTGTCCTCGATCGACGGGCAGTAGCGCGGGCCCGTCCCTTCGATCTGGCCGGTATACAGCGGCGAGCGGTCCAGACCGTCACGGATCAGCTGATGGGTGTGTTCGCTGGTATGGGCGATCCAGCAGCTGACCTGACGCGGATGTTCCGCCTGCGAGCCCAGATAGGAGAACACCGGCATTGGCTGGTCGCCGGGCTGCTCTTCCAGCTGGCTGAAATCGATGCTGTCCCGGGCGATCCGCGGTGGCGTGCCGGTCTTCAGCCGCTCGGCAGCCACCGGCAGTTCGCGCAGTCGCTGCGCCAGGGTGGTGGCCGGCGGATCACCGGCGCGGCCGCCGGCATACTGGGCCGGGCCGATATGGATCTTGCCGGCCAGAAAAGTTCCGGCGGTCAGCACCACCCGCCGGGTCGCGAAACGCAGACCCATCTGGGTGATCACGCCGCGAACCTGGCCGTGCTCGATCACCAGATCGTCCACCGCCTGCTGGAACAGATCCAGGTTCGGCTGCCCCTCGACGATGGCGCGGATCGCGGCCTTGTAAAGGTCCCGGTCGGCCTGGCAGCGGGTGGCCCGCACCGCCGGTCCTTTGGAGGCGTTCAGGGTCCGCCACTGGATGCCGGCCCGGTCGGCGGCATGGGCCATGGCACCGCCGAGGGCATCGATTTCCTTGACCAGATGGCCCTTGCCGATGCCGCCGATGGCCGGATTGCAGCTCATCTGGCCGATGGTCTCGATGTTGTGGGTCAGCAGCAAGGTGCGGGCACCGCTGCGGGCCGCGGCCAGGGCCGCCTCGGTACCGGCGTGGCCGCCGCCGATGACGATCACATCATAGGGGGTGGGATACAGCATGGACATGGCAGGGCATCAGCAAATACGAGGGATCAGGATACAGCATCGCCTGCCACAATCCGCGCCGGCCCGTATCGCGGAGATACGGGCCGGGTCCGGTGTTCAGCCTTCCAGGATCCGGTTGACGATCTCGGCGAGATTGCGCGAGAGCTGCGGCCGGGCGGCCAGCTCCCGCAGCATGGCGTGGGCTGCCTCGCGACGTCCGGACTCCAGCCGCCGCCAGCCGTTGAGTGCCGTCGCCAGCCGGGCGGCGACCTGTGGATTGAGAGCATCCAGGACTTGCAGTTGGTGGCTGACAAAAGCATAGCCCTTGCCATCGGCACGGTGGAAGCCGCTGGCATTGGCGCGGGCGAAGATGCCCAGCAGTGACATCACCCGGTTCGGGTTCTTCAGACTGAAGGCCGGGTCAGCCGCCAAGGCTTCGATCCGGGCCAGAGCCGCGGCACCGGGCACCCGCGCCTGCACGGCAAACCATTTGTCCATGGCCAGAGCGTTGTCGGCATAGCGACGGCGATAATCGGCCAGTGCCGGACCGGCCTCGGCGGCCCCGGTATTCAGCAGCACGGTCAGGGCGGCCAGGCGGTCTGTCATGGCGGGTGCGGTGGCGTACTGAGCCTGGGCCAGCGGAATCGCGACCTTGGCATCCAGCCGGCTCAGCAGTCCCAGCAGGACCTGCTTCAGACGGCGACGCAACTGGCTGGAGGCATCCAGCGCGGAGGTGCTCGCCGCGGCCAGGGCCTGGTAGCGAGCCAGCAGAGGTGGCAGGCCGATCCGGGCGGCGATCGCGTCGTTCAGCTGGTGCCGCAGATGATGGATGTGCTCCGGGTCGATATCGACCTGGCGCTCGGCGAGTTCGGTTTCGCTGGGCGGGCTCAGCAGTTCGGCCAGCAGGCCGGGATCGAGATCGGGCTGGGCGAACAGATCGGCCAAGGCTTCCGTCCAGGCCTGCAAGGCCGCGCTGGCGTCCTCTCCGCGATAAAGCCGGTCATAGGCCATCAGGGCCAGCTGCTGACCGGCCTCCCAGCGATTGAAGCCGTCCGGATCGTGGCGCAGCAGAATGGCCAGCTGGTCCGGTGCATAGTCCGCGTCCAGCACCACTGGCGCGGAAAAGCCGCGCAGCAGGGACGGGATCGGCGGTTGGCTCAGGCCGGTGAATTCGAAGCGCTGACGCTGGTCGGTGAGTTCCAGCACGGTTTCGGTGCCAAGATCCTGCTCCGAATCGGCCAGCCGCAGGCGCTGGGCTTGGCCATCGGCGTTGAACAGCGAGAGGCGCACCGGAATCGGCAGGGCCTTCTTGTGCGGCTGATCTGGGGTGGGCGCCGTGGACTGGGCCAGCTCCAGCACGTATCGGCCGTTGGCGGGGTCGTAGTTGCCGCGGGCCTGCAGGCGAGGCGTGCCGGCCTGGCCGTACCAGGCCAGATAGGGGCTCAGGTCGATGCCGCTGGCCTCGCCGAGGGCGCCGACGAAATCCTCGATGGTGGCGGCGCGGCCGTCATTGCGCTCGAAGTAGAGGTCGGTGCCCTGACGGAAGGCCTGCGGCCCGACCCGGCCGGCCAGCATGCGGACCAGCTCGGCGCCCTTCTCGTAGACGGTGGCGGTGTAGAAATTGTTGATCTCGCGATACTGGGCCGGTCGCACCGGATGCGACAGCGGGCCGGCATCCTCGCTGAACTGGGCGCGACGCAGGGTGGACACGTCCTGGATCCGTTTCAGCGAGGCCGAGTTCATGTCGGCGGAGAAGGACTGGTCGCGAAATACCGTGAAGCCTTCCTTCAGCGAGAGCTGGAACCAGTCGCGACAGGTGACGCGGTTGCCGCTCCAGTTGTGGAAGTACTCGTGGGCGACCACCGCCTCGACATGCAGGTATTCCTCGTCGGTGCTGGAGTCGGGGTCGGCCAGCAGGTATTTGGCGTTGAAAATGTTGAGACCCTTGTTCTCCATCGCGCCCATGTTGAAATCGTGGGTGGCCACCACATGGAATACGTCCAGATCGTAGTTGCGGCCGTAGACCTGCTCGTCCCAGCGCATGCTGCGCACCAGCGCGTCCATGGCGTAGTCGCAGCGGTCGATCACGTCGGCTTCGGCCCAGATGTGCAGCGCCACGTCGCGACCATCGGCCGTGCGGTAATCCTGGCTGATCCGTTCCAGTCGGCCAGCGACCAGGGCGAAAAGATAGCTGGGACGGGGGTAGGGATCGACGAAGCGGGCCCAGTGCCGGCCGTTTTCCAGTTCGCCGTGACCGGCCGGGTTGCCGCCGGCCAGCAGCACGGGAAAACGTTCGCGATCAGCCCGCAGCGTCACCGTGTAACGAGCCTGGACGTCGGGGCGATCGGGAAAGAAGGTGATGTGGCGAAAGCCTTCGGCTTCGCACTGGGTCAGCAGGAAGCCGGTCTCGCGGCGACCGGACAGGTACAGACCTTCCAGCGCGGTATTGGCGGCAGGCGCCAGCGCGACCCGGGTTTCCAGCACCTGGCCGTGACGCACGCCCTCGATCGTCAGCAGTTCGTGCTCGTGGCGGTAGCGGCCGGCCGGCAGCGGTTCGCCATCCAGCAGGATCTCCAGCAGTTCCAGGCCCTCGCCGTTGAAGCGCAGCGGCGCCTGCGGATCCGGCCCGGCCTGCAGCACCAGGCGCGCGCGGACTTCGCTGCGCTCGATCGCCAGATCGAATTCCAGATCGACGTCGCTCACGCTCCAGGCGGGCGGTTGGTAGTCGGCAAGACGGATGAGTGGGGCGGGCATGCCGGCGGGCTTGTTCATGCGCAGAAACCGTTTGGATGATTAACCTGTAGAGGCCCGCAGGCTACCATGGATGCCTGACGGCCTCGGAGTTCGATACATGACGCGATTTTCATCAGTTCAGGACGGATGGGGGAGCTATCCTCTGGTGCAGTTGCTTGATCATGCGAGTGGTCGCCAGCTGAAGGTGGCCTTGCATGGGGCGACCTTGCTCAGCCTGACCGGCAGCGACGGCTTCGAGCTGGCCGATGCCTATCGCGACGCCGACGAGCTGCAGCGCCGGCCCAGCTCCCGGTTCGCGGCGATGGCACCCTTCGCCAACCGCATTGCCGATGCCCGCTATGACTGGGACGGTGTGGAGCAGGACATGGCGCCCGGTCTGGCCGGCGCCGACCGCGTCGCCCGCCATGGCTTTCTGCGCAGCACCGATTACGAACTGGTCGAGACGGCCGCGGACGATCAGTCGGCCTGGCTGCTGTTGCGCAGTCAGGTGATCCGGCCGGGGGTGTTCGCCGGTTATCCTCACGCAGTGGATATCGAGATCCGGTTCACGCTGGACCCGGCCGGATTGACCGTGGATGCCGGCATGCGCAATGTGGGCGAGACATCGGCACCCTGCTTTTTCGGCTGGCATCCGTATTTCCGGGTCGGCGGCACGCCGGTGGACAGCTGGCTGCTGCAGGTGCCGGCCGAGACGCTGATCAAGGTCGATGCCGACAATATCCCCTTGCCCGGCGAACAGGCCCTGGTGCCGGTGGCCTCGCGACCAGAGCTGGATTTCCGCCAGGCCCATGCCGTCGGACCGGTGCATATCGATCAGGGATATACCGGCCTGCAGGCCGATGCCGACGGCCGGATCCGCAGCCGGCTGCGGGACCCGGCATCCGGTCGCGAGCTGGTGGTGTGGCAGGAGGCTGGCATCATGCTGGTGTTTACCGCCGATACCGTGGCTCGTGATGTCCGCCGTTCGGTGGCGCTGGAGCCGATGGAAAGCCTGGCCAATGCTTTCAACCGCGCGGATTGCGCCGGGACAGTGCGGCTGGAGTCCGGTGCCGATCGGCATTTCGTGTTCGGGGTGGAGCTGCCCTGATGGAGATGCCGGCCGGGGCGACGGATGCTGTCGTGCGCTGCCACTGGGCTCGCGACGATGCCTTGTTGCAGCGCTACCATGACGCGGAGTGGGGTCGGCCGCTGCATGATGACCGTGATCTGTTCGAATGCCTGATCCTGGAAGGAGCCCAGGCCGGACTGTCCTGGCGCACCGTGCTGGTTCGCCGCGAGCACTACCGCCGTGCCTTCCATGATTTCGATATCGACCGGGTCGCGGCGATGAGCGATGCCGAACTGGCGCATTGCCTGCTTGATCCCGGGCTGATCCGGCACCGCCTGAAGATCGAGGCGACCCGTCGCAATGCGCGGGCGGCGCAGACCCTGATTGCGACCCATGGCAGCCTGGACCGGTTTTTCTGGTCATTCGTGGGCGGCCGGTCCATCGATCAGCCCTGGTCGCATGCCGCTGAAGTACCGGCCCGTACGCCTCTTTCCGATCAGCTGAGCAAGGCACTGAAGCGTGCCGGCTTCGGTTTTGTCGGCAGCACGATCTGCTATGCCTTTATGCAGGCGGTCGGCATGGTCAATGACCATCTGCAGGATTGCGTGTGTCGTCAGGTGCAGGGGCCTCCGCCAGGGAGCGCGCCATGACCGGCGCGACGCTGAGCTGCGAGCTGGCCGATATCACCTGCTTGCGGGTGGGGGCCGTCGTCAATGCGGCCAACAGCGCACTGCTGGGCGGTGGCGGTGTCGATGGCGCGATCCACCGTGCCGCGGGGCCCGAGCTGCTCGAGGCCTGCCGCGCCCTGCGGGGCTGTCCGGTCGGCGAGGCCAGGCTCACTCCGGGCTTTGCCTTGCCGGCCGCCTGGATCATCCATACCGTGGGCCCGGTGTGGCAAGGTGGCCATCGTGACGAGGCCGAGCTGCTGGCGGCTTGTTATCGGCACTGCCTGCAGCTGGCTGGCCGGCACGGTATCCACAGTCTGGCTTTTCCCGCGATCAGTACCGGCGTGTATGGCTATCCGCGTGAAGCGGCGGCGCGGATCGCCGTCGGTACGGTCCAGACCTGCCTTGCCTCTGTTCCGGCGGTGCGGCAGGTTATCTTCTGCTGTTTCTCCGAGGCCGATCTGGCGATATATCGGGAACTGCTTGCGGTCTGATGGTGGCTGACAGCGCGGCTGTCCATCGGGTCCATGGCGATCTCGATGACTGGCCTGGCCCATGCTGCACTGCATCAATACAGCAGGCTGAACAGCTGGAAGTCTCGCCGGCTGAACGCGGAAGCCGTGATCGTGGCGATCAGACAGGTGGTGCATATGGTCGCAGTCCTACATGGATCGTTCCAAATCATTAATCTCGGCAGACCCAGTATCCCGCTGCAAAGGAATCACGGTGTCGGTCGCACGTCCTGTTCTGGCAATACCCTCTCATCTCGATCGTTCACAGCTGCTGGATCGCGCGCGACAGCGCCTGCCGCAGGCCTTTGATGCCGACGGCCATCTGCTGGCACCGATTCTGGGGCAGTGGCAGTCATCCGGTCATTGGAGTCCGGCCTGCTCGCCGATCGATGGGCAGGTCTGGGCCGAGCTGCCCCAGCTGACGGCGGAGCAGGCGATCGAGGCCGTGCAATGCACCGCGCAGGCCTATCCGGCCTGGGCCGGCCTGAGTCTGGAAGCACGGACGGCACAGGTCGGCACTGCCCTGCAGAAGCTGCGCGAGGAGCGCGATCTGCTGGCAGGCCTGCTGGCCTGGGATATCGGCAAGACCTGGCGTACCGCCGGCAGTGATGTGGATCGCTGCATCGAAGGGGTGGAGTGGTACCTGCAAGGCATCGACGAGATGCTGGCAGGCCGGCAACCGATCGGACTGGTATCGAATATCGCCTCCTGGAACTACCCGTTCTCGGTACTGCTGACCAATGTGCTGGTGCAGGCATTGGCCGGCAACAGCGTGGTGGCCAAGATTCCGGGTCAGGGCGGCGGCGTGTCGCTGACCATCGCTTTCGGTCTGTTGTTCGAAGCCGGTCTGCCGGTCAGTCTGATCGGTGGTGCCGGGCGCGCGCTGTCGCCGGCGCTGGTGGCCCATGCCGACATTGCCGGCATGGCCTTTGTGGGCGGCCGTCGCAACGGGCGTGCCGTCGGCGAGCAGCTGAAGGGCAGCGGCAAGGCATATGCGCTGGAGATGGAAGGTATCAATGCCTATGCCATTACCGGTTTCAGCCAATGGCCGCTGCTGCGCAAGCAGATCCGCGCCGGCTTCGACTACGGCAAGCAGCGCTGCACGGCTTACACCCGCTGGGTGGTCGAGCGCAGCCTGCTCGAGAAGTTCGTGCAGACCTGGCGGGAGGCCGTGGCCGATCTGCGTGTCGGCCACCCCTTCCAGGGGGAGTCCATTGATTTCGGTCCCTTGATTTCGGCCGCCAAAGTGTCCGAACTGAAGCTTCGCATCGATGAGGCCGTCAGTCGCGGTGCCCGCGTGCTGTACAGCGGCGAACTGGTCGATGACAGTTTCGGGACCGGTCAGGATCGCTCCGCGTATCTCGCCCCGCAACTGGTCATTGGTGCGCCGGCCGACAGCGAACTGTATCGCAACGAGCCGTTCGGTCCGGTTGACCTGGTGGTACCCGTCGATTCCGTCGACGAGCTGGTGGCCGAGGCCAATGCCTCCGGCGGCGCCTTGGTCGCCGCCGTGGGCTGTGATGACCTTGAGCAGGCGAAAGCCCTGGCCGGCCGGATCCAGGCCTACAAGGTCGGTATCAACGCCCTGCGTTCGCGCGGCGATCGTGATGAGTCTTTCGGTGGCCTGGGCGAGTCCTGGGAAGGTGCCTTCGTCGGCGGTCGCAATCTGGTGCTGGCCTTCACCGCGGGCGAGGAAGCGGCCCCCGGCCGCTGGCCGAAGTAAACCAGTCGGCAGGGCGGCACCGTCAACGGTGCCGCCCTGCCGCGTCAGTTCAGCGGCGCATGCGGCTGCCGCGCAGCTGGTCGGCGGGGAAGCTGGCCAGTTCGCCAGTCCCGCCGTCGCGCCGGGCCTGGCCCGGCGGCGGGCCCCAGGCATGGGCGGTGATCACTTCCCAGCTGGCGGGTATCCGCCCATCCTGCCTGAAGCGTTCATAGGCTTCGAGCATGCGCTGGTAATGGCGCCGGCCGGTCATGCCGCGCGGGCGGGCCTGGTCGGCATGGTTGGCGCCCAGGCCCTTGAGTTCCAGCAACAGCTCGCGTGGCTGCTCATAGGTCAGGGTATATCGGTCAACGTCCAGGACCGGATCCCGCAGGCCGGCATGGAGCATCGCATCGCCGACATCGTGCATGTCCAGAAAGCGGCTGACGTGCGACTGGCCATCGGCTTCGGCCCAGGCCGAACGCAATTCGTGCAAGGTGTCCGGCCCCAGGGTCGAGAACACAAGCAGGCCGCCGGGCTTCAGCACACGGGTGCATTCGCCGAACAGCCGGGGCAGATCGTCAATCCACTGGAAGCACAGATTGGAGTGCAGCACATCCACGCTGTGGTCGCTCAGCGGCAGGGCGGTGGCATCGCCGACGACACGACGGAAGGGGCGCAGCCAGTGGCGGTTGCGCCTGGCGGCCTGCAGCATCGGCAGGGCATGGTCCAGCGCCACCACCTCGGCTTTGGGCCAGCGCTGTTTCAGGCGGGCGGTGCCGCGACCGGTGCCTGCGCCGATGTCGATGACACGGAAAGGTGTCTCTAGATAGAAGTCCAGACGTTCGATCAGTGATGACTGCACCTCGATCTGCAGGGCGTCATGCCGCTCGTAGCTGCTCGCCGCTCTTGAGAAGTTGCGGCGGACTTGTCGGCGGTCGAAATGATAGTCAGACATGCGCGGATTCCGTGCCGGTGCTGCCGGGGAAGTGGCGGGCGATCACCTCGGCCAGCTCGCCGGCATGGCCGATAAAGGGCGCGTGGCCGGCATGATCCATTTGCACGTAGTCCATGCCGGCCACGGTGGCGGCGGTCCGCAGCTGGGCCGGATGCACGACGCGGTCACGTCGGCCGCCGATCCATGCGCCTGGCAGCTGCAGTTGCTTCAGCTCGGCGCGCAGGTCGGCCTGCTCCAGGATCGACAGTCCTTGCTGCAATGCCTCCAGCCGCGGCTCGCCGCGGGCGAAGGCTTCGCGGCGCAAGGTCCGCAGCTCGGCCTTGGGATCGCTGCTGCCCAAGGCCTCCAGTGAAAGAAAACGGTCGATGGTGCCGTGGTAGTCCTGTTGCAGACTGGTCGCCAGCGCTTGCAGCTGCGCCGGATCGCTGCCATGGGGCCAGTCTTCGGCCCGCAGGAAGCGCGGGGTGGCGCACAGCATGAACAGGCCGAGGATTTGCCGGCGGTGACGCAGGGCGGCTTGCATCGCGACCAGCCCGCCCAGCGACCAGCCCATCCACCAGGCCGGCGGGACCCTGGCCGCGATCGCATCGGCACAGACCTGCGGATCCAGGGACAGCGTGCTGTCAGCGGAATGGCCATGCCCCGGCAGATCGACCAGATACAGGGTGCACCGGTCTTCCATCGCTTCGATCAGGGGTTCGAAAATACCGGAATGCATGGCCCAGCCATGGATCCAGACCATGGGCACCGGCCCGCGGCCCCGGGTATCGATGGCCAGCTTCATGAGGGCTCTGCCGGCAGGGGAGCCGGTTTCAGGCCGGCATCCAGAGCACCGCGCTCGTCGAAGACGAAGCAGTTGCCCTCCCAGCCATCTGCATCGGTATATTCCAGATAGCGCAGAATGCCGCCTTCCAGCTGGTAGACATGCTCCATACCCAGCTCCTGCATGTGCAGGGCGGCCTTTTCGCAGCGGATGCCACCAGTGCAGTAGGACACCACGGTCCGCTCGCGAAACCGTTCCCGGTCGGCGGCGATGGCATCGGGGAAGCCGGTGAAACTGGTCAGTCCGTAGTCCACCGCATCGCTGAACTTGCCGCAGGCGATCTCGTAGTCGTTGCGGGTGTCCAGCATTACCACTTCGCGACCCTCGTCGTCCCGGCCCTGCTGCAGCCAGCGCTGCAGGGTTTCGGGGCTGACCGACGGAGCCCGCCCGCCTTCCGGACGGATCTGCGGATGACGCATGGTGATGATCTCCTTCTTCAGACGGATCCGCAGCTTGCCGAAGGGGGCGGTGTCGGAAATCGATTCCTTGGGGTCCAGATCGGCCAGCTTCGGATCGCGGCGCAGCCAGGCGACGATGGCGTCGATCGCGGCGCGTTCACCGGCCAGAAAGATATTGATGCCTTCCGGTGCCAGCAGGACGGTGCCTTTCAGCTGCAGGGCCTCGCAGCGCTCGCGCAGCGCTTGCTGGCGTTGTTCCAACGCATCCAGGGCAATGAATTTGTAGGCGGAGATATTGACGACGGACATAGGCATGGCAAGGGGATTCGACCCTTTCATTATAGTGGGGCCTGCGGGTGCGACGTGGCCGGCATCGGTCGCTTGCGGGGATTCATGCGCTGCACAGCAGTTCGCGATAGGCGGGGTGTCCGCTTTCATCGCTCCAGGGGTAGCCCAGCTGCTGCAGGAAGACCTGGAACTGGTTTTTCTCTTCGGGCGGAACCTGCAGTCCGATCAGTACCCGGCCGTAGTCTGCGCCATGATTGCGGTAATGGAACAGACTGATGTTCCAGTGCGGGTGCATGTGTTCCAGAAAGCGGGCCAGCGCACCGGGGCGCTCGGGAAACTCGAAGCGGTACAGCGATTCGTCATGGGCCAACGGCGAACGGCCACCGACCAGATGGCGCAGATGCAGCTTGGCCAGCTCGTCCTGGCTGAGATCCAGACTGGGATAGCCGGCATCGCGCAGGGTCTGCAGCAGCACCTGCCGACCGCCCTGGGCGGTGCGGACGCCCACGAAGATTCGCGCGTCGCCGGCATCGGCGATGCGGTAATTGAATTCGGTGATGGCCTGTTCGCCCAGCAACCGGCAGAAGCGCTGCAGACTGCCACGGCGTTCGGGGATGGTCACCACATAGACGGCTTCGCGCTGCTCGCCCAGCTCGGCCCGCTCGGCGACAAAGCGCAGCCGGTCGAAATTGAGATTGGCGCCCGAGCAGATCGCCAGCAAGGGTTCACCGGGCGATGGCAGGCCGGCGGCATACTGCTTGAGCCCGGCCAGAGCCAGCGCTCCTGCCGGCTCGGGAATGCAGCGGGTGTCCTCGAACATGTCCTTGATCGCGGCGCAGACCTCGTCCGTGTCGACCCGGATCATGGCATCGACGTGTTCCCGGCACAGCGCGAAAGTCAGGTCGCCGACCCGCTTGACGGCGGTTCCGTCGGAAAACAGGCCGACGTCGGCCATGCTGACCGGATGGCCGGCTTCCAGCGAACGGACCATGGCATCGGAATCCACGGTCTGCACGCCGATGACCTTGATCTCAGGCCGATGGCGCTTGAGGGTGGCGGCGATACCCGCCAGCAGGCCGCCGCCGCCGACGGGCACGAATACGGCATGCAAGGGGCCGGGATGCTGTTCCAGCAGTTCCAGGGCCACCGTGGCCTGGCCGGCGATCACGTCCAGATCATCAAAGGGGTGCACAAAGGTCAGGCCGCGCTGCTGGCGCAAGTGCTCGGCCGTCGCCTGGGCATCGCTGTAACTGTCGCCGCTCAACACCACTTCGACACACTTGCCGCCAAGACGGTGGACTGCATCGACCTTGACCTGGGGCGCAGTCACCGGCATCACGATCACCGCCTGGATGCCCAGTCGGGCCGCGGCAAGGGCCACGCCCTGGGCGTGGTTGCCGGCCGAGGCGGCGATCACGCCACGGCGACGTTCCTCGGTGTTCAGCCCTGCCATCTTGTTGTAGGCACCGCGCAGCTTGAAGGAGAATACCGGCTGGGTGTCTTCGCGCTTGAGCCGTACCGGCTGACCGAGCCGGCTGCCCAACAGCGGCAGGTGATCCAGGGGAGTGACGCGGGCGGCTTCGTAGACCTGGGCCTGCTCCAGGCGTTGTTGCAGTTGATCGCTGAGTTCAGACATGGGGGCGGCGGTGGATGGCGATGGAGTCATGGCATCGTGGCAGAGCCATCCGCCAGCGTCGAGTCGGGGCTCTGGTGGAACAAGCGCTCCAGCGCGTCCAGCAGCCGGTCCAGCTGGTCCATCGAGTGAGCGGCCGACAGCGTGACACGCAACCGCGCCTGGCCGGCGGGTACGGTTGGCGGCCGGATCGCGGTGACCAGAAAACCGGCCTCGGCCAGTTGCGCCGAGATCCGGCAGGCCAGACCGGCATCACCGACCAGCAAGGGCTGGATCGGCGTCTGCGAAGGCATCAGCGGCAGGCTCAGCTGAGCGGCGGCCTGCCGGAAATGGCGGATCAGCGCGTCCAGATGTTCGCGACGGCCATGGTCGGTCCGGGCCAGCTGCACTGCCGCCAGCGTGGTTTCAGCCAGTGCCGGAGGTGGTGCCGTGGAATAGATATGGCTGCGCGCGAACTGGGCCAGATCCTCGATCAGCTCCTGCGGCCCGGCGACAAAGGCGCCGGCGGTGCCGACGGCCTTGCCCAAGGTACCCATCAGCAAAGGCACCTGGACCTGGTCCAGCCCGGCGGCGGCGGCGGTACCGGCGCCGGCCGGCCCCAGCACGCCCAGGCCATGGGCGTCATCGACCAGCAGCAAGGCCCGCCGGGAGGTCGCCAGACGGCTGAGGTCGGCCAGCGGGGCTATATCGCCGTCCATGCTGAA
Organism: Frateuria aurantia DSM 6220; assembly: GCF_000242255.2. GTDB lineage: Bacteria > Pseudomonadota > Gammaproteobacteria > Xanthomonadales > Rhodanobacteraceae > Frateuria > Frateuria aurantia. The sequence goes on from NC_017033.1 coordinate 216,878, forward strand.
CACCCCATCGGTCGCCAGCAGGGCAGGCACATCGGGGTGAAGGGCAAGCTGCCTTGCGGCAGCTTCGGCATCGCCGTGGGGATAGCGCTTCAGCATGGCCCCCGACAATCGCGCACCGTCGAGCAGGCTGGCGTGATTCAGCTTGTCCTGCAGACAGACGTCGCCGCCACGCAGCAAGGTCTGCAGCACGCCGACATTGGCCATGTAGCCGGTGGCGAACAGCAGGGCGCGATCACGTCCGGTCCATTCGGCGAGCGCGGCTTCCAGTTCGGCATGGGCCCGGCTGTAACCGCAGACCATGGCCGAAGCCGTGCTGCCACTGCCCCAGCGGGCCGCGGCGGCGAGGCGGGCCGTGGCCAGTTCGGGGGCATGGGCCAGACCCAGATAGTCGTTGTGGCAGAACACGGTCAACCGCCGGCCACCCACCAGAGCATGGGTGGCATCCAGGTAGTCGACGCGAGGCGGGCTCCGCCATAGCCCGTCGGTGATCCGCTGCCTGCCTGCGGCATGCAGGCGCTCGCTCAGTCGCGGGGCAGGTACAGGCATGTCGATCTTGTTCCGGGTGGCGTCGACTCAGGCCGGCGGGTGCTCGCAGGCCTGTGCGGTCTCGAGAATCGAGGCATGCACAGTCTCCGATACTTCCTGGATTTCCAGAGGGTGCAGGTCCAGTCGCCGGAACAGGGCCCGGTCGGCCGCAGCCTGGGGATTGCCGGTGGTCAGCAGCTTGTCGCCGTAGAAGATGGAGTTGGCGCCGGCGAAGAAGCAGAGCGCCTGGATGCCTTCGTTCATCTGCTCGCGTCCGGCCGAGAGCCGGACCATCGAGGCCGGCATCAGCAGACGTGCCACGGCAATGGTGCGGACGAATTCGAACGGGTCCAGAGCCTCGGTGCCGTGCAGCGGGGTGCCAGGCACCTGCACCAGCTGGTTGATCGGCACCGAATCCGGATGCTGGGGCAGGTTGGCCAGGGCCTGCAGCAGGCCGGCACGCTGTTCCCGGGTTTCGCCCAGACCGACAATGCCGCCGCAGCAGGTCTTCAGGCCGGCCTCGCGGACATGGTCCAGGGTCTGCAGACGGTCGTCGATCGAACGGGTGCTGATGATCTGATCGTAGTGCTCGGGTGCGGTGTCGAGATTGTGGTTGTAGTAATCCAGACCGGCCGATTTCAGGGTCTGGGCCTGGCTGGAGCTGAGCATCCCCAGCGTGGCGCAGGTTTCCATGCCCAGACCGCGCACGGCGCTGATCATCTCGGCCACTTTTTCCACATCGCGATCTTTCGGGTTGCGCCAGGCCGCGCCCATGCAGAAACGGCTGGCACCTGCGGCGCGGGCGGCGCGGGCCTGGGCCAGCACGGCCTCGGTGCTCATCAGCTTTTCGGCCTGCACCCCGGTCTGGTAACGCTGGGCCTGCGGGCAGTAGGCGCAGTCTTCCGGACAGCCACCGGTCTTGATCGACAGCAGGGTCGAGACCTGTACCGCATCGGGATCATGGTATTGCGCATGGACAGCATGGGCCCGGGCCAGCAGCTGGTTGAACGGAATATCGAACAGCGCGCTGATTTCTTCGCGCTGCCAGTCGTGGCGGATCGAGGTGGAGGACATGGCTGGCCCGAGTTCGGTGGCTGAGCCGGGCAGTTTCGGCGGGGGCAAGGTGCATGTCAACCTGAAAATTCCATGATGGTTTACAAGAGGCCGGCCCGCGGCGCGTGATTTCCGCGCTTGTGACGAAGATTCCGGTACCGGTATCACGGCTCGCGCCGGCACCGCATGAGCCTGTGACGGGCCGGCATCCTGACGCAGAGCTCCGGGGTCTGGCCGGTGGCATATCCATTACCGCATCGCTTGGGGCAAGATGGCGGTTGTGATCAGATATCGAGAAGACCGATGAGCAATGGACAAGGTAGTACCGGCAATGTGTTGGCAGCCATCTGCAGTTTCTTTATCCCCGGTCTGGGACAGTTGGTGCAGGGGCGTCTGCTGAAGGCGCTGGTAATGGTGGTGTTGGCGGCTTTGCTGTGGCTGATCTGGATGGGCTGGATCGTCCATTTGTGGTCGATTCTGGATGCCGCCATGTACAAGCCTGGTTGATATTCTTGTCGGCATGGATGCCGTATGGAACGCCGAGACTGGCATGATCGTCTGAGGGCCCTGCTTCCGGGCCGGGTCTGCCGCCTTTGCGGCGGGCCCGGACTGGAGGATATGGATCTGTGCGCCGAGTGTCTGGCGGATTTCCCTTTCAATACCTGTTGCTGTGCGCGTTGCGGCCTGCCGCTGGCCGTGCCTCTGGCCGCCTGCGGTCGTTGCCAGCGAAAGCCGCCGGCCTGGCAACGGGCCTGGGCTCCGTTTCGATACGAATGGCCGCTGGCCGCGCTGGAAACACGGTTCAAGTTCGGGGCCGATCTGACGGCGGGTCAGCTGCTGGCCACCGCCTGGGCCCGCCTGCCCATGCCGCTGGAGCCGCCGGCGGCCTTGATCCCGGTGCCCTTGCACCGTTCACGGCTGCGCCGACGAGGCTACAACCAGGCGCTGGAGCTGGCCAAGGTGCTGGCCCGGCACCATCATCTGCCGTTGCTGGCCAGAGCCTTGCAGAGACAGCGTGCCACCGAGCCGCAGACCGCACTGGACGCACGGGGACGGCAGCGCAATCTGCGCGGAGCCTTCGCTCCCGGGCATCTGCGCGGGCCGTGGCCGGAACATGTGGCGCTGGTGGATGACGTGATGACGACCGGGGCGACGCTGGAGGCCTGCTGCCGCGTGCTGCGCGGCCTCGGAGTCCCGCGTGTCGATGTCTGGGTACTGGCCCGGGCCGCCGCGCCGCATGGCGTCGGCGGGCTCCGGGGACAGGCTCAGGGCTGGCCGGGGACCTGATGGGGGGCGGAGTCCTGCTTGCCGGCGGGCGCCGCATCCTGCCCGGCCGACGCGGCTGGAAAGACATCCGGCAGCACCAGGGTCGGATTGGCCTGGGACTGTTCCAGGGCCCGGACCTGGGCCTGCACGCTGCTCAGCTGGGCATCGGTGCTTTGCAGCTCGGCGGACAGGGTGCTGGACTGCTGCTTGGCTTCATGCTGCAGGCTGGCGATCTGCTGGGCCTGCTGCTGCTGGCGTGTGGAGGCCAGTTGCAGCTCCTGCAGGCGCTGCTGGTTCATGGCCACCAGCTTGGCCGAATACTTCTGGCCGGCCTCCAGCCGGATCGCGTCCAGCTCGACCTGGGCCAGCCTGACGGTCTGCTGGCCGAAGGCTGTGTAGACGGCCTCGGCATCGCCGTAGGTATCGGTCTTGATGATCCGCCAGAACTGCTTGTCGTGGAACATCGCGATGTAATAGCTCAGCTTGTCCGCATCGAACAGCAGGCTGGCACCGTAGTGGCCATTGTAGGTGGTCCGCATCTCCGTCAGGGCATGGGCGCTCATCAGCCCTTCGATTTCGCTGACGCTGGCGGCCGAGACCTGGCCGGCGGCCACGAAGGTGGCGGGCGCCTCATGACTCTGGCTGCCGGATTCCGCCGCGTGACTGCGGTGGGTGGGCCGCGCTTCGCTTGCTCCGGCCAGCAACAGTGCGGTCGCACCGAAAATCGCCAGATGGACGTTGCGACGTCGGACGCTCAAGCTCATTTCCGCTTCCCCGAAGATGTTCGACAAGACTGTCCGAGACGACAAGCCATGGTTGGCGCAGGACCGTGGATGGTATTGACCGCTGAGTCTAACCGGATGACCGTGGCGGAGTCTAATGGCATGGGCGGCATCATCAGTAGACAAGATGCACGGCATGGCATTGCAGGGAGTCCAAGTGAACCGTGGTCACCCCCAGATTCAGGCCCAATACGTCTTGCAGCAGGGGTGTCAGCAGCACGCTGCCGATGGCATTGAGTGCCGGCTGCAGCGCCTGCAGCAGGAACCCCAGCAGCAGCGGGACCACATTGGCGCTGCCGCTGCTGGTGTTGCCGGCCATGCCGGTGGCGAGAAGCGTGATGCAGGCATTTTGACTACCCAGCGCGCAAACGGGCCCGACCGTGAGGTCGGCCAGGAGACCGCCTACCTGGGTCAGCACGGTGCCCAGGCCATCCGCGATACCGATCGGATTGAGTGTCAGCACGCCCCCCAGCAATCCGAGCACGCCGTTCAGGGTACCGCCGAGAAAGCCGGTCAACCCAGAACTCGTGGTGGAAATGGTGTTCTGCGCCGCCCACAGCCGGGCCAGTGTCGAGCCACTGGTGGTATTCCACAGATCCTGTGCCAGCTGGTAACAGGTATTGAGGCCTTGCCCGTTGCAGCTTGCCGTGCTGCCGCCACCTGCCGTATTGACCAGCAGTGCGCCGGTCAGGGCCGTGACCAGATTGCTGACCGTATCGCCGATCAGCAGCTGGTTGCCGACGGTGCCGGATTGCCCTGCGGCCAGCGTGACCGAGCCGCTGGCGGGGAGGGCCGAGATCAGCATATGCGTATTGAGACCCAGCAGCTGGGCATTGCCAAGCAGGGTGCCGGTACCGACGCTGAGCAGTTGCTTGTTGCTGGAGGCCCCCGGTATGGCCGCGCAGGAAGATACCGTCGAAAAGGCATCGGCCTGGCTGAAATTGCCGATGCAGGTCTGCAGCAGGCTGGCGTCGACCCGGATGGTGGCGCGAGGTATGCCATCCTTGAGGGTTTCCGGATCGTCCGGATCGCATAGATCGGTCAGTGTCCCCATCGCCTGCACGACATCGATGGCGACCGGGATATCCACCTGCAGCCTGATCAGGGCGCTGACCAGATCGCCCAGCAGGGGAATGCTGCTGGCCAGAGTGTCGGTGCCGCTCTGCAAGTGCAGGAAAATCCGGATCTGGGCACTGTTGGCGGTGGTGCCTACCCCGCCGATGCCGATCGAGGGCGGCTCGATGACCGAGGCCGCTGCCGTGAGGCTGAGCAGACCGAGATTAAGGGTGGAGGCATTGGCGCCCAACGAAACGGCATGTTGCCCGGTGGCCACGCCGATGCTGGTGGCCAGCAATTGCAGGGCATCGACCTGGGCGGTCAGAGCGGTGTCGGCATTCGCATCCGGTCCTTGCAGCAGGGCAAAAATGCCCGGCGAGGTCGCGCTGGATCCCAGTTGAACCTGGAGATCGGAGACGCCTAGGCGAGCCTGCAATGCACTGAGCAGCTGGGCATTGAGACCGAGCAGACCATTCTGGCCAGCCAGCCCCACTTCGGCATCCAGCAGCTGCGACAGGCCGACCTTGGTATCGAGCAGCTGGTTGATGGTGCCCACGTCCGCCCCGACGGGGACATCGATGCCCAGGGCGGACAGCAGGCCTGAGGGCGTGATCCGGACATTGGCCAGACCGTTGTAACCGACCAGGTCAAGCTGGCTGGGATCAAGGCCGACGGCCTGCAGCAGTTGCCCAAGAAGGGCCTGATGGTTCAGCGAGGCCAGTGCCGGCGTCACGCTGAAAGCGGCGACCGGTGGACTGCCGGTGGCGATGGCGCTGGCGGTAATCGTCGGCAAATCCAGCCCCAGTGAAATCCATGGGGCGGGCGTGCGACTGACTTCGGCCTTGACGGCGTTCATGGCCGTGCCGCCGCCAGCCGTGAAGTGGTCCCCCCCGGTTTTGCTTGGATTCCATCGGCCGCATTGGGTGACGATGGTGGCGCTCGATTCGAGATGGTTGGCATCTTTGGCGTTGGCATCGGCTGCCGAATTGTCGTTTCCAGTAGTGCATTGATCCATTCGGGCCGCGCCTGCCAGCGCCGCCAGGTCGGCTATCTTCTGGGTATCGCGCTTCAGCCAGTACAGATAGCCGATCACGCTGCTGCCCAGGATCACCAGCAGGCCGATCAGGGTGAATGCCAGCGTGACCGCCATCACGCCACGCTGTCGACGAGGCGGAGCGGAGCGGATCCATCGGAACGGCGGGCCACTCGGCAACCGGGCTGGCATGATCAGCGGCCGCCGCCGGAGCCGCTGCCACCAGAGCGTTGACCCACCATGGTCTGGAAATATTCGGGAATGGGATGGCTGAAACTGTCGATAAATCGCTTGTAGCTGGCGGCGGCCTCGTCACCCGTCATGGGCTGGACGGGGGCACCTGCTCGACCGGAGGCCTGCAGTTCAAGCAGCTGACGGGTGGTTTCCCCGATTTCATGCCGCCGGGCTTCCCCTTTCGCTTGAGCCGCGCCGTCAGACACGGCGGCCGCGACCGATGGCGATATCTGGCCCACGATCAGGAGCAGGCCGGTCAGGCCAAGGCCCAGACAGCGGGCCGAGCAGGACCGGCGAGAGGAAGCGTAAGGATCTGGGCAGCTCAGCATGGTTTTCCTCAGCGACTGTCGGTGGCGGCTCCGAACCGATCGAGCATGGATTCGGGAATGGGATTCTGGCGGGTCTCGGGAGTGTCCGCCTGACGAGTTGGCGAGCTTGCGGCGGTTGCATGCGCAGGGGCCTGCAACGCAGGTGTCGATGACCGGATATCACGGGACATTTGCTGGACGGCAGCACGTGCCTGCGGCGAGAGTCCGGCACCCTGCATCAGACGCTCGGCGGCGTCGGCCTGCCCCGACAGCAGCTGGAAGAGGGCGAGATTGGCGATGATCCGATGGTTCGATGGCATCAGCTCGGCAGCCTTGGAAAGCGGATTTCCAGCCGCCTGAATGGATCCGCTGAGCAGCCGTTCGTAACCCAGGTCGGCCAGATAGTCAGCGTTGAGCGGGGCCAGGGTGCATGCCTTGTCCAATGCCTCAAGGGCGGCTTCGCGGTGATGGCTTCCCGATTCGATCATGCCGATGCCATGCCAGGCTGCCGCGGCCTCCGGTGTATGAATCAGTTTCCGATAGATGGGCAGTGCTGCCGTTGCCTGGTGTGTGGCTCGAAGCGCCTCGGCCTGCAGCAATTCCAGTGCGTCGGAATCACCGTTCTCCAGCCTGAAGGCATCGATATGCGCCAGCGAGGCATACCAGGCGCCTTGTCGCTGCATATCGCGTATCAGTTGCAGATACATGCGCTGCTGATCGCGATGCGCCGCATCGGTAGATGGCGGCGGTGCATCGGCGGCAAGTCCCTGATGCAGCAGCCTGTCGGGGGCGGTGTTGTGGCAGGCACAAGCCAGCAAGGGAACGATCAACATGGCCCCGCAGCTGCGCAGACGTGGTTTCAGGGCGTGAAGGGTGATGGCCATGAGCATGTTCCAGGCGGCTAGTGCGCGGAATGTAGCATGGACATTGTGCCCTGCAGGGAGATGATGGCCGGCCCGATCAGCACGGCCATCAGGGCCGGCAGCAGGGTCACCATCATCACTATCGTCATTTTCACGGACAGCTTGCCGGCCCGTTCCTTCATCTCCATCAGCCGTTGCTCGCGCAGTCGCTCGCCAAATTGGCGCAGGGGTTCCTGCACCGCGCCGCCATGCTGGTGGACTTGCAGGATCAGCTGCACCAGCGCACGGATGGAATCGTTTTCATACGCGGTCCGCAAATGCTGCAATGACTGCTCGCGAGATCGCCCGTGGCTGTAGAAGGCATTGGCTTCCTGCAATTCGCGGCCCAGTACGGGCATGACGGAACGAAACCGGTCGGCCACCATCTGCAGGCTTTGATCCATGCTGAAGCCGCTGCCCTGCAGCAGTCGCAGCAGATCCACCAACAGAGGCAGTTCCTGGCCTGCCTTGCGGCGCCGCCGGCCGGCCCACGCGCCCAGTATCCATTTGGGCATCAGCAGGCCCATGCAGAACAGGGCCAGCAGCAGGGCAAGACGTCGAGGGCCTTGCAGCTGCAACAGCAGCAGGCAAGGCAGGGCCGCTGCCAAGGGCAGCAACAAGCGTATCGCCAGGAAGATGGCGCGTCCCGAGCTGTTGTCGTGGCCGATGACGTTGAGCAGCATGATATCTTCGCTTGCCACCAGATGGCGGCCAAGGCTTCTCTTCGAGAACTTGTTGCCTATGGCCTCGAACATGCCGGTGATGCGCTGGCGCAGGGATCGCCGGATCGCGACAGGAGCTGTGCCTTGTGCATGACGATCTCGCTGGATGGCCCGGTCGATGGCCGACTCGCTGCGCGCCAGCCATGCCGAACGGCGCCACATCCAGAGGCCGGTGGCAGCCATGCCCAGCGCGGTCAGGATCAGCAGCGCGATCACAGCGATTTCGCCAGCCGGAACAGCAGGAGAGCGCCTGCCGTTTCCATCAGCAACGCGAACAGCAGCAGATGATGGCCCGTCGTGGTGGTGAACAGCGGATTGAAGAAATCCGGATTGCTCAATGCCAGTATGGTTCCGCTTGCCATCGGCAGCAGACCGATCACCCAGGCCGACATGCGAGTCTCCGCCGTGGTGGCGACGAATTCACGCTGCGCCTGCTCATGGTCGCGCAGGAAATGGCTGATGCGCTGCAGAATCTGGTCAGAGCGCCCGCCAAGGCGTATCGAAATACCTGTGACGACATGCAGCATTTCCAGTGATTCGAGCTTGTAGGGTGCCGAGGCCTGGGCCAGGGCCCAGTCCAGATCGGCGCCGGAGCGGACCCGTGCCATGGCGCTTTCCAGAATGGTACGCAGCGGTGTCTCGGTGGTCGTAAAAGTGGCCGCGAAGGCCATCGGAACGCTGTTGCCGATGCTGGTCATTCTGACCATGTCATCCAGAAATCCCGGCAGTTGCCGGGTGATCCGCATCCTTTGCTGGTCAATGCGCCGTTTCAGAAGCAGTCCGACCACAAGCAGGGACAGGCCCAGGCTGGGAGGTACCAGCCAGCCGTCCGGAAAGCGCCACCAGGCCAGCAGGCACAGTGCGAGGCAGGGGCCGAGCAGAAGCATGACCGTCTTCAGAGTGGCCGGCAGGCCGGCCCGAGTCAGTACGGCCTTGGCACCATCCATCCATCTGCTGCCGCGACCTTGGGCTAAGGGCACGGCGGCTGCCTTGGTTGCAGGCGATGCTGCAGCAGTCTCGTTCGTCACCAGACGATCGAAGTGCTCCAGTGTCTGACGGCGCCGAAGGCGGGCAGGCAACTCCCACCACAGAAGACAGGCCATTGCCAGCAGGAAGCTCGCCAGGCTTGCCAGCAGCAAGGCCGCCGTCATCAGAAGCGTTCCTGCTGCATCGCTTCGCGAAGATACTGCCGGAACGGCTCCAGCTTGGGATTGTGGGGATGAAAGCCAAGACTTCGCCAGCGGCTGTGTTCCTTCTGTTCCAGATCCAGATATGTTTCGTGCTGATAGATGTCCTGGGTCGAAATCATGGTGTCGCTGACCCCGATCACTTCGGTGATCGAAGTGATCACCCGTCGGCCATTGCCGAGTCGGGAGATCTGCACGATGATGTCGAGAGCACTGGCGATCTGGCGCCGCAGGCTGTCTTCGCTGCCCTGAAAACCCGCGAATCCGGCCAGCATTTCCATCCTGTAGAGACAGTCACGCGGTGAATTGGCATGGATGGTCGCCATCGAGCCGTCATGGCCGGTATTCATTGCCTGCAGCATTTCCAGCACTTCGGGGCCGCGCACTTCGCCGATCACGATGCGGTCGGGACGCATCCGCAGGCTGTTGCGCATCAGGTCGCGGATATGGATCGCGCCGCTGCCGTCAAAGCCGCCGGTACGACTTTCCAGCCGCACCACATGAGGATGCTTCAGGGCCAGCTCAGCCGTATCCTCCACGGTGATGATGCGATCGCTGGCGGGACAGAAACTGGCCATGGCATTCAGCAGCGAGGTCTTGCCTGAGCTGGTGCCACCCGAAATAAGCACATTGCAGCGGGCTTCCACGGCCGCCTTGAGCAAGGCATAGATCGCGTAGTCAAAGCTGCCCTTCTCCATCAGCTCGCGGGGACTGAAAGGGTCGTTGCGGAATTTCCGGATGGAAACCATCGGGCCATCCACCGCCAGTGGGTGGATGATCGCGTTCAGTCGGCCGCCATCGGGCAGCCGGGCATCGACCATCGGCGAGGACTCGTCCAGCCGTCGTCCCAGCGGGTTCAATATGCGCCTTACGATTCTCAGGACATGCCGGTCATCGCTGAACCGGATGCCGGCCTTTTCGAGCCGGCCATGACGTGACACATAGACGTTGTCGCAGCCATTGATCAGGATGTCTTCTACCGAGGGGTCTTCCAGCAGGACCTGAAGAGGGCCGTAGCCGTTGATCTCATTGACCAGTGCCTTGGTCAGCAGCTCCATTTCCTGATCGTTGACGGGTATCCGCCATTGCTGCACAAAGGCCAGCGTCTCGCGACGTATGAAGGCGAGTACCGTCGCAGGTGACCAGGCGGCCAGGTCCGCATGATCTTCCTCGACGCGATTGAGCAGGTATTCGTGCGCGGCAGTGAGCACATCCTGAAACTGCTGGCTCTGGTCAAAAGACATGGCGGCCTGTCTGGCAAAAGAATTGGGTCCGGTTGAAGACATGGAGATCACATTGCTTTCCATCATCGGCTCGCACGGGTTGCGGCTTGAAGTCGGCCCAGCCAGGACGGTGCGGCAGCGGGGCCGGCCAGGCCGATCAGCGGCAGGAGGCGGCGGATCGCCTGCAGATACTTGTGTCGCGGGTGCAGTTCATGCACCAGTCGCCCCTGATTGATGCTGCTGCGCAGGCCTCGCTGACTGTCGGGCAGTATGGCCAGCAGGGGCAGGTCGAAGCGCGAGGCGAGCTGGCGGGGATCAATACCGGTATGTTCGTGGTGGCGATTGACGACCAGGCCGATCCGGTTGTCGCGTGGCAGATCCGGGCTGATTCGTTTCAGGAGATGATCCAGCGACATGATCGAAGACATGTCAGGGGTCGTGAGCACCCAGATCTTGTCGGCGGCCTGCAGCAATGGCGATGGAATCTGGCTGGGTGCAAGACCGCCCAGATCGGCCACGATCAGGTCCGTATGACGTCGCAGCCGATCGATCAAGGCCATCGCCGGCGGTCCTCCGCGCGGGGCTTCCAGGCAGTCGGCAGGCTGGCCGAGCACACGCAGTTTGTTCGGATGTTGCGCGATCACCGCACGGATCAGGGTTGCATCCAACCGGTCGACGTCACGCAATGCATCGTCGTAGTGAAACTGACTGCTGAGGCCGAGATTGAGATAGGCATCGCCTGCCGGTCTTCCCAGGTCCAGCAGCATGACCTCATGCGACTTCTCGGAGTGATCCGCACCGGCCATATGCAGTTGGGCCTGGACCGCGAAATGCGCCGCCAGCGTGCTGCTGCCGACGCCGGCACGGGCACCGATCAACAGCACCAACTTTGCTCGCGACGTGGCTGTCGAAATGGCCTCGTTGTCCTCTCGGCCCATCTGGTGAAGGATCTGCAGCAGCTGGTGGCGTATTTCTTCCGATGTTGCGGTGATATCGATGAATTCGCGGGCACCTGCCCGCATCGCCGCCACAATCATGACGCCTTCCGAGTATCGTCCTGATCCTATCATATGGATATCTGGACGTCTGGTTCTGAAAATCCTGCAGGCGTGGGTGGAAAACTCGACGAGATCGGGGGCGAACTTGATCACCACCACTGCTGATGGCGGCAGCTTGCCGGCCAGCTCTTCTGCCGATGTCGTGTTGCTGTCTACCCACTCGCATGTCGTGCCGTCCGGAGCGGCCTGCATGAGGATTTCGTGCACGGCATTGCGTGGGGCGTAGACAAACCAGGTCATCGATGCGGTGGTTGTCGGTGGAAGTGTCGACATGAAGGGTTTGAACGACATGATGTGCTGTCGCCTCCGTCAGCGGGAAAACCCGGGAAGTTGATCGTCGCCCGCCGGATGCAGCAGCCAGGCACCCCAGCTGGGAAGGTGTGCCTTGGCTTCGCGCTCCCCGGGCAGGGGCAGGGTGACGCCGGCGCGGATCGGTGTGACCAGGTGCGGGGTGACAATGATCACCAGCTCCTTGTCCTGGCGACTGTATTTCAGATCGCGGAAGAAGGCTCCGAGAATCGGAATGTCTCCGAGCAAAGGCATTTTGTCGACAGTCGAAGTCAGCGTATGACTGACCAGACCGCCGATCACAAAGCTCTCGCCATCCCCCAGTTCGACCATGGTATCGGCCCGTCGGGTAGTGATGGCGGGTACCGAGACGCCGTTCATGCTGATGGCATCGCTGTAGTCAAGATCGCTGGCCTCGGGTGCGACTTTGAGGGCAATGCGATGAGCCGACAGCACCGTGGGTGTTACGGTCAGACCGATGCCGTAGGGTTTGTATTCGATGGTGGTGGTGCCCAGACCTTGCGGCACAGGCACCGGAATTTCGCCGCCGGCCAGGAAATTGGCACTTTGTCCGGACATGGCTACCAGGGTCGGTTCGGCCAGAATCCGGGCCAGACCATTGCTTTGCAGAAGATTGAAATCGGCCGTCCAGTTGTGGGCCATGGAGCTGGCCACCAGACTGAAGGCCGAAGTGATGGCCGAGCCGGTACTGGCCGAATCGGTGTTCGAGCTGCTGCTGGAACTGCTGCTGTTCGGGCCGTTGGGACTGATGATGCCGTACTGGAAAGCTCCGCTCTTGTTGAAGTTCAGACCGAACTGACGCGACAGTGATCGATTGAACTCCACGACCTTGACGTCCACCTGGACCTGGCTGCTCATGGTGACCTCGGCGGCATCCACGGGGGGTTTGCCTGGCATGGCCATGGCCGCGGCCTTGTAGGCGCGTTGGTGATCGAGCAGATTGGGGGCGGCGCCTACCACGATGGACTGGCCATTCTCGATGATCACCGCCGAGCTGTCGCCGTCCGCATTGGCGGGTCCCTGGGCTGCACTGCGGACCTGCACCAGAAGGCGTTGTGGTTCACGCTGGCCATGTATCCAGATCAGCAGGCTGGTGATGCCGGGCAATTTGCCTATCAGCAGGGCTTGATGCCCGCCTTTGAGTGTCATCACGTCGAGCACGGCAGGATCGGCAATCGCTATGCGGCTCAGCCCTGGCGGCAGGATCCAGGGTTGCTGCTGGTGCACCTGCACACTGATATCGATACCAGCCATGGCCGCGACGGGCGTGGCTGCGGCCATGGCCAGCGGCACGGCGGGCAGCAATCGGCAGATGATCAGATCACGGAAAGTCACTGTAGAGGCTGCCTTGTCATTGAGCCGGGGAGCGAGAAGGAGGGAGGCTGCCGCGGATCACCTCGATGCCGCTTGCCGCAGGCCGAGGCCTGTCCATTGGAGGTGCCGGCAAGACGGCTGCACCCGAGATCGCGCGCAGGTCGGTACCGGCGAAGGCGGTGTTCTCGGGCGTGGCCAGCAAGGCCCGCCGGGTCGGCGACAGCCGGGATCGTGCTGCCAGGGCACTCGTCGGAGCAGGGAACAGGTCCGGATCGGGCTGGCCGCTGTCCAGCGGGTTGCGCAAGGCCAGCACCAGTTTGCCGTTCTGGCTGGCCAGCAGCAGCCGGCTGACCAGCTCTACCGGTATCGCCAGCACGGCGGTGCGGGCAGCTGCTTGCGAAGCGCTTTCGCCGGCGCCCGGCGACGCGGATGCAAGCCGTTGGCCGCTGCCCCCGGGCATTGTTGTCGTAGTCGCGGAGGCCGGTTCCAGACGGGGCAGATCATGCGAACCCACGGCCAGCACCCGGATCCTGGAAAGCAGCAACCGGTTCCAAGTGGCATCTTGGCCTGGCAGCTTCATGCTGTCCCCGGGGGCCGATGTCGGTCTGTAGCTGGCAAAGACGTCGACTTCACTGCCGGCCACGATCCGGTCGCCGGCCGAGGCCAGCTCGTCAATGGGCACGGCAATGGCACGCTCACCGGTTTTCAGGGCCAACGAGATGCCGTGCTGGATGACATCGGCACGGGGGATGCTGCCGGCCGGCAAATCGATCAAGGGTACGGATTGATCCAGTTCCTTGATGGCATGGTAGCTGCCGATCGGTGCTCGGGAGCTCAGCTTCACCGCCAGCAGGGCGGGATCAATGGGCTGATCTGCAGGCAGCCGTTGTTTCGCATAGACGACAGGCACTCCGGCGGCCGGGGCAGCGGCCACGTGGGGGCTGGCGGCTGGCGGCGGAAGGGCGGCGGACGGTGATCGACGATGCAGGGCAAAAGCGATCACGGCCAGCAGCACGGCCAGCAGGGCAAACAGAATGGCGAGAATCCGGGTGGCTTGCTGCATGGTTGTCCAGTGGCTCAGATTCCTGCATCCAGCTGTACCGTCGCGGTGGAGCTGATGCTGTCGGAGACTATCCAGCCGTAGAGGCTGGCCGTGCCGGGAAAGAATGGATTTTTTGCATAGTTGTATCTGGCCGTGACGGTGACGCAGTAAAAAGATGTGCCGGTCGAACTGGTCTTGTAAGGGCATGCAAAGGGCTGGCTGACCGCGATGCCCGTGGTCGTTCCAGCCGTACTGGCGGTGTTCTGGCAGACATCGCCGATGCCGGCGTAGTTCTGCAGCCATTGCGTTGCCTGCTGGGCGACATTGCATGCGTATTGGCGACGGGCCTCCATGCTGGGTTGATAGCTCAGCATGGCGCGCGCTCCGTTTTCCGCCGCCAGGGTCAAGGTCTGCTTGATGGAGAACAGCGAAACTGCCACGGTGGCCAGCAGCAGCAGCGGAAGCACCCCGCCGATCCACAACAGGGCGAATTCCACCGCGACCAGGCCTTGCTGCCGCCGTCGCCTCCCGCGGAATATCAGTCCGTCCTGAATGGTTGCGGCCTGGCTCATCCGGCCCCCATGCCGAGAGGAATCATGATGCGAGAAAACAGGCAGACAGCGATGGTGGCAATTCCGAGACAGGCTGCATAAGGCAGGCCCGGTCGCAGCGGTCTGATCCGCAGGCCGGTGGTTTCTGCCAGACGCGGCTGCAGCAGATGCGCCGCGGCGCACAGGCCCAGCAACATGCTGCCGAAGATCCAGATCGGCAGCAGCGCCTGCCAGCCCAGCACAAATCCGATCACGGCGAGGAACTTGACGTCGCCAGCGCCCATCCAGCCGATGGCATAAAAGGGCAGCAAGATTCCGCCACCCAGGCAAAAGCCCAAGAGGTGCGTGATGCAATGGGCGGGCGAGCCAAAGGCGAGGGCCAGCACGCCAAGCATGACGCTGATCGTCAACGTCGCCAGCAGCAGCCGGTTCGACACCCGTCGCCAGCAGCCGTCGGAGACGATCACACACAGGCTGGCCCACATCGCGAGCCAAGGCTGGGCATCTTGCATATTTCCCCCGGTAGCGACGGCGGTTGCGCTTTGGATCAGTTGATATGCATGGCGCGAACAAGGTCTTGAACCGCTTGAGTGACAAGCGGTTGTTCAATGACTTAGACCAGCGGCTCTTGGTATCAATCAGCCTGAGTTGGCCGCCGCCGCCTTCACGTTGTTGCTCATCTTGTCGAAAAGTTCCGTGTACATGGTTTTGAGGGCGGGATAAAAGATGGCGCCCAGCGCGGTGGCGATCAACGCGGCAAGAATGCCGTACTCGATGGCGGTAGCACCTTGCTCATCGGCCAGAAAACGTTTGATGGCGTACATGGATACTCCCTTGGCGCACAGTGAATGAGGTGTTTGGTGTCTGGCTTCATGCCGGAAGACTTTCCATGGGGGATACGCTGCGGGCCGAGGGCATGAAGCCGGGCGGCGCTGCGTTTTCCATATTAAGTTCATTGTCGAAGTGCTGAATGCGCAAATTCGGCAAATATAAGGTTGAGGCCGTATGAACGAGTTGCGCCATTGAAAGCAGGGTAATTTTTGTGTCAGTCTCTTTTGGATCGATCCATACGGTCAATTATCTACCTTGCTGTTGGTTTCTTGTCAGTCGTATGTGCTCGTCTTCCATGACTTGACGTCCGGTCCGGTTGTCTTGTATATAGGATTGCGATATGGATTTGATCGTGTCTTGTGTGTCTGCAAGTACATCGATATGAATAAATTTTGTAATGAAAACAGTCTGTTTGAAAGCTTGTGGTGAATCCTTGCGAACCAGGGATCATCATTTTTCATTCTGGATCCTGGTTGCTCCAGGATGTCGATTTTTTATGCGGATGCTTGTTCGGTGATAATGCCGTGCAGTGCATCTGTCCCGGCCGGCCATCAGCAAGGCATGCCGGGCAATCAAGCTGCCGACAGGGCCGCGATCCAATCGAACGGTCACCGGCTGTCGGGCCTCAGGCGGACTTCCGGTTTTTATCGTGACTCATGGAGATATTCCGTGCCTGCAGGGTCCATCGATGGAAACGGGCTCCGGCCGGGACGCCTCGCGGTGAACGGCTTCTGGCTCGAAGCGTGGCTGACAGGGAGGAGACGGCTGACTTGTCGCAAGACGCTTGTCTGCCTGGTCCCGATGATCGTCGCGCCTGACGACAGGAGCGGTCATTGATGCCCGGCTTCCGACAGTTCAGCACGGCCCTCGGGGTGTGCGAGATCGACGCCGTCCTTTTGAGTCCGGACTCTCCGCGTTTGAGTCTGCGGCTCAGCGAACATGTGCATGCTCGCGCAGGCCTGCTTCAGCTGGACTGTGCGGTTCGGGGCCGTTTTGTGCTGCCCGATGACGTCTGCCTGTTGGTGCATGTCGATCAGACGGGGGCGCAGAGCTGGTGTCACGGGCAAGCCTTCGCTCGACACAGCGCCGTATTGGTCAGGCCACGAGGCACCAGTGAGTTCATGTTGGGCGCAGGGAGTCGTCTGCTGTTCATCGTGGTGCGGCAGGACTGGATTCGACCGCTTTTGGCGACCGGAGGGGGAGAGACCGCTGGCTGGGATGTCTGCGCCGCGCACTTCAGCATCGGCACGGCGGCCTCGCCGGCAGGATTGCTGCAGCTCTATCAAAGCCTGGCCGGGGAGCTGGAGGCGGGCGTCGAGAACGCGTTGGCAGGAGCCCGACCGGTTGCGGACGAGGCCTTGCTGCGTGAGGTGATACAGACACATCTGCAGGAGGCCCAATCGCTGCACCCCGATGACCGGATGCCGAATTCCCGCAGCCAGCGCACGCATTATCTTGTCTTGCAACGCGTAGAGCACTTCATGCGCAGCCGATTGCGCAAGGAGATCTATCTGCACGAGATGTGCGAGGCCGGCGGAGTCAGCGAGCGTACGCTGCGCAATGTGTTCGAGCATATGGTGGGCGTGTCGCCCAACCGTTATCTGGCGATGATGCGCCTGTGCATGGCCTATCGCAGTCTTGCACGTGCAGACATGTCGAGGCAGTCGGTCAAGTCGGTGGCTCTGAGCTACGGTCTGTGGGACCTCTCCCGCTTTGCGGATCATTACCGGCGGATTTTCGGCGAACTCCCGCGTGCGACCTTGTCTGGAGATGGCGCATAAGAAGCTGGTACTCGCAAAGTACCCGGGCGGCATGGTTTTCCCGCGGCGGCGGCAAGAGGGGCGGCGGGTCTGAGCGAACGGGAGCCGCAGCGATTCAGAACGCGGCCAGCGGCCGGATCGCGACGGCGAGCACGATGCCCAGCCAGATCAGCAGTCCGACCCAGTTGTTGTTGCGGAAGGCGACCAGGCCGATGCTGTCCGGGCCACGGGCCAGCAGCCGCTGCTGGTGGCCGAACAGGCCGGCGCTGCCGGCCAGCGCCAGCCAGTAAGGCCATGCCAGCCCGGCGCGCATGCCGAGCAGGAACATGGCGGCCAGGAAGATGATGATCAGCAGGCCGAGGGCGGCGCGGATGCCGTCACCGAACAGGATGGCGGTGGATTTGTTGCCCGCACGCAGATCATCTTCGCGATCGACCAGGGCATACTGGGTGTCATAGATCACCGACCACAGCACATTGGCCAGAAACAGCAGCCAGCCCAGAGCTGGCACATGGCCGGTGACGGCGCTGAAGGCCATCGGAATGGACCATCCGAAAGCGGCGCCGAGCACCACCTGGGGCAGATGGGTATGGCGTTTGCAGAACGGGTAGATCGCCGCCAGCGCGGCTCCGCCCAGCGACAGCCAGATCGTGGTCCGGTTGGTCAGCAGCACCAGCAGAAAAGAGAGCAGCAGCAGTCCGAAAAAGATCCATACGGCTTCGCGAGGGCGAACCCGGCCGCTGGCGATGGGGCGGCCGGCGGTCCGGGCGACCTGGGGATCGAGCTTGCGGTCGGCGAAATCATTGATCGCGCAGCCGGCCGCCCGCATCGTGAACACCCCGGCAGTGAAGATCAGCAGTGGCTTCCATGGCGGGAAATCGCCGGCGGCCAGCCACAGGGCCCACCAGGTCGGCCACAGCAGCAGCAGGGCGCCGATCGGCCGATCCATGCGGGTCAGGACCAGATAGTCCCTGAGCTTGACTTGCATGCCGGCGGGCAGCCACTGCAGCAGCCATTCCAGCGTACGGCCGGCTCGCGCCGAGGTATCGGCCGGCTGCATCGGGACGGCGGTTCGGGGGGGCGGCGTGGAGCCTTGAGTTTGACGGGAGCGGGAGGAGGCCATCGAAGCAGTCTAACTGGAGTTGCGGCAGGTGCCGAGTCATGCCCGAATCCAGGACGGCGACGACGCAGGAGGCGGAGGGGGACCACGAGTGGCCACAAAATCGCGCCGAAACCGTGACTTGCCGTTAGAATATCCGGCATGCACATTTTCAAGATCTTCACTATCGAGGCGGCTCACCACCTGCCCAAGGTTCCGGCCGGGCACAAGTGTTCGCGTCTGCATGGACACTCTTTCCGCATCGAACTGCATGTCGCCGGCCCGATCGGCGAGGATACCGGCTGGGTCATGGACTTCGGGGATCTGAAGCAGGCCTTCGCGCCGATCTACGATCAGCTGGACCATCATTATCTGAATGATATCGAAGGCCTGGACAATCCGACCAGCGAGATCCTGGCCCGCTGGATCTACCACAAGACCCTGCCGCGGGTACCGGGACTGGATCAGGTGGTGGTGCACGAGACCTGCACTTCGGGAGCCAGCTACCGGCGCAAGGATTATCTGGCCGAGCAGGTCGGCGCCTGACCTTGTCCGCATGAACTTGCGGCCGGACGCCGCTGCGCACCTCCGCGCCGCCTGTGACAACATGCCGGCGGCTGGAAACCGCGCCTGTTCGGTGGTGTTGCAAGGCCCGCAGCCGCAAACCTTGCGCACAAGCGACTTGTCGCTGTAAATGGCCGACTGGTATACTTTTTCGTCTCAGACCTGAAGCGATCAGGCAACGCAGCGCATGCGGCCCCGGAACAGGGTGGCCTGAAGGGAGTCGGGTGTGGTGAATCCATTGCATGCCGGACGCCGTTTGGCCGGTCGGATGGTAGGGATACAATTGTTGATCGCCTGCGTGCTCGGACTGGCCTGGTGGCTGGTCAAGGGGCCGCGCGAGGCTGCAGCGGCGACATCGGCTGCCGTGGCCGTGGCACTGGGGACGGCGCTGATGGCCTGGCGCGCTCTGGGCAGTCTGCGCAACCTCGGTGGAAGTTTTGGGCAATGGGTGGTGGGTTTGCTGCTTAAGTGGATCGTGATCCTTGGCAGCTTCCTCGTCATCGTAATTACATGCAGACTGCCCTCCGCGGCAGCTCTGTCGGGGCTGGTCGCCGCCTGTGCGGCGAACTGGCTGGCATTCAGAATGCAAGTGAGTTGAGCATGGCAAGTGAGCCCCAGGGCGGTTTGACCGAATACATCCAGCACCATCTGACCTTTCTGACCCCGCCGGGTCAGGCTGCCGGGTCAGGCGCCTGGCACATCGACTCGATCGGCGTTTCGCTGGTGCTGGGCGTGGTGTTCTGCCTGTGGTTCTGGCTGGCGGCACGCAAGGCGACTTCGGGCGTGCCCGGCAAGGGTCAGGCCCTGGTCGAGATCGCGCTCGAATTCGTCGATGGCCAGGTCAAGGACGTGTTCCATGGTGATCGCCGCTTTCTGGGGCCGCTGGCTCTGACGGTGTTCATGTGGGTGCTGCTGATGAACGCGATGGATCTGCTGCCGGTGGATCTGGTGCCCTGGATCGCTTCGAAGTTCGGCGTCGAGCATTTCCGTGCGGTGCCCACCGCCGACATTTCGCTGACTTTCGCGATGTCGCTGACGGTGCTGATCCTGGTGCTGGCCTTCAGCCTGAAGGCCAAGGGCATGGGCGGTTTCATCAAGGAACTGTTCACCGCACCCTTCGGCCCGTTGTTCGCGCCCTTCAATCTGGTGCTGAACCTGGTCGAACTGATTGCCAAGCCGGTCAGCCTCGCGATGCGGTTGTTCGGCAACATGTACGCTGGCGAGCTGGTCTTCATGCTGCTGGCCGGTCTGTTCAGCGCCGGCAGCTGGCTGCTCTCTGGCCTGGGTGTGGTCG
This sequence comes from Frateuria aurantia DSM 6220, assembly GCF_000242255.2. GTDB lineage: Bacteria > Pseudomonadota > Gammaproteobacteria > Xanthomonadales > Rhodanobacteraceae > Frateuria > Frateuria aurantia. The sequence goes on from NC_017033.1 coordinate 236,991, forward strand.
GTTATGCCGCGTGGGGGATCTTCCATCTCCTGATCGTGGCCCTGCAGGCGTACATCTTTACTGTCCTGACCGTGGTGTACATCTCCATGGCCCAGGAATCGCACTAAAAGTCACTGTTTTTCAAATTCCGCTTCCACTCAATTTTTTCTCAGGAGACACCTCATGGAGCAGTTCATCGCCCTCATTCAGTCCTACACCGCGCTGGGTATCGGCGTCATCATCGGCTTGGGTGCCCTGGGTGCCTGTCTGGGCCTCGGCATCATGGGCTCGAAGTTCCTTGAGTCCGGTGCCCGCCAGCCCGAGCTGATTCCCCTGCTGCAGAGCCGCATGTTCCTGCTGGCCGGTCTGATCGACGCCGCCTTCCTGATCGGCGTGGCCCTGGCGATGTACTTCGCCGTTGCCAACCCGCTGCTGTCGGCCGTCTCCGGTCATTGATTGACTTGCGGTCCAATGGTGCGGCGCCGGCGATTCCGGGTCCGCGCCGTTTGGTCTCACGAAAGGTGCAGGTAAAGCGCGATGTCAATTAACTTGACCACACTGATAGGCGAAATGATCGCCTTCGCCATCCTGATCTGGTTTTGCGTCAAGTTCATCTGGCCAAACCTGACGGCAGCGATTGAAGAACGCCAGAAGAAGATTGCAGCCGGTCTGGCTGCGGCTGATCAGGCCAAGGCCGAGCTGAAGGCGGCTGATGCCAAGGTCGAAACCGAAATCCGTCAGGCCCGCAAGCAGGCTGGCGAGATCATCGATCGTGCCCAGCGTCAGGCCAACGAAGTGCTGGAACAGGCTCGCGACCAGGCCGTGAAGGAAATCGATCGTCTGAAGGCCTCGGCCGAAGACGAAATTGCCCAGATGGCCCAGAAGGCACGTGATGAACTGCGTAGCCAGGTGGGTTCGCTGGCCTTGCAGGCTGCCCAGAAGATCGTGCAGCGCGAAATCGATCCGGCCGCTCATCGCGCCCTGATCGAGCAACTGGCAACCGAGCTCTGAGCATGGCTGATCCCATCACCCTCGCCCGGCCGTATGCCCGTGCCGCTTTCGAGCTGGCCCAGGCCGACGGCAGCCTGGCGCCCTGGTCCCAGTCCCTGCAGTTTGCGGCCCTGGTCGCGGCGCAGCCCGAAGTGGCCGCTTTGAACGGCGACCCCCGGCTGAGCATGGCTTCCCGGCTGGCCTTGTACCTGCCGGAAGGCGAGGGCGCCGATTCGGCGTTCGGCCGCTTTCTGGGGGCGCTGGCCGAAGAAGGCCGGCTGGCCCTGCTGCCGCAGGTCTCCGAGCTGTATGACCGCGACTGGCGTGAATCGCAGTCGCGTCTGCTGGTCAAGGTCACCTCGGCGGTCGCCCTGGAGACGGATCAGGTCGAGCGGCTGTCCGAGTCGCTGGCGCGACGCTTTCAGCGCAAGATCGATCTGGATATCAAGATCGATCCGGCCCTGATCGGCGGCGCGATCATCGATGCGGACGGCGATGTCATCGATGGATCGGTTCGCGGCCGGCTGGCTCGGCTGAGCAGCACTCTCACGCATTGACCCAAAGAATAGAAACCTGCGCGCGACGGTGATCCGTAACGCGCCCCGAGGATAAGCACATGGCCAGTTCCACACTCAATCCGTCCGAAATCAGCGAGCTGATCAAGTCCCGCATCGAGCATTTCAAGCTGGGTGCGGAAGCACGCAACGAAGGCACCATCATCAGCGTCGCCGATGGCATCGTTCGCATCCATGGCCTGGCTGACGTCCTGCAGGGCGAAATGATCGAGCTGCCGGGCAGCACCTTTGCTCTGGCCCTGAACCTGGAGCGCGACTCCGTCGGCGCCGTGGTGCTGGGTCAGTACGGTCATCTGCGCGAAGGCGACGTGGCCAAGACCACCGGTCGCATCCTGGAAGTGCCGGTCGGCGATGCCCTGCTGGGTCGCGTCGTCGACGCGTTGGGCAATCCGATCGACGGCAAGGGCGAAATCAACACCCCCTATACCTCGGAAGTCGAGCGCATCGCCCCCGGCGTGTACTGGCGCCAGTCGGTCGACGAGCCGCTGCAGACCGGCTACAAGTCCGTCGACTCGATGATTCCGGTCGGCCGCGGCCAGCGCGAGCTGATCATCGGCGATCGCCAGACCGGCAAGACCGCGATGGCCATCGACGCGATCCTGGCGCAGAAGGATTCGGGCATCAAGTGCGTCTACGTGGCGATCGGCCAGAAGCGCTCCTCGGTCGCCGGCGTGGTCCGCAAGCTGGAAGAATCCGGTGCCCTGGCCTACACCACCGTGGTGGTGGCTTCGGCTTCCGAATCCCCGGCCCTGCAGTACCTGGCGCCTTATGCCGGTTGCGCGATGGGTGAATTCTTCCGCGACCGCGGTCAGGACGCGCTGATCGTCTATGACGATCTGTCCAAGCAGGCCGTGGCCTATCGCGAAATCTCCCTGCTGCTGAAGCGTCCTCCGGGCCGCGAAGCCTATCCGGGCGACGTGTTCTATCTCCACTCCCGTCTGCTGGAACGCGCAGCCCGCGTGTCGCCGGAATACGTGGAAAAGTTCACCAACGGCGAAGTGAAGGGCAAGACCGGTTCGCTGACCGCGCTGCCCATCATCGAAACCCAGGGTGGCGACGTTTCGGCCTTCGTGCCGACCAACGTGATCTCGATCACCGACGGCCAGATCTTCCTGGAAACCGACCTGTTCAATGCCGGCATCCGTCCGGCCATGAACGCCGGCATCTCGGTGTCGCGCGTCGGTGGTGCCGCTCAGACCAAGATCGTCAAGAAGCTGTCGGGCGGCGTGAAGCTGGCTCTGGCCCAGTACCGTGAACTGGCGGCCTTCGCCCAGTTCGCTTCGGATCTGGATGCCGTCACCCGCAAGCAGCTGGATCGCGGCCAGCGCGTGACCGAGCTGATGAAGCAGGGCCAGTATGCCCCGCTGACCATCGCCGAGATCGGTCTGTCGCTGTACGCCGCCGACAAGGGTTACCTGGACGATGTGCCGGTGGCCAAGGTCGTTGCCTTCGAAAAGGGCCTGCATGCCTTCTTCAAGGACCAGCACGCCGAGCTGGCCGCCAAGATCAACGCCAGCGGTGCCTGGGACGGTGATATCGAAGCGACCTTCAAGTCGGCCATTGCCGAATACAAGAAGACCGGCAGCTGGTAAGCAGCCGCCAAGGTGAGGCCGGCCGGTTCCGGCCTCTCTTCTTCAAAATTGCACGATTTAGTGAGTGAGTGATCATGGCAGGCGCACGGGAAATCCGCAGCAAAATCAAAAGCACGCAGAACATGCGCAAGGTCACCGGTGCGCTGCAGATGGTGTCTGCCTCCAAGGTTCGCAAAGCCCAGGAGCAGATGAACGCCTCGCGGCCGTATGCCCGGGTGATGCGGCGTCTGATCGCGCATATCGCCAAGGCCAACACCGAGGTCAGCCATCCCTTTCTGCAGGACCGTGACCAGGTCAAGCGTGTCGCCTATCTGGCGGTGTCTTCCGACCGTGGCTTGTGCGGCGGTCTGAATGCCAACCTGTTCCGTCGGCTGCTGGCCGAGATTCGCGAATGGCAGGCCAAAGGCGTCGAAGTCGAGGTAGTGGCTGTCGGGCAGAAGGCTGTCAGTTTCTTCCGTCGCCTGAAGGGCGTGAAGCTGATCGGCTCGATCACCCATCTGGGCGACAAGCCCAAGCTGGAAAGCCTGGTCGGCGTGATCAAGCTGCTGCTGGACGGTTACACCGAGGGTCGGTTGGATCGGGTCTGGGTCGCCTACAACCATTTCCACAACGCGATGATGCAGAAGCCGGTGACCGAAGGTCTGCTGCCGCTGTCCACCGCGGTGGCCAAGGACGAGCAGGACTACGCCGAAGAGCTGCCGGCCCACGACTGGGACTATATCTACGAACCGGATCCCGAGGCGGTGCTTGAGCATGTGCTGACCCGTTACGTGGAATCCCTGGTCTATCAGGGCGTGGTGGAAAATCTGGCCAGCGAGCACGCGGCCCGGATGGTCGCCATGAAGGCCGCTTCGGACAATGCAAAGAAGGTGATCAACACCCTGACCCTGTCTTACAACAAGGCACGTCAGGCGGCGATCACCCAGGAAATTTCGGAAATCGCCGGCGGCGCCGCCGCGATCTAAGTGGCAGGGAGTCTTTGCGCCGGAGCGGTCCGGCGGCATGGGCTTCCGCCTCAACCAGACACAGAGTTAATGGAGCATCCCATGAGTCAGGGCAAGGTGGTACAGATCATCGGCGCGGTCATCGACGTTGAATTTCCGCGTGATCAGCTTCCCAGCGTTTATGACGCACTGAAGATCGACGGTACCGAGACCACGCTGGAAGTCCAGCAGGAAATCGGTGACGGCGTGGTCCGCACGATCGCCCTCGGTTCGACCGACGGCCTCAAGCGCGGTCTGGCCGTGACCAATACCGGCGCGCCCATCAGCGTGCCGGTCGGTGACAAGACCCTGGGCCGCATCATGGACGTGCTGGGTACGCCCATCGACGAGGCCGGCCCGGTCGAGACCGACGCCAAGTGGGCGATCCATCGCGAAGCCCCGGCCTATGACGAGCAGGCGCTGAGCAGCGAGCTGCTGGAAACCGGCATCAAGGTCATCGATCTGGTCTGCCCCTTCGCCAAGGGCGGCAAGGTCGGTCTGTTCGGCGGCGCCGGCGTCGGCAAGACCGTGAACATGATGGAGCTGATCAACAATATCGCCAAGGCACACGAAGGTCTGTCCGTGTTTGCCGGCGTGGGCGAGCGTACCCGCGAGGGCAACGACTTCTACCACGAGATGAAGGACTCCAACGTCCTGGACAAGGTCGCAATGGTCTACGGCCAGATGAACGAGCCGCCGGGCAACCGTCTGCGCGTCGCCCTGACCGGTCTGACCATGGCCGAGTACTTCCGCGACCAGAAGGACGAGAAGGGCAAGGGCAAGGACGTGCTGTTCTTCGTCGACAACATCTACCGCTATACCCTGGCCGGCACCGAAGTGTCCGCCCTGCTGGGCCGTCTGCCGTCCGCCGTGGGCTACCAGCCGATGCTGGCCTCGGAAATGGGCAAGCTGCAGGAGCGCATCACCTCGACCAAGAGCGGTTCGATCACCTCGGTGCAGGCCGTGTACGTGCCCGCCGATGACTTCACCGATCCGGCTCCGGCGACCACCTTCGCCCATCTGGATGCGACCGTGAACCTGTCGCGTGACATCGCCGCGCTGGGCATTTACCCGGCCGTCGATCCGCTGGCTTCCACCAGCCGTCAGCTGGATCCGCTGGTCGTCGGTCAGGACCACTACGATGTGGCCCGCCAGGTCCAGGGTACCCTGCAGCGCTACAAGGAGCTGAAGGACATCATCGCGATCCTGGGCATGGACGAGCTGTCCGAGGAAGACAAGCAGGCCGTGGCCCGCGCCCGCAAGATCGAGCGTTTCTTCTCGCAGCCCTTCCATGTGGCCGAAGTGTTCACCGGTGCCCCCGGCAAGTACGTGCCGCTGAAGGAAACCATCCGCGGCTTCAAGATGATCATCGACGGCGAGGTGGATTACCTGCCGGAGCAGGCCTTCTACATGGTCGGCACCATCGATGAGGCCATCGCGAAGGGTGAGGAGATGGGCGCCAAGAAGGCGGCCTGATCTTCACGCGTACTGAGCAAGCACAGGAATCCAACCGATGACGACCACCCTTCGTATCGATATCGTCAGTGCCGAAGCGGCCCTTTTCTCTGGCGAGGCGACCCTGGTGGTGGCCACCGGCGAGATGGGCGAGCTGGGCATCACGCCCCGCCACGCTCCGCTGATCACCCGCCTGAAGCCCGGCTACGTCGAAGTGGAACAGGCTGACGGCAAGCGTCAGCAGTTCTATGTCTCCGGCGGTATCCTGGAAGTGCAGCCGCAGGTGGTCAGCGTGCTGGCCGACACCGGTCTGCGTGCGGCCGACCTGGACGAGGCTGCTGCACAGAAGGCCCGCAAGGACGCCGAGGCGGCTCTGGCCGAGGCCGGCCCGGAACTGGATGTCAGCGCCGCCCAGCAGCAGCTGGCCGAGTCACTGGCCCAGCTGCAGGCGCTGGCGCGGATGCGCGACTACCTCAAGCACTGAGATAGTCCATCCCTTGCCGTGCGGTGCATGGCCTGCGAAAAACCCCGCCCTGGTGCGGGGTTTTTCGTATGCCATCGGTGGCAAGCGGCCCTTGCCGCCGCCGGGAGAGCCAAACAGGGCGGCAGATGTTCTCTTCGGACCGGGCTGGTGGGCCTGGCCGTTTGGGACGGATCTCGTCACGATGATTCCTTGGCCAGCGGGAAGCCGGCCATGGCAGGCCGCATGCCGCAAAAACAGCCTGGCCGTCACCGGCCAGGCTCCCCTCTCCCCGGAGGTGGAGGGCTGCGGTGTACCGAAACCGGTCTGCCGAGCCCGCCTTGGGCAAGTTGCTCCCCTCCTTGCCGGCGGTCAAGTTGCATTGCGGCAGGAGACGCTGCAGTGCGGCAGCGGCGGTCAGGATCAAGGATTCAGGGCCGATGCCTTACCTGTACCGGTGTGCTGAGCTGCAGGCCATCTGCATAGTGGAAGGTTTCGTATTCGGCATGCCAGCCGGAGGCGGCAACGGGTTCCGGCCCGGCAGGTCGTGCCGGGTCCAGCAGACTGCCGTGGTAGCGAACCCCCTGACTGAAGCGAAAGTCTCTGGCTCGAGGATTGCAGGCCTGCCAGCGGATTCGTTGCAGTGGTGTTTCCGTCGATGCCACCAGCGGGGCGGCATCGACATCGGTCGCGGGCAGCGGGCGGCCATGGCGGATCCGGCGGACAAAGGGCAACAAGCTGTCGACGACATGCCGACGGATGCCGGCATGATCGCAGTTCGGCAGGGTCAGCAGGCCGGGGTTCGTGGGCAGGTCCCGTATATACAGGCCGGGCGAGTCAGGTGGAAAGAAATCATCGCCGCTGGCATTGACGATGAGTTTGGGCAGCTGCAGGCGAGCCCCCTCGGGGGTATGGCGCTGTGCCCAGGGATCGATGATACGCATCAGCTGACTGAAGGCCGGAGTCTGGAAGACTTCGGTGATGCCGGCCTGTACATATGGCGCCAGCGCCGTCGGCCACTCGCCGGCGAAGACCTGCCGGATATGCGCCAGCACGGCCTGGAAATGGATATCCAGACCCAGCGAGGCGAGTGCCACCACGCGAGGATCATGCATGGCGGTCAGCCAGGCGGCACCAGCCCGTTTCGACATCCCCGCGACCACGATGCCAGCCGTCACCTCGGGCTGGAGCTGTCGCCACAGATCGATGGCGCGGATCACGGCGGCCGTCATCGGCACCTGCAGGGGCAGCCGTGGATCATGGCCGGGGGCCTGCATGAAGGTTTGCCAGCTGGCAGCGACCAGATCGTCCTCGCTCAGCGGCTGAGAGGCTCCCGGCAGCCATAGGGGCTGGTTGGGAATCTGGGCCACCGAAATCACGGTGCAGCCGTCATCTCTCGCCAGGGCGCTGATGCTGGGCGCATCGAAATCGACCTCGGCCGCGCGGGGATCGGCACACTCCGGATGGGGATAGGGTGAGCGGTTGTTGGCCAGCACCAGCACGGGGCCGGGGCGGTGGTTGCAGGGCCGGACGATGTCGATCTGGTGTTGCCAGGCGCGGGAGGCTTCTCCGCAGGGCCAGACCTGGGATTGCAGCAGGTAGCGATGCAATGTCGCACCGGCGAGGGCCGGCTGATCCAGTGGCCGGAACATCAGTGGTCGGGTCCGCAAGGCTTCGATATAGCGGCTGATCGCCGATGGCATCCTGCAGGCCCCGACCCAGGGGCTGGCGGTGCCGTGCCCGAAGTCATCAGTCTAGCCTGCTTTGCGCCGGGAGGTATCGGTGACGGGCGAAGTCATCGTGAAACAGAAGTATTTGCTGGCTTCGCTATTTGTCGGCTGTCAGCTGGTCTGGATCTTCGTAAGATGCCGCTGCGCCATGGCCACGGCTGATGGATATCACGGTCGGGCCGAGGTTTGACGGCACCCGTCGCGAGTGGGTGCCCCCCTGCTTCGTGGAGTTCCGTATGGCAAGTGCCCCATCACGTCTGGCCTATCGCAATCTGCCGCTGTTGCTGCAACGGACACGCGAGCATGTGGTGGCCCCTTTTCGCGCGATCGTTGCCGAACAGGGGCTTACCGAACAGCAATGGCGAATCATCCGCATCATGCTGGACACCGGTCCCATCGAACCCTATCAGCTGGTCAGCCTCTGCAGCATTTCCAGTCCCAGCCTGACCGGCATTCTCGGCCGGATGGAACAGCAGGAGCTGGTCAAGCGGCACAAGATGGGCCATGACCACAGGCGCCGTCTTATCCGCCTCACCGACCGTGGCCAGGCCCTGGCCGAGACCATCGTGCCGCGGATCAACGAGGCCTATCGGCAACTGGAATCACGACTGGGCGAGCCCTTGATTGCCAGCCTGGTCCAGACGCTGGAGGCCGTCAATGCGCGTCTGGACCATCCCGGCGATGCCGACCGAGGCCAGGCCGGGTGAAGCGGCGGAATCAGTGCCACCACGACGTGACAAGTTCAGCCCATGGCCGGCAATTCCTGCGGACGGAGGTCGAACACCAGGACTTCGGCATTCTCGCCGGCCTCGAACTTCAGTTCTCCGGCCTCGCGAACCCGTACCCCGTCACCGGCCTGCAGCGGCTGCCCGTTCAGTTTCAGCTTGCCGCTGGCGACATGGACATAGGCATAGCGGTCCGGCTTCACGGTGAACGTGAATGACTCATCGCCGTCCAGCAGTCCGGCATGGACCCGGGTGTCCTGGCGGATCAGCAGCGAGCCTTCGGCCCCGTCAGGGGACAGCACCAGGGCCAGCCGGCCACGCTTCTCGGCGGCGCTGAAGTTGCGCTGCTGATAACGGGGTTCGGCCTGCAAGGTATCGGGCATGATCCAGATCTGCAGAAAATGCACCCGCTCCCTGGCCGAGGGATTGAATTCACTGTGGGTCACGCCGCGGCCGGCACTCATGATCTGCACATCGCCCGGGGTGATCACCGAACCGGTGCCCATCGAGTCCTTGTGCTCAAGCTGGCCTTCCAGCACATAGGAAAAGATTTCCATATCGCGATGCGGATGCTGGCCGAAACCCTGACCCGGGATCACCCGGTCGTCATTGATGACGCGCAGGTCAGAAAAACCGATCTGCTGGGGGTTGTAGTAGTGACCAAAAGAAAAGGTGTGACGCGACGACAACCAGCCGTGCTCGGCGACACCGCGGGTATGGGCTTGAGTGATCTGGAACATGGCGACCTCCTGGGGTCCCGATGGCAAGAAAGGCTCTTGCCGTGGCCGGGCCGGGCGGTATGTCCGGCGATGGGCTCAGTTTACTGTCCCTTATCCATGCCTTGAATACCCGGCTCATCACCACATTGTGTCGTTTTTAACAACAATAAATTGGGAAAAGCGTGTTCGAGAGGCGTCGGCCTGGACTGATGGATATCGTCTGCTGGCCAAGAGCCGTCAAGCGAGGGCCGATGCATCAGGAAATATCTGCAGAAAACCGGTTCTGGACGGGCGAGGGGGCACCAAGCCCGGGTCTTGGTCGGGCGGCCATGTCCGGGGCAGCGGATGGCTTGTCGTCTCAGCCTGCCTCGGCCGTCGGGTGCCGGCACCGACGATGCGGGTCGATATCGTGGCAGGTGCACCCTGGGTGCCGCGGCGCGGAAGACGGTCGGCTTTTCGTCGTGGCTTCCCGGGAAGCTGGGCGTAGCGACTCAGGCGGCCGCTCAGCATCGGAGCCGGGTGGCCGTACCTGTGCGTGTTTCACGCGAATCGCATGGCGGCCCGCCGAGCTGGCTGCAGGGAGTGCGTCAGACCCGCGTCGATTTCAATGCCCGGGCGTTCCGGCAAGCCGGTCTTTGCTGCTGGGTTCGCTGCCGAAATGGCAATCGAACACCACTTCGGCAGGCTGGCCATGGCTTGCCTGGTAGCGGCCACTGCCGGTCAGCTGGCTCAGTTCGCCGGTGCCTGATCCGGCGACCACTTCCCAGCGGCTGGTGGCCCCGCCCTCGGTAAAGGCACCGCTGTGCTGGATCACGAAACTGCCCTGGCGTCCTTCGACCCGGCCGGTGATCTGTTCCAGACCGACGAAGCTGGCTGTCCCCTGGACCGTGTAGGACAGCAGATAGTCGGTGCAGCCGCTGCCTTCGATCTTGCCGGCATAGGTCTGGGTGACCTTGGCATGGGTGAGCTTGGCGCCCTGGCCGATGTCACGATAAGTGGTTTCATCCCATCCGGTCAGTTGGAAGGTGCAGGTGGCATCGGTGGTCATGGCGGCGATTCGATAGTGGGGGTGTCGACCGACGCCGTCGCGCCTCGGCGCGGACAGGCACCGGTCCGGTGCAAACTGGACCCGAAGCTTAACGAGTTTGCCGCTCCAGCGCGAACCGGCGTCAGGCCCACGACGTGCGGAGCGGCTGTTCCTGAATAGGTCTTTTGGGCCATGGCCGCCATGAACCGGCCGGCCTATGCTCGGAAGACCATTCTTGCCTTGAACCGGGAGCTGCAATATGGATGTTCGTCGCCTGAAACCCTTGGCTTGCGGGGTCCTGTTGGGCCTGTCCGCGGTGAGCGGCCTTGCCATGGCCGAAACCGCGCCGGCGTCCGCCGTGCATGCCCCTGCCAGCTCGACGCTGCAGACGACCCTGGACAACGGTCTGCGGGTGGTGATCGTGCATGACCCGCTGGCACCGACGGTGACCACCCAGATCACCTATCAGGTGGGCAGTTATCAGGCGCCCGCCGGCTTTCCGGGTTCGGCGCACGCGTTGGAGCACATGATGTTCCGCGACAGTGCCGGCATGACCGGTGCCCAGCTCAATCAGATGACGGGCAAGATGGGGGCACAGAACAATGCCTTCACCACCAATGATGCCACCCAGTACTACTTCGTGGCGCCGGCGGCCTATCTCGATATCCTGCTGCATATCGAAGCCACTCGCATGCAGGGCCTGCTGGTGACCGACAAGGACTGGGCCGCCGAGCGCGGCGCGATCGAGCAGGAAGTGTCGCGGGATATTTCCAGTCCGGATTATCTGGCTTTCCAGAAAGCCGAGGCCAGCCTGTTCAAGGGCACGGGTTACGAGAATGACGCTCTGGGTTCCCGGCCGACCTTCGACGCGACCAAAGCCAGCCTGCTTCGTGACTTCCACAAGACTTGGTATGCGCCCAACAACGCGATCCTGGTGGTTGTCGGCGATGTTGATCCGCAGACGACCCTGGGCAAGATCAAGCAACTGTTCGGGACGATCCCGAAGCAGGCCCTGCCGCAGCGGGCACCGCTGAAGTTGCAGCCATTCAAAGCCCGGACCGTGCAGAGCACCACCCCGCAGGGCACCGGCTCGATCCAGGCGCTGTTTCGCGCGCCGGGGCTGAAGTCCAAGGATGCGGCGGCCTTTCAGGTTCTGCTGGATGTACTGAACAATCCACGCAGCTCGCTCTCGGCCTTGGCGGCCCAGGGCAAGGTGCTGGCGGCCGGCGCCCAGCTGCAGCCCTTTACCGAGGCCGGCATCGGCCTGGTCGAGGTGGACTTCGCCAAGGGAGCCGATCCGGTTCAGGCCCGCGCCGATATGGACGGGGTGCTGGCCGAGGTATTGAAGAACGGGGTTTCTCCCGAGCTGGTGGAGGCCGCCAAGCGTTCCGAACTGGCACAGAAGGAATTCAACAAGACCAGCGCGGTCACCCTTGCCAGTGCCTGGTCGCAGGCGCTGGCCTGGCAGGGTCTGAAGTCGCCGGACGAGGCCAGCGACCTCATCCATGCGGTGACCGTCGATGACGTCAATCGCGTCGCCAGGGAATGGCTGCAACCTGACCAGCGCTATACCGTGGTGCTGACGCCTGATCCGAACGGCAAGCGCCCGCCCGACAGCAGCGGCTTCGGCGGTTCGGAATCCTTCGGTGGCGACAACAAGCTGGACGGTCCGCTGCCGGAGTGGGCGGCCCGTTCACTGGGCCAGCTGTCGATGCCGCACTGGACCCTGGCACCGACGCGAACCGTACTGCCCAATGGCATCACTCTGATCGTGCAGCCCGAGACCATCAGCAAGACCGTGTCGGTATTCGGTCATATCGATGGCGATGAGCACCTGCAGGAGCCGGTTGGCAAGGACGGCGTCGGCCGGGTGCTGAACGGCATGTTCGACTATGGCACCACCGGCCTGGACCGCGAGGCCTTCCACAAGGCGCTGGATGCCTTGGCGGCACAGGAGCGTGGCGGCGCCGATTTCAGTCTGGAGGTACCCAGCGAAGGCTTTGACAAGGGCCTGCAACTGCTGGCCGACAATGTGCTGCATCCGGCGATGCCCGAATCGGCCTTCCAGGTCCAGCAGCAGAGTCTGGCCCGCGAACTGGCCGGCGCGATGCAGTCGCCGAACTACAAGACGATGCATGCCCTGTGGAAGGGCTTGCTGCCGGCAGGTGATCCCGGTCTGCGCGAGGCGACGCCGGCCACCGTGTCGTCGCTCAAGCTGGATGATGTCAAGGCCTATCACGCGCAGACCTTCCGCCCGGATCTGACCACCATCGTGGTGGTGGGGGACGTCAGCCCGGCCTCGGCCGCCAAGGCGGTCGGTCAATACTTCGGCCAGTGGCAGGCCAAGGGACCCAAGCCCGAGGTCACACCCAGGCCGGTACCGGTCAATCCGGCCGGTTTCACCTTGATTGCCAATCCCTATGCGGCGCAGGACACGGTGTTCCTGGCCCAGTCCCTGCAGATGAATCTGGCCAATCCTGATCGCTATGCCCTGCAGCTGGGCAATGAGGTATTGGGCGGCAATGGTTTTGCCTCGAGGCTGATGACCGATATCCGGGTCCGCCACGGCTATGCCTACGGTGCCGACTCGGGCCTGCAGATCCAGAAGAGCCGCAGCATCTTCTATGTCACCTATGGCAGTGACCCGTCCAAGGTCGGTCCGGTGGACGCTCTGGTACGCCAGAATCTGGAAAAGATGCGATCCACGCCGGTCGAAGCGCATGAGCTGGAAAATGCCCGACAGGCCCAGATCCGTTCGATTCCGCTCAGCGTTTCCAGTTTCCGCAGCATCGGTTCTTCGCTGCTGCGCTGGAGTTACAACGGCGAGCCGCTGGATCAGCCGATGGTGGCCGCGCGGCATTATCTGAGCCTGACAGCGCCTCAGGTCCAGGCCGCCTTCAAGCGCTATATCCTGCCGCAGCATCTGACCCAGGTGGTGCAGGGACCTGATCCGGTCAAGCACTGAGCCGGCGTGGGTGCCGCCGGTCGGCGGTGCCCGCGAATGCGACAAGGCCCGGGACCATGACGGTTCCGGGCCTTGTCGTTGCAGCGGGGCCAAGAGCGGCCGGGATTCAGGCCTTCTTTTTCTTCTTCATGAACTTCAGCGCGAAACGGGCCAGGGTCGGTGCCGTGGTCGGCCGCAGCAGGCGCTTGTCATAGCCGGAGAAGCGATGCTCGTCCTCGTCCAGGCACAGCTGCAGCAGCTCGGGCAGCGACAGGTCATCGGCCGTCATGGACTGAGCGCCGTTGACGGTGAAATTGTTGTCCTGGGTACGCTCGTTGCCGTCGCCGTCCAGTGAACGGGCCAGACCGATGCGCTCCCAGCCCAGGAAACAGTAGACGCGGAAAACCTTGAACTCGAAGCCGATGCGACGCCACCACGGCATGTTCTTGCGATGCCAGGCGACCCAGTTGGCGAACAGCAGGATATGTCGGCATTCTTCCTGCATCACCGGCTCGAACGTATCGATCAGCTCTTGCGGGAACAGGCCCGAGCGCTGGGCCACCTTGAACAGGCCGAAGGCAAAGAAACTGTCGATGCACTCGCTGTAGCCGGTGACCATATAGGCCCATTCGGCGTCGGTGGGATAGATGTAGGGCGGCTCCTTGACCAACGGAATCCCGTAATGGGTCACCATCTTGGACAGGACTTCCTTGTGCCGGTTTTCTTCCCAGGCATTCAGCGCCAGTGCCAGCCGCATGTCTTTGTCGGCCACGGTCTTGGCATAGGCGGCCATCCGCAGCCGGGCCTTGCCCTCGGTTTCCACGGCGATGTCCCAGATCGGCAGGGCGGTGATGCGCGCCAGCTCCTCGGGTGCCAGTTTCGGCCACTCCAGCACCGAAGGGCGGTAGGGATTGAAAGTTTCGCGGAACATCCGGCAGAGCTCATGCTTGTGGGTTTCCGAGCCTATCTTGAAGGGACCGGGCGTATCACTGGTCCAATAGCGCGAAACCTTGTCCGCTGCCTCGACCGCAGCAGGGTCGAAAGGCCCCGAGGGCAGCACCGGCGCGGTGAAACCGGGCACCATCGCCTCGGTGTCGAATACATCCACCATGTGATCCATATAAACAACTTCCAATGCGTTGGGGCGTTGAGGTGCGAACGCAGAAGAGTGGAGCCGGGAAGCACACAGACCGGCGGGGGCCGGCTGACCGCTGCAATCGCTGAGCGATTATAGCCTCCCGATATACTGTACTGGAAGGTACAGTGTCACAGTGGCTTGATCAGACCTCGCTGGGTCAGCCGGCATCTCCGTCGTGTCAGAAGACGACTTTCAAGGTCAGATTGCCCAGCCAGATGCCGGGACGCTGGATCAGGCCGCCCGGACGATCGATATATTCCACGCCGGGCCGGATCATCAGCCAGCGCCGCAGCCAAAGCGAATAGTTGACTTCATATTGTTTCTCGAAGGTCTGCACCGGCATGCCTGCATCGTCGAGGGGCAGGCTCTGCTGTTCGAACTGCTGCTGGCGGGGGTTGACGGTGAGCTTGCCGACGCCGATCGATGCCACGTCCTGGGGGCGGCTTTCGAACGGGCCCTGCATCTCGACACCGGTCATCCAGGCCTGGCTGTACTTGGCGGTGGCACGGTCGCCCTCGGACATGTCGGCGAACACGCTGAGCTGGCGATCCGGATTGCTGGCGGGTTGCCAGACGACCTGATCGGTATAGACATACCAGCCGGTTCGGCTGTTGCTCAGTCTGGCTTTGCCGCCATATACCGCCCTCGGCAGGCCGGCCATATTGGAATAGACGTCTTTGGCGCTGGAGGTGTCATAGTAGGCACCGACGAAATAGTGGCCAGGATAGTGATTGTCGGCCACGCCGGGGGTGATGCCTACTTCGAGCGGCAGAATCACTCCGGTGGTGCCGGCAAAGCTCAGCATGAAGCCTCGGCTGGCACGATTGTAGGTGGGATCGACCGTATAGACGCCGAATTCGCCATAGACCAGCGGTGTCGCCAGTCTGGCGCGGACACCCCAGGTGGCTTTAGGTGAATTGATCCATCCGCTGTCCATCGACAAGGTCAGCGGATGGCCGCAGAACACCAGACTCTGGAACTGGCAGAGCTGCGACTGGTGGCCGTACTGGTTGCCGATGGTGACGCGACCGGCCATCAGGTCGAAACCCTTGTTCGGCGAAGTGTATTCGTAGTTCATGGCGTACAGACGGACGTCCTGGCCGACACCGTAGATTTCCTGGACCTGGACGATGGTACCGAGTCGCGACAAACCCAGATCATGACCGGCGCGCTCGCCGAGTTTGAAATGGAAGCTCGAGCCGTTCCAGTGCCACAGTCTGGCCAGGTCGAAATCGGCCTCGATGGCGATCTGGTGGGTATAGGCACTGCCGTAATAACCGCCGCCGAAGGCCGATTCCGACTGGTAGTCGGCACCCAGGGCGATGCCCTTGTCCAGCAGCCGGCTGCGCAGGCCGCCCCAGTCACCGGTCAGGTACTTGCGCGAAGCTTTGCCGGTATAGGCGGGGGCCGGCTTTTGCTGAGGACCGCGTTGGTAATGATGCTGGTGGCTCTTGGGTGTCGGTGCGGAAGGACCATGGTCGGCGGTGGTGGCCGTCTGGCCCTGGCTGGCGCCTTGGGTGGTGGTCTGGTTCAGGCTTTGGGCCTGGGCCGCCGCCGAGGCAGCGAGCAAGAAGGTGGTGGCGCCGGCGAGGCCGGTGCAAGCCCGAACGAAATGCTTGATGTGCATAAGCCTGAAATTCGAATGGTGGGGTGGAATAAGTGCAGGTGCGCGGCATCGGTCAGCCATGGCCGACCTGACGGGACCGGCTGTCCATCAGCCGCAGGCACACCCCTTCTGGTTGGACATCATATGACATTATGTCGCCGCGGCAAATTGGCACCTATCATTGAGGTGCCTCGAGCAGACCGTCACAGGCTTGAAACTTCCGCTCCGTGAATGAGTTATGCTCAAAACGATGTCCGTGAAGTAACAGCAGGGAACACTTATGACGGAACGACTGCGTGGCCGATCCAGAAGCCTGTCCGATGTAGTGGTGGATGAACTGATGGAGCGGATCAATGCCGGTCGTTATCCGGTCGGCAGCCGCCTGCCGACCGAGCCGGAAATGATTGCCGATTTCAATGTCAGTCGGACCGTGATTCGCGAGGCCTTGTCACGACTCAAGGCCCGCAACCGGGTCGATACCCGCCATGGCGTGGGTACTTTTGTGCTGGCGCCACGCGAGCGCGAGTTCGAGCTGGGCGGGCAGGTCATCGTGCCCTCGACCCTGCTGGACGTGCTGGCCGTGCTGGAGGCCCGGGTCGGCCTGGAAGTGGAGGCGGCCGGCATGGCGGCTCAGCGCCGCAGTGACGAGCAGTTGCTGGCCATCGAGGCCGCCATGCGCGCCTTCCGTGCTGCCGTGAACACTCCGGAGATGGACACGGTCGATCCTGACATCCATTTCCACGAGGCGATTGCCGATGCTACCGGCAACCGCTTTATCCGCGAGATGCTGGGGCGGTTGGGCCAGGCGGCGATACCGCGTACCCGCAGCAATACCGAAAAGCATCTGCCGCGCTCCAGTTCGGGATTTCTGGAGCAGGTGCTGATCGAGCATCAGGCCATCCTGGATGCGATCCGGGTTCGCGACAAGGCGGCGGCATGCGAGGCCATGCGCCACCATCTGGCGCAATCGGTGGCCCGCCTGCAATCGGTCCGCAGCGAAATCGAGCGCCGCGAAAGCTGAGCCGGAAACATTTCGGCATGCACACCGCCGAGGGCTGTGGTATCTTGCCCCAGTCATATGATGACAATATCTGATGATGTCGTTGCGGTCGTGTATCCGGCGCAGGCCGGCTCCGGTCCATGACATGTCAGGGTGGGTCATGCCGGGACTGGAGGCTGGAGGATCAGCTCGATGGTCGGCGGAGCAGGTGATGACGGCGTGCCGTGATGCCTGTGCCGCGGTCCGATGCTCCTCCGGGATCTGTACCGACAAGGTCGGAGCCGCGACTCAGGCTCCGGTGACGACATACCCCTCCTGACAGGCCACGGAATCCGGTTTCGGCCGGAATCGCAGCGATGCCTGCTTCCCTGTCAGCTTGTTGAGGATGTGATCGTGAGCCAAGAACGCAAGCCGCCGGCCGCCCTGCCGAGTGTGGCGCGCCGACGTTTCATGAGTGGAACCGTGCTGGGTGTGGTAGCCGGCAATCTGGGCCTGGAATGGTCCGAACGCAGCGAAGCCGCTGTCCCTGCCGCGACGGAAGAAGCGCCTGCGGAGTTTCTCTCGGTCTCCGCACAGCTGACCGGCGTCGATAACCTCTCGCCTTCCGTGGCTGGCCGTCTGTATGCCGCGTTGGTTGCCGATGACGGCGGCTTTCGCGACGCCGTGAAGGTCCTGGCCGGTTTTATCGTCAAGGCCGGGGGCGTGGAAGATCTCCAGCAGCAGCTGGATGCAGCGCAGTCGGCCGTCGCGCCCTTGCCACGCAAGATTGTCACCGCCTGGTATACAGGCATCGTCGGCGACGGACTGCATGCCCGCTGCATCGCCTACGAAGACACCCTGATGAACACCACCGTGGCCGAACATCTGCAGCCGCAGAGTTATTCACTGGGCAACTACGGTGCCTGGGCCAAGCAGCCCGTCTGAGGATCGATCAAATGACTGCACAACTGTCCGCCGACATCGTCGTGATCGGCTCGGGAATCTGCGGCTCGCTGGCCGCTCGTCAGCTCGCCGCCAAGGGCGCTTCGGTGCTGATGCTGGAAAGCGGCCCGCGCATCGATCGCGGCCTGATCGTCTCCAATTTCCGCAATTCGCCGCGCAAGGCCGACTTCATGTCGCCCTATCCCAGCTCGCCATGGTCGCCGCACCCGCTGTACGGCGTGGTCGACAATCACTATCTGGAACAGGCCGGCCCCTATCCCTACAAGGCCCAGTACATCCGGGGCGTGGGCGGCACTTCCTGGCATTGGGCCGCCCAGGCCTGGCGCTTCGTGCCCAATGACTTCCGCATCCAGTCGCTTTATGGCGTAGGCCGTGACTGGCCGATCAGCTATGACGAACTGGAGCCCTTCTATTACCAGGCCGAAGTGTTGATGGGCGTTTCCGGACCTGTCAACAACGGCTCGCCGCGCAGCAAGCCTTTCCCGATGGAGCCGGTCGCCGAATCCTGGGCCCAGAAGCGCTTCCGCGAACAGATCGCCCCGCTGGGTTATGACCTGATCGTCAATACCACGGCCCGCAACAGCCGCAACTACGATGGACGTCCAGCCTGCTGTGGCAACAACAATTGCATGCCGATCTGTCCGATCGATGCCCAGTATCACGGCGGCATTGCGGCCCAGTCGGCCGAGCATGCCGGTGTCAAGCTGGTGGAAAATGCCGTGGTCTACCGCATCGAAGCCGATGCGGCAGGCAAGATCGCGGCCGTGCACTATTACGACCCCAACAAGCAGTCGGTGCGGGTCATCGCCAAGCAGTTCCTGCTGGCAGCCAACGGCATCGAGTCGCCCAAGCTGCTGCTGCTCTCCAGCGACGACAAGCATCCCCAGGGCATCGCCAACAGTTCGGGCATGGTCGGTCGCCATCTGATGGACCATCCTAGCAACAAGTACATCTTCGAGACCGAAGAGCCGTTGTGGCCGGGACGCGGTCCTATGAGTCCGGGCTCGATCGGCAAGTTCCGTGACGGTGAGTTCCGCAAGCAGATGGCCGCGGCCCGTATCGATCTGAACATGCCTTCCCAGGTGGCTCCGGTCGCCCAGGATCTGATCAAGCAGGGCATCTACGGCAAGGCGCTGCAGGAACAGTTCCAGCATCGCGCCGCCCGCCAGTTCTCGCTGAAGTCGGTGACCGAAATTCTTCCGGATCCGGAAAACCGCATCGTGCTCAGCGACAACAAGGATGCAATGGGCATCCCCAAGCCGCGCGTGCACTATCACATGAGCGACTATGTCAACCGCTCGATGGACATGCTCAAGCCCATCTATGCCGAGATCATCAAGGCGATGGGCGGCACCAACATCCGCAGCAATCCGGATGGGGTCTACGACAACAACCAGCACATCACCGGCACCATGAGCATGGGCAACGACCCGAAGAATTCGGTGGTCGATGCCTGGGGCCGGACCCATGACCACGAGAACCTGTTCATTGCCAGCACCGGCGTGATGCCGACGGCGGGCACCTGCAACTCCACCCTGACGGCCGTGGCGCTGGCCTTGCGCACGGCCTCCAAGATGGGAGCGGCCAGCTGATGAAGAACCGGACTTCCACATCGCTGACCCGTCTGCGACGGCTGCTGCCCATGGGACTGCTGGCGGCCTGGATCGCGGTTCCTGCACACGCCCAGGATGCCTTCTTGCAACTGGGCGAGAAACTGGCGACCCAGGGCGATTGCGTGGCCTGTCATACCGCACCGGGTGGCAAGCCTTTCGCCGGGGGACTGGCCATTCACTCCCCCCTTGGAACCATCTACTCCAGCAATATCACCCCATCGAAAACGGCCGGTATCGGCAACTACTCGCTGCAGCAGTTTGCTGCCGCCGTGCGTGAAGGCGTGCGTGGCGACGGCGCCCATCTGTATCCGGCGATGCCGTATACCTCCTATGCCAAGATCACCGATCAGGATATGGCGGCGCTGTACGCCTATTTCATGAAGGGTGTAAAGCCGGTGGACGCGAAGGCCACGCCGACGGCCTTGCCCTTTCCCTTCAACATCCGCCTGTCGATGGCCTTCTGGAATGCGATCTATCTTGATCGCAAGCCGTTGCAGGCGGCCCCCGGCATGAGTGCGGATGCCGCACGCGGTCAGTATCTCGGCATCGCGCTGGAACATTGCGATACCTGCCATACACCGCGGGACTTCATGATGGGCGAGAAGAGCGGGCAGGCACTGGCCGGGGCTTCGCTGGGCACCTGGTATGCGCCGAATATCACCTCCGATCCGGTCAGTGGTATCGGTGGCTGGTCGGTGGATGAGCTGGTCAGTTATCTGAAGACCGGTCAGGCGCCGGGCAAGGCTCAGGCGGCGGGGCCGATGCAAGAGGCGATCGACCACAGCCTGCGGCATCTCGATGATCAGGATCTGCGGGATATCGCCTTGTGGTTGAAGTCGACATCGCCGGTCCGCGATCCTGCGGACAGCAAGCCGGCGTTTGCGTGGGGGCAGGTCAACGACCAGTTGGCCACGATCCGTGGTCAGGCCTTGCCGGATGACAAGAACGCGATGAGCGGGCCTCAGCTGTATGACGCCTACTGCTCAAGCTGCCATCGCCCGGCGGGCGAGGGTTCCGGTGACGGTCTGCCTTCGCTGTTCCACAACACCACCCTGGGCCATGACACAGCGGACAATGTGGTGATGGCCATGCTCAATGGCGTGGACCGCGGCGGGTATTCGGAAAACGTGCTGATGCCGGCCTTCGGCGGCAACCTCTCCGATGCCCAGATCACCACCCTGGCCAATTTCCTGCTGAAGTCCTGGGGCCGCCCCGATGTGCAGGTCAGCCAGGCACGGGTCGCCGAGCTGCGGGCGGGCGGGGCGCCATCGCCACTGCTGTCGCTGGCTCGCTACGGCATGATAGCCGGAGGCATCGTGGTGCTGTTGCTGATTGCGATGCTGGCGCGTCGTCGGCGTCGGTAAGCGGCAGCCTCCAGCAAAGCGGGAAGGCCGCTTTTGCCAAGCCGGATGGTCTTGCCATCCGGCTTTTTCATACCCTGACCTGGCCGTCGTCGCCAACGCCGGCAGGGACTCGCCTCAGCGGCGTACGCCTTGTACGCCATCGAGCACCAGCTCGCTCTTGAAGCCGGCTTTTTCCAGTCGTGTCGCGACTTCGCGGGGCACATCCCGGCCGCTGGTCAGCTTGTTGGGGCTGCCGGTGTAATGGAACAGTCGGCCGCCGGGGCGCAGAACCCGTGCCAACTGATGATAGAAGGCCTGCGAATACAGTTCACCGGCGATGCCGAATCGCGGAGGATCATGCAGCAAGGCATCGATCGAGGCGTCGGGCAGGCTCAGGATTGCTTGCGAGCTGTCGCCATGGCGCAGGTCCAGCCGACCCTCCGAGGTCTCGGGATCGGGTGACCAGCTGTTGAGCTGACGCAGCCACAGCACATCGGGATTTTTCTCGAAGGAAATGATCCGGCCCACCCCCGCTTCCAGCGCACAGGCCGCGAAATAGCCCAGCCCGCCGCAGGTATCCAGCACGGTCTTGCCGGCCGGCGCAATCAGGGCGACTTTGCGGCGAGCATCGTCGAACGGTGATTCCTTGGCGGATGGCAGCATCTTGATGCCGTCGATCTCGAAGGTGGGAGCGCCCCATTCGGTAGGGACCAGCTTGATCAGAGCGCCGTTGAAGCGGGCGATCGGGCAGAAGTCTTCGCTATCCCAGTAATAGATGCTGCGGTCCTTCAACTTGGCGGGATAGGGGTAGGCCTGTCCCTGCCATTGCCAGTGCTCCGCACCCAGTTCGGCGGAGCTGGTCGTGCGGCCGAGATCAAAGGAGGCCTGGATATCGGCGGCACCGCCTTCTCTGGCCTTGCGGATCAGCTGCAGCAGCGGGAGGGTAAGCAGGGGGCCGGAATAATGGGGCACGGCGAACAACCTTGTGGAAGCCCTGTACGGTAGCAAATCGGCGAACGGCTGTCCGGCGAGCGCGGCCGGGTCCATCAACAGACCGCTCTCCGGATCAGGCTTCGCCAGGCTTTCAGTCTTTGGTTGCCAGCTTGTCGGCGGTGCGTTGTTCGAAGTCGGAGACATCATGCCGTTCCGGCAACTGCTCTTCCAGCGGCCCCGTCACTTTGTTGACCATGCGTCCGCGCCGCACGGCGGGGCGTTGCAGCAAGCGATCGGCCCAGGCGATGACATGGGAATACTCCTGCACCTGCAGGAATTCGGCAGCACCGTACAGCCAGCCCTTCACCAGGCCGCCGTACCAGGGGAAGATCGCCATGTCGGCGATGCTGTAGCTGTCTCCCGCGACATAAGGGACCTCGGCCAGGCGGCGGTTCAGCACGTCCAGCTGACGCTTGGTCTCCATCGCGTAGCGATTGATGGGATATTCCAGCTTCAGCGGTGCATAGGCGTAGAAGTGCCCGAAGCCGCCACCGGCGAAAGGCGCGCTGCCCATCTGCCAGAACAGCCAGTTCAGGCATTCGGTGCGCCCGGCCAGATCGCGGGGAATGAATTCCCCGAATTTTTCGGCCAGATACAGCAGGATGGAACCGGACTCGAACACCCGCAGCGGCGGCTGCTGGCTGTGATCGATCAGGGCGGGAATCTTCGAATTGGGATTGGCTTCGACGAAGCCCGAGCCGAACTGCTCGCCCTGGTTGATCCGGATCAGCCAGGCATCGTATTCGGCCCCGGTATGGCCCAGCGCCAGCAATTCTTCCAGCAGGATGCTGACCTTCACCCCATTCGGTGTGGCCAGCGAATACAGCTGCAGGGGGTGCTTTCCCACCGGCAGAACCTGCTCATGGGTGGCGCCGGCCACCGGCCGGTTGATATGGGCGAACTGGCCGCCTTCGGCGGCTTGCCAGCGCCATACGCTGGGCGGAGTGTATTCGGCGGTGCTCATCGGGCTCCAGAATCGAACGAGTACAAGCAAGCTTCCAGAGTAGCCTTGCAACCCCGGATGTTCCAGCTGCGAGCGTCGAATCGCGGAGACGAGGCATACTCGACGGTCTAGAACATGGTATTGCCGTTTTCGGCGGTGGCAGGCACATCCTGTACCGAATCCCAGTGTTCAACGATGCGGCCGTGGCTGACACGGAAGATGTCGACGATGGCGCGTCCGCGATCATCCGGGTCGGCGGTGCTGTGCACCCGCAGAAAGACCCGGTCACCGAAACTGCCGTATTGCGAAATGCTGGCGCTGGCCTGGGGGTGCCGGGCGAAGTAGCTGGTGAAATGGCTGACAAAGGCGGCTCGGCCATCGGCCACGTTCGGGTTGTGCTGGATATAGTCGGGTGCAACGACCCGGTAGGCCGCGGCGATGTCATGCCGGGCGAAGAAGTCCAGATAGAACTGGTGGACCAGTTGCAGGTTGGCCTGCTCCTGCTGGAGATCGCGCGGTTGCGGAATGGCATCCGGTGGCGGCAGCGGTGGTGTGCCGGCCATGGCCGGATGCAAGGCGGCGCAGGTGCTGATACCGATGAGCAGCCCCAGGACTGTCGGCAGACGTGGCGGCATGGTTTCACTCCCTGAAGTTGGACGAAGCCCGGATATGGCCGGTCCACGATGGCAGGCTGTATGTCGTTGCGGGGTCAAGGGCGTCGCCGCTCCCGATGGCGCATGTCGACCCCTCCGTCGTTGCCTGGTGCATGGTGTTGCGAATCCTCGAAGATGCGGTGCCTTCCGCTCGGCGAGCTTGATGGCTGCGGCGGGGAGGGCGCCGGGAGGCCTTGCCTCTGTCCATGCAATTTGCCCGTCGAGGCTGATCCGGGGAGTGCCCGCTGCTGTCGGCATCTCCGCCGGTGGTCCTGGAGGCATTCGCCGGGATCGGCGGCTCGACCCTCGCGCCCGGTCGGCGGCGGCCGTTCTATACTGTGGTCGGCAACACACCAGGCAGGTGAATCATGGCCAGTGCCATCCCTTCGATCCGGATCAAGCGCGTCTATGCCGCAGCAGAGGCGGAGGACGGAGCCCGTGTGCTGGTGGATCGTCTCTGGCCCCGCGGCATCAGCAAGGCCAGAGCGGCGCTGGATCTGTGGTTCAAGGAGATTGCCCCCAGTCCCGGCCTGCGTGCATGGTTTCATCAGGATCCAGCGCATTGGCCGGCCTTTGCCGAGCGTTATCGAGCCGAGCTGGATCGCCATCCGGCGGCAGTGGAGCAGCTGGCCGAATTTGCCCGAAAGGGCAGGCTGACCTTGATCTATGCAGCGCATGATCCCGAGCACAACCATGCTCTGGTGCTGGCAGATTATCTGCGGGCTTGTCTTGCCGAAGCTTGAGCGCTGACCTGGCCAGAGCCGGAGGTCACGGGTTGCTGTCCGCTGCAGAGTCTGCCGATGCTCTTGCAGCATGCCTCATCCGTGTACGTGAGCGGCTCAGACCGTGACGTCCAGCCGCGAGGAGGTGCTTCGGTGCGGGTCCTTCTTCTCGGGGACGGCCCGGGTTTCGGCAGCATCGGTGCCGCCTGTGCCTTGAGCCAGCTGCAGCTGGCTGGCCGTGGTCTGAGCCGTCTGCGAGGACTGGCTGGTCGAGGACGGGATGCCCGAGGCCATCACCTGCTGGCTCTGCACCTGGGTTACCTCGGCCTGCAACATGGCCAGTTCGGCCTGCAGTGCCGAAGCCTGGATCTGCTTGTCCTGGGCGCTTGCACTGCTTTTCTGGATGCTTTCCAGCTGCTTTTGAACGTTCTTGATCTGCTGGGCCAGCTTGCGCAATTGGGACGAGGCATCCCCGCCACCTTGAGTGGAGCTGGACGAGCCGCGACTGGACGAGCCGCGAATGGAGCTGATGCCGGAAATGGTAGCCATGAATGGCTTATCGGCTGCATCCGGTATTTCTTGAGCAGGGATGCCGAGGAGGAGGCGATGGAGTCGGGCTGATGTGCAGGCAAGGATCGCCGTCGCGGCTGTTCGCATCTGTGGTGGAGCACACGTGTCCGGTCGGCCCGGCTTGAGTTTGTCTGCCCGTGCTTCGTCCTGATCAGGTACCTTCCAGTCCCTCCGGACCGGATGCATCGAGGGCATGATTCCCTGCATTTTTCCGATGCAGTGATGGATGATCAGTGGTCTTGAAAGTATGAAGATCTAGACGTCCATACAGTATGAAAAAGGCTGGTCCCGGCGCCCGGGCATCCGATGTGCTTCGGTCTCGCGACCCGCAATTGTGAACAATATGCTGCCCGGATGTTGCCAGGACAGCAGATCCCGGTCAGCGCATGACCACATGAAAAGTATTCACTTCAACGCACTGCAACGGTGTGGCCTTATCCAAGCCAGAGGTTGTCACTCTTTTCATTGATAGATGTCCATATTATTCATGGCAATTGCCTTCCAGTATGGAGCCACCGCGCTGGGTGGCGCGATCAATCTGCATACCGACTATCGCCTTTTATGCATGCCTTCCGTCACCGGCCGGATGGCCGGAGGCGAGATCGCCTTAGCCGCTTCG
This sequence comes from Frateuria aurantia DSM 6220, assembly GCF_000242255.2. GTDB lineage: Bacteria > Pseudomonadota > Gammaproteobacteria > Xanthomonadales > Rhodanobacteraceae > Frateuria > Frateuria aurantia. The sequence goes on from NC_017033.1 coordinate 262,312, forward strand.
AGGTTGTCATGAGTATCCCCGCCCCACGTCATCATGCCTTTGCGCAGGAATCGTCCACGTCCGGTGATGCGCTGCTGGCGCATTTCCAGCCCGTGTTCGACCGGATCGCGGAGGGTGCCGTGCAGCGCGAACAGCAGCGCGAACTGGCCTATGAGCCGGTGGCCTGGTTGCGCGAGGCCGGCCTGGGTTCAGTGCGTGTGCCGCGCGATGCCGGTGGTTTCGGTGCCAGTCTGCCCCAGCTGTTCGGTCTGATCCGCGCGTTGGGCGCCGCCGATTCCAATCTGCCGCAGATCTGGCGGGCGCACTTCGGTTTTGTCGAAACCCTGTTCCAGCCCGACAAGGCCGAGGTACGCGATCGCTGGTTCGAGCGCATCGCGGCCGGAGCCGTCTTTGGTGCCGCCATGGCCGAGCGCGGGCCGGCCACCGAGAATACCGTGCGAATCACCCCACTGGGAGATGGCAGCTGGCGGCTGGACGGCAGCAAGTTCTACAGCACCGGCAGCTTGTATGCCGACTGGCTGTCGGTGTCGGCCGCCGAGGGTGACGAGCATCTGGGGCTGGCGATTCCGGCGAATGCCGAGGGCGTGGAGCGGCTCGATGATTGGGACGGTTTCGGTCAGCAACTGACCGGCAGCGGCTCAACCCATTTCCATGGGGTGCGATTGCAGCAGGAACATATCCTGTGGCGCCAGCCCTCGTCCGAGGAGCGGCCCGATTCCTATCTGACGGCGTTCTACCAGACCGTGCATCTGGCCACTCTGGCTGGGATCGCCGAGGCCATTCGCAAGGATGCGATCCGCTTTGTCCAGGCCAGAACCCGGGTATTCGGCGTTCCCGGACAGGCCAGTCCGAGGCATGATCCGCTGGTGCAGCGGGTGGTGGGGCGGCTGGCCAGTATCGATTTTGCGGCCGAGAGCCTGGTGCGCAGCGTGGCCGAGCAGCTGCAGCTGATTCATGAGGCCGTACGGGAAGGGCGGGCGCGGACACCGGCATTTATCCAGGCCGATCTGGCGGCCTGGCAGGCTCAACAGGTACTGATTCCACTGGTGCTGGAAGCCGCCAACCTGTTGTTCGAGGTCGGCGGCGCCTCGGCCACTGCCCGTTCACGGGCCTTGGACCGGCACTGGCGCAACGCCAGGACCCTGGCTTCCCACAATCCGGCGATCCTGCGCGAGCGGGCCTTGGGTGACTATTATCTCAATGGCGTGCGGCCGCGCGAGGTCTGGTTCAACGGCCGGGTCACCCCGCAGGGCACAACCGCAGGCGAGGACGAACCGGCAACGGCGAATTCGCCCTCGACCGGGGAGCGCCGGGTATGAGCAAGCGCCTGCATGTCAATCTGTTCGAGATGAATTGCGTCAGCCATATCGTCCATGGCATGTGGGTACATCCGGACAACCAGCGGCATCGCTTCAATGATCTGGATTACTGGACCGAGCTGGCCCGGTTGCTGGAATACGGCACCTTCGACGGCCTGTTTCTGGCCGATGTGATCGGAGCTTATGACAGCTTCGGCCAAGGGCCGCGTGCGGCCCTGGAAGAGGCGATGCAGATCCCCAGCAATGATCCGCTGCTGCTGATTCCGGCGATGGCCCAGGTCACGCGCCATCTCGGCTTCGGCGCCACCTTTTCCACGACCTACGAGCCGCCGTTCGCCTTTGCCCGGCGCATGAGCACGCTGGACCATCTGACCCGCGGCCGGGTCGGCTGGAACATCGTGACGTCGTATCTGCCCAATGCCGCCCGCAATTTCGGTCTTCCGGGCGAGGTGCCGCATGACCATCGCTACGAGATCGCCGATGAATTCATGGACGTGCTGTACAAGCTGTGGGAAGGCTCCTGGGATGACGATGCGGTGATCCGGGACCGGGATCGCAAGATCTATACCGACCCGGACAAGGTGCGGGCCATCAACCATGAAGGCGCCTTTTTCAAGGTCGCCGGGCCGCACCTCTGCCAGCCCTCGCCGCAGCGCACGCCGGTGCTGTTCCAGGCTTCGGGTTCGCCGGCCGGTCTCGAATTTGCCGCGCGTCATGCCGAGGTGGTGTTTACCGGCGGCCTGACAGCTCAGGACGTGCGCCGCAATATCGCGTCCACCCGTGCCAGGGTCCGGGCCTTGGGCCGCGACCCGCAGGCCATCAAGTTCCTGGTCCAGGCCGGAGTGATTGTCGGGCGCAACGATGAAGCGGTGGCCAGCAAACTGGATGCCTATCGTCAGCTGATGAGCGTACGGGGGGCCTTGGTGCATGCCCAATCGGAAATCGATCTGCTGGCCTGGCCGCCGGAAACACCCATCTCGACCGTGACTGCAGGCCGTGGGCAGGGCCGTGCCGGCGGCATCGGTCGCGGAGTGCTGGCCGGTTTCGATCCGCAGCTGACCGTAGGGCAGGTGCTGAGGCAGCTGGAATCCTTTGACCGAGACCGTTATTTCGTGGCCGGCACGCCTTCGGTGGTGGCCGATACCATCGAGCGCTGGCTGGACGAGGATGATATCGACGGGATCAATCTGCGCCAGTACATGTCCTTTGAAACCGCCCGCGACTTTATCGAGCTGGTGGTACCCGAACTGCGCAGGCGTGGCCGTTTCCGCGAGTCCTATCAAGAGGGCGAAACCCTGCGCGAACGGCTGTTCGGGGCTGGCCAGGCCAGACTGCCGGCCGAGCATTACGGCGCGCGTTATCGTGATCCGGCGAATTTGGCGATCCCGGGGCAGCCCTTGCGCTTCGACCCGCCGGTCTCCCGGGCGGTGCCCGTCGGATGAAGGAATGGTCGCGAAAAACCGGATGCCGTGCGGCTCTGATCGGTGCCTGCAGCGCATGGCTGGCGGGCTGCTCGACATCATCTTCGCCCTCGGACAGCACGATGGCCGCACCCTGGCAGGGTGGTACTCTGGTGTACGCCACTGATCGCGAGCCGCTGTGCCTGGATCCGCATGTGCTGGGGGATATGCCCCAGGTCTTCGTGGCCAGCCAGTATCTGGACTCGCTGGTATCCATGGATGCTAGGGGTGACATCCATCCCTGGCTGGCCACCGACTGGTCGGTGTCGGCGGATGGTCTCAGTTATACCTTCCATTTGCGCAAGGATGTCCATTTCACGGATGGCACGCCATTCAATGCCCGGGCCCTGAAGGCCAATCTCGACCAGATCACCGACCCCCAGACTCAATCGAGCACGGCCGGCGGCTATATTCGTCAATATCGCGGCACGGATATCGTCGACGACTACACCGCCGTCGTGCATCTGGATCGGCCTTATGCCGCTTTTCTGGAGGTGCTGGCCCAGGGTTTCCTCGGCATGGAATCACCCCGGGCGATGGCTCGTGGCCGCGACATCAACTGCCAGAGCCCGGTGGGTTCCGGCCCCTTCAAGGTGGTGCGCTGGGATCGCCAGAGCCAGGTGATACTGAGCCGCAATCCGGACTACCAGTGGGCACCTCCCTACGCCGGTCATCCGGGACCGGCCTGGTTGCAGCGAGTGGTGTGGAAATTCATTCCCGAGCCGTCGATCCGCTTTGCCTCGCTGGAGGCCGGCGAGGTCGATGTGATCGAGGCCTTGCCGCCGGAGGACGAGGGGACGGCCCGGCGCAATCCCGAGCTGAGCGTGGTCGAGGCCGATCGGCCTGGCAACCCCACCAATGGCACCTTCAATCTGACTCGTTCCCCGTTCAATGATCGTCGGGTCCGGGAAGCCTTTGTTCGTGCCGCCGATGTCGAGGGAGCCTTGCACAGCGTGTATTTCGGGCAATATCACCGCGCCGGAGGTCCCTTGAGTCCGACCACGCCGTTCTACCGTTCCGATTTCGAGCATGCCCAGGACTATGATCCGCTGCGGGCGGCGAAGCTGCTGGATCAGGCCGGCTGGACCGGACACGATGCGGATGGCTATCGCACGCGCGACGGCCATCGGTTGGTGGTGCATGCCCTGATCAGCAACGAGACCGCGCCGGCCGAGCTGACCTTGTGGGAGCAGGTGCAGGCGACCACCCGCGCCGTCGGCATCGATTTGCGGATGGACATGCTCAGTGCCAGTGCGGCATTGCGGCGGCAGGGGGCTTGGGATTACGACATCCGCGTCGGCTACTGGAATACCAATACCGCCGATGTGCTGCGCATCGTGTTCGGCTCGGAATTCCTGGGTCCGACCGGCGGCAAGGGCGGCTTCCACCAGAACAGTTCGGGTTATCACGACCCGGTACTGGACGGCCTTCTGCAGCAGGCACTGGTGACCCGTGACGCTTCCCGGCGGCAGGGGCTTTATGCCCGGGCCCAGCAGATCGTATCCGCGCAATACCTGCAATTGACCACGTATCCGCAGAGTACGCGCCTGGCCGTCTATCATCATGCCCATGGTGTCCGCTTGGAACCCTCCTTGCAGGTCAGCTGGCTGCATGATGCCTGGGTGAGTCCATGAGGTCCGCATCCGGTCGGGTCACCGGGCAGAGACCGTGGCGCGGATGGCTGCGGGCCCTCCTGCCGAAGCTGCTGAATGCCGTGCTGGTGATGTGGGCAGCCGCGACGCTGACCTTTCTGCTGTTGCGCCTGGTGCCGGGCGATCCGGTGCTGGCCTTGCTGGGTGGCAATGCCGCCAATCCCACCCCTGAGACCATCGCCGCCCTGCGCCATGCCTATGGCTTCGACCAGCCATTGATCCTGCAGTACGGGCGATTTCTGAACGAGCTTCTGCATGGCCGGCTGGGTGAGTCCTATGCCCAGCATGTAGCGGTGATCGATATCATCCGCCAGCAGGCCGGGGCCACCTTGCAGCTGGTCTTGGCCGCCTTGGGCGTCGCCTGGGTGCTGGCGCTGGTCGCGGTACCGCTGACCGTCGGCCGGCGAGGCCAGGGTCTGGTCTCGATGCTGGAGGTGGGGCTGGCCACGGTGCCGCCGTTCTGGCTGGCGCTAATCCTGCTGGCGGTCTTCGCCTTCGGCCTACACTGGTTTCCGCCGGCAGGCAGCGGCAGCCTGCGCGCGCTGGTGCTGCCTGCCTTGGCGATGGGGTTGCCTCTGGGTGGTTTTGTCAGCCAGGTGACCCGCGAGTCCTTCGAGCTGGCTCTGGCTCAGCCCTTCGTGCTGTCAGCCCGCAGTCGTGGTCTGGCCGAATGGCGAGTGCGTCTGCAGCACGTCTTGCGCCATGCCTTGCTGCCCGGCCTCAGCCTTTCCGGCTGGGCGGTCGGCGCCCTGGTCAGCGGAGCCATCGTGGTCGAGGTCATCTTCGCTCGTCAGGGGCTGGGACGGCAGTTGTACCAGGCGGTGCTGTTGCAGGATCTGCCCCTGGCCTGCGGCATCACCTTGTTTGTCGCGGCCGTCTATATCATCGCCAATGGGCTGGTCGACCTCCTCGTGCAATGGGTTGATCCGCGTACTGCCAAGGAGTCAACATGAACACTCGTGCCTGGAATCTGATGTCGCCGCAGCGTTTCCGGCCATGGCAGCGATGGCAAGGTTTGCGGCAGACCCCGCCGGGTACGGCCTTGTCAGGCCTTTTTCTGCTGCTGATCCTGGCAGCGGCGATCCATCCGGCTCTGTTCACCTCGTCCGATCCGTTCGCGATCGCGCCTCGGCAGGCCTTCCAGGCGCCGGATTTCCGGCACTGGCTGGGAACGGATTCTTCCGGTCGCGACGTATTTGCACGTCTGGTCTATGGCGCCCGCCAATCCCTGGTGATCGGTGTGGCGGCGATGACCCTGGCGATGGTCATCGCCTTGCTGCTGGGTGTGACGGCCGGACTGGGCGGACGTCGGCTGGATGCGGTGGTCAGCGCCGGACTCAATGTCTGCTTCGCGTTTCCGCCGTTGGTGCTGGCCCTGCTGATGGTGGCTGCCTTCGGTACCGGCCTGCTGCCCTTGATCATTGCCACCGGTGTGGGGGCTTCACCCGGCTATGCGCGAATGGTGCGTGGCCAGGTCCTGGGGGTGCGCCAGGCCGGCTATATCCAGGCGGCCACGGTTCTTGGCCATGCGCCGGCGGGTGTGCTGCTGCGACAGGTGATTCCCAATACCTTGCGGCCTCTGGTGGTGACCCTGACCATGGGGATCGGCCAGATGATCGTATGGGCTTCGGCCTTGAGCTTTCTCGGCCTGGGTGAGCCGCCGCCCAGTCCGGAATGGGGCACCATGCTGTCGATGGGCCGCGACTTCGTGGCCACCGCCTGGTGGCTGACCTGCATGCCCGGCCTGGTGATCGTGCTGGTGGCCTTGACCACTACCGTGCTGGGTCGCCATCTGCAGCGCAAGCTGGAAGGGCGGCTGGCATGAGCGGGGCACCGCTGCTGCAGATTCAGGATCTGGAGATCGGTTTTCGTCGCCGCCGGACTTGCCGGCAAGTGGTCCACGGCGTCAATCTGCGGCTGGAGGCCGGTCAGGCGGCCGCACTGGTCGGTGAATCGGGTTCGGGAAAAAGCGTTACGGCGCGCAGTCTGGTGGGTCTGGCCGGTGCGGGTGCGGAGGTCCGTGCCGCCACGCTGCAGGCCGGCGGACGGGATCTGCAAGGTTTCCGCGAAGCGGACTGGCGGGCCTTGCGGGGTCGCCAGATCGGGCTGGTATGGCAGGACGCTCTGGTATCGCTGGATCCTCTGCACACGGTCGAGCATGCGGTGGGCGAAGCGCTGCGGGCGCATCGCTGGGGTACGCCGGCACGGCGTCGTGAAAGAGTGCGCGAGGCTTTGCGCCAGGCGGGCCTGGCCGAGCCGGATCGCCTGCTGCAGCGCCATCCGGGCCAGTTGTCCGGCGGCCAGCGCCAGCGGGTCCTGATCGCCGCCGCGTTGGTGCTGGATCCACCGCTGCTGATCGCGGATGAACCCACCACCGCGCTGGATGCCCATGTCCAGCTGCAGATCATTGAATTGCTGCAGGATATCGTGAAGCAAGGCCGGGGCCTGTTGATCATCAGTCATGATCTGGGTCTGGTGGCCCAGCTGGCAGGTCAGGTCCATGTCATGCGGCATGGGCGGGTGGTCGAGCAGGGCGACCGTGCCGAGGTGTTGCGGCAGCCGCGGCATGCCTATACCCGGGCGCTGCTGCAGGCCCGGCCCGGACGGCTCGCGCCTTCACCGGTGGTCAGTACCACCGACGGGCCGCCATTGCTGGAGGCGGAGGGGCTGGTCAAGAGCTATCGCCAGGCCGATGGAAGTCGGTATCTGGCGCTGGCCGAGGCCGGTTTTCGCCTGGCCGAGGCCGGGGCTCTGGGCATCATCGGAGCCTCGGGTTCAGGCAAGTCGACCCTGGCCAGTCTGCTGCTGGGTCTGCAGTCGCCGGATCAGGGCCGGATCAGCTTTCTGGGCCAGCCCTGGATCGGTGCCGGCCAGGCCGAGGTGACCGAGCGCGAGCGGCGGCCACGGCGCCGGCAGATGGCAGCGGTGTATCAGGATCCGCTGAGTTCCTTCGATCCTCGCTGGACGGTAGCGCGGATACTGGCCGATGCTCTGGCGGCTGCGGAGGTGCCCGGTGCCGAACACCCGGAACAGAGCCTGGAGCTGCTGGAACGGGTTGGGCTGCCGACCGCCTTGCTGCCACAACTGCCGGCCAGCCTGTCCGGTGGCCAGCGTCAGCGACTGGCGATTGCCAGAGCGCTGGCCGTCCGCCCCAGGCTGCTGATCTGTGACGAGGCCGTATCGGCACTGGATGTGCTGGTGCAGGCGCAGATCCTGGATCTGTTGCTGGATCTGCGGCGGCAACTGGGGCTGGCCTGCGTCTTCATCACCCATGATCTGCGGGTGGTGCAGCAGCTGTGCGACCAGGTGCTGGTGATGCATGAGGGACGGGTGGTGGAACAGGGGCCGCTGGCCGAGATCTTTGCCCGGCCGCGGCATCGCCATACCCGTGAATTGCTGGCCGCCGCCGCCGGAGTGCCGGAGCCGGAGGGCGATCAGGATCAATCCTCGCCGCGGTGATGGACCACCACCTCGCCCAGCTTGATCAGCCGCGCGCGGACCACGTTGCGGCTCAAGCCCAGCAGGGACGCGGTACGGACCTGATTGTGGTGGCACAGCCGATAGGCCGTACGGAACAGGCTGTCCTCCACCTTTTCATGCAGATCCTCCTCGCCCTGGCTGCACAACTGCTCCAACGCCTGCTGCAAGCGGGCCTCGGCGCTGTCGTCGCTGCCGTCCTGCAGATCGGGCGGACCGTGCAGATAGGCAATGGAAAGATCGCTGTCCTGGATTACGCCGTTGCGGCTGATCAGCAGGGTGCGATGAATGACGTTCTCCAACTCGCGGATATTGCCGGGCCAGGGATAGGCGGTCAGGCGTCGCTCGGCCGCGGGGCTGAGACGCACCGGGCCATGGCCCAGACGTCGGCTGTATTCGCCGATGAACAGGCGGACCAGGGGCAGGATGTCCCCGGGGCGCTGCTGCAGGGGCTTCAGCTCCAGCTTGACCACGTTGAGGTGGTAGAACAGGTCGCGCCGGAAGGCACCGGTCTGTACCAGCCGTTCCAGTGGAACATGGCTGGCGGTGATGATGCGGACATCCACCGGCACGCTGCGACGGGAGCCCAGTCGCACGACCATGCCTTCCTGGAGCACCCGCACCAGCTTGGTCTGTACCGACATCGGCAGCTGGTTGATCTCATCCAGGAACAGGGTACCGCCATGGGCCACTTCCAGCCAGCCGGCCTTGGAGCTCAGCGCACCGGTAAAAGCTCCTTTTTCATGGCCGAACAATTCGGCCTCGGCATGCAGTTCGCTGAACACGCCGCAATCCACGGCCACGAAAGGTTCGGCACGACGGGTGCTGAGCGCGTGGAGATGGCGGGCGATCAACTCCTTGCCGGTACCGGTATCACCGACCAGCAGGACATTGGCCGCGCTGGGCGCGATTCGCTGCAACTGCTTCAGGATCGCCTTGGACTGCGGATCCTCGAACACACAGGCCTGGGCGGCATCGGCGGACAGTGGCAGCGCGATGACGGGGGCATGAGGTGGTGTGGGCATGGAAGATCCGGTGGTCGTGGCATGGTCCGTCGAGGATCAGGGACCGCAGGGTATGGCTGCATCTGCGGCCGCTGAGTGCATGCGGCGATCCGGATCGGGCCGGAGGCCGGCGTTGTGCAACGGTGCGCTCATGAGTAGAAACTGGGCGAGGGCAGGTGGCGGTTCAAGGCCCAGTCGCCGAGTTCGCGCAGCTTGTAGTCGACCGGATCATGCAGGGTCTGGGTTCGCAGATTGCGCCAATAGCGGTCCAGACGCAGCGCTGCATGGGTGGCACGGGCACCGGTAACCTCGAACAGTCGGCTGGTGAGATCCAGTCCGACACGGGTGGTGGCGACCTTGGCGGTGGCAATGGCGACAGCCAGCCGGCCGCGCTCATCCTCGGTCAGGCGCGAGCCTTTGTGCCAGGCCTGATCCAGCTGGTCGGAGGCCAGTTCGACCAGGGGCCGGATGCTTTCCAGGCCCAGCCAGAACTCGCCGTAACGGGCCAGCACGTAGGGATCATCACCGATATGCTCCACGCCGGAGCGGAACCAGGGGCGGGCCTCCTTCAGGGTGTAATGCCGCGCCTCCTCGAAAGCGCCTTCGGCCAGTCCCAGAAAGATGTGGCAGAAGATCAGCTGGGCGATCAAGGGACGCAGACAGGCGAATGGCGTGCTGAGCGGACCGGGATCCAGCAGCAGCTCGCTGTCCTCGACCCGGACCCGCTCAAAGGTGGTACTGCCGCTGTCCGTCTGACGCTGGCCGATATTATCCCAGTCTCCGGCCAGGATGATGCCGCTGCGGGCCGTGGGAATCGCGCCGATCAGGAGTTCCCCGGATGGGACATCGCGGGCCGAGGCGACCAGCATTTCCGAGTCCAGTGCACCGGAGCAGAAGCTTTTGCGGCCGGAAAACTCGCGCCAGCCCTGGAATCGCTGCGCCACGGTGCGGGTATCCAGCGGATTGAGCGCATTGCCCCAGAACCATTGTTTGCGCGCGGTCTGCTCGAACCAGGGCTGCCACTGTTCGGGCCGGCCGAACAATTGCACGGTAGCCAGCAGCAGATGCTGGAAACCGAAGACATGGGCGATCGAACTGTCGACACGGGCGAATTCGCGGACGATGCGCAGTGTCTCGCTCCAGCTGGCCCCCAGGCCGCCGTACTGTCCGGGGATGATGAGGGCCAGCAGGCCACTGGCGCGCAAGGCATCCCGTTCCTGCTTGGGAGTACCGCCGCGGCTGTCGCGTTCCGCCGCGTCGGCGGCAAATTGCAACGCCAGCTGGCGGGCGATCTGCAACGGAGTCAGCACACTGGTCTGAGGGAGGCTGGTCATGCTCGGGATGATCTCTTCAAGGCGCCGGAGCGGGGTTGTGGTGGGCTTCAGGACGCAGCCGCCGGCAGAATGTCGTTGGCAATCATTTCCCCGAAGGGACCGGTCAGATTGATATGGCCATGGCGGGCATAGCTGGGATAGGGTTCAGGCAGCAGCGGGAACAGCAGCTCGGCGACCCGATAGGCCTCTTCCAGGTGCGGATAGCCCGAGAAAATGAAGTTTTCGATCCCCAGCTCGGCATATTCCCTGATCCGTTCCGCCACCTGTTGCGGATCACCGACCAGGGCCGTACCGGCACCGCCACGCACCAGTCCCACGCCGGCCCATAGATTGGGGGAGACTTCCAGTGCATCACGCCGGCCGCCATGCAGGGCTGCCATCCGGCGCTGACCCTCGGAATCGAAGCGGGCAAAGGATTTCTGGGCCGAGGCGATGGTGGCATCCGAGACATTGGCGATCAGGGCATCGGCGGCCCGCCAGGCCTCTTCGGTCGTTTCTCTCACGATCACATGCAGGCGTATTCCGAACTGCACGGTCCGGCCTCTTGCCGCCGCGCGGGTACGCACGTCGGCGATCTTCTCGGCCACCGCGCGGGGCGGCTCGCCCCAGGTCAGATAGACATCGATCTGTTCGGCGGCCAGCTCATGGGCCTCTGGTGAGGACCCGCCGAAATACAGTGGCGGATACGGCTGCTGGATCGGCGGATACAAGGCCTTGGCATTGCGGACATGGAGGTGATCGCCCTCGAAATCCACCGCCTCTCCCTGCAAGACCCGTCGCCATATCTGCAGGAATTCGCGGGTCACGGCATAGCGTTCGGCATGGTCGAGGTGAATGCCGTCACCACGATTCTCGTCCGGATCACCACCGGTGACGACATTGATCAACAGACGTCCGCCGGACAATCGGTCCAGCGTCGCGGCCATGCGTGCCGAGACCGTCGGTGAAATGATGCCGGGCCGGATCGCGACCAGAAATCGCAGCCGTTCCGTGCTGCCGGCGAGTGCCGAGGCGACCACCCAGGAATCTTCGCAGGAGCGGCCGGTGGGAATCAGCACGCCGTGATAACCCAGATGGTCGGCAGCCTGGGCCACCTGCTTGAGATAGGGCAGGGACACCGGCCGGGCACCGCGGGTCGTGCCTAGAAAACGACCGTCGCCGTGGGTGGGAAGAAACCAGAAGACCTTCATGCGGACCTCTCTCAGGCGATGGCGCGCAAGGCGATACGATGCTCGGCCAGCAGACCGGCCGCCCGGTCGGCGGCCAGTGCGATACGGGTATGGATGGCCACACCATGCAGGGCATGGCCCTGGAAATCGACTTCGCTGGCGTAGACGCCTATCGGCAAGGTGACCGCCTGGAAGAAACTGAACAGCGGTCGCAACTGATGATCGATCACCAGCGCATGGCGCTCGCTGCCACCGGTGGCGGCCAGCAGCACAGGCGTATCGATCAGCGCTTCCTGGCCGACCAGATCGAACAGATGCTTCAGCAGACCGGGATACGAGGCCCGATAGACCGGCGCCGCCACCACCAGCAGATCGGCATGCTCGATGGCCTGGAGCGTGTCTTCGGCGATGGGCGAGAGTTCCTTGCGGTGCAGGCTGCCGCCCAGCTCGCGGGCGATGCCTGCCAGTGACAGCACGCTGGCCTGGATCGGAAGGCGGCTGGCCAGCTCGGCCACGATGGCTTCGGCCAGCACCAGGGTGCGCGAGGTGGACGATATGCTGCCCGCAATGGCGACGACGTTGAGATGGCTCATGTCAGATGCTCCGATGTGAGGAATGGGACCAAGGCAGAGTCAGTTCCATGATGGCCGGCTCCCGGCGGCGAGGGTTGGGGGCCGATTCGGGAAGGACACCATTCCGGCAGCGGTCGGTCCGAGCCCTGGGTACCGGTGTTGCTTCACTTTGCCTGCATTGCGAAGGCTTTCCAAAGCGAATCGTCATGGGCAGTTCGCATCAACTTATGCCTCTCCGTCATCATCTTTTTTCATGCTATGCCTTTGGTTGTAAAGTGATTTGTTGCGGTATAAAAAGATGAGCAGTGCATGTGCAGGATGCTTCCAAGGCAACAGCTGAAATCCGGGAGATGTCCTTGAAAATAAGCTGTGTGTAGATGTCCGGACGCCTGTATGGATCGCACTCTTGAAAGGCATGACTCTTGCATTGTCATGCACTGTGTCATGCTCGTCCCCTTTGGGGCGGATGCCGGGTCTGCCGTCAGTACGGCATGACCTGGTGCGGTGTGCAGCAAAGATGAAAACGGCGGGGATGGGGGGCGAAAACTAGTGCATGTGCGGGGGGATACCATGATCCTCGGCGGCTGGTATCGCGACCGGCTGCCCGATCAACCTGCGCCTGATCGGCGGGGCCAGTCACGGCATCGAAGAAGCTTCGGATGTGACCGGGGCTGGCGCTTAGGCTCCGGATCGGCGAGGCTTGCCCGATTCCCTGTGGCTGAGCTTGATGACGACGTCGACTTCTTTTCCCCATGCGGCCTTGTTGGCGTGTCTGCAGGCCGGTCAGCCGGTCGAGTTGACCACCACCGACGGTCGCCGGATCGAAAGCCCCGAGCAACGGGCCAGCCTGACCGAACTGTTGCAGGCGGCCGAGCGACTGCATGCCAGTCAGCTGCAGATTGCCCAGGTGGCTGATATCTTGCGGCGGGACCAGAAATTCGCCAGACCCGGGCCGCCGTCACCGTATCTGGTCCGACTGCGCCAGCAGCAGGCCGCGGCCAGGCAGGCCGGCAATCAGGCCCGGCAAGCCTATGTCCGTGCCGCGCAGGCACTGGTCAAGGCCTGGTCCCTGAAAGTACCGCCTCGGTTGGCGGTGGAGACCTTCGTCGGTGAGTGGATGCTTCGGACGCTGCCTGGCGGCGATCAGCACGGCGTGTGAACGATATCGTGGAGCCGGTCCCTGGGAGACAAGCTGGCGCACGGGCAGAATGGTTTCGTTCGACGCCGGGCTCGGTCGGGCTTGATCCCGTCGGGCCTGGTTCCGCGCCTCTCGATCCTTGTCGTGCCGGTTCAAATCATCCTGGTCCCATCTACCCCGACCCGGCAGGCGAAGTCCGGTAACGGGGAGCGATACCGTCCTGGCTGTAGATGGCTGTCATCCGTGCGGTCACGGCCTGCGGCGTCGCGGTTTTCTGCATGCCGGGAGATACGCGCCATGGGCGGCGAACCTTCGGGGTATCATGGCGGTTGCGGATATCCTCCAGATCGTCCCTTTCGGCCCGGGAGAGCCATCAATGAAGCAAGAAGCCCTGCAACGCGAACTGTTGCGCCTGTTCGAAGCCCATGGCGTGGAACTCGAAGCCGACGAAGAGTGGCTGGTCACCGAGGGTGAATTTCCTGCGGTCAGCGCTCAGTGGCAGGAGCCGTCGGCTGGCGGTCCCGGCTGGCTGGATATCGACGTCGTGCTCAGCGAAGACCGGCAGATCGAAGTCAGCTTTCCCGGCCATGCCGCGGGCGAGGGCGGCGTTCGCGAGGCACTGCAGGCTTTCGAGGCCGAAGCCCTGCACGTGTTGCTGGCCAGCTGCTGGTATGTCACCGATGACCGCCGGATCCAGGTGCAGAGCTGGGATCTGGGTCTGCGCCAATGGGACGTGTTTGCCGGCCGGCCGGTGCCGAGTCCCGCCGACATGACGATCCCCGAGGGCTGGCTGACGGCGCTGGGCGATGCCATGCGCCAGGAATCGCCCGGCGCCGAACTGCATTGGCTGCAGATCTTCCAGCGCCGCGACGAAACCGGTCAGTTGACCCGTGAGGTGTTGCTGGACAATGAGTCCTGGGCTCGCGGCGAAAAGGCGCTGGCCGCGCTGGCCTGGCCGACGTCAGCTTATAGCCTGCGCGCCTTTCTGGCGCTGGATGTGCGCGACTACTGAGCGGGAAGGAGGAGGCGGCTCCTTGCCGCGCCGCCTCCCACGGCCGGAAAAAGGTCATGCATCAGGAGCCGCCAGATGTTTGTGATGGCGCTGAGCGAGTGTGACGCTTATCGCCACGGGGTGAGGGGTATCTCGTCGCGGATGGCGATCTCGCGTTTACGAATCTGCTGTCTGCGCAGATCGCAAGCAGGCCATGCTTCCTGGCGCAGGGCGCAGGTCTCGCCTCGTCCATTCAAGTTCATGTCGTACAGGCCGATGCAGAGGCCTTCTCCATGATGTCGACGGGCGAGACATGACAGCAGAAACTCCGGCTTCAAAGGCTGATGCCGTCAGCCTGTTTGACGAAATCTCGGACCTGCTGAAATGGTCCCAGGACCGGGTCGGCCCTCTGACCTTTGTCGGACTGTCGATCGCCGCGCTGTTATGGCTGGATTTTCTGAAGGTCTTCGCCTTGCCGGTCGGTTTTCTGTCCTCCAGTTCGCTGGCTGCCCTGCCGGCTTTGTTCTCGGTCGTGGTTTTCCTGATCATCGCTATGACCTTGGTGATCTGTCTGCCCAGCATGCCCTTGTGGATGCCTTTGATCGAGGGTGGTCCATCCATCGGCACTCTTGGACGAGGGCGTTTTGCCGCCGAAGCCGAAAAAGACGGGGCGGCATCCGGTTTTCGTCAATTGCCCGAAACCGAGGCTGCCGTGGTGCGCCGGCGGATGCTCAGGCAATGGCTCGGTTTCAACGGCGGCGTCGTCATGTTCAGCCTTTTATGGGTTGGTTCGCTGTTTGAGCTCAGTCCGCGCCCGACTTGGTTTTGGTGGCTCGGGGCGGTCGCCATCGGCGTAGCCATGGCGCTGATAATGTTGGCCTGGCAGCTGAAGAAAAAGCTGGGCCGATGGCCATCTATCGAGTTTGCTTTAATTTTACTGGGGGCCGGCCTTGTCCAGGGCACTATTTCACTGTTTCTTATTCAGGTGCTACTGAATGTCATAGCTTTGCAGTCATCGCGGATGCTGGTCGTGGCTGCCATCATCTATCTCGTTGTCATGGCCTTGATCATTCTGTTGCAGGCATTGGTCGCGATGCGGATTATCAAGGGGATGTACCGGGGAGGTTTGAAGCATGTGATGGTCTCGGTGCTGCTGATTCTGGTGGCGGTGGCCGCCGTGCCGCAGGCCGGGGCCCGGCTGGTGAGCTATCCCTTGCAGCTTGCCACCGTCGATGGCGAGACCTGCCAGGTACTCACCTTGTTGCCTCTGTCGTCTGCGGCACCGAGCAGTTATGCGACGGTGCAGGATCTCAACAACCCCGGTCACTCCGTGCCCTTGAATTTCATCACTCATCTCGACGGCATGTATTACGTCAGGCCGGATCCGTGGAAAGGGGCGGTCTATGCGGTGCCGGAGGCTTCCGTCGGCGGTATCGGCCCCTGCCGTGCTCGCGAGGAGGCTTCGCCGATCTTTGCCGCCCTCAGGGCCTCCGACGGCAGCCCGCCTTGAACTGATGGTCGCGACGCGGCCGGCGCTGGTGCAGGGCTGACGACGGAGTCGCTTGCGGGCCGATCAGGTCAGCGCAGGCCTGCTCCGTTGCGGGAGATGATCAGATCCGGTCCGGCTGCACCTCGGGCGGAAACGGCAGCTCGCGATAATAACGGCCGGTGGCCTGATGCAAGGCATCGGCCAGCGCCGGGGCGACCACGGCGGTGGCGATCTCGCCTACGCCCTGGGGCTCGCGCGGACTGTCGATCAGCACCACTTCGACCTCGGGCATGGCCTGGATGCCGGCCAGCGGATAGGTATTGAAGTTTTCCTCGACCGTGGCGCCATGCTTGAAATGCAGCTGGCTCTTGAAGGCGATGGTGAGACCGAAGCCGATGCCACCCTCCATCATGGCCTTGACCAGATTGGGATTGATTACCCGGCCGCAATCGACGGCACAGGTGGCCTTGACGATGGAGACCTTGCCTTGCACCAGGCGGATTTCGATTACCAGGGCGACATGGCTGGTAAAGGCATGATTGCGCCCCTCCCATTCATTGAAGGCCAGGCCGCGATAGTGGCCCGGCGGCAATGGCTGATGCCAGCCGGCCGCTGTGGCGGCCGCATCCAGCACGGCCAGCGCCTCCGGTTCAGCCGCAAGCAGGCGACGACGATAGCTGTAGCCGTCGATGCCGGCCTGATCAGCCAGCTCGCTGACAAAGCTTTCATAGAAGAAAAGACTGGCGACGCTGCCGACACCGCGCATATAGCTGACCGGAATCACCTGATCGACGATGCCCGACTCCACCCGCAGTCCGGGAATCGCGTAGATCGTGTCATAGACGCACTCCACCATGGTCTCGTCCCAGCCGCCGGCCTTTTCCACGAAGTCGCGGTGCATCTGCCAGAACAGCGACTGTCCGGCATAGCGCGCCCACAAGGCCTTCGGATAGCCGTCCGCATTCAGCAGGGCCCGGAAATGACCGATTTCGCCGGGTCGGAAATAGCCATGCTGGATATCGATGTCGCGCGGATAGATCACCTTTACCGGCCGGCCGACCGCCCTGGAGGCCGCCGTGGCATGGATCACGGCATCCGGTATGTATTTGCGCCCGAAGCTGCCGCCGACAAAGGTGGTGTTGACGATGACCTTGTCCGGCGCCAGCTTGAACATCTTGCCCAGCGCGCCCCGGATCACATCCTGACCCTGGAAGGGGCCCCAGGTCTCGATATGGTCGCCCCGGTGGAAGCTGGTGGCATTGCAAGGCTCCATCGTCGCCTGGTTGCTGTAGGGCGCACTGTAGCGAGCTTCGTGCAGATGAGGGTCAGTCTGGATGGCGGCCTGTTCGATCAGGCTTCGCGCATCGCCGCGGTCGGTGGCCGTCACCAGCTTGTCGCTGGCCAGCATGGCGGCATTGGCGGCATCGATGCCTGCGCTGTCGAGGTCGGCACCGGGGCCCGGGTCGTAGTCGACATCCAGCAAGTCGGCGGCCTTCCTGGCCTGCCAATAGCTGTGCGCCACCACGATGATCGTGTTCGGGCTGTGGTCCGGATCACGTCCGACCATATTGTTGATGGACAGGTGCCGGCTGGGGACCAGGTCCACGATGCCGGGCAGGGCACGGATGGTCGCAGCGTTGCGGATGCCCAGCACCCGGCCGGTAAAGCCCGGCACCATCCATGGCACCCCGATCAACATGTCGGGGACCTGGACGTCGATGCCGAAAATGGCGCTGCCCTCGACCTTGGCGCGGGTGTCGATCCGATGGATCCGGGCACCGATCAGGCCTTTGCGGCTTTCGTCCAGAGTCTTCAGGGGCGCATCGGGATCGGGTTTCAGCCGGCTGGCCAGACTCAACAGCTCAGCGTAGCCGATACGACGTCCGTCGACGACATCAATGACATGGCTCTTTTCGGTACGACACTGATCGGGGGCGACTCCGAAATACAGGGCGCCGGCCCGTCGCAGCAGATCCCTGGCTTGGGCACCTGCCTGGCGCAGACGCGGATAGAACACCGTCATCGAGGTCGAGGCCGCCACGAACTGGGACTTGGCCTCACCGCCGGCAACCTGGCGATAGGCTTCGCGTCCGGTCACGAATTGCACGCTGACCTGTTCCCAGTCGGCATCCATTTCGTCGGCCAGCACCTCGGCCAGTCCGGTATAAATGCCCTGGCCGACCTCGGCCTGACTGACGCCGAGCAGAATCCGGCCATCGTCCTGGATCCAGACCCAGTCATTGATCTCGCCGCGGGTCGGCAGTGGCGTGTTCCCCTGCAGAAAACGGGCGGCCCGCAAGGGGCCGCTCAGCGGCAGCCATATCGAGATGGCTGCCACGGTGCCGGCGGCGAGAAAGCGGCGGCGTTCAGCCTTCATGACCGAGCACCTCACGGCTGGCGCGGTGGATCGCCTTGCGGACGCGATAGTAGGTGGCACAGCGGCACAGATTGCTCAGGCGCTGGTCGATATCGGTGTCCGTCGGTGCCGGCAGCGTCTCCAGCAAGGCGCTGACCGCCATGATCCAGCCGGTCTGGCAATAGCCGCATTGGGGCACATCCTCGTCGATCCAGGCCTTTTTAACGGCCATACCGGCGGGCGAGGTCAGGCCCTCGATGGTGGTCACTTGCCGTCCGGCCACCAGCGCCAGAGGATAGCAGCACGAGCGTACGGCTTCACCGTCGACATGCACGGTGCAGGCGCCGCAGGCACCGATCCCGCAGCCGAATTTGGCTCCGGTCAGCAGGAACTGCTCGCGCAACACCCACAACAGAGGGGTGTCAGGCTCACCGTCAAACTCGACGGGGCGGCCATTCAGGGTGAATTTCACGACGAACTCCTGTTTGCAGCATGGCGGCGCTGCCATCGGCGCACGGTGGTCCAGATCAGGCCCAGCAACACCAGCAGGCCCAGCCATGGTCCGGTGATCAGCATGGCGCGCAGACCGACCGGCAAACCGCCTCGACGTGCGGTGGCGACCTCGTCTGTGGTCACGGGGCCGGTTTCGCGTCCAAAGCGGGCACGGACATAGGTGGTCAGCGCTGCGATCCGGCGGTTGTCCAGGCTGCCGGCAAAGCCCGGCATATGGACGCGCACCGGGCCGCTGGCCCTGTCGATGCCATGCAGGATGACCTGGATCAGATTGGTGGCGGCAGGCGCACCTACAGTGCTGTTGTGACTGAGTGCAGGAAACCAGTCGCCATAGGCACCTTCGCCCGCCAGCCGGTGACAGCTGGCGCAGGCACGCGCATAGATCTCGCGTCCCTCGGCCAATGCCGGTCTGCGGTCGGCCTTCGGATCCCCGGCATAGGCCCATGCCGGCGGCTCATGACCGGCATGGCCGCGGCCGGGGACGTGCTGCAGATAGGTGGCGATAGCGCCCAGATCGGCATGGGTGAGTGCATGAAGACTGTTTTCCACCGCCTCGGCCATGCCGCCGGCCGCCATGGCCTTGCCGGTGGCGTGGCCGTCACGCAGATAGCTGACGATTTCATCCTGTGACCAGTCTCCCAGCCCGCGGACCGGATCGGAGGTGATATCGGGCGCCATCCAGCCATCGACATGGCCGCCCTGCAGATAATGCGAATGCTCTTCCGCCATCGCGATGTTGTGCGGGGTGTGGCAGGAGCCGCAATGACCCAGCACATCGACGAGATAGCGGCCGCGGCGCAGCGTGGCGGACTCGCCTGTTGTGGGCGGCGGCTCCTGCTGTCGGGCAAACAGGGCATTCCACAGCGCCAGACCACGGCGCACCGAATAGGGGAAGGCCATCCAGCCTTTGGCAGGCGTTTGATCGTCGGGCGCTACGCCATGCATGAAATAGTTGTAGAGGTCGTGCAGATCTGCCGGCTGCAGGCCGGCATAGGCCGGATAGGGCATGGCCGGATACAGCCAGCTGCCATTCCGCCGCCGGCCCAGGGTCAGGGCGCGCACGAAATCCTGCTCGCTGTAGTTGCCGATGCCGGCGCTGACCGAAGGCGTGATATTGCTGGCGACAATCCGGCCAAAAGGCAGTTCCATCCCCAGACCACCGGCAAAGGATGGCGTGTTCGCACCGGGGGTGCGATGGCAGGCCGCACAGTCGGCCGCCGTGGCCAGGTAGGAGCCGCGCACGATCGAAGCCTGCAGCCCGGCCTCCGCAGGCTTGTCCGCTGCAAGGCAAGAGATCGGCAGGCCCAGAAGCAGGATCCCGAGGTGGCGCAGGCTGGACCGTGGCGCGGACGGGCGGCGACCGAGACACTCCTTGCGCATAGTCTTCAGATCTCCCAAGGGCGGGCTCAGGATCGCCAGACGACGGCGATCGGCTTGCTATGAGTGGTGCCTGATGAAAACTCGATCAGGAGTTGAGGCCGGAGCATCGAACCGGCCGCCGGCATTCAGGCGCGTATTGTTCTTTCTCCATTCGCATCCATCGTGTTCGGGCGTCCCTACTGAACTCGATCACGGCTTGCGGTATGGAATGGCGCGGGTGTGCAAATCTTCATGACGCTGGAAGATTGAAACCAATTGTGTGGACGTCTTGTGAATTCTGGCGATCGGATCACGGCCGGGCAAACGGTGGCGGCGGGCCGATATTACTGTCCTGTTCGACGGTCATGCATTCCGTCCACGGGGCGGCTTGGGCATCCGCATGGCATGCGTGACAGGCATGCGCTATGGAGGGCATGGGTCTGGTCCGGGAGAATCTTGTTCCGGGCACGGTCGGCGCATGACTTCGCCGGCATCGATGCCCACGGAACTCATGGCGATCCGGGTCCGGTCTTCGACTTCAGCGGACTTGAGGGTACCCATGGAAAGAGGGGACGACGCTGCCGCTGCCTGCCGCGCCAGGGACGCGCACCGGTAGTCAAGGGGCGGCGTGGATGGCCAGTCATCGTCGTTGCAGCGGGTCGGTGCTGACGGATATCGAGGGTGGCGGATATCGCATCGCATTCCGTGGACGCTTCACGAAGGCGGGCGAGTCCGGTTCGGGGCAGCATTGCTGCAGGCCCGCGCCATTGCAGTCATGAAGCCCTTCGAAGCCGCCGGCGACCTCTTGTGATTTATGTGACGAGAGCAGGGTGGCGCCATTGAGAAGCCGCAATCAGCTCCGTCGGCAAGGCCGGTCTTTGGCTGCTTGCGGAATCACCCATACGTGAGCCGATATGGACGGTTTGCGAGGTGGCGAAGGGAGGCATCGGCATGCCGTATCTAAATAGCCGTCTGAAAATATGTCGCCGGATGGTCCTCACGCGCCTGCCGGCGGCAGGGCATGAGGACCGGCCTGCGATAGACCCGAGATAGAGCGGTTCGGGCCTGCTGCGGGCTTGCAATTACTTGGCGCGCTTGTCCTTGATCTTTTCAGCCAGGCTGTGCAGATGCTCGCTGAAATCGCCCTTCCAATGCTGGATCTTGTCCTTCCATTCGGCCTTCTGCTGCTCATGCAGCACGCGGCGGGCTTCGGCGGCGGCGGCCATGGCGGCGGCGGTCTGGGCATCGACCTCGGCCTGTACAGCCTCGACCGGGCGGCGCAGCACCAGCCCCCCCAGACTGGCCGCCAGATCGTCGATCACTTCCGGTGCCGCTTCCTTGACCGAAGCGATCAGGGCGGTGGCGCCGGCCGGAATGCACTGGGCGATCTGTTCGACCAGGCTGGTACGATTGCCGGCCTTGTCCAGCGACACCGAGTCACCGATCAGGGAGCCGGCCAGGCCACCCAGCAAGACGCCGATCGGACCGCCCAGCATGCCGACCACGGCACCGACCAGGGTGCCGGTCCAGCCCGGGGTCGCCAGGCTTCCGTCGGATGCGCCGTCCTGCACCTGCAGCTGGCCGTCAAAGCCTCGGCTCACTACCACCGCATCCACCAGCTTGACCCGGCCTTCGGCCGCCGCCTGCTTGAGCTCGGCCAGGGCCTGATAGGCCTTGCTTTCCTCGGCAAAGGACAGGGTGATCAGATTGTGGTTCATAGCATGACTCCTGAAACGGTTGATGCCACCAAAACGGGCGTCACAGGGTAAACCGCTCAATATGTACACGATGGAAATCGCAGGAATAAATATATTGCGTCGCAATATGAACGTATCGGTTCGCAAGATGTGGCGTCGATACCAATGGATTGCCGAACAGATACCACGCACTGTCTCTGCACCGATGCCTGCCATCGCTCGGAAGGTACGTGCCGACGCGATTGCCCAGGTTGCCGACCAGGTCGTGCCGCTTCGAGAAGTGGCAGAAGTTGAGAGCCATCGTCTTGTTCAGCACATCATTCCGGCAGCCTCTCCGCACGAAGCGCGATATCTTCCCCTGAGTGCGGGGCAGGCGGCTCGGCTGGCCCGCGCCGGGATCATGCCTCTCAATCCTAGTCGGTGATGGTGTCCGCAGCATCCGCTGTTCCGGCATGGGCAGAAATACTTCCGACACGTCGGCTCGGCGTCAGTCGATGTGTTCCGTCCCACCGAAGCTCCGCTGCATCGAAAGCATCCCGTCGAGTGGTTGACCGATTATCGCAAATTGCGCGGCGTTGTTCAGAGTTTCCCTAGGGCAGTTCCGTTGCTTTCATTGCGGATGTCGTTCACCTATATGTGTCTATAGCTACGGCACAATAAGGTTTTGTAATTAGACGTCTATACGTTTTGTCGAAGCTAGTGCACGCTAGATCGTGGCAGGGCCTACATTGAAGCGTTCTGCTATCTGAGCTATGGAAAACTTCTCGTCGCGCCGAAGTATCGTGACCCGCTCGCATTGTTCTGGGGTCAGTGCGCGCTTTCTTCCAAAGGCAACACACTTCTGCTTCGCCTTGGCGATGCCTTCGAGTTGTCGCTCAGCCCGAATATCATTTTCGAACTGCGCAAACGCGCCAAGCAAGCTGAACATCAGACGACCTTCAGGTCTGGTGGTATCGATGGCTTGGTCGAGTACTTTGAGGGCGACGCCCTTTGTGCGTAGTACATCGGCAATCTTGGCCAGATCTAGTACTGAACGCGCCATTCGATCAAGCTTGGTAATGACAAGGGTGTCTCCATCACGGAGAAACTGCAGGCAACTTTGTAACTCCGGACGGTTGTCGGCCTGACGCCCTGACTTTTTTTCGGAAAAGATGCGTGTGCAGCCAGCCGCGTGTAACTTCTCTTGCTGGATGTCTAAAGTTTGGCCAGAAGTGCTGACACGGGCGTAACCGACTATCTCAGACATATCAAAACTCCTTAAGGTATTTGATAATATCATTTTGATATGAATTTTGATAGCCTGGGGTGACCTATCTCAAGGTATGCGTTTTGATTTATTATCTATCGATCAAGCCGGAGTATGGAAAGCACATCCGATGAAAATTACTTCCTTCAGAGCAAGCTCAGTTTACGGCCACCTAAATTTCGATCTGGCTTTCCACTCGGATCTTAATATTTTAATAGGCGCTAATGGTAGTGGTAAAACTACTGTCCTAAAAATGATTACTTACCTTCTTACTCCGTCGCTGTCCAGATTGTCCTTAATTCCCTTCAAGACGGTTGAGGTCGACCTGATACCTAAGCATTCTGATCGCGTGGTGACCCTGCGAGCGGATAATACTTCTAAGAGTATGATCATTACTATTTTGGGCGCTAGTGGGATCGACCCGTTAAGGGATAAGTGCGTCGTCCCCATTGTTCATATGTCAGATGAGTCCAAATTTATCGGATCTGATCTCAGGGCGAGCTTGCTGGCTAAATCTATATGGGATGATCAAAGTAACACTAAGGTGTATTCCTATTTGGAAAAGCTCGCATCGCCATATTATGTGGGGCTAGACAGAAATTTTGAAGATGATCAACCAGCAAGATTGGCGGGATCGACTGCTGAGCTTTTAGGAATGAAGATTTCTAATAATACCTCTGTAGGTTCTAAAAATAGCATTGAGGAATTGCAGTCGCTGCTTTCTAAGGAATATAAGCGTTTAAAAGACATCGAAGCTGGACGAGCGAATAAGCTAAGGAAGGAAATAGTAATATCAGCCTTCCAGTTCTCTGAATTTGCATTTGAGGACGATTTTGCAACAGATGGGCAGGCGCTTAAGGACCGCTATCAGGCTCTTCTAGATCGAGAGCACGAGATTAGGGGTGTCATCGCTAGTATCGAGGTTGATAGTAAAGACGTCATAGGACAAGTTGATGTATTTTTTAAGAAATTGAAAAAATCGTACGAGCGCATAGGTAAAGGTGATTCTGATTTGTCTTTGATGCTAGATTGGCTTGTTCATAAGGCTCAAATCGAGCGAATTACTTCGCTCCTTAAGGTTATTGATGAAAATAAAGATGCTGTTGCTGCACTGTACGCAAAGACTAATCTTTTTTTAAGGAGACTTAATTTATTTCTCGTTGACTCGGGAAAGGTGGCAAATTTAAACAAAGTTGGCCAGCTAGTAATCGAAAGTGCTTCTAAAGACCTCATTCCGCTGAATTTGCTCTCGTCAGGTGAGATTCAGATAATTTGCCTCCTTGGGCAATTGTTTTTCCGCCGTGATCGACATATTTTTATAATTGATGAGCCGGAACTATCTCTCCACGTTCGGTGGCAAAGAAGATTTGTGGAGAGTGCTTGTGAAGCGCAGCGCTCTAATCAGCTGATTTTAGCGACCCACTCCCCTGAAATTGTGGGTAAGTACAAGAGCCATGCTATCTCAGTTCGAGGAAGGTAATGCTGCCGTGGATCATAATGATGATAGTGTTGAGTATAGTGACGATGCCAAATTCGCCAGCTCAGTATTCTATGAGGATGTTAATGATATCGATGTTTATGTCGAAGATGGTGATTTGGTCACGGCCGGCTTGATCGCGGGCCTTATTAATAGGGCGCTGGTGGATATCCGGATTGAAACGCCAATTTCATTAGGCGGTAGATCTGAGGTTATAAAAAGATATGAAGGTGATGTTCCTTCCAATAGGAGTAGACTTTATATTTTGGATGGTGACTACTCTTCTATTTTATGCAATATGCAGAGGCATGTTATTCCGTCTGGTATTTTTAGACTTTAAAGATATTGTATAGAGAATTATCTTATCGGTGACGTGCCGTTCGATGAGCTTCTATCTGATGAGCGGGGCAAGCAGAGTCTTCGTGCGGTTAGAGCAAAAGCGGATTTTGATCCTTGGTTTCTAAGATCGGGCAAGGAGTTGTTGCGACTGGCTCTGGCTTATGCAGCCTGTGAGGCAGTTGAAGTTCCAATTCCTGGAGGAGCTAAAGCTATAACTGCCTTTTATTCTGGCGCCGATGGTGTAATTGATGGTGAGAAGGTTGATAGATGGATTGATGATTTAAGGAGTGCTGTCGACCATGCGAAAGGATCTGGTGCCTTTGATCATGCCGTTCATAATTTGCAGCAATTTGCTATTAAAAATGAAATTTCCGGATGGAGTATTGCGTCAGGAAAGAAAATGTGCCTGCCATTATTCATTAGGAGGATTAAATGGTCGACCGGATCAAACAACCACGATGATTCAATTTCACATAGATTGGTTCGTTACGCGGACGTTGGTGAAATATCGCGCTGCCGTGCCTTTATAAAAGTGGCGGAAATTAATGACGGCTAGTGTGCTATGTCTTGAGTTAATTTTTGGGTTGGTCGATTTGTCGTGTGTGTGAGACATTTCGTTGGGTACGGCGGTTTGAGTAATAATTTATTACTATTGCATCATTTACGGAGCCCTTTGATCTTTAACATTAATTTCTCTTATATGATCAAGTTCATCCGCCCAGGCTTGCATCATCTCCCTTCGCTCAGGGATGAGCATGGCTTCGTTATATATCCCTCGGACTTTGTCGGGGTCTCCGTGAGTAAGTTGCCGCTCAATGAGGTCTGGCCGATACCCACGCTCATTTAGCGCGGTAGAGACGACATGCCGGATGCCATGAGGTGTTTGGCGGCCGGCGAAGCCCTGGGCTTTCAGCATGGCATTGACTGCACCATCACTGATCGGTTGGGAAGGTTCATTCCGACCAGGGAAAACATGCTCGAAGTGACCGGTGAAAGGCTGGAGTTCAAGAAGTGCTGCGATGGCCTGCCGTGGGAGAGGTGTTTCATGACGATGCCCTTCCTTATGCATCGCACGGCCTTTGGCGATCTTCCACAGGCCGGCATCCAGATCCAGTTCGCTCCATTTGACTGAACGTGTTACTCCGGGGCGATTTGCGGTCCATAGCATCAGTTCGGCGCAGATCCGTACTATGGGTGATCCCGCATAGCTTCGGATGGCCTTTACTAATTCAGGTAGCTCAGCCTGCGAAACATGAGGTTGTTTGCGCTGGCCTTGTTGATGGTGAAAGTGCAGTGCCTTGACGTCTCGGCAAGGATCGGCCTGGGTAAGTCCCATGGCACGAGCGTACTCGTAGATTCTGGTGATCCACTGCCGGACTTTGATGCCGGTGTCGATTACACCCCGTTGACTATAGCTTTGGAGCAGGGTTGCAATTTCACGAGTGGAGATGTCATCAAGGGCACGGCCTTTGAATGCCGGAATGATTTCTCGCTCGAGATACGACTTCACTTGAGAAGCCGTATTTGGCTTCCATGCCGGCTTGCGATAGTCATACCAAGCCATCGCCACCACATCGAAGTGCCTGTCAGGCTGCGTCAATTGCCCAACACGCGCCTTTCGCCGGGAGACTAGAGGGTCATCACCATTCCGGATCGTCTCGCGCATGACGGCCGCTTTGCGAACGGCATCTTTGGCCTTGGTTTCCGGCCAAGGCGGTGCAACCGTAACACTCTTCTGCTTACCGTTGGCTCGGTAGCTTAGGGACCAGTATCCAGAACCGCTAGATTGAAGAAGCAGATAGAGGCTATTGCCCATCCGTATCTTCTTGACTTCGCCGTCAAGCGGGAGAGGAATGTTTTTGATTTCCTTGTCCGTCAGCATGGGTGAGCTGCTTGATGTTGGTGAAAAGTGCACCCATGGTACGCTTCACCAACACATTACCCAACAGCGGATTTGAGACTTACTGCTTCGCCTTGCAACATGACTTCTCATAAGATCATGTTTTTAATAAAAAATTAAAAATATCGAAGCGTGATGAAACAAGTTGAGACACGGCTTTGGTGGGCCCACCAGGACTCGAACCTGGAACCAAAGGATTATGAGTCCTCTGCTCTGACCATTGAGCTATAGGCCCTTGCAAGATCGAGGAGTTTAACCGGTTTGGAACAGGGCGGGAATGCCTGCGGCCATGCATGACGAGGCTGTATGGCAGGGCGGGGCGGGTAAAGGTGTTGTCCTGCCGTTGACGCGCAGCTCACGCGGCTTGATCGGAGCTGGTCCTACGGTAGCAAGCGAGCCTGCTGCAAGAGCGGGCGGAGGCGCGCTGCCGGGGTGTCGGCGGCGGATCAGCGGATGGCGGCGTTGACGTGGCCGGTTCCGCGGCGAGGGTGCGGGAGATGGGCGATGCTTATCGAAACGGTCGATCACTGGGTTTCCAGCGGAGGCCATGGGTTGTATCTGCAGGAGATTCCCGCCGCGAGTGGCAAGGACAACGGTGTTGGCGTGCTGTTTCTGCACGGCGCCTTCAGCAATCAGCGGCTGTTCTTCAATCATGACCAGAAGGGGGCGGGCCGTTATTTCCACGAGCTGGGCTATCCGGTATTTCTGGGCAATATGCGCGGGCATGGCCGCAGCCGCTGGCCGGGACATCCGCCGCATGACTGGGGCTGGAGCTTCGATGATTACGTGGAGGCGGACATCCCTGCGCTGCTGGGCTTTGTCGGCAAGCACGAAGCCGGGCCACTGTTCGTGGTCGGACATGGTCTCGGTGGCTACGCGGCGGCGGTGTCCCTGGGTCTTTTTCCCGAACTGCAGCGGCAGGTCAGCGGTCTGGTGTTGCTGGCCTCGGCGATCAATGACTATCGCGACGGCGACAAGGGCCGCCGGCTGGAACTGCCGCTGGCACGGCTGCTCTCACGGTTGCATGGCCGCATGCCGGGACGGCCGTTGCGACTGGGGCCTTCCGATGAGCCGCCGGGACTGATCCGGCAGTTTTCGCAATGGGCGGAGCAAGGCAGTTTCAAGAGCCTGGATGGCGAGGTCGATTATGCGGAGGTGCTGGCCAAGGTCACCTTGCCGGTATATGCGGCGGTCGGCGAGGGCGATACCCATCAGGCCTCTTCGGCGCGGGTGAAGCAGCTGGTGCAGCGATTCCCGGGGCGGGACCACTTTGTGCAGGTGTTCGGACCGCAGCATGGCTACCCGCGTCGCTTCGGCCATTACGACATCGTCGTGGGCCGCCATGCCGACGAGATCGTGTTTCCGGCGGTGGAGGCCTGGATGCGGCGTACTCTGGGGCACTGAGGCCGGGCTGGCCTGGCCACGACGGATCGGGCTTGAGTACAGGTTGCGGGTGCGCGGTCTGCGAGATTGCAGGTAAGGCGGGCCCGATACCAGAACGCCCGCTTGCGCGGGCGTTCTGATCAGGCGACTGCCTCGACGAGGAATCAGTCGATATCGAGGAAGGAGCGCAAGGTTTCCGAGCGGCTGGGGTGACGCAGCTTGCGCAGGGCCTTGGCTTCGATCTGGCGGATCCGCTCGCGGGTCACGTCGAACTGCTTGCCGACCTCTTCCAGGGTATGGTCGGTATTCATGTCGATGCCGAAGCGCATGCGCAACACCTTGGCCTCACGTGGCGTCAGGCCGGCCAGCACGTCGCGGACGGTCTCCATCAGGCCCGTTTCGGTGGCCGATTCGACCGGCGAAGAGGCATTGGCATCTTCGATGAAGTCACCCAGATGCGAATCTTCGTCGTCACCGATCGGAGTTTCCATCGAGATGGGTTCCTTGGCGATCTTCAGCACCTTGCGGATCTTGTCCTCGGGCATCTCCATTTCCTTGGCCAGTTCTTCAGGCGTCGGCTCGCGGCCGAACTGCTGCAGCATCTGGCGGGAAATGCGATTGAGCTTGTTGATGGTCTCGATCATGTGCACCGGAATTCGGATGGTGCGGGCCTGGTCGGCGATCGAGCGGGTGATCGCCTGGCGAATCCACCAGGTGGCATAGGTCGAGAACTTGTAGCCGCGACGGTATTCGAACTTGTCGACAGCCTTCATCAGGCCGATGTTGCCTTCCTGGATCAGATCCAGGAACTGCAGGCCGCGGTTGGTGTACTTCTTGGCGATCGAGATCACCAGACGCAGGTTGGCCTCGACCATTTCCTTCTTGGCGCGACGGGCCTTGGCCTCGCCGATCGACATGGTCCGGTTGATTTCCTTGATGTCGGTCAGCGGCAGGAACAGGGTCTTTTCGATACCTGCCAGCTTTTCCTGTTCGGCATCGATCGCTTCGCGGTGCAGCTTGATGTTGGCCGACCACTTCTGACGCTTGCGGCCCAGTTCCTCGGCCCACTCGAGGTTGCCCTCGTTGTTGGGGAAGGTCTTCAGGAACTCGGTCTTCGGCATCTTCACATGCTTGACCAGAATTTCCATCAGCACGCGCTCGTGGCTGCGGATATCGCCCACCACTTCGCGCAGGCGGCGCACGAAGCCGTCGATCAGGGCCGAGGGCAGCTTCAGTCGCAGGAAGGCTTCGGCCATCTGGCCGCGCAGGGCGACGATGCGGGGATCGTCGATGCTGGCCGCTTCCGGCGAGACCTTCTGGAATTCTTCGTAGAAGCCGCGCAGCTCGTCCATCCGGCGCCGGACTTCTTCCGGATCCGGGCCGCTGCTGGCGTTGTCATCATCGTCCGAACCGTTGCTGTTGTCGTCGGAGTCGTCGTCGGAGTCGTCATCCGAATCATTGCTGGTCGAGGTATTGCTGCTGTCATCGTCAGCGGATTCGGCCTCGGCCGCGGCGGCTTCTTCCAGATCGGTGAAACCGGCCAGCACTTCGCTGAGACGGCGCTTGCCTTCCTGATGCTGGCTGTATTCCTCCAGCAGCAGTTCGATGGTCAGCGGAAAGCTGGCCAACGCGGTCTGGACCTGGCCCAGACCTTCCTCGATGCGTTTGGCGATGGCGATTTCGCCCTCGCGGGTCAGCAGCTCGACCGTACCCATTTCACGCATGTACATGCGGACCGGGTCGGTGGTGCGACCGACTTCGGCGTCGACCGCCGACAGCAAGGCAGCCGCTTCTTCGGCCGCCGCCTCGTCGGTGGTGCCGCCGCCGTTGGAATTGTCTGACAGAGGGTCGGAATCGGGGGCCGCATCGTGCACCTCGATACCCACACCTTTGAGCACTGCCATGATGTCTTCGATCTGCTCCGGATCGACGACATCGTCAGGCAGGTGATCGTTGATTTCGGCGTAGGTCAAATAGCCCTGCTCCAAACCCTTGGAGATGAGCTGCTTGATTTCTGACTGTTGCTCGTGGGCTTTGCTGTTCATACCAACCGCCGCGGGTTACAGGAACCGATCAGTATATCCATGTGATGAATTTTTGACCAGTTTTCAAGTGGGAAGGACCAATCCAACGCTGACCCGGAAACCATGCCGACGCCTCCGGCGCAACGGCGCCTGGAGCCTGTCGGGACGGTTCATCACACTTCCAGACGGAAGGTGACCGGGCCATCGTTGATCAGATGTACTTTCATATGGGTGCCATACCTGCCGATTTCCACCCCCTGCCATTGCTGACGTGCGATTTCCACCAGATGATCGAACCAGATCCGGCCCTGGGCCGGTGTGGCCGCCGTGCTGAATCCCGGGCGCATCCCTGAGCGGGTATCCGCGGCCAGGGTGAACTGGCTGACCAGCAACAGCCCGCCGCCGGTATCCCGCAGCGAAAGATTCATGCGGTCCTGCTGGTCGGCGAACATCCGATAACCCAGGATCCGTTCCAGCATGCGACGGCATTGGGTTTCGCCATCCTCCGGCTGCACGGCCACCAGCGCCAGGATGCCGGCGTCGATCGCTCCGACGGTTTCGCCTTCCACTTCCACCCGGGCCTCGCTGACCCGTTGCAGCAATGCAATCAATACCATCCCCTCCTGTCGGGTCGATCCCGGATGACTGCGGTTAATGTCGGGTACCCGGCCGCCGCTTGCAAGTCATCGGCGGCCGGGAAGCGGTTACAATCACCGGCCTATGCGTCCTGATATCTATCTTGTTTACCTGTTGCTGCGGCTGGTCGGCTGCCTGCCGTTGCGCTGGCTGCACGCACTGGGCTCGGCGCTGGGCTGGCTCAGCTTCCATCTGGCCCGGCGCAGCCGGCGCGTGGTGGCGACCAATCTGCGCATTGCCCGGCCACAGCTGGAAGGGTCCGAGCTGCAGCGACAGACCTTGCTGGCGATGCAGGAAACCTGCAAGTCGGGCACCGAGCTGGCCAAGATCTGGGGCCGTGGTCCTGAGGTGGCCTTGAAGCTGGTGCGCGAAGTCTGTGGTCAGGATCTGCTGGACGAGGCCCTGGCCAGCGGCAAGGGCGTGATCATCGCGGCGCCGCATCATGGCTGCTGGGAATTGCTGAATTTCTGGGTAGCCGCACGCAGCCGGCTGGCCATTCTGTACCGGCCGCCACGCATCGCCGCGCTGGAACAATTGCTGCGCAAAGCGCGAGGGCCCGGCGCTCCAGAGCAGATCCGTGCCGATGCCGGCGGGGTCAGAACCCTTTATCGCTGGCTGTCCGGTGGCGGTGCCGCCGGGGTGCTGCCGGATCAGAAGCCGCGGGCGGGCGAGGGCCAGTTTGCGCCGTTCTTCAGCCGCGAGGCGCTGACCATGGTCCTGCTGCCGCGGGTGGCTCAGCGGACCGGTTCGCGGGTGCTGTATGGCTTTGTGGAACGGCTGCCCGCCGGCCAGGGCTATCGCGTGCATTTCCTGCCGGCCGCGCCGGAGATCTTCAGTCCGGACATCAAGACCGCCTGCACCGCGCTCAACCGTGGCGTGGAGGCCTGTGTCGAGGTGGCCTTCAGCCAGTATCAGTGGCATTACAAGCGCTTCAGTCTCAGTCCGACGCCTGGCGAACCCAGTCCCTATCGCTGAGTGGCTGATATCAGGCCGGCGGCGTCAGCCGGCGCAGAAACACGGTCATTTCCTTTTCGGCCTGCTTGTCGCCCCGCTGACGGGCCGCTTCGATGCCTTGCTGCCATTGGTGAGCGGCTCCGGCCGGGTCATCCATCGCCAGCCTGACCTTGCCGGCCAGTTTCCAGGCGGCGGAATAGCCGGGATCGGCCAGTACCGCATGGCCCAGCATTTCCGCCGCTTCTTTCAGGGCGCCGCTGTCGAACAGGGCCGATCCCAGCGAATAGCGCAGCAGGGCACCGTCACGCGGGCCTCCGAGTTGCTGACGGAGTTGGGCAATGCGGGCAGTGAGATCAACAGCCATGTCGAGCTTCCTTGAGGTCGGCGACCAGCGGCGGGTTTGCCCGCTGCTGATCGTGACCCGGCAAGACCGGGTCAGGGTGGCGTGGCCGCGCCTTCCAGAGCAGTGGCGGGCCAGATCACCAGCCAGCCGCCACGAAAAGGTTGCGTGAAGACAGCGTACCTCATGGACGAGGCCTTGAGTTTGCCTGGATAGGTGATGATCAGGCTGTCCGGGTGCTGTCGGGCAAAGGCCTGCAATGCAGGCTGACCTTCCAGTTCGGTGATCGGCTGGTGCAGCCGACCGCTGAAATGGAACTGGCCGGCATAGGCGCCCTGCTGGGCGACCCGCTGGCCGCGCGCCTGGGCCTGGGCGATCAGCTGGCTGGCCTGCTCCAGATCGAATTTCGACCACAGGCTGTGGTTGAACAGGGCGTAGATGGTGGCCGTTCCGACCAGTCCTGCCAAGGCCACCCGTTGCAGGCGATGGCGGCCGGGCCAGGCCACCAGTATCGCCAGTGCCAGAAAGACCGGGCTGGCATAGATCGCCTCGCCGGCCAAGGGAGCGTACCAGCTGCCCTCAAACCGGCCATGGCCGACCAGCAGGCTCAGGCCGGCCAGACCGATGGCGGTGGCGATGCTGGCCAGGGCCAGCGGCCAGGTATCCGGCCAACGGGTGCGGCGGGCAGTGTCCTGCGATTGCTGGCGCCACAGCGCGGCGGTGATCAGGATCACTGCGCCGGCCAGCTCCGGCAGGGGGTAATACAGCTGCTTGCCCCGGATCAGTGAAAAGATCAGCAGGGCGGGCAGCAACCAGCACAGCAAAAAGCGGATGCCGGCGTCCAGTGGCCGGCGCAGCGTGGCCAGGGCTTGCCAGGCCCGCGGCAGACCGCTGAGCGGAAACAGCAGCAGCGGCAGCCAGGGCAGGTACCACCACAATGGTCGGGAGTGACTTTGCAGGCGATGGCTCTGATCCATGCCGCCGACGACCCGGCCGGCGGTCTGTGTGAAGAACAGCTTGTGCCGGTAGGCTTCGCCACCACTGAAGCCGGCCGGGATGGCCCAGGCCAGCAGCATGCCCGCCGCCAGCAGCAAGGACAGCACACCCGCGCCATACCAGTGGCGTCGGTGACGTGCCGCCCAGTCGCTCCACAGCGGCCCCAGCAGCCACGGCAGGCCGGCGTGCAGCAGGATGACCGGCCCCTTGGTCAGCAGGCCCAGGCCAAGGCACAAACCGAAGTACAGCCATCGCGGCTGTTCGCGCCCACGGCCGTCAGGCAGCAGGCACAGCAGGGCGGCCAGAGTCCATACCGCCAGCAGCACGTCGTACATGATCTGCAGGCCGAACAGGAAGGCGTAGCTCAGCGAACCCAGCAGCCAGGGTACCAGCCGGGCGATCCACGGGGTGGCCGGGAACAGCCGCTGCGCCATCAAGGTGGCCAGCACCAGCTCGCTGCCGCCGATCATGACTTCCAGCAACCGCGGCCACACATCGCTGACGCCGAACACCGCCCATCCAAGCTGGATCAGCCAGAACAGCAGCGGGACTTTTTCGCTGTAGGGCGCGCCATTGATATAAGGCACGATCCAGTGGTGCTGATCCCACATCTCCCAGGCCACGGCCAGGGTCCGGGTGGAATACAGCGGCATCGGGCCATGCGCGAAAATGGCGGTCAGCGCCGCCAGCAGCCAGATCGGCAGCCAGGGCCAGAGGCTGCGTGCAAAGTCGGAACGGGGCGTTTCGCTGGAGGGCACGGATCACCAGAATGAGTCGGGGGGCGGTGAGTTTAACGGTTCCACCGGACGAATCCCTGAATGCCGTGGCAGCTGTCGCCTCAGGCCGGTCCCCAATAGCCGATACGGCGCCGGATCTTCAGCTTGCGCCACAGATTCCAGGGCTTGCGGCGGCGATTGCGGGCTCCGCTGGCGGCAAAGGCATCGATCGCCTCCAGAATCCGCTCGCTGGAACGCCCGTCCCGGTAGGGATGGATGGCATCGCCGTAGTCCCGGATCGCCTGCATCAGTTCGGGTGGGCGAGCCAGTGCCCGCGCGATGGCCGGTTCGAACTGATCGACCTGGTCGATATCGATCAACTGCGGTCCGGGACGACGATTCCTGAAGGTCACCACCGGCTTGCCGGTCAGCAGGAACTCGTTGAGCGCCGAGGAGGTATCCGAGCACATCATGTCGACCTGCCCGAACAGTTCCAGGATATTGTCGTTGTCGGCAAAACTCAGGTACTCATTCTGCAGTGCCCGGTATTTGGCGACGGTGTCGGGATTCATCTTCGGATGGAAGGTGACGATCCAGCGCCAGCGACCATCCCTCGACAGTCGCTTGACCTCCTCATACAGCAACTCGGCCGCGCTCCACGAGGGTGAAAATGTCGAGTGATACAGGATCACCGGCGGCTGGCGTACCGGAGGCAGCGGTCCGGCAATCGAGCGCATGAACGGGTCCAGCTTGGGAAAGCCGGTCTCGGTCACGCTGAAATGTCCGCATCGGGCGGCGATTTCGGAAAAGGCCTTGGTATCGCGTGGACCGGTGGTGCAGTACAGGTCGAAAAAACCGCGGACATAGATATGCCTGGGCTTGCCGGCATCGAAGCCATGAAAGGTTTCGACCTTGATGCCGGGGAAAAAGTGCGGCACCGCGTTGCTGGAGGTGATCACGGCCAGCGGCTTCCAGGCCCGCACCTCGGCCACGCTCAGCAGGCGCTCGCCCTCGACCAGATCCTCGGCGCCGGGGCCGTCGAAAAACCAGGCGGCCTCGTCGCCGCGGGCGCGGATCGCGCTCTGCAGCGGACGCAGGATGGCCAGCGCATAGCGCTCGGAACCGTACAACAGGTAATGCTTTTTGCTCATGGGCTCAGCGGTCGAGTTGGTGACGCCGGAGGGCCGTCGCGGCGGTGGCCACGGAGTCCGGATCGTGCTTCATTTCAAAATAACGCATGCGCTTGTAAAGCGCATACGAGGCCGCCGTCTGGGAAATCGCAAAGCCGCGCCAGCCATCAAGCAGCCCCAGACGCAGCACGTAGTCCTTGAAGAAGGCCAGCACAAAGACCCATGGACTCTGCCACATTCGCAGCGGTTTGCCGCGGTCGTTCCAGTCCAGGCATTTCAGTTCTGAATAACGCAGCACCTTCAGCTGCTTTTCCAGCAGGCTGCGATTGTTCAGATGATAGAACGGGGCCTTCAATTCGGTCGCGGGGCCTTTGAATTCCAATGATTCATGCACCCGCACATCGCGCCAGCGCGCGCGGTCGCGATGATAAAGCCTTGCCATCCGATCGCCGACGGCCGGGCGATACCAACGCATCGGGGCTCCCATGTAGATCAGACTGCGTCGCAGCCATGCCGCCGCCTTGTCGCTGACCAGCAGGGCGGGCAGGGCGGCTGTCATCTCGTCGACCAGGGCCGGCGACAGATACTCGTCGGCGTCCAGCGCCAGAATCCAGTCATGACCGGCCTGTGCCTGCGCGAAATTGCGCTGCGGTCCGAAACCCAGCCAGTCCTGGTGGATCACCCGGGCGCCGCAGGCCCGGGCGATGGCCACGGTGTCGTCTGTGCTGCCGCAGTCGATCACCAGTTTTTCGGCGGCAAAGGGCACGCTGTCCAGGCAGCGTGCAATCGTGTGAGCCTCGTTGTAGGTCATCACGACGAGGCTGAGGGGAAAAGTCTGCATGCAGTCAGTTTAGCCCGACCCGCCCATGCTCTGCCCGCGTTTGTTCAGGCAGACCGGGTTAGGCTCGGATTGACTGCGTGCAGGTCGGTAGCGGGGACAGGCATGGATGACGCAGTCGATCCTCAGATGTGGCACAGGATGCTCCAATGCGCGGATCAGGGTCGTTGCACGCCATTCCCTTCCGGCTCCTCGCCGGCAGGGCTTCGATGGCCTCCTGGCTGTGGCTGGGAACGGTGTGGTTGTGGGTTGGCATGGCTCTGGCGCCGGTCAATCACAGGGTCTGGAATCCCGGCAAGTACTATCACCAGAGTCTGGCCCTGATCTATCTGCCGCCCCTGGCCTGGCTGTGCTGGCAACGCCGCGGGGTGCTGGCGGTGATTCTGCTGGGCCATGCTGGCGGACGATTGTTCTGCGGGCTGCTGCTGTGGTCGGCGATCGCCCTGGGGTGGAGTACCCATGCCAGTATCGGCGATGGCCTCGTGATCGAGCTGTCCCTGCTGCTGTTCGTCACCGGCACGGCCATCCAGCTGGCAGAGGACGCCAGGCGGTGGTGGACGTTGCTGTTCTGCGCCGCACTGGGGCTTGCCCTGACGGCCATGCTGGCGATGCTGGTCTTCCCGTTTCGCGATGTGGTCTGGGAGGGCGCGCACCGACTGGTGGCTTTCGGCACCTGGAACAATCCGAATCTGGCAGGCATGGGGGCGGGGGCCGCCTGGCTGTGGCTGTGGCTGATTCCGGCCCGACCTGGCTGGCCTGCTCGCGCGAGAACGGCGGCATGGTGGCTGCTGGCGCTTTTCGTGATCTGGACCTTCAGCCGCAGCACCTGGCTGGCCCTGACCCTGGCTCTGGCCTGCCTGGCGCTGCTGCAGCCTCGACCGCTGTGGCGGAGACCTCGCGCCCGCTGGCTGGCATTCCTGCTGCCCCTGCTTGCGTGGGCCGGTTGGCGACATATCGTGGCACGAGGCTGGTCGTATCGGCCGCAGATATTCAGCCAGGCGATGGCGCATATCGCACAGTCGCCCTGGCTGGGGATCGGCACCCTGAGTCGATACCGGATTGCCGTCGGCGACCAGCACTGGGAGCACAGCCACAATGTATGGACTCATGCCATGATCACTCTGGGCCTGCCCGGTCTGTTGTTGTGGGGCAGCTTGTGGCTGTGGACCGCCTGCCAAGCCTGGCAGGCGCGTCGCCTGCCCGAAGGCAGGGCGCTGGCCGTGCTGTGGGTCTATGGCAGCGTCGCTACCCAGTTCGATGCGCCTCAGCTGCTGATCCAGCCGGATGTGGAATGGGCCTTGCTGTGGCTGCCGGTGGCCATGGCGCTGGGTTTGCGTTGGCGCCGCCTGTTGCCGGGTACTAGCGGCGGGCATGAGGTCCCGGCACGGCAGCTGGCGTCGCCGTGACGCCGTCGGTGCGGCTGGTGCCGTGCCGGTTCGCTGGGATAAAGTGTCAGGATGCCAGTGCGGGGCTCCATCCGCGTAGCCCCGGCGGATCCGGGAAGTCCGCCATGCAACCGATCGGAAGAGTGTCAATGCCGCTTGTTACCAGTTTCAGTGTCGTCATCTGCAGTTACAACTACCGTGCCTATGTGCTGGAGGCGGTGGAAAGCGCGCTGGGCCAGCGACGTGCCCCGAAGCAGGTGATCGTGGTGGATGACGGCTCCACCGATGGTTCGGCCGAGCTGCTGGCCGAGCATTACGGCGATGATTCCCGAGTGACCCTGGTGCTGCAGGCCAATGGCGGCCAGTTGCGGGCGATGGCCAGCGGGATCGCCCAGGCCAGCGGCGATGTGGTGTGCATGCTCGATTCCGACGATTACTGGACGGACGATTATCTGAGTCAGCTGGGTGAGCTGTATGACAGTCGCCCCGAGGTCGACTTCGTGTTTTCCGATCTGCAACATATCGGGCAGAACACCAGCGTGTTCCGGTTCGCCCATGCTCCGGTGGACCTGGCCTATACGGCAATAGCCACCTGGTATGGTGGCTATTGGTATGGCGCCCCTACGTCAGGCCTTACCTTCAAGACTGCTCTGGGGCGTCGTCTGACGGCCGTGCCTGAAGAGTATTTCGAGTCATGGCGGTTGTGGGCCGACAATGTGCTGATCTACGGCAGCAGTTTGCTGGGTGCCTACAAGTATTTTCTGCCTACCGGCAGCATCCGCTACCGCGTCCATGGCGACAATGGCTGGATGCGCCATCATGGCCCGCGCCGCCGATTTCTCAATGCTTTCAACAACCAGCGGCTGTTTGCCCATTTCGGCCAGCAAGCCGGGCTGGGACCGCGCAGCGTTCGTCTGCTGAAAGACGAATATCTGCTCAAGCCGTTGTGCTCATGGAAGGAAACCCGTCGTTATGCCCGGTTGGCGCGCGCCCATGGCGAATCGCTGGGGCGTCGTCTGGGCTGGCCCCTGGCCATGATTGCCCGGCGCTGGCGGAAGGCCTGATCATGGAGAGACGGCAGCCGATCCGCTGGCGAGCGATGCCATGAGAGTCTCGTTGATCGTGGTGAGTTACAACTGGCGGGCTGCATTGCAGCGCGTGCTGGAGAGTCTGGCCCTCCAAAGCCGTCTGCCTGACGAAATCATCGTCGCCGACGATGGCTCCAGTGACGGCACCGACGCGATGGTGGCGGGTCTGGCAGAAGGGTTTCCGGTGCCGCTGCATTACCAGTGGCAGGAGGATCTGGGCTTTCGGGCGGCACGTTGCCGCAACCGGGCCATCGCGGCCGCCCGCGGTGACTATGTGATTTTGATCGATGGTGACATGATCCTGCATCCGGCTTTTGTCGCCGACCATGTGGCGCTGGCCGAGCAAGGCCATTTTCTGCAGGGCGGCCGCCTCAAGCTGACGTCCCGGGAGTCGCTGCGACTGCTGGCAGGCGGTCGTCCGGTATTTGCGCCCTGGGTGGATGCCGACTTCAAGGACTGGTCCGGCACCCGTCGACTGTATGCCTTCCATCAGCCGCTGCTGGCACGCTGGAAAGCCCGCGGCCGCAATGGTGGCCGGGTGATGAGCTGCAATATGAGCTTCTGGCGCAGTGATCTGCTGGCCGTCAATGGCTTCGATGAGCGGATGGAAGGCTATGGGGCCGAAGATCGCGAGCTGGCGGTGCGTCTGGAGAATGCGGGTGTGCGTCGTCGACAGCTGAAATGGGCGGCTCTGGCCTGCCATCTGGAGCACCGCAGCCGGGCCCAGCCCGATGTGGATGATATGTCACTGCCCAATAACCGCCTGTTCGCCCAGACCAGGGATCAGCGCATTCGCCGCTGTGAGCGCGGCATCGATCAGCATCCCGAGCTGCTGACTGGCGATCCATGGGCGCTGAGCGTGCCGCCGGATGCCGGGCGGGCTTGCTGATCCAGACATTGCCGGGTCATCCGGAGGGGCGGCTGACGACATGGAAGGGCGGATCACGCCAGGGGCATTCGTCAGGGCCGGCTTCGCTGACGGCAATCACGGTGACAGCGCGGCCAACAGCCTCCTTGCCGCCGACCGGAGGGTGCTCGTGATCGGCGCTCAGGCGCCGATGCGATAGACATCCTTCCAGAATCGCTTCACGGTAAAAGGCTCATGGGCCGGGTCATAGCCCAGCATTTCAAGGGTCGACCACAAGTCTTCGCGGAAAACCGCCTTGGAAAACAGGTAGCCCTGGAACTTGTGAACGCCGATGGCCCGCAGTTCGACGAACTGGTCGCGCTCCTCGACACCCTCGGCGACCAGCACGATATTCATCAGATTGCAGTAGTAGACCATGGTCTTGATCAGGACCAGATCGTTGTGCGATGAGCGATAAGACCTGGAAATATGCATGTCCAGCTTCATCGCCTTGAGATTGATCTTGCGTATCGGAAAGGTGGTGCTCTCGTCCGAAAAAAAGTCATCGATGGCGAAGTGATAGCCAGCCTGCTCCAGCTGACGGACCGAATTCATCAGATGCTTGTTGCGGCTGAAGTCGATGCTTTCCGAGATTTCCAGCAGCACATCGCAGCTGCTGGCATCGAAGGCGGGGCGGCTGCGGCAGAACAGCTCGATCACGCGAGGATTGGCCAGATCGAATTCGCTGATATTGATGCCGAAGATCAGGCCGGAAATACCGTCCTCGATCAGCTCCATCACCGAGTCGATGGATATCCTGGCGATTTCGTAAAACGCGGCATGACTGTCGATATGGTCGATGAATTGCGCGGCATTCAAAAGGCCGTACCGCGGATGAATCCAGCGGATCAGCACCTCCAGTCCGACCACCGTCTGTTCTCCGCCGACCATGGGCTGAAATGCTGACCGCAAGGATCCGTCGGCGGCCGATGACATGAAGTCATCCATGGAAAACCAGTCATCCACCAACTCTGCCATCAACCGACACCCTTCAAAACCATCTGTCGCGAATCCGGGCCGTGGGGACGAAGATGACAGTGCCCGCCGATGCCTGGTCCTGGATCCCCTGCTGCGGGGTCGGGCCATTGTCGTCAAGCGTTGATTGTTTGGCAAACCGGACCGTGCTTCGCGCCGCCACCCGCGATCCGCTCAACGGGCCGGCCCGCCTCGACACCAGACACGCCGACAGTGATGGCTTCCTTGATCTGATGCCGTCAGATATGCAGGAAGACCTTGCAGCTTGAGGTCTGATCGGCATCCGTGCCCTGCAATTGATGGTGCCGCTGCTGCAGAGCAGCCTCTCCCAGGCTGGCTACATCGCTGTCGCTGAGGCCGCGCGCCAGTTTGCGGGCCTGCTCGTGCTGTCCTGCGCTGACATCGATGCATGCCCGTACCAGCGGGCTGGCTGCCAGAAACTGGCTTGCATCGGACGGCTTGAGCAGGTGACTCGACTGATCGGCCTGGTCCAGCAGATGGGAGGCCAGAGCGGGATCGACAAATCGCGCGATTTCCGCATTGTCGATCTGCGAACCGATGGTATGCGTCGAATGCAGACCATGCAGCTTGACGACATTGGCATTGTCCTGGGGGATCAGCTCCGCCGCCTTGGCGTATTCGCCCATTCCGGCCCAGGCTCTCATCATGTCTCCTGTCACCATGGCCGACATCCAGGGCGTCTTGCTGCTGAACTGGGCTACCCTGGGTTGCAAGGCCTGGAGGTGGCGCAACGCAGCCGCATCGTCCCGGTCGGCAATTTCAGCTTCGGCGACAAACAGCTCGACATGCAGGGTCTCCGGACTGTCCGGGCCGAGCCTGGTGCTTGCCATGTCTCTGGCCTGGATCAGATAGGGCATGCCTCTGCTGCATTGGCCGCTGTCGCAGAGGGTCTGTCCCAGGTATTCCTGGGTGCGGATGACGACGGCAGGATTGTTCTTGCCCAGTTGCAGGGCGAAGGGGAGAGCCTTGGCATACATCGAGGCGGCCGCGGCATGGTTTCCCGCATTCAGCAGGCGACTGGCCTGCTGGTAGTAAAAGGTCGTGGCACTGGCGGGATCAGTTTGCAGCTTGCCTTGTCGTTCGGCGACAACAACGGGGGCCAGAACCTGATCCGCTTCGGCCTGGCGGCCCATGTTTTCCAGGGCATTGGCATCATGCATCCGCAGAATGTAGTCGTTGTTGCCATGCAGCTCGGTATGGGCGCTGTACAGCTGGATGGCCTTGTCGTACTGCTGATGCGCCAGTTCGAATTCACCGCGATCGGCGTGGATCAAGCCCAGCATCTGGCGCAGCTTGATTTCCGGCCGGGGCTGGCCGACAAAACTGGCGGAAATCCTGGTTTCGGCGCGAGCAATCGCCTGGTTCAGGCTGAGATCGGTGCCACCGCCATACATGGGATTGGCCAGGCCGACCAGGTCCCGCATCAGAAACCGGTCCACGGCAGCGAAGTCGGCCCGGGCGTTGCTGGCGACCAGGGTCTGGGCCTTGGCCTCGGCCTCGGCCGTCAGTGCTTTGCGGGTTTCGACCTGGGAGCGGTGTGCATAGAACAGCGAGGTCAGCATGCCGGCCAGCAGCACGGCCATCGCGGCAATCGCCCAGGGTCGGCGGGCTCGCGCCAGTGCTGCCCGACGTTCGGCGAGGTCGATGCGCTCGCGCACCATCGCTTCCAGTTCGGCCTTGCGGCGACGCTCATCCAGACTGCGCAGTCGTTCGGCCAGCTGGCTGGCTGATGCGATGCGTTGCTCCGGATCGCCGTGGGCCGCATCGGCGATATCCCGACGCAGCAGGGGATCGCTGATGTCCTGCTCCCAACCGCTGGCCAGCGGGCGACGGAAATCCCCTGCCAGCAGCTGATACAAGGTCACGCCCAGGGCATAGACATCGCTTTTGATGGTGGGCGATTCACCGGCCAGCACTTCAGGGGCCAGATACAAGGGGGTGCCGGTTTCGGAGGACAGCAGCTGGGTCTGGGTCATGCCCAGCACGGTGATGCCCAGCTGCGCCAAGGCATCATTCTGGCTGACCCGGCTGCTGCCGAAGTCCGTGACCCGCAGTTGCAACTGATCGGCGTCGCTGTCCACCAGCAGATTTGCCGGCTTCAGATCCTTGTGCAGCACACCCACGCCATGGGCTGCGGCCACCGCATCCAGCGCCTGCAGAAACAGCTCGATACGGCGGTCTTGCGGCAGGGCCTCGATGCCCGGCTGGCGGTCCAGACTGATGCCGCCATACTCGAATTCGACAAAATAGGGGGCCTGCTCGAAATCCCAGTCGATCAGCCCGACCAGGTCCGGTCGCGGTCCCAGTGCCTGCGCCAGCAGCCGGCCGACGGTCACTTCGCGCTTGAGGCCGTCCAGACGCCGGCCGTCCAGACTGAACTTGAAGACCCGGCTCTGACCGGTCTTGCTGTGACGTGCCAGCCAGACCTCACTGTCGCCACGGCGGTCGAGAGCTTCCTCCAGCCGCCAGTGGCTGCGACGGGGCACGCTGTCGCCCCGCTGCAGTCGGCTGACTTCCGGAATGTGTCCGGTCGACCTGCGCTGAACCTTGGCGTCCAGCCGGTAGCCGACGCGTGGCAAGGTCACGATGATGCTCTGGTTTTCGTCGTGCAGGGCGCGGCGCAACTTGCCGATCGCATTGGTCAGTGCGGCCTCGACCACCACCCGGCCTTCCCATACCGAGGCAAGCAGCTCTTCCTTGGTCACCGCCTCCCCGGCGTGGCGCAGCAGATATTGCAAAACATCCAGCGGCTTGCGTTCGAGGCTGACCGCCTCGCCAGCCACGCTCAACTCCCAGCGGCCCTCATCGAACTCGATCTCGCCGAAGCTCCAGAGATACAAGACAGGTGCCTCCGACAGGGAAGATGCCGCTGTCGGATCAAATGCTTCACTTGTTTGCATTCCCCGGATTGTCCTTGTATTTCAATGAATTGAATTTATTTCGAGTTTCGTTGGCTGCACGCCAAGGAAGCCCTTGCCGATCCGGTCATAAATGGGAGGCGACACAGAGCGACTATGGCGTTGGCACTGAAAGGCGAGCGGATCTTGAATGCGCGGCAAGATAATCCACTATTACCATGCCGAGGGCAAAGGGCGGGGCTTCTCCGCGCAGGAGCAAGATGCAGCCCTGATCGACCAGTGAGTGAGCGACCACGCATCCCAAATCGGCCAGACCGTGGAACTGAACTCGCAGGTCGGTCGCATGTCGGCAACCGGATGCCGGGTTCCTGAAGCGGGCCGGGCGGTCATCGCTGGCAGGCTCCAGTGGTCGGCTGGAGCCTGGTGCTGCTGGCGGTGCTGATCAGGCTCCATGCACCGATCATCTCGTCCGCTGCTTCAGTCTCGCCGAGGAAATGCGCGTATTGCTGGATCCGATGTAAGCGGATCGAGTGGGAGGCGGCCTTCGGTCTCTGGTAAGCGTTATATCGCTGATCAATGCATGGTTCTGCGGTCGGGCACGATCCATGCTACTGAGCATTAGCGGGTAAGGCTTCAGA
Organism: Frateuria aurantia DSM 6220; assembly: GCF_000242255.2. Classification (GTDB taxonomy): domain Bacteria; phylum Pseudomonadota; class Gammaproteobacteria; order Xanthomonadales; family Rhodanobacteraceae; genus Frateuria; species Frateuria aurantia. Next base: position 305,693 of record NC_017033.1, read on the forward strand.
GCTGATTGCCCAGGCTTGGAATAGTACGCTTGGATCAATACCAGTAGTGTCTTTCACGGTACCAATCGGTTCATCGCCGCCAGAAATACTTCCTGACGCGTCCGCTTGCGTTGGCTGATATGTTCCGCGCCGCCAAAGCTCAGTTGTACCGAAAGCATCTCGCCAGGTGGTTGACCGATTATCGCAAATCACGCGGCGTTGTTCAGAGCTTTCTTGGGGACATGGATGCCGATATGGAATATGAGCTCATACCCTGTCGCGGTATATCTCTATCCAAGATAAGATCTGCCATATTATGGTCGTTGGCGCGTTGAGGAGCGTTCGTTGGAACAGTGGAGTCATGCGGAGTTAGACGCTGCGGTAGAGTCGTATCTGTGGATGCTTGAGCAGCAGGCACAAGCCCGGCCGTTCGTAAAGATGGAGATCTATCGTCAACTGCAGGCGCGCTTTGGCCGAACCGAGAAGGCCTGGGAGTATCGCATGCAGAATATTTCTGCGGTTCTGGCCGATCTAGGTGAAGCCACCGTATCAGGGCTGCTGCCTGCACAGAATGTAGGTTCCAGAACAGCAAAAAAATTGAGAGATCTGCTTCATATTCATCGGCAGGAAGTACCTCCGCAGCGCTATAAGTATGGTGTTAAACGGACTTGGGAAATTATTTTATCGGCTGTACACGATTTGGGTGGCGAGGCGACTGTAAGCCAGGTCCGGGATCAATTACGGAATGACTATCCTGAATTTAACGCCAGTAATATAGGTGCTGATCTGGCACTGTTGACTGTGAACTCATTTTCGCGGACTTCATTTAGACCTAATCAAACGCCTCGAACCACGGATACCGATTCGGCTTATGACCGCTTGTACAAATCTGGACATGGCGCTGCTGCGGTCTATCAGCTTTACCAGCCCGAAATTCATGGCGTTTGGGAGATTTTTTCTGATGTCGAAGGGCGTAGCAAAAGCGGCTTTTCAGTTCGTCTGATCAATGCTCCAGCCCAGCATGGTTTGGCCAGATCCGAATCCGAAGTTGCCGCGTTGGATGACTTTGTAGTCGAGAGCGTGGTTGATGGTCGCAATCGGATTTACGCCAGTATTGTGCGCCGGCGTGGCCAACCTACATTTCGTAAAGATCTTTTGACGGCCTATGCAGGCCGATGCGCGATCAGTGGCTGCGATGTTACGGAAGTTTTGGAGGCCGCGCATATACATCCCTATCGTGGCGAAGATACCAATGTTGTCGCTAATGGGCTGCTATTGAGAGCTGATATCCATACACTCTTTGATCTGTACCTGCTCAGCATCGATCCGAGCACACTACGGGTCCGGGTGTCTCCGCAGCTGCAAGCCACTAGTTATGCTGAGCTTGAGGATAAGCCGCTGGTTGCACCCGCTGAGGGTGCAGCGGCTCTTAGCCGTAGTGCTATTGAATGGCATCGCAAGCAATGTGCATGGTGAGCGATTCGATACCTGGGTTTTGGTCTACAGGTATCGGGTTCAAGGCGACGGCATCAGGCCATCTGTGGACCTGGATCATTTTGTTCATGGTCGAGTTTGAGACTCGAGGTGATGCATCCGCGAGGCGGCCAGTTTTGATCGCGACATCGGGTCTGCGTGGATCAGCGCTACACCGAAAGCTAACCGGTCTTCGCGAAGGTGAGGGATTGCGGACACCGCAACGGCTGATATCACGTTGGGTTGGGCTGGGCTGGTACTGGAGCAATCCCATGGTCGCGGTGCACTGGCGGAATGATATGGCTGAAGCCAACAAAAAAGCCTGTCCTCACGGACAGGCTTTTTTGTTGAATCAATGGTGGCCGGGGAGGGAATCGAACCCCCGACACGGGGATTTTCAATCCCCTGCTCTACCAACTGAGCTACCCGGCCAAGGCGGGCATCAACTTGCGTTGTGTTTGCCTTGAGCCGCCTATTAAAGCTACTTGGGCCGACTGTGTCAACTATTCTTTCACTTCTAAGCCTGCTTTTCTTTCAGCGGGGCCGTGCACAGGAATCGATGCAGTGCTGATCCATGACGCAATTGTCTATTTACGAAGGACTTTTTGCATAGCGTGCCGGTGTCTGGCCGGCATGCCGGTGGAAGGCGACGCTGAAGGTGCTGGCTGAGCTGTAGCCGACGCGCTCGGCAATGTCGGCGATACTCGACCTGCCTTGGCGCAGCAGGTCTTTGGCTACGGCCATTCGCCAGGTCAGCAGGTACTCCATGGGGGGCCGGCCGACGCAGTGACTGAAGCGCTGAAAAAAGGCCGAGCGGGACATGGCCGCGATACCGGCCAATTGCGGCACGGTCCATGCCCGAGCGGGATCGGCATGGAACTGTCTCAATGCCGAGGCGACGCGTTCATCTGCAAGACCCCGGGCAAGCCCAGGGGCGCTGGTCTGCGTCGCCCCGGAGCGAAGGGCCTCGATCAGCAGCACTTCAGTCAATCGGACCAGCATGATCTCACGGGCGGGACGGCGCTTTCGTGATTCCTCTCGCAGCAGTTGCATCAGGGTGGTCAGTCGAGGTTGGTCATGCAGCAGGAGCAGGTCGGGCAGCAGTGAAAGCAGCAAGGCGGCATCGGTGGAGGCGAAATGACAGTAACCGACGAGCATGCGCACGTTGGGTGCGCCATGCGGATCCCCATGGCGCACCTCGCCATCGGGCAGGAAGGTGTGGGATTCGGCCAGCCCGGCTGGTACCGGCTGAAGACTGCTTGCGCTGAAATTGATGCTGGCGGGGATCAGCACGAAGTCGTCCTGCTCAAGCCTGATATCGGGCTCACCCTCGATATGCAAGTAACAGCCACCTTCAAGAATGGCGCAGTAGAAAGGGGTTGTGGCCTGGTTTCGGCTGACGCGCCACGCTCCGGCGCCACTGGACAGTTTGGCGTAAGGCGCGGCGGGACGCAGCAAGCTGACGACATCGGCGAGGGGATCTGTCATTTGGACGATTGCCAACAAATCACGGACTTTTGATTGTAGGTGATCCGTTGCAGCGGGGATATCGTGCCGGCTGAGGCATTCAAGGATGGACCCCGCTTCAACCCCTTGGCCGTCGCGATGCCTGAATTTGCCGCGACAGGCTTGTTTTTGCATACACAGGATTGCTTATGAAAACCATCTTGATCACAGGTTGCTCTTCCGGTTTCGGTCTGGATATCGCACGTCATTTTCTGGCGCGGGACTGGAAGGTCATCGCGACCATGCGGCAGCCGCGCGAGGACTTGCTGCCGGTTTCGTCGAATCTGCGTGTGCTGGCGCTGGATGTGACTTCTGCTGACAGCATCAGACAGGCTTTGCGGGATGCAGGTCCGCTGGATGCATTGGTGAACAATGCCGGCATTGGTTGGCTCAACGCGCTGGAAGGTACGCCGATGGAAGCGGCGCGGCTGATCTTCGAGACCAATACCCTGGGCACGATGGCGATGTGCCAGGCCGTACTGCCCGACTTCAGGCAGCGTCGAGCGGGCGTGATCGTCAATGTGACATCCACGGTGACGCTCAAGGATCTACCCTTGCTCTCCGTCTACACGGCCAGCAAGGCGGCGGTGAATGCTTTCACCCAGTCGCTGGCGCTGGAGCTTGAGCCGTTCAATATCCGTGCGCGACTGGTCCTTCCCGGGCGGGCGCCGGATACCCGCTTTGGTGAAAATGCCCATGCTTTGATGAAGGACGGTTTTCCGCAGGCTTATGCCGAGCAAGTGCAGTCAGTGTTTGCCGCTTTGCAGCATTCATCGGAGCCGGTCACCCATGCGGAAGATGTTGCCCGTGCGGTATGGCGGGCGGTGAATGATGAATCAGTACCGATGCATCTGGCCGCCGGTGCGGACGCGGAGATCTGGATGGCTGAAGCAGGACGCTGAACATTCGACCGCAGAACAGCAGGTCGCGAGGCAGACCCGCGGGTGCAGTTATCGGCCTGCAAGCAGGTGGAGGTCTGGTTCACGGTCGTTGGCGAGAGTGCTTTTCGTCGCCGGTCGGCGAACCTCGGAGGTTCGCCGAGGCCTGGATACCGGTGACATGAGGCCTTTTGTTCTGGAGCGGGAGGGATGGGCCGGGGGTGTACTCCAGCGCTGTGCCGGAGGACCCCACGGCGTTTCAATGAGACCGGCCAGCGGGATCGATGGCGATTAACTCGCCCTCCCGTACGTCGCGGGAGCAGCTTGTCGCCCCGCGGGCGTCAGTCCTGCTGATCCGGCGGGCGATAGCCTTCGGGCTGCTTGACGTCGCCGCCGAACAGGAATTTCTGCATTTCCTCGGTCAGCATCTTGCGGGCCTTGGGGTCCAGCGGATTCAGACGGTATTCGTTGATCAGCATGGTCTGGTGGTTGAGCCAGCGCTGCCAGCCTTCCTTGGAGATTTCGGCATAGATGCGCTGGCCCAGCGGGCCAGGCCAGGGGGCGAAGTCGAAGCCTTCGGCTTCACGACCCAGCTTGTGGCAGAAAACGGTACGGCTCATGGGTTCAGATCCTTGCAACGTTGCAGCAATTGCCGCACCGGGGCGGGCAGGCCCAGATGCAGCAGTTCATCATGTGGATACCAGCGATGGTCGCCGCCGTCAGCCACGGCGGGAACGGCTTGCACGCTGTCGAACAGCAGCGGTTCGATCCGCAGGCGGTAATGGCTGAAGATATGGTCGAAGCTGTCCAGCGCCAGTGCGTCGTCCAGTCTGGCATAGCGGCCGGCGGTATGCCACGCGCCGCCGGGATCGGTGGCTTCGGGCAGACTCCACAGGCCGGGCCAGATGCCGTCGACCGGTCGCTTTTGCAGCAGATAGCGGTGGTCCTGATCGCGCAGGATGATCATCACGGTCTGGCGGGTCGGCAGGCTCTTGGCCGGTCGCGGGCTGGGCAGGCTGTCGGTGAGGCCGTCGCGATGGGCGACGCAGTCGTCCTGCAAGGGGCAGGCCGGGCAGTCCGGCTGGCTGCGGCGACAGACCAGGGCGCCCAGATCCATGATGGCCTGGGTGTAGCGGGCCGTATCGGTCTGCGGCATGTGCTGCTCTGCATGCAGCCACAGCTGTTTCTCGATGGGGCCCAGACCGGGATAGCCGCTGATGCCGTGGTAGCGGGTCAGCACCCGTTTCACGTTGCCGTCCATGATCGGATAGGGCAGGCCGTAAGCCTGGGCCAGGATCGCGCCGGCGGTGGAGCGACCAATGCCGGGCAAGGCCAGCAGGGCGTCAAAGTCGGCCGGCAGCTCTCCCTCGTGCAAGGCCATGGCTTGTTTGGCGGCGGCATGCAGAAAGCGCGCACGGCGGTAATAACCCAGTCCGGACCATAGCCCCAGGACCTGGTCCTCGGAGGCGGCGGCCAGCGCCGGCAGATCAGGCAGGGCCTCGACGAAGCGCTGGAAATAGGACAGCACGGTGGCGACCTGGGTCTGCTGCAGCATGATTTCCGAGAGCCAGACCCGGTAGGCGCTGCGCGGATGCTGCCAAGGCAGGTCGTTGCGGCCGTATTGCTGCTGCCAGGCCAGCAGGCGGGGGGCGAGCTGGCTCATGGTTGGCGCCCCGTCGAAGCGGCGGGGGGCGGCGCGCTGCTGCTCATGGCCGGCTCGGCATCGATCTGCAAGCCTTCCAGATGGGTGTCGCCGATATCCAGCTGGTCGGCGCGCAGATGCCCCTGCCAATCGGGCAGGCTCAATGAGGGTGTCACGGTATTGGTTTTCAGCAGGGACCACCATTGCAGCATCTGGTCGGGCGGCAGCAGCAGGTCGGCCTGACCGTCACTGCCGTCGTAATGCAGTTCGAATTGAAGGGGGCGACCGGTGGCCGCCGGCAGCATCTGCAGTTGCAGTCGTGCCTCGGGCTTGTCCGGGCGTTGCACCTGACCTGCAAGTTGCAGGCTCAGGTCCCGGCCGCCCAGCCATTCCAGCCGGCCTTGCAGATGGGTATGCACGCGGCGGTCGTAGTCCAGCCGCCATTGCATCTGCTGCAGGCTGATCCCGTGCCGGCCGACAGCCGGCAGCATTTCCAGCTGCAGATTGAACGGGCGGGCATCGGCCAGGGTGCCCGCCATGTCCAGATGAAACAGCCGGCCGGGGTGCAGGGCACCGGCATTGATGTTCAGATCATCCAGCCAGGGTTGCTGGCGGTGCCCGACCAGGCTGCCGTGAAAGATGCTGATACCGGCATCGATCCGTGGCAGCGAGTGCGCCTGGGCGAAGGTCTCGGCCGGCAGGTCATGGATCCAGGTCTGCAAGGCATCGATATCGACGCGCGGCGCATCCAGCTCCAGCCAGGCAATGCCGGCGTGGTGCTGGAACAGGGCCAGCCAGGGCAGTTCGACCTCGCCATGGTCGGCGACCAGAATCGGCTGGCTGGCGCCGGGCGCGCTCAGGGTCAGGCCTTGCAGCTGGATGGCTGGATGCGGCAGCAGGGTCGGGATGGCCGGATAGGCCAGTTCCAGATCGAGACCGGCCGCCTGGGCGCGTGATTGCAGGTAGGCGGTGAACCGCTCCGGCCGCAGCAGCAGATATACGGTCAGCAGGCCCAGACCGAGCAGGCCCAGTGCCACGCCGAGCACCCAGCCGACGATGCGTCGGCCGCGGGCCGTCATCCGCACTTGCCTGAGCCTGCCGGGCAAGCGGCTCAGCCCTGGCCCAGATGGGCCGGCAGCAGACCGTCGACGTAGGCTTCGACGTCGAAGACCTGCAGGTCGCCCAGGGATTCACCGATGCCTACATAACGCACCGGCAGGCCGAATTCGCGGGCCAGGGCGAAGATCACGCCGCCCTTGGCGGTCCCATCGAGCTTGGTGACGACCAGGCCGGTGACACCGACCACCTGGCGGAACTGGCGGACCTGGTTGACGGCGTTCTGGCCGGTAGTGCCGTCGATCACCATCAGCACCTCGTGCGGGGCTTCCGGATCCTGCTTTTTCAGGACCCGGGCGATCTTGCCCAGCTCATCCATCAGGCCGCCCTGGGTGTGCAGACGACCGGCGGTATCGGCGATCAGCACGTCGGTCTGGCGCGATCGGGCCGATTGCAGTGCGTCGAAGATGACGCTGGCGGCATCGGCATCCTGGCCTTGCGACATCACGGTGATCTGGTTGCGATCGCCCCAGGTCTGCAACTGGGCCACGGCGGCGGCGCGGAAGGTGTCGCCGGCGGCCAGGATCACCTGCCGGCGCTCCTGGCCGAAGCGATGGGCCAGCTTGCCGATGGTGGTGGTCTTGCCGGCGCCGTTGATGCCGACGGTCAGGATCACGAAGGGCTTGCGGCTGGACACATCCAGGGGAACGGCCACCGGGGTCAGCATCTCGATCATCAGCTGGCGCAGTGCGGCCAGCAAGGCGGGCGCGTCGGCGAATTCGCGCTTGTGCATGCGCTTGCGCAGGTTTTCGACCATGCCGGTGCTGGCTTCCACCCCGACATCGGCGGTCAGCAAGGTGGTCTCCAGCTCGTCCAGCAGGTCGTCATCCAGCTTGGGGTTGCGATGGAACAGCGAACCCAGGCTGCGGGCGAAATGGCTGCCGGAGAGTCGTTCGCGCCAGCTGCGTTTGACTGGCTCGGCGGCGATCGGTTCGGCGGCCGGCTCAGCTGCCGGTTCGGGCAAGCTCTCGACCAGCGGTGCCGGTTCCGGTATCGGAGGCGGCAAGGGCGCCGGTTCCGTTGCCGCCGGCTCGGCTACCGGCATGACGGGCGGCGGCAGGACGGCCGGAACTTCCGTCGCGGCGGCCGGGGGCGGCTCGGGGACGCTGACCGGTTCGCTGGCCACGGGAGGCAGCGGGGGCGGCAAGGGCGTGGTCGGCGCGACCGGCAGCGGCGCAGCCAGATCGGGCAGCGGGCCGGCCGATGGTGCAGCCTCAGGTGCCGGAGCGGGTTCGGCGGCAGGCTGGGGCGCCGGTTTCTTTTTCCAGAACTTGAACATGGGGGCCGAATATCAAAGACAATGGTGGCATGCTAACACTCCACCACTGTACTGCCCGCAATCGCAGGGCGACACCATGAGCCGGGTCACGACTTCAGCCGGCACGGTCCGGATCATCGGCGGCCAGCTGCGCAATTCACGATTGCAGGTGCCGGTCATCGAGGGCTTGCGGCCCACCTCCGAACGCCTGCGCGAAACCCTGTTCAACTGGCTGGCACCGCGGCTGGCCGGGATGCGGGTGCTGGATCTGTTCGCGGGTACGGGCGCACTGGGCATCGAGGCGCTGTCGCGCGGCGCGGGCTCGGCCTGCTTTGTCGAGCGCGACAGGATGGCGGCGACGGCACTGGAACTGAATCTGCAGCGCCTGCGACTGCTGCCTTCGCCGGCCCGGCTGATACGGGCCGAAGCCGCCGTTTTCCTTGAAGGGCGGCCCGAGGCCCATGATCTGGTGCTGCTGGATCCGCCGTTCGCGAAGGACCTGTGGGCCCGGACAGCCGCCCGGCTGGAATCCGGCGGCTGGCTGGCCGAATCGGCCTGGATCTATCTGGAGTCACCGGCCGGCCAGCAGCCGTCGCTGCCGGACAACTGGTCGCTGCATCGCGAAGGTCGTGCCGGTGCCGTACGTTATGCACTCTATCGCCGGAATGCCGGGCTTGGGTAAGCTTGAGTCCACTTCCCCTTGATGACGTGCCTTGAACCCCGTGAACAAGCCGCCGATGAATCCCCGCCTGGCGATCTATCCAGGAACTTTTGACCCGATCACGATGGGCCATTCGGACCTTGTGTCGCGGGCCGCGCCGCTGTTCGACAAGATCGTGGTGGCGGTGGCGGCCAGCAGCGGCAAGAATCCGGCTTTCAGCCTGGATGAGCGGGTCGAACTGGCCCGTCAGGCACTGGCGGACACGCCGAATGTCGAGGTCTGCGGCTTCAGCGGCCTGCTGGCCGATTTCGTCACCGGCCTGGGCGCCGGCGTGATTCTGCGGGGGCTGCGCGCGGTGTCGGACTTCGAGTACGAATTCCAGCTGGCCAGCATGAACCGGCATCTGATTCCCCGGGCCGAGACGCTGTTTCTGACGCCGGCCGAGCATTACAGCTTTATCTCGTCTTCGTTGGTGCGGGAGATCGGCCGCCTGGGCGGGGATATTTCCGGGTTCGTGCATCCGGTGGTGGGCGAAGCCATGCGTCGACGCTGGCAACGGCCGGCCTGAGGCGGCAGCCGGCGAATTTCCGGCTGCAGCGGGATTTCATAGCGTCCCGGGCCGGTTCAGGCTGTGGCAAGCGCGCCGCTGCGAAGCGGACATGGCATCGTGTATGCTCGGTCGTCCGCGTAGCTGTCCGGATCGGACCGGGCAGCGGTTTATATCAATCAGGGTGAATTTTATGCGCAAGTCTCTACTCAGCCTGGCTCTGGCGATGGGTGGCCTGCTGGCCGCGGCCGGTTGCAGCCAGCACGACCAGTCCACGGCACAGGCTCCGGCCGCCGCGTCGCAGCCGGCCGTGTCCAAGCCCACCGATGTCAATGACAGTGCCGGCTGGAACAAGTATCTGGCCTCGCTGGTGTCGCAGCACCTGGACGGCATGACGGCGCCGCAGCCCTTTGCCTATCTGGTCACCCCGGGCGATTCGGACGAAGCCAAGGCCGCCCGCGACCGTCAGCTGCAGACGGTGCAGGAGACCGTCGAGCGCGGCGTGATCCCCGGTCAGCTGCTGGCCTTCGGCGGTGCCGAGTCGGCGCAGACCGCCGACCTGGTGCTGGCGGCCTTCAAGGGCGCGAAGCCGGCTTCGTTCAAGGGCGTGATCGTGGTGTTTATCGGCGACCAGGCCGATCAGCAGCGGGTGACCGATGCATTGAAGCCCAGTGGTGCAACCCTGCGCTACGTGGTGATGTAAGTCACCGGACCGGTGGCGGCGGCCGGGCGAAAGCCGGGGACCTCCGCCATCGGGCCTGGCACGGGTTACAATGGCCCCATGTCTCTGAAAATTCTCGACACCTGTGTCAATTGCGACGTATGCGAACCGGTCTGCCCGAATCAGGCGATTTCGCTGGGCGAGGATTTCTACATCATCGATCCGGATCTCTGCACCGAATGCGTCGGTCATCATGACGAACCGCAATGCGTGGTGGTCTGTCCGGTCGAATGCATCATTTCCGATCCGGCCCATGTTGAAACCGGCGATGCGCTGAAAGCCAAATATCACCGCTTGACCTCGGCGGCCCAGGCTGTCGTCTGAGGAACCTGTGCGGACGGTCTGCCGGGTGCGGCGGCCGTCGACAAGCAATACGGAGGATGGAGAGGATGCCGATGCGCAGCAGCCCAGCAACCCGTCGCGGACTGGCCTTGATCTGTCTGCTTGCCGCCATGTCGATCGCCGGCTGGAACTGGCACGGTCAGCATCGTCGTGTGCCGACCGAAGTGTCGTCATCGCTGCCGGCGCCAGCACAGAGTCTGTCTTCGCCCGCGCAGGTCCGCGCCAGTGAACTGGCCGATCCACCTGTTGATCCGGTTTTCGGGCAGCAGGCCGCCACGCCCTTGTTGCGGCGTGTGGTGGAAATGTATCAGCCGGATCCGGCCACCCCGAAAACCCATGCCGGAGTATGGGCCGACCATCTGCTGAATGCCGATGCCAGTGCCTCCCGGAATTTTCCGATTGCCTCTGCGGATTTCTTTGCCGGCGTGGCGCAGTGGCATGGCCAATGGCTTTCGCACGAAGCGATTCGCGCGTTGCAGGGCGTGCACCGTCTGACACCGGAGGCTTCGCTGGTCCCGCAGAACATGCTGGCCAGCTTCAGCGTCGAGGGTGATTATCTGGTTTCCAGCTCTGATCCGGCGCAGCCGCGACCCGGGGATCTGCGGATTTCCTGGACGGCGGTGACCTGGCCGCCGGCTGAAGGTGCTGCCGATGCGGTCATTCCGCCGGCGGCGGGCGCGATCGAGCCGGCCCCGGTATTGGCCAGCTGGCGACCGGTGGCTGCCTATCTGCTGGCCGCTGTCCTGCTGTTGATTGCGGCGGGCTTGCTGCTGGGGCCACGTCGCCGGCACTGAAAAGTCTGCGCGGCCTCGCAAGAATCCGTGATTCGCCTTGCGAGGCCGGGGCGGGGTAGGGTGCTCGCTCCACGCCCGGCGTCGGCGACCCTTTCGTCTGCCGGGGCCCACTGCAGGCAGGTTGCTCTCCATGATCTCATCGATGCTTTTCCGTTTTCGCCGTGGCCGTGCGTTGCCTGTGGTGACAGCACTGCTGCTGTCCTGCTGCGCGGCCGGCACGGCCATGGCCGGTCCGGCGCTGTGCCAGCGGCTGTCGGCACCCGCCCGGACCGCCGACGCGACGAGCCTGCTGCAGCAGGCCATCGACCGCTGCAGCGCGAAGGGTGGCGGCCAGCTGCGGCTGGCGGCGGGAGTGTTCATGACGGCGCCGCTGGCACTGCGCTCGGGTGTGGATCTGCACCTGGACGCCGGTGCCGTATTGCGGGGCGTTGCCGGTCAGCAGCACTATCGGCCGGCTTACATGAACTGGCCTTATCGTTTTGGCGAGGCCTTGCTGGGCATGGACGGGGTCCGCCATGTGCGGATCAGCGGCGAGGGCAGCATCGACGGTTTCGGCCAGCAATGGTGGCCGCAGGCGCAGCAGGCCCGGCTGACGGGGGAAAAGCAGACCCTGGCCCTGGGCATTCCTGCCAGCAACGGCCTGCCGCGGCCCTGGCTGATCGAGATCCATCGCAGTGCCGATGTGCGGATCGAGGGTGTGCATATCATCAATGCGCCGATGTGGAATCTGGTGACCCGCTACAGTCATGACATCGACATCCGCGGGGTGAGCATTCTGAATCCTGCGGACTCGCCCAATACCGATGGCATCGATGTCGTGGCCTCCCGACATGTCCGGATCCGGGACAGCCGGATCTCGACAGGTGATGACTGCATCGCGATCAAGTCGGGTCTGCCGGGCAGCCGGCTGCCTGCCGAAGCTACCGTCGATGTGCGGATCGATCATCTGTGGCTGGGGCGGGGCCATGGTTTGTCGGTCGGCAGCGAGACCTTGTTCGGGATCCGCGGGGTCGATGTCCGCGACGTGGTGTTCCAAGGCACCGATGCCGGGGTGCGGATCAAGTCGGGCCGCGATCGGGGCAACCGGATCAGCGATATCCATTTCAGGCACCTGCGGATGAAGGGTGTCGGCACGGCCATCTCGGTGCTGGCCTATTACCCGAAGCCGGCTCCCGAGCAGGATCCGGCCCAGGCGGTGACGGCCACCACGCCCTGGATCAGCGATGTATCGGTGACGGATGTACAGGCTGAAGGCAGCCGGGTCGCGGGACTGTTGATCGGTTTGCCGGAATCACCGCTGCGCGGGATCCGGCTCGGCCATCTTTCATTGCAGGCCGGCAGCGGGCTGATCGTTCGTCATGCCCAGGTCGCGCTGGATCAGGTGCGGGTGCGGGCGACGGTCGGGCCGCCGCTGATCGCCCAGCGCGGCGCGGCGATCAAGGGGCATGTGGAGTGAACCTCGCAGCCGGTCTCGAGGCCGCAGGTATCAGCTGATCGAAGGACCCACCGGGATATCGACCGCGGCTCGGGCCCATGCATTCAGGCAGCGCGACTGCCGCCGCCGGCGGTCATGAGCTTGATGGCCGGTCCTTCATCAGCGGACGGAAGTCACCGCCGGATGATCAATGAACCACAGGCCGGCGAACAGCTTGGGATCGATGGAGTAGCCGGCCGCGGCTCTGGCCATCAGCCAGGCCGGTGCCTCGGCGCGCGGGATTTCGTGGACCACGATGTTTTCGCTGTCATCACCGCCGCCGGCGGAAACCCGCTGCAGGTCCCAGGCGCGGACAAAGGCGATGATCTCGTTGCTCATGCCGGACGAGGAGGGGCCGGCATGGACGAACTCGACCCGTCCGGCGCGAAAACCGGTTTCTTCCTCCAGTTCACGGGCGGCGGCCAGTTCGGGGCCTTCCTCGTGGTGGCCGGCCAGATCGCCGACCAGACCGGCCGGCATCTCGATGGTGAACTGGCCGATGGCGACCCGGTATTGCTCGACGAAGACGATCTTGTCCTCTTCCGTCACGGCAAGAATGATCACCGCACCGCCGGCATTGACCCGCTCCACGTACTCCCAGCGACCCCGTTTGCGCAGGCTCAGCCACTGGCCGGCATACAGGGTCTGGACGGGGTCCTGGGCATCATCGGGGGCTTGGCTGGCAAAAGAGCTCGTCATTGCGTACTCGGGGCGACCGGATCAGGGCCACATGGTGCCCGGCCTGACCGCCTGCGACAAGCGCCCGGCCCCGGCGCAAGATCCTGCTGCCCGGGACTCAGTCCTGACTCAGTGCCAGCAGCCGCTGGCGGCTGAGCGGGCCGAAACGCAGCTGCTCGCACAGGGCGGCCATGGCCTCGGCCGGAGCGGGGCCGCGGCGCAGGGCGTCGGGGTGATCCAGCCCCGGGGCATCCAGCGCGATCCGTGTCAGTTGCCGGTACAGCAAGGCCTGCTCGCGGTGCTGCTTGAGGCTGGCCGAGCAGCGCGCCGCGCCGCGAAAACTGAGGAAGGCGACTTCGTCGGCGCGCTCGAGCAGTTGATCCAGGTTGCCGAAGTGACCGAGCAGGATCGCGGCGGTCTTGGCACCGATGCCGGGGACTCCGGGAATATTGTCGACGGCATCGCCGCACAAGGCCAGATAATCGGCGACCTGAGGCGGGTGCACGCCGAATTTCTCGAACACCCCCTCGGGTCCCCAGCGGCGATTGCGGCCGTAGTCCCATTGCTCGTCGTGCTCGCCCAGCAGCTGGCCGAAGTCCTTGTCTGCCGAGATGATCACGCTGCGGAAGCCATGCGCGCGCATGCTCCATACCGTGGTGCCGATCAGGTCGTCGGCCTCGTAGCTGTGGTCGATCATCAAGGGCAGGCCCAAGGCCTGGACCACCGCCCGGCACTGGCGGAACTGGTATTCCAGCTCCGGTGGCGGCAACTCCCGGTTGGCCTTGTAGGGCGGGTAGATCGTATTGCGGAACGAGCTGGTCAGCGAGGCGTCGAAAGCCACGGCCAGATGCTCGGGCCTTACCCGTTCCAGCAGTTCGCACAGGAAACGGGTGAAACCGTGCACGGCATTGACCGGCTGGCCGTCGCGATCATGGAAATCATCCGGCAGCGAGTGCCAGGCGCGGAAAACATACAGACTGCCGTCGACCAGCCAACTGGTGCCTGCGCTCACGGGGTCCAGTCGCAAGTCAGCTCGGCGGCGCCGGGACGCGGCCGATCAATGGCTGCACTGGCCGGCGTACCGATATGGACAAAGCCGATGATCTGCTCGTCGGCCTTGAGTCCGGCGATGGCGGCGGCCTCCGGATCATGGGCGGCCCAGCCGGTCAGCCACTGCGCACCGAAGCCCAGCGCCTGGGCGCCCAGCAGCAGGTTGTAGGCGACGCAGCCGGCCGTCAGCTGTTGCTCGATCACAGGAATGCTGCTGTCCGGTTGCAGGCAAGCCACCACGATCAGCACCAGCGGGGCATAGGTATAGCGCCGCTGCTCTTTCAGCCGGCGGGCCTCGGGCAGGTCGGGATCGCGGGCACTGGCAAGCGCGGCCAGGCGGGCACCGAAGTCCAGCTTGGCCTCCCCGGCCAGCCGGATGATGCGGAACGGCGTCAGTTTGCCGTGGTCGGGTACTCGGATCGAGGCCGAGATCAGCTGTTCCAGTACGGCGCTGTCCGGACCGGGGGCCGTCAATTGCGAAGCGGGGATCGAGACGCGCTCGAGCAAGGTGTGCAGGGGATCGGTCATCACTTGGGGTCCTTGTGTCTCAATGGCCCAGGTCGGAGGGCCCGAAGCCGCCCGGCAACAGGGTCGCGACCGTGGTGGCTTGGCGGGCCTGCTGCAGATTGCCTAGCAGTACCGGCATGTCGCCCTCGCACAGCTCGAAGATGACCTGGCGGCAGGCGCCACAGGGGCTGATCGGGCCTTCGCATTCACCGATCACGGCCAGCGCGACGAAGTCGCCGGGACGGCAGCCGGCCGAGACCGCCGCGAACAAGGCGCTGCGTTCGGCACAATTGCACAGGCCATAAGCGGCATTTTCGACATTGCAGCCTTCGAAGATCCGGCCGTCCCGGGTCTGTACCGCCGCGCCGACAAAGAACTTCGAATAAGGTGCGTAAGCCCGTAGCCGGGCCTGTCGAGCCCGTTCCAGCAAGGGCTCGAGCTCGGTGATCGACGCAGTATTCAAGGTCTGCTTTCCTGGGATCCTGGGCAGTGCAGTCTAACGGCATCCGCTCGTGCCGTCGCCGTTCACATATCGCCGGGGGGCGGTCCGAAGCCCAGCGGCGGCGGCCCCATGGGCGGCGGGCCCAACGGGGGCATTGTATCCTCTGGAGGTCGCTCGCCGGGATGTCCGGCGGCAGGATCAAAGGAGTGCCGCCCCCTCTCCCAGCTCGGCCATGGCTCATGCATGGGCGGCGGTGGCGGAATCGCGGCATGTTCGCCGGGCGCGTCGATCCAGGCCTGGCGCTGGCTTCTGTCCAGCTGGTGCCAGCGTCGGATCAGGGCCTGGCGTTGATCCAGCGGCAGTTGCTGGAAGCGCTCGAAGGCCTGATGCAGACGCTCGCGCTGCATGGGCGACAATTGATGGAAGGAATGGACGTTGGCGCGGATCCGGTCCCGTTCGGCCGGACTCATCCGTTGCCATTGCTCGATCCGCTGCCGGATCTGCTGCTGGCGCTCGGCAGGCAATCGAGCCCAGGCATCGGCTCGCCGCAACATGCTCTCCTGCCTGATCGGTGGCATCGCTTCCCAGCGAGCCTGCAACGGCGCCAGCAGGAATTGCTGCCGGGCGTTCAGCGAGGGCCAGGGATGGGGTTGCGGCGGTGGCGGAGGCAGACCGGGAGGTGGTGATCGATGGCCCCAGTCGAACCAGCCAAAGGCACGGCCGGGACCCTCCATGCAGCGGCCCGCGGCATGGGCGCTGGCAGCCCACCCCTGATTCAGGAGCAGGCTTAGCAGCAAGGCGATCAGACGGATGGTCACGGGTTCTGCAACCGTTCTCAGGCAGGTATCAGTGGGCGGATGCCGGGGCGGTGGCCAGCCAGTTGTAAAAGGCCAGGTCCTGGTACATGCCGGCATCGCCCTGACCGGTATCGGGCGGCAGCTCGCTGTCGCTCTCGGAACCGGCAGGCAGCTGCCCGGCCTGGATCTTCGGAGCGGCGGCATGGGTTGTGGATGCCGTTCGCGAGTCGGGCTGCCACAGCAGCAGCATGGCACAGGCCATCGCCAGTGCGCCCGCCGGCCACCACAGCCGGCGTTGCAGTCCCGCACCGGAGGCGGCCTTGGCGGTGGCTTGCCGACGGGCCTGATCCAGACGCGCCTGAATGTCGGGCGGCAGTTCGCGGCTGGCCCGCAGGAACAGGCGACGGGCCTCCTTCTCCAGCGGCGGCTTGTCCTGTCCGCTCATCGCCAGTGCTCCAGCCGGAGTCGCAGACTGCCCATCGCCCGTGACAGATGGGTTTTCACACTGCCTTGCGAGCAGCCCATGGCCATGGCGGTCTCGGCCACATCCATGCCTTCCAGCACACGCAGCAGAAAGGCCTCCCGCTGACGCCGCGGCAAGGCCTGCACGGCGGCACTCATCTCGGCATAGGACTGGGCGTCCTGCAGCCGTCGGGGCGGTTCGGGGGCCGTATCGGCGGGCTCCCAGCCCGGCAGTTCCTCGCCATCCTGATCACGGCCGCCGCCCAGCCAGCCGACAATGATGGAGCGCACCTTGCGGCGGCGCTGCAGATCCACGATCCGCCGGCGCAGGATGCCCCAGAACAGCGGTGGCCATTCATCGGCAGGCTTGTCCCGGTAGTGGCTGACCAGACGCAGCATCGCGTCCTGCACGGCATCGACGGCATCTTCCGGGTGGCCCAGCTGGATTTCGGCCAGGCGAAAGGCGCGGCGTTGCACGTCGCGCAGGAAATCGTCCAGCGTCATCGCCGGGACCAGGGTCTGATCCCGGGCACCGACTGAAAGGGCATCGACAAGACCGCTCACCGGCACAAGCTCCATGTTCGGCTCAGACCCGGCGGTTGTCGGAGCGGCACCCGGCTTCGCGTCTGGCTTCATGGCATCGAACGCGGAACGCGGGCCTGGGTTGACGGCGGTGATGGCATGGCAAGGGCCTCAGGCGGACATGCGCCGGGCCATCATGGCCGCAACGATCAGGCCCGCAGCGTAGTACAGGACGCTGACGCGATCCAGCTGCAGGCCGATCACCTGCAGCAGCAGCCCGCCACCGGCGTGGGCGAGAACCTCGCGCAAACCGGTGCCCAGCGTGCAACTCAGCACCAGTACCGCCAGAAGGACGAGCCTGGCGATGATCGCCAGCGCACAGGCCAGCATCGCCAGGACCGTGAGATGCGGGCCGCGCGGCCACTGCCAGTGCCGGCCGAGGCCGGCCAGCCATGCACCGATGACCACCGCGAGCCATGCCAGCGGGCGCTGGCTGTAGAGGCTGGCCAGCGCCCACAGGCCGCCGCAGGCCAGACCGGTCAGCATGGCCGAGGCGAGGGCTGCCAGCCATCGTCCGGCGCCGGCAGGCTGCGCCTGGTTTGACAGGGGGAGGGACATCAGCAGGGCATCCTGTCGCAGGGCGGTACGTGACGGGAGGGGGCGGATAGGCGGGGCTGGCAGGTCGGCATCCGGACCAGCTTGCCAGCGCCGGCCCATGCGGTCCATGGCCGGCGCGGGGTCGGTGGCAGGGATTCGCCCGTGATCTCTTGAGATGCAGACCCGTCGCCCCGACTTCGATGGCAGTCAACGACCTGCGGCAATATCGGCAGGACGAGGCTTCTGGCGGCATAATAGCCAATCTGGTCCCATTCCGGGGATGGCGACGGCGCCGGCGGTGTTTCGCGCGCAGTCCTTCCGGACCTGCCAATATCAGGATAGCTATGAGCGGTTTCAGTCTACAAAGCGAGCCCTTCACTCTGGACCGCGACTGCGAGGCAGTCATGGTGCCGCAGGGTGAGCCGGTCACCTTGCCGGCCGGGCAGACGGGGTACATCACCCAGGCGCTCGGCGGCAGTTTCACGGTTTATGTCGAAGGCAATCTGTTCCGGATCGCCGGCAAGAACGCGGATGCGCTGGGCAAGCCCGAGCCGCCGCCGCTGGAATTGCCGGACAATGCCAGCGATGAGGATGTCGAAGTGCTGATCTGGCAGCAGCTGCGGACCGTGTTCGACCCGGAGATTCCGGTCAACGTGGTCGAGCTGGGTCTGGTCTACGATGTCAGTATCGAGCATCAGGACGATGATCAGCGTGTGGTCTACGTCAAGATGACCCTGACCGCGCCAGGCTGCGGCATGGGTGACGTGCTGATCGACGATGCGCGGATCAAGATCGAGATGATTCCCACCGTGGCCAGGGCCGATGTGGATCTGGTGTTCGATCCGCCGTGGAACCAGATGATGATGTCGGACGTGGCCAAGCTCGAAACCGGCATGCTCTGATCATTGCTCGATGACTGTTGCCGTGGAATCCGACAAGGCGCAGCAGGAGGCCTGGCGCAAGCTGCAGTTGCTCAACCGGCGGTTGCTGGCCGAGCCCAGCGCGACGGCGGTGTTGGAGCGCTGGTGCGGCGGTCCCTGCGGGCCGCAGCGGATCGAGGTGCGCAAGCGTGCGCAGCCTGCACGGACGCTGCCGGAAGGTTTGCGGCAGCGGCTGGATGCCGGGGCTGACGAGCTCATCGAATATCGTCGGGTGGCCTTGATGTACGGTGGCGTCACGGTATCGGAAGCGGAAAACTGGTATTGCCCGGCACGGGTGGCGGCGGACATGCAGCACGCGCTGGAGCACAGCGACCAGCCGTTCGGTCGAGTTGTCCAGGCACTCGGCTTTGCCCGTGAAACCCTCTGCGTTGACTGGCTGTGGCAGCCCGGCGAACATGCGCGAGGCGAATGGCCTCAGGCCGTTCTGCGGCATCAGGCGATCCTGCGCCGGGCCGATGGTCTGCCCTTCAGTGCGGTGATCGAGACCTATGCCCGTGCCGTACTGTCCTTCGGGGGCCTGACATGACCGCCGGACGGCAAGACTTGGCGGGCCGCTGCGGCTAAACTCAAGCAACGAATCCATCGCGGACACCATATGAAATCACTGCTTTACGTTGCCGTCGCCATTGCTCTGGCGGGCTGCTCGATCAATCGCGGATTTTCCGATCAGCTGCCGCGGCTCAACAGCCCGAGCGCCAAGACGGTGGCCGAGTATGGCCGCTGCCTGACGGACAAGTGGGGGGCGCTGGGTGGCCATGTCCAGACCAAGACCGAAAAGAAGAGCGATGTGCTCTATGTCTATGCCGATGATGGCAAGGCCGGTCTGCGTGACCGGGCCAATATCACGGTGGGCTTCACCGGCACGGGCTCGCAGGTGCTGCTGTATGAAATCCAGTCGCATCGGCCGCTGGAAATGAAGTACCGCACCGCGGCCATCAGCTGCCTGTAAGCGTTTCTCTGGATGGTCCCGGGCGGAAGTGCTTCCGCCCGACCGGACCGGTTCCGGCTCAGCGGGCCGGGCGCGGCACGTCGCGGACGACGATGTTCTTGCCGCTGACATCGATCATGCCCTGATCTTCCAGCTGCTTGAGTACCCGGCCCACCATTTCGCGCGAGCAGCCGACGATGCGGCTCATTTCCTGACGCGAGATACGCACCTGGGTTCCATCCGGGTGACTGACTGCATCGGGCTCGTCGCAGAGATCGAGCAAGGTCCGCGAGACCCGGTCGATCACGTCGAGAAACGCCATCCGGCTGACCTGACGGGAAGTGCGACGCAGGCGGTTGGCGAGTTGCGAGGCCATCGCGAACAGCAGTTTGGGGCATTCATCGCGCAGGGGCCCCTGCATCAGTTCCAGCAGATTGGCATAGCTGATGTCAGCCATCTCGCAGGATGTGCGGGTGCGGACCAGACTGTCACGTTCAGCCTGGTTGACGAACAAGCCCATCTCGCCGATGAACTGGCCGGGATTGATATAGGCCAGGATCAACTCACGACCCTGTTCGTCCTCGGTACACACGGCCAGCGAGCCATCGATCACGTAATACAATGTATTGGCAGGGTCACCCGGCAGGATGATGGTGGTCTTGGCGGGGTAGCGGCGACGATGGCAGGCAGCGAGAAACCGTTCCATGGCCGCCGGATCCGGGGCCAGCGCCTTGGGCGCCTGGGATTTTTCGAAGTTTTGCTGCAGTAGGTATTCGAGTCGAGCCATTACGGGTGGTCCAGTGATTGGGCGGAACGTGACGTGCGCATGTGGGAATCCGGTTCGTCGCCTCCCTGCATCGAGCAACGTTCCATCTTACTAACTAACGCGGCATAGTCGCATGGTATGACGGGCAAATATTCAAATTTGATTCGTATTGGCGCATACTGAGAGGTCATATGCAGGCGGGTGACGATACACGGCCTGTCATATTCAAGCTGCAAACTTTGCAGGATCGCCCTTCCTCCAGCGGGGACCCCCTCGTCGCTAACCCGCCTCCACCGTAGACACCTTATACCAAGGTCCTTGGAGACTCGCTGTGGTAAAACCGCTTCCGCGCCTGCGCCTGCAGGGCTTCAACAATCTGACCAAGGCGCTGAGCTTCAATATCTACGATATCTGCTATGCAGTGTCGGAAGATCAGCGTCAGCGCTATATCGAGTATATCGACGAGCAGTACGATGCTGACCGTCTGACCCAGATTCTGACGGATGTCGCCGAGATCATCGGTGCCAACATCCTCAACGTGGCGCGCCAGGATTACGATCCGCAGGGTGCCTCGGTGACGATCCTGATTTCCGAAGAGCCGGTGGTCGAAAAACTGGGCCGTGACTCGATCGCCGGTGCCGTGGTGGCGCATATGGACAAGAGCCATATCACTGTCCACACCTACCCTGAAACTCACCCGCACAATGGTATCGCCACCTTCCGTGCCGATATCGACGTGGCTACCTGCGGCGTCATTTCGCCGCTGAAGGCGCTGAACTACCTGATCGACAGCTTCGAGTCGGACATCGTGGTGATGGATTACCGGGTGCGCGGTTTCACCCGTGACGTGAAGGGCAAGAAGCACTTCATCGATCACAAGATCAACTCGGTGCAAGACTATCTGGCGCGTCATATCCGCCAGAAGTACGAGATGTTCGATGTGAACGTGTATCAGGAAAACATGTTCCACACCAAGATGCACATCAAGGATTTCGATCTGGACAACTACCTGTTCGAAGCCAATGCCTCGGACCTGTCGTTCAAGGAGCGCCAGCGCATCGAATCCCTGCTGCGCAGGGAAATCGAAGAGCTGTTCCATGGCCGCAATCTGATGTGATTCCGACGGCCTGACGGTCTGGAAAACCCCGCCTTTCGGCGGGGTTTTTTTATGCTGCAATGCAGCAATATCGCATGCAGCATTTCATTCAACGAGAGGTCTCGAGCCGGTTTCGCAAGAATGTGCGACTCTCTGATGGGTGAATAGGAGTACCATGACAGGTCACTTGGCGGCGTTGCGCGCAAGCATGGTGTCGTCAGGTGCGTATTCAATATCCATCAGATGAGGTAGCGCCATGAAGCTTTGGAACAAGCCTGTGATCCAGGAAGTGTGCGTGGGTTGCGAAATCAACTCCTACTACTCCGGCGACTTCTGAAGCCGTCGGTTGCCTTGATCGGGCAAGGCCGCCGTTTCCGGCGGCCTCTTTCGTTGTGGCCCTGCCACTTGTCTCCGAAGTACCGAGTCTGTCATGCATATTGTCGTTCTGGGATCGGCCGCCGGCGGCGGCCACCCGCAATGGAATTGCCACACCCCGGCCAGCCAGCGCGCCTGGCAGGAACTGCCGGGCGCCGCCCGTCGTACCCAGGCCAGCATCGCCGTCAGCGATGATGGCAAGGACTGGTTGTTGATCAACGCCTCGCCTGACCTGCGTCAGCAGATCCTGGCCACTCCGGCCTTGTGGCCGCGTGAAGGCCTGCGTCATTCGCCGATCAAGGCCGTGCTGCTGTCCAGTGGCGAGATCGACCACATCACCGGCCTGCTGTCGCTGCGCGAGCGCCAGCCTTTCAGCCTGTACGCCAGTCAGGGCGTGCTGGATGTGCTGGCCGAAAACAGCATTTTCGATGCCTTGAACCCCGAATTCGTCACGCGACAGGCCTTCAGTCTGGAGCAGCCGCTGTCGTTGCTGGGCCTGGAGGTGATTCCCTATGCGGTGCCCGGCAAGGTGCCCTTGTTCATGGAGTCGCGGGCCGGCAGCGATCTGGCCGGGCCGGAAGACACGACCCTGGGCCTGGAAGTCCGCGCCGGCGGCCAGAGCTTCCATTATCTGCCGGGCTGCGCGGCCATGACCGACGCCTTGCGTGAGCGGCTGAAGGGCGCCAGTCTGGTGTTTTTCGATGGCACCTTGTGGCGCGATGACGAGCTGATCGCCGCCGGCGTCAGCCCCAAGAGCGGACAGCGGATGGGGCATATGTCGATTGATGGCGAGGCGGGCAGCATGGCCGCTTTCGCCGACCTGGACGTTGCCCGCAAGGTCTTTATCCATATCAACACCACCAACCCCGTCCTGAATGCGCTTTCGCCTGAGCATGCCGCTGCCGCGGCCCGGGGCTGGGAAGTGGCCTATGACGGCATGGAGATATCGCTGTGAGTGAACTGCTGAGCCCTGATCAACTGGAAGCCGCCCTGCGCGCCATGGGCGCGCGGCTGTACCACGACCAGCATCCCTTCCACAAACTGCTGCACAGCGGCCGGCTTGACCGTGGCCAGGTGCAGGCCTGGGCATTGAACCGGTTCGAATACCAGCGCTGCATTCCGCTCAAGGATGCGGCCATCCTGGCGCGGATGGAAGATCCGGCGCTGCGCCGGATCTGGCGTCAGCGCATCATCGATCATGACGGCTCGCATGACGGCGAGGGCGGCATCGCCCGTTGGCTGCATCTGACCGATGCGCTGGGTCTGGATCGCGAGATGGTCACTTCAGGCCGCGCCCTGCTGCCAGGCACCCGTTTCGCGGTACATGCCTATATCGAGTTCGTCCGGGACAGGAGTCTGCTGGAGGCGATTGCCTCGTCGCTGACCGAACTGTTCGCGCCGACCATCATCAGCCACCGGATGGCCGGCATGCTGGCTCATTACGACTTCATCTCCAAGGAGGCGCTGGCCTACTTCGACTATCGTCTGACTGAAGCGCCGCGCGACTCGGCCTTCGCTCTGGACTACGTCAAGCAGCATGCCGATACCGTCGAGAAGCAGCAGCAGGTACTGGCCGCGCTGCACTTCAAATGCGGCGTGCTGTGGTCGCAACTGGATGCGCTGCATTTCGCCTATGTCGAGCCGGGTGTGCGCTGGCCGGATGCCTTTGATCCGGCGACCCAGGGTGGAGCGGTCTGATGCTGTTGCCCGAGCTGGAACAGGTCCCGGCCTTTCGGCCGGGCGTGCGTCTGCACCACGACAAGGTCCGTGGCCAGTGGGTGTTGCTGGCGCCGGAGCGGGTGGTCGAGCTGGACCCGATTGCCCATGCCATTCTCGTCCAGGTCGATGGCCATCGCAGCATCGGCGAGATTGCGGCGGCGCTGACGGCTGAATACGATGCGCCGCTGGAGCAGGTCAGTCAGGATATCCGTGAGCTGATGGCTGACCTGCACGGCAAGCGGCTGCTGCGGTGGTGAACATGCTGGCACCGCCGATGGCCTTGTTGCTGGAGCTGACGCATCGCTGCCCGTTGGCCTGCCCTTACTGCTCCAATCCGCTGCAACTGGCGGGCATGAAGCAGGAAATGGATACCGCAGGCTGGCGTGAGGTGATCCGTCAGGCGGCCGAGATGGGCGTGCTGCAGATCCACTTCTCGGGTGGTGAGCCGACGCTGCGGAAGGACTTGCCCGAGCTGATCGCCTACACGCGGGAGCTGGGCCTGTACAGCAATCTGATCACCTCGGGGGTGGCTGCCGACGAGGCGGCACTGGATCATCTGCTGGCCTGCGGGCTGGATCATGTCCAGCTCAGCATCCAGGATGCCACGGCGGAGGGTGCCGACCATATCTCGGGCTATCGCAACAGCCTGCAGAAGAAGAGCCGTTTTGCCGAATGGCTGAAAGCCCGCGAGGTGCCATCGACGCTCAATGCGGTGATCCACCGGCAGAACATCCACAACCTGCCGGCGATGATCGATCTGGCCATGGCCTGGGGCGTGGGGCGACTGGAAGTGGCACATACCCAGTATTACGGCTGGGGGCTGCGCAACCGCGCGGCGCTGATGCCGACCCGCGAGCAGCTGGAGCAGGCCACCGCCATCGTGCTGGCGGCTCGGGATCGGCATCACGGCGAGCTGGTCATCGACTATGTCACGCCGGATTACTACGCGCGACGGCCCAAGCCCTGCATGGCCGGCTGGGCGCGTCGCTTCATGAACATCACGCCCACCGGCGAGGTGCTGCCCTGCCATGCAGCCGAAACGATTCCGGGACTGGTGTTCGACAATGTGCGGCAGCGCTCGCTGGCCGATATCTGGAACCAGGGCCAAGCCTTTCTGAAGTTCCGCGGCACCGAATGGATGCCCGAGCCCTGCCAGAGCTGTCCCAAGAAAGAGCTGGACTGGGGGGGCTGCCGTTGCCAGGCGTTGGCGCTCAGTGGCCGGGCGGATACGCTGGATCCTGTCTGCGAACGCTCGCCGGACCATGAGCGGATCCAGGCGTTGGCCGAGCAGGAAGCGGCGCAAGGCGATGATGCCTTTGTCTATCGGCGCCCAGAAAAGGTTGTTGAAGACGTATAGATGTCCATGATCAAGATGTTGCCATGAAAAATCCCGCCTCTTGAGGCGGGATTTTTTGCATGCAAAGCGGCCATGCCGATGAAGGTAGCCGTTGTCGCCTGCGCGCAGCGTCTCCCGCCATGGCCGATCCGGCGGAGCGGTGTCGATGCGACCGCTATGCCTTGGATTCAGATGCGAAAGGCGATGCCGGTCATGACCTTGGAGGTCAGGGCCATCAGGCCCGGGATCGGAAAGGGCAGGCGGATGCCGCCACGCTGCTGTGCGGCCAGGGAATGACGTACCTCGTCGGCCTGCATCTGCCGGACGATGGCGCGCGATGGCTCGTCGGCCTTTGGCAGACGTTGCAGATGGCTGGCCAGGTGCGCTTCGACCTGGTCCTCGGTCTCCATCACGAAGCCCAGACTGACGGCATCGCCGACCACGGCAGCGGCCGCGCCGATGGCATAGGAGCCGGCATACCACAAGGGGTTCAGCAGACTGGGTCGGCTGTCCAGTTCCTGCAGGCGCTCCGCGCACCAAGCCAGATGGTCGGCCTCCTCATCGGCGGAGTGCAGCAGATGTTCGCGGATGTTGTCGTGGCGCGCAAAGGCGGCCTGACCCAGATACAAGGCCTGGGCACAGACCTCACCGGTGTGGTTGACCCGCATCAGGCCGGCCGACAGCCGGCGCTCGGGCTCTTCCAGCTCCACCGGCTCGAGTTCGGCGGCTGGCGAGGGACGGTGGGCGACGGGGGTGGCCACCACGGCGGCCAAGGTGCGCTCGACGCTGTCCAGCAGGCGGTCGAGGGGACTCAGGTGGCGTATCGACATCTCGACTCCGGAGATCTTCAGTGGGGAGGGCGGTCACTGCACCGCACCCTGCGGGGCGACCGGTACGTTATGATAGGACTCATCCGGCCCCGGCGTGAAACCACCGTTTCTGCGTCCGGTGGAAGCACGCGCATGAGTGCTGCGGACGGTTTCCTCGCGACATGATCGCCGGGCTTCCAAAAGCGCTTTCATCAATGCTATACTTTCCGGCCTCGCAGAAGCAGTTAAGCGTCGAGCAAGCTCCAAGTCACGGGGCTTGCGTCCCGATATCGGGGCAGCTATCATCTCGCGCCCTGCAGCACTTTAATATTGAGCTCCGCCACAGGCGGCACATCAGGTATTGGATATGAAAACGTTCAGCGCCAAGCCGGAAAGCGTCAAGCGCGACTGGTACATCATTGACGCCACGGACAAGACGCTTGGTCGTCTGTCGACCGAGATTGCCCGTCGCCTGCGCGGCAAGCACAAGCCGGAATTCACCCCGCATGTGGACACCGGTGATTACATCGTCGTCGTCAACGCCGGCAAGGTCGCCGTCACCGGCGCCAAGATGGACGACAAGCAGTACCATCGTTTCACGGGCTATGTCGGCAACCTGAAGACCACCAACCTGCGTGATCTTCTGGCCAAGCACCCGGAGCAGGCGATCGAGATCGCCGTGAAGGGCATGCTGCCGAAGAATCCGCTGGGCCGTGCGATGTATCGCAAGCTCAAGGTCTATGGCGGTTCCGAACATCCGCACACTGCCCAGCAGCCGCAGGCGCTGGAACTCTAAGGAATCATCATGGCGATTCAGCAAAACTACGGCACCGGCCGCCGCAAGACCTCTGCCGCTCGCGTGTTCCTGCGCAAGGGCACTGGCGCGATCACCGTCAATGGCAAGAAGCTCGAGCAGTTCTTCGGTCGCGAGACCTCCTGCATGATCGTGCGTCAGCCGCTGGAACTGACCGAGAATATCGAAAAGTTTGACGTCAACGTGACGGTCAGCGGCGGTGGCATCACCGGCCAGGCCGGCGCGATTCGTCTGGGCATCGCCCGCGCTCTGATCGAGTACGACGAAACCCTGAAGTCGCCGCTGCGCAAGGCTGGTTTCGTGACCCGTGACGCTCGTGAAGTCGAGCGCAAGAAGGTCGGTCTGCACAAGGCACGTCGCGCTACCCAGTTCTCCAAGCGTTAATCACGCTTGTCGCGGCGCCCAAGGTCAGAGCGCGCCGCAAAAGGTTTTTGGGAGATCGTCTAATGGTAGGACTGCAGACTCTGACTCTGCCTATCTAGGTTCGAATCCTAGTCTCCCAGCCAAACCGGACGAGCCCCTGAGTGATCGGGGGCTTTTCTTTTGGACTGCCGCGCATCGACAGGATGCCGGTTGTTCATCGAGTGGTTGCCGGCATGTATTTGCCGGCGGGGTCGCGGTATCATCAGCGGCCCGCAAGCAGGCACGATGCAGTATCCTGCTCATGTAGCTCAGTCGGTAGAGCACTTCCTTGGTAAGGAAGAGGTCGCTGGTTCGATTCCAGTCATGAGCACCAGATCTGCAGCATGGCCCGCTGCATTGTCTGACAGGCAAGCCTCACGCCTGTTGCGGCGCTCCACCAGGTCAGAGCGCGCCGCGTCAAGTTTTTGGGAGATCGTCTAATGGTAGGACTGCAGACTCTGACTCTGCCTATCTAGGTTCGAATCCTAGTCTCCCAGCCAATACCGAAAGGCCCCTGAGCAATCAGGGGCCTTTTTTGTATCTTCTCGCCATAGCGAAGGCTTAGAGGCGGGCCAGCTGCAAGGGATTCATATAGTCCCGGAAGTGGCTGATCTTGCCTTCGCGCAGGGTGATGAACCAGACATAGTCGATTTTCACGGCCATGCCGTCGGACACGCGATGGTGATGGCCGCGGGCTTCGACGATGATTCCGTCGCCGACCTCTCGGCTGCGGATGGGATCCAGATGGCCGAAACGGATCAAGCCAGGCAGCGGGGCCATGAAGGCTGCAATGGCTTCGCGGCCTTCGAGCCGGCTGGGGTGATCTTCCGGCGCATAGGGAAATTCATGGACGGCGTCTTCGGTGTAGAGATCGGCCCAGGCCTGGGTCTGGCCTGCGGCGAGTGCGGCAATGCCCTGGGCAAGCCAGGCAGGGAGGGAAGATGATGCGTGCATGTCTATCTCCAGTAGAATATCGGACCGTGAATTCCACAAACCCTATCATATCGGACCGTGGGTCCGAAAGTTTGCCTGCACGAAGAGGCCGCCCTGCCGTGCCGCCCGAGCGTATGCTGGCGGCAGCTGATGCGCTGTTTGCTGCCGCTGACCAGCCGATGAGCGTGAGCATGGATGCGATCGCACAGGCTGCCGGGGTTGGCAAGGGCACTTTGTTCCGGGCATTCGGAAGCCGGGACGCCTTGCTGGATACTTTGTGGGCCCAGCGCCTGGGTGTGCTCCGTACCAGCGTCGAGGGTGCCCACCCGGAGCTGGGGCCGCATGCCGCGCCGCAGGTGCGGGCCCAGGCCTTCGTGGCGGCCTTGCTTGAGTTCAAACTGGCTCATCGGCATCTGATCCGGGCAAGAGAAGCGGCCCCGCAGCTGCTGCGCTCGACTCACTATCTGTGGATGCATGAGGTGCTGCAGACCCAACTGAGTCTGGCCGCCGGTCTTCCGGAGTCAGTGGCGGCATACCGCGCGCATGCTTTGCTGGCATCGATTCATATCGATCTCCTCGAGGAATTGATGGCACAGGGCTTCAGCCCGCAGGATCTGCGGCAACACCTGCGCGAGCATGTCGCCTCCATGCTGAGTCCTGCCCCGGCGCCCTAGTTTTCCTGGGCGGGTGATATTCCACCAAAAGGCGGGGCGATCACCGTCCAGAACCGGCGGCCGCAGGGGCCGGGCCATGATGGCCGGAAACGCGTGCTCTGCCGGCGAACCGATAGGCGACATCGACAGCGAAGCCGTTGGCGACATGATCTGCACATCCATCGTCATGGATATGCGTTGGCCTTTGGTGGCAATCTAGCCACCACCTATTGGCTGCGGCTCATCGTTCATGCCTTACCAAAATCCCGTTGTGCGTTCCGCTGCGGTGATCGCCATGCATATGGTGGATCTGGCCGATGCCATTGATCTGGCCAGAGCCGAGGCGCTGTGGGCCAGCCAGCCACGCCCGGCAAGTGTTCGCAGCAAGTTGAACAGTACCCCTTCCAAGGCGGTGGCCTTCGGTGTGCCGCCGTTGCGGTTGAGTCTGGAGCCGATGGTGATCGAGCTGGACGGGATCAGTCATACGGCTCAGGTCTGGGCACGACTGTATGAATTCGGGACCGTGGCCTTTTCCATTCAAGTGCCGGTGACCGGCTGTGACTGGGCCAGCTTCTCCCGGCGGGTGGATGCGGTGGACAATCTGCTGGGCCCTGAGGCCGAGCATCCGGTGTGGGCGCATCTCGCCCAGCAATTGAAAACGGCCTTGGGGCAGGCGATGAGCCGGCTCAGCACGACTATGTTGTCGGAAGACTACCTGCTGGGCATCGTGCATGCCTTCGAGCAGCCGGTGCATGTGGCCACCATGCACGAAACCATCGATCTGGTGCCCCTGCTGTCGGGCGAGCAGCGGCCGCTTTCGATGCAGGCCAGGCATGACCTGCTGCAGCAGCGGTTTTCCTGGTATGCCGATGACCTGGTGATCCTGACCTGGGACCGGGCCTTTATCTACGAGCCACGCGGCGATTCCGACGTGGTCGACATCCTTGAAGTCGCGAATGCCCAGCTGCTGGAAATGCGCTTCTACGACGAGCTGCTGGATGTGGAACTGCCGCGGATGTATGACCTGGTCGAGGCCGCGCACCGTGCCAATACGCCCAAGGGCTCGCGCCATTTCGCGGCGCTGGCGCGCAAGCTGTATACCCTGGTGGCCGAAGTGACCGAGATCACCGAGAAAGTCGACAATGCGCTGCAGGTCACCGAAGATGTCTATCTGGCCCGGGTTTATACCGCCGCCCTGGATCTGTTCAAGGTACACCATGTCAGCAGTGCGGTGGACCGCAAGCTGGCGATTATCCGCGACACCTACAATACCTTGTACGAAGAAGCCTCGGGCAAGCGCGGCGAGCTGATGGAGCTGGCCATCATCGCCTTGATCGTCGTGGAGATCCTGATCGCCATTGTCCGTCACTGAGTGAAAACGGATATCCATGCGGCCATGTGATGTGTTTCATGACGCGCATGCTTTTTTATGAAAGCCCTTTTGTCGGTTCCTGATCTTGGGCCGACATTATTTTAAGACGTCCATATGATGATTTTTCATGCCTTCGGTATATGTCGGCATGGCCGCATGCGGGTCGGAATCAGGCCAGATCACCCAGTTGCTGGCGGCAATAGGCTTTCACCGTCTGTCGCAACCAGCGATGAGCCGGGTCGGCATCCATGCGTGGGTGCCACATCTGGGAAATGGTGATGTCCGGCGTGCTTGCCGGCAATGCGAAGCGCCGCAGGCCAAGGGCATGGAAGGCATTCCGGGCCGTCAGCAGCGATGCCGGTACCAGACCGATCAGGTCCGAATCCAGAACGACGTCGAGCACGGCGGGGAAGCCAGGCACGATGGTGCTGATCCTCCGCTGTCGTCCGATTTCGGCGAGGGCCTGGTCGACCGGTCCCCGCCCCTGATCATGACGTGAGGCGACAACA
Organism: Frateuria aurantia DSM 6220; assembly: GCF_000242255.2. Taxonomy (GTDB): domain Bacteria; phylum Pseudomonadota; class Gammaproteobacteria; order Xanthomonadales; family Rhodanobacteraceae; genus Frateuria; species Frateuria aurantia. The sequence goes on from NC_017033.1 coordinate 335,792, forward strand.
TGCCCGCACGACAGATAATCTTCCAGGCTGAGCTCGCCCTGTCTGGCCATGGGATGCTCCTCCCGGATGACAGCCACGAAGCGGTCCCGGAACAGAGCCTGGATCTTGATCTCGGGCCCCATGATGGTGAGTACGCCGATATCGAGATCGGTCTGGCCATCCCGCAGATGCCCGACGGACTTCCGTGGTTTGGCCATGAATTGCAGGGTGACGCCCGCGGCCTGACGGCCGATGGTGGTGATCAGACCGGGAGCCAGCGCCGAGACGAAACCGTCGTTGGCTCGGATCACGAAGCGTCGCTGCAGGTTCTCGAGATCGAGCGCGGGCATGGCGGGTGCCAGCATCCTGCGGGCATCGAGCATCACCTGCCGGCAGGACTCGCGCAGTTGTTCGGCATGAGGCGTCAGCACCAGTTCGCGGCCGGCGCGGACCAGCAAGAGATCACCGGTGGTCTCACGCAGCCGTCCCAGCGTCCGGCTCATGGCCGAGGTGCTCAGTCCCAGACGCTGGGCGGCCCGGGTGACGTTGGCCTCCTCCAGCAGGATATCCAGTGATGTCAGCAAGTTGAGATCAGGTCCGGTCATGGCCCATCTTGGCACAGTCACCGGCAGAAGCTGCATCGGCATCGGGTTTGCAGGCAGAATGGGTGTCTTGCCCGATGTGAGGTCACTACCGATGCGCACCATGATATTTGCGGCTTTGATGGCTGCGTTGATCCCGGCTGCCGGGATCGCCCGGCCCGGGACGGCCGAGGTTTCCAATGCAGTGGCCAAGGTGCTGACCGACCCGGCCCGTAGGGACGATCGGCCCAGGGATGCTCAGCGCCGGATTGGCGCCATCATGACGTTTGCCCAGGTCCGGCCGGGCCAGAAGGTACTTGAGCTGATTCCGGGCAGCGGCTATTTCACTCGCGTCTTCAGCGGTCTGGTCGGCCCCCGGGGGCATGTATACGTGGTCTGGCCACAGGAGTATCTGAAAGAGGCGACCCGCGGTCTGGCGGGCAGCCAGGCGCTGGCCGCGCAGCCGCACTATGCCAATATCACGGCGCTGGCCCAGCCGGCCGCCGCCCTGACGGTGCCGGCACCCGTGGATCTGGTGTTCACCTCGCAGAATTACCATGACTATCCCGATGCATTCATGGGCAAGGTCGATCCGGCCGTGCTCAACCGAGAAGTCTTTGCGGCGCTGAAGCCCGGTGGCTTGTATGTGATCATCGATCATGTTGCCGCGGCGGGATCGGGCCTGCGCGATACCGATACCCTGCACCGCATCGACCCTGCGGCGGTGAAGACCGAGGTGGAAGCGGCGGGTTTCGTGTTTGATGGCGAAAGTCAGGTGTTGCGCAATCCTGCGGACAGCCATGCGCTGAAAGTCTTCGACAAGTCGATACGCGGGCATACCGATCAGTTCATCTATCGGTTCCGCAAGCCGCTGCGCTGACGTGCCAGCCATGTTGCCTGACGTGGATCGGTGTGCGACAGGACGGCTGCTTTTCATTTGACGCGGCTTGCGCAAGCATGTGCCGGATTTCAACGAGGACAGGCTGCCATGAGCCGATTTGACGACGACGAGCTGCCGCCGGATTTTGACGACGAAGCGGCAGATGAAACCGCGCAGGAATACCAGGTCTGGCAGTGGCTGCTGCGCATCAATCCCGGCGACGAGGAACAGGCGCTGCAGCAGTTCAGCGCGTATCGCGAAGCGGTGGGCGATGAAGATCCCGACGGCTTGGAGGTGATTCTGCCACTGACCCGGGTGATCGACTGGCAATCAGGCTTTCAGGTCGAGGCAGGAGATACGCGGACTCTGATCCAGGCCATTGACGAGTTGACGGCGCGCTGGAACCTGGCCGTGGACTGGGAAGGCGAGCCGGATGACGACGAGTTCCATGCCGAGACGGATGTGCCCTCGTTGCTGGCCATCGCCTATGACAGCCTGGCCCCATACGGTTATACCTTGTGGGTGTGGGAAGCCGAGCCGGATACGTATGCCGGCGGCATCAGCCTGAGCCGGGACAGCGAAGCCATGCGCGAGCTGGCGGCACTGCTGGGGATCGAGCTGAGACTGGCCAGCGAGACCGGCTGAGCAACGGTATCTCCTTCTGCCGGTCATGCCCGCCCGGGCGTCAGCGCTCGCTGCCTTGCGCGGCGTGCTCAGCAAGCAGCTGCCGGATCCGGCCGGCGGTTTCGTCATTCGCGGCGGTATAGACCATCAGGCACAGGTCGGGACGGCCCTCCACCGCGAAGGTGGAAAACTCCAGATCCAGCGTGCCCAGTCGGGGGTGATGCAATCGTTTGACACCATCCCCATGACCGGCGACGTCATGGTCCTGCCACAGGCGATCGAACTGCGGGCTGAGCTGGCGCAGTTCACGGACCAGATCCGTGATGACACCGGAAGCTCCGGCCCGCACGGCATCGGCACGAAAGGCCGCCACCACATAGCGTGCCACTTTCAGCCAGTCATCCTGCGCGGCCTGTACCCGGCTGTTGCCGAACATCAGACGCAGGATATTCCTCTGGCCCGCCGGCAGGCGTTCGTAATCGGTCAGTACGACGGCTGCCGCCCGGTTCCAGGCCACCACGTCCCAGGTGGCGGTGCGGATCATGGCCGGATGCTCGGGCATGGCATCCAGCACCCGTTGCAGGCGCGGACTGACATCATCGGCCTGATGGTAGCTCGGCTCGGGCAGATGACCGAGTGCCAGGATGAACATGTGTTCGCGTTCCGGGCCGGTCAGCATCAGTGCCGTGCTCAGCCGATGCAATACCTCGCTGGATGGTGCACCACCGCGACCTTGTTCCAGCCAGGTATACCAGGTGGCACTGATATGGGCTCGCTGGGCGACTTCCTCCCGTCGGAGGCCGGGCGTGCGGCGGCGCTCGCCCGGCAGCCCGAAGCTGGCCGGATCAAGCCGGCTTCGCCGTTCACGCAGAAACTGTCCCAATGAAGTGTGGGCGGTGCCGGGCATGCGCAGCCTGTGATTGTTTATACCAGGATAATGACACTACTTTACCATGTTGCATTGGCCGCCGAGACTGCGTGGATTCTTGATCTGACGGAGTGGGGCGATGCGCATTTTCGTGACCGGTGCTACCGGCTTTATCGGCTCGCGGATCGTGCCGCAACTGCTTGCGGCAGGGCATCAGGTGCTGGGACTGAGTCGTTCGGACCCAGGCGCCGCCTGGCTGGCCGCGGCGGGAGCGGAGGTCCATCGAGGTCAGCTGGAAGACCCCGAGAGTCTGAGGGCCGGCGCGGAGGCCGCTGATGCCGTGATCCATGTGGCCTTCGATCATGACTTCTCCCGGTTCGCCGCCCATTGTGAAAAGGACTATCGCGCCATCGAGGCGATGGGCTCTGCCCTGCGGGGCTCGAAGCGCCCGCTGGTGATCACCTCCGGCGTCGGCATGGGGATGGCGGCTCATGGCGTCACGGCCAGCGAGAAAGTGGTGAATCTGGAGCATCCCAACCCGCGATCGGCTTCCGAGCGTGCCGCGAACCGGCTGCTCGAGGCCGGTGTGAATGTCTCGGTCGTGCGCCTGCCTCAGGTGCATGACACCCGCAAGCAGGGGCTGATCACGCCCTATATCGAGGTGTGCCGGCAGCGCGGGGTGATGGCTTATGTCGGCGAGGGACTCAATCGCTGGTCGGCGGTCCATGTCGATGATGCGGCGCGGGTCTATCGGCTGGCTGTCGAACAGGCCGTTGCCGGTGCGCGCTGGCATGCCGTGGCTGAGGAGGGCATCACGGCGCGTGCCATTGCCGAGGCCTTGGCGGCGCGTCTGCAGCTGCCTGTGAAGTCCGTGCCGACCGACGCGGTGGCCGAGCAGTTCGGCTGGATGGGCATGTTTGTCGGCATGGACCTGCCTGCTGCCAGTGCCTTGACCCGTCAGCGTCTGGGCTGGACGCCGGCCGGTCCCGGGTTGTTGAGCGATCTGGCCCGGCTCGATGTCTGAACCTCACCGGCAGGCCATGCCCCCAAGGGGTGAGGGGCGCCTGATTCAGAACCGCTCGAATGGTGCCAGGTAACGCCACCGGCCCGGCGGCAGCTTCGACAGCGACTGGCGACCGATGCGCAGTCGCTTGAGGCTGGTGGCTTGCACGCCGACGGCCTGGCACATCATTCCGATGCGATCTGCCTGCAGGCGTTTGAAGGCGAAGCGCAGGCGCTGCTCGCTCTGCCGGCTGACCTTGGCTGGCGGCAAGGCGTAGTGATTGATGCGCAGACCATGATTGAGCAGGGCCAGCCCCTTGTCATCGAGCTGGCCGCGGATATCCACCAGAAACTCCTGTTCCACGGGCTGCTGCTGATCGTTCAGCATGCGCAGGATGCGGGCATCCTGACTGCAGACCACCAGACCCGTGCCACCAGGCGGCAAGGGCTGAGGCATGCCCAGCTGCTGGCGATGGCGGCGCAGCGGGCGTACGCCCGAGAAATCGCCTTCCCAGCGGTTTTCCGGCGCGAGCAAGGCCTCGATATCGGCCTGGCCAAGCTCGGCCGGCCGCGCCTCGGCCAGGTTCAGCAGGATGCTGACCGGTGCGATGGGGCTCAGTCGTGCCTGGGGATCGATGCTGACATGCTGCTCGGCCACCATGAATTGAGGACGCTCCTCGACCTCGCCGTCGACGCGGACCCAGCCACCTTCGATATATTGCTCGGCCTCGCGCCTTGAGCATTGCGCGAGGGCGACGACGCGTTTGGAGAGGCGGACCGGTTCAGTCATCAGAATTCCGTGCAGAGGGTTGGCGCCCATTGTAGGCGGGATTGAAGCTGGGCAGGACAAGGACGCCTTTTCGGGAAACGGGCCGGCAGGCGAGGCAGGCCCACCTGGATAGGCGGCATGGGCGATGCTGAACATGGGCGACAGGCAAGCAGGGGTGAAGATCGGCCATAATTGGCATTACCCAGTCATGGCGGAACCCGAGCGAGAGATGAAGACACCCAAGGGTCTGCAGGACCTGATTGATGATGGCGTGATCGATGAAGTCCTGCGGCCGCTGAAAAGCGGCAAGGAAGCTTCCGTATACGTGGTTCGCTCGGGCGACGAGATCCGTTGCGCCAAGGTCTACAAGGACATGGCGCAGCGCAGTTTCCAGGCGCGCGTGCAATACCAGGAGGGGCGCAAGGTGCGCGGCAGTCGCGCTGCACGGGCGATGGGCAAGGCCACCCGCTTCGGCCGCAAGGAGGCGGAAGCCGCCTGGAAGCATGCCGAAGTCGACGCGCTGTATGCGCTGGCGGCGGCCGGCGTGCGGGTGCCGCAGCCTTATGGCTATTTCAACGGGGTTCTGGTGATGGAGCTGGTGGTCGATGCCGACGGTTTTTCGGCGCCGCGACTGGGCGAGGTGGAACTGTCCGCCGAAACCGCGCGGGCGTATCACCGTTTTCTGATCCGGCAGATCGCGAAGATGCTGTGCACGGGTCTGATCCATGGCGATCTTTCCGAGTTCAATGTGCTGGTCGGTCCCGAGGGGCCGGTGATCATCGACCTGCCCCAGGTGGTCAATGCTTCCGGCAACAACTCGGCCCGTACCATGCTGCGGCGGGATGTCAGCAATATCACCATCAGCCTGTCGCGGTTTGCGCCCGAACTGCTCGATACCTGGTATGCCGAAGAGATGTGGGCCTTGTTCGAACTCGGTGAACTGCATCCTGATACCGAGTTGACGGGAGAGTTCGAGTTCGACGAGCACGAGGCGGATGTCGACAGCGTGATGCAGTCGATCATCGATGCCCGTGAAGAGGCGATCATCCGCCAGCAAGGGCGCGAAGCGGCCGCCGAGGAAGACTGAGTCGGCGGCTGGGAAGGCGTATCCCCGGCTGCGATGAATGGTCTTTAATCGGACGTCCAGACATTCTAAAAGTCATGCCTTGTCCGTACGATTGTCCTTGCGGGGACGGCGGGCCTTGGTTCCTGTGGCCACTATCACGAGATGGGTGGCTGCGTCCATGCCGAGACAGGCTCTTGCGTCTGGACTGGCCATCTGCAAGATCCGGCGGCGCATGCCGAGCCGCCGTGATCGTGGCGATGCAGGCTCTGGCAGCGGTGCGATGGCCTTGCGCGGTGGTTACGACCGCCTGGCGTTTTCATGGCATCGTGATGGTGCCGGCCTGTCGCTGCTGCAGTAGACGCTCTCTGTGCGGGGCGCGACTTCACATCGTCTGGATAGCTGTACGCGAGTACTCGGCATACCCTGAATGGGCTGGCCACTGACAAGGAGGGTCGGTGATGCCATGGCGTTACAGTCAAAGGAGTGGATATCTCCAGCAGAACGATGTTTATGTGGAGAAGGGCTATTCAGGATCGGGTATTGGTTACAACAATCCTGCATTGGCAAGAGTCCATGATACAGGGCCGGTGCCTGTTGGTCGTTACCAGATACTGCCGCCGTTCCATCCTCCCGAAACAGGGGCTTGTACCCTGCGTCTGCTTGCTGGACCGCAGACGCGATTATCTGGACGCAGCGGTTTCATGATTCATGGTGACAGCCGGATTCATCCAGGCCAGGCCTCAAGCGGCTGCATTGTGCTTGATCCGAGGATCAGACGTCGAATCTGGCTGAGTGGCGATCATGTGCTGGAGGTGGTGCCATGACGGACAAGCACGGTCGGCGGCGGCCATGGCTGGGGGCTCTGCTGTGTTTTTCCGCCGGCATCATGGCCGTGCATGCCGCCGCAGCGCCAGCTGGCCCATGCATATGGCCATGGGCCAGCTGAAGAATCTGGGGTATCTCGATACCCGGCAGCTGGATTCAGCCAGCACGCGTGTGGTGCGGATGGCCTCGGAACCCTTGCCGGGCGGCCTGTATCAGGAGGTCTACCATGTGGTTTTCCAGCAGGAAGACGGCAAGCGGCTGGAAGTGATTACCCGCAGCAAGGCCTCCGATCAGGAATGCTCGATGGGGCCTGTCGAGGTGTATCTGGTCAATCGCAAGTTGCAGGATCCCCCCGCGAATGGTCGCTGACCATCGGAGCCGGGCAAGGTGCGAGCGAGGTGTTGGCGAGCCGGGGCACCTCGTGGTGTTGCCCCGGCTTCAGCTCGGCCGGGCTGATGCCCGCCGTTTCAGGGCTTGACGTACATCAGCTCCACATCGAAGACCAGCGAGGCATTCGGCGGAATGTCATCGCCGGCACCATTGGCGCCATAGCCCAGCGAGGCCGGGATATACAGGGTACGGGTACCGCCGACCTTCATGCCGGCCACGCCCTGGTCCCAGCCGGGAATCACTTCGCCGGCACCCAGGCTGAAGGGAAACACTTCGTTGCGGTCACGCGAGCTGTCGAACTTCTTGCCGTGTTTATCCTTGGCCTGATCGTCGTACAGCCAGCCGGTGTAATGCACGCCGACCGTCATGCCCGGCTTCGCCTCGGCGCCGGTACCGAGCTTGTGGTCGATCACCACCAGCTTGTCGACCTGGCCGTGGGTTTCGGCGGGAGGGGTGGCGTGACAGGCGCTCAGGGCGACCAGGGCAAGCAGGGAAAACAACCAACGCATGGGAAACTCCGTAGTGAACTGGTGCCAGCCCCATGGACCGGGCTGACGCGAAACGGGCATTATTTTGGAAAAGCATCGCCAGCGATAGTCATGCGCGGGTGGCCGATTGATTTGAAGGGCCGGAAGCAGGGGCTTTGTTGCGGGCGACGCCTCCAGTATGCCTGGCGGTTGCAGCGTCTTCGTCAGTGCCGGGTGATACGGATGCATGGTTACCCGACAGCCAGTCGCGGCGGGCTTGTCCATCAGGGCCTTGGGTACGAGCTGCATCGAGAGATGTTTTCAGGGCCGGGGGGGGCGCCGGCGCTTGTATCCCGTCGCGGTATGTCATCGAGCACTGATCGCCAAGACGCTTCGTGGATGATCCCCCTGAACCTCGAGGTAGCTGAAGTCATGGCGGGACCTTGTCCGCCGGCCAGACACTGGCTGCGAAGGAGCCGATGCCCGGCAGCCCCTTCGCCGATGCGGGCGTCAGCGCGAGGATTCGAGCGAACTTTCCGACCAGTCCCCGCCCAGATCGCCGATCAGGTTCACGGTATCCAGCAGCCGGTTCTGGATCACGCTCAGCCGGTTCTGCTCGGCGACGAGCTGGGTCGTCCGGGCCGTGGCCACCGTGGTGTAATCCACGGTGCCGGCCTGATACTCGTTGAAGGCGATCTCGGCGCCGCGGCGCGCATCATTCACCACCGCTTCCTGGGCCTGCAGCTGCTGCTCCAGGATCCGCAGATTCGACAGATCGTCTTCCACATCCTGGAAGGCGCCCAGCACCGTTCCGCGATAAGCGGCTACCGAGGCATCGTAGCTGGCTTTGGCCGCGGCCACGGAGCCACTGCGTTCGCCGCCGTCAAGCAGGGTTTCACTCACCTGGGCGCCTGCCGACCACACGTGATTGGCCAGTTTCAGCAGTCCGGCCAACGGTGACTGACTGAAGCCGTCCACGGCACTGAGCGAAATCGTCGGATAATAGGCGGCAATGGCGATGCCGATGGCCTCGTTGGCTGCCGCCATGTCCCGCTCGGCGACGGCGATGTCGGGGCGGCGCTGCAGCAGGGCGGAAGGGACGCCGACCGGTATCCGGGGCAGTTGCGGCAGGGCGGCAAGAGGGGGGATGTCTATATCCCCTGGATTTCTGCCGACCAGCACCGCGATGGCATGACTGTACTGGGCGCGTGCCATGCCCAGCTGGATCAGGCTGGCTTGGGCGCTTTCCAGCTGGGTCCGTGCGGTGATCAGATCCGACGGAGCGATCGTGCCGGCCTGATCCTGATCGGCGATGACGGCCAGATAGTTCCGGTAGGCGGCCACGGTCTGTTGCAGCAGAGCGATATCCGCATCGTTGATGCGCAGATCGATCACGGCCGTGGCCAGGGCGACCTGTTCGGTAAGTAGGGTATTGGCCAAGGTGGCCTTGTCGGCCTCGGCCGTGGCCTTGTTCTGTTCGATGCTGCGGCGGGTCTTGCCCCAGAAGTCCGGCGACCAGCTCAATTCGCCTTCCAGCGTACCGCTGTTGTTGATGCCGTGTCTGGCCGAATAGGTGGCCGAGGTGGTGCGGGCACGGGTGCCGCTGCTGTCGATGCCGATGGTAGGAAACAGGGCGCTGCGGGCAATTCTGACCTCGGCCAGAGCGGCCCGGTAGTTGGCATAACTCTGCGCCACCGTCTGGTTGGCCGTGGCGACCATGGGTTCCAGCCGATCCAGCAAGGGATCGTTGAAGGCTTTCCACCAGGCACCCTTGGGGGCGCCGGCGGCGGGGGCGGCCGGTTGCCAGCCGGCCATCTCGTGGTAGCGGGGCCGTGTCGTGACGGCGGGGCGGTGATAATCGGGCCCCACCATGCAGCCACCCAGCAGCAGGCTCAAGGCCAGACCCAAGGGACGAAGAGAATGGCGTCGGTTTTTCATGCGCGGGTATCCATGCGACGGCTCCACGGCTGACGGCTCGACCAGGCGCCCATGCGCGCACTCAAACGGTCCAGGTAGAGGTAGATGACGGGGGTGGTGTAGAGCGTCACCATCTGGCTGAGCATCAGGCCGCCCATCACCGTGATGCCCAGCGGCTGGCGCAGGGAGGCGCCCTGGCCGATGCCGACGGCCAGCGGCACGGCACCCAGCACGGCGGCGGCCGTGGTCATCATGATCGGCCGCAAGCGCAGCACGGCGGCCTGATGAATGGCCTGCTTGGCGCTCAGTGCCTGGGTTTTCTGCAAATGCAGGGCAACATCGACCATCATGATGCCGTTTTTCTTGACGATGCCGATCAGCAGAATGATGCCGATCATGGCGATGACCGAGAACGGTGTGCCGAAGATCAGCAGTGCCAGCACCGCGCCGATGCCGGCCGAGGGCAGGGTCGACAGGATGGTCAGCGGGTGTACCGCATTTTCGTAGAGCATGCCAAGCACGATATAGACGGCCGCCAGCGCGGCGAGAATCAGCAGCGGCATGGTGGACATGGATCGGGTAAAGATCTGGGCGGTGCCGGCAAATCGGCCATGGATGGAAGCCGGCATGTCGATGGCCTGCTGAGCCTCGGCGATGGCGGCCTTGGCGGAGGACAGCGAGCCACCGACCGGCAGATTGAAGGAAAGGGTGGCGGCCACCGTACCGGACTGATGGTTGACCTGGGTCGCGGTATGACTGGTGCTGTAGCTGGCCATCGCGCCGAGCGGCACCATGGTTTCCCGCGAGGTGCTGTTGGCACTGCCGCTGGAGGTGCCGCCTTTGCTGTTGGCGATGGCATTGGTGTTGTTGTTGGCCACGGCGCGGCTGACCGTACCGGCTCCGGTGCTGCCCTTGGCCGTCGTCATCTGGGTGGCATCCGATCCGCTGGCATTGGCCGCACCGGTACTGAGCCAGATCTGGCTCAGCGACTGCGGATGCTGCCAGTAGCGTGGCGCCAGCTCCATCACCACATAGTATTGATTGTAGGGGTTGTAGACCGTTGAAACCGTGCGCTCGCCGAAGGCATCGTAAAGCACCGAGTCGATCTGGTTGGGCTGGAAGCCGTAGCGCATGGCCGTTGCGCGGTTCATTTTCAGGAATACCTGCAGGCCATGCTGTTGCAGATCGGAGTTCACATCCTGCAGTTGCGCACCGTGCTTGCCGAGCTCGGCGAGCAGCCTGGGCACCCAGGCGTACAGCGTGTCCGGCTGGTCACTGGTCAGCGTGTACTGATATTCAGCCGCCGACGCGCGGCCGCCGGCACGGACATCCTGGGCCGCCTGCAGAAACATTCGGGCTCCGGGTATCTGGTTCAATTTCGGGCGCAGGCGGTTGACGACTTCGGCCGCGGAAATATCGTTGCCGCGCTGGGCCAGCGGCTTGAGCTGGACGAACAGATTGGCCGTGTTCAGGGCGCGTCCTCCGGTGAACCCGGTCACGCTCTGGATGGCCGGGTCGCCTTGCAGGATCTTCTGCATCTGGACCAGCTTGCCGCTCATGGCGGGAAAGGAGATGCTCTGGTCGGCCATGATCTGTCCCATCAGGATGCCGGTATCCTGCTCGGGAAACAGGGTGGCGGGAAGCCGCCGGGCCAGCAGCAGATTCGCGACGATCAGGCCGATCAGGCAGAGACCGATCAGCAGGGCATGGTCCAGCACGTTTTCCAGGGTGTGCGCATAGAACTCGCGGAAACGATCGAACTGGCGATTGCACCATGTCGCCCAGGCCGAGGCGGTCCGGCTGTCTTTCGGTTTAAGCAGCCAGGCGCACATGGTGGGGGTGATGGTCAGCGAGACCAGCATGGACAGCAGGATGGATATCGACAGGGTGACGGCGAACTCGTGGAACAGTCGTCCCACCAGGCCCGGCATCAGCAGGATCGGGATAAAGACCGCAATCAGCGACAAGCTCATGGACAGCACGGTGAAGCCGACTTCGGCACTGCCGGCCAGCGCCGCCTGCAGCGGACTTTTGCCGGCCTCGATATGGCGGACGGTGTTTTCCAGCACCACCACGGCGTCATCCACCACGAAGCCGGTGGCGATGGTCAGCGCCATCAGAGACAGGTTGTCCAGGTTGTAGCCCAGCAGGTACATGGGCCCGAAGGTGCCGATGATGGACAGTGGCAGGGCCACGGCCGGCAGCAGGGTGGCCCTGGACGACTGCAGGAAGACAAAGACCACGGCGACCACCAGCAGCACGGCCAGCAGCAGGGTGCGTTGGGTATCGTCGACCGCGGCGCGGATCGAGGTCGAGCGGTCCAGAGCCACGCGCAGATGCGCGTGGTTGGGCAGGGTGGCCGTCACGGACGGCAATACCTGACGGATGCCCTGCACGGTATCGACGATATTGGCCCCCGGCATGGCATGGACGATCACCAGGATGGCCCTTTGGCCATTGCTGATCCCTGCATTGCGCAGACTTTCGCTGGAGTCCAGCACCTCGGCCACGTCCCGCAGTCTGACCGGAGCCGCATGGCGGTAGGCCACGACCAGATCACGATAAGGTGCGGCCTTGCTGATCTGGTCGTTGGACACGACTTCGTAGCGGCGGCCGTCCTGTTCCAGATGTCCCTTGGCACTGTTGGCATTGGCCGCGCTGATGGCGGCGCGGACATCTTCCAGGCCGATGCCGTAGCTGTTGAGCTTGCCGGGTTCCAGCTCCACGCGTACCGACGGCAGGGCGCCACCGCCGAGCTCGACTTCGCCGACACCCTGGATCTGCGAGAGCTGCTGCATGATGATGGAGCTGGCGCTGTCATACAGCTGGGGCAGGGTCAGGGTGTCCGAGGTCAGCGCCAGCACCATCACCGGTGCCGCCGCCGGATTCATCTTGCGATAGGTGGGATTGCTGCGCAGCGTGGTGGGCATATCGGCCCGTGCGGCCTGGATGGCGGCCTGGACGTCGCGGGCCGCTCCGTCGATGTCCCGGTCCAGATCAAACTGGATCGTGATCCGTACCTGTCCGACGTAGTTTTCCGAGGTCAGCTCGGTGACGCCGGCAATGGCGCCCAGACGTTTTTCCAGCGGCTCGGCGACCGTCGATGCCAGAATGTCGGGACTGGCGCCGGCCATATGGGCCTGGACCATGATCACCGGCATGGACACGCTGGGCATCGGCGCCACCGGCAAATGGGCATAGCCCAGCAGACCTGACAGCAGCAGGCTGATCGCCAGCAAGGTCGTTGCCACCGGCCGGTGAATGAACAGGGCCGACAGGTTCATGCGCCGGATTCCGGTGCCTGGTTGATGCCGCGTCCCCGCAGACGAAGAGCCAGGCGGTCAAAGGCCAGATAGATCACCGGTGTGGTGAACAGTGTCAGCAGCTGACTCAAGGTCAGGCCGCCGATGATCGCCAGGCCCAGCGGGCGGCGCAGCTCCGAACCGGTGCCGGTGCCCAGCAACATGGGCAGCGCACCCAGCATGGCGGCCAGTGTCGTCATCAGAATCGGCCGGAAGCGCAGCAGGCAGGCCTGGAAAATGGCCTCGGTCGGGGCCTTGCCGCCGATGCGTTCGGCTTCCAGCGCGAAGTCGACGATCATGATGGCGTTTTTCTTGACGATGCCGATCAGCAGCACGATGCCGATGATGCCGATCACGTCCAGATCGCTGCCGGCGATCATCAAGGCCAGCAGGGCACCGATGCCGGCAGAGGGCAGGGTGGAGAGAATCGTGACCGGGTGGATGAAACTCTCGTACAACACGCCAAGAACTATATAGACGGCTATAAGTGCGGCCATCAGCAGGTAGATCTCGCTGGACAATGAATCCTCGAAGGCCTGGGCGGCTCCCTGGAACGAGGCGGTGATCGACATGGGCAGGTGGATGTCGTGCAGTGCCTGCTGTACCTGATCGACGGCCGTGCTCAAGGAGGCGCCGCTGGCCAGATTGAAGGAGACGGTCACGGCCGGAAATTGCGAAAGATGGTGGATCGCCAACGGCGATTTGACCACCGTGATCCGGGCGATCCTGGACAGCTGGACCTGGCCATTGTCGCTGGACGTGGCGCTGGGCAGGTACAGCTTGCCCAGCGATGCGATGGTCGGCAGGCTTTTGGGCTGCGCCACCAGAATGACCCGGTACTGGTTGGACTGATCAAAAATGGTGGAGACGATGCGCTGCCCCAGGGCGTCGTAAAGCGCATTGTCGATGGTGGCCGGGGTGATGCCGAAGCGGGCGGCCAGGGTGCGGTTGACTTCGACGTCGACGCTTTGGCCACTGATGTCCAGATCGCTGCTGACATCAACCAGACTGGGAATCTTGCGCAGCTTGTCGAGCAATGCGGGCACATAGCGGTCGAAGGCCTGCTGGCTCGGTCCGCGCAGCACGAACTGATACTGGCCGGGTGACACCTGGGTAGCCAGCGTCAGATCCTGCTCAGGCTGCAGATAGAGCTTGATGCCGGGGATGTCGGCGACGTCGTTGCCGATCCGCCGGGCGATCTGGACGGCACTCAGGTGACGCAGGTTCCGGGCCTTGAGCTGGATCAGAAAGCGACCCTGATTGAGCGTGCTGTTGGTGCCGTCGATGCCGACATAGGAGGTCAGACCGGCCACGTCCGGGTCCTTGAGAATGCGCTCGGCCAGGGCTTGCTGGTGTTCGGTCATGGTGGCATAGGACACCGAGGTGTCGGCCACGCTGATGCCCTGGATCACGCCTGCGTCCTGGACTGGGAACAGGCCTTTGGGAATCGCCGCATAGAGCCATGCAGTGAGCACCAGGCTGGCGGCAAACACCAGCAGGGTCAGCCGCTGGTGGCGCAGGACCTGTTCCAGACCGCGGCGGTACCACTGCAGGACCTTGTCGAAACCGGCTTCGCTGAGCCGCTCGAAACGGCTTGGCCGGCGGCCTGCTTCCGGGCGCAGGATGCGAGCACAGAGCATCGGCACCAGGGTCAGGGAAACGACTCCGGACAGCACGATGGTGATGGCAAGGGTCATGGCGAATTCGCTGAACAGCCGTCCGATGACCCCGCCCATGAACAGCAAGGGGATCAGGACCGCGATCAGCGAAACGGTCAGCGACAGGATGGTGAAGCCGATCTGGCCGGCACCCTCCAGGGCGGCCTCCATGGGGCTGCGGCCTTCTTCCAGATAACGGACGATGTTCTCGATCATCACGATGGAGTCATCGACCACGAAGCCGGTGGCAATGATCAGCGCCATCAATGACAAGTTGTCGATGGAATAGCCGAGCTGATACATCAGGGCCAGGGTGCCGATCAGTGACACGGGCACCGAAATGCTGGGAATCAGGGTGGCCGGCAGATTGCGGAGGAACACGAAGATCACCAGCACCACCAGAACGATGGCCAGTACCAGTTCGAACACCGCATCGGATACCGAGGCGCGGATCATGCCGGTGGCATCGGAGACGACCTGTACTTTCATCCCGGCCGGAAGGCTGGCCAGCAGGGTCGGCAGTTCCCGCTTGATCTGGTCGACGGTGGCGATCACGTTGGCACCGGGCTGGCGCTGCACATTCAGGATGATGGCCGGCGTCAGGTTGAACCAGGCGCCTTGCTCCTTGTCCTGGGCTGCCAGGCTGACCGTGCCCACATCCCGCAGATAGACCGGCGAGCCTTTGCTGTAGGCAATGACGGTGTCCAGATAATCCTCGGGATCCTGGATCTGGTCGTTGCTGTTGATGGTGTAGTCCAGCCTGGGGCCATCGAAGCTGCCCTTGGGATTGTTGACGTTGACATTGGCCAGGGTGGTGCGGATGTCATCGATGTTCAGGCCGTAGCCTGCCAGCTTGTGGATATCGACCTCGACCCGGATGGCGGGCACGTGACCGCCGGCGGGCGTGACCAGGCCCACGCCAGATACCTCGGCGATCTTCGAGCCCAGCCGCGTATTGGCGGCATCCTGCAACTGGGGCAGCGACATCGACCGGGAGGTGATGGCCAGCGTCATGACGGGCTGGTCGGCCGGATTGACCTTGGCGTATGTCGGTGGTGCGGGCAGACCCGAGGGCAGGTAGCTGTTGGCGGCGTTGATTGCCTCCTGGACATTCTGCTGGGCAACGTCCAGATTGAGGTCCAGATTGAACTGCAAGGTGATGATGGAGGCGCCCGATGAACTGGTCGAGCTCATCTGCTGCAGTCCGGGGATCTCGCCGAGCTGCACTTCCAGCGGCGCGGTCACGGTATTGGCCATGACCTCGGGACTGGCTCCGGGGAAGAAGGTCTGGACCTGGATGGTGGGATAGTCGACGCCGGGCAGCGAGGAGACCGGCAGAAATCGCATGGCGACCAGCCCGATCATCACCAGGGCGATCATCAGCAGCGCGGTGGCCACCGGCCGCAGGATGAACAGGCGTGAGACATTCATAAGCTGGGCATGCAATCAGGACTTGGAGGCAGAAGGGGCGGCCGCGGTTGACGCAGGCACCGCCGGGCGTGCATGACTCCGCTTCAGGCGGATGCGGGCACCATCGCTGAGCCGGTCGACACCGTCGGTGACCACCTGGTCCCCCGCCTTCAGACCGGAGCTCACCACCGTATCGGTGCCGTTGCCGGGACCCAGCGTGACTGGATGCACCGCCACGGTCATGTCGGGACGGATCAGATACACGAAGTCGCCGGGTGCGCCGGTCTGGATCGCGGCAGTGGGGATCAGCACCGCCTGCTGCAGCGTATCGACGTGCATGACGATATTGACGAACGCCTCGGGGAACAGCTCATCGTTCTCGTTGGGGAAACGGGCTCGAAGGGTGACGGTGCCGGTGCTGGTGTCCATCTGGTTGCCGATGGAGTAGAGCGTGCCGTCGGCCAGTTTGCGGTCATTGTTGCTGTCGTAGGCACTGACCGTGATGGTCTGGCCGGCGCGAAAGCGCTGAAGCACTTCGGGCATGGCATTCTGGGGTACCGGAAACTCGACCGTCGTCGGATGGGTCGAGGTGATGACCACGATGCCGGTGGTGCTGGCGGCCGTGACGTAATTGCCTGGATCCACCAGCCGCAGACCGACCCGTCCTGCCACCGGCGCGGTGATATGGCAATATTCCAGATCCAGCGTGTACTGGTCGATGGCCGCCTGGTCATTTTTGACGGTCGCCTCGTCCTGTCGCACCGTATAGAGCTGGTCGACGTAGGTCTGTTCGGCGATGGAGTGTCGGCCATGGAGCTGGCGATAACGAGCCAGATCACTTCTGGCGGCGGCCAGGGCGGCACGGTCTCTGGCCAGGCTGGCTTCGGCCTGGCGTTTGCCGATTTCATACTGACGCGGATCGATCTGTGCCAGAAACTGGCCTTTCTTCACTTCCTGCCCTTCCTGATAGCCGACCTTGGTCAGATACCCGCTCAGCTGCGGCAGCACGGTCACGGTGGCCACCGGTGTCACGGTGCCCAGCAGGCCATCGATGTCGACGGGCATGCGGCCGAGCCTGGCGGTGCTGGCGCCGACGATGGTGTCCGGTTCGGCATGCTGCGGCTTGGCGCGGTTGTCGAAGACATGCACGGTCACCAGGACAACCAGTACCAGCATCACGGCGCCAAGCAGCCACCGGCCTCTGGATCTGCCTGTTGTCCGCACTGCATCAGTGCCCATAAAACCATCTCCAAAACAAGTTGCTGCTGTGATCCGTTGTTGTCACCGTGACGGCAATGCCGATGCCGATCAGGGCAACAGGCCGAAGCGGGCTCCGGTCAGGTTTTCCAGTCAATGACCATCAACGATCGAATCCCATCAGGGTGCACTGTTCGGTGACCTGCTGCATCCGCAGCTTGGCGCACCCTTGGTCTTTCATCATCGCATCTGACCGGACAGGCTAAACCAGCCATCTTAAGTTGGGCTGACAAACGCACCGTGACTGAAGGGCCTTGTATCGATGGGGAAGTTGGGATAACGGGAGGCATCGCTGCGGTGGTCATGTAAGCCTCCTGAACCGCGGGCATGGGCTTCGCCGCGCAACTGCCGGCGTGGCGATCAGTGATGAGCCGCCGCTCAGGGGAAAGGCATGATGACACTCGCGATGGCCCCCGTCAGGTCGCGACGGGGGCTTGAGGAAAGCTTGCAGCCTGGAGGAGGGCTCGATGCCGGGACTTCGGACGGCCAGTATCCCGGCGTGTCGGCGGCAAGCTCAGCGGCGCTCAGCCGACTTGCGGCGCCAGATGGCTTGAGGCTTCTTCCAGAAAGTCCGGCGACGGCACGAAGTACAGCGAGCCGGTCACCGCGCGGCTGACGTCCAGCAGCCGGTCGTAATTGCCTTCCGGCTTGCCCACGAACATGTTGACCAGCATCTTCTCGATGCGCGAGGGCGAGCGGGCGTAACCGATGAAATAGGTGCCGAATTCCCCTTTGCCGATGTCGCCAAAAGGCATGTTGGCACGCACGATGGACAGTTCCTCGCCATCTTCCTCGATGACGGTCAGCCGGTTGTGGGCATAACTGGGTTTGGTGTCGTCATCCAGCTCGATATCGGACAGTTTCTTGCGACCGATGATCTTTTCCTGCTGTTCGACGGGAATCCGGTTCCAGGCCTTCATGTCATGCAGGTATTTCTGCACGATCACATAGCTGCCGCCGCTGAAACCGGCGTCCTCTTCGCCGATCAGGGTGGCTTCCAGCGCTTCCTGGGCTACCGGGTTCTCGGTGCCGTCGACAAAGCCCAGCAGATCACGCTCATCGAAGTATTTGAAGCCGTGGACCTCGTCGGCCACCACGGCGACCTCTTCAAGACGTTCCATGATCTGGGTGGCCAGTTCGAAGCACAGGTCCATCTGGGTGGCGCGGATATGGAACAGCAGGTCGCCTGGTGTCGACGGCGCGTGGTGGACGCCCTTGATTTCGCGGAAAGGATGCAGCTCGGCGGGGCGGGGCTGGCCGAACAGTCGGTCCCAGGCCTGGGAGCCGAAGCCCATCACGCAGGACAGCTTGCGCTCCGGATGGCGAAAGCCGATGGCTCGCACCAGGCCGGCCAGATCCTCGCTCAAGGAGGCGACGGCGCTGCCGTCGGATATATCGGGCGTCAGCGTCAGGACGAGAAAGACGGCGGAATGGGTCAGCGAGGCGGTTACCGCCTGAGAGGACATGGAAGGCACCGATGGCTCCTGAATGGGGATCGGCGAGTATAGTCACAAGCCGGCCTGTTCAGCAGCCGGCCGATGCCTGCATGAGCTGCCGCGCCAGCCAGCTTGCCGCCGAGGCGATCGGCCGGCGTGGCATCGCTGTCGTGGCGGCATTGGGTTAGGCTTTGCCACGGGCGGACCCGGTCGGTCGGCTGGCGAGGAAGGCATGATTCGAGCAACGGGCATTTCAGTGGGCAAGTGGATCATGGCCGCCCTTGTGGCGGTGACGGCCGTTCCGGTGATGGCGGAGGGGCTTTCCAAGGCCGACTGGCCGCGGGATGCCACCGGGCATCCCGCAACGGGGCTGGTGCTGGTCGAGGCCCGGGTCGGTCTGCAGGGCCAGGTCATTCGTTCGCGGGTACTGCGTGAATCGGGGTATGCGGCTTTCGATCGGTCGGCGCTGGCCACGGTCAGTCATTACCATTTCACTCCGCGACGGGTGCATGGTGCGGGAGTGATCTACGACATGCGGGTGCCGGTCAGTTTCAGGCCACGGGGCGGTCCGCAAGGAACTCTCCATGTGAGCCTGATTCCGATGGATGCACCGCGCCACTGAGGGAGTGGCGCCCGTGGCCAGCCGGATGGCCCTGGCAGGTTGTCACGGCCGTGATGTCAGTGGTTTGCCCCGGGTCTTCTGTAGATATCGAAGGCATGTGATGGCGAGTCATTCACGAATTGCGCGCCGACAAACAGGATATGCCGACGCATGGCTTCGGCGGCCTGCTCGGGGAACCGATCCATGATGGCCGAGTAGATGTCCAGGTGTTGCTGCATCCGGTCCAGGCTCTGTTGCCGGGTCCTTGGCGAGGGACGGCGACTGGCATCATAGGTATTGTGGGTGATATGCGGACGCAGCACATTGATGACGATGGCATGGAAGCGATGGATCATCAGATTGTGTGCCGAGGCGGCCAGCAGCTCATGGAAGCCGGCATCGGCCTCGGCCTCGGCATCGACATCCCCGGCGGCCACGGCCTGCTGCATGCGGGCCAGCCATTCGCCCAGCCCCTGCCGCTGGGCGGGATCGGCGCGCACGGCCGCCAGCCGGGCGGCACCGCATTCGAAGATCAGACGAAACTCCAGAATGTCGGCCCGCCACAGCGGCGAGTCGGGCAGGGCTGACGGCAGCTTGGCCGCCGGGGCCGGCAAAGGCTCGGCGGAGGGGCCCGGGCGCACGTAGATGCCGCTGCCCCGGCGGCTCGACAGCAGGCCGCGGGCGACCAGATGCTGGATGGCCTCGCGCACGCTGGCGCGTGAAACGCCGAAGTCGATGGCCAGCTGCCGCTCCGAAGGCAGTCGCCCGCCGGCTGGCCATTTGCCGCCCAGTACCTGCTGGCCGAGGGTCTCGCGTAGCCATTGCTGGAGATTGCTGGCGCGGCTTTCAGGCATGTCGGCAAGGCGCTGGTCAGACCAATTTGCGGCTACTGACACGGATTATCGATCATCCGTCCGGGCGGGTAAAACCGCATTGCAACACGGTGCCTGTGGCCTCGGTGGGCAGGCGAAGTGAACTTCACGTGGATCCAAGCGAGGTGTCTATGTCTGCCAGGCCCCAGGTACTGCAACTCAATCCCAAGGACAATGTCGCGATCGCTTTCAGCGCGCTGATGCAAGGCGTCAAGCTGGAAGGCTTTCCGGCCGTCACCACGCTGGATCCGGTACCGCCGGCCCACAAGGTGGCGATCCGTGACATCGCCAAGGGCGAAGCGGTGTATCGCTATGGCCAGATCATCGGTTTCGCGACCCGGGACATTCAGGCCGGCCAGCATGTCCATGTGCAGAATCTGGCCATCGGCGAGTTCAGCCGCGACTATGCCTTCGGGGCCGATCTGCACCCGGTCACGCCGGCCGCGGAAGTGCGGACCTTCATGGGCATCCGCCGGGGTGACGGCCGGGTGGCGACCCGCAATTACATCGGCGTGGTCAGCACAGTGAATTGTTCGGCCACGGTGACCAAGCAGGTGGTACGGCACTTCTCGGCACCCGGCGCGCTGGCGGCCTGGCCGAATGTCGACGGGGTGGTGCCCATCACCCACGGCTTCGGCTGTTGCATCGATACGCATGGCGAAGGTCTGGAACAGTTGCGGCGGACGCTGCAAGGTTATGTCCATCATCCCAATTTCGCGGCGGTCGTCATTATCGGGCTGGGCTGTGAAGCCAACCAGATGGCGCCCTTGCTGCTGGGGCAGCGCGACAAGACCGGTGCCGACCTGGTGCCGCTGGTGATGCAGGAACTGGGCGGCACCCGTCTCACGGTGGAAGCCGGCATCAAGGCGGTGGAAGCCTTGCTGCCCCGTGCCGATGCCGTGCGGCGCGAGCCCTTGCCGATCGGGCATCTGAGTCTGGCCTTGCAGTGCGGCGGCTCGGATGGCTATTCAGGCATCACGGCCAATCCGGCGCTGGGCGTCGCCGTCGACCTGCTGGTCAGTCATGGCGGGACTGCGATTCTTTCGGAGACGCCGGAGATCTATGGCGCGGAGCATCTGCTGACCCGGCGGGCTGTCAATCATGAGGTGGGCCAGAAGATCGTCGACCGGATCCATTGGTGGGAGGCCTATGCCAAGCGCGAACACGGCAGCATCGACAACAATCCGACACCGGGCAACAAGGCCGGCGGTCTGACCACGATTCTGGAAAAGTCCCTGGGTGCGGTGGCGAAAAGCGGCACCACGCCTCTGACCGATGTTCTGCGCTATGCCGAGCCCTTGAAGACCAAGGGGCTGGTATTCATGGATGCGCCGGGCTATGACCCGATAGGAGCTACCGGCCAGGTCGCCTGCGGGGCCAATCTGGTGCTGTTCACCACCGGGCGGGGTTCCTGTTTCGGCGCCAAGCCGGCACCTTCGATGAAGATCGCGACCAATACCCCGATGTATCAGCGTCTGCAGGAAGACATGGACATCAATGCCGGCGAGATCATGGACGGCGAGGTCACGGTGCAGCAGAAGGGACGCGAGATTTTCGAGGCGCTGATCGAGCTGGCATCGGGCCGTCCCAGCCACAGCGAGGCGCTGGGACTGGGGGACGAGGAATTCGTGCCATGGATGATCGGCGCTCAGATGTGAGCGGACGTGGCGTCGCGGCAGGGATGGGCCGCGACGCCTTCGGGGTGTGGCAGCAAGGGATGGACCGATGCGGATACGCAGGACGATCGAGCGTTTTCCCGGAGGCATGATGGTGGTGCCCCTGCTGTTGGGGGCCGGCCTGAAGACCCTGGCTCCCGGCTTGCTGGTGCTGGGCAGCTTTTCCACGGCGCTGAGCCAGGGCGCGATGCCGATTCTGGCGGTGTTTTTCGTATGCATGGGCGCCGAAATCCGGCTGCGCGCGGCGCCGGCGGCCTTGCGCAAGGGGCTGGCGATCACGCTGGGCAAGCTCTTCGGCGGAGTCGGCATCGGCCTGCTGGTGGCTCATCTGGCGCCGGGCGGCAGGATCTTCGGGCTGTCGGGGCTGGCGCTGATCGCCGCTATGACCAATGCCAATATGGGACTGTATGCGGCGCTGTCCAGGCAATACGGCGAGGCCAACGATGCAGGCGCGCTGGCTCTGCTGTCGATACTGGAAGGCCCGTTCCTGACCATGCTGGCGCTGGGCGCGACGGGACTGGTACATGTGCCGGTGCTGGAACTGCTGGCGACGGTGCTGCCGATCCTGACCGGCATGTTGCTGGGCGCGCTGGACGAGGACCTGCGCCGGCTGTTGTCCGGCGGCGGGCCCTTGCTGATTCCCTTTTTTGCTTTCGGGCTGGGGGCGCAGATCAATCTGCAGACGATCTGGGCGGCCGGTCTGTCCGGCATCGTGCTGGGGCTGGCGACCTTGCTGCTGGGTGGTATCTGCAATCTGATCTGTTCGCGGCTGGGCGGCGGCGGGATGATTGCCGGTGCCGCGGTGTCCACCACCGCGGGCAATGCGGTGGCGACGCCGATGGCGATTGCGGCGGTGGACCCGCGGCTGAGCCCGCTGGTCCTGGTGGCGACGCCGCAGATCGCGGCGTCCACCGTCATCACCTCCCTGCTGGCGCCGGTTCTGACGGCGGCGGTGGCACGCTGGGAAACCGCTCGTCATGCCGCGACGGCCGTGCCTCCGGTCGATGATGCGAGCCGGCGCTGAGGCGCCTTGCGGAATACCGGCCCTGACTCAGTGCAGACCGGCCTTGCCGCGCCAGCGGCGCCATCCGTAGCCCAGGCCCACCAAGGCGAACCACACCGGGCTGGCCAGCAAGGCCTTGCGGGTATCGTCCTGCAGTGCCAGCAGACCGGTGACGAACACGAAGAAACCCAGGGCGACCACGCACATCATCACGCCACCCGGCATCTTGTATGACGAGCGGGCATGGAGTTCAGGCCGCTTGATCCGGTAGGCGATATAAGCGCACAGGATCAAGGACCAGATGAACATGAACAGCACGGCGGCCAGAGTAGTCACCAGGGTAAAGGTGGTGACCAGATCCGGGATCAGATACATCAGCAGGGCACCGGCCAGCAGACAGGCGCAGGAAAACAGCAGGCCGCGGGCGGGGACTGCCGCGGCGGACAGGCGTTTGAAGCCCTTCGGCGCGTGCCCTTCCGCCGCCAGCCCGAACATCATCCGGCTGGTGGAGAAGATGCCGCTGTTGGCCGAGGAGGTTGCCGAGGTCAGCACCACGAAGTTGATCAGGCTGGCGGCGGCGGGGATACCGGCCAGCACGAACAGTTCGACGAAAGGACTCTTGCCCGGCACCACCTGGCGCCAGGGCGTGACCGACATGATCACGATCAGGGCCAGCACATAGAACAGGATGATGCGTGCCGGAATCGCATTGATCGCACGCGGCAGATTCCGTTCCGGTGCCTCGGTCTCGGCCGCGGTGGTACCGACCAGCTCGATGCCGACAAAAGCGAATACCGCGATCTGGAAACCGGCGAAGAAGCCGCTGATCCCGCGCGGGAACAGGCCTCCGTCATTCCAGAGATTGCGCAGGCTGGCCAGCTGTCCTGACGGCGAGTGAAAGCCCCAGGCGATCATGCCGAAGCCGGTGATGATCAGGGCGACGATGGCGAGGACCTTGATCAGGGCAAACCAGAACTCCAGTTCGCCGAACAGCTTGACGCTGAGCAGGTTCAGTCCCAGCAGCAGGCCGACGCAGGCCACGGCGGGAATCCATGGCGCCAGATCGGGGAACCAGAACTGGGTATAGGCGGCGATGGCGATGACATCGGCAATGGCGGTCACGATCCAGCAGAACCAGTAGGTCCAGCCGCAGAAGAATCCGGCCCAGGGACCGAGCAGGTCGGTGCTGAAGTCGATGAACGACTTGTATTGCAGATTGGACAGCAGCAGCTCGCCCATCGCCCGCATCACGAAGAACAGCATGACCCCGATGATCAGATACACCAGCAGGATCGAGGGACCGGCCAGGCTGATGGTCTTGCCCGAGCCCATGAACAGGCCGGTGCCGATGGCGCCGCCGATGGCGATCAACTGCAGATGGCGGTTGCTGAGATGGCGTTGCAGCCGGGGGGGCTGGGTCTCGGTAGGGGACATGGCTTCCACTGTTCAGGTCATGGCAATCCCTACCATAGAAGAAGGCGTCGGCCGGCGCCATTGGACAGAGTCCTAGATATGGCCGGCCGGTACGGTGCGGCAGTGGCGGCATGGTCATTCCGGGCGGGCGATGGGGCTCGCATCCGCCGCCTCGGAGGCAGGCTGCAGGCGAGGTCGGGGATGATGGCCCCCGGCAGAAGATACGGTCAGGTCCCGGGACGGCTCATGCGAAAGCGCTGGGCCGGGCCGATGTCGAAATAGTCGGCCGGGCCGCCACCGCGCAGGATCGGCTCGGCGGCGGCGGTGTCATAGCTGCCGTCGATGATCAGATGCGGGGCGATATGCACGGCGACGACCTCGCCCAGAATCAGCCAGGTTTCCAGCGGGTCGCCATTGGCGCCCTGCAGGCGCAGCAACTGACTGAGCCGGCACTCGAAGTTGACCGGACTTTCTTCGACACGCGGAGCCCGGACTCGCCGGCTCGGTACGGCGGTCAGACCGGCGAGGGTGAATTCATCGATATCGGCAGGTACGGCGGCCGAGCTGGTGTTCATCGCCTCGGCCAGCGGCCGGGTGGCCAGATTCCACACGAATTCGCCGGTGGCCTCGATATGACGCAGCGTGTCCTTCCGGCCGATGCTGGCGAAGCCGATGATGGGCGGCGTGTAGTTGAAGGCGTTGAAAAAGCTGTAGGGCGCCAGGTTGTGCCGGCCTGCTGCGTCGCTGGTGGAGATCCAGCCGATCGGGCGCGGCCCGACGATGGCATTGAACGGATCGTGGGCCAGACCATGGCCTTGCCCGGGTTGATAGAAGTACTTGGCAGGCATCGGCGGCAAGGTTCCGGTTCAGTGGAAGATCAGATGCAGCAGGCGGGCCAGCGCGAACAGCAAGCCGCCGATCAGGCCGCCGACCAGGGTACCGTTGTAGCGGATATATTGCAGGTCCCGGCCTACCGCCAGTTCAAGTTCGCGGCTGAGTTCGTCGGCACTCCAGCGCTCGACGCGCTGGACAATGAACTGCTCGATCGCGGGCCGGTACGGCCCCAGCAGGGCCGGCAGGGTCTGGATGCACCATTGGTTGAACTGTTGCTGCAGCTCGGCGTCCTCGCCCAGCTGCCGGCCAAGCGCGGCCGTGGCCTGCTGCAGGTGGGCCGCGATGCGCGAATCGTCGGCGGCCAGATCCTGGCCGAGCCGGCGCAGCCCCTCATCCCACAGGTTCTGCAGATAGCCGGCCAGTTCGGGATGGTCCAGCAGCTGGTCCCGCATGCGGTTCATTCGCCGGGCCAGCGAGGGGTCGTCGCGCAGCCGCATGATCAGATGCCGCAGATGTCCATCCAGCCGGCGCCGGAACGGGTGCTGGGGATCGCCCATCATGTCCAGCAGCAACTGGCGCGTGGCCTCGGTCAGTCGTTCGGCCATCGAACGGGCGATCCGCTCCTCGACATTCAGCCAGCGGAACACGGCCCAGACCTCGTTGGCGACCTTGTCGGCCAGCAAGGCCCGGGTCGCCGGCTGCTGCAGCAGGTTGGCGGCATCGCTGAGCACGCTGTTGACCAGTTCGCGATGGCGGCCGTCACGGGTCAGCAGACCCAGCCCGCGGCCCAGCAAGGGCGCCAGTTCCAGACGGCCCAGCCGCTGCCGTGCCGTCTGCAGCATCAGCTGGCGCAGCGCCGGCTGGTCCAGCAGACGGACCAGATGGGGGCTCAGTCCCTGCAGCAGACGATGCCAGAACCGGGCACGGGCCGGATCGATCAGGGCGGCGGCGAGCCGAGCCGCCGGATCGTAGCGCTGCAGCTGGCTGACAATCTGGGCGTCGCTCAGAAAGTGCCGGCAGATAAAGCCGGCAAGGCTGCGACCGAGGGCATTCTTCTTGCGCGGAATGATCGCGGTGTGGGGAATCCAGCGCAGCCCCAGCGGATGCCGGAACAGGGCGACGACAGCAAACCAGTCGGCCAGGCCGCCGACCAGGGCGGCCTCGGACACGGCGACCAGCGCCTGCCAGGGCCAGCCCGGATGCCAGGCCTGGGCCGTCATGCCCAGTGCCAGGCACAGACCGGCCAGCAGCAGCAGACTGCCCGCGATGCGGCGGGTGTGCCGCAGTTCACGCGCCTGCGGCGACTCCACGGCCATCGTTGCTCGTGCAGAAACCCTTGTCATCGGATGCATCCTACACGGCTTGAAGCCTGGCGACAGCTGCATGGCCGCCTTGCCGGCGGCGTAGTATCATGTCGCAAGGTCATGCCGGTTGCCGATTGCCTCTGCGTTGAGATCAGGAATACCAGAATCCGTCCTAGCCGGCCCGCCGACCCGCTCTGAATTCCGTCCCCCGTGATGACCCTGCGTGCCGTGAAGCGGCCCGGCTCGCCTTGATGGCTGCCGTTCCTGTTCTGCCCCGAGTGTGCGGACCCGCGTCTGACCCGCCATTTTCGGGATCACGCAAGGAACAATCATGTTGATGCAAAAAATGGGGCCGCTGGAAGGGCTGCTGCAGTCCTCGGCCTATCTGCTGGCCCTGCTGGTCGGAGCCTGGCTGATTGGCCGGCTGGTCCTGGTCGTCGGCACGCGCATCGTGCGCGGCGTGTCCAGCCGGGTGCGCTGGCATTTCGACGACTTCCTGCTGGAACACCGCGTCTACAACTGGACCTCCCGGCTGGTGCCCGGTCTGATCGTCGGTGCCGGCCTGCCCCTGATTCAGGGGCTGGGCAGTCATCTGCAGGAGCTCGCCAGCCGGCTGGTATCGGCCTATATGATGATGTGCGTGGCGATGGTGATCAGTTCCTCGCTGACCGCGCTGGAGGCGATGTATCAGGCGCGGGCCAATGGCCAGCAGCGATCGATGAAAGGTCCCATGCAGCTGGTCAAGCTGGTGATCTTTCTGATCACGGCGCTGCTGGTGGTCGGGGTCGTCAGCGGGCGCCAGATCGGCATGTTGTTGTCGGGGGTCGGTGCGATGTCGGCTGTGCTGATGTTGATCTTCAAGGACACCATCCTGGGCTTTGTCGCCGGCCTGCAGCTTTCGGCCAATGACATGCTGCGGGTGGGCGACTGGATCACCTTGCCCAGTGCCGGTGCCGATGGCGTAGTGCTGGACATCAGCCTGCATACGGTGAAAATCCAGAATTTCGATCAGACCATCGTGACCATTCCGACCTGGCGGCTGATCAGCGAGAGCTACCAGAACTGGCGCGGGATGTCCGAGGCCGGTGGCCGCCGGATCAAGCGCTCGCTGCTGGTGGATGCCACCAGCGTAAGGGACGCCGGCCAGGACCTGCAGACGGCCTGGGCAGCTGATGCGATGCTGCAGTCGTATCTGCAGGGTCAGGTTCCGGCTTTGCCGGAGCACAGTCAGCCGGATTCCTGGCAGGCCACCAATATCGGCATGTTCAGGGTCTATGCCACCAGTTATCTGAAAAACCATCCGATGATCCACCACCAGATGACGACCCTGGTGCGACAGCAGCCGAATCTGGGCGCCGGTATTCCGCTGGAACTGTGGTGTTTCACCGCCACGACCGACTTCGAGTGCTACGAGGCCGTCCAGTGCGAGATCTTCGATCATCTCACGATGATGTTGCCGCGCTTCGGTCTGCGCCTGTTCCAGCAGCCGACGGGCTACGAGGTGGCCATCGCGGCGCTGGTGTCGCTGCCGGCCGAGCAGCGGCCGCCGATGGCGACTCCGGTACTGGGGCCGGTGAAGGTTCAGACCCGGTCGTGACGGAATCGGCGGGTGCCGTTCCCGCCGGTGGCTCGACGTCCCGATGATTCGCCGCGCAGCCGCCGTCAGGAAGAGGCGACCGCTGCGCGGCGAGACAGGCCGACGCCGGATCAGGCTGCGTAACGCTTGACGAGCTCGGCGTAGACCGGGTCGGTATCCGGCCGCTGGCCATGCCACAGTTCGAAAGCATCGGCGGCGGTCTCGATCAGCATGCCCAGCCCGTCCCAGGCATGGCTGCAGCCGGCCGCGCGGGCCCAGGCCAGAAAGCCGGCGGCGGCGGCGCCATAGGACAGGTCATAGGCCTGGCTGCGGCCGGTGGTCAGGCTGAAAGGCAGATCCATGGCCTGGCCCAGAACCCCGGACGAGGTGGCGTTGACGATCAGATCGTAGCTGCCGATGCTGTCCAGATCGGCCCAGTAGCGGCTGTGGACCTGGCCGGGCTCGCCGATGTCATCCACCAGCTGGTCGGCGGCGGCCGGACTGCGGTTGACTACGGTCAGACTGGCGATGCCTGCATCCAGCAGATTCCAGGCCACGCCGCGGGCGGCACCGCCGGCGCCCAGCAGCAGCACGGTCTGGTCGCGAAGATCCAGCCCGTGGCGCTCGGTGAGATCGCGGACAAAGCCGTCGCCATCGGTATTGTGGGCGGCCAGGCTGCCGTCGGCGAGGGCCGTCAGCACGTTGGCGGTGCCGACCCGGCGGGCCTGCTCGCTATGTGTGCTGGCCAGTTCCCAGGCGCGCCGTTTGTGCGGGAGGGTCACATTGGCACCGCGTCCGCCATGGTTGAAAAATTCGGCCACGGCGCCGGGAAAGGCCTCGGGGCTGGCATCCGTGGTGGTGTATTCCAGGTTGATGCCGAACTGGCGGGCAAAGGCCTGCTGGATTTCCGGGGACAGCGAATGGGAAATCGGGTGGCCGAAGACGGTGAAGCGCGATACATCGGTAGCGGTCATGCTGTTTCCTCTGGCGATGGATCCATTGTGCCACTGTCGCAGGTTTTGAGATGGCCTGGCCGCAGACTCTGCGTCATTGTTCAAACCTCTGCAGGAGTCGACCATGAGCACAGCATGTCCATCCGGCACTTTCCGGCGCGCTGCCGGCTGGATCAGTCTGGGCTGGGGCGGTGGCGGTCTGGTGCTGCTGCTGACCTCGCCCTTGCCCGGCTGGACCCCGGCGCTGGGCTGGAGTCCCTGGTTCTGGCTGGTGGCGGCACCGGCGAGCGTGCTGGCAGCGCTGTGGCTCAGCCGCATCGAGCCGGCCTTGCCGCGGCGGCGGGCTGCGGAAACCGGTGCCGGTTGATGCCGGGGTTCAGCGGCGGCGGCCCAGTCCCATGCGTTTGCGTTCCAGCCGACGCTGGAATTCCCGCATGATGCGCAGATACAGGTCGCTGCCAAGATAGGCATCCTCGACGCCGGCATCGATCGAGGGATTGTCGTTGACCTCGATAATGACGGCCTTGTGCGCCGTCTGCTTGATGTCCACTCCGTACAGGCCATCGCCGATGGGCTGGGTGGCTTTCAGGGCCAGCTTCAATACCTCGGCGGGCACGTCGCGGACGGGCAGCGTCTCGAAGCCGCCCGAGCGGGCCGCGCCCTTGGCGCCATGATTGTAGATCTGCCAGTGGCCACGCGACATGAAGTATTTGCAGGCATAGATCGGTTCGTGGTTGAGGATGCCGATGCGCCAGTCGAATTCGGTGTACAGAAACTCCTGGGCCAGCAGCAGGGCGCTGTGCTGGAACAAGGTGGCGGCGGCCTGCTCCAGGGCAGCAGGATCCTCGACTTTGACGATGCCCCGTGAAAACGAACCGTCGGGAATCTTCAGCACGATGGGAAATCCCAGGCGTTCGCCCAGATCGGTCAGCAGCCGGCTGTTGTCGCGGTAGATGATTTCGGTACGTGGAAGCGGCAGCTTGCGCGAACTCATCAGGTCGTTCAGATAGATCTTGTTGGTACAGCGCAGGATCGACGTGGGGTCATCGATCACCACCATGTTTTCTTTTTCCGCACGATGCGCGAAACGGTAGGTATGGTTGTCGCTGGCGGTGGTTTCTCGAATGAACAGGCCGTCGTATTCGGCCAGCCGCTGATAATCGTGCCGGCCGATCGGCTCGACGTCGATGCCCAGCAGCTTGCCGGCCTCGACAAAGTGCTTCAGTGCTTTCTTGTTGGACGGTGGCATGGCTTCGCCGGGATCGACCAGCATCGCGATGTCATAGCTGGCATGCCGGCGGCTGCGCGGCTTGCGCCACAGTTTTCTGGAGAAGCGGTCCAGTTCGGTAGCGAAGGCATCTTCCTGGGCGTCGTCCAGCGCCTGCAGGCCCAAGGGACGGATCGCGCTGATCTGCCAGACCCGCTCGCGCTCGAACTCCACCCGCAGCAACGGGCAGGGGAAGGCATCGAAAATCTGGCGAGCCAGGTCGCGCAATTCCGGCTGGGCGGTTTCGCCGAAATACAGCAGGATGCCGAAGTCGACGGTGTCGCGGCCGCCGGCGGGCAGGGCTTGCCCCAGCTTCTGGTTGAGGTCGCCGATATTGAGGCCGTACAGGGATTTTCGGCGCAGATCGTTGACCGTGCGCACCGAGGGAATCACCTTGTGGCCGCGGGCCTCGGCCAGCAGCGAAACATAATAGCCGGTGCCGAGATACTTGTAGTTGCGGCACAGGTTGATGACATGGGTCCGCTCCTCCTCGCCCCCCACCGGCTCGCGCAGATAGTCCAGCGCGCTCACTACATGTGCCGAGGGATAGTAGACGTTCCAGTCGGTGGCCTTTTCCACCACGATGACCAGTCGGGTCATGACTGCGCGACGCGGACGGAAGGAGGGCGGGCATGACCGGAGCAGCGGCCGATGGCCGGCGGACAAAAGGAAGGGCGGGGTGTCATCGGGGGAGACTTTCAAGGCGCGGGACGGTAGGCAGCGCGCAGTGTGGCACAGGCGGGACAGAGCACAAGCGGCATGTCGATCCTGATTTCGCCACTTTCGCGGTGGACGTCTGTACCGGTTTTGGAAAGCGATGGTCGGGACGCGCCGGACACCCGGGTCATCGCGGCGCGCCCGGCTGAAGCGGACCTAAACGGCACCGTACAGGTGCATTGCCGACTTGAGTCATGGCGCCTACAGTGCCGCCCGTGTTTGCACGTACCTCCCATCGCATGATGCGCCACGAGCCTCCGGGCGAGCTGGTGCTGCCGAACGCCGGCAGCGACGTGGTGCGTGTCCGGCGGGCCAGCGAAAGCGATCTGGACGCTCTGATGGCCATTGAGGAGGCCAGTTTCGCCAGCGACCGGATGCGTCGGCGGCAATATCAGCGGCACCTGCAAAGTGATACGGCGCGGGTGCTGGTAGCCAGCGCCGGTCAGGGCCAGGTGCTGGGCAGTGCGGTGCTGTTTCTGCGTCGTGGCAGCGAGCTGGCCCGTCTCTATTCGCTGGCGACCCTGCCGGCCGCTCGAGGGCAGGGCGTGGCCGGCCATTTGCTGCAGGCCGCCGAGCACGCAGGGGTGCTCGCCGGAGCTCGCCGGCTGAGGCTGGAAGTGCGCAGCGACAACCCGGTGGCGATCCATCTCTATCAGCAGCATGGCTATCGGCGGATCGGACATTGCCCGGCCTACTATGCCGACGGCTGTGATGCCTGGCGTTATGAGTCGTCACTGTTCTGAGCCGACCGGGCGCATGGCTGGACGCGGACTTGGGTCGCCTGCCGGTAAAGTCGTATAATGCCCGACTGGACGGCTGTCAATCCGGTCAGGCCGGAATCGGTCAGCCGGGTCACCGTGGTTATCCGTAGAGGCTGTACATCCATGCGCGTTATCAAGACCGTGCTGCTCGGCGTCATGGCTTCCAGCCTGGCCGCCTGCGTTTCCACCCGGGGCCTGCATCCCTCCGGCCAATTGGTGGCACCGGCCAGCATCAAGGCCGACCGCAGTCTGGAAGAGGTCAAGCTGAGTCCGGCGGCCTGGCCCAGCGAAGATTGGTGGGCAGGACTGGGCGATCCACAGTTGACGGCCTTGATCAACGAAGCCCTGCATGACAATCCCAGCCTGGCCGAAGCCGACGCGCTGGCCCTGCAGGCCCAGGCCCAGGCGGCACGCTACGATGCAGAGCGCTGGCCGGTGGCCAATGCCGGCCTGTCCGTGGAAGGCGCCCGGCTGTCCAAGAAGGAGGCCGGCCTGGTGATGCCTTCGATCACCGGCACCTTTGCCTGGGTCAAGCAGACCGAGCTGAATTTTTCCTGGAATATCGACGTCTGGGGTGGCAAGAAGGCCGCCTGGGAAGCGGCGGTAGGTCGTGACCGTGCCGCCGAAATCGACCGGCGCGCGGCGCGCATCGCCTTGTCGGTGAATGTGACCAGGGCTTATCTGCAACTGGCCCAGGCGTTCGCCGACAAGGACATCGCCGAGGCCAACCTGGCCCGTTCCAGCCGCATCCGGGAATTGACCCGCAGCTATATCGATGGTGGCCTCGGCGATCCGGACACCTTGCACCAGGTCAGCACCGAAGCCGGTGTCGCCGAGCAGGAAGTGGCCCAGGCCGACGAGGCCATCGATGCCGCCCGTACCGCCTTGTCGGTGCTGCTGGGCAAGGGGCCCGACCGCGGGCTGGATATCGGCCGGCCGCAACCTCTGCGTCCCGAGGCCTTGCAGGTGCCGAATGATCTGACCGCCGGCCTGCTGGGGCGCCGGCCGGATCTGGTCGCCGCGCGGTGGCGGGTGGAGGCAGCGGCCAAGGATGTGAAGTCCTACAAGACCCAGTTCCTGCCGAATATCAACCTGGTGGCCATGGCCGGGCTGTTTGCCCTGGGCGACAGCGCCAATCTGTTCCAGTTTCCGTCGTCCACCTACAACGCTGCGCCGGCGATCTCCCTGCCGATCTTCGATGCCGGTCGCCTGCGTGCCGGTCTGCGCGAAACCGACGCGGTCTATGACCAGGCGGTGGCCGAGTACAACCAGACCCTGATCAAGGCGGTCAATCAGGTCTCGGACCTGCTGTCCTCGCTGCGTTCGGATGCGATCCAGATCAAGGTCCAGCGCCAGGTGCTGGTGAATGCCCAGCGTGCCTGGGACGATGCCAGCACCCGTTACAAGGTGGGTCTGGCTCCTGAATTGAACACCTTGATCGTGCGCCAGCAGTTGTTGACGGCCCAGCGCACCATGGCCGCCCTGGTGCGGCAGCAAGGTGATGTCTCGGTTCGGCTGATCGATGCGCTGGGTGGCGGCTTTCACGATGCGGAAGGACTGGCTGCCGCCACCGCCAAGACGCCGACCAAGCTCTGAGCAGGCACTGATCCTGCCGCCGGGAGCTCGGCCGGCCCGGCCCGACCGACTCAGTCGGCCAGACCTTGCTGGATATGTGTGGCGGTGACGGCATCCGGCCGGGCGACCAGACCGCCATTGCTGCTCAGTTCGATCTGGTAGTGGCCTTGCTCGACCAGGGGCAGGAAGGCGCCGCTGCCATAGACGGTGTCGATGCCGGGCAGCCAGTGATAGCGGCGCTTGAGATCGAACAGGTCCCAGCCGTTGCCTGCATGCAGGGGGATCACCGTGCGCGCCGCGGATTGTTCCTGGGCAACATCGTCATAGCGCCCTGACAGCCGGTCCAGTCGATACAGCGGAGGTGCGCCGGCCAGCAGTGCCGGCAGCTTCCAGCGAACCACCACAGCCTCGATGTCGAAGTCGTCGCCGCTCAGCAGCAGCGACTGATGGCTGCCATCCGGCAAGTTCAGGCTCAGCTGCCATTGCTGCGGGGCCAGAATCCGGGCATCGATGGTGGCGACCGGGATATCGTCATGCAGGCGACGATAGCCTTGCAAGGCGAGGGCGGCAGCCACGGCCAGCAGGCTCAAGGAGGCAACCACGACCAGGCCCAGACCGGTCAGCAGACTGTGCAGATGCCGGCCATGGGCCAAGGTCTGGCGCAGCTGGGCCAGCAGCAGCAGGCACAGCAACAGTCCCACCCCGCCGGCGATCAGCAATTGGGGACTGGGCAGGGTGAGGGCGGTGGTCCAATCCATCAGCTTGAATCCGGGGGCAGGTGGGCAACAGCCCACATCATACGGTGCGGAGATTGTTCCCGGCATGGGTATACTCGTGCGTACACGTTTTTCGGGATCTGCAATGTCACTACTCCATCTGGTCCGTGGCCTGGTGGCCGCGCTGGCCCTGTCATCGCTGGCGGCCTGCGGCAATATCGGACCGCTGTATCTGCCCGACGATCCGCATCCGCCCGTATATGTGCCGCCCAAGCCGACGGCGGAGCCGGCTCCGCCGAGCGCCGGCTCGATGTCGCGACCGGCGCGCAGCACCTCGGTCGAGGCGCGATGAACCGCGCCTCGAGCATGCGTGCCGGTACGCTGCAAGGGCTGGCCTTCAGCAAGATGCAGGGCATCGGCAATGATTTCGTGGTACTGGACTGCAGGCAGTCGCCGTTCCGGCTCAGCCGGGAACAGATCCGCAAGCTGGCCGATCGGCATTTCGGCGTGGGCTGCGATCAGCTGCTGAGCATCGAGCCGCCGCGTGACCCCGGCTGCGATTTCTATTACGGCATCTGGAACGCGGATGGCTCGCCGTCGGGGCAGTGCGGCAACGGCGTGCGCTGCGTGGCGGCCTGGCTGGTGCGAGCCGGGGCGCTGGCATTGAACACGCCGGCTCGCATCGAGAGTCCGTCCGGACCGGTGGTGGTACGGGTGCTGGCCGCGGGCCGGGTCGCGGTCGAGATGGGCGAGCCGGATTTCAATCCGGCGGCGCTGGCCTATGCCGGGCCCGGCTCCGATCCGGACGTGGTGCTGACCGTCGAGGGGGCACCCGTGGCCATCGGCATGGTCTCGATGGGCAATCCGCACGTCGTGGCAGTGACGCGGCGTTCGGCGCCGCTGACACCCGAGCTGCTGGGGCCTGCGCTGACCGGCCATGCGCTGTTCCCCAGCCAGGTCAATGCGGGTTTGGTGGAGGCCTTCAGTCCGACCCGGATCCGCTTGCGCGTCCATGAGCGCGGCAGCGGCTGGACCCTGGCCTGTGGCACTGGTGCCTGCGCGGCGATGGCGGTGCTGCGTCGGCGTGGACTGGTCGAGGACAGTGTGCAGGTCGAACTGCCCGGCGGTGTCCTGCAGATCGACTGGGCCGGTCCGGGCCATGCCTTGTGGATGACCGGTCCGGCCGAGCATGTGTTTTCCGGCGTGTGGGCGAGCTGAGATCGGCCCCGGGCATTGAAGTGATCGACGGCGGCAAGCACACTGGAAGCGGATTTTCGATAGGAATGCCTGCGCATGGCCGACAGCCTGACCCCGCTTGAGATCCCGGCCGAAAGGGTGGCAGGGTATCTCGAACAGCATCCGGATTTTCTGGCGGACTATCCCGACCTGGCCTTGCGGCTGCAGCTGCCGCGTGAGCAGGGCGGTGCGGCCAGTCTGGCGGTCTGGCAACTGCAGGCGCTGCGCGAGCGCAATCAGGTCCTGCAACAGCAGCTGGCCGAGCTGACCCGGATTGCCGGCGACAACGAGCAGTTGATGACGCGGGTGCAGCGGCTGACCTTGGCCGTGTTCGAGGCCGATGATCTGGATGTGGCCCTGGGCCGGCTGGTGGCCCGCCTGGGCGAGGACTTCCAGGTCGAGCAGCTGCGACTGATGCTGTTCGCCGAGTTTCCGCAACTGGGTCCGCATGACTG
The DNA here is from genome assembly GCF_000242255.2 of Frateuria aurantia DSM 6220. Taxonomy (GTDB): domain Bacteria; phylum Pseudomonadota; class Gammaproteobacteria; order Xanthomonadales; family Rhodanobacteraceae; genus Frateuria; species Frateuria aurantia. The sequence continues at coordinate 371,182 of NC_017033.1, forward strand.
GCTGCGGTGCGGCCTCGACAGCGCCGCCGCGCCGGGCGGCATGAGTGAGCTGCTGGCGGCCGGCCAGCCCTGGTCGGGCCGGATGGCTGCGGAGCGGCTGGGCGAAATCTTCGGTGACGAAGGAGGCCGTTTGCGCTCGGTGGCCTTGCTGCCGCTGGGGCGTGTCGGCGTGCTGGCGCTGGGCAGCGAGGATCCCGACCGCTTCCAGCCCGGCATGGGTACTCTTTTCCTGGGCATGATCGCCGAGGCGGTGACGGTGGCTCTGGATCGCGTCTGGGTCTCCGACTGAACATGATGGCCGACACACTGCCGCAGCAGGTGGCGCTGTGGCTGCAGCGGCTGGCGCTGGAACGGCAGGCCTCGGCGCATACCGTAGCCGCCTATCGGCGCGATCTGGACAAGTTGCTGGCCTGGGCCGAAACCCAGGGGCTGTGCCGGGCAGCCGAGCTGGACCCCGAGCGGATGCGGGCCTTCGTGGCCTGGCAGCACCGGGCCGGGCTGGCCCCGCGCAGCCTGCAGCGTCTGCTTTCGTCCTGTCGCAGCCTGTTTCGCGATCTTCGGCGCCAGGGCCTGCTCAGCCATGATCCCCTGGCCGGAGTCCGAGGCCCCAAGGTCCGGCCCAAGCTGCCGCAGGTGCTGGATACCGACGAGGCGGCGATCCTGGTCGAGGTCCAGGGGGACGATGCCCTGGCCAGAAGGGATCGGGCGATGCTGGAACTGTTCTATTCCAGTGGTCTGCGACTGTCCGAGTTGACCGGTCTGCGCTGGAAGGATCTGGATCTGGCGAACGCCGAAGTCAGGGTCGAAGGCAAGGGCCGCAAGGTCAGGATCCTGCCGGTGGGCCGTTTTGCGGTCGCCGCCCTGCGCGCGCATGCCGAGGGTACGCCCGCGGAGGCGGAGGCGCCGGTGTTTCCGGGCCGGGGCGGCAAGCCGATCAGTGCTCGCGCGGTGCAGTTGCGGGTCAGTCAGCTGGCGATGCGCAGCGGTTTTCCGCGGCATGTGCATCCGCATATGCTGCGGCACAGCTTTGCCAGCCATGTGCTGGAATCCTCCGGTGATCTGCGTGCCGTCCAGGAATTGCTGGGCCATGCCGATATCGCCACCACCCAGATCTACACCCATCTCGATTTCCAGCATTTGTCGCGGGTCTATGATGCCGCCCATCCGCGGGCGCGCCGCAAACCGGACCAGGACTGAGGCCTCGGGCGGAGGCGGTGGTTCGGCCTGCCGGCTCGACGCCGATGGAATCCGTTGCGGCCTCGTGTGCGGACGGGGCCGGGCGTGAGGGACTTGTAAACGCCAGAGCGGCCCCTACATCCTCACTTTGTCTTTTAGGGATGGATCATGACCACCATAGTTTCGGTTCGCCGCAACGGCCGTGTCGTCATCGGCGGTGATGGCCAGGTCACCTTGGGCAACACCGTGATGAAGGCGAACGCCCGCAAGATCCGGCGGCTGGGCAAGCATGGTGATGTCCTGGCCGGTTTCGCCGGTGCGACCGCCGACGCTTTCACCTTGTTCGAGCTGTTCGAGGACAAGCTCGGCAAGCACGGCGGCAATCTGACCCGCAGTGCGGTGGAACTGGCCAAGGAATGGCGCACCGACCGACGGCTGGGCAAGCTGGAGGCGATGCTGGCGGTGGCCGACAAGGAAGCCTCGTTGCTGATTTCCGGCAATGGCGACGTGCTGGAACCCGAGCACGGCCTGATCGCGATCGGCTCCGGCGGCCCCTATGCCCAGTCCGCGGCGCTGGCCTTGCTGGAGCACAGCGACATGGATGCGGCCGAGATCGTCGCCAAGGCATTGAAGATCGCCGGCGACATCTGCATCTACACCAATCACAACACCACGATCGAAGAACTGTGAGACGGCCGGTTCCGTCTTCGCGTCCCGCACCGCCGCTGGCGGTCCATCCACTTCGTTCCGCAGCCTGATCACTATGTCCGAACTTACTCCGCGCGAAATCGTCAACGAACTCGACCGCTACATCATCGGCCAGCATGACGCCAAGCGCGCCGTGGCGATTGCCTTGCGCAACCGCTGGCGCCGCATGCAGCTGGAACCCGACATGCGCAACGAGGTGACGCCCAAGAACATCCTGATGATCGGTCCCACCGGTGTCGGCAAGACCGAGATCGCCCGTCGTCTGGCAACGCTGGCCAATGCGCCGTTCGTCAAGGTCGAGGCCACCAAGTTCACCGAGGTCGGCTATGTCGGCAAGGATGTGGAATCCATTGTCCGCGATCTGGTCGACGTGGCCTACAAACTGGTCCGCGACCAGGCGGTCAAGCGGGTGCGCAGCCAGGCGGAGGATCGGGCCGAAGACCGGATACTGGATGCCTTGCTGCCGCGCCGGCAGGCCGCGGCCGACTGGAGCCAGGATACCCCTGCGGGCAATCCCGACAGTGAAACCCGGCAGAAGCTGCGTCGCCAGTTGCGTGAAGGCACGCTGGACCATCGCGAAATCGAGCTGGAGATCGCCCTCAATGCCGGTGTCGAGATCATGTCGCCTCCGGGCATGGAGGAGATGGGCCAGCAGCTTCGCCAGATGTTCCAGAACATGGGCGGGTCCAAGACCCAGACCCGCAAGCTGAGCATCGCCGCGGCCCGACCCCAGCTGATCGACGAAGAGGCCGGAAAACTGCTCAACGACGAGGAGATCCGCAGCCAGGCGGTGCATGCCGCCGAGCAGAACGGGATCGTCTTCATCGACGAGATCGACAAGGTCGCGCAACGTTCGGAGTACTCCGGCAGCGGGGTTTCGCGCGAAGGAGTGCAGCGCGACCTGCTGCCGTTGGTCGAAGGTTCGACGGTGTCGACCAAGTACGGCCCGATCAAGACCGACCATATGCTGTTCATCGCTTCGGGAGCCTTTTCGCTGGCCAAGCCCTCGGACCTGATTCCCGAGCTGCAGGGCCGGTTGCCGATCCGGGTCGAACTGTCCGCGCTCGGCGTGGACGACTTCGGCCGGATCCTGCGCGAGCCGCACAATGCCCTGACCAAGCAGTACGTGGCGCTGTTGTCCACCGAGGGGGTCGAGATCGAATTCGACGAGGCCGGCATCGACCGCCTGGCCGAGGTGGCCTTCCAGGTCAACGAGCGCACCGAGAACATCGGCGCACGGCGTCTGCACACGGTGATGGAACGATTGCTGGAAGGCATCTCCTACGAGGCGGCCGACAAGTCCGGCAGTCGTTACCTGATCGATGCCGACTATGTCGACAGCCATCTGGGTGCGCTGGTGGTGGATGAGGATCTCAGCCGGTATATCCTCTGATGAGGCCGGCCTCGGAGTATGCCGGTCCGGCTCTGGTAGCATAGGTCGCTATGGGCAAGATTATCGAATTCAAGAACACCGGGCAGCGCGCGCAGTTGCGCGAGGCCGCCGCCACCGGACAGATGGTCCGGCTGTGGCGTTCCGAACTGGAGCACGGCAGCTTCTGCGGGTATGTCGGTGGCGTGGGACGCGAGTTTTTCCTGATGTGGGTGCTGGGCGACAGCGTCAATTACGACGGTCTCTATGTCATGCGGCACCGTGACGTGGGCGAGCTGGAAGTACCGGACAAGCACCACATCTTTCTGGAGAAGGCGCTGGCGCTCAAGCAGATGAAGCCCGAGTGGCCGGAAGCCTTCCCCCTGGACGATATCCGTGAAGTGGTGCAGGCCGCTGCCTTGTGCACGCCGGTGATCGGGGTACACGTCGACAGCGAGGACGAGGCCGAGGTCTGCTATATCGGGCGCCTGATCGATGTCGATGACGAGGGCTTCCGCATGCAGGAGATCTCGCCCGATGCCGAGTGGCTCACCGATGCCTCGTTCTTTGGCTGGGATGAAGTCTCCACGGTCAGTATCGGCGATGGCTACGCGCAGTCGCTGCTGCAGGTGGCCGGCGCGCCGCCGCCGCTGTCGCCGGGCGATTCCGGGGTCGGCCAGCTGCGCTGAGCCGGTGCCTGTCCGGGCTGTTCAGCGCTGCTTCCGCGGTGCACAATGCCGCAGGTCTATGCCCGTGTGGCGAGACACGATGATCGGGATCAACTGACCGGACCGGTGCACCGCTTCAGGCGTTGGCCGTCGCCGGTGTGGCGTACTGGGAGCGGGCATGGCAACAAGACCGGGAATACCTCTGCTGGCTCTGGCGGTGGGCGCTTTCGGCATCGGCACGACTGAATTTGCGCCGATGGGCATGCTGCCGGTCATCGCCGGCAGCCTGCATGTATCGATTCCGACGGCGGGCATGCTGATCACTGCCTATGCCGTGGGGGTGATGCTGGGCGCGCCGCTGATGGTGCTGAGTACCGCCCGTCTGCCCCGGCACCTGCTGTTGTGCGGGTTGATGGGGCTGTTCACCCTCGGCAATCTGCTGGCGTCGCTGGCTCCCGGTTATACGATGCTGATGTTGGCGCGGGTGGTGACTTCGCTGGCGCATGGGGCCTTTTTCGGCGTGGGTGCCATTGTCGCGGCCAGCCTGGTTCCGCCTGCCAGGCGATCGAGTGCGGTCGCCACCATGTTCATGGGGCTGACTGTCGCCACCATCGGCGGTTCGCCGATGGTCACCTGGATCGGCCAGCAGATTGGCTGGCGCGCGGCCTTTGCCGGTATCGGTGGCCTGGGCATCGTGGCGATGATCTCGTTGTGGTTCGCCCTGCCCAGGATGCCGGCCGGCGATCCCCCGGATGTGGCCCATGAACTGGGTGTGCTGAAACGCCCGGCGGTGCTGCTGGCCTTGGCCACCACGGTACTGGGCGCCGGCGCGATGTTCACGGTGATGACGTATATCGCCCCGATCCTGCAGCACATGACGGCGGCCTCGCCGGGTTTCGTGACCGCCATGCTGGTCCTGATCGGGGTCGGCTTCACCGTCGGCAACGGCCTGGGCGGACGTTTCGCCGATCGCTCGCTGGAAGGCAGCCTGCTGTTCTTTCTGGGCCTGCTGAGCGTATTGCTGCTGCTGTTCACGATCACCTTGCATGCGCCGGTCACGGCGGCGATCAGTATTTTCCTGTGGGGCGTGGCCACCTTTGCGGTGGTGCCGCCGCTGCAGACCCGGGTAATGGATGCCGCGGCCGATGCGCCGAGCCTGGCCTCCTCGGTCAATATCGGTGCCTTCAATATGGGCAATGCCTTGGGGGCGGTGGTCGGTGGTGGCGTGCTGGATCTGGGACTGGGCTATCACTGGATTCCGGTCGCCGGGGCGGGGCTGTCCCTGATCGGCATCGCGCTGGTGCTGATCGGCCAACGGATCGCCCCCTTCCAGTCTGCCGCGAGCGATCCGCCCGCTGGCTGAAACCGATCTGGACGAGGGTTGGCGGGACGCTGGCTGGTGAGGTTCGAGGGCCGCGTGACTGCGCAGACGGTGGCGGATGACTTACCATAGATCCTCTTTGATACGAGCCGGCGCTGCCGCCCGCCGGCGCGGCGTTGCGGCAGTGCGGTTCAAGCACCGGCCCGCACGTCATGAAGTTGGCGATACTCTCCCGCAACACTCGTTTGTATTCCACCCGTCGTCTGATCGAGGCGGCGCGGTCGCGCGGTCATGCCGTGCGGGTTCTCGATCCGCTGCGCTGCTACGTCAGGATCGCGCCCGGTGCGCTGGCGATTCATTACAAGGGCCGGGCGTTGAAGAATTTCGATGCGGTGATTCCCCGCATCGGAACGCACAGCGCTTTCTACGCCACGGCGGTGCTGCGACAGTTTGAAATGATGGGGACCTATGCCCCCAATCCTTCCGATGGCGTGCTGCGGGCGCGGGACAAGCTGCGCAGCCTGCAGTTGCTGGCCAGCGCCGGGCTGGACATGCCGGTGACGGTCTTCGGAGACAATCCCGATGACACGGATGATCTGATGACCATGCTGGGTGAGCCGCCGCATGTGATCAAGCTCAATGAGGGCAGCCAGGGTACCGGGGTGGTGCTGGCCGAAAAGCGCAGTGCCTCCCGCAGCGTGATCGAGGCTTTTCGCGGGCTGTATGCCAATTTCCTGGTTCAGGAATACGTCGCCGAAGCCCAGGGCGCGGACCTGCGCTGTTTCGTGATCGGCGACAAGGTCGTGGCGGCCATGCGGCGTGAGGCGGCGGCCGGCGAGTTCCGTGCCAACCTGCATCGCGGCGGTACGGCCAGCCAGGTGGAGTTGAGTCCGCAGGAAGAAAGGGTCGCCGTGCGTGCCGCCAGTGTGCTGGGCCTGAATGTCGCCGGGGTCGATCTGCTGCGTTCGGCGCGCGGGCCGCTGCTGCTGGAGGTCAATGCCTCGCCGGGTCTGGAGGGTATCGAGGCGGCCACCGGTGTCGATGTCGCCGGTCTCGTCATCGCGTTTGTCGAGAGCCGGCTCAGTTCCGATTGAGCCGGGACGGCTCTGGCGGCGCTCTGGCCGGAACCTGAACGGCGGCGTATGGATTTAACCCTTGGCTAACTCCGGCCCGGCTATAAAAGATCCATGTCTGGTCGGGTGTCCTCGCCGGGCGAGGTTGACTGGTTTCCGTTTCAGGTTGAACGTGGGTTTTGCCCGGAGCTGACGGCTTTTCGTCGAGGCTTCGGGCTTTTTCTTGTTCGCCCGAAGCCGCCGTCCACTGGGATTCCAGGCACCGGGCCGTCCGCGGCAGCGGCCCCTGATGCATCGGTTTGCACCATGCCTTCCACGCTGGGGCCGGTACAGGCCTGAGCCGCGTGAAATCAGCGGCCATGGCGGTACCTGCGGTACATTCTTGAGAGCATCCTTTAAGCTACACATCATGAGCCGGTCGCCTGCCGGCTGACAGCGGAGCGGCGCAATGCGCGTACTGGTAATAGAAGACAATAGTGATATCGCGACCAATATCGGCGATTACCTTGAGGATCGTGGTCACGTAGTGGATTTTGCAGGCGACGGCGTGACCGGGCTGCATCTCGCGGTAGTCCATGATTTCGATGTCATCGTGCTTGATCTGACCTTGCCGGGCATGGACGGGCTCGATGTGGTCCGCAAGCTGCGCCATGAAGCGCACAAGCAGACCCCGGTCCTGATGCTGACGGCGCGTGACGCACTGGAGCAGAAGATCATCGGTTTCGAGTCCGGCGCCGATGACTACATGACCAAGCCTTTCGCGCTGCAGGAACTGTCGGCGCGGCTGGATGTGCTGGCGCGCCGGGGCAAGGGGCCGCAGAGCCGGGTCTTGAAAGTCAGCGAACTGACTTTCAATCTCGATACCCTGACCGTCAGCCGGGCCGGCAAGGCGATCCAGCTCAATCCGATCGGTCTGAAGCTGCTGCAGGCGCTGATGGAATCCAGTCCCTCGGTGGTCACCCGCCAGGATCTGGAGCAGCGGGTGTGGGGCGAGGAACTGCCGGACAGCGATTCGTTGCGTGTGCATATCCACGGCCTGCGCGCCGCCATCGACAAGCCTTTTGACCGGCCCTTGATCCATACCCGTCACGGCATTGGCTACCGGATGGTCGATCCCGATGCAGTCCAGGCGTAAGCTCCGGTTCCGCCTGCTGCTGAGTTTCACCCTGTTCGGATTCGGGCTCAGTGCCCTGTTTGCGCTGGCCTCCGTGGATATCCGGACCCGGGTCGAGGATCAGCTGATCGATTCCAGCCTGATGGACGAGGCCCAGTTTGCCAATGCGCAGGCGCATGAGCACCCCGCGGGCGGCGGTGCTCCCTCGCGACTGCTGACTGGGCAGACCTTGAGTGACCGGACCTTGTACAAGGCACCGCTGGCCTGGCAGAACCTGGACAACGGCGTGCATGACATCTACGAGCAGGATGCCGATGACGGTCGGCGCCGGCATTACAAGCTGGCCGTGTTCCGACATGACGGGGTGATCAGCTTTATCCGTTTCGATGTCTCGCGTGATGACCTGGGACGCCGCCAGCTGGTCACCGCCGTTTCCGGAGCCGTATTCGTCTTCACCCTGCTGTCGTTGGTGATCGGTCTCTGGCTGTCACGCAAGGTGCTCAAGCCGTTGAGCCAGCTGGCGCGTCGCCTGCGCGAATTCCGCAAGGTCGGCAAGGCCGAACCGCTGGCGACCGGTTTTGCCGATGACGAAGTCGGCGAACTGGCCCAGGCTCTGGATGACTACAACGAGCGGATGACGGCTCTGGTCGAGCGCGATCGCGAGTTCAATTCCGATGTCAGTCATGAGCTCAGGACGCCCTTGGCGGTGATCGCCAGTACCACCGAACTGCTGCAGGGATCACCGGATCTGACCGACAAGATCAGCGAGCGCCTGAAGCGGATCGAGCGTGCATCGCGGCAGGCCACCGAACTGATCGAGGCCTTGCTGCTGCTGTCGCGTACCGAGCGGCGCGGCCCCACCCGGGGTGAGACCACGGATGTGGCGAAGGTCAGCATGGATGTGATCGAGAGCCAGCGCCCGCAGCTGCGGGACAAGCCGGTGCGCATCCATCTGGATGTGCACGAACCCCTGAGCATCAATGTGCCGCCCTCGGTGCTGGCGGTCGCGCTGACCAATCTGATCGGCAACGCCATCAAATATACCCTGGAAGGTGAAGTCCGGGTCGTGATCGGCAACCAGCGGATCGAGGTCATCGATACCGGACCGGGCATCAAGGCCGAAGACGCCGAGCGGCTGTTCCAGCGCGGGGTCCGCGGTGAAGGGGCTGGCGGCAGCGGCGCCGGCCTGGGGCTGGCCATTGTGCGCCGGCTGTGCAACCTTTACAGCTGGGATGTCTCGATCCGCCCGCGCAGCGATGCCAACGGCGCCGTGGCCAGTCTGGTCTTCGCCTGATGCTTTGAGGGCATCCGCCATCGCGTCCGGCGGTCGCCATCACGGCGAGGCGGGCTGAGGCAGGCCTGAATTCATATCGCAAGATCTTGCGATGCAGCATGGCCGCAACGGCCATCCTGCACCTCCTGCCTGTCTTCACATTCTGGGCATGGACAGTCTCCGGAACTGCCGCCAACAATCGGCGCGTAGACCGGGATGGCTGGATGGCCGGATCGTGTCATGCGTCGTCCATCCGCAGTCGTGATCGTCCGCCAAAGCTCCATGGCATCTGCCGCATCGCATCAGAGCGGGAAAGTGGCGCGCCACGCCACGGCCACGAGGTCGGATGGGCGATGTCGGAACCGGCGGGTCCGCTGCGATCTTGCGGGTGCCGCCGCCCGAACCGGCCACGGCCAAGGGGTTCGGTTGCATCGTTGTGCAGATGTCCATACCGCAGTACGCCCCCGCAGGATGCGGGGGCCCGGTGCCGTGCATCCACAGGGAGAGTCGTCGATGAATGAGGCCGCAAATTCCGTCCTGCCGCTGACCCTGGCACAGCGCGGGCTATGGGTCGGACACAAGATCGCCGCCGCCGATGCGACGATGAACATCGCCGAGGCCCTGGAGATACGGGGCGAGCTGGACGTGCCGCTGTTCATGCAGGCCCTGCATCGTCTGGTGCAGGACATGGAGGCGGCGAGGGTGCAGATCACCGAGCGTGCCGGCACGCCATGGCAGTCGATACGCGATCAATATCACGGCGACTTGCCCTTCTTCGACTTCAGCGCCGCGGAGCAGCCGCTGGAGGCCGCCAGGGCTTGGATGCAACAGCGCTGTGCGGAGGCGGTCGATCTCGAGCGCGATGCATTGTGGTGCAGCGCGCTGTTCCGCCTCGGCCCGGAGCATCACCTCTGGTACCAGCAGGCCCATCATGTCATCTACGACGGCTTCAGCGGGGGGCTTGCTGCGCGGCGTGTTGCGGAGATCTATACGTCCATGAAAAAGGGCGAGGCGCCTCCCGGCAGCGGCTTCGGGACCTTCGGCGATCTGGTGGCCGCCGACCGGGCCTATCGCGACTCGCCGCGATTCGAACGCGATCGTGCCTTCTGGCAGCAGCAACTGGCCGACCTGCCGGAAGCCGTCAGCCTGAGCCGGCATGGCCGCCATCGCAGCATGGGTGGTCTGCGTCGCAGCAGCGGTCAGCTGTCACCTGCCCAGGTCCGGCAGCTCGCCGAGCTGGGGCGGGCCCATGCGGCCAGCCTGCCGCAGGTGCTGATCAGCCTGGTGGCCGCCTATTACCACCGGGTGACGGGCGCGGACGAGCTGGTCATCGGCATGCCGGTGGCGGCCCGGGTCAGTCCGGCACTGCGGACGGTACCGGGCATGATGGCCAACGCGGTGGCCCTGCGGTTGCGGTTCGGCCCGCAGGACAGCGCCATCGACCTGCTGCGGCAGGTATCCCGCGTGGTGCGACAGGCCCTGCGTCATCAGCAGTATCGCTACGAGGACGTGCGACGGGACCTGGGCCTGCTGGGGCAGGATCGTCACATGGCGTGGCTTGGCGTCAATATCGAGCCTTTCGACTATCAACTGGATTTTGCCGGAGCCGAGGCGGTGCCGATCAACCTTTCCAACGGTTCGGTCGAGGATCTGACGGTATTCTTCTACGAGCGCGGCAACGGTCGCGCATTGCGCTTTGATTTCGATGCCAATCCGGCCCTGTACGGCGTGCCCGAACTGGAGCGTCACGCGGCCAGACTGTTGCGTCTGGCCGAGCTGGTGCTGGAGGATGCGGGTCGGCCGCTGGCCGACCTCGATCTGCTGACCCCGCAGGAGCGCGAACTGATGCTGGTGCAGTGGCGGGGCCGGCCCCAGGCTGTCACCGCGGCCAGTCTGCCGGCACAACTCGAGTGCCGCGCGCGGCAGCAGCCCGAGGCTGTCGCGGTGCGCCATCGCGACGGCCAGCTCGGTTATGGCCAGTTGCAGACACGGGTGGACATGGTGGCGGCACTGCTGGTGGCCGAAGGGGTGATGGCCGGCGACCGGATCGCGATCGCGCTGCCGCGTGATCCCTTGCTGCTCGCGACCCTGCTGGCCGTGATGCGTCTGGGCGCGGCCTATGTGCCGCTCGATCCTGACGGGCCGCTGCAACGGACCGCCTGGGTGATCGAGGATGCGCAGCCGCGGTTGCTGCTGCTGGATCAGGCCGACGAGGCGAAGATTCCCGCTCACGGGGTCCGGCGTGTGCATCTGCCGCAGGCCGTGCGCGATTTCGGCGCCGCGCTCCTGCAGCGGCATGGCCGGCAGGATGACCAGGCTTCGGCCGGTACCAGTGCCTATGTGCTGTACACCTCCGGCTCTACCGGCCGGCCCAAGGGGGTGGAAATCAGCCAGTCCAATCTGTTGAGCTTCCTGCAGAGCATGCAGCAGGAACTGCAATTGGATCGAGGCAGCCGATTTCTGGCCCAGACCACCTTGGGTTTCGATATCGCCGCTCTTGAGCTGTATCTGCCCTTGCTGGCCGGAGCCTCGGTGGTGCTGGCGGATCAGTCGGAAATCCGCCAGCCGCGGCGCATGGCCGAATTGATCGCGGAGCAGGCCGTGACCCATGCCCAGGCGACACCCTCGCTGTGGCGGATGCTGCTGAGCGCGCGTCAGCTGCGTCTGGATGGCGTGCACGTGCTGGTGGGAGGGGAGGCCCTGGGGCGTGAACTGGCGGCGGAGTTGTGGCGTCGCGGGCGGCGCCTGAGCCAGTTGTACGGACCGACGGAGACCACGATATGGTCGACGATCCAGCATCTGGACAGCCTGCCGCAGGCGGTGCCGCCGATCGGCCGGCCGCTGGCCAATACCTTGCTGTACGTACTGGATCCGGCACTGCGCCCGACCCTTCTGGGAGCGGTGGGCGAACTTTACATCGGCGGTCTGGGCGTGGCCAGAGGCTATGTCGGACGGCCGGAGCTGAATGCCGAACGTTTCATTGCCGATCCGTTTGCCGCTGACGGACAGCGGATCTATCGCACCGGTGACCGGGTACGCTGGCGTGAGGATGGCTGCCTGGAATTCGTGGGCCGCACCGACAATCAGGTCAAGATCCGGGGGCACCGCGTCGAGCCGGGCGAGATCGAGCACCGGCTCGAAAGCCATCCGGCCGTGGCGCTGGCCGCGGTGACGGCCTGGCGGGACGAGCGCGGTGAAGTGGCACTGGCCGCCTATATCAGCCCCCGTGAGGGTGAAGTGGCTGACCCCGAGGCCGTGCGCCGATATCTGGCAGCGTATCTGCCGGGGCACATGTTGCCCTCAACCCTGCAGGTGCTGCCGGTCCTGCCGCTCACGGCCAGCGGCAAGCTTGACCGCAAGGCCTTGCCGGCACCCGAGAGACCCGAAGGCGGGCAGTACGAACCCCCTGTGGGGCCGCTGGAACGCCAGCTGGCCGAATTGTGGCAGGACATCTTCGGACATGGACCGGTCGGGCGTCACGACAACTTCTTCGAGCTGGGCGGAGACTCGTTGACGGCCGCCCAGATGATGACCCGGTTGTCGGACCGGTTCGGTACCGAGCTGCCGCTGGGAACGCTGTTCGAATCGGCGAGCGTGGCGGGTCTGGCGGCACGTCTGCAGGATGGCACGGCCAGTCAGGACGACCCTTTGGCACCGGTGCTGTGTCTGCGACGAGGCGGGCAGCAGCTACCCTTGTTCTGCGTGCATCCCGTGGTCGGCCTGGGCTGGGCCTATGCGTCGCTGTTGCGGCATCTGGATGCCTCGATTCCGGTATATGCCCTGCAGGCCCACGGTCTGCGCGACCTTTCCCGCCTGCCTGGAAGCCTGGAAGCGATGGCAGGCTGCTATCTGGTCGAGGTGAGAAGGATTCAGCCGCAGGGGCCATATCGGCTGCTGGGCTGGTCGTTGGGCGGCATGGTGGTGCAGGCCATGGCGGCCCAGTTGCAGGACCAGGGTGAAAAGGTCGAATTTCTCGGACTGATGGACGCCTACCCCTTTGTCGGACCGGCCTCCGACGAGGTGGATGACGAGGCGCGGCAGGCCATGGCGGCACTGCAGTTTCTTGGCGTGCAGCCGGACCCGGCCGGGCCGGTTCCGCAGACCATGCAGGCGGTGGCCGACGTGCTGTGCCGGGTCTACGGTCTGGAACAGCTGCCGCTGGTACAGAGCCTGCGGCGCGATGATCCAGACCTGCTCCGGCGGGTGGCGGCGCTGACGCGCCATCACCTGGAGCTGGCGCGCCGGCATCTGCCACCCTCGCTGAATGGCCGCGCGGTGTATTTCCAGGCCGCGCCGGCGGAAGGCGTGGCCTTGTCCTGTCTGCTGCAATACCGGCCCTCGGCCTGGGATCCCTATATCCACGGGGGGCTGGAGCTGCATGCGATGAGTTGTACCCATCAGGCGATGCTGGATCCGCCTTTCGCGGCGGAGATCGGCGCGGTGCTGGATCGCCTGCTGGGGCCTGCGGGCAGGCCCGGATATGTCGTGAGCCGACAGCGCGGAGATGCCGCATATGCCTGATGCCGGCATGTCGGGCCAGCGGATCGCGCTGTTCACCATCGGCACCCAGGGTGATATCCGGCCCTGTCTGGCGCTGGGACGGGGGCTGCAGCAGCAGGGACATTCGGTACGGGTGGTGACCAGCCTCAACTTCGAGACCTGGATCCGCCGTCAGGGTCTGGATTTCGCCCCGCTGACGGCAGATTTCCAGGCCTTGCTGACGGCGGAGCGGGAGCTGGCCGATCAGGGGCTCAACATGCGCAGGATGGCGGCATTGTTCCGCACACGCTTCGAAGAATGGGCGGGCAGCTGGGCGGTCGAAGGACTCCAGGCCAGCGAAGGGGCGAGCCTGCTGCTGGGAGTGGGCAACAGCACCTTGCTGGCCCAGGCGCTGGCCGAGGTCCGCGGGCTGCCCTTTGTGCGGGTCCAGCTGCAGCCATTGACGCCCTCGCGATACCTGCCACCGATGCTGCTGGCCGGGCGCAGGTATCCGCCACAGCTCAGTCTGGCCGCCTATCAGTTGCTGCGCCTGCTGGTCTGGTACGTGATGCAGCCTGCCATCAATCGGCGGGTCAGACCCCAGCTCGGGCTGCGGCCCTATCCCTGGCATGGCCCGTACTTCAGCGAAACCGGCCTCAGGGCACGGGTCCTGTATGGCTTCAGTCGGCATGTGCTGCCTCCGCCACCGGACTGGCCGGCTTCGGCCATGGTCTGTGGCTACTGGTTTCTGGATGAGCCGGACTGGCGTCCGGATGCCGAGCTCCAGAGGTTTCTGGAAGCCGGCGAGCCCCCGGTCTACGTCGGCTTCGGCAGCATGGTCAGCGGCGATGCCGAAACCTTCACCCGGCAGATCATCGACAGCTTGCATCGCAGCGGCAGACGGGTGGTTCTGGCCACCGGCTGGGGGGCTATGAGCGCACCGCCGGGACGGCTTGACGAGCGGCTGCTGGTGATCCGCGAGGCGCCCCATGACGGACTGCTGCCGCTGATGGCCGCGGCCGTCCACCATGGTGGAGCTGGCACCACGGCGGCCGTGGTCAGGGCCGGGATTCCATCGGTGGTCGTACCTTTCTATGGCGACCAACCCTTCTGGGCACGCCGGCTGCAGGCCATCGGCGTGGCTGGCGCGCCTCTGTCGCGAGTAGAGGTGGGTCAGGGAGCTCTGGTGCCTGCGTTGGCCCGGATACTGCAACCGGCCATGCGCAGGTCGGCTGCTGCACTGGCCCGCCAGCTGGCGGCCGAAGACGGGGTGGCGACCGCCATCGGGCAATTGCGGGCATGGGATCTGCTGTCCGGCGGAGCGATCCTTCCGTTCGCTGCGGGAGCGCCGGCATGAGCGGCCCCCGCGGATGGCCGGTGTCGGGCTGGTTCACCGCCTTGGCGTTGCTGCTGCGCGCCGGCCTGCACCCGCGACCGCCGGCACTGGACGTGCAGCAGCGGCTGGCGATGCTGCCGCTGGCTGGAGCGCCGCTGAGCCAGCCGGTGCGGATTCGCTGGAACGCTCGTCAGGTGCCGATGGTCGAAGCGGACAGCGACGAGGACTTGATGGTGGCTCTGGGGGTGGTGCATGCCCATTTGCGGCTGGGTCAGATCGAAGTGCTGAGACGTCTGTCGCAAGGGAGGCTGTCGGAGATGATCGGCCCGCTGGGCTTGTCCGTCGACCAGTCCTTGCGCGCCCTGGATCTGGGACGTGCCGTTCCCGCGATGCTGGCGCAGATGCCTGATCAGGATCGGCGGCTGGGCGAAAGCTTTGTGGCCGGTCTCAATCATGGCCTGCTGGGGGCGGCGGGGCTGCCGCCCGAATTTGCCCTGCTCGGCCTGCGGGCCGAAGCCTGGACCCTGGCCGAGTGGCTGCAATTCGCGCGGCTGGCGGCGGTGGATATCAGCTGGCTGGTCTGGCAGCAGTTGCTGCCTTTGCGCCAGCAGATGGATCGCGGGCAGTGGCAGGCCTTGTGGCCGCGGCTGTGTCAGGCCGGCATGCCCGGCAGCGGGGTGCTGGATGCCCGTGAGCCGATGAGCCGGGCGTTGTCCGGGCTGCTGCGCAGTGGCAGCAATGCGGTGGCAGTGGCGGCGGCCCGCACGCGTGGCGGTGGAGGGCTGCTGGCCAGTGATCCGCATCTGCCTCTGCAGCTGCCTTCGGCCTGGCTGTTGGCGGGCTGGCGCTCGCCCGGCTTTCATTGCGTGGGAATGATGATGCCGGGGCTGCCATTCATGCTGCTGGGACGCAATTCCTGGCTTGCCTGGGGCGGCACCAGCCTGCATGCCCAGAGCAGTGACCTGTATGACGTTTCGCATCTGCCGGCGGAGGACTTCAGCCACCATCGGCAAGAGGTCCGGCTGCGTGGCGGCGGGCGTCGCTGGCTGCAATGGCGTGAGTGCGCCCTGGGTCCGGTGGTATCGGAGGGGGCGCTGTGGTCATCCCGGCGGCCTTTGGCGCTGCGCTGGGTCGGACATCAGCCCAGCAACGAGCTGGGTGCGATGCTGGCTGTGGCGAGGGCCCGCGATGTGGCCGGGTTCCGGCAGGCGCTGGCGCCGTATGCGGTATCCGGCGCGAATATGGTCTGCTGTGACAGGGCTGGTGACGTCGCCCATCTGCTGGCGGCCCGGTTGCCGCAGCGGGGCAGTGGCGTGCCGCCCGATCTGGTGCTGGAGCCGGGGGACGACGCGCACTGGCGAGGGTTGCTGGGCAGTCAGCAGCTGCCGATGCGATTCAACCCGCCGGAAGGCGTCGTGGTTTCGGCCAACCAGCCGCCGCCACAGGGCGGCCCGCCGGTCGGCTGGTTCTTTGCCCCGGCGGATCGGGCCGAGCGCTGGCAGCATCTGTTGCAGGCGGCCACGCTGCTGGACGCCGGGCAGCTGAAGATGATGCAGCGGGATGTGACCTGTCCCGGCAGTCTGGCCTTGTGCCAGACCTGGCTGGCCTGGATCCCGCGGGACCGGCTCGGCTCCCGGACGCGAGCGGTGGTGGATCTGCTGGCGCACTGGGACGGGCGGTATGCTGCCGATTCCGCTGCCGCGCTCGCCTTCGAGCTGTTGCAGAGCCGGCTGGCCTACGGGCTGCGCCGGCGGGCGCAGATGCGGGCTTACCAGGCGGTATGGATGCAGCGCCGACTGCTGGCCGAAGACATGGCCGCGCTGGCGCCGGACCAGCGACTGCAGCAACTCTTGCAGGCCTTGCCATGGGTGGCACGGCGCTTGCGCCGGCATCGAAGCTGGGGGCAGGCCCATCGCCTGCAGCCGCGCCATCCGCTGGCCTGGCTGCCGGGCTGGGCGCACTGCGTCGAGCCGGAGTCGATGGCCGGGGAGGGCGGGCAGACCACGATCTGCAAGAGCGGACATGGCCTGGTGCGGGGACGGCATCGCGCCAGTTTCGGTTCCTGTGCCCGCCAGGTCTGCGATCTGGCGGATCCGGATGCCAATGATTTCGTGCTGCTGGGCGGGCAGGACGGCTGGCCGGGCAGTGATACCTGTCTCGATCAATTGGCCCTGTGGCGGCGGGGGGACTATATCCGCCTGCCGCTGACGGCGGCGGCGGTGGCGCAGGGCTATCCTCATCTGACCGTGTTGCTGCCTGCACCATGAGCAGCGAGCCACTCCCTCTACCCAGGCGGTCGCGCATGGCCGGCGAGCTGCCGGGTACACCGCTTGCCGGCCTGATCCTGGTGCTGTTCCGGCCGCAACCCTCCGATCTGGAGCGATGGCTGGAAGCCGGGGCGGGGCTGCCGCTCGGGGTAGCGGTGGACAACTCCGAAACGGTAGATATCCGTCTGCATGCCCGCTTGCGTCGGGCCGGCATCGAGGTGCTGGTCAATCACAACCGGGGTGGCCTGGCCGGCGCCTACAATCGGGGAGCTGAGTGGCTGCTGGCCCGGGGCTGCGAGCTGATCTTCCTTTTCGACCAGGACTCGAGGCTGCGCACGGGATTTTTCGAGCGGATGCTGGCTGCCGCCGCGGGGCTGGCGGGGCAGCCGTTCATCCTCGGTCCCGTGATCTATGAGCGCCGGCTGCAACGTTACATGCCGGTGCTCGATCCCGCACCGGGCTGGCCGCGCCCGGTCCCGATGGATGGCAAGGGCAAAGAACTGGTGCCCAGTCTCTGCGTGATCTCGTCCGGATCGGCAATCTCGGCGGCGGCCTGGCATCGGCTTGGCGGTTTCCGCGAGGACTATTTCATCGAATACCTGGATGTCGAATATGCCTTGCGGGCCTGGCATCGGGGCGTGCCGGTCTATACCCATGCCGCTGCCGTGCTGGAGCAGCAGGCGGGCGACATCGTGCGGCATGGTCGCCATTATTCGACCTGGCATCCGGCCTGGCGACGTTATTACATGGCGCGCAACGCCATGCATGCCCTGCGTCTGTATCCGGGACGGCGCGGGTTGCTGTTCGGCGGGCTGTGCCTGCTGCTGTATCAGGCCTGCGGCGTGCTGCGCTTCGAGAGAGCCCGCCGCCACAAGCTGGCGGCGATGCTGATCGGTCTTGTCGACGGTCTGCGCGGACGCATGGGGCGGCTGGAAGACCGGCATGCCCGGCGATGGCGCAGCTGGCGAGCCGGTTGAGTCCGCTGTTGGCGGGCGACCGCCGGCTTATTGCAGCCGGTCCAGAATCGCCAGTGCCGGCTTTGACCGATTCAGCGTATACAGATGCAGGCCGGGGGCGCCACCATCCAGCAGCCGCTGGCCGAGGCTGGCGACGATGTCGATTCCCAGTTGGCGAATGGCTTCGGCATCGTCGCCCAGAGCTTGCATCCGGCGTACGATCCAGCGCGGAATTTCAGCCCCGCAGCCTTCCGAAAAGCGCCGCAGCTGGCTGAAATTGCCGATCGGCATGATGCCCGGCACGATGGGAATGTCCACGCCGAGGCGATGGACGTCATCGACGAAGCGGAAATAGGCATCGGCATTGTAGAAGTACTGTGTGATGGCGCCGTTGGCGCCGGCATCGACCTTGGCCTTGAAGTGGTGAAGGTCGGTGATTGCGCTCTCGGACTGTGGATGTATTTCAGGATAGGCGGCCACTTCGACGTGGAACCAGTCGCCGCTGTGTCGGCGGATATGATCGACCAGTTCCACCGCATAGCGGAAGTCGCCGGGCGTAGCCATGCCGGAGGGCAGATCGCCGCGCAAGGCGACGATGCGGCGGCAGCCGATGGCCTTGTAGCGGTCCAGCAGTTCGCTGAGTTCTTCGCGGGTACCACCGACGCAGCTGAGATGCGGGGCGACCTGCAGGCCATGCTGCCGGTGCAGCTGCTGCACGGTCTGTTCGGTGTAGTTGAGGGTGGAGCCACCCGCACCGAAGGTGACCGAGACGTACTCGGGGCTTCGCGTCTTCAGGGCCTTGACGCAAAGATTGAGCTGGTTGCGCTGTTCCTCGGTCTTGGGCGGGAAGAATTCGAAGCTGATCGCAGGCATGGCTGTCTATCCGGTAGGAATTTTACGGCATTATATCTTTTATTCCGGATGAAGCGATATGTTTATGCGGAGCCATGCCAGCGCAAGGCGGCCGGGCGAGAATGCTTCAGGCTTTTCGGGCAGGGCGGAACGATTCTGCAGCGATCGGGGCTGGATCGGGAGACGAGCCATTCCTGCCGTCAGACTGAATGGAGGTCTGCAGGCCGGGCAGAGATGCTGGAATCCTGCTTCATGCGAGCAGGGGGGATCATTCCTCCGTCAAACAGGCATGGCCTTGGCCCGGCTTCTCGCCGGAACAGGGTGACGGGGGCCCGCTAATCGGCTGCAGTAGGACGTATGCCGGTCACAGGCTGGGGAAAAGAGCGCGTGTCGCAGGCCGGATCAGTAGATATAGGCATAAGCCAGTCCCAGCTGATCCTCGCCCAGCTGCAGATCGGCTTCTCCTCCGCCAAATGGCTGCGGAACTGAATTCCTGCCGCGGATATGTTTGCTGAAGGCATGGGTATAGGCGAGACTCAGCTCTCCATGGTGGCCGACTTTCCAGCTGGCGCCGGCGGAGAGATGGTTTTCGGCGACGGCCGGAGCCAGAATATTGAAAAAGGTCTGCCCTGTCGGAACCGGATTGCCGGCGTGGCTGAAGCCGAGCCGCAGCTTCAGCGGTCCGCTGAGCTGGTAGATGGCTCCGAACTTGTAGCTGGTGATGCTGCGCCAGCCGAACCCCGGGCCGTCATGGCTGCCCAGCGGTCGTCCGGCCAGCAGGGCCTCGATAGGCTGGGCAATGCTTTCGACATCGGCATAGTCGATGCGCTGGATATCGCTGGCCAGGGTCAGCTGGCGTGTTGCCTGCCAGGCCAATCCGAGGCCGTAGCGCTGTGGGATGTCGAAACTGCCATGACTGGCGAACAATCCCTGGTAGGCCTTGAAGCGGCTGGCGTGGATTCTGGCGGTCCAGGCCAGTCCCAGACTGAAGGGACCGAAACGTCCGAGCCAGCCAGCTGAAGGACCCCAGCCGGTACTGTTGTGGTAGCCGTTGTTGCTGAGCTGGTCCGGAGCGATCGAGGCACTGGCAAAGGCGCCCAGACCGCGGGCTTCGAAATGCTGCCAGGCGAAGTTGAGGCCGATGCCCAAGGCCTGGCCCGGGGCGTACTGCCAGGCCAGGGTGGGGCTGACAAAGGCCTGCTCCAGGGAGACCCCGGCCTTGCCACGGCTGCCGAAAGCCGCGTAGGGATTGTGGCGGTACGTGGTATTCATGCCGCCATTGGCATAGGCGGCGATGCCGACGCTCAGCGCGTGTGGCAGGGGACGGGACCAGCCGAATTCGGGAATCGGAAACCAGTGGCTGCCATTGCCGCCATAGTGTCCGCTGGCGAGGGGATTGCCATGGATGGTGGCCGAGCGATCCGGCACGAAGGCAGACAGGCCGATATCCAGGCGCCGATGCAGCCACGCCGTCGCCGCTGGATTGTAGGCCCCGGCGACCGCATCCTGGGGCAGGGCGATGCCGACCCCGCCGGCCCCCGAAGATCGCGTGCTGTAGCCATTCTGGAAATAGCCGTCGGTGGCATGGGCTGCCGAACACAAGAGGGCGCATCCACTCAGCCAGCGGGTGATCGTGGGGTGATGACTCATGAGACTGTCCTCCCTGACAGCAGGCCGGTCTGTGCCTGGAGTTCAGCTTAGCGGGCAGGATGCCTGACAGGAATGGTCATTGATCATGTGCATATGCTCTCGGACATCCAGAAGTCCTTTCACATCAATCGTGGAGAGTGGCTCGGGATGGTCGCCGCCAAGGGCGATCATGCAGCTGG
This sequence comes from Frateuria aurantia DSM 6220, assembly GCF_000242255.2. Lineage (GTDB taxonomy): Bacteria > Pseudomonadota > Gammaproteobacteria > Xanthomonadales > Rhodanobacteraceae > Frateuria > Frateuria aurantia. The sequence goes on from NC_017033.1 coordinate 391,603, forward strand.
AAGCCGGCCAGCATGGCCAGGCCGAAGAGCATCGCTCCGGTATGACCGGTTCCGATCAGGACCAGATCAGGCCCCGGGCAGAGGCCGACCAGTCCCCAGCCGGCACCGAACAGCATGCCGCCGCGCCACAATCGGTTTTGCAAAGGCCTCCGCGGCGGCAGGTGCACGGGCTGACCGGTCCAGCTGACGCGTCGTCTTCCGGCCAGACCCAGGCCGATCGCGCTGACGGCAATGGCCCCCAGCATCACCAGGGCCAGCGAGGGATCCCAGGCCCCGCCCGGATCCAGAAAGCCGATGACCTTGCCGGGATTGCTCATTCCCGCCAGGATCAGGCCAAGGCCGAACAACAGGCCGCTGAGGCCGGCGACAAGGATCTTCATGATCTCGGGACCCGCAGTCCGTGCCGATCCAGCCAGACGACGAGAAAGCCTGTCAGCATGAAGCTGGCGGTGGCCAGCAGGGATCGCGGCGAACCCCGGGATAGTCCGCATACGCCATGGCCGCTGGTGCAGCCACCGGCAAGACGTGCCCCGTAGCCGACCAGCAGTCCTGCCAGCAGCCAACGCTCCCACGAGGCCTGTGCCTGGATGGCCGGCAAGGGACGAAAGGCCTGCCACAGCCACGGCGAAGCCAGCAGGCCGGCACAGAAGGCGAGCTGCCAGCTGCGGGAGGACCGGTCCGGGCGCAATGCTGCGGCCAGCATTCCGCTGATGCCGGCGATGCGGCCCAGCCCCAAGGCGAGCAGGCTGACGGCGAATCCGATCAGGGCGCCTCCGGCCAGGCTGGTGACGGGGCTGAAGTGAGTGTGGTCGATCGACATGGCATGGCCTTCCAAGTGGCCGTTGGGGCTTCAGTCTGACACGTCATCACTGGACGGGACAGTCGCTCCTCCTGCCGGATGCAAAAAGGAGGCGCCTTGCGGCGCCTCCTTCTCCGGTTTTCCGACTGGCTTGCCGGATGGCTCAGTAGCGGTAGTGCTCGGGCTTGTAGGGGCCTTCCACCGGCACACCGATATAGGCGGCCTGTTCGGCTGTCAGCTTGGTCAGCTTGACGCCGATCTGCTCCAAGTGCAGACGGGCGACCTCTTCGTCCAGCTTCTTGGGCAGGCGATAGACGGTCGGCTCGTAGGTCTCGCGGTTGGCCCACAGGTCCAGTTGGGCCAGAGTCTGGTTGCTGAAGCTGTTGGACATCACGAAGCTGGGGTGGCCGTGGGCGCAGCCCAGGTTCACCAGTCGGCCTTCGGCCAGCATGTAGATGCTGTGGCCATCGGCGAAGGTGTACCGGTCGACCTGCGGCTTGATGTTCTCGCGCTGCACGCCCTGGGCCGAATTCAGACGATCGATCTGGATTTCGTTGTCGAAGTGGCCGATGTTGCAGACCAGAGCATTGTTCTTCATCCCGGACATGTGTTCCAGGGTGATGATGTCCTTGTTGCCGGTGGTCGTGACATAGATGTCGGCCAGGCCCAGGGTCTCTTCCACGGTGGTGACCTGGAAGCCTTCCATCGCCGCCTGCAGGGCATTGATCGGGTCGATCTCGGTGACGATGACGCGGGCACCGAAGCCCTTCAGCGAATGGGCGCAGCCCTTGCCGACATCGCCGTAGCCGCAGACCACGGCGACCTTGCCGGCCACCATCAGATCGGTGGCGCGCTTGATGCCGTCGGCCAGCGATTCGCGGCAGCCGTAGAGGTTGTCGAACTTGCTCTTGGTGACCGAGTCGTTGACGTTGATCGCGGGGACCAGCAGCTTGCCTGCTTCGGCCAGCTGGTACAGACGATGCACGCCGGTGGTGGTTTCCTCGGAGACACCCTTCCAGTCGGCGGCCACCTTGGTCCAGAAGCCGGGGCGCTCGGTGGCGACGCGCTTCAGCAGGTTCTTGATGACCTGTTCCTCGTGGCTGGCGCCCGGGGCATCGACCCAGCTGCGATCACCGTTTTCCAGCTCCACGCCCTTGTGGATCAGCAAGGTGGCATCGCCGCCATCATCCACGATCAGCTCGGGCCCCAGTTCACCCGGGTGGGTCAGCATGTCCAGGGTGCAGTCCCAGTATTCTTCCAGCGACTCGCCCTTCCATGCGAATACCGGCAGGCCGTCGGCGGCCAGAGCGGCAGCGACGTCATCCTGGGTCGAGAAGATATTGCAGGAGGCCCAGCGCACGGATGCGCCCAGTTCGCGCAGGGTTTCTGCCAGCACCGCGGTTTCCTTGGTGACATGCAGGGATCCGGACAGGCGAACGCCCTTCAGCGGCTTGGCTTCGGCGTAGCGGGCACGGATCTGCATCAGGCCCGGCATTTCCTCTTCCGCCATGCGGATGCGGCGGCGGCCCAGAGCGGCCAGGCTGAGGTCTTTGACTTTGTAATCGGTCGTCGTATCGGTAGTGGCGACAGCATTCATGGTGTTGCTCCAATGGTCGGTTGCACGGCAGGGCCGCAGCCATGCCGCACATGATCGAGCGCCGTTGCACAAGGCCGCCACACCGAGCCTGGCCGGGGACAGGAAGCTGCCACGGTCGCAACGCTCCTCGGTGAGCGTATCGGACATTGTAGCGGGCTTGCCGGGATTTGGCTGCGCCTGCCTGGGATCTTGTGCCGCAGGGGCGGGATGGCAATCGTTCAGCTGGTGTGAAATCGTGCCGGGTTCGGTACGCTAGGATGCCACTCACCGGAGCCTTGCGATGGATGTAAACCGCAACCCTGAATTTCTGGCCCATGATGGACCGCTGCGTGAGGATGTGCACCGCCTGGGAGCTCTGGTCGGCCAGGTTCTGAGCGAACAGGCGGGCGAAAGTTTTTACGAGGAGGTCGAGGCCATCCGCAAGGCCTCGATCGACCGGCGCAAGCAAGGCCGGCCGATGGATCAGCTGTCGGCCCGTCTCGGCGGCTGGGCGGCGGATGATGCGCAGGCGCTGGCACGGGCCTTTTCGATGTATTTCCAGGCCGTCAACATGGCCGAGATGGTGCACCGGATCCGCCGCCGCCGCGATTACCAGCGCGCCGACGAGCGTCCCCAGCCCGAATCGCTGCTGGATGTCTTCGCCCGTCTCAAGCAGAACGGCGTCGGCTTTGAAGAGCTGATGGGCTGGATCGAAAAGACCCGGATCGAGCCGGTGTTCACGGCGCATCCCACCGAGGCGATGCGTCGTTCGCTGCTGGACAAGCAGAAAGTGATCGTCAACGCGCTGATCCACGGTTTCGATGCCGGTCGCACGCCGCAGGAGCGCAGGGCTGATCGATCCGCGATGCTGACCGCGCTGTCGGCGGCCTGGCAGACTGCCGAATCGGCGGCGACGGGACCCAGCGTGCAGGACGAGCACTACCACGTCAGCTACTACCTGTCCCATCCCCTGTACCGGGTGGTGCCCAGTCTTTATGCCCAGCTGGCGGAAGCTCTGGAGCAGGTCTATGGCCAGTCGCCGGAGCTGCCCAGACTGCTGAGCTTCGCCACCTGGGTAGGCGGTGACATGGACGGCAATCCCAATGTAGGTGCCGAGACCATGGAGGCCAGCCTGTCGGCCCAGCGCAGCCAGGTGCTGGAGGCCTACCAGGCCGACCTGCAACAACTGGAAAGTCTGTTGAGCCAGACCAGCGACCGGGTTGCGGTCAGCCCGGCGATCGAGCAGCGGTTGCACGACTATGCCGCCCTGCTGCCCGACGTCGACCGCCGGATCCGGCCCCGCCACCGGAACATGCCGTATCGCTGTCTGCTGACCTATATCGATGCGCGGATCGAGGCGACGCGGGATGACGGGGCTGGAGCCTATGCCGGCCCGGAGCCGTTCTGTGACGATCTGGCCCTGATCGAGGCCAGCCTGCGCGGCCATCGCGGTGAACATGCGGGCGCCCGGCAGGTGCGTCGTCTGCGGCGCAGGGCCTTGGCCTTCGGTTTTCATCTGGCGCGGCTGGATGTGCGCCAGGATTCCCGTGTCCATGATGATGCGCTGGCCGTGCTTCTGCAGCGACCGGAATGGGTGGAGCTGCCGGCATCGGAGCGTGCGCAGGTGCTGGGCGAGTATGCCGGCGGTACCCGTGCATTGCCCCGCGATGCACAGGATGCCACCGTCCAGCGCATGCAGGCGGTGTTCGCTCAATTGCATGCGATGCGCGCGCGCTACGGCGTCGAGGCGGCCGGGCTGTACATCATCAGTATGGCGCGCAGCGCTGCGGACGTGCTGGCGGTACTGGCCCTGGCCCGTCGCGGCGGTCTGGTGCAGGACGATGGCCAGGTGCCGCTGGACATTGCACCGTTGTTCGAGATCGTCGAGGACCTGCGTGCCGCGGCCGATACCTTGCGGGCGCTGCTGGCCGATCCGGTCTATCGCGGCCATCTGCAGGCCCGTGGCAATCGCCAGTGGGTGATGCTGGGTTATTCCGACAGCGGCAAGGACAGCGGCACTCTGGCCGCCCGCTGGGCCGTGCAGCGCGCCCAGGTGGAACTGCTGGAAGCCGCCCGCGAAGGCGGCATCGAGATCGCCTTTTTCCATGGCCGCGGTGGCTCGGCCAGCCGAGGCGGCGGACGTATCACCCAGGCCCTGGAATCCTCGCCGCGCGGCTCGGTCGCCGGCATGCTGCGAGTCACCGAGCAGGGCGAGGTGATCAATCGCAAATACGGCATTCGCGCGCTGGCGCTGCGCAATCTGGAGCAGAGTCTTGGCGCGGTGCTCAGCGCCTCGCTGCGGCCGCGCCAGCCCGATGTACGGGCACCCCAATGGCGTGAACAGATGGGCGCCCTGGCCAACTGGAGTCGCGAACACTATCGCGAGCTGGTGGATCATCCGGACTTCGTCGGCTATTTCCGCACCGCGACACCCATCGACGTGATCGAGCAGATGACGCTGGGCTCGCGTCCTTCCCGCCGTCGCAGCATGCGGGGGGTACAGGATCTGCGTGCGATCCCCTGGGTGTTTGCCTGGACCCAGTGCCGCTCGATTCTGACCGGTTGGTACGGACTGGGCTTCGCCCTGCAGAAGGGCGAGCAGGTTTTCGGGCTGGCGGCGCTGCAGGAGATGGCGCGGGACTGGCCGTTCTTCGCCAATATGCTGGAAGATATCGAGATGGTGCTGGCCAAATGTGATCTGGACATCGCCGAAGCCTTCTCCAAGCTGTCCGGCGAGCTTCACCCGGTATTTTTCGGCCGGATCAGCGAGGAATTCGAACGCAGCCGTGATCTGATCCTGCGGATCAAGGGCAGCGACCGACTGCTGCAGGCCCAGCCGCGGCTGGCGGTATCGATCGGTCTGCGCAATCCCTATGTGGATCCGATCAGCCTGCTGCAGGTCGATCTGCTGCGGCGCTGGCGAGGCGAGGGCAGCCAGCCGGGACCGCTGCTGGAGGCCTTGCTGGCCTGTGTCAACGGGGTATCCCAGGGCCTGCAGAACACCGGCTGAGTCCGGCTTTCGGGCAGGGCGGCAAATGCCGCCATCGCCCTGGCCTGCGACCGGATGACCTGAAGATGTTAAATTGGCGCCTTACCTTGCAATCGAGACATGCCATATGAATCCCAAGCGTACGGCCTTGGTGCTGATCGAATACCAGAATGACTTCGTCAGTGAAGGCGGTGCGCTCCATGCCGGCGTGGCACCGGTCATGAAGCGCACCGACATGCTGGCCAACACCGTGAATCTGGTGGACAAGGCCAGGGCCCTGGGCGTGGCCATCATGCATGCCCCCATCACTTTCGCACCGGGTTATATCGAACTGGGCGAGCAGCCTTACGGCATTCTCAAGGGCGTGGTCGACAACCAGGCCTTTCTGGAGGATACGTGGGGCGGAGCCATCTGCGATCAGCTGACGCCGCAGCCGGGTGACATCCGGATTGCCGGCAAGCGTGGTCTGGATTGCTTCTGGAGCACCAATCTCGACTTCATCCTGCGCAGCAAGGGTATCGAGCATGTCGCCGTCGCCGGCCTGCTGACCAACTGCTGTGTCGAGTCGACGGTGCGCAGTGCCTATGAAAAGGGCTTCAAGGTCGTGTCGCTGACCGACTGCACCGCGGCGACCAGCGAGCAGGAGCAGCGCTTTCCGTTTGAATCGGATCTGCTGTTCTTCTCTCGCCCGCTCAGCAGTCACCAGTTGCTGGAAGAACTGGCACAGGGGTGAGGTCCGGTACGGCGCAGCCCCCACCGCCCGGTGGGAGCTGCGCCGTACCGAGATGAATGCTCAACTCCGCGTCAGCGTCGACTGCAGCCGGTTCAGTTCAAGCTGTCCGAATCCGGCCTGCCCGGCTTCGACATAGATGGCCAGGCGATCCAGTGGCGCCGCCGGATAAATCATCGAACTCATCGAGTATTCACCGTCCTGGGCCAGCATTTCCAGGCTGCAGCCATCGATGATCAGCTGCAGCCGTACCTCGCGGCGATCCGGCCCCAGGGCGATCGCGCTGCGCTGGCTGAAGAAGGGGTGGCTGAAACCCCGCAACTCGCCGCGATCGGTCCACAGCTGATGGCTGGCGGCATCGTAGCCAATCTCCAGACGCTCGCCCTGCGCATTGCCAAAGCACAGCACCAGTCGTCCGCCACGCCCGGGGGGAGCGGTGGGCAGGCTTTCCAGATGGAACCGAAGCAGCAGCTCGACAGCGGCATCCACGGGCAGGTCCAGATCCGTCAGGGGCTGGTCCGGCATCAGGCTTGAGTCGATCCTCGGCCGGGCGATCGGCACGCGCAAGGGCTCCAGTCCGCGCACATGCTGGACCAGACTCAGACCGCCCATCCAGTCCCGGCGCAGGCCCAGTCCTCGCGGCAAGGTCATGACGCCGCGCCAGCCTTCGGAAGGCACTTCCTGGCAATACTGCCAGTTGCCCAGCCAGCCGATGCCGGTGGCCTGGTCCGATGGCAGGCCTTCGACGACCTGGATGGCGTAATGGTCCTTGCCGGCATCCAGCAGGCGCAGACCCTGAGGATCCGGCACGAAGCGCTCGCCATCGAAATCGCCGACAAAATACTGGCTGCCGCTGCCGCCCTGGGGCGCTCCGGGGTTGATCGAGATGATCAGGACCCAGCGCCGGCCGCCGCCTTCGATATCCAGTTCGACCAGATTGGGGCATTCATAGTCGATGCCGAGCATGCCCTCGGGGCCGAACTCGCTGAGGGCCTGCCAGTGCAGCAGATCGCCTGATCCGTAAAAGCCGATGCGGTGGGCGCGGGCCAGGGCGACGACCATGATCCAGCGGCCGCTGGGGGCATGGAAAAAGACCTTCGGGTCGCGGAAGGAGTCACTGCCGATATCCAGTACGGGATTGATGCCGGCCGGCTCCTCGAAGTCGAGTCCGCCGTCTTGGCTGATCGCCAGCCACTGGTTCTGGCGGCCGTCCCGATGACGGGTATAGATGGCCACGATATTCTGCGGACCGGGCCCGGCGAACAGACCGGAGTCGTTGCGGTGGTCGATCAGCGCACAGCCGCTGAAGGCCTGGCCATCCGCGGTTTCCCGGATCGCCGTCGGCGCATCGTGCCAGTGGTACAGATCTTCGGCCAGGGCATGGCCCCAGCAGATATGACCGTGCACGGCCAGGGGGCCGGGCGCGAACTGGTAATACAGATGGTAGCGCTCACCATCATGCAGCAGCCCGTTGGGATCATTCATGAAGCCGGCGGAGGGGCTGAAATGCAGTTTCGGTCGCAAATGGCCCAATCCGTGACGGGCTACATGGGTGGTAGGGCGGACGGGTGAACCGGACATTGACACTCCAGACAGGTGGTGATGACCGCCTCACGGTCATCTAGACCGGACCGCGGATCGGGGGGGGGGGCTCGTCATCCGATTCCGGGATCGGCAGAGGGCTGCCATGACGCGGGGCGCCGGATGGCTGTCGTCAGGTCAGGGTCGCGGGGTCCGGTCCGATGCGCCGATCCTGATTCAGCTCGGCGATCACGGCGAGGTCCGCCGTATCCAGGCTGAAATCGAAGATGTCGGCGTTGTCACGGATCCGCGAAGGAGTGACCGATTTGGGAATCACCACCAGGCCCAGCTCGATATGCCAGCGCAGCACGATCTGGGCCGGGCTCTTGCCGTACTTGGCGGCGATGGTCTTGAGCCCGGGATCATCCAGCACCTCGCCGCCCTGGGCCAGCGGACTCCAGGACTCGGTGACGATGTCGCGGGCGGCATCGACGTCACGCAGTTCGGTCTGCTGCAGCAGGGGATGCAGCTCGATCTGGTTGAGCACCGGGGTGACGCCGGTGGCATCGATGATCGCGTCCAGATCTTCGGCACGGAAATTGGAGACGCCGATGGAGCGGATCCTGCCGGCTTCGCGCGCCTTGATCAGGGCCTTCCAGCTGTCCAGAGCCAGTCCGCGCGAGGGCACCGGCCAGTGGATCAGGTACAGATCGACATAGTCCAGCTTCAACTTGTCCAGACTCAGGTCCAGTGCTTTCAGCGCACTGTCATAGCCTTGGTCGGCATTCCACAGCTTGGTGGTGATGAACAGCTCGTCGCGGGCCAGCCCTGAGGCGGCAATGGCCTGGCCGACACCTTCCTCGTTGCCATAGATCGCCGCCGTGTCGATATGGCGGTAGCCGGCATCGAAAGCGGCGCCGACGGCGGCGGCGGTTTCCGCCGGCGGGGTCTTGAAGACGCCGAAGCCCAGCTGGGGAATGCGGTGGCCGTCATTGAGGGGGATCGAGGGAATCGCGCTCATCGGGATGGCTCCTTGTCATGGGGGAAAACGCCTGCATCGAGGCGGACAGGCCCGGGCCTGCCGCATCGCGGCAGCCCGTAGACAAGGTAGGGGGCCGGAGCCGGATCTTTCAAGTCCGGAGGGCGGCCATCGCCCGGAAGGGCTTGCCGGCGAGGGCGATCCGGACCGTGTTCCATCCCGGACACGGTCCGCATGCGTCGTCGGCCTACTGGTCCAGCTCGCTCCAGCGGGCATAGGCCTGTTCCAGTTCGGCCTGGATCGCGGCCAGCTCGGCATTGAGTTTGGCAATGGCTTCGGCACCTTGCTGGAAGAAGGCCGGGTCGCTCATCTGGGCACTCTTGCCGGCCTGCTGCTGCTCCAGGGTCTCGATCCGAAGCGGCAGCTGTTCCAGCTCGCGGGCATCCTTGTAGCTGAGCTTGCGGGCCGGCTTGGCCGGCACCGCGACCGGGGCCGCGGCGACGGCAGGCGCCGCAGCGCTGGACGCTGTCTGCGGGGCGTTTCCGCGCTGGCGCAGCCAGTCCTCATAGCCGCCGATATATTCACCGACCCGGCCTTCGCCTTCCAGCACCAGGGTACTGGAGACCACGTTGTCCAGAAAGGCGCGGTCATGCGAGACCAGCAGCAAGGTACCGGGATAGTCGATCAGCAGCTCTTCCAGCAGCTCGAGGGTCTCCACGTCCAGATCATTGGTCGGTTCATCCATGATCAGCAGATTGGAGGGCTGGGCGAACAGCTTGGCCAGCAGCAGGCGATTGCGTTCACCGCCGGACAGGCGGGTGATCGGCGCGCGGGCTCGTTCCGGCGAGAACAGGAAGTCCTGAAGATAGCCGATGATGTGCTTGCGCTGGCCGTTGAGCTCGATGTATTCGCGGCCTTCGGCCACGTTGTCCAGCGCATTGAGCCGGTCATCCAGCTGGGCCCGGTGCTGATCGAAGTAGGCGATCTGCAGGCCGGTGCCGAGGGTGACCTCGCCCTGCTCCGGATTCAGTTCGCCGAGCAGGATCTTCAGCAAGGTGCTCTTGCCGGCGCCGTTGGGGCCGATGATGCCGATCCGGTCGCCACGCATGATGGTGGTTGACAGGCCGGCCAGCAGGTGACGGCCTTCGTAGGCCTGGCTGACATCTCTGGCCTCGATCACCTTCTTGCCCGAGGCCTGGGCCGAGGCCACCGTGATTTTGGCATTGCCCTGCTGTTCGCGCCGCTCCGAGCGTTCGTTGCGCAAGGCCTTCAGCGCACGGACCCGACCTTCGTTGCGGGTCCGCCGGGCCTTGATGCCCTGCCGGATCCAGGCTTCTTCCTGGGCCAGTTTCTTGTCGAACAAGGCATTGGCCTGGGCTTCGGCATGAGCGCGCTCTTCGCGCCGGCGCAGGTAGTTGTCATAGTCGCCCGGCCAGTCGGTCAGCTGGCCGCGGTCGATTTCGACGATGCGGGTGGCCAGCGCTTTCAGGAAGGAGCGGTCATGGGTGATGAAGATCAGGCTGCCTTCGAACTGGCGCAGGAAGTTCTCCAGCCAGCCGATGGCCTCGATGTCCAGATGGTTGGTCGGCTCGTCCAGCAGCAGCACGTCGGGCTTGCGAACCAGGGCCTGGGCCAGCAGTACCCGTCGCTTCATGCCGCCGGACAAGGCCGCGAAATCCAGATCGCCCGGCAGTTCGAGTTTTTCCAGGACCAGTTCGACGCGGCGATCCAGATCCCAGGCGTTGGCAGCCTCGATTTCGCTCTGGACATCGCCCAGGGCATCGAAATCCTCGTCGGCCAGCAACTGGTGGTAACGGGCCAGCAACCGGCCCAGATCCCCCAGCCCGTCGGCAACCACCTGGAAGACCGTGCCCCGGGTGTCACTGGGCACTTCCTGGGCCATGCGGGCGATGACCACGCCGTTCTGGACCCGGATTTCGCCATCGTCGGGATGGAGCTCGCCGGCAATCAGCTTGAGCAGGGTGGACTTGCCTTCGCCGTTGCGACCGACAATACAGACCCGCTCGCGTGCCTCGATACTGAGGTCGACGTGTTCAAGCAGGAGGGGACCGCCGATACTGAAATCGACACTGTGCAATTGGATCAGAGACATCCGCTCATTCTAGCAGCAGGGATGGGGGCAACGGAGTGTCCGCTGTCTGTTTCGCGACAGGAATCCGCGGCGTGGCCGGGCAGGGCCGGCGGGGTTCGCCCGGGGGTACGGGAGACGGGCGGCAGGAATGTTTTGGAAGAGAAATGATTGCAGTCGTTATATTTAAATTAAACAACAACTTGATGCGGGGACTTCATGTTTTTCCTCTGTATTGTTGAGTGTTTTTAAATTAAAGTGATGCCATCAGGTTTCAATAGCAGCTCAGGAGCGAGGAATCCGCGTGGCCATGGTGTCCCGAAAGTCAGAGTGGTTGCCGGGCCGGGTGCCTGGTTTCGTGGCGGCACTGCTGTTCAGCGCGCTGGCGCTGTGCAGTCGGAACGCTCATGCCGGCTATGCCGCGATGGTCGTCGATGCGACTACCGGGCAGGTGGTTTCGGCGGTGAATCCCGACGAACAGAATTATCCGGCTTCGCTGACCAAGATGATGACGCTGTATCTGGCCTTTCAGGCGCTGCACAGCGGTCGCCTCCAGATGCAGCAGGCCTTGCCGGTCTCTTCCTGGGCCGCCAACAAGTCGCCGACCAAGCTGGGCCTGCGTCGTGGACAGACGATTTCGGTGCACGACTGCATTCTCGGCATGATCACCAAGTCGGCCAATGATGCCGCCACGGTGGTGGCCGAAGGTCTGGGCGGCACGGAGTCCGGGTTTGCCGCGATGATGAACGCGCAGGCCCAGAAACTGGGCATGAGTCGCACTCATTTCGCCAATGCCTCGGGGCTGCCCAATCCCGCCAATGTTTCCAGTGCGCGTGATCTGATGCTGTTGTCGCGGGCGCTTTATCGTGACTTTCCGGAGCAGGCGCCGCTGTTCGCCACCCGTGAATTCATGTTTCGTGGCCAGCTGGTGCGTGGTCACAATCATCTGATGGACCGCTATCCGGGCATGGATGGTCTGAAGACCGGTTTTACCGATGCTTCGGGCTTCAATCTGGCATCGACCGCGGTGCACAACGGGCACCGCCTGTTCGGCGTGGTCATGGGCGGCCGTACCGCGGCGGTTCGCGACCAGTTGATGGCCAGACTGCTGGATGACGGCTTTGATCATCGTGCCACCCCGGAAATGGTGGTGGCCGCTGCCTCGATGGCTCCGCCGCGCAGTCGTGGCCGCTACCGACATCTGCCGATGGCCCGCCGCATGCTGGCTGCGCTGTCGCCGATCGAGAGCGCCCAGGCCGAGGCCCTGCCCAGTCGTCGGGCGATGCGCCAGCACCGCCGCATGGTCAGGGCCAGGCAGCTGGCCAGTCTGCGCTCGCGCAAGGCCGGTCGCGCGCGTGGCCTGCCATTGGCCCAGACGCATGCTCACAAGGCCATCAGGGCCGGCGGGCTCAAGCGGTCACGCGTTACGCGATTGGCCCGGGCCACGCCAAAGATTTCGCGGCGCCATCATAGCCGGCAGCGGGTGATGCTGGCCTCCCGTCGCGGCAACTGAGTCGTGGCGGCCGCCATCCGTGCCTGAAGGCATCGAGGCGCGGCTGGTCGTCACCCGTCGGTCCGGGCTTCCGCCACGCGCGGCAGCGGCCGCGATGATCCATGGACGGGTGAAAGGATGATGCCTGCGGCAGTATATTGATCCGGGCATCCCTGACGCAGAGCATCCTCGATCTATGTTTATCGGTATCGATCTGGGTACATCCTCGGTCAAGACGGTCCTGGTGGACCGTCAAGGCCATCTCCGGGGCACGGCCAGCGTGCCTCTGAATCTGTCCCATCCGCAGCCGCGCTGGTCCGAGCAGGACCCGGAAGACTGGTGGCAGGCGACAGTGCATGCCATGGATGCGCTGCTGGCCGAAGCCGCCGGCAAAGGACTGACGCTGGCCGATATCGAGGCCATCGGGTTGTCGGGCCAGCAGCATGGGGCGACCTTGCTTGGCGCGGGCGACGAGGTGCTGCGGCCGGCCATCTTGTGGAACGACGGCCGCAGCGAGCGGGAATGTGACGAGCTGGAACAGGTCGGGCGTTTTCGCGAGATCACCGGTAACCTGGCGATGCCGGGCTTCACCGCACCCAAACTGATGTGGGTTCGCAGGCATGAACCGGAGATCTTCGGGAAGATTGCCAAGGTATTGCTGCCCAAGGATTATCTGCGGCTGCGCCTGACCGGCGTTTATGCCAGCGACATGTCCGATGCGGCCGGTACCTTGTGGCTGGATGTCGCCAGACGGCAGTGGAGCGAACCGATGCTGGCAGCCTGCGGCCTGGGCATCGAGCATATGCCTGAACTTTTCGAGGGCAGTCAGAGCACAGGCCGGTTGCGGCCCGAACTGGCCTCGCGCTGGAAGCTGGGCAAGCTGCCGGTGGCTGGTGGCGGCGGGGACAATGCGGCCGGTGCGATCGGTGTCGGCATCGTCAAGGCCGGTCAGGCGATGCTGTCACTGGGAACCTCGGGCGTCTATTTTGCGGTTTCGGAGGGTTTCAAGGCATGTCCGGAATCGGCGGTTCACAGCTTCTGCCATGCGCTGCCCGATACCTGGCATCTGATGAGCGTGATGCTCAGCGCCGCCAGCTGTCTGGATTTCAGTGCCCGTCTGGCCGGCTATTCCGATGTGGCGGCCTTGCTCGCCGATGCAGAGGCGGCCGGGCCGGTCCGGGCCGACAGCCCCTGGTTCCTGCCTTATCTGAACGGCGAGCGGACACCGCACAACGATACCCATGCACGGGGCGCCTTTGTCGGTCTGTCGGCGACCACAGTGCGAGCCGATCTGGCGAATGCGACTCTGGAAGGTGTAGGCCTTGGACTGCTCGATGGCGTGCTGGCGGTCGAGGCCGCGGGCCTGGGAGCCGAGGTGATCACCGTGATCGGGGGCGGCTCTCGCAGCGCCTACTGGCTGCAGATGCTGGCCGATATCCTGGGGCGTCCGCTGCAGCAGCGGGCCGGTGGGGATGTCGGGCCGGCCTTGGGTGCGGCCCGGCTGGCCTGGCTGGCAGTCGAGCCGGAGGCCTCGCTGGACGAGGTCTGCCCGCCGCCGCCGCTGCTGCAGACCTTCACGCCACGGGCTGACCGCTCGGCGTTCTATCGGGAGCAGCGCCATCCGGTGTTCCGTCGTCTCTATCGGCAGCTGGAGCCGGTGTTCCTGAGCGTGGACGCAGCTTCGACGGGCAAGGGGTGAGTTCGGCGGCTGGCGCCCCGAGGGGCGCGGCGGCGTTGCTGACGGGTCTGCCCGGTCTCAGCTGATGCCGTTGTAACGGCCGTTGCGATGGTTCATGGTGATGATCATGTTCATCACCAGCACGCTGAGCACCGAGATCAGCACCAGCTTCCAGGGCAGCAGGCACAGGCCGGCCAGCATCACGCACAGATCGAAGCCCAGCAGCAGCTTGCCTGCGCTGATGCCATGCCGGCTCTGGCAATACAGGGCGGCAATATTGAAGCCGCCCAGACTGGCCCCGTGGCGGAACAGCATCAGACAGCCGATGCCCGCCAGGCTGCCGCCCAGAATGCTGGCGAAGACCGGGTTCAGCGAGCCGATGTCGATCAGGCCGGGCAGCAGGTGACTGTAGGCCGAGACCAGCGCGATGGCGGCAAAGGTCTTCAACGTGAAGGCCGCACCCATCTGCCGATAGGCAAAGTAATAGAACGGCAGATTCAGCACAAAGAAAATCAGGCCGAAACTGAGCGGGGTGACATAGGACAGCAGCACCGAGGCACCGACGGTACCGCCGGTCAGGAGGTGGTCATGGTGGAACAGAAAGACGCCGGTGGCGACCAGCAGGGTTCCCAGCAGAAGGGCCTGGGCATCTTCCATGGCACTGTGGCGATGCGGGATACGCTCGGGCGTGGATGTCGTCATGCGGAAATGATCCATGCAGGGGCCGGCAGGTCGGAGTCGGCGGAAATGAAAACGGCGCACCCGGAAGGGCGCGCCGTCGATCATCCACCCGAAGGTGGATACAGGTCGAGGCCGGCTTACCTGGCCTTCTTGCCCTTGCCCAGGCCGGCATCTTCACGCAGGGCCTCGGCACGATCGGTCTTTTCCCACGAGAAGCTGGAGTAGGTCTCGCCATTGGGACCGACGATCTCGCGCGGAGTACGGCCGAAGTGGCCGTAGCTTGCGGTCTGCTGATAGATCGGGTGCACCAGGTCCAGCATCTGGATGATGCCGTAGGGGCGCAGGTCGAAGTGCTTGCGGATCAGCTGCTCGATCTTCTCGTCGGCGATCTTGCCGGTGCCGAAGGTGGTGACCGAGATCGAGGTCGGTTCGGCCACGCCGATGGCGTAGGAGACCTGGACTTCGCAGCGGTCGGCAATGCCGGCAGCGACGATGTTCTTGGCCACGTAGCGCGCGGCGTAGGCCGCCGAACGATCGACCTTGGACGGATCCTTGCCCGAGAAGGCGCCGCCACCGTGACGGGCCCAGCCGCCGTAGGTGTCGACGATGATCTTGCGGCCGGTGAGGCCGCAGTCGCCGACGGGGCCGCCGATCACGAACTTGCCGGTCGGGTTGATATGGAACTTTGTGCCCTTGTGCAGCAGCTTTTCGGGCAGGACCGGCAGCAGGATGTGCTCGCGCACGGCCTCGATCAGGTCCTTCTGCTTGATGTCAGGATCATGCTGGGTCGACAGCACCACGGCATCGATCGCCACGACCTTGTCGTCCTCGTAGCGCAGGGTGACCTGGCTCTTGGCATCCGGGCGCAGCCAGGGCAGGGGCGAATTCCGCTTCTTGCGGATCTTGGCCTGCTGCTCGACCAGGCGGTGCGAGTAATAGATCGCCGCCGGCATGTAGTCGCGGGTTTCGTTGGTGGCATAGCCGAACATCAGGCCCTGGTCGCCGGCACCCTGTTCTTCCGGGCTCTTGCGATCCACGCCCTGGTTGATGTCGGGCGACTGCTTGCCGATCAGGTTCAGCACGCCGCAGGTCTCGCCGTCGAAACCGACGTCGGAACTGTTGTAGCCGATATCCAGAATGACCTTGCGGGTCAGGGCTTCCAGATCGATCCAGGCATTGGTGGTGATTTCGCCGGCGACAATGGCGACGCCGGTCTTGACCATGGTCTCGCAGGCCACGCGCGCATTCTTGTCATGGGCCAGAATGGCGTCGAGAACGGCGTCAGAGATCTGGTCGGCGATTTTGTCCGGATGGCCTTCGGAGACCGACTCGGAGGTGAACAGAAAGTTGCTCATTGTCGCAATTATCCTTCTTTACGGATAAAGAGATGAAATTCAATCGCCCATGATACACCTGATGCGCGGAATTTCCATGGGCTGCAGAGGAATTGTGATATTCCATTAAGTCAGCAACCGTGTTCCAGCCATGTTTCAGCGCGGCAGCCAGGACTCGAGTATCGCCATGCGGCAATCAGACGCATGGCGATCCAGGGTGTGAAATGTCTTGCATCTCCTTGATCAGAAAGGCAAGTCTGCGCCGTCGATCAGGCCCGCCTTGA
The DNA here is from genome assembly GCF_000242255.2 of Frateuria aurantia DSM 6220. Taxonomy (GTDB): domain Bacteria; phylum Pseudomonadota; class Gammaproteobacteria; order Xanthomonadales; family Rhodanobacteraceae; genus Frateuria; species Frateuria aurantia. The sequence goes on from NC_017033.1 coordinate 407,755, forward strand.
GCCGGGGCGGCGCTGTCAGGCCGGCGGCAGTGTCGCGCGCAGCTGCCGCGCGGCATCCACCATGTGTCGCAGGGCCGGTTCGACCTGGTCCCAGTCACGGGTTTTCAGGCCGCAGTCGGGGTTGACCCACAGCTGTTCAGGGCGCAGCACGCGCAAGGCCCGTTGCAGCAGTTCCAGCATCTCCTCGCCGGAAGGCACCCGCGGCGAATGGATGTCGTATACGCCGGGACCGATGGCGGCGGGATAGTCAAAGGCCTGGAAGGCTTCCAGCAATTCCATCCGCGAGCGGCTGCTCTCGATCGAGATCACGTCCGCATCCAGGGCGGCGACGGCAGGCATGATCTCGTTGAATTCGCTGTAGCACATATGGGTATGGATCTGGGTCCGGTCCTGCGACCCGCCGGCGGCCACCTTGAAGGCATGCACGGCCCAGTCGAGGTAGGCGGCATGTTCGCAGGCGCGCAGGGGCAGGCCTTCGCGAAGGGCCGGTTCATCGATCTGGATTACTCCGATACCGGCCTTTTCCAGGTCATGGACCTCGTCGCGCAAGGCCAGGGCCAGTTGCAGGCAGATTTCCGCGCGCGTCAGGTCATCACGGACAAACGACCACTGCAGAAGGGTGACCGGACCGGTCAGCATGCCCTTGACCGGGCGGGAGGTCAGCGATTGCGCATACGTGGCCCAGGCCACGGTCATCGGTCGGGGGCGGGCGATATCGCCCCAGATGATCGGAGGTTTGACGCAGCGTGAACCATAGCTCTGGACCCAGCCATGGCGGGTGAAGGCAAAGCCCTCCAGTTGTTCGCCGAAATATTCGACCATGTCGTTGCGCTCGGGTTCGCCATGTACCAGCACGTCCAGGCCGATGTCTTCCTGGAAGCGGATGACCCGTGCCACTTCATCGCGCAGCAGGGCCTGATAGCCGAGGTCATCGAGCTGGCCGCGACGATGTCCGGATCGGGCCCGGCGCAGGGCCGCTGTCTGCGGGAAAGAACCGATGGTGGTGGTGGGCAGACTCGGCAATGCCAGCGCCTCGGCCTGGACGGCGCGTCGATGGGTGACATCGGAGCGGCGCAAGGCGGCCTGGGGGCTGAGTGCCGCCACCCGGGTCCGGACCTGTCGGCGTTGTACCCCGGTGGCTTGCGGCCGGCGTGCGAGCACCTCGGCCTGTGCCCGCAAGGCCTGCTCCGCGGCGGCATCGCCGGCGAGCCAGTCCGCGTAATGGCGCAGTTCCTGCAGTTTCTGCCGGGCAAAGGCCAGCCATGGCTTGAGGCCTGCCGCCAGCTGACGCTCTTGTTCGACGTCATAGGGCAGGTGTAGCAGTGAACAGGATGGCGCCAGCCACAGCCGCCCGGCCTGCCGCCACTCATGGAGTTCGTGCAGCAAGGCCTGCACCCGTTCCGGCTGACTGCGCCAGATGCCGCGGCCGTCGATGATGCCCGCCGAGAGCACTCGGTCACGGGGCAGGGTCTGCAGCAGGGTGGCCAGTTGTTGCGGGCCGCGAACCAGGTCCAGATGAATGCCGTCCACAGGCAGACTGGCCGCCAGTTCTGGATCGCAGCCGCCGAAATACGTCGCCACCAGCAGGCGAGGCGAAGGACCGCGAGCCAGGGTTTCATAGGCCTGGCGATAGGCGAGGGCAAGTGCCGGATCCAGATCGGTGACCAGCAGGGGTTCGTCCAGCTGGACCCACTCCACGCCGGCCTCGGCCAATTGCGCCAGCCATTCGAGATAGACCGGCAGCAGTCTCGGCAGCAGGTCCAGCGGGTTGCTGCCGTCGGTGCACTTGGACAGTTTCAGGAAGGAAACCGGGCCCAGCAGCACCGGTCGGGCCTGATGGCCGGCGGCCCTTGCATCGCGCCATTCGGCCAGTGGCTTGTCACCGCGCAGCCGGAAGTCCTGTCCGGCCTGCAGTTCGGGGACCAGATAGTGGTAATTGGTATCGAACCATTTGGTCATTTCCAGGGCGGGACCGTCGGCACTGCCGCGGGCCATGGCGAAATAGCCGGCCAGCGGATCGCGCTCGAAGCCTTCGCGATGGCGTGCCGGAATGGCATCGAAGAGCACGGCCTGGTCCAGGACATGATCGTACAGCGAGAAGTCGTTGACCGGGACGCAGTCGATGCCCAGATCGGCGGCCTGTTGCCAGTGACGTCGGCGCAGCTCTTCGGCGGCAGCCAGCAGGGTTTCGGCCTGGCCCGGATCGCGCCAGTAGTTTTCCAGAGCTGTTTTGAGTTCGCGGCGGCGCCCGATGCGCGGGAAGCCGAGATAGGTGGTGATGTTCATGAATGATTCCTCGTTGCGACAGACAGGCAAAGAGGAACGAAGGGCCGTGCAAGCCGGCACGGGCCGGCTCGCAAGGTCGACCTTCGCCCCCGCGGGCGAGCCGGCAGCATGCGCGGGCAGACGAAGACCTCCCCACCATCAGGGCAGGAAGGGCCGGCCAGCCCCCGCGGGCTCCCAGGTCGGACCGGACGTACGGTGAAAACCGGGACGTCCAGGTTGCGGCAGGTCTTCGGGCTCCCGGACATGGCAAAAGTGATGCCGCCTAGTGTTCGCCGCTTCCCGGGGTGGATTCCAGTGCGGATGGCGAAGTTCGTTTCCGGATACCGCTGCGGGGCAGCGCCGGATTCACACCGGCTTCCCTTTTAATTTCATCTCATCATTCGGATGAAGAGATGAAAACCAGCAACGGGCGAACGATAGTCCGCCCCGCGGGGGAAGTCAATCGCTGCCTTCAAGTCGACATCCAGCCATCCAGATGTCTTCAAGTCATGCATATGAGGAGGTTTTCCGCCTGTCGGCGGCTGTGTGCCGATACGGCGTGCTCTGGCCCTCGGGGCCCTGCTGCAGGCCCTGTGCGGGGAGGGGGGCGCAGGGCTCAGGCGGTCTGGAGCGTGGCCTGATCGCCGGCGGCCAGCGCCTGAAAATAGTGGTCGGCACAGCGCAGCTGCGCTTCAGCGGTTTCGGCACGGTTGACCACGGCCCTGAAACCGGCGTTTTCAGGCCTGTCCTTGGCATACCAGCCCAGATGCTTGCGGGCGATCCGTACACCGGTCTCTTCACCATAGAAGGCGTACAGCTGCAACAGATGTTCGTGCAGAATGGCTCCCGCCTCGGCAGGCGAGAGTGGCGGCAGCTCCTTGCCGGTCGCCAGAAAGTGGCTGATCTCGCGGAATATCCAGGGCCGGCCCTGCGCCGCCCGACCGATCATCAGACCATCGACGCCGGTGGCATGCAGTACCGCCCGGGCCTTGCGGGCATCGGTGATGTCGCCGTTGGCGAGCACCGGGATCGCGACGGCCTGCTTGATCGCGGCGATGGTCGCGTATTCGGCCTCGCCGGTGTAGTGCTGGTCGCGTGTGCGGCCATGCACGGCCAGCGCGGCAATGCCGCTGGCCTCGGCGATGCGGGCCACCTGCAGGCCGTTCACGTTTTCATGATTCCAGCCCGTCCTGATCTTCAGGGTGACGGGAACATCCACGGCGGCGACCACGGCTTCCAGAATGCGGCCGACCAGCGCCTCGTCCTGCAGCAGGGCCGAACCGGCCCAGACATTGCAGACTTTTTTCGCGGGACAGCCCATGTTGATGTCGATGATCTGGGCGCCGTGGTCCACATTGTAGCGGGCGGCATCGGCTAGATAGCGCGGATCGCCACCGGCGATCTGGACGCCTACCGGATCCGGTTCGCCGCGGTGATCCATCCGCCACAGGCTCTTCCGGGTATGCCACATCCGCGGATCGGAGGTGGTCATCTCCGATACGGCATAGCCTGCCCCCAGCCGCTTGCACAGCAGCCGGAAAGGCTTGTCGGTGACGCCTGCCATGGGTGCAAGGACCAGGGCCGGGGCGATGGAATAGGGGCCGATATGCATGCAGGAGAGACGCGGAGGGTGGATTCGAGGCTCTTCAGTATAGCTCGCGCGCTCCGTCACCCCCGGTCGGGTGGTGGCAGGTTCAGCAAAGGCCGGGCAGCAGGCGCCAGGTATGGCGGCAATAGACGCGCCAGGTTTCACCGAAGGCCTGCCTCAGCGCCTTTTCCTCGACATGGATGCGGTAGATGAAGGCGGGCAGTGCGGGCAGCCAGGCCAACTGCATGGCCACGATGTGGCCGGTGCTCAGGCCCAGCCCGATCAGCGCCAGCAGGGCGCCGCTGTAGGAGGGATGACGGACGAATCGGTAAGGGCCGCTCTTGATCAAGGGCTGTTCGGCATGAATGGCGACATTCACGGTGAACCAGCGCCCGATATGGCAGATGCTGTACCAGCGCAGGACCAGTCCGGCGACCAGCAGGAGCATGCCGATGTCGAGGGGCCACGTGCCTGGCAGCCGCCACTGCGGAAGGGCGGCGGCAGCCCACTGGGCGAGCATCAGCGAGACGGGGACCAGAATCCAGAACCCGAGCAGGGAGCCGCGATCCAGGCTTGCGCGGGAGCTGCGTGAATGCCGCCGCAGGGCCAGCCATGCTTCACTCAGTCCGAAGACGCCACCCAGCAGGGTCGGCAGTGGCGCATATATATGGATCGACATGGGATGAAGCTCCTGGGGCGATGGCAGCAGTGTGCGGCCCGGGAGACCCTGTCGGCAGTGGCAGCCCTCAGTTCCTGCGGATGACGGTTGTCACCCTCGGCGATCCCGGAGACGCATCGGTATCGCCGAGGGTGGGGGCCGGCTTACAGGGTTTCCAGCACGCCGGCGATGGTGGCCGTCATGAAGGTGGCCAGCGAGCCGCCCAGCACCGCACGCAGGCCCAGGCGGGCCAGATCCTGGCGCCGTTCGGGCGCGAGCCCGCCGATGCCGCCCAGCTGAATGGCGATCGAGGAAAAATTGGCGAAACCGCACAGCGCATAGGTGGCGATCAGCTGGCTCTGGGGCAGCAGCTTGTCCAGATGGGTGGACAGATCGGCATAGGCGACGAACTCGTTCAGGACCACCTTTTCGCCGATCAGGCTGCCGACCAGGGTGGCATCCTGCCAGGGTACGCCGATCAGCCAGGCCACCGGCGCCAGCAGCCAGCCGAACAGGGTCTGCAGGCTCAAGGCCACCGGGTGACCGGCATGGGCGGACAGCCAGGCATTGAGGCTGCCGCCGGCCCAGTGGGTCGAGCCCAGCCATTGGATGGGGGCATTCAGCAGGGCGATCAGAGCGACAAAGGCCAGCAGCATCGCGCCGACGTTCATGGCCAGACGCAGCCCGTCGGCGGCGCCGTTGGCGGCGGCATCAATGATGTTGGCGGTATTCTTCTCGACTTCGATCTTGACCGTGCCCCGCGTCAGCGGCTCGCCGGTCTCGGGCACCAGCAGTTTGGCCAGCATCATCGTGGCGGGGGCCGCCATGATGCTGGCGGTCAGCAGATGCTTGGCGAAGAACAGCTGTCGGGCCGGGTCATGGCCCCCCAGCATGCTGACATAGGCCGCCATCACGCTGCCGGCGATATGGGCCATGCCGCCGATCATGACGGTCATCAGTTCGGATTGGGTCATGCGACCGATATAGGGCTTGATGGTCAGCGGCGCCTCGGTCTGGCCGATAAAGACGCTGGCACAGACGCTGGTGGTCTCGGCGCCGGAGACGCGCATGGCCTTGGTGATGACCCAGGCCATCCACTTGACGACCAGCTGCATCACCCCGAGGTGGTACAGCACGCCGGTCAGCGAGGCGAAGAAGACGATGGTGGGCAGGACCTGCACGGCGAAGATGTAGCCGACATGCTCGCTGTCCAGCAGGCTGCCGAAAATGAAGGCCGAGCCCTGGTGGACATAATCCAGCAGCTTGACGAAGCCGGTGGCGATGGCATCGAACACCTCCCGTCCGCCGGGCAGCTTCAGCACGGCCGTAGCGAACAGGATCTGCATGATCACGCCGGTGCCGATCAGCTTCCAGTCGACGCGACGCTTGTTGTTGCAGAACAAAAATGCGATGCCGATCAGCACGGCCAAGCCGAACAGACCAAACATCACATGGCCGAGGGTTGCTAGCATGCGTGGAGTTCCCTGAGAAAACGCGGGGCACTCGCCCGGCGGATAGATGCGCAACCGGCAAGCCTAGTTGAGTGACTGTCCCGCGGCAAGAACGAGATGCGGGGTTTTGTATCCCGATGTGATATGGATCGATCCAGAGATGGCGCGGGCAACGCGCATCTCTTGAGGAGGATGGCAATGGGTTTCTTTCTGACCGTGGCCCTGGTGCAGCTGATTGCCTTGCTGAGCCCGGGACCGGATTTTCTGTTTGTCAGCCAGGGGGCGGCCCGACATTCGCGACGGGTCGCGATGGCCGGCGTGGTGGGCATCACTCTGGGCGTGGCTTTCTGGTCGGGGCTGGCGCTGGCCGGCCTGCATCTGCTGTTTCAGCGACTGGCCTGGTTGCAGCGGGCGGTCAGTCTTGCCGGTGGCCTGTACCTGATCTGGATCGGCCTGCAGATGTTGCGGGCGGCCTTGCGCCGGCCGGTCCAGGTCTCTGATGGCGAGCTGGCTCCGCTGCTGCCGCGCAGTGCCGGCAAGGCCTTGCGTCAGGGCCTGCTGACCAATCTGGCCAATCCCAAAGTGGTGATCTACTTCGGCAGCATCTTTTCGGCTTTCGTAGGCGGGCACAGTGCCGTGGCAGTGCGCTGGGAGTTGTGGCTGCTGGTGGTGCTGGAGACTCTGGCCTGGTTCAGCGTGGTCGCCATCGTGTTCGGCCTGCCCGCCATGCGGAGCTGGTACGCGCGGATGGGGCGGGTGCTCGATGGTGTGGCCGGCGCGGTGTTCGGCCTGTTCGGGCTGGAGCTGCTGTGGCGGGCGCGTCAGGTGGCGGGCTGAGCCTCAATCGGCTTCGAACGCGGCGCGGATCCACTGCAGCGAGCCATGCCCGGCAGGGCCTTCGACGCTGACTACGTCGAAGCGGCAAGGCTGACGGGACAGCTGGGGATTCTGCTGCAGCCACAGGGCGGCGGTGCGGACCAGGCGCTGCCGCTTGGTGGCGGTGATGCTTGCCGCTGCCCCGCCGTGACTGGCTTGCCGCCGCATCCGCACTTCGACAAAGACCAGCTCGGCGCCGTCCTGCATGATCAGGTCCAGTTCGCCATGTCGTGAGCTGAAGTTGCGGGCCAGCAGGCGCAGGCCATGCCGTTGCAACTCGGCGCAGGCGCGCTGTTCCGCGGCCTGGCCGAGTTGCCGGCTCATGGTCCGGACGTATCCAGCGGCTGGGCCGGCGGCGCGGCGGTAGCTGGCGTCGCCGGAGGCAGGGTATGGATATCCAGGGTACCGCCGATCGGATGGGCCAGGCCGTTGTCGAAGCGGGCCCAGATCAGTCGCCGACTGATCCGGCCCAGCCGGTCGGCCGTCAGCTGGCCGCTGGCGCCCGGCAGATAGCTGCCGGGGTGCGAGCGCATCCAGTCCAGATAAGGCACCAGTGACCAGGCATCCATGCCGAAGGCGAACAGCCGGGCTGCCGAGCCGCGCGCCGTGGGCAGCAAGGCCGCCAGAGAGGCATGGCTGGGCAGGCCGGCCTGGGCATCGAACAGCCAGGGGGCATCACTGAATTCCACGCCGTTCAGATCGCCATCGGCACCGGCGTTGTCGCTGCCGCCGAAGACGTGCGAGGTGGCGTATACCGGCAAGGCGATCCGGGCCAGATGCAGCTGCGGCAGCAGCAGCCGGGCGGATTCGGCCCGCATGCTGATGAACAGGCCGGCGGTGGCTGCCGGCGCCGGCTCGGCGCCGGCACTGCCCGGGGACGATGTCGGCTGCAACGGCATGCCCATGCCATGGATCAGCGAAGTGTAGTTGACGCTGCCGCTGGTCAGAGTGGACATGCCTTCGATCTGGCCACCCTTGGCGGTGAACTCCGCCTTGAAGGCGCTGGCGGCGCGCTGGGCAAAGTCGGCATCGGACACGATCACCCAGGCCTGGTGCAGGCCGGCTTCCAGCATATGATCGGCCGCCTGGCTGCCTTCGGTTTCCGGCAGCAGGCCGAAGGTGCTGGTATTGGCCGGTGGCGGCGTCTGGTCCGGCAGGTAGTTCAGCGACAGGACCGGGACCGGCAACTGGCGCTGGCCCAGCACGGCGCTGACCGCATCACGGGCCAGCGGACCGACGACCAGCCGGGCACCGTCATGCACTGCCTGCTGGTAGGCGGCCACGCTGGAGGCGGGGGTATTGCCGCTGTCATAAGTCTTGACCAGGGGGCGAGGCGCATGGTTGCGCGCGGCCTCTTCGTAGCCGGCGAAAAAACCTTCCCGGATGGCATTGGCGGCACCGGCGGCAGGGCCGCTGGCCGGCAGCAGCAGGGCGACCTGGGAGGGCATCAGATAGCCTTCGCGAACACTGGCCTGGTCACCTGCAAGCAAGGTTCCCACCGGCTGGCCCAGAGCGTCGCCATGGGTGTCGATGCCCATCTGGCTGAGCGCCTGCAAGGTCCAGGGCTGCATGGTGTCGGCCGGCTGCAAGGCCTTGGCGCGGGCTTTCAGCGCCTCCGGCCCCAGTCGCATCAGCAGGCTGATGAGGGCCTGCCGGTTCTGGCTCTGGTCCAGCCCCTCCAGGCTGTTGTCGAGCATGGCGCGGTTGCGCGCGGCCAGCCAGTAGTCGCCCGAGGCTTCCAGTGCGCGGGCGCGCAGTTCCTGCAGGCGCGGCAGCCATTGTGCCGGCACGGACAGATTGGGCTGGTCGGTCAGGGCCAGAGCCCGGGGCGTATTGTGTTGGCTCAGGGCCAGTTCGGCCTGCAGCAGGTCAAGATGCACCGCGTCGCCGCTGTCCAGTCGCTGGCGCTGGATGTTCTGCAGCAAGGGCGCGGCCAGCCCCAGCTGCCCTTCCTGGCGGTAGACTTCGGCGGCTTGCAGCCGGTAATGATCGGGCTGTCCGCTGCTCTCGGCCAGGCCCAGATAAGTATGGATGGCGTCGTCGAACTGTCCTTCGGCCGCGAGTTCGCGCGCGTGGCCTGCCGTCTTGAGCTCGGCGGGGGAACGGGTGGTTGCACTCGGCACGCAGGCCGTGAGCAGGGCAGTGGGCAGCAAAACAAGCGCTGCCGCGCGATATAGGCGGCGCATCGGAGAGTCCTTGCAGATGATCGATTATCGTTGCGGTCGGCAATTGCGCGATGATAGCCCATCAGGCCGCAGGTACGCGGCATATCGGAGTTGCGGATGTCCTCTATTCAGTCCGGCTGTCTGTGGGTGGTCGCCACCCCCATCGGCCATCGCGATGATATCTCGGCGCGAGCGCTGGAAGTGCTGGCCCAGGTCTCGCTTGTCGCTGCCGAGGATACCCGGCACTCCCGCCCGCTGCTGCAGCATTACCGGATCGACACGCCCTTGCAGGCCTTGCATGAACACAATGAGCGGGAACAGGCCGAGCAACTGGTGGCGCGAATGCTGGCCGGCGAATCGATCGCGCTGATTTCCGATGCCGGCACGCCCTTGATCAGCGACCCCGGTTTCCGGCTGGTCCGTGCGGCGCGGTCGGCAGGGATCCGCTGCATTCCCGTGCCTGGTGCCTGTGCCGCGATCGCGGCACTTTCGGTGGCCGGCCTGCCCAGCGACCGCTTCGTGTTCGAGGGCTTTCTGCCGGCCAAGGCCGCGGCGCGCCGCAGTCGCCTGCAGACCTTGCAGGGCGAATCGCGGACCTTGATCTTCTACGAGTCCTCGCATCGGGTGCTGGAAAGTCTGCAGGACATGGCGGTCGTGCTGGGGGGCGATCGCGAGGCGGTGCTGGCCCGGGAGCTGACCAAGCTGTTCGAGACCGTGCTGGGCCAGCCGCTGGGCGAACTGGTCGAGCGGGTTCGCACCGACCCGGACCAGCAGCGCGGCGAATGCGTGATCCTGCTGGCGGGTGCGGGCGATGATGTCGATGCGCGTCTGGGGGAGGGGCGACGGGTCTTCAACCTGTTGCGTGAAGAGCTGCCGCCGGCCAAGGCCGCCAAGCTGGCGGCGGCGATCAGCGGTGCGCCGCGCAAGGCCTTGTACGGCAGCGAAGGCGATTGACGCTCGTGCCGGCAGGGCGCTTGCTGTACACTGCCGGCGCGGAGTCGGCCGGACAGTCGCGTGTGCCTTCGGGTACTCGAGGAAAGTCCGGGCTCCACAGGGCAGGGTGCCAGGTAACGCCTGGGCGGTGCAAGCCGACGGCCAGTGCAACAGAGAGCAGACCGCCGATGGCCGCCATCCTCGTGATGACGGATCAGGCAAGGGTGAAAGGGTGCGGTAAGAGCGCACCGCGCGCGGGGACAACGTCGCGTGGCACGGTAAACCCCACCCGGAGCAAGACCGAATAGGGGAACGATAACGCGGCCCGCGTTGTTCCCGGGTAGGTTGCTGGAATCTGGCGGTGACGCCAGGTCGAGATGAATGACTGTCGCGTCGCAAGACGTACAGAACCCGGCTTACAGGCCGGCTCCGCACTTCATTGTTTTGTGACGCCCGTCCCGCTTTCAGCGGGCGGGCGTCATGCGTCCGGGGTTTTCGCTGAACGTGGATTCAGACCCCGCCGGCACCGGTTTGCCGCAAAATTTTGCCGCATCCAAAAAATCTCTTTGTTTCAAGCGGTTTACACGCATTCCTGAGACTATGCGCGAATTGTCGTCAGTGGCTCTTTCTCCTTGATTCACAAGCGAAAATCCCTTGACAGTGGCAGGGGGTCCGACTATCGTGGATTTCAGTGTGAATTAGTGGAATTTTGTGGAGTAAGCGCCGCGTGTTTCAAGGTGAGACCGCCATTACCGTCGACGACAAGGGTCGACTGGCTATCCCGACCGCTTATCGGGAGCTGGTGGCGGAGACCTGCGGCAATGTGCTGGTGCTTACCTACAACCCCTTCGAGTCCGGCTGCCTGTGGCTGTTTCCGCTGGCCGAGTGGGAGCGGGTGCGTGATCAGGTCAATGCGCTGCCCAGCGTCAAGGCCGTGCATCGAAATCTGCAGATGAAACTGGTGGGTGCGGCGGCGCGTATCGAGCCGGACAGCGCTGCAAGAATCCTGCTGCCGGCCAGTCAGCGGGCGGCGGCCGGGATCGAGAAAAAGGCTGTATTGCTGGGGATGGGTGGCAAGTTCGAGTTGTGGAGCGAGCTCGCGCATCTGGCCAAGATCCGCCAGACGATCAGTGAAGACGAAATCAGTGACGAGATGTCGGGGCTGCAGCTGTAAGGCTGCGGTGCCGCGGATGAAAACGATGATGAACAAGGCGGGGTGTGGCGTGGCCGAGCCGTTGCGGCATATCCCGGTGATGCTGGGCGAGGCAGTGGAGGGGCTCGCTGTGCAAGCTGACGGGCGCTATCTGGATGGTACTTTCGGTCGCGGCGGTCACGCCCGCGAAGTGCTGTCGCGTCTCGGGCCCGAAGGTCGCCTGCTGTTGATGGACCGTGATCCGCAGGCGATTGCCGCGGCGCGGGAGGCCTTTGCCGATGATCCGCGGGTCAGCATCCGGCATGCCAATTTCTGCACGCTGGGCGAATGGGAGCTGGCTCGCGAAGGGCTGGACGGCATTTTGCTGGATCTGGGCGTGTCTTCGCCCCAGCTTGATGAGTCGGCCCGAGGGTTCAGCTTTATGGCCGATGCACCGCTGGACATGCGGATGGATCCGACCCAGGGCGAGAGCGTGGCCGATTTTCTGGCCCATGCCGATGAAGCGCGTATCGCCGAGGTGCTGTGGCAGTACGGTGACGAGCGCTTCAGCCGCAAGATCGCCCGTCGTATCGTGGAGCAGCGAGGCGAGCAGCCACTGCAACGGACCTCCGAACTGGCCCAGCTGATCGAAAAGGCCATTGGTCGCCGCGAACCGGGCAAGCATCCGGCGACCCGCAGCTTCCAGGCGCTGCGCATTCACGTGAATGCCGAGCTGCAATCGCTGCAGGACGGGTTGCAGGCCGCCATGTCCTGCCTGAAACCCGGTGGGCGCTTGTCGGTGATCAGCTTCCATTCGCTGGAAGACCGGATGGTGAAGCGTTTTATCCGTGACCACGAAGGCAGGGTCCAGGGCAGTCGCCGCGGCCCGCCTCCGGCGGCCAGTGCGGCTGAACTGCGTGCCGTCGGCAAGGCGCAATTTCCCTCCGAAGCCGAAGTGGCCCTCAATGTCCGTTCGCGTTCGGCCGTGCTGCGGGTGGCCGAGCGTGTCTGCGGAGAGGGTCCATGAAAGTGGTGGGCAGCCTGATCCTGAGCATGATGCTGCTGGCCGTGATCGGCTCGGCCATCACCTTGGTCTGGGCTCGCCAGGAAAGCCGGGTGCTGTTCGTGCAGTGGAACAAGCTGCAGAACGAGCGTGACGCCCTCAATGTCGAATATGGCCGGCTGGAATTGCAGCAGGCGACCGATGCCGAGCCGCGGGTCATCAATCAGGAGGCGCGCGGCCGGCTGGGCATGGTCGATCCGCGGCCGCAAGACATCCAGCTGGTGCATCTGTGAAGCTGCGACTGCCTCGTCTGCCCAAACCGCCCGCCACGGCCAGCCGTCGCGGGCGTGCTCGTCCGGGCCCGCAGGTGCGGCGACGGATGGCCTTGGTGATGGGGCTGTTCGGGCTGATCGCGCTGGGCCTGGTGGCCCGCGCTTTCGATCTGCAGGTGGTCAGCAAGGGGTTTTATCAGGCCCAGGGTGACTCACGGTTTCTGCGGGTGATGCCGATCTCGGTATCGCGTGGAGCGATCTTCGATCGCAACGGCGAACCTTTGGCCGTGTCCACCCCGGTCGTATCGATCTGGGCGATTCCCGGCGAGGTGCTGGGTGAACCCGAGCGGATTCCTGAGCTGGCCAAGGCGCTGCAGATGGATCCGTCCGATCTGAAACAGAAGCTGCAGCAACATGCCGACCGTGAGTTCATGTATCTGCGCCGGCGCATGCAGCCCGAAGCGGCCGATGCGGTGCTGGCAATGAATATTCCCGGCGTCAATGGCCAGCGCGAATACCGGCGGTATTACCCTTCCGGCGAAGTGACTTCCCATGTGCTGGGTTTTACCAATATCGACGACCATGGTCAGGAAGGCCTGGAACTGGCCTATGACAACTGGCTGGCCGGCAAGGCCGGTGCCAAGCGGGTGGTGCGCGACCGTCAGGGCCATGTGGTGGAGGATCTTGAACAGGTCAAGGATCCCCAGCCGGGGCGCGACCTGACCCTGAGCATTGATCGGCGGATCCAGTTTCTGGCCTTCAACGAATTGCGCGCGACGGTGGAGCGCACGGGCGCGGATTTCGCCTCGATGGTGATTCTGGATGTCGCCACCGGCGAAGTGCTGGCGATGGTGAACCTGCCTACCTACAACCCAAATGCCAAGCTCAGCAACAATCCGGGCGAGCGCCGCAATCGCGCGGCCACCGACGTGTTCGAACCAGGCTCGACCATGAAGGCCTTTACCCTGGCGGCAGCGCTGTCCAGCGGCAAATACACTCCGACGTCGCCGCTGATCGATACCACCGGCGGGCATTTCATGTATCTGGGCCACGATATCCATGACGTCGAGCGCGGTGGCAATGGCTGGTTGACGCCGACCGGCGTGATCACCAAGTCCAGCAATATCGGTGCGGCCAAGATCGCCATCAGCCTGGATACCATGCTGATGTACAACACCTACCGGGCCTTCAATTTCGGTTCCAGTACTGACAGCGGCTTTCCGGGCGAGGCCTCCGGCTATCTGAAAAATGGCGCGACCTGGGGGCAGCGTGAAAAGGCGATCTTCGCTTATGGCTACGGCGAGAACGTCACCGCCCTGCAACTGGCCAATGGCTATGCCACCATCGCCGACAACGGCGTGATGCATCGCCCCAGTTTCATCAAGGGCGTGGACAATCCGGCCAAGGCCATCGTTGCGCCGGAAGTGGCCCACGAGCTGGTCAAGATGCTGGAAACCACCACCCAGCCGGGCGGCACGGCGACCAAGGCACGCATCGCCAACTACACGGTGGCGGCCAAGACCGGGACTGCGCACAAGGCGCAGGCCGGTGGCTATGCCAAGAACAGTTACGAAGCGGTGTTTGCCGGTATTGTGCCGGCCGATCATCCGCGGCTGGTCGGCGTGGTCATCGTCGACAATCCGGTCAAGGGCGGATATTACGGCGGCCAGGTATCGGCACCGGTGTTTGCCAACGTGATGACCGGCGCGCTGCGCCTGCTGGATGTGCCGCCGGACAATATCGGGCGCTGGTATGCCGGTGGGCCGGTGCAGAGCCCCAGCGGGCTGGTCGGCAGCAAGCCGCCGGAAGATGCCCCGGCCGAAGAAGCGCCGGCGGATGAGGTGCCATGACGACTTCATGGACACTGGCAGGCCTGCTGGACGCCATCGCTGACCCCGCCGGGGCCGGCGATATCGTCGTTTCGGGACTGTGTCTGGACTCGCGGGCGGTCCGTTCCGGTGATGTCTTCGTCGCCCTCAATGGCAGCCGCGAGCACGGCATCGTCCATCTGACCCAGGCCGAGCAGGGCGGGGCGGTGGCCGTGCTGGCCCAGACTCCGCTGGTACCGGGCCTGGTCACGGCACTGCCGGTGATCTGGATCGAGGCGTTGGATCAGCGCCTCGGCGAGCTGGCGGCGCGCTTTTACGGGCGGCCTTCGGCCGCATTGCGTCTGACCGGTGTCACCGGCACCAACGGCAAGACTTCGGTGGTGCAGTTGCTGGCCCAGGCGCAGCAGCGGCTGGGGTATCGCAGCGCCAGCATCGGCACTCTGGGCGCCGGCGCGCCGGGTGCGCTGCGTGCGGGCGAGCGCACCACGCCTGATGCCATTGCGGTGCAGTGCCAGCTGGCCGCCTTCCGCGAGGCCGGTTTCACCGACGTGGCGATGGAAGTGTCTTCCCACGCGCTGGTGCAGGGCCGGGTCAATGCCGTCGACTTCGAGCTGGCGGTGTTCACCAATCTGACCCGTGACCATCTCGATTACCACGGCAGCATGGAAGCCTACGGTGCGGCCAAGGCCGGTCTGTTCGAGTGGCCCAGCCTGCGCGCGGCGGCGATCAATATCGACGATGACTTCGGCCGCGGCTTGATGCGCCGACCGGGTGCACTGCAGCGCCTGAGCCTGAGCGCCGAGGGTGATCCGGCGGCGGCGGTGCGTGCCGAAGGGGTCGTCGCTTCGCTGGCCGGCCTGGATTTCCAGCTGATTACGCCCTGGGGCGAAGGCCCGGTGCACAGCCCGCTGCTGGGACGCTTCAATGTCGCCAACCTGTTGGCGGTGGTGGCCTGTCTGGGGTTGCAGGGCACGGATTTCCCGCAGCTGGTCGAGGTGCTGCAGCAGCTGCAGCCGGTCAACGGCCGGATGAACCGGCTCGGCGGAGAGGGCGGCCAGCCGCTGGTGGTGATCGATTACGCACATACCCCCGATGCCTTGCAGCAGGCCTTGCAGGCGTTGCGCGAGCATGGCCGGGGGCGTCTGATCTGCGTGTTCGGTTGCGGCGGGGACCGTGATGCGGGCAAGCGTCCGTTGATGGGCGCGGCAGCCGAGGCCTGGGCCGACCAGCTTGTGGTTACCGATGACAATCCGCGCAACGAAGACGGTGAGCAGATTGTCGGGCAGATCCTGCAGGGGGTGACTGACCCCTGCGCGGCGACAGTGATCCGCGATCGTGCCGCTGCCATTGCCTGGGCACTGGCACAGGCCGGTGCCGAGGACATGGTGCTGGTGGCCGGCAAAGGCCATGAGACCTATCAGGAAGGCCGTCAGGGCCGGATTCCATTTGATGATTTTGCCGTGGCCAGCACGGCGTTGGAGCAGTACGCATGATGCGCTTGAGTGCCGTTGCCTTGTGGACCCGGGGGCGCCTGACCGGCGCCGATGCCGAGGTGACCGGGGTGACGATTGATACCCGTTCGATCCAGCCCGGCAATCTGTTTGTCGCGATCAAGGGCGAGCGTGTCGACGGTCACGATTTTCTGGCGGCGGCCAAGGCCAGCGGTGCGGTTGGCGCGCTGGTGACCCGGCCGGTGGCTGTGGATCTGCCGCAGGTTCTCGTCGACGACGCGACCTTGGCCCTGGGTGATCTGGCCAGTTCGGTCCGTGCCCAGAGCAATGTGCAAGTGGTGGGCATCACCGGCTCCAATGGCAAGACTACGGTCAAGTCGCTGGTCGCGGCCATTCTTGCGCTGCAAGGCCGTACCCATGTCAACTCGGGCAATTACAACAATGAGCTTGGCCTGCCGCTGACTCTGCTGGCGATGCCTCAGGACTGCGAATATGCGGTTCTGGAAATGGGGGCCGGCAAGCCTGGTGATATCGATTATCTGGCCGCCATCGCGCGCCCCACGGTGGCGCTGGTCAACAATATCGCACCGGCCCATCTGGCCCGCATGGGCACCCTGGAAGGCGTGGCCGAGACCAAGGGCGCGATCTACCAGCATCTGCCGGCCGACGGGGTGGCGGTGATCAATGCCGACGAGCCGTTCGCGCGTTTTTTCCTGGGTCTGGCCGGCAGCCGCCGCCAGTTGAGTTTCGGTCTGGAGCAGAAGGCTGATGTGACCGCGACGGCCATCGAACTGCATGCCAGTGGCAGCCGTTTCCAGCTGCATCTGGGCGACGAGTCCATGGCCATCGAACTGCCGCTGCCGGGTCGTCACAATGTCGCCAATGCGCTGGCTGCAGCGGCCGTGACGGCGGCCCTGGGCGTTCCGCTGGCGCGGATCGCTCAAGGGCTGGCACAGGCGCCGGCGGTGGCCGGCCGGTTGCGCCGACAGTCCTTGGCCGATGGCGCGGTGCTGATCGATGACAGCTACAACGCCAATCCCGGCTCGGTACGTGCTGCCATCGACACTCTGGCGGCCCAGCCGGGCCGGCGCTGGCTGGTGCTTGGCGACATGGCTGAACTGGGACCGGCCGGCAAGGCCTTGCATGCCGAGGTAGGGCGTCAGGCCCGCGTCGCCGGCATCGATGCTTTGTTCAGTGTCGGCCCGCTGGCCGCCGAAGCCAGTGCCGCCTTCGGGGCGGGGGCTCAGGCCTTCACCGATCAGGCCGCTTTGCTGGCGGCGCTGCAGTCCGGACTGCAGCCCGGCATCGTCTGCCTGGTCAAGGGCTCGCGCTCGGCCGGCATGGACCGGATCGTCAGCGCGCTGAGCGGCAGCAAGGAGGTCAGTCATGCTGTATGAACTGGCGACCTGGCTGGAACCGCATTTCAGCAGCCTGCATCTGTTCCAGTACATCACGTTTCGCGCGATCATGGCCGCGCTGACCGCCTTGAGCATGTCCCTGCTCAGCGGTCCCTGGCTGATTGCCCGGCTGGCGGCCCTGAAGGCCGGTCAGGTGGTGCGCAAGGACGGTCCGCAGACCCATCTGGTCAAGGCCGGCACGCCGACCATGGGCGGGGTCCTGATTCTGCTGGCGATCACGGTGTCCACTTTGTTGTGGGCGGATCTGCACAATCGCTATGTCTGGATCGTGCTGGCCGTGCTGCTCAGTTTCGGCGTGATCGGCTTCTATGACGATTACAAAAAGCTGGTGCTGAAGGACAGCCGTGGCCTGGCTTCGCGCTGGAAGTATTTCTGGCAGTCGGTTTTCGGCCTGTTCGCGGCCGTGGTGCTGTATCTCGGGGCTCCCCACGGGCCTGCACCGGTACCGGAGACGGCACTGTTCCTGCCCTTGTTCAAGCAGGTGGTGATTCCGCTGGGCATCGGTTTCGTGGTGCTTGCCTATTTCATGATCGTGGGGTTCTCCAACGCGGTGAATCTGACCGATGGTCTGGATGGTCTGGCGACCATGCCCAGCGTGCTGGTCGCCGGCGCCCTCGGTGTGTTCGCCTATCTGGCCGGCAACCGGGTGTTTTCCGAATACCTGGGGATTCCTTCGATTCCGGGCGCGGGTGAACTGGCGATCTTCTGCGGGGCGATGGCGGGTGCCGGCCTCGGTTTTCTGTGGTTCAACACCTATCCGGCCCAGGTCTTCATGGGCGATGTCGGTGCGTTGGCGCTGGGGGCGGCCTTGGGCTGCGTGGCCGTGATCGTGCGTCAGGAGATCGTTCTGCTGATCATGGGCGGCGTGTTCGTGATGGAAACCGCCTCGGTGATGCTGCAGGTCGCCAGCTTCAAGCTGACCGGCAAGCGCATCTTCCGGATGGCGCCCATCCATCACCATTTCGAACTCAAGGGCTGGCCTGAGCCTCGGGTCATTGTCCGTTTCTGGATCATCAGCGTGGTGCTGGTGCTGATCGGTCTTGCGACCCTGAAGGTGCGCTGATGCCGATGTCGGAAAACTCGCAGACCAGACGTCACGAAGGTCCCCGCGGTCGGGTGGACCTGCTGCTGCTGCTCGGGCTGCTGGGTCTGATCAGTCTGGGGGTGGTGATGATCGCTTCCAGCTCGATCGCGGTCGCCGACAGCCAGCATCATCAGCCCTTCTATTTTCTGAAACGGCATCTGATCTTCCTCAGTCTGGGCTTCGCCGCCGCCGCGGTGGCGCTGAAGACCGAGCTGCGCTGGTTGGAACAGCGGGCCGGCCTGCTGCTGATCTGTGCCGTGCTGATGCTGCTGGCGGTCTTCGTGCCGCATTTCGGCATGCGTATCAACGGCGCCCGCCGCTGGCTCAATCTGGGTTTCACCAGCTTCCAGCCGGTCGAAGCGGTCAAGCTGATCCTGGTGCTGTACATGTCCAGTTATCTGGTGCGCCATCGCGAAAGCATCGAGACCCGGTTGTGGGGACTGCTGCGTCCGCTGCTGGTGGCCGGCATGCTGGTCGCCCTGCTGCTGGCCCAGCCTGACTTCGGATCGGCCACCTTGGTGATCGGCGTGACGATCGGTCTGGTCTGGCTGGGCGGTGCGCGGCCCTTCTTCCTGTTTCTGATGGGGCTTCCGCTGATGCCGGCGCTGGTGATCGCGGCGACCAGCGAGAGCTATCGCGTCAAGCGGCTGACCTCGTTCATGGATCCCTGGAAGGATCCCTTCAACGACGGCTTCCAGCTGACCCAGTCACTGATGGCGGTGGGGCGGGGCAGCTGGGACGGGGTCGGGCTGGGTTCAAGCATTCTCAAATTGTCCTATCTGCCTGAGGCCCATACCGATTTCATCCTGGCGGTGATCGGCGAGGAGCTGGGGCTGGCCGGCATCGTGCTGGTGCTGGGCCTGTTCGGACTGGTGCTCTGGCGTGGCTTCACGATGGGCTTGCGCGGGGTTGAGATCGGCCAGCGCTATGCCGCCTATGTGGCTTTCGGTGTGTCGCTGATGCTGGGCCTGCAGGTGACGGTCTCGGTGGGCGTGAACCTGGGGGCCTTGCCGACCAAGGGTCTGACCTTGCCGATGATCAGCTATGGCGGCTCCTCAATGGTGCTGACCTGTGCCATGGTCGGGGTGCTGTTGCGCGCCACCTTTGAAATCAACCGGGCCCTGGATGCGCGGCGCAGCAACAGCCGTTATCTGGAAGCTCTGGCCGCCGCCGCCCAGGCGCCTGCGCCGACGACCACGAGGGCGGCCGCATGAGCGCGCGCGGCAAGGGGCCGGTTCTGATCATGGCCGGTGGTACCGGCGGCCATATTTTCCCCGGACTGGCGGTGGCCGAACAGCTGCGCGCCCGCGGCATCGAGGTGGTCTGGCTGGGCGCTGCCGGCGGCATGGAAACCCGGGTGGTGCCCGAGCACGGCATCACGCTGCATGCGGTTCCGGTCGGCGGCCTGCGTGGCAAGGGCTGGGCGACGCGTCTGCGCGCGCCATGGATGCTGCTGCGGGCCGGGCTGGTCTCTTTTGCCTTGATCCGCCGCGTGAAACCGACGGCGGTACTGTCAATGGGCGGTTATGTCGCCGGCCCCGGCGGGGTCGCGGCCTGGCTGCTGCGGCGGCCGCTGCTGATTCACGAGCAGAACGGCATTGCCGGCGTGACCAATCGCCTGCTGGCGAAACTGGCCCGGCGAGTGCTGACCGGTTTCCCCCAGGTCCTCAAGGGGGCTGAATGGGTGGGCAATCCGGTCCGTGCCGCCATCGCGGCATTGCCCGAGCCCGCCGAGCGGATGGCCGCCCAGCCGCTGCCGGCGCGGTTGCTGGTGCTGGGGGGCAGCCTGGGCGCGCGCGCCTTGAACAACTTGTTGCCACAGGCACTGGCCTTGCTGCCGGCGGCGCAGCGGCCGCAGGTGCTGCACCAGGCCGGACGCAACGGATTCGAGGCGGCGGTGCAAGCCTATGCCGAAGCCGGCGTGCGGGCCGATGTGCGACCGTTTCTTGATGATATGGCCGCCAGCTACGGTTGGGCCGATCTGGCCGTGTGCCGGGCCGGTGCCCTGACCATTGCCGAGCTGACGGCCGCGGGGCTGGGCTCGATTCTGGTGCCGTTCCCCTATGCGGTGGACGATCACCAGACGCGCAATGGCAGCACCCTGGTCGAGGCCGGCGCGGCCGAGTTGGTCCAGGAACGTGATTTGACCCCTGAATGGCTGGCTGCCCGCCTCGGCGAGCTGCTGGCTGATCCTTCCCGCCTGCGCGCGATGGCAGTTGCCGCACGCAGTCTGGCCAAACCGGCCGCGGCCAAGCGTATTGCCGATGTATGTATGGAGGTGGCCGCATGACGCCATTGCGTGTCCTCGGTCATGAGGAATTGATGAGCACCTTCAAACGGGTGCATTTCATCGGGATCGGTGGTGTCGGCATGAGCGGCATCGCGGAAGTCCTGTTCAATCTGGGTTATGCCGTCTCGGGCTCCGACCGGGCCGAGTCGGCGACTTCGCTGCGTCTGCGTGCGTTGGGCATGACCGTGCATATCGGCCATGCCGCCGAGCAAGTCGCCGATGCTCATGTGGTGGTGACTTCCAGCGCGATCAGAGCAGACAATCCCGAGTTGACGGCCGCCCGCGAAGCGCGGATTCCAGTGATTCCGCGGGCGGAGATGCTTGGCGAGCTGATGCGCTTCCGGCGCGGCATCGCGGTGGCGGGCACCCACGGCAAGACGACGACGACCAGCCTGCTGGCCAGCGTGATGGCCGAAGCCGGCTATGACCCGACCTTCGTGATCGGCGGCCAGCTGAACGCGGCCGGCGCCAATGCCCGGCTGGGGACCGGCCAGTATCTGGTGGCCGAGGCGGACGAGTCGGATGGCTCCTTCCTGTTGCTGTCGCCGGTGATCGCGATCGTCACCAATATCGATGCCGATCATCTGGAAAACTACGGTGGCGAGTTCGCCGGCGTGCGCAAGGCCTTTGCCGACTTCCTGCATCGCCTGCCGTTCTACGGGCTGGCGGTCCTGTGCGTGGATGATCCGGAAGTGGCCGAGCTGGCGCGCCAGACCACCCGCCGCAGCCTGACCTACGGCATCGACTCCGGGCAGGCCGATGTGCGGGCCAGCGACGTGCGCCAGGAAGGTTTTGAAATGACCTTTCTCCTGCATCTGCCGGGCGAGGCCGAGCCGACGCCGGTACGTCTGAATTCGCCGGGCCGGCACAATGTGCTCAATGCGCTGGCGGCGGCGGCCGTCGGCTGGCAGCTGGGCGCCGATCCCAAGGTCATCGCTGACGCGCTGGCCCGCTTCCAGGGGGTGGGCCGTCGTTTCCATCGCCGTGGCGAGCTGCCCATCGACCAGGGCTCGGTGCTGCTGGTCGATGATTACGGTCATCATCCCAGCGAGCTGGCAGCCGTCTTTGCCGCCGCCCGCGGCGGCTGGCCCGAGCGGCGGCTGGTGGTCGGTTTCCAGCCACATCGCTACAGCCGCACCCGCGATCTGCTGGACGATTTTGCCAATGTCCTGGCCGAGGTCGACGTGCTGGTGCTGACCGAGGTCTATCCGGCCGGCGAAGCGCCGCTGCCGCAGGCCGATGGCCGGGCGCTGGCCCGGGCCGTGCGTGCCCGCGGCAAGGTCGACCCGGTGTTGATCGATCATCCGCGAGATCTGAAAACGGTCCTGCCGGCCCTGTTGCGTGACGGCGACCTGCTGTTGCTGATGGGCGCCGGTGATATCGGCGCGGCGGCACTGGACATGGTCCAGCGTGGTGATCTGAGGAGCGAGCCGGCATGACGGATTTCGATACAAGCCGCCAAGCTTCAGCCGCCGCCCGTTTCGGTCGGGTCGCGGTGCTGATGGGAGGTACGTCTTCCGAACGTGAAGTCTCGCTGGATTCCGGCCGCAACGTGCTGGCCGCGTTGCGCGGACTGGGCATCGATGCCATTGCGCTGGATGGCATTCCGGCCTTGAACCGGGCCTTGCGTGAAGCCAGTGTGGATCGGGTGTTCAATGTCCTGCACGGCCAGCATGGCGGTGGAGAAGACGGCGTGGTGCAGGGGCTGCTGGAGGCGGCCGGTGTGCCCTATACCGGTTCCGGTGTGCTGGGTTCGGCATTGAGCATGGACAAGATCCGCAGCAAGCTGGTGTGGCTGGCGCTGGGCCTGCCCACGCCCCGCCATGTCGCGATCCGCAAGGGCGACGACGTGCGCCGGGCTGCTTCGCTGATCGGTTTCCCGCTGATCGTCAAGCCGGCCTGCGAAGGCTCCAGCGTCGGCATTACCCGGGTCTTCGACGAGAACGGGCTGGCCGAGGCGGTGGCTCTGGCCGAACGCTATCCGGGTGATCTGCTGATGGAGACCCTGATACGCGGCGGTGGCGAATATACGGTCGGCATTCTGGCGGAACGGGCCTTGCCCAGTATCCGCATCGTGCCGGCCGGCGAGTACTACGACTATCACGCCAAATACCAGGCCGAAGATACCCGGTATCTTTGCCCGGGGCTCAGCGGCGAGGACGAGCAGTCATTGCGGCAACTGGCCCTGCAGGCCTTTCAGGCACTGGACTGTCGTGGCTGGGGCCGGGTCGACGTGATGCGCGATGAAGCGGGCCGGTTCTGGCTGCTGGAAGTCAATACCGCCCCCGGCATGACTTCGCATTCGCTGGTACCGAAGGCGGCTGCCGAGCTTGGTCTGGATTTTGCCGAGCTGTGCCTGCAGGTGCTGGAAACCAGCGTGGAGGAGGCCCCATGAAAGGCGCCGGGCGCTTCTTCGGCTGGGCCGTGGCGATCATGCTGGTCGTGCTGCCTATTGTCGGCGTGTTGCAGGGCTGGTTTGCCTCGCAGCACTGGCCGGTCACCAAGCTGACCGTGCAGGCGCCCTTTCACGAAGTCACCGGACCGCAGCTGCGTGCCGCCGTCGTGCCGCAATTGGGCAAAGGTTTCTTCGCGCTGGATCTGGACCAGGTCCAGCAAGCGGTAGCCGCGATCCCTTGGGTGCAGTCCGTCGAGGCACGAAAGCGCTGGCCGGACAGTCTGCTGCTGCGGATCACCGAGCGCGAGCCGTTTGCGCACTGGAACGAGCATCAGCTGATCAGTCGCAAGGGCCAGGTCTTTGACGGAGGCCAGGCCAGCGTGCCGGACAGCCTGCCGCAGCTGGCCGGTCCGGAGTCGCAGATGAGCGAGGTGGTGGCCTTCTACGTCAGTCTGCAGCGGGCCTTCGCCCCCAGTGGCCTGAAAATCAGCGGGGTCAGTCTCAGCCAGCGTGGCAGCTGGACGGTGCGTACCACGAGCGGGGCCCGCATCGAGGTCGGGTCCCGAGAGATGGCCAGGGAGCGGCTGCACCGGTTCCTGGGCGTCTATCCGCAACTGCTCGATCAACACCCGGAAGGCCTGGCTTATGCCGACCTCCGATATACCAATGGATTCGCCGTGAGGTGGGATACATCCCGTACCGCCCCCTCCACCCAGAGCACACCGCATACATGAAACCAAGGAACGAAAAACAGCTGGTCGTGGGACTTGATATCGGCACCTCCAAGGTGGTGGCGATTGTCGGCGAGTACGAGCCGGGCGAGCCGGTTGAAGTCATCGGCATCGGCTCGCATGCCTCCCGCGGCCTCAAGCGCGGCTCGGTGGTCGATATCGAATCGACCGTGCACTCGATCCAGCGGGCCGTGGAAGAGGCCGAGCTGATGGCGGGCTGCGATATCCGCTCGGTCTACGCCTCGATTTCCGGCAGTCATCTGGAAACACGCAATTCCCACGGCAGCGCGGCGATCCGCGACCGTGAAGTGAATGCAGGGGATCTGGAGCAGGTGCTGGAAGCGGCCAGTGCCGTGAATTTTCCGGCCGACCGGCGGGTGCTGTTCAAGGAGGCGCAGGAATATCGCATCGACGGCCAGGACGGCATCCGTTCGCCGGTGGGTATGAGCGGGGTACGCCTGGAGGCGAGCGTGCATCTGGTCACCGGTGCGGCGGCGGCGGTGCAGAACATTACCAAGTGCATCCAGCGTTGCGGCCTGAGCGTGGATGAGCTGGTGCCGTCCTCGATCGTCAGCGGCAAGTCGGTGCTGACCGACGACGAGCGCGAACTGGGTGTCTGTCTGGTCGATATCGGCGCGGGTACCACCGATATCGCGATCTATACCCAGGGCGCGATCCGCTACACCAAGTCGCTGCCCGTCGGCGGCGATCAGGTCACCAACGATATCGCCTACGGTGTGCAGACGCCGACCTCGCATGCCGAGGAAATCAAGATCAAGTACGCCTGTGCGCTGGCCGGCATGGCTCGCGCGGACGAGTCGATCCAGGTGCCCAGTGTCGGTGACCGGCCACCCCGGCGACTGGCTCGCCAGTCGCTGGCGCAGAGCGTGCAGGCGCGCTACGAGGAAATTTTCGAGATGGTGCAGGAAGAGCTGCGCCGCTCGGGCTACGAGAGCATGGTCGCGGCCGGCGTGGTGCTGACCGGCGGTGCCTCGAAGATGGAAGGGGCCCTGGAACTGGCCGAGGAAATCCTTCACAAGATGGTTCGGATCGGTATTCCGCAGCATGTGGTGGGGATGGGCGAAGTCATCGGCACGCCGCAACACGCGACGGGCGTGGGCTTGCTGTTGCATGGATCGCGACCGGACGGAAAGCGCATCAGCTATCCGGTCGGCGGCAGCGTAGGTGGTTTGATCGGAAATCTGCAGGGCTGGTTCCGCCGCAATTTCTGAGTGGTTGCAGTACGGCAAGTTCAACGAAACATGGTTTGCCAGGTCATGCCTGGCCGGGACGCGAGTCCACTACCCCGTCTGGTGCAGACCGCACGGGGCAACAACGACAACGACGTACAACGGAGGACGGGAAATGTTTGAACTGATCGAAAAACTGGCACCCAATGCGGTCATCAAAGTCATCGGCGTCGGCGGCGGCGGTGGCAATGCGGTCGCCCACATGCTGAACTCCAATATCGGCGGCGTCGAATTCGTGGTCGCCAATACCGATGCCCAGGCCATGAAGCACTGCGGCAACCGGGTGCATCTGCAGCTGGGCGGCAATGTCACCAAGGGACTTGGCGCCGGTGCCAACCCCGAAGTCGGCCGTCAGGCCGCGCTGGAAGATCGCGAGCGGATCGAGGAGATGCTCGATGGCGCGGACATGGTTTTCATCACCGCCGGCATGGGCGGTGGCACCGGGACCGGGGCCGCCCCGGTGGTGGCCCAGCTGGCCAAGGAAAAAGGCATCCTGACCGTGGCCGTGGTCACCAAGCCGTTCCCGTTCGAAGGTCGCCGCCGCATGCAGGTGGCCTTGAAGGGTATCGAGGACCTGTCCCAGCACGTGGATTCGCTGATCATCGTGCCGAACGAGAAGCTGTTGAGCGTGCTGGGCCGGGAAGTGACTCTGGTCAATGCGTTCAAGGCCGCCAACGACGTGTTGCAGGGAGCGGTGCAGGGCATTGCCGACCTGATCACCTCGCCGGGCCTGATCAACGTCGACTTTGCCGACGTGCGCACGGTGATGAGTGAAATGGGCCAGGCGATGATGGGTACCGGCATGGCCCGCGGCGATGACCGTGCCCAGGCGGCCGCCGAGGCGGCGATCAAGAATCCGCTGCTGGAAGACGTCGATCTGAATGGCGCCTGCGGCATTCTGGTGAACATCAGTGCCGGTCCGAACCTGACCTTGCGTGAATTCCAGGAAATCGGCGATATCGTGCATGCCTATTCCAGTGAAGACGCGACCGTGGTGGTCGGTACCTCCCTGGATCCGGACATGCAGGACGATGTCCGCGTCACCGTGGTGGCCACCGGTTTGAACCGGCTGCCGGCCACGGGCGCCGTGCGTCCGGCGGCGGCAGGTCAGCGTGCCGGCACGGTGGAAATGCGGCAGGCGCCCCGTCCGGTGGTGCTGCGTACCGGCACCGGCAACGAAGTGGTGGACTATGCCATGAGCAACGAGTCCAGCCCCGCTCACCTGCGCTCCGATGCATCGCCTTCGGCCAAGCCGGCGGCTCCCGACAACGACTATCTGGATATCCCGGCTTTCCTGCGCCGTCAGGCCGACTGAGTCGCATCCAGCTCCTTGTCGTTGAGTGAATTCCCCCACCCGCCGGTCCCGTCCCGGCGGGGAAGGGGGCTCGAGGTCTGCCGCCCGGCGGGCCATTTCCGCCTGTCCGCGGTTTCCGGTTCGCGGCACGTACCCGGCCGATGCGTCAGCGGTCGCGGTCTTCAGGCATTGCAGGGACCGCTGCTGCCGGTTGCCGCCCATGTCCGATGAGGCCGCAGGACATCGACAGCAAAAGAATTGAAATTGTCCGGAACCAATCGGGCCGCATCGCGGTCAGAGTTCATCGTGACCGTGATCGGAATGTTAATCCGCGCCACGGAACGGCCGTGGATTTTCTGTGCAGCGCGCGTCGTTCTTAACACCTGCCCTTGTTGTTCCAGACCAGGGGCAAGGCTGCTTTTGACCGGAATGCTGCGCTACATGGTGACAGCAATTGATGTGTTACTGTATAACGTGCCGTTAGTTTATTGAAATGAATGGACTTTCGTAATCTGACAAGTAAGAATCGTTGGCGTCTTGAAGCTGAAAGATTTATGAAAGGTCGTCTGGCGGCCGTTCCCGGCTTGTCATTTCAGGTTAAAACTATGTTAGGATGCTGGCCAGTTTGGCGGCTGCAATACAGGTAAGCTAAGAGATGATCAAGCAGCGTACGCTCAAAAATATCATTCGCGCGACGGGTGTCGGTCTGCATACCGGCGACAAGGTCTATATGACGCTGCGCCCGGCGGCACCCAACACCGGCATCGTTTTCCGTCGCATCGATCTGGATCCGCCGGTCGAAATCAAGGCCCGTCCCGATCGCGTCGGCGATACGCGGCTGTCGACCACACTGGTCGGCGAAAATCCGGATATCCGGGTCTCCACGGTCGAGCATCTGCTGTCGGCCATGGCCGGTCTGGGCGTGGACAATGCCTATGTCGACCTGTCGGCGCCCGAGGTGCCGATCATGGACGGCAGCGCCGGCCCCTTCGTGTTCCTGCTGCAGTCGGCGGGCATCGAAGAGCAGAACGTGGCCAAGCGGTTCATTCGCATCAAGAAGGCCGTCGAGGTCCGTGACGGTGACAAGACCGCACGCTTCGAGCCGTTCAACGGCTTCAAGGTGGGATTCTCGATCGAGTTCGACCATCCGGTGATCAGCAAGCGCGTGTCGCGTGCCGAAATCGATTTCTCGACCACGTCCTTCGTCAAGGAAGTCAGCCGCGCGCGGACCTTCGGTTTCATGAAGGACATCGAGATGTTGCGCGAGCACAATCTGGCACTGGGCGGCTCGATGGACAATGCGGTGGTGCTGGACGACTATCGCGTGCTCAACGAAGATGGACTGCGGTACGAGGACGAGCTCGTCAAGCACAAGATTCTGGATGCGATCGGCGACCTTTACCTGCTCGGCCACAGCTTGATCGGCGCCTACCATGCGCACAAGTCCGGGCATGAATTGAACAATATCCTGCTGCGCACCTTGCTGGCTGACCCGGCGGCCTGGGAAGAAGTGGTGTACAAGGATGATCCGCTGACGGCGCCGATCTCCTACGCCCATCCCGCGCAGGCGATGTAGGCAAGCGGTCGCGGTCCTGCGGGGCCGGCCTGTTGCAGCGACGGCCGCATGGTGCGGCCGTCGTCGTGTCTGCCTGTCGCGGGGGGGCTCAGTCCTTTTCGTCCTCGCTCGCCGGCGGCGCCTTGCCGTGACTGGCCAGGTCCAGAAACATCCGTTGCAGCTGGGGATCGCCCAGATGCCGGGCGGCGGCGGTAAGGTGCTGGGCCGAGCTTTCCGAAAGCGTCTTGCGCGGCCGGGTGTCTTCCCGTTCCGGCGGTGTCCATGTCGCCATTTTCACGCTGATCGCATCCACTTCCAGTCCCAGGCCACGCGCCGTGGTGAAAATGGATTGCTGCAAGGTGCGTAGGCGGCTGGCCCAGGCCGGCGAGGGTGCCAGAAAGACGAGTCGTCGGCCCTTGATCGCGGCCAGACGCACCTGATCCTGCATGGCCTTGGGCAAGGTCTTGCGCAGCGCCTGGTCAAGTGCGGCCAGCCAGGCGGCATGCCGGCTGAGCGCGGCGATGCCGACACAGTCCTCCAGCCGCCGTGGCCGGCCCTGGCGTTGCAGGGTGGGGCGCATACGCTGACGATCTGAAGGTGGCGGACTGGTGGACAAGAGGCATTTCCGGATGAGCTGGGCCCAGACTAGCCCGGATTGATGCGACTTGCATCCGGACGAAGCGGCGGCGTGGCGACTTCGCGGCTTGAAAGCACGCCGGCTGACCGCCATTGAATACTGAGCCAGGAGATACCAGCCAGTCTTGACCGTCAGCCGTTTGGGCTTGCCGGCTGACCCGAGTATGATGTTTGATCCTTGGTGATTTGCCGTCTCTGACGGCAGACCATTCCACCTTGACCCGGAAGATCGATGTTCAATCGTGCTTTGACCCGTCTTTTTGGCAGCCGCAATGAGCGAGTGCTGCGGCAACTCTCGAAACCGGTGGCCCGCATCAATGCGCTGGAGCCTGAGTTCGAGCAGCTCAGTGATGATCTGCTGCGGGCCAAGACCGAGCAGTTCCGGCAGCGCCTGGCCGCAGGCGAGAGCCTGGACGCATTGCTGCCGGAGGCCTTCGCCACGGTGCGTGAGGCCGCCCGCCGGGTCCTGGGCATGCGCCATTACGATGTGCAGATGATCGGCGGGATGGTGCTGCATTCGGGCCGCATCGCGGAAATGCGCACCGGCGAGGGCAAGACCCTGGTCGGCACCTTGCCGGTATATCTGAACGCGCTGGCCGGCAAGGGCGTGCACGTGATCACGGTCAATGACTATCTGGCCCGTCGCGACTCGGCCCAGATGGGCCAGCTCTACAACTTCCTGGGCCTGTCGGTGGGCGTGGTGTATCCGGGCATGGATCATGCCGACAAGCATGCGGCCTACAATGCCGACATCACCTACGGCACCAACAACGAGTTCGGCTTCGACTATCTGCGCGACAATATGGCCTTGTCCAAGGACCAGCGCTACCAGCGCGGTCTGAGCTACGCCATCGTCGACGAAGTCGATTCGATCCTGATCGACGAGGCGCGGACGCCGCTGATCATCTCGGGCCCGGCCGAAGATTCGCCGCAGCTGTATATCGCCGTCAACAAGATCGTGCCCAGCCTGGTCCGCCAGGAGAAAGAGGACGGTCCTGGCGATTACTGGGTCGACGAAAAGCAGAAGCAGGTCCATCTGTCCGAGGAGGGTATGTCGCACGCCGATGAATTGCTGCGTGCGGCGGGCGTGCTGGAAGAAGATACCGGTCTGTACGACCCGAAGAATCTGGCGGCGGTCCATCATCTGAATGCGGCCTTGCGCGCCAATGTCATCTACCATCGCGATGTCGACTACATCGTGCGTGGCGGCGAGGTGGTGATCGTCGATGAATTCACCGGTCGTACCTTGGCCGGCCGTCGTTGGTCCGACGGTCTGCATCAGGCGGTCGAGGCCAAGGAAGGCGTACCGATCCAGCGCGAGAACCAGACGCTGGCGACGGTGACCTTCCAGAACCTGTTCCGGATGTACGACAAGCTGGCCGGCATGACCGGTACCGCCGACACCGAGGCTTACGAGTTCCAGCAGATCTACGGTCTGGAAGTGGTGGTGATTCCCACCCACAAGCCGCAGCAGCGCAAGGATCACCCTGACATGGTGTTCCTGGGTCAGGAGCAGAAGTTCAAGGCGGTCATCGAGGACATCAAGGCCTGCCACGAGCGTGGCCAGCCAGTGCTGGTGGGCACCACCTCGATCGAGGTCTCCGAGCTGCTGGCCGAGCAGCTGCGTGCCGCCAAGGTGGCGCACGAGGTGCTGAACGCCAAGCAGCACGAGCGCGAGGCGCATATCGTGGCCCAGGCCGGAGCGCCGGGAGCTGTCACGATTGCTACCAACATGGCCGGTCGCGGTACCGACATCGTGCTGGGCGGCAGTCTGGAAGCGGTACTGGCCGCCCTGCCCGAAGATGCCGACGATGCGGCCCGGGCCGAGGCCAAGGCCCGCTGGCGCGTACTGCACGATCAGGTGCTGGCGGCCGGCGGCCTGCATATCATCGGTACCGAGCGGCACGAGTCGCGCCGCATCGACAACCAGCTGCGTGGTCGTTCCGGTCGTCAGGGTGATCCGGGTTCATCGCGGTTCTATCTGTCGCTGCAGGACAACTTGCTGCGGATCTTCGGCGGCGAGTCGGTCGGGCGCTGGATGCGGATGTTCGGCATGAAGGAGGATGACGCGCTGGAAGACAAGATGATCAGCCGTCAGATCGAGAAGGCCCAGCGTCGCGTCGAGCAGCACAACTTCGATATCCGCAAGCATCTGCTGGAATTCGATGACGTGGCCAATGATCAGCGCAAGGTCGTCTATGCCCAGCGTGACGAATTGCTGGAGGGCGAGGACGTATCCGATGCCATCGCCGACATCCGTCACAGCGTGGTGACCGAGCTGGTGCAAAGACATGTCGCACCGGACAGCATCGAGGAACAGTGGGATCTGGAGGGGCTGGAGCAGGAGCTGAGCAGCGAATTCGGTTTGCAGGAGCCTTTGCGGCGCTGGGTGGAAGCCCAGAGCGAGCTGGATGCCGAGGGCATTCTGGCCCACGTCCGCGAAGCGATGGACGGCTTGTTCCGCGAAAAGGAAATGCAGCTGGGTATCGACAATATGCGCCAGCTGGAAAAGCACATTATGCTGAGCGTGGTCGACAATGCCTGGAAAGAGCATCTGGCCAGCATGGACTATCTGCGCCAAGGCATCTATCTGCGCGGCTACGCACAGAAGCAGCCGAAGCAGGAATTCAAGCGCGAGTCCTTCGAGCTGTTCACCACCATGCTGGGTCGGATCAAGACCGATGTGATCCAGATGCTGGCCCGGGTCCGGGTCCGCAGCGAGGAAGAGGTGCAGGCGCTGGAGGCCGAGCAGCAGCAGGCGGCGGAAGCCCTGGCGGCGCAGATGCTGACTTCGGGTGGTGGCGAGGCGCCGGCTCCGATGCTGTCCGGCGATGCGGTCACTCCTACCGTGGCTGCGGATACGGCGGTGGCCGGCGAGCTGCCCAAGGTCGGTCGCAATGATCCCTGCCCCTGCGGTTCGGGCAAGAAGTACAAGCACTGCCACGGCCAATTGCTCTGAGTAGGCCAGGCCTCGGCCGGGTATGCCGGAGCCGGACATGAAGCAGCCCCGCAGGATCGCTCCTGCGGGGCTGCTTCATGACGGGATTTTGAAGAATGTCGTCCCGACGGCGCGGCTCGGGTACCGATCAGTCGTTTCCGCCACCCTTGCGGCTGGACTCGGCGGCTACTGAGACGTAGGCAGGCTCTTCGCCGTCGAGCCGCATGGCGGTCAGGCGGCCACCCCAGACGCAGCCGGTATCCAGGCAGTACACGCCCAGCCCGGCAAAGCGTCCCAGTGCCGACCAGTGACCGAAGACGATGCGGGTTTCATGCTGGCGCATGCCGGGTACTTCAAACCAGGGATAGCTGCCCGGGCGCTGGGTGCCGGGGCGCCCCTTGGCCTCGAAATCGATACGGCCATGGACGTCGCAGTAACGCATGCGGGTCAGCATGTTGATTGCCGCGCGGTGCCGCTCGATGCCTTGCAGGCGGTTCGACCAGCTGGCCGGCCGATTGCCGAACAGATTGCGCAGCAGCCGTGTATGGCGGGGGCTGGAAAGCTCGCGCTCCACTTCCTGGGCCGCACGCTGGGCCTGGCGCAGGTTCCAGTTCGGCGCGAGGCCGGCATGGACCATGGTCCAGCCCAGCTCCGCGTCGTGATGCAGCAGTTTCTGCTGGCGCAGCCAGGCCATCAGTTCAGGGGCATCTTCGGCAAACAGGACTTCGCGCAGCTCCTCGTTGACCTTGGCCTGGGCTTCCGGTTTGCGCAGGGCGATCGCCAGCAGGCTCAGGTCATGATTGCCCAGGGTGATGGTGACGGCGTCGCCCAGGCTGTGGATAAGGCGCAAGGTGCGCAGCGATTCACCGCCGCGATTGACCAGGTCGCCACAGAACCACAGGCGGTCGACAGCAGGGTCGAAGCGGAGTTTTTCGAGCAGACGTTGCAGTTCGGGATAGCAGCCCTGCACATCGCCGATTGCATAGATAGCCATCGATACGGATCAACCTGCGTGCCGCGGAGCGGTATGGGGGTGGGTCAACATCAGTGCAGGGTTCGCGGGATGGTGAGTGTGAAAGGCGGGATCGGTGTTTCAAAACGGGTGCCATCGTCGGCCAGCATGTGATAACTGCCGGTCATGACGCCGACCGAGGTTTCCAGGACCGCGCCGGAGGTGTATTCGAAATCGTCGCCGGGGCGCATCCACGGCTGTTCGCCGACCACGCCTTCGCCGGTGACTTCCTCGGTCTTGCCATTGGCATCGGTGATGATCCAGTGCCGGGTCAGCAATTGCGCGCCGACGCTGCCGATATTGCGCAAGGTGATGGTGTAGGCGAAAACGTAGCGGTTGTCATCCGGCCGCGACTGGTCTGGCACGAACTGGGTTTGCACCTGCACGTCGATCGTGTAGGGAGATTGGCTGTTCATTTTTCTATTCTAAGCCCAGCAGCCATCGCCTGCCCATGTTTGATTGCACCGGCAGGCGCGGAGCCGAGGCTTCAGGCCTGGGCCAGACGGATGAAATCCGCCGGCGAGAGAGTCTCGGCACGACAGCCCGGATCAATGCCGGCACGACTGATCGCGGCGGGTTCCAGCGTGCCTTTCAAGGTGTTGCCCAGGGTCTTGCGACGCTGGGCAAAGGCTGCCTTGACGATGTCGTGCAGGCGGCGGGAGTCGGCATCGGGAAGCTGCTCCGGCGGCAATGGCTGCATCCGCACCACGGCCGAGTCGACCTTGGGCGGTGGCCGGAAGGCTCCGGGCGGCACGATGAACAGCGGCGTGACCTGGCAGCGCAGCTGCAACATCACCGACAGGCGACCATAGATCTTGCTGCCGGGAGCGGCGGCCATCCGGTCCACCACTTCCTTCTGCAGCATGAAGTGCATGTCTTCGATGGCGGCGGCATGGTCCACGCAATGGAACAGGATAGGGCTGGAAATGTAATAAGGCAGATTGCCGGCGATACGCAGCCGTTCCGCGCCGAGCTCGGTGGCAAGGCGGCTGATGTCGACCTTCAGGATATCGGAGCGGATCACCTGCAGCTGACCGATGCTGGCGGCGCGCGCCTCGAGGCCGGGAATCAGCTCGGCATCGAGTTCGATCGCGGTCAGCCTGCCGGCGGCCTTCAGCAGCGGAAAGGTCATCGCCCCTTCGCCGGGGCCGATCTCCACCACGGTATCGGCAGGGCGGGGCGCGATGGCGCCGACGATGCGATCCACATAATGCCGGTCATGCAGAAAGTGCTGACCGAAGTGTTTTTTGGGTTTTGCGTTCATGCGGTATGCCGGGCCTGCGTCGGCGGCCTGACCGCCGACGCGTGCTTCAGGGCCTGGCTCATGCAGCGGGCGAGGCGGTATGGGTGTTGGTGTCCTGCAGGGCCGGGACCAGAATCTTCACATAGGAGCCGGAGCGCAGCTGGCGCAGGAAATTGTCATAGGCCTCCTCCGACTTGCGGCTGCCGATTTCCTGGCGGGCCTGGCTGCGGGCGAGCTGATTGGTCTGATCGACCTGACGGCTGCCCAGTCGTTGCAGGATGATCCAGCCGGCATCGGTCTGGAACGGCTTGGAGACCTCCTCGTCCTGCAGCTGCTTCAGCTGCCCGGCCACGGCGGGGCCCCACCCGTCCAGCGGGAACCAGCCCATGTCGCCACCCAGATTGGCCGATGTGTCGTCATTGGAGTCGGCCTTGGCCAGGGCGGCGAAGTCGCCGTGCTGGTTGACGATCTTGTTGTACAGGTCCTCGGCCTTCTGCTGGGCCTGTGCCTCGCTCAGCAGCTCGGTCGGCCGGATCAGGATTTCACGGGAGTGGTATTCGGTGACCAGCTGCTGCTCCTGCTTGCGGACACCCAGCAGCTTCAGGATCTGGAACCCGGCCGGAGTGCGCAGCGCCGCGGTGACCTGGCCTTCATTCATGCTGGAAACGGTATCCGTGAACAGCTGGGGAATCGCATCCAGCCGGCGCCAGCCCAGATCGCCACCTTGCAGAGCATCCTGGGCATCGGAGTAACGCGCGGCGACGGCTGCGAAGTCGGTACCTGACTTGATGGCGGCTTCGGCTTCGGCCGCCTTGGCTGCGGCGGCCTGGATATCACTGGCGGTGCCGCCGCTGGGTACGCTGATCTGGATATGCGCCAGATGCACTTCACCCGCCTTGTAGCTGGGGCTGTGCAGCAGGTTGTCGACTTCGCTGTCGGTGACGGTGACCTGGTCGTGCATGATGCTTTCATGCAGGCGCTGGATCATCAGCTGGTCGGCCATCTGCTGCTGGAAAGCGCGGAAGCTCTGGCCATGCTGCTCGACGGCAGTACGCAACTGGTCGGTGGTCAGATTGTTCTGCTGGGCGACCGCCTGTACGGCCTGGTCCACGTCGGCATTGGCCAGCTGGATGCCTTGCTCGTTGGCTTTCTGGATCTGCAGCCGCATCAGGATCAGTCGATTGAGCACCTGGCGGGCCAGCACGTCCTCGGGTGGCAGGCGCTCGGCCGGCGTGGACTGGCGGACGTTGGCGATCGCGGCATCCAGCTCGCTCTGCAGGATCACATCATCCTCGACCACGGCGACGATCCGGTCGACCAGATGACTGTCCTGGGATGGGGCCGTCGTAGAGGTGCCGCCCAGCAGTTGCGCCTGGGCCACCGGGGTGGTCGCTACGGCAACGGTGGCCAGTAGCGCGAATGCAATCGTTTGCTTCATTAGCGAGAATCCGGTTCGCCCGCAGGCGAGATATTATTGATAACCCTGATACCCGAGGATATCACGGCGCAGCATGGACTCGACCTGATTGGACGAGGAGCCGAGGCCCTTGAAGACCACCTCGAACATGAACGAGTTGTCGCGCTTGTTGTTGGTATACATGTTGCTGAAGCTGCTGGTATTGACGTAGCTGCGGTCGACCACCCGGAACGATACGCAGCAGCTGTCATATTCGACACCGCCCAGTGCCTCGATCAGTTCATGATCGACCACCGACCAGGTCAGGCTGCCCAGCAGTCGCCAGCGATCCGTCAGCGGATAGACCGCAGCGGTGCTGTATTGGTTCAGCAGGCCGCGTCGATACAGGTAGGAGAAGTCAACCAGACCGCCGTCGCCGAAGCGATGCTGCAGCTGCATGATGCCCACATCGGTCTGATGGGTGTTGGGATCGTACTGGTAGGTGGTGGTGACCCGCCAGTTGTCAGCCAGGCTGAGGCTGCCCTGGAACACGTAGTTGGAACGGGCCCAGTTGGTCGGCTCGGTATTGGTCTGGATGATGCGTCCCACCTGGCTGTTGGTCTCGTAGGGAAGGATGACCCGCTGGGGCGCGAAATACTGGATCTGGCCCAGACTGGCCGAGAACCGCTCGGTGCCGCTGTCATCCAGGAAGCGGGTGGTGAGGGCTGCCGTCAGGTTGTTCGCATTCATCTGCCGGTCGGCACCGGAGTACTGATTGGTCGAGAACAGCTGCTGATAGTCCAGCGTGTCGATGCCGGTGTCGAACAGCGGCAGATTGTTCTGGTTGCGGTAGGGCACGTACAGATAGAACAGCCGTGGCTCCAGGGTCTGGGTGTACTGCTGGCCGAACAGTGAGGTCTGGCGGTCGAAGACCAGCCCGCTGTCCAGGCTGACGATGGGCAGCGAGCGCTGCATGGTGGCCTGGTTGAAGGGCGATTGCTCGTCCGGCGCGATCGGACCGTAGGCGTTGTAGTGGTTGTAGCCTGGCTGCAGCTGGTAGGCGGTGTAGCGATAGCCCACACGGGGTTTGACGAACCAGGCCGAGCCGCGGAAATCGGCCGCCAGCCAGGGATAGATGTCCTCGCGCTGGCCTTCGACATTGCCGGGCTTGCGAAAGGCGGTGGCCTCGTCATCCATGCCGAAATCCAGCCAGCGGGTCAGCGGTCGGTCCATGTTGAACACTGCGTGCGGAAGCCGGTTGTACTGCATCACCGAATTGTTCAGGAACGGGTTGATGTTCTGGTAGACATCGGCGCCGATCGAACTGGTCCACCACTTGCCATGGCCGTTCAGATAGGCAGTGGAGGCCAGGGTGCCGATCGCGCTGGTATACAGGTCGCTGCCGTAGTCATACAGGAAGGCGCCATCCGAGGCCCGGTTGATATTGGTATCCAGGCTCCAGTTGTCCCACAGCCGGGTATGGCTGACGAACTTCATCAGATAACGGGCGTGGTCCTCCGTGTTGTACAAGGTGCCACTATCCTTGGGGGCTCCATCATGCGGGTTGTATTCCACGCCGAGCAGTCCGGTGCTGCGCCGGGTCTTGTAGCGGAAGGTCTCTTCCAGCACCACGCCACGACGGGTATAGATCCTGGGATTGACGGTCAGGTCGTAGTTCGGCGCCAGATTGAAGTAATAAGGCGCGCCGATGACATAGCCCGAACGGCTGGTATGGCTGAGCTCAGGGGATAAGAAGCCGCTTTCGCGCCGGTTGTCGGTAGGAAAACCGAAATAGGGCAGATACATCCAGGGCACGCCGCGGTAATAGAACTTCACGTCGCGCGCGGTGCCTCGACCGCGTTGCTTGTCGATCCTGATCTGCTTGCTGCGGATTTCCCAGACATGATGGCCGATGTCGCATGTGCTGTAGCTGGACATCAGATAGCTGCTGCGGTTGATGTCCAGCATCGATACGCTGTCGGCCGTGCCGTTGCCGCGGCTCAGCAGCATCTGGTAACGCAGATGACCATCGGCCGTGCCGGTGCCGCGGTCTGAATTGCCCTTGACGTGGTCGGCGGCGATCAATTCACCGGCCTGTTGCATGCGAACGTTGCCGCGTGCCTCGTAGTCTGAACTGTCGCCGTCGTAGTCGACGGTATCGGCCTGCAGGCGCTGGTCGGCCCGGACCAGATTGGCCTCGCCCTGCAGGTGGTAGATGGTCTGATTCAGTGAAGTCAGCGACCTGCCACTGACATGGGTCTCGGCCGTGGGGCGCAGGCGCGTATCCTGCGGCAGGCCGGGATCGAAGAAGTCCAGTGTCGAATGGGTGCGGCAGATCGCGTAGCTGGGCGGCAGCGTCGGGCACAGATAGCTGCCCAGCGGACAGCTGAGATTGCGCTTGGCATGAGGCGGCTGGCTCTGGCCACTGACCGGACCACTCTCCGCGCCAAGGAGGGCAAGTGCGGCAGCCAGGGCGAGCAGGCGTCGAGGGGGCATGGTGCGTTGCGTCGGCGTCACAGGCAGTCGGGTCAAGTTCATTGAAGAGAGTAAAGCTAACAGAAACCTGCGGAACTTAGGCATCGGCAACCGCAGTCCGCGTGGATCGCCGGCGGTGTTCAGCGCATCAGGGCGCGGACATGAGCCTGAGTGCAGCACGCCAGGCCGGCCAGGTCATAGCCGCCCTCCAGGCTGGATACCAGCCGGCCCTCCGCATGCGAGTCGGCGAGATCGACCAGCCGCCCGCTGATCCAGGCGAAGTCTTCGCTGCCCAGTTGCAGATGAGCGGTAGGATCGCCTCGGTAGCCATCGAAGCCGGCCGATACCAGTACCAGCTGGGGCTTGAAACGGAACAGGCGCGGCAGCAGCATGTCCTGCCACAGCTGCCGGAAGGCGCCGGCGCCGTCGCCGGCCAGCAGACTGCCGTTGACGACGTGGTCATTGCCGTTGAGTGCCTCGTCACCGGTATAGGGAAACAGTGGCGACTCCTGGCTGGAGGCAAACATCACCCGTGCGTCGTGCTGGAACATGGCTTGCGAGCCGTTCCCGTGATGGACATCGAAATCGACGATGGCGAGCCGTTTCAGACCGTGTTCGGCCAAGGCATGGGCCGCACCCACGGCGATGTTGTTGAACAGGCAGAACCCCATCGCCGCATCCGGCATGGCGTGGTGGCCGGGCGGGCGGATCGCGCAGAAGGCGCGCTTGACCGCGCCATGCATGACGGCATCCACCGCGCCGCAGACGGCACCGGCGGCATGCAGGGCGGCGGAGGCCGAGCCGGCCCCGATCACGGTATCTTCGGCCAGACTCAACAGCTGCTCGCCGTGCAGCGGCTGCAGGACCTGTTCGATGTGTCGGCGGGTATGGACCCGCTCCAGCTGCTGGCGGCTGGCCGCAGGGCTGTGGACCCGTTCGAGACCAGCGAACTCCGGTGTCTGCAGCGCCCGCAGCACCGCATGCAAACGGGCCGGCGACTCGGGATGAATGCCCGGATCGTGCAGCAGGCAATCCGGAGGAGAGTACAGTCGCAGCATGTGCGGTTCCGGGCTCAGTCGGCCGCGACAGGGGGGCGGGCCTGCCACAGTACCTCGCCATGGCCGCTGGCACGGGCCAGCACGCGCGCCATCACGAACAGCAGGTCGGACAGCCGGTTCAGGTATTGCAGCAGGTCCGCACGCAGCGGTTCACGCTGATGCAGCGTGATCACGCTGCGCTCGCAGCGGCGGCAGATGGTGCGTGCCAGATGGCACTGGGCCGCCGCCATGCCGCCGCCGGGCAGAATGAAGTCGCGCAGCGGCGGCAGGTCGGCATTGAGCGCATCCAGCTCGCTTTCCAGTCGCAGGACATCCTGTGACTGGATGATGGCGACCCCGGGCATGCACAACTCGCCGCCCAGATTGAACAGATCATGCTGGATACGTTGCAGCGCGGCGCGCAGGTCCCCAGGCAGATCCGGCTGGGCCAGCAGCAGTCCCAGCGCGCTGTTCAGCTCGTCGGCATCGCCGAAGGCGGCAACCCGGAGATCGTTTTTGGCGACGCGCCGGCCATCGCCCAGACCGGTGCTGCCGTCATCACCGGTACGCGTGTAGATGCGGCTCAATCGATGGCCCATGATTCAGCGCCCGGTGCCGGGGATCATGCCGACACGGCGGCGGGCGAATGCTGTTTCGGCCATGTGGACTCCTTGGGGCGGACCGGATGAGAGGGCGGCTCGCCGCAGCCAGGATCGCCCGTGAAAGCCGCACAGTCTACCTCAAGCCGACGGTCGCGGCTTTCCGGCCCATTCCGGAGTGGTGTGACGCATGGGCTTGAACCGGACGCCGGTGGCTGCCGATAAGCGGGTATGATTTGCGGCTATGCAAGCACATCCTTTTCAGCAAACGGTGTCAGCCGACGCCGAAATCGTGATTGTCGGCGGCGGTCTGGTCGGTGCCAGTCTGGCGATCGCTCTGGATCTGATGGGCCGTCCGGCGGTCCTGGTGGAAGCCTCGGCGCCGCGACCGGATACCCAGCCCAGTCACGATGATCGCAATCTGGCCTTGTCCAGGACCACGGTCAACGGGTTGCGCCGGCTGGGGGTATGGGAGCATGCGGCCGCCTTCGCGGAGCCTATCCGGGAGGTCCATGTCAGTCGGGCCGGGAGTTTCGGCAGTCTGCGGATCGAGGCGCAGCGCGCGGGTGTCGAAGCTCTGGGCTGGACCCTGCCGGCGCGGGCGCTGGGACGGGCCCTGCTGCAGCGGCTCGAGGCCTGCCGCCAGCTGCGGCGTCAGGCACCAGCCAGACTGGTCGCCGCCGCCCCGGTCAGTGGCGGCTGGCGACTGGAGCTGCAGACGGCCGAAGGCCTGCAGACCTGTCTGACGCCTTTGCTGGTCGGGGCCGACGGTACCGCCTCGATGGTCCGCGATCGGCTCGGCATCGGCGCGATACGCCATGATTACGGCCAGACCTTGTTCGTGGCCACGGTGGCCAGCGAGCGACCGCATCAGGGACGGGCCTGGGAACGTTTCCGCGAGACCGGTCCGGTCGCGGTGCTGCCGCTGCCGGATGGCCGCTGCGGTGTGGTCTTGACGGTGCCGGGCGAGGAGGCCGAGACCCTGGCGGAGCTGGATGACGGTGCTTTTATCCAGCGGGTGCAGGATGACTTCGGCTGGTGGCTGGGGCGGCTGAGTCAGCCGGGACGACGCCACGGCTATCCGATTGCCTCCTGTGCGGCAGGTCGCCTGACGGGCGAGCGGGCGGTATTGGTCGGCAATGCCGCCCAGACCGTGCACCCGGTCGGTGCCCAGGGCTTCAATCTGGGGCTGCGTGACGCGCTGACCTTGGCCGAGATGGTGGGCGAGGCCGCGGATCCGGGCCTGGAATCCTTGCTGCAGGCCTATGCGCTGCGGCGCGAGTCTGATCGCGCGGCAACCATGCAGTCCAGTGATCGGCTGATCCGGCTGGTCTGCCATGCGCCGGCCTGGACCGGGCCGTTGCATTCGCTGGGTTTGTTGCTGATAGATCGGCTGGATGGTCTGCATCAGGCCGTGGCCCGTCAAGGCATGGGCTTTCGCCCGGGACTGCCCTTGAGCCAGATGGAGTTGCGCGAATGAGTTCTCACAATTTGACCAGCCTGGCCGGCCGTCGGCGCGGACCGGGCCTTGATGTGGCGGTGGTCGGTGGCGGCATGGGCGGTGCGGCTGCCGTGCTGGCGCTGGCAAGGCTGGGCCTGAAATGCTGCCTGATCGATCGTGCGGTACCTGAGCCCTGGTCGGTGGATGACGAGGTGGATCTGCGGGTGGTCGGTCTTGCACCTTCCTCGGTGGCCTTGCTGGACGAGCTGGGGGTCTGGCCGGCGATTCGTGCCGGGCGTACCGGCATTTATCGCAAGATGCATGTCTGGGACGCGGCCACCGGCGCCAGCATCGATTTTGATGCGGCCAGCCGTGGCGAGGCCGAACTGGGGCGTATCGTCGAAAACCGGCTGGTGCAGTCGGCACTGTGGCAGGCTCTGGATGCCGCCGGCGTGCGGCGGCTGTGTCCGGCTCGGGTGACCGGGGTGGAACAGCGCGAGGACCGGATCAACCTGCGTCTGGCCGAGCCGGTGGATGAATCCGGCGATCTGCTGAGTGCGCGACTGGTCGTGGCAGCTGACGGCTCGGACTCGCCGTTGCGGGAGATGGCCGGCATCGACGTGCGGCGAAGGGATTACGGACAGATTGCGGTGGTCGCCCATGTCCGCACCGAGCGGCCGCATGCCGACACGGCCTGGCAGCGTTTTCTCGGTACCGGTCCGGTGGCCTTGCTGCCGCTGGCTGACGGTCGCAGCTCCCTGGTCTGGTCACTCCCGGTCGATGAAGCACGTCGGGTGCTGGCCTTGCCGGACGATGCTTTCATGCAGGAGCTGGGCGTGGCGACTGATTTCCGGCTGGGCCGGATTCTGGATACCACGGAGCGGGCCGGCTTTCCGCTGCGCCTGCAACTGGCCCAGTCCTATGTCGCCGGGCGGATGGTACTGCTGGGCGATGCGGCGCATACCGTGCATCCGCTGGCCGGCCAGGGAGTCAATCTGGGTCTGCGCGATGTGGTCGAGCTGCGCAATTGTCTGCAGCAGGGACTGCAGGCCGGTCTGGCGGTGGATACGCCGGAAGTGCTGGCGCGTTACGGCCGTCGCCGGCAAAGCGCGAATACTCTGGATGCCTTGAGTTTCGACGGTCTGGCCAGGATCTATGGCTGGCAGTCGCTGCCGGCACAGATGTTGCGCGGCCTGGGAATCCGTCTGGTGGATCGGCTGGGGCCGCTGAAGCGGCGACTGCTGGATCACGCCTCCGGCTGAGGCGGGGGACGGTTCGGGCGGGGTGGATCGGCGGTGCTATGCTGTAGCCCCTTTCGCGCCATCCACACAGGAGTTCCATATGTCCCAGGTCACCCTCAAGGGCCAGGCGATCGACGTGTCCGGCCACTTTCCCAAGCCCGGCACCGTCGCGCCGGACTTCAGCCTGACCACCGCGGCGCTGGGCGCCGTCACGCTGGAGAGCTTCGCCGGCAAGCGCAAGGTGCTGAACATCTTTCCCAGCATCGATACCCCGACCTGTGCCGCCTCGGTGCGTCGCTTCAATGAAAAGGCGGCGGCCCTGGCCGATACTGTGGTGCTTTGCATCTCCGCCGATCTGCCGTTTGCCCAGGCCCGTTTCTGCGGTGCCGAAGGTCTGGACCATGTGACCACCTTGTCGAGTTTCCGCAGCCCCGGCTTTCTGCAGGACTATGGCGTGGCGATCGCTTCCGGTCCCCTGCAGGGTCTTGCCGCGCGTGCCGTGGTGGTGCTGGATGCGGACAACAAGGTGCTGCATGCCGAACTGGTGGCCGAAATCGCCGACGAGCCGGACTACACGGCCGCGCTGGCGGTACTGGCCTGATGCCCGGTCGCGTCGAGCCCCGGCGGCCGGCGCTGACTCATGCCTGAGTCCGACGGGACCGGCTGGCGCCGGTCCCGTCCTTGCATCATCTGGCGTTGGCCAGTGCGACCGCCATGTCGAGCATTCGGTTGGAAAAACCCCATTCATTGTCGTACCACGACAGGACCTTGACCAGGGTGCCGTCCATGACCCGCGTCTGGGTGGCGTCATAGGTCGAAGAATGGGCGTCGTGGTTGAAGTCGATCGAGACCAGAGGCTGGGTGTTGACGGCCAGAATGCCCTTCAGCGGACCCTCGGCGGCCGTGCGCACCACCTCGTCGATCTCCTCTCGGGTGGTGGCGCGGCTGGCCACGAAGCTGAGGTCGACTACCGAGACATTGATGGTCGGCACGCGCAGGGCGAAACCATCGAGTTTGCCGTTGAGCTCCGGCAGCACCAGCCCGACCGCGGCGGCGGCGCCGGTCTTGGTCGGGATCTGCGAATGGGTGGCCGAACGCGCCCGGCGCAGATCCGAATGATAGACGTCGGTCAGCACCTGGTCATTGGTATAGGAGTGCACCGTGGTCATCAGACCATGCACGATGCCGATCTTCTCGTGCAGCACCTTGGCCAGCGGCGCCAGACAGTTGGTCGTGCAGGAAGCGTTGGAGATCACTTCGTGAGCGGCGGTCAGCTGGTCGTGGTTGACGCCGTAGACGAAGGTGCCATCGACATCCTTGTCACCGGGGGCCGAAATGATCACCTTTTTGGCGCCGGCCTGCAGATGGGCCTTCGCCTTGGCCTTGGAGGTAAAGAACCCGGTGGATTCCAGCACGATATCAACGCCCAGTTCACCCCAGGGCAGCTTGGCCGGATCACGTTCGGCAAACACCTTGATCCGGTCGCCGTTGACGATCAGGTCACCCGCATCGACATGCACCTTGCCGGGGAAGCGGCCGTGGGCGGTATCGTACTGGGTCAGGTGCGCATTGGTCTCGGCATTGCCAAGATCATTGACGGCGACGATCTGGATCTCGTCACCGCGACCGGCTTCATACAGTGCGCGGAGGGTATTGCGGCCGATACGGCCATAACCATTGATGGCAACCTTGATAGGCATCGGATCTGTCCTTGGGGAGGGAAGGGAACAGCATGAACCTTGGCAGGTCTGCGATTCTAGCCCAAATGCAGGCGTTCGCGAGGGGGCAGGGGATGGTAGAGTTAGCTACTGTGTAGGCGGCTCGACCCGAGCCGGCATGGCGTCATCCGACAGCTTGCCGGACAGGTCCTGCCACATTCCGCAACCTGTCTGGATCCGTATGCGCAACAAGCACCGAGACTGGGTGGCCACGGCCATCAACACGATTGAGGCGGACTTCAATCGCTCCGCCGACACGCATCTGATTCCGGTGGATCTGCCCGGTTATCCCGGCATCCAGGTCTATTTCAAGGATGAGTCCAGCCACCCGACCGGCAGTCTGAAACATCGGCTGGCCCGCTCACTGTTCCTGTATGCCCTGGCCAATGGCTGGCTGGAGCCGGGCAGGCCCGTGATCGAGGCCTCCAGCGGTTCCACCGCCGTCTCCGAGGCCTATTTCGCACGCCTGCTCGGACTGCCTTTCGTGGCCGTGGTGCCGCGCTGCACCTCGCCGGAAAAAATCGCCGCGATCGAGTTCTACGGCGGACGCTGCCATCTGGTCGAAGATCCGGCCGGTCTGCATCAGGCCTCGGTGCGACTGGCGCAGGAGACGGGCGGCCACTTCATGGATCAGTTCACCTACGCCGAACGGGCGACCGATTGGCGGGCCAACAACAATATCGCTGAATCGATCTATCGCCAGATGGCGCTGGAACCGCATCCGGTGCCGGCCTGGATCGTCTGCAGCGCCGGGACCGGCGGCACGGC
The DNA here is from genome assembly GCF_000242255.2 of Frateuria aurantia DSM 6220. Taxonomy (GTDB): domain Bacteria; phylum Pseudomonadota; class Gammaproteobacteria; order Xanthomonadales; family Rhodanobacteraceae; genus Frateuria; species Frateuria aurantia. The sequence goes on from NC_017033.1 coordinate 451,899, forward strand.
GGCGACGCTGGGCCGCTACGCGCGTTATCGGCAGCATCCGACCGGCATTCTCTGCGTGGATCCCGAGACCTCGGCCTTTTTCGATCATTACTCGCGCAGCCGCCAGCCAGGTGCCGAACCCGCACTGGCGTGTGCCGGCTCGCGGATCGAAGGCATTGGACGTCCCAAACCGGAGCTCAGCTTCATTCCCAGTTGCATCGATCTCATGGTCAAGGTGCCGGACGCGCTCAGCCTGGCGGCGATGCGCCATCTGAGTCGCCAGCTGGGGCGGCGCGTGGGCGGCTCGACGGGCACCAACTTCGTCGGCGTGCTCCAGGCCGCCCAGTCCATGAAGCAGGCGGGACTGGCCGGCTCCATCGTGTCGATCCTCTGCGATTCCGGCGAACGCTACGCGCACAGTTATTATCGTGACGAGTGGTACCAGGTCGAGGGCATCGAGACCCTGCAGGCCGACCAGATCATCGCCGCGGCCGTCCAGGGCGGGGTTTTGCCGGAACTGCCGCAGGCGGCCTATGCCAGTCTGGATGCGACTCCGGCTTCCACCTTTTCACTCTGAGAGACTTGTTGCATGCGTCGATCGATCCACCTGTCCGGACTGGCCCTCGGGGCCGTCTTGAGTCTGGCCGCGCCTCTGGCGATGGCCTGGGGGCCGCTGGGGCACAGCATCGTCGCCGATCTGGCCCAGCGGCAGCTGAGTCCGGAGGCTTCGGCCGAGGTGCAGCGGCTGCTGGCCCCTGACCATACCCGTCAACTGGCCGATATCGCCAGCTGGCCGGACATGATCCAGGATGATCCGGGCCAGGCCGGGCTGTGGCAGCAGACCCGGCGACAGCACTACATCAATTTCGGTTCGGCCGACTGCCGCTATGTTCCCGAGCGTGATTGCCGCGGTGGTCAGTGCGTGGTGGCTGGCCTGCAACACTATGTCGAGGTCTTGTCGGACCGGAAACTGCCGGATGCGCAGCGCCTGCAGGCCCTGAAGTTCGTGGTGCATTTCGTGGGGGACGAGCACCAACCCCTGCATGACGGCTACCGCGATGACAAGGGCGGCAATGCCTACCAGGTCCAGTTCGATGGCCGTGGCAGCAATCTGCACCGGGTCTGGGATTCCGGCCTGCTGGGCACCCGGCATCTGGGCTGGCAGGCCTATGCTGACAAGCTGGCCGCCGAGGGACCGCTGGGCGCGCCTGATGTCAACGCCGCCGGTGTCGAGCGCTATGCCGCCTGGGCCGAGGCATCCTGCCGGATCACCCGTGACCAGGGCGTCTATCCTGCCGGTCATGTCATCGAGGCATCCTATGTCACCAGCCGCCTGCCGATCGCCGAGCAACAGCTGCGGATCGCCGGCCGGCATCTGGCCGAAGTATTGAACGAAAGTCTGGGGACCGCGGGCGGCAAGCCCTGAGTCTCGTCATCCATCGTCATCTGCGAGGTTGATCTTCCATGAGCAAGGATACCCGCGACATCTCTTCCCTTCCGACGGTGCAGCTGCGACGCACCCGGATCGTGGCCACCCTGGGCCCGGCTACCGATACGCCCGGCATGCTGGACCGCATCATCGCCGAGGGTGTCAACGTGGTGCGGCTGAATCTTTCGCATGGTCAGCCGGACGATCATCGGGCACGGGCCCGCGCGGTGCGCGAGGCCGCGCGTCGGGTCGGCAGCGAAGTCGCCGTGCTGGCCGATCTGCAAGGCCCCAAGATCCGCATCGAGCGCTTTGCCCACGGACCGATCGAACTGCGGGAGGGCGCTCCCTTCGTGCTGGACTGTCATCCGGATGCACCGGCGGGCGATCAGCAGCGGGTGGGCGTCAGTTATCACGATCTGCCTCGTGACGTGGCGGCCGGTGATGTGCTGCTGCTGGATGATGGCCTGGTGGCGCTGACGGTCGAATCGGTCGTCGGCAGCGAAGTCCGCTGCAGAGTGCTGGTGCCGGGCAAGCTGTCGGATCGCAAGGGGCTGAATCGCCAGGGCGGCGGCTTGTCGGTATCGGCACTTTCCGACAAGGATCGTGCGGACATCAAGCTGGCCGCCGAGCTGGAGGCCGACTTCCTGGCAGTCTCGTTCGTGCGCTCCGGCGCCGACATGGACGAGGCGCGACGCTTGCTGCATGAAGCCGGCGGCAGTGCATGGCTGGTGTCCAAGATCGAACGGGCCGACGCGATTCCGGTACTGGGCGACATCATCGATGCCTCCGATGTGGTCATGGTCGCGCGCGGGGATCTGGGCGTGGAAATCGGCGATGCCGAGCTGCCGGGTCTGCAGAAGAAGATCATCAGTGAATCGCTCAAGCGCAATCGCGCGGTGATCACGGCGACCCAGATGCTGCAGTCGATGGTGACCGCGCCGATTCCCACCCGTGCCGAAGTGCTGGATGTGGCCAATGCCGTGATCGACGGTACCGATGCGGTGATGCTGTCGCAGGAAACCGCGGCCGGCGATCACCCGGACAAGGCCGTGGCGGCGATGCGGCGGATCTGCCTGGGCGCCGAGCGGCAATTCGTGCCGCATGACGATTTCGATCGCAGTGGTCACCAGCTGGATCGCACGGATCAGGCGATCGCTCTGGCGGCCGTGGGTCTGGCCACCCGGCTCGAGGTCAAGGCCATCGTGTCGATGCCCCAGTCCGGCGGCACGGCCCAGTGGCTCTCGCGTTTCCGCACGGCGGTGCCGATCTATGCCTTGTCGCCGTCGGCGGATGCGAGGAGGCGGATGCTGGTCTTGCGCGATGTGATTCCGGTGGCCTTCGAGGCGCATTCGGATATCCCGGCCGAGGCCGCGCGGGAGGCGATCGGTATCTTGTTCAAGCAGGGTGTACTGCAGTCCGGAGACCGGTTGATCCTGACCCAGGGCGATCAGACCGGCGTGCTGGGCACCACCAATACCCTCAAGCTGCTGCGGGTGTCGGCGGAAGGCGGCATCGAAGGCAGCCGCCAGCTGTAAAGCGGCGGCGGCCGGTCCGGTCCCGGCGGGCTGCCGCTCCGTTAAGCCGGCAGTGGGAAGTTTGTGCCCGGCTCGGGTTACACTGCGGCACCAGAATTGACGGCGCCGGATCGGCGCGACCCCAGCGGAGTGCAGGATGAACATGATGTCGCCCAGACGATCTGGCAAGGCGCTGATCCGGATCGCGGCGCTGGCCGTGCTGATGGCCGCAGGCACGCAGACGGCCATGGCCGCCAGGCTGGTCGCCCCGGACCATCTCCACAACTACTGGATCCTGCTCAACCGCACCGTCGATGTCGAGGTGCCGGACAGCGGAAACAACATCGACAAGCCCGGCTGCGTCGCCGTCAGCTACCTGATCGGTTCCGATGGCGTGCCGCGGGATGTCAAGGTGCGTGCCAGCGTGCCGGCCAGCGACCTGGGTTCGGCAGCGATCAGCGCGGTCTCGAATTTCCGCTACGGCCCTTCGTTGTCCAATCGCGGCAGTGATCCGGTGTCGACCTATTACGTGGTGCCATTCAACGCGCCGGATGATCCGGCCGGACAGCAACGTCTGATGGCGGCCTGCCAGTTGCCCGGCTATCCCCGCGACTGAGGTCGCGCCGGATCACGGCCGCGTGACCTTGGCGCCGCCGTCTTCTATCCGTTTATCGGCGGTCACGACCGTCTTCCGTTACCTACATTGGAGTTGTCATGAGCATTGAAGATCTGGAAAGCATTGCCCTTGCCATGGTTGCCCGCGGCAAAGGCATCATCGCGATTGATGAGTCCACCGGTACGATCCAGCGCCGCTTCGAAGCGGTCGGCATCGAGAACACCGAAGAGAACCGGCGCGCCTACCGCGAATTGCTGCTGACCACCCCGGGCCTGTCCGAGCACATTTCGGGTGCGATCCTGTTTGACGAGACCATCCGCCAGTCGACCAAGGACGGCGTTCCGTTCACCACCCTGATGAAGAAGGCCGGCATCATTCCCGGCATCAAGGTCGACAAGGGGCCGGTGCCGCTGGCGCTGTATCCGGGTGATGTGGTCACCGAGGGCCTGGACGGTCTGCGTGAGCGGCTGCAGGAATACGCCAGGCTGGGCGCCCAGTTCGCCAAGTGGCGCGCGGTGATCAACATCAGCGAAGAAACCCCCAGCTCTGCCGCGATCGAGGCCAATGCCCATGCACTTGCCCGCTATGCGGCGCTGTGTCAGGAAGCCGGTCTGGTGCCGATGGTGGAGCCGGAAGTCATCATGGATGGCGACCATAGCCTGGATGTCAGCTACGAAGTGCACGAAGCCGTGCTGCGCAGCGTGTTCAATGCCTTGTACGAGCAGAACGTGCTGCTGGAAGGCACCATCCTGAAGACCAGCATGGTGATCCCGGGCAAGGATGCACCGGAACAGGCCTCGGTCGAAGACGTGGCTGATGCCACCGTGCGGGTGCTGAAGTCCACGGTGCCGGCCACCCTGCCGGGCATTGTCTTCCTTTCCGGCGGTCAGACCGACGAGCAGTCCACCGCGCATCTGAATGCGATGCATACCAGCGGCGAGAAGCTGCCGTGGCCGCTGTCGTTCTCCTATGGCCGGGCGATGCAGCAGGCCGCGTTGAAGCTGTGGGCCAAGGATCTCAACGGCAATGTGGCGGCTGCCCAGAAGATCGTGGCCGAACGGGCCCGTGAAAACGGCCAGGCCGCGCTGGGCAAGTGGGTCAAGAAGTAAGCTTTGCCAGTCCATGGTCCGGCCCGACGGTTGGCGGATCGGACATGCAAAAGGGGCGACCTCGCGGTCGCCCCTTTGCCGTTGCCGTCGTACCGTCGCAGACGGTACGCGGTCATGGCGTTGCTCAGAAGCGGTATTCGCCCTTCACGCCGAACACTTCGGTATCCAGTGCATAGGTCTTCGGGTTGTTGCTTCCGGTGCCGCCGTTGCTGACGCGGTAGTAGTCGGCCGTGGCGCCCACGCTCCAGTGACGGCTGATGTCCCAGCCGGTGCCCACGCCGATGTAATAGCCCAGGTTGTTGTTGAAGCGGACCACCGAGGGGGCTTCGGTGATGGTGTTCAGGCCTTCGCCATGCGCGTCGTACAGGCCGCCGTGCAGGGTCATGTACCAGCCGGGGGTCAGGTTCAGGCGCAGGTTGGCACCGAAGGTGATGCCGCGCGAGCGGGCTTCGCCATCACGGCCGTTGACGTAGTTGCCGCCCGAACGGTAGTTGTTGCCGTAGCCGATGCCCGGGGTCTGGTGGCCCAGATAGACGTAGCCCAGCTCGGGACCGACACTCAGATCAGGGCTGACCGGGAACAGATAGCCGCCGCTCAGCGAGCCGGCATAGCTGGTGCCCTTGTAGCCATTGCTGATGCCGGACATGGCGGCGCCAGCGCCCAGATCGATGTACCAGCCGCCCTTGGCATTGGGCAGGGGCTGGTTCAGCGCATTCTGGTCGGCGGGCTGGATATTGTCCTGGGCGAAGACGGCCGGGACGGCGGTGGCGCCGACGGCGGCGAGGACAGCGACAGCAAGCAGTTTCTTGTACATGGGGGTACTCCTCAGTTTTTTTTGTACGCCATCGCCCGGCTTGGGGATCGCCAGATGGGCGATGGCGTGCCGCGATGCATCGCAACACGCGTATTAGATCGGGGCGGACCTGAAGGATTTCCATACCCGCCGGTCTTGAATTAAGTAAAAGTTAAGCAATCAAGGAGACCTTTTTCTCGATACTTTCGGGGAAAAAACCGGCGAGCTGGAACCCGGAGCCCTGCCTGGAGCCCGGATGCAGGCGATTGCCGTTGCCAGAGCCTGGTCGATGCGGTCCTGGCCCCGGATTCCGAGCGTGGGTCGCGAGGTGCGACTCGCCGAGCCGGCCGTCTCCTGCCTGGACTCCGGTCCGGCCTGCTTTCTGCCCGTGAATTCGCGGAACGGGCAGGCCTCCGGCCTCTGCCGCGCGCGCCGCGGCATCGATCGGTTCCTCGTTCCGGCAGGATGGGGCTTGCCGGCAGGGCATTCATGCTTCGGCCATTCCAAGAGGCGACAGCCGGAGCGTGATGAGCGACAATATGCGCCTGCCCTTGGCAGTTTGACTGCCTTATCGCTATGAAGATGGAGACTGTTTATGTCTGATCGTCGCGTACTTGCCAATGCCGTCCGGGCACTCGCCATGGATGCCGTGGAAGCTGCCAACAACGGCCATCCCGGCATGCCCATGGGCATGGCGGACATCGCCGAGGTGCTTTGGAACGATTTCTATTCGCACAGCCCCAACCAGCCGAAGTGGTTCAATCGCGATCGTTTCCTGCTGTCCAACGGACACGGTTCGATGCTGCAGTACGCGCTGCTGCATCTGTCGGGGTACGACTTGTCGATCAACGACCTCAAGCAGTTCCGCGAACTGCACTCCAAGACCCCGGGACACCCGGAATACAACGAGACCCCCGGTGTCGAGACCACCACCGGTCCGCTGGGACAGGGCTTCGCCAATGCGGTCGGCTTCGCTCTGGCCGAGAAGACACTGGCCGGGCATTACAACCGTCCCGGGCATGACATCGTCGACCACCACACCTTCGTGTTTCTCGGCGACGGCTGCATGATGGAAGGCGTTTCGCATGAAGCCGCCTCGCTGGCCGGTACCTGGAAGCTGGGCAAGCTGGTCGCGATCTATGATGACAATGGCATCTCGATCGATGGCGAAGTCCATGGCTGGTTCACCGACGATACCCCGAAGCGCTTCGAGGCCTATGGCTGGAAAGTGATCCGTGATGTCGACGGCCACAACCCCGAGGCCATCAAGGCTGCGCTGGCCGAGGCCGTCAGCGGTGGCGATCAGCCGGTGCTGATCTGCGCCAAGACCATCATCGGCTTTGGCGCCCCGCACAAGCAGGGCAAGGAAGAATCCCACGGCTCGCCGCTGGGCAAGGCCGAGATCGCGGCGGCCCGCGACGAGCTGGACTGGCGTCATGCCCCCTTCGAGATTCCGCAGGAAATCTACGCTGGATGGGATGCGCGCAAGGCCGGTGACGAGCGCGTGGCGAAGTGGGAGACGGCCTTTGCCGCCTATGCCCAGGCGTTCCCGGAACTGGCCGCCGAATTGCAGCAGCGCCTGAGTGGCGAGTTGCCGGCCGACTGGAGCGAGAAGTCGGCCGCCTATATCCGGCAGATCCAGGCCGCTGGCGGCGATGTTGCCACCCGCAAGGCCTCGCAGCAGGCCATCGGCGCCTTCGCCCCGCTGCTGCCGTCCCTGTTCGGTGGTTCCGCTGACCTGGCCCCGTCCAACCTGACGTTGTGGAAGGGCAGCAAGAGCGTGACCGGCCCGGATGGGAACTATGCCCACTACGGCGTGCGCGAGTTCGGCATGAGCGCGATTGCCAACGGCATCGCCCTGCATGGTGGCTTCATTCCCTATGACGCCACCTTCCTGGTGTTCTCCGACTATGCCCGCAACGCGGTGCGGATGAGTGCGTTGATTCCGGCCCAGGTCATCCACGTCTACACCCATGACTCCATCGGTCTGGGCGCCGACGGTCCGACCCATCAGCCGATCGAGCATATCCCCAGTCTGCGCTATATCCCGGGCAACCATGTCTGGCGCCCCTGCGACGACGTGGAGTCGGCGGTGTCCTGGCAGCAGGCGATCGAGCGCAAGGGCAAGCCCAGCTGCCTGATCTTCTCGCGCCAGAACCTGAAGCATCAGCATCGCAGCGACGAGCAGCTGGCCCAGATCAAGCAGGGCGGCTACGTCTTGTCCGATCCGGCCGACGGCCAGTTCAAGGCCATCCTGCTGGCGACCGGCTCGGAGGTGGAACTGGCGATGGAAGCTTCGCGGGCCCTCGCCGATGCCGGCGTGCCGGTGCGCGTGGTGTCATTGCCTTGCGCCGAGGTCTTCGATGCCCAGCCGCTGGAATACCGCGAAGCGGTGCTGCCGGGCTGGTGCCGTGCCCGCGTCGCGGTGGAAGCGGCTCTGGCCGACTACTGGCGCAAATATGTGGGCCTGGATGGCGAGGTGATCGGCATGCACTCCTTCGGTGCCTCGGCGCCGGGCGATGTGCTGCTGGAGCACTTCGGCTTCACCGTGCCCAAGGTAGTCGATGCGGTCAAGCGCGTGATCGGCTGATCCAGCCGTCTCCGTCTGCGAAAAAGCCGCCCCGAAGGGCGGCTTTTTCGTGCGAGGGCCCTGGTCGGCTGCCGGTGCCTTGAGGGTCGGTTGGCATCAGCTCAGAATCTGCACTTCGCGGCCGCCGACGATCACGACATCCGCAGGGCGGCGGGCGAACAGGCCGACCGCGACCACACCGGGAATCTGGTTGATCTGCTGCTCCAGCGCCTTGGGGTCGGCAATGCGCCAGCCGTGGATATCCAGAATCCAGTTGCCGTTGTCGGTCACCACGCCGTCGCGCCAGACGGGTTGGCCACCCAGCCGGACGATTTCACGGGCGACCAGGCTGCGGGCCATCGGAATCACCTCGATCGGTACTGGATGGTGGCCCAGCAGGTCGACCTGCTTGCTCTGATCGATGATGCAGACAAAGCGGCGGGCGGCCTCGGCCACGATCTTTTCACGGGTGAGGGCGGCTCCGCCGCCCTTGATCAGCCGCTTGGCCGGATCGCATTCGTCGGCACCGTCGACATACAAGGCCAGTGTTCCGCAGGCATTGAGATCCAGCACCGGAATCTGCAGCCGGTGCAGGTGCTCGGTGGACTGCACCGAACTGGAGACCGCGCCTTCGATGCGGTCGCGCAAGGGGCCCAGTGCCTCGATGAAATGGGCGACGGTACTGCCGGTGCCGACACCGACGATCATGCCGTCCTCGACATAGCGGATGGCGGCTTCGGCCGCGGCCTTCTTCTGGCTGTCCTGACTCATTTCAGCTCCGTGAAATCCTGTGGGGATCGAATCGTGCAGCCGTGACCTGGCACGGCCCTGGTTCAGGCGCCGGCCAGTCCGTTGATGAATTGCCAGTCGCCGGCGGCCACCGGCATCACCGACAGGCGATTGCCCTTGCGCAGCAAGGGCATGTCGGCGAGTTGCGGACAGCTCTTCAGCTCATCCAGGCTGATGGTGCGCGGGAAGGTCTGCACATAGCCGACATCCACCAGCATCCAGCGCGGCGCGGCGCGGCTGCTGCCCGCATCGAAATACTTGCTGTCCGGATCGAACTGCGAGGGATCGGGATAGGCTTCACTGACCACCTCGGCGATGCCGACGATGCCGGGTACCTTGCAGTTGGAGTGGTAGAAGAAGATCCTGTCGCCGATCCGCATGCCGTCGCGCATGAAGTTGCGCGCCTGGTAATTGCGGACGCCGTCCCAGGGCTCCTTGCCACGGGTTTTCAGATCATCGATCGAAAACACATCGGGTTCGGACTTCATCAGCCAATGGTTCATGGGGTTTCAGACTCGTGGTGGCTGACCGGCTGGCATTCGATCAGTTCCTGATCGGTGGCGACATAGTCCAGACGCAGATCCCAGGGCGCGGGTTCGATCTGTTCCAGTCCCTGGAAAGCATAGCCGACGCCGACCAGCAACGGTCCGCCTTCGTCGGGTGGGCGGCGCTCGGCCAGTACCCGGTCATAGTAGCCACCGCCATAGCCCAGCCGGTAGCCGCGTCGATCAAAAGCCAGCAAGGGCACCAGGATGAGATCCAGCGCCTGGGCTTCGATCAGCGAACCCTGCTGTTCAGGTTCGGGGATGCCGAAACGGTTGCTGACGATGGCATCACCAGTGGCCCAGCGCGCGAAGCGCATCGACGGACCGGGCTGCAGCACGGGCAGCCAGAACTGCTGCCCACGCGAGGCAAGCCCGGCGATGGCGAGGTTCAAGGGGATTTCGCCATGGACGGCCCAGTAGCCGCCCACCCGCACATCGGTGAGAAAATCCGGCAACTGTTCCAGACTCTGGCGCAGACCTTGCGCGGCGATGATCCGTTCGCGCGGCGGCAATTGCTTGCGCTGCAGGTCGAAGAGGCGGCGAATCTCGCCTCGCTCGGCGGCATTCACGTTCCGCGTCTCCTGAACTGTCATGGCAAGTGACCGCGGCAGGGCGGTCCTTGGGAATGAGGTGGCGTAAACCGCGGTGCCGTTGCTCACCAAACGACCTTGATCCACGAGGATCAGGTGGGAGGGCAAACATGGTCTAGAGGCTCTCCACACGCAGTGGATATGCGCAACAACCGATGTGAAGCCGACCCGGGGCCGTATTTAGGAACAAGGCAAATGTAAGAGTGAGCTGGCGCACACCGCAGAAAACGCCGAGGCCTATTTTACGTGGGCGGCGAGTGCCTGTTCAAGCTTGCGACGCAATAGCGCAAGGTCCTCGGTCAGCTCCGGGTCGGCCTGCTGCTTCTGCTTGCGGGTCTGCAGCAGCTCGTGGGTGATGCTGATCGCGGCCAGCACCGCGATGCGGTCGAAACCGGGGGTGCGGGCATTGGCTTTGAGTTCGCGCATCTTGCGGTCCAGGAACTGGGCCGATTCCAGCAGGCCTTCCAGTTCCTCCGGGGCGCAGGCGATATGGAATTCTCGGTCCAGCAGTCGCAGGGCGACCGGCTCAGGGGTGGTGTTCATGCATCATCCGTTCTGTTCCAGTGCCTTCAGCCGCTGGATCATGGCCTCGACCCGGACGCGCGCCTGCTCATTGCGGGCCATCAGCCCGGCGCGCTCGTGGTTGAGCTGCTCCTGGCTGAGCCGCAGGCTGTGGTTTTCTTCGCTGAGGCGCCGGACCAGCGCCAGCAGCTTGTCCAGCTGCTCGCCCAGGGCGGTCAGTTCCAGTTTGGCCGAATCACTGCTCATGCGGCGACTATAAGCAAATCACTGGCCAAAAGCAGCAGGCTGGGGCGGCGCCAGCCCGCTCGGCTACACTGTAGGCCACCCGTCTTGGTGGACTGAAGAGGATAGCGTGTGAACACCGAACCGATGATCGGCTACGACGAATTGGCCGATGCGCTGGCCCGGCTGCGGCTGGGTACCGATCCGGCCGAATTCCATGGCTCGCTCAGCGGCTTTCTGGCCGGTGGTGCCAAGCCGGTAGGGCAGACCCTGCTGGAGGCCTTGCGCCTGGATGCGGCCGGTGAAATCGACAGGGCGGCGCAGGACGATGCCGTGCTGCTGGACATGATGCGTCAGACCGAGGCCTCGCTGGCCGATCCCGAGCTGGGCTTCGAGCCGTTGCAGCCGGCCGATGACCGTCCCTTGGCGGATCGTGCCGATGCGGTGGCCGGTTGGTGCCGGGGATTTCTGGGTGGTTTCGGCCTGTCCGGTGCGGCTTCGCACGGACAGCTGTCGGAGGAGGCCCAGGAAATCCTGCGTGATCTGGCCACCATCGCCGGCAGCGAATTCGATTTCGGCGATGCCAGCGAAGACGAGGATGCCCTGATCGAGGTCTTCGAATTCGTTCGCGTGGGCGCCATGCTGCTGCATGCCGAAGTGGCCAGCCTCGGCCGCAACCTGAGCGGCAGCGTGCATTGACGATCAGCATGGTCGAGCACGGCCGGCGTCGGCGTCAGCTGATGCAGATGCTGGACGCGGACGCTGTGGTCCTGCTGGCGGCCGCGCCGCGTCGTGTCCGCAGTGGCGATATCGAATGGCCTTACCGCCAGGATTCCGACTTTCTGTATCTGACCGGTTATGACCGCCCGGAGGCGGTGCTTGCCCTGTTGCCGGGGCGCCGCCATGGCGAAACGGTGCTGTTCTGCCGCGAGCGCGACCCGCAGCGGGAGCGCTGGCACGGCCCGGACCTCGGTACCGAGGGCGCGGTGCGCGAATACGGGGTGGATGATGCCTTTCCGATCGAGGACATTGACGACATCCTGCCCGGCATGATCGAAGGCCGTGGCCGGATCCATTGCCCTTTCGGGCGCGATCCGGACTTCGATGCGCAGCTGCAGGGCTGGCTGGACCGACTGCGGCAGTTGCGCGGCGGCGGGGTGGCCACCAAGGAGCTGCTGGCGCTGGGACATCTGCTGCACGATCTGCGCCTGTTCAAGTCGCGTGGCGAGCTGCAGCATATTCGCGAGGCGGTCGCGATTGCCTCCGAGGGCATCCGCGCGGCGATGCTGGCTTCCCGTCCCGGGGTGCCGGAATACCAGCTCGAGGCTGCCGCGCTCCATGCCATCCGCATGCGCGGTGCCCAGCCGGCTTTCGTGCCGGTGGTGGCTTCGGGGGAACGCGGCTGCATTCTGCATCACCAGGCCGGCCAGGATCAGCTGGACGATGGCGAGCTGGTGCTGGTCGATGCCGGTGCCGAGATCGGCGGCTACGCCTCGGACCTGTGCCGCAGTTTTCCGGTCAGCGGCCGTTTTTCCGAGTCCCAGCGCGCATTGTACGAGCTGGTACTGGAGGCGCAGACCGCGGCCATCGACCAGGTCAGGCCGGGGCGGCCCTTCGAGTCCGCGCACCAGGCCGCGGTTCAGGTGCTGACCGAGGGCCTGTGCCGACTGGGCCTGCTGCCGGGAGAGCCGGCCCTGCGGCTGGCCGAGCAGGCATGGCGTCGTTTCTTCCCGGCCAGGACCTGCCACTGGCTGGGGCTGGATGTGCATGATGTCGGCGACTATCAGGTTGGCGGCGCTTCGCGGGTGCTGGAGCCGGGCATGGTGCTTACCGTCGAGCCGGGGCTGTATGTACCGGCCGACGCGACGGATCTGGATCCGCGCTGGCGCGGGATCGGGGTCCGGGTCGAGGACGTGGTCGCGGTGACGCGTGAAGCGCCTGAAGTATTGTCGGCCCGGCTGCCTCGCAGCGTCGAGGCCATCGAGGCCTTGCTGGCCTCCCGCTGAGTCCCGCGACTCCGGTGGTCTATCCGCCGGAGTCGCGGCTCAGGCTCAGGAGAGATGACGGGCAAAGGCATCGCGCGTCATGTTCTCCGGTGCGCTTTCGGTGCAGAGCACATTGTCTTCGATCCGCACCCCGCCATAGGGGCGGAAGGCCTCGACCCGGGCCCAGTCCACCTGTGCCGCGACCGGGCGAGTCTTCAGTTCGGCCAGCAGCATGTCGATGAAGTACAGGCCGGGCTCGATGGTGACCACCATGCCAGGCTCCAGCCCACGAGTCATTCGCAGGTAGGGGTGGCCCTCCGGCGGCGGCTGATGGCCGCCATGGTCGCTGGGCGCGAAGCCTGCCACATCATGCACCTGCAGTCCGATCAGATGGCCCAGGCCATGCGGGAAAAACACCGCGCTGACGCCTTGTGCCACCGCCGCTTCCGGACTCATGCGCAGGATGCCGTGATCGCGCAGCACGCCGGCCAGCACGTGATGGGCATGGATATGCAGATCCGGATAACTCTGGCCGGCGACCACCTTGGCGGCGAAGCCGCGTTCGGCGGCATCGACGGCCTCGATCAGGGACTGGAACTCCCCGTCGGTATCGCGGGCATGGCTGCGGGTGATGTCCGAGGCATAACCGGCGGCGCTGGCACCGGCGTCGATCAGCATCGAGCGCGATTCGGCTGGTGCGCGTTTCTGCAGCTGGGTGTAATGCAGAATGGCGCTGTGCTCGTTGAGGCAGATGATATTGCCGTAGGGAAGCTCCGGCTCGGTCTGACCGGCGGCGGCCATATAGGCCAGATGGATTTCCAGCTCGCTGGCGCCGGCGCGAAAGGCGCGCTGGGCCGCGAGATGGGCGGCCGTGCCCAGGGCCGAGGCCTGGCGCATCCGCTCCAGCTCGTAACCGGTCTTGTAGGCCCGGTGATAATCCAGATAAGCGACGACGGCGGGCGGATTGTTGGGGATCACCGATGGCAAGGCATCGGCAGCGGCTCCCAGGATCGCCGCTTGCGGGGCCAGTGCCTTCAGCTCGGCCTCCGCTTCCAGCGGCTGGCGGATGATGCGGATGTCGAAGTGTTCGACCCAGTCGCCGGTCGGCGCGGCCGGCACCACATGCCAGTAGTCGTGGGGCTGCAGGAAGATCAGCCTCGGGCGCTGACCGGGGCTGATGACCAGCCAGCTGCCGGGCGCATCCAGTAGCGGCAGCCAGTGCTTGAAGCCGGGATTGACTGCAAACGGATAGTCCTGATCATCGGCGAATTTGCGCAAAGGGCGTCCCGCGGCAATGATCAGATGGTCGAAGCCGCCCCGTTCCAGAGCCTGACCGGCTCGTTGGCGAAGTATGTCCAGATGCTCATGGTACGGCGTGCGCTGTGCTGTCATCAGATTCCCCGTTGATACGTTTGGACGATCGCGGCGGCCGCGGCCGCCGCGTGCAGCCTGCCATCATCGCGCGTGAGTCCGTCAGGCGCCAGCCGGACGGGTCACACCGTCACGGGTCAATCCATGAAATGGGTGATCACGTCATTCAGGAAACGCTGCCCCAGCGCCGTGGTCTGCAGCCGATCAGGGGTCGCCTCCAGCCAGCCTCTGGCCCGGGCTTCGGCCAGGGCGGTCGCGATATGCCCCAGAGCCAGGCCGGTCCGTTCCGGGAACTGCTGCAGCGGAGTGCCGTCGATCAGCCGCAGGCTGTTGAGCATATATTCGAACACGCGATCATCCGCGGGGATGTCGACATCGGTACCCAGTCTGGCCGGTCCGCCGGCGGCGGCCAGATAGGTTCTGGGCAGTCGTTGCTTGGACCGGCGCCGCAGCCAGCCGGCGGCCGGATCGCTGAGTTTGCCATGGGCGCCGGCACCGATTCCCAGATAATCGCCAAACGACCAATAGTTCAGATTGTGGCGACAGCGGCGGCCTTCGCGGGCATAGGCCGAGACCTCGTACTGCCGGTAGCCGGCGTCGGCCAGGCGTTGCTGGCAGGCTTCCTGCATGGCCCAGGCGGCATCGTCATCGGGCAGAGGCGGCGGTGCAGCAGCAAAGGCGGTATTGGGTTCCAGGGTCAGCTGGTAGTGCGAGACATGCTCGGGACCCAGAGCGATGGCGGCCTCGACATCGGCCAGGGCGCCGGCCAGATCCTGATCCGGCAGGGCGTACATCAGGTCCAGATTGATATTGTCGAAGCCGGCCGCGCGGGCCTCGGCGAAGGCGGCACGCGCTTCGTCGGCCGAGTGGATGCGGCCTAGCCGGACCAGCTTGGCATCGTCGAAACTCTGGATACCGAAGGAGATCCGGTTGATGCCGGCCAGGCGATAGCCGGCAAAGCGACCATGCTCGACCGTGCCGGGGTTGGTCTCCAGGGTGATCTCGGCATCATCCGCCAGCGGCAGCCGTTGCCGCACGCCTTCGAGCAGGCGCGCGATCAGTTCCGGCGCGAACAGGCTGGGGGTGCCGCCGCCGAAAAAGAGGCTGGTGACGGGGCGGGGCTGGCGATCCAGTCCGAAATCGGCCAGGTCGGCCTCCAGATCGGCCAGCAGGGCATCGATATAGCCGGGATAGTCCGGCATGCCTTTCAGGCCATGCGAATTGAAATCGCAATACGGACATTTGCGCACGCACCATGGCATATGGATATAAAGCGCCAGCGGCAGCTCCGTCGAGGCGACAGGCTCAGGCGACATCGTCGATCCATTGCCGGCGCAGCCGGCGCAAGGCCTGGCCGCGATGGCTGAGCTGGTTCTTCACTTCCGGAGCCAGCGCGGCGGCGCTGCAGGTCTGACCCTCCGGCAGGAACAAGGGGTCATAGCCGAAGCCCTGCAGACCTTCAGCCTTGTTCAGAATGCGGCCCTGCCAGCGGCCCTCGGCGATCAGCGGCGCGGGATCTTCCGGATGTCGTACCAGGACCAGCAGGCAGATGAAAAAGGCCGAGCGATCACTCTCGGCATCGAGTTCGGCCAGCAGCCTGCGATTGTTGGCGGCCGCATCGCCATGCGTGCCGGCATAGCGGGCCGAATAGAGGCCCGGCGCACCGTTCAAGGCATTCACGCACAGGCCCGAATCGTCGGCCAAGGCCGGCAGGCCGGCCAGCCGGGAGGCATGACGGGCTTTCAGCAGGGCGTTCTCGACGAAGCTCAGCCCGGTTTCCTCGGCATCGGGGATGTCGAATGCGGACTGCGGCAGCACCTCGATGCCGGCGTCGGCGAACAGCCTGTTGAATTCGGCCAGTTTGCCGGCATTGCTGCTGGCCAGAATGATGCGTTGCATGATGTTGGACTCTGCTGTGGTTGACTAGGATAACGCGAGCACCGGCGATTGCACCGGCAACCAGGGAAGGCTTGTGACCGAACGCGTGGATTGCGAAGTGGTGAATGGTATCGCCCGGGTGACGCTGGCGCGGCCGGAGCGGCACAACGGCATGGATCTGGCGATGCTGGACCAGATGCGGCGGATCCAGCGATCACTGCGGCGGCGTCGCGATGTGCGGGCCGTGGTGCTGTCCGGAGCCGGGCCCTCGTTCTGCGCCGGTCTGGATTTCCAGTCGGTGACGAGTCGACGGGCCGATCTGTTCCGGTTGGCGGCCAGTCTGTGGCTGCCCTGGCGCAATGCCTTGCAGGCCTGGGGACTGGGCTGGCGGCAGCTGCCGTTCCCGGTGCTGGCGGCGATCCATGGCCACTGCCATGGGGCGGGTCTGCAGCTGGCGCTGGGCGCGGATATCCGGGTGACTGCCGCCGATGCCGAGCTGTCCTTCATGGAGGCACGCTGGGGTCTGATTCCCGATATGGGGGGGGCTGGCCCTGGTGCGGGACCTGCTGCGTCCCGATCTGGCGCTGGAGCTGGTATGGAGCGGTCGAGTGATCCGAGGCGATGAGGCGGCGCGGATCGGTCTGGTCACGGCCGTGGATGCCGATCCGGTCGCGCGGGCCCTGGCCTGGGCCGAGGCCTTGAGCGCGGGCTCGCCCGATGCCGTGGCCGCCGGCAAGCGCGCCCTGCTGGGCGGCTGGCATGATGCGCCGGCGTCGATGCTGGGGCGTGAACGGCACGGGCAGCGCCGGCTGCTGGGGGGAGTCAACCAGCGCCTGGCGATGCGCCGCGGGCGGCGGACGGAGGAAGCTCCGCCGCCCTGGCACCCTCGCCGGCTGCGCTGAACGTTTCAGTCGGCGAGGGCGGCCCGCTGGGCTTCCACCAGCTGGCGGGTACCGGCGTCGGCCAGGGCCAGCAACTGGTCCAGCTCGTCGCGGCGGAAGGCATGGCCTTCCGCCGTGCCCTGGATTTCGATAAAGCCGCCGCCGTCATTCATCACCACGTTCATGTCGGTGTCGCAGCTGGAGTCTTCGGCGTAGTCCAGATCCAGGACGGGGACGCCCTGGTAGATGCCGACCGACACGGCGGCGATGGCACCGATGATGGGGCTGCGCTTCAGATTCTCGCGCTTCATCAGCACCGAAACGGCATCGCACAGGGCTACATAGGCACCGGTGATGGCGGCGGTGCGGGTACCGCCGTCGGCCTGCAATACATCGCAGTCCAGGGTGATGACCCGCTCGCCCAGGCTGCGGCGATCCACGCAGGCTCGCAGGCTGCGGCCGATCAGACGCTGGATTTCCATGGTGCGGCCGCCCTGGCCGCCACGTGCGGCTTCGCGCTGGGTCCGGCTGGAGGTGGCCCGGGGCAGCATGCCGTATTCGGCGGTGACCCAGCCCTCGCCCTTGCCGCGCAGCCAGCCGGGCACCCGGTCTTCGACGCTGGCGGTGCACAGCACGCGGGTATCGCCGAAGCTGATCAGGACCGAGCCTTCGGCATGACGGGTGTAGCCGCGTTCGATGGTGACGGGACGAAGCTGGTCCGGGGCGCGGCCGCTGGGACGGGAAAACGAGGTCATGAGGGCTTCAATTGGGCAATAGGGGTCGGCCAGTTTATCATTTGGCGCTTTCCACGGTCGGGACCGACTTCAGTATGACGAGAAGCATGACGGCGTACGCGCTGGAAGAGCGGGCGGCCGGGCAGGAGGTCGTCAGTTGCGAGATCCGGACGGTCAACCATCGCTATCTGGACGTATCTCTGCGTCTGCCGGACGAGCTGCGCGCGATGGACGGCATCATTCGCGAGCGGATCGCCGCTGTGCTGGCCCGCGGCAAGGTCGATGTGACCATCCATCGACGCCAGGCCGAGGTCGCGGACAGCCTGCAGGTGGACGAAGCCATGCTGGCCCGGCTGCAGCAGCTGGCGGCCGCGATGCGCGACCAGTTCGGCTCCTTGCAGGTGGAGTTCACCGAGCTGCTGCGTTTTCCCGGCGTGATGCGTCGTCAGGAGTCGGATGCGGATGCCTTGCAGGGCGCCTTGCTGGCGGCGCTGGACGCGGCCTTGCAGGGATTGGCGGGCCATCGTGAGCGTGAGGGGCAGCGTCTGGGGCAGCAGCTGAGCGACCGCTTGCAGCGGATCGAGGCCGCGCTGGCCGATTTCCGCCGGCGTCTGCCCTTGATTCGTGCGGCGCTGCACGCGCGCCTGCAGCAGCGGCTGGCCGGTCTGGTGTCCGAGGTAGCCGGCCTGTCGCTGGATGCCGGCCGCGTCGAGCAGGAGCTGGCCGTTCAACTGACCCGGATGGATGTGGATGAGGAGCTGGACCGGCTCGACAGCCATATTGCCGAGACCCGGCGTATTCTTTCGCTGGACGAGCCGGCCGGCCGCCGGCTCGATTTTCTGATGCAGGAATTCAACCGCGAAGCCAATACGCTTGGCTCCAAGTCCATCGACAAACAGGCCTCGGCAACCATCGTCGAGCTGAAAGTGCTGATTGAACAGATGCGCGAACAGGTGCAGAACATCGAATGAACACGTCCAGCCAAGAACCCCGTCTGTTTATCGTCGCTGCGCCATCCGGTGCCGGCAAGTCCAGCCTGGTCAACGCCCTGCTGCTGCGCGAACCCGGTATTTCGCTGTCGATCTCGCATACCACCCGGCCGCCTCGGGTCGGCGAGGAATACGGCAGGCACTATTATTTTGTCGAGCGTCAGGCCTTCGAGCAGGAAATCGCCGACGGCATCTTTCTCGAGCATGCCGTGGTCCACGGCAATCTGTACGGGACCTCCTGCCGTACGGTCGATGCGCTGCTGGCACAGGGCCGCGACGTGCTGCTGGAAATCGATTGGCAAGGCGCGGCGCAGGTCCGGCGCAACCATCCGGACTGTGTCAGCATCTTCATCCTGCCACCGTCGCGCCCCGAACTGGAACGGCGCCTGCGTGGCCGCGCTTCGGACAGCGAGGAGGTGATCGCCAAGCGCCTGTTCAATTCGCGCGAGGAAATTTCCCATGCGCCTGAATTCGACCACGTGGTGGTCAATGATCACTTCGACGAGGCGCTGGAGCAGCTGCAGACCATCGTGCAGGCCGCGCGCGGCCGCCAGCCGCTGCAGCTGCCACGCCATGAAACGCTGATCGAGGACTTGCTGGCCTGAGCACCGCCGAGCCGGCCTTGTCTCGGGCCAGCCGGAACGGCGGCCCGGTTCCATGGCGTCAGGCCGTTGATTCCAGTAGCCTATGGCTCTTATGTTGGCCAAAGACGGATCCATGATAGACACGTTGCGCGACAAGCCTGACGACGACGTGCTGGTACGCATTCGCGGCCTGACGACGGTGCTGGGCGGCAAAACCATCTTCGACCGGCTGGATCTGGATATTCCGCGGGGCAAGGTGACGGCCATCATGGGGCCCAGCGGCACCGGCAAGACCACCTTGCTCAAGCACATCACCGGTCAGCTGCAAGGCGATGCCGGCGAGGTGAGGGTCGATGGCCAGGATCTGCGCACGCTGTCCCGCCAGCAGCTGTTCAGGCTGCGTGAAAGGCTGGGCTATCTGTTCCAGAATTCGGCCTTGCTGACCGATTTCAACGTCTTCGAGAATGTCGCCTTCCCCCTGCGCCAGCATACCCGCCTGCCGGAAGTGCTGATCCGCAATCTGGTGCTGACCAAGCTGCAGGCCGTGGGCTTGCGCGGTGCCGCCGAGCTGATGCCCGACGAGCTGTCGGGAGGCATGGCGCGTCGCGTTGCCCTGGCCCGTGCCATCGTGTTTGATCCGATGCTGATCCTTTACGACGAACCTTTTGTCGGCCTGGACCCCATCGCTCTCAATCAGGTCCTGCGGATGATCCGTACCTTGAATCAGACCCTTGGCCTGACCAGCGTGCTGGTGGCCCATGAACTGGCTGCCGTGCGCCAGGTGGCCGACCATATCTGCCTGATCGCCAACGGCAAGGTGGTGGCTCAAGGCCATCCCGACGAGATCGATCGTGACGGTTCGGCCTGGACCCGGCAGTTTTTCGGCGGCGAGGCCGAGGGGCCGGTACCGTTCCATTATCCGGCGGCCGACTATGCCAGTGCCCTGGGCTTGCGGGAGGGGCAGCTATGAGCCTCGTACCGCGTCCCAAAGGGCTGATCGCCGACGTGCTGACACAGATCGGTGACTGCGGACTGTTCCTGCTCTCGATTCTGGCGGCGATTCCCCGCAGCCTGCGGCATGGCCGCGAGACGGTGCGTCAGCTGTGGTTCGTCGGCGGCCTGAGCGTCACCATCATCATGGTCTGCGGATTGTTCGTGGGCATGGTGCTGGCTCTGCAGCTCTACCATGTGCTGTCGACCTTCGGCAGCACCACCGCCACCGGTTCGGTGGTGGCGATCGCGGTATACCGCGAACTGGGGCCGGTCGTCACCGGTCTGCTGTTCGCCGGCCGGGCCGGGACCTCGATCACCGCTGAAATCGGCTTGATGCGCGCCACCGACCAGTTGTCGGCGATGGAGATGATGGCGGTCGATCCGCTGGCCTATGTCGCCGCGCCTCGATTCCTGGCCGGGCTGATCGCGATGCCGCTGCTGTGCTGCATCTTCTGCGCGATGAGCATCCTGGGCGGACATCTGGTCGGCGTCACCTGGCTGGGCATCGACAATGGCACCTTCTGGTCGAACATGACCGCCTCCATCAACGTCTGGGACGATATCGTCCGGGGCGTGCTGTGGAAAAGCCTGGTGTTCGGTGCCCTGATCGCCCTGATTGCCGTTTACCAGGGGTATACCGCCCCGCCGACCAGCGAGGGTGTGGCCTATGCCACCACCCGCACGGTGGTCGCTTCCTCGATCGGAATCCTGGCCCTGGACTTTGTCCTGACCACGTTCCTGCTGTAAGGCCCTTGTTTATGATCATGTTCAAGAATTCTGCCGATCACGCGGTTGCAAGGAGCGAGAAGTGAGCCAGCGACGTTCCTATGGCCTGGGTACCGGCCTGTTCATTGTCTTCGGATTTGCCGCGCTGGTGTATCTGGCGACGCAGACCAGTTCATTGTCCAATGGCTCGGCCGGAGACAGCTATCTGGTGACCGCGCATTTCGCCAATGTCGGCCAGCTCAAGGAGCGCGCGCCGATCAAGGTTGCCGGCGTGCGGATCGGCGAAGTGCGCTCGGTGCGCCTTGGTGCGCATGGCGATGTCGCCGACGTGCAGCTGGCGATCGACAAGCAGTACGCTTCGATCCCTGTCGACTCGATTGCCTCGATCTATACCAGTGGTCTGCTGGGCGACCAGTATGTCAATCTCAGCTACGGAAGTGCCAGGCAGGATCTGCATCAGGGCTCGACCCTGCAGTTCACGCGCCCGGCGCAGCAGCTTGAAGCCATGCTGGGCAAGTTCATGGGGACCGGCGACGGGGCGGACGCCATCGGTGGTACCTACGAAGTCACGGCCGACTTCAGCAATGTCGGCAATCTTTCCCAGGGTGCCCTGGTCAAGCTGGCCGGCGTGGCCGTCGGTTCGGTCGAGAGTGTGACGGCGGACCCCGCTCAGCTCAATGCACATGTGGTGCTGGCCATCGACAAGAAGTTCAACCAGATTCCGGATGATTCCAGCGCTGCCATATTCACCAACGGTTTGTTGGGGCCCCGCTATGTTGAGATTCAGCCCGGCGGTTCCCCGGACATGCTGAAGAACGGCGATCAGATGATTCTGACCCAGTCGGCGATGCAGCTTGAAGATCTGATCGGCAAGTTCATGGTCAATGGCTCGGGGGGCTCGGCGTCCAAGAACGGGCCGGCGGCGTCCGGTTCGGCCAGCGGCAGCGGTCATTGAGACCCTTGTCCTGTTTCATCCCATTGATGTTGTAAGGAGTATTCCATGTTGCGTCGTTTGGTTTTTGCGACCGCGCTGAGCCTCGGCACCCTCGCGCTGCTGCCGCTGCAGGCCCAGGCCCAGAGTGCGGCCGCCAGTGCCCAGAATCCGGGGCAGCTGATGCAGTCGATTTCCAGTCAGCTGGCGGCTGCCGTCGATGGTCATCGCCAGCTGTACAAGGCTCATCCCGAGCAGTTGCCGGGCCTGGTCGACAGCATTCTGCTGCCGCACTTCGATGTCGACTACGCCGCCATTCTGGTGTTGGGCATGCATGCCCGCGAAGCGACACCGGAACAGCGCTCCCGCTTCGCCAAGGCTTTCTACAATTCGCTGACTCATCGTTATGCCGATGGCCTGCTGAATTTCAGCAGCAACCGCATGAAGGTGCTGCCCTTTACCGGTGATGCCAATGCCCGTCGTGCGGTGGTGCGCAGCCAGGCTACGTTGGACAACGGCAAGACGGCCGAGGTCGATTTCGTCTTCCACAAGACCGCTTCCGGTGACTGGAAGGCCTATGACGTGATCCTGGAAGGCATTTCCTATATCACCAACTATCGCAACCAGGTGGATGCGCAGATCCGCAAGGAAGGCCTGGATGCCCTGATCCACTCTCTGGAAACCCAGGGTGACGACGCACTGAAGCAGATGGAAGGCAACAAGCCTGCCGGCGGCCAGTGACGATTGAGGTCCAGTCCATGAACACGCCTTCTGCCGTTGGGGTGTTGGCGCTCAGCGGTCCGCTGACCTTCGCTTCCGCGGCGGCGACGCTGGAAGTGCAGCGCCGCCAGCTGGCCGGCGGGTCGGTGCAAGTCATCGATCTGGCCGGCGTCGGCGAATGCGACAGTGCGGGCCTGGCCTGCGTGCTTGCCCTGCTTTCCGAGGCCCAGCAGCGCTGTGGTGGTGACGTGCAACTGATCCATGTGCCGGCCGGCTTGCGTGCGCTGGCTGAAGTGGCCGATCTGGGCAAGTTGTTCGGCTGACAGGTCATGCGTGCCTTCGCCTGAGGCCTTGATCCGTCCATGTCGCCAGAGGGCCCCGGAAGGGGCCCTCTTTTTTGCCTGTGCGGAACGCGAGGCACGATATCGGGCGGCAGGTCGGCGCGGGATACCTGGCCTGCATGTCGGCCAGAATGCCGGAAGTCCGCAGTCGAAGGGTGGGTCAGAAGAGACCCGACGGTGTCATGAGACGATGGCGGTCCGTCCGAGGCCGCGAGGGGCGGGTTCTTCCGTGCCGTCGGCCAGGTTTCAAGCTTTCAGCCCATCAGCCGACGGCCTGATTCGGGCATGGTCTGCCATCTTGCCGATTGCCCCTGGCGTTCCCGCGCAAGCAAAGAGGGCCCCGCAGGGCCCTCTCTTCAAGGTCAGGCGAGGGCGTCTTCAGCCGCCGCGACCAGTGCTGTAAGGTACGCTGCCCGGAGGGGGCGAACGGGTGGGCTTGGGCTTGTTCTTGTGCTGATCTTCCCACTGCTGCTGCTGTTGCAGCAGTTCGTCGGGATCGAAGTTCTTGTCGTTCATGCCCTGCAGCTGCTCCATGGCTTCGGCCGGCGGATGGCCGTAGTAGATCATGTTCAGACGCTGCTGACGGTAGGCATCTCGAATGAAGGCATAGCGGTCGAAGGCGGTGCGCAGAAAGCCTTCCGCGCTCAGATATTGCTCGCGCACCGAGATCATGTACATGGCGCTGGGGATGTAGTACTGACCATCCTTGAAGCCGTGGTTGCGCTGCAGGTAGTTGATCGGGTCGAACAGATACCCGTCGACACCGAAGCGGGTGATGTCGCGCACCGTCGTCGGTCCGAGGAAGGGCGCTACCAGGTAGGGACCTTCCGGCACGCCCCAGCGAGCCAGGGTGACGCCGAAGTCGGTGTCATGCTTGGGGATATGCAAGGCACTGGCCAGATCGTTCATGCCGGCGAAGCCCAGCAGCAGGTTGATCACCATCCGGCCCAGATTCTCGACCGCGTACAAGGGCTTGCCCTGCAGGATCTGGTTGGCGATGTTGACCGGCTGGCGAACGGTATCAAACAGGTTGTTGATGCCGTTGCGGATCATCGGCGTGGTGACTTTCTGGTAGCCGATCGCCGCAGGGCGCATCAGGCCGTAGTCGAAAAGGTCGTTGACCTTTTCCATCTTGCGGTTGAAATGCTCGTATGGATCATCCGTGCGCGGCTTGGCGATGGTGCAGCCGGCAAGGAAGGCGATCAGGCCGGCGAGGAGCAGGGCGCGAGCCGTCGCGGCGTAGGGGCGTAATGCGTTGAAGGACTGCATCAGGGAGCCTGGAGGAGTCAAAGGGATAAGTATCCCGCTTAGTTTAGTAATACCTTGCGGGAATAGAAAGCTTTGATCGCATGCAGGGCGTATGATACCCCGTTGTCACCTTGTCAGCTAAATGGCTGCTGGCTAAACTGTGATCATTCATAAATGGCTTTGATAGCTAAGGATTTTTCAGATGGCCCGTATTACCGTAGAAGACTGCCTGAAGGTGGTCGACAATCGCTTCGAGCTGGTGTTGATGGCGACCAAGCGAGCCCGTCAGCTGGCCAATGGCGTTGAGCCGGTAGTCAGCCCGGAAAATGACAAGCCCTCGGTGCTGGCCCTGCGCGAGATCGCGGCCCGTCGCATCGATGAAGCCACCATTGACGAGATCGATCGTGCCGAACGCGAGCGCGCCGAGCGCGAGGCGCTGGAATGGGCGGCCGCTGAAGTCGACGAGGACCTCTCCAAGGGCGGAGACGAATAAGCATGGCTGACGGTGATGGCTGTCGGATCTGTCCAGCGGATGCCGGACCCTGCGGGGGATGGCCGTCGGACAACAGTGCAGCCGTCGCCGCAAGTCATGTCGGTCGTGGCTTGGTGGGTGCCTGCTGCCGGAGCCGCCGCTGATGGAGCTCAGTCCAGCTTTGCAGGTGCCCTTGAATGCCGACCTGCCGGATTTCGTGCAGGTGCTGAAGCGTCAGGTCGCCTACCTGTCCGACAGCCAGATCGAGAAGGTGCTGCGTGCCTACGTGATCGGGGCCGAGGCCCATCGCGGCCAGACCCGCAAGAGCGGCGAGCCCTATATCACCCATCCGGTGGCGGTGGCCGGCATTCTCGCCGAGCAGCGGCTGGATGTGGAAACCATCATCGCCGCCATACTGCACGACACCCTGGAAGACACCGACTACAGTCGTGAGGACATGACGGCGGAGTTTGGCGATACCGTGGCCGAACTGGTCGACGGCGTGACCAAACTCGACAAGATGCATTTCGGCAGCCGGCAGGAGGCCGATGCGGAAAGCTTCCGCAAAATGCTGCTGGCCATGTCGCGCGACCTGCGTGTGATCCTGATCAAGCTGTCCGATCGCCTGCACAACATGCGGACACTGGGTGCCAAGGAGCCTGGGTCCCGCCGCCGCATCGCGCGCGAAACCCTGGAAATCTACGCGCCGATCGCCCAGCGGCTGGGCATGAACAAGTTCAAGGCCGAGCTGCAGGATCTGGGTTTCCGTGCCTTGTATCCCGAGCGTCATCGTGTGATCAGCGGCCGCATCCGCAGCGCCCTCGGTTCGCGCCGCGAGATGATGGGACAGATCGAGCGGGCACTGGCCGAGCGGCTGGCCCAGGCCGAATTGTCCGTATTGATCGCGGGACGGGTCAAATCGCCCTGGAGCATCTATTCCAAGATGCGCAGCGAGCACAAGAGCTTCGCCCAGCTGATGGACCTGTACGGCTTCCGGGTGGTCACCGACAGCCGCATGAACTGCTATGCCGCCCTGGGTGTGGTCCATGCGCTGTACAAGCCGGTGGATCGCCGCTTCAAGGACTTCATCGCGATTCCGAAGGCCAATGGTTACCAGTCGCTGCACACCGTGCTGCTGGGGCCGTCGAATGCGCCCATCGAAGTGCAGATCCGCACCTCGGACATGGATGATGTCGCCGAGGGGGGCGTGGCGGCGCACTGGGCCTACAAGGCCGATGTCAGCGGCCCGGCGGCGACCAACCAGGCCCAGCTGAAGGCCAGGGAGTGGCTGGCTTCGCTGGTCGACACCCAGGCCAACAATGCCTCGGCGGCCGAATTCATCGAGAACGTCAAGATCGACCTGTTCCCGGACGAGGTCTATCTGTTTACTCCGCGTGGCGATATTCTGGCCCTGCCGCGTCATGCCACGGCACTCGATTTCGCCTATGCCGTGCACACGGATGTCGGCCAGCATGCCGTGGCGGCCCGGGTCGATCGCAAGCTGGTGCCGTTGCGGACCCGGCTGGAGTCGGGTCAGCAGGTGGAAATCATCACCGCGCCGTCGGCCGGCCCCAATCCGGGCTGGCTGGATGCGGTTGTCACCGGCAAGGCCCGCACCGCGATCCGGCAGTATCTGAAACATCTGCAGCACGAGGATGCGGTCGATTTCGGTCATCGCATGCTGGACCGGGCGCTGGAACATCTGGGCTCCAGCCTGGATGCTATTCCCAGCCAGGTTCTGGAAGCATTCCTGGCCGACTCGCGCGAGGAACGGCTGGAAGACCTGCTCTCGGATATCGCTCTGGGCAATCGCATGCCCGATCAGGTGGCGACACAGCTGCTGACCGCGCTGGGTCGTGGCGGCAGCACCGGTGTGCCGGCCCATCAGCCTATGGCGGCCGAGAAAATCACCATCACCGGTGCCGAGCGCGGCATTCTCAGTTTCGGCAATTGCTGCCATCCGCTGCCGGGTGACGACATCATCGGTTATCTGTCTTCAGGCAAGGGCGTGGTGGTGCACCGCCAGGAATGTCCCAATGTCGCCGAGCTGCGCAGTTCGCCGGGACGTTGCATCGAGATCGGCTGGGCCCGCGAAGTGCAAGGCGTGTTCAAGGCCGAGCTGCGGGTCGAGGTCATCAACCGCCCCGGCGTGCTGGCGACCATCGCGACCGCGATAGCGGCCGCCGATTCCAATATCGAGAACGTCGAATACGTGGAGCAGGATGCCGCCGCGGCCAGTCTGCTGTTCACCCTGGAGGTCAATGACCGGCGCCATCTGGCCGAGGTGATCCGCCGGGTCCGCCGTACCGGGGCCGTCAGCGGCGTCTATCGCTATCCGATCTAAGATGCGGGGCCGTACATCGGGCCTGCCTCCGATCTGCAAGGGTCGCTGTCGCCCCTGAAACTGTTGCCGAGGTTCCCGATGCTTGCACGCCGTTTGCGCCTGCGCGCCGCTCTCGTCCTGATGGGACTTTCCGTGCCGCTGGCAGGAGCAGCGGAGGGGGCAGCGGTCACGCCGGCCGCTTTTGCCCACTGTCTGGATGAGCTGTCCGCCCAGGGGCCGGCTCATCAGGTGTCAGCCTCCGTTTTTCATGCCTATACCCGGGACTTGAGTCCGGATGACAGCGTGCTGGCGGCACTGGATCGGCAGCCTGAGTTCAGCACGCCGATCTGGGATTATCTGTCCGGGCTGGTCGATGCGGAGCGGGTGGCCGATGGCCGTGCCGCGCTGCGCCAGTGGCAGGCGCCGCTGGCCGCGATCGAGCGGCGTTACGGCGTCGATCCCGCCACGGTGGTGGCCGTCTGGGGCGTTGAAAGCAATTTCGGTCGCCAGCGCGGCAGCCGTCCGCTGCTGCGCTCGCTGGCGACCCTGTCCTGTGCCGGGCGACGTCAGGCCTTCTTCCGGGGCGAGCTGTTCGCCACTCTGCGGATTCTGCAGCATGGTGATATCGCGCCGGAACAATTGACGGGCTCATGGGCGGGCGCTTTCGGCCAGACCCAGTTCATGCCGAGCACTTTCGAGCGCATCGCCGTGGATTTTGATGGTGACGGTCGCCGTGATCTGGTGGGAAGCGCGGTCGATGCGCTGGCCTCCACGGCCCATTATCTGGCCCGTTCGGGCTGGCAGAGAGGCGAGTCTTGGGGGCTGCCGGCAAGGTTGCCGGCAGGGTATCAGCCGCCGGTCAGCGGTCGCCGCGATACACGAAGCCTCGGCTTCTGGCGGCGGCAAGGCCTGCGTGCCTTGTCCGGCGCGGGCTTGCCGGCTGGCGACCAGTCGGCCGCGCTGCTGCAGCCGGCAGGCCCGGAGGGGCCGGCCTTTCTGGTCTTTCGCAATTTCAACGCGATCTACAGCTACAACGCCTCGATCAGCTACACCCTGGCGATTGCCTTGCTGTCTGACCGGCTGCGCGGCCTGCCGGCGCCGACGCTGGCCTGGCCCACCGACGACCCGGGTACCTCGCGGGCCGAACGTCGCGAGATCCAGCAGCGTCTGCTGGATCTCGGTTATCCGCTGGGAGCGGCCGACGGCATGATCGGCGACAAGACCCGTGAGGCGATCCAGGCCGAGCAGCGCAAACGCGGCCTGCCGGCCGACGGTCGGGCAGGACAGAGGATCCTTCAGCGCTTGCGCATGTCATCGCCGGCCGCCTCGACGACCTCCGTGGCCGGCGGAGCCGGGGCGGTTTCGAAATAGCCCCGATCCCAGGCCCGGGATCGGCTCTCCTGTCGCGCCTGACCCGCTGTGCGGACTCGGCGGACAGATCGATCAGCCGGGTTTTTCGGCACCGTTTGCCGGCGTATTCGATCAGCTCGTCGGCGCAGGCCAAATTCTCGCGGCCGCGGCTGCGCAGCAGGTCCTGCAGATGGGGGATCGATCCCTTGGCGGATGCCAGCTCGATGCGGTCTTCCGAGGGCTGCAGGGCCCGCAGCACATAAGACTGGCCGTCCATTTCCACGGCCTGCATCCGGCGCTGGATGGCGATCACCTGCTCGGCCGGCGTCGTCCAGCGGGCCTGATGCTGCATGCCGCTGTGCAGGGATGAGCCGATCGCCAGTTTCAGATCCAGCAACACCTGCCCATTCTCGCCGCCCTTGCCCTGAACCAGCACAATATAGCGTGGCAGGTCCAGACGGCCGGTGCCGGCCACTCGTCGGGCTACATCCAGCACTTCGAAGCAATCCGGCCTTTCATATTGTCGACCGCCCTGCTTCAGCAGGTTCCGTATCGGGGCGATCTGTTCGGCCGTGGCCGGCAGCAGCTTGTTGCCATCGATCTTCAGGCGCCGATGACCGTTTTCCACTGCGGTGCGACGGGTCAGCAGGTCCTTGCGGCCGTGCAGATTGCCCGGCAGCTCGTCGATCAGACTGTCCACCGTATCGCGCTCGATCCAGCCCGCCTTGCCACCGGCCAGTTCAGCAGCATAGGCCGCCACGGTATGCTCGCAAAGCGTATCGATGGTGCCTTCGCCCAGTCCCATGTCGGCCAGGGCGAAACGGATGCTGGTCAGCAGCCGCAGCAGTTCCCAGCTGCAGGGCGCCAGAGTGGCCTCGTCGAAATCATTGATGATCGTTGTGACCAGCTGGCTGTCTCCCTTGTAGCTGCCGAAGTTTTCCAGATGCAGGTCACCGCAGATCCAGCTTGCCGGCGCCTTGCGCAAGGCGCCGGCGGTGGGCCGCCGGGCATAGAACAAATGACAGCTGCCTCGCAGGAAGACAAAGGCATGCGGGCCAGCCATGGCGGGTCGCGCCCCTGGTTTCAGGCCTGGATGACGGCGGCGATGTCGATGCGGTTCGAGGTCATGCCAGGGTCCTGGGCGAGGGGAGCGGGTGGGTCAATACACTTTGCAGAACACCGCCTTCAGATAGCGGCCTTCCGGGACGTCGGCACGTACCGGATGATCGGCACCGGCGCCGCGTGACTGCAGGATCTGGATCTCGCGACCGGCGTGGGCGGATACCCGCCGCAGCATGTCGTGGAAGTCGGCTTCGCTGACCAGTCCGGTGCAGGAGCAGGTCAGCAGCAGGCCGCCCGGCTCGATCACTTCCAGCGCGGCGCGGTTCATGGCGAAGTATTTCTTCAGCGCGTTCTGGATGCGGTTGCGATCGCGGGTCAGTTTGGCCGGATCCAGAATCACCGCGTCATAGCGCTCGCCGCGTTCGCTGGCCTGACGCAGCCAGTCGAAGATGTCAGCCTGCTCGAAGCGCGGCTGCAAGCCATTGAGTTCGGCATTGCCGCGCGCGATCTCCAGAATGGCCGGATCCATGTCGACACCCACCGCCGAGGCGGCACCGCCGGCCAGGGCGTGAATGGCGAATCCGCCGGCATTGCAGCACAGGTCCAGTACCCGGCGGCCGCGGGCCATTTCGGCGAACAGCCGTCGGTTGTCGCGCTGGTCGGCGAAAAATCCGGTCTTGTGGCCCACGCCTGGTGCCGCCTGGAAACGCAGGCCGTATTCCTCGACCAGGGTCGGCTCGGGCATGTCGCCACTGCGGCAGTCGAAGGACTCCTGTTTCTGGACATGGGCTTCGGCGAACTCGTACAGGTTGGCATCCGGAAAATGCCACAACAGGGCGGCGCGGATGACTTCCCGCAGGCGCCACATGCCGGCAGCGAAATATTCGATGACCAGGGTATCGGCATATCGATCGACAACCAGGCCGGACAGACCGTCACCCTCGCTGTGGATCACGCGCCAGGCATTGGCATGGCGGTCCAGCTGCAGCTCATCGCGGCGCAGGGCGACCGCCCGGGCGATCCGCTGTTCGATCCAGTCGGCATCGGGCACCTGGCCGGGCTGGTTGCTCAGCAGTCGCAGCGCGATGCGGGCATGGCCGTTCCAGAAGCCGTGGCCGACCTGGCGGCCGGCAGGGTCCTGGATTTCGACGACGGTGCCGGGGGCGATCCGCTGTTCGGGCTTCTGGACCTGGGCGGACCAGATCCAGGGATGGCCCGGCAGGCGGTCGGATTTGAGACGGATGATCGGCAAGGATGTATTCATCGGCCTATGATACCGGGCCGCACCGGCCAGCGGCGCGCGGCCCGGCGTGGCTGCGGCATCAGGCATGGCGCCGCTGGTCGGCCGGCGGCGGGAAATACTGGTACAGCCAGGTTTCGCTCAGCGTGGCGTGATTTCCGCCTGCCCGGATGAAACAGCGCATGTCGACCGGCGCGGTACCGGCATCGTCCGGATACCAGTCGAACAGCACCCGGAAGCCGTGGACCTCGTCGGGCAGTGCCAGCACCTGCGGGTCGCGGATCCGACCGGTACTGGCGCTGATGACCGGTTCGATCGCGGCCGTGGCCGGCATCGCTGCCAGCGGACCGCCGACGAAGTCGATGGCGAACCGGCGGGCCCAGGCGGCGGGATAGTGCTCGCCCGGTGCCCAGCCTTCGGTGAAGTCGCCCAGGCCCGAACGGGTGGAACGGACCTGGGCCAGCCCCGGTGCCACCGGCGGCAAGGCGCTCCAGTTCAGGCGGTAGCCGAAATCACGGGATTCGCCGGCTCGCAGCGGCTGCTTCGGCGTCCAGAAGGCGACCACATTGTCCAGGGTTTCGCCGGTGGTCGGCATTTCCATCAGATTGATCG
Source organism: Frateuria aurantia DSM 6220 (assembly GCF_000242255.2). Classification (GTDB taxonomy): domain Bacteria; phylum Pseudomonadota; class Gammaproteobacteria; order Xanthomonadales; family Rhodanobacteraceae; genus Frateuria; species Frateuria aurantia. The sequence continues at coordinate 483,016 of NC_017033.1, forward strand.
ATCCTTCGCCCCATTCAGTGGTGGGCGTGGCCCACAGACTGGGGCGCCGGTCATAGCGGTCGACCGTGTCCTGGTAGCTGTCAAAACGATGGTCGGTCTGGACCAGGCCGAAGCCCTTGGGGTTGGTGTCCTGGAAGCTGTTGAACTGGATATGCGGCGGATTGCTGAGCGGGCGGCAGATCCACTCGCCATTGCCGCTCCAGATCGAGAGGCGGTCCGAGTCGTGGATCTGCGGATGGAAGGTGTCGCAGCGGGAGCGCTCGTCGGTACCGCAGCTGTACATGCTGGTCATCGGGCAGATGCCGATCTGGGCGATATCCTTGCGGGCGTTGACGTGGGCCTGGATATCCATCACCACCTGATGGTCTTGGCAGTCGATGGCAAAGCGGTAGGCTCCGGTCGCGCTGGGCGAATCGAGCCGGGCGTAGACCACCATCCGGCGGCTGCCAGGGGCTGGCTGTTCGAACCAGAAGGCGGTGAAGTCCGGGAATTCCTCGGGCTGCGGCCCGAAGGTGTCGATGGCCAGACCGCGGGCCGAGAGCCCGTACTGGCCGGTATCGTCCACGGCGCGGAAATAGCTGGCGCCGAGAAAGGCGACGATGTCGTGGTGCCCGGGATCAGGTTGCTTGTAGATCCGGAAGCCGGCGAAGCCGTAGTCGCCATGCAATTGGCTGACATCGACGCCACTGTCGCCGTAATTGAACAGACGGGGGTCGAAATGCACATCACTGGCGATGCCACTGCCCGGATCGATCCGGTACATCCGCACCGGCTGCCTGAAGCCCATGCCGACATGGAAGAATTCCACATCCAGTCCGGAACCGCTGCCATGCCACAGCGAGCGCTGGCGATCATAGTGGATGACATTGAAGGCTTGCGGTTGCATCCCGGCCAAGGTGGGCGGCAGGGTTTCACTGCCTGAGTGCCAAGGCCGGCCGGCCTGACGGCGGGCGTCGGCAATCAGCTCTTCAAAACTGAAGCGATGACTCCCGCCGCTGTCAGGCCCCCTGGTCCGAGAGCTGGCGAGCAGCAGGCTGGAGGTGGACAGGCCGGTAAAGGCCGCGAGGGCGGCCGTGGCTTTCAGTAGATCTCTGCGCTGCATGGAACGATCCAAAAGCTGTGGGCGCGACTCTTCCTTCCCAGTCCTGCGCCGTGGGGTGAGGCCCATCCGCGAAGCCCGCTTTGCCGGCGCTCGTCCTGCGCACGGCGGGGCCCGCCGGCACAGTCGCAACGGTCGGCGCGGACGGATCAGGCACTGCTCCGGTCTGCCGCCCGACGCCGGCCAACGACCGGAACGCACGGCGAGCCGGGCACCTGTTCGGCTTCGAGCTTAGCGCAGATGCAGCCTGCCCCTGAAGAGACGGCGGGCGAGCCTGTTCAGCAAGATGCCATGTGCGGCGTGCTACGTCCCGGCTTGGCATACTGGCGGGCATGACCATGACCGATGAGGATTGCCGAGTTGAATCTGATCTTGACGGGAGCCAGCCGCGGCTTGGGCCTGGCCTTGGCCGAAACGGCGCTGGCCAGCGGCTGGCGGGTATCTGCCTGCGCGCGCAGCGAGTTGCCCGCATCGTTGGCGGACATGGCGGCTGCCGGCCGACTGGTCTGGAGTTCTTGTGATCTGGCCGATCCGGCATCGGCCCTGGCCTGGTTGCGACAGGTACTGTCCGGCATGCCGGACAAGGGGCCGCTGCATCTGCTGCTCAATGCCGGGGTGCTGGAACCCTTGGGGGCCATGCCTTCGCTGCCGGCCGAGGCGGTGCAACAGCATCTGCAGATCAATCTCGGCACGCCGATGCTGCTGGGTGCGGCCTTTGCCGGGCATTGCGCCGAGCGGCAGCGCGAAGGCCGGCTGCTGGCCATCTCCTCGGGCGCTGCACGCCGACCTGCACCGCACTGGGGTGCCTACTGTGCCAGCAAGGCCGGTCTGGACATGGCCATCAGGGTGCTCAATGCCGAAGCCGCGGCCAGCGGGGAGGGCGGGCGCTTCAAGGCCGTGTCGCTGGCCCCCGGCGTCGTGGATACCGAGATGCAGCACCGTATCCGGCAGCAGTCATTTCCTGGTGTGCAGCGCTATCTCGACCTGCATGCCGAGGGCCGGCTGACGTCATCGCAGGGCGCCGCGGCGGCCATCTTCGATTATCTGCAGACGGCGGATTTCGGTGCTGTCGAAATCGACGACATCCGCCATTACCCGGTCAGCGCCGCCTGATCCGGGCACAGGGCAAAGGCGTCGTGCTCAGGCCGTTTCGACGGCGGTGGTCGCCAGCTTCTTGCCATGGGCGGAGGGTTGCCCCTGGCTGTCGACATTGACGAACACGATCTGGTCGATGGTCAGGATGCTTTTGTGACTGATCATGTTGCGGACCTCGCAGCGCAGCGTGATCGAGGTGCGACCCATGGCGATGGCACTGATGCCGAGCTCGATCACGTCACCCTGGCGGGCCGAACTGACGAAATTGATTTCCGACATGTACTTGGTGACGACCTGCGAATTGTCCAGCCGGTCGATCACATACACGGCGGCTTCCTCGTCGATCCAGCGCAGCAGGCTGCCGCCGAACAGGGTGCCGTTGGGATTGAGATCCTCGGGCTTGACCCATTTGCGGGTGCGAAAATTCATGATTTCGTTGCTCATCTCGAATCCAGGCAAGTCGGGTGGCGAAAACGGACGTGTCAGCGCAGGCGCAGAGCCAGCCATGAGGCCAGTGCCAGCAGGTTGATGCCGATGCGGGAGACCGCAGGACCGGCGATGGCGAAGACGAAGCCCTGGCTGCCCAGATGCCAGTCATAGCCCAGCCGTGGCGCATGCAGCAGGGTGGCGTAGATATTCACATAACCGCCGCAATGCAGGGCGTAGCTGAACATCGGAGTCGCCAGCAAGGGCAATTGCAGCAACTGGGCGATCTGCGAGCAGATCACGCCGCGTGGCCGGTTCTCCACCAGCAGGACGCCGGCGACCAGCACAAAGCTGAAGATGAGCAGTCCGATGATCGCAAACACCGCGTCCTGGGTGGTGCCCAGGGGCAGCAGACGGCGCAGCATGGCGGTCAGGCCATAGAGTCCGCCCGCGATTTCGAGAATGCCGATCAGTCGGAACAGAACATCACGCATGCACCAGCGACCCCGCCAAAACCCTAAGCATAGCCCAGCATCGTCGCCGGTTGGGGCGCCGAGAGCTGATGGGCCGACCGTTGGCGTGCTGCTTCAATCGATAATCGCATGGGGCACGAAACGGGCCAGATTTCCGGTGATCGGCTGATCGTCCTCGCGGATCCCCAGCCCACAGGGCTGGTCGTCGATCATCCAGCTGCCCAGCACCGGTCGGCCGCCGTCGAAGTCCGGCAGCGGATGGTAGCGCTGGATGATCCATGGGCCCGCATAGGGACCGCTGCTCTGCCATTGCCGGCCGTCGCCGGCATGAATCTCGATATTGGCACCTTCCCGCGAATGCAGCGGCTTGCGGACCCAGCCCGCCGGCACGGCGTGGCGACCGTCGTCGAAACGGGCTTCCAGCAGCAGTGGATGGCCGGGATAGTATTGCCACAGCAGGGGCAGCAGTCCCTTGTTGCTGAGCACGGCTTTCCACGGCGGTTCGATCAGCTGCAGGCCGGAACGGGGCAGATCCTGCCCATACCGGTCGCGGATCATGTCTTCCAGCGGATAGAGCTTGAACAGGCTGCGGATGATGGTGTCCTCGAGATCGGTGCAGCGGCCGTCCCGTGTCTGGCCGATCTGCTGCAGATCGATGGCCCGGGTATCCAGTCCGGCCTGGATGGCACAGTCCCGAAGATAGGCGACGGTAGCCTGATCTTCTGGCCAGCCGGCCAGCGCGGTGAAATACAGCGGCTGAGCCAGCGACTCGCGCAGGGTGCCGAAGCGTGCGATCAGGGCTTCGTGGAGGCTGTTGAACTGGTCGGCCGATGCCGGCAGGTGTCGCGCGCTGCGCTGATCTTCCAGCCAGCCCCACTGGAACCAGGCCGCTTCGAACAGCGAGGTCGGCGTATCGTAGTTCAGCTCGTAGAGCTTGACCGGACCGCTGCCGTCATAGGCCAGGTCCAGCCGGCCGTACAAGCTGGGGTCGCGCTGCCGCCAGCTGGTGGCGATCCAGTCCCTGTGGCTGGCGGGAATGGCGAGGCTTTGCAGCAGATCCTCGCGCCCGATGATGCGATCGACCATATCCATGGCCATGGCGTGCAGCTCCATGCTGGCCGCCTCGATGTCATCTTCGATCTGGCGCAGGCTGAAGGCGTAGTACAGGCTTTCGTCCCAGTAGGGCTGACCATGCGGCGAGTGATGGACGAAACCGCAGGCTTCCGCCTGCGTGCGCCAGTCCGCGCGTTCGGCAAGACGGAGCCGCCGCATGCTTATTCACCACCTCCGCCATGGGCGCCGAAGCCGCCGAAACCGCCACGGCTGACGGTGACGGCCCGGTCGGCCGGCAGTTCGATGGCCTGCAGCGGCGGGCGGCTGACCGTGCCCGTGCCCCTGCCATAGAAGTGACTGCCGCTGCCACTGCTGCAGCTGCCGTTGGGCGCGGCCCCGGAAGCGCAACTTGCCGGTGCACGGAACCATTGCCCGCTGCGGTCGCGGAAGGCGGGCGCCGTACTCGGCGCGCCCTGGGGCTGCCCGTTGCGCAAGGCCTGGGACAGCAGAAACCCGGTCAGCATCGGCGTGAATACGGTATGGCCATCGCTCTCCTGCGTTTGGCAGGACTGCTTGCCATAATCGAGTTCACAGTCTGCAAGGCTGTCGAAACGAGGGGCCTCCGTCCTGGCCTGGTTGCGTGCGTCGGCATAAGCCTGCCGGCAGGTGCTTGCATCATGGGTGGCGGCGGTGCAGCTGTCTACGGACGTATAGACGCCTTCGCGCGAACTGTCATCGTGACTGCAGCCTGCCAGCAGCAAGGGGGCCGAGCCGAGCAGGACCAGGCGCAGATGTCGGGATCGTTTCATGACCGATATCTATCATGTCGCATCGCGAGTGACCAGTCCCGGGGTCTACAGGTCCTCGGCCAGTTGCTGCAGATCCTGGATATGGTGCTCCCACCAGCGGGCTTCCCGGGCAAAGGCAAAGGCCGGCGGGAAGGCCGGGTCATCCCAGCGGGCGGCGATCCAGCCGGCATGGTGGATCTGGCGCATCGCCCGCAGGGCAGGGACCAGCGCAAGTTCCTGCAGCGGTGGCTCGGCAAACTGGCCATAACCTTCCAGCAGATGGCCCATGGCGTTGTCATCCGCCGCCAGCATCCACAGGTCCTGGATGGCAGGGCCCATCCGGCAGTCATCGAAGTCGACGAAATGCGGACCTTCATCGGTCCACAGTACATTGCCTGGATGGCAATCGCCGTGCAGACGCAGTTCGCGGTACGGACCGACGGCGTCGAGACGCTGCTCCAGCGCCTGGCGCAGCTGCTGCAGAGCGGCCGCGTACTCCGGGTGCAGGTGCTCCGGCAACAGCCGGCTGGTCAACACGGCCTGACCGGGGCGAACCACCATCTGTTCCAGGTCGATGCGGCCGCGGTGCCGGAAGGATTCGCGGCCGCCGACGGCATGGATGCGGGCGATCAGCCGACCCATCCATTCCAGCTCGTGCGCGGACTCCAGTGACGGTGCACGGCCGCCGCGGCGTGGCGTGATCGCATAGTGAAAGCCTTCGAGGGTCTGCAGGCTGCGGCCGTGGAAGACAAGCGGGCTGACCACCGGCAGCTCGGCATCAGCCAGCTGTCGGCTGAAGACATGCTCTTCTTCCAGTGAGGGGAGTGACCAGCGCCCGGGCCGGTAGAATTTGGCAACGACGAAAGAGCGATCTTCCAGCCCCACCTGCCAGACCCGGTTTTCATAGCTGTTGAGCGCCAGCAGGCGTCCGTCCGGCGCCAGTCCGCAGGCTTCCACCGCATCCAGCACCCGATCCGGATCCAGGCTGGCATAAGGCACCTGGCTCACCGGCTGACCACCTTGGCCGGCACGATAGCCATGGTGATCCGGGATACGCAGGTCAACTGCCCAGCCTCGTTTTCGATGCGGATTTCCCAGACCTGGGTGGCACGTCCCAGATGCAGCTTTCTGGCCGTTCCCGTCACGACGCCGGAGCGGACGGCCTTCAGATGGTTGGCATTGATCTCCAGGCCGACGGCCATGGATTCGTGGGTATCCAGGGTCAGCAGCGCGGCCATGCTGCCCAGGGTTTCGGCCAGCGCCACCGACGCACCGCCATGCAGCAGGCCGAAGGGCTGATGCGTGCGCGCATCGACCGGCATGGTGCCCTGCAGCCAGTCATCGCCGACGGCGGTCAGCTGCATGCCCAGGGTGGACAGCAAAGTGTTTTCGCCCAGCCGGTTGAGCTCGGCGAGATCCACCGGTTTTTTCCAGATACTCACCTGGGGAGATCCTGTGCAGTGAAGACAAGTCCGCATGATAGCCTGCGCGCGTGGTCGCACCGGAATGATTGTTATCAGTCTGCGCAGGGGCGACAATAGCCCGGTGAATACCGTAACCCTTCAAGCGACCGGCCTCCGTTTTCAGGTGGCGGCCGGTGAGACCATTCTGGCGGCCGCCGAACGTTCCGGCATCCGGCTGGCCTCCGATCCGGCCGCAGGTGTCCCTGCGCGATTGCTGTCCGGCCGTTGCCGGCATCGTGGCGAGGGCGGCGAGATCGCCTCGAGCGGACCGGTGCGCCAGCCCCTGATTGAACTGCGTCAGGCCGAGGCACTTGCCGACTTGCTGCTTGCGGCCGAAGACGTGGGCGAACTCAGTGAACTGGCGCCGCGGCGATTGCAGGTCGAGGTGGCTGCCAAGCTGGCGCTGGCTCCGGATGTGACCGGCCTGCATCTGCGGCCGGTGGCGGGGGAAGGGCCGCTGCGCTGGTTGCCCGGCCAGTATCTGGAATGCCTGCTGGATGACGGTCGGCGTCGACCGTTCTCGATTGCCGGCTGCCCTCGTCTGGACCAGGTGATTGAACTGCATATCCGGCATGTGGCCGGTGGCGGCTTCACCCAATGGGTCCATTCCGACCTGGCGGTGGGTGACACGCTGACGATCGAGGCGCCGCGCGGCACTTTCGTGCCACGCGAAGATTCGCTGCGGCCGATCATCTTCGTGGCGGGCGGCACCGGGTTTGCACCCGTGAAGGCCTTGATCGAGCATTTTCTGCATCGTGGCAGCTCGCGCGCCATGCAGCTGTACTGGGGCGTGCGCACGGCCGCGGATCTTTACCAGCGCGAACTGGTCCAGGCCTGGTGCGAGGCCTGCAGCGGACTCGACTTCCAGCCCTGCATTTCCGATCCGGCCCAGGCGGCACTGGCCGGCCTGCGTGCGGACCTGGTCCACGAGGCGGTACTGGCGGATCATCCGGATCTGTCCGGGCATGATATCTACATGAGCGGCCCCCCGCCCTTGATCGATGCCGGCCGGCAGTTGTTTCCGGAGGCCGGGCTGCCGCCGGAGCGGCTGTATTACGACACCTTCGACTATGCGCCCGACCTGCTTGCGAGTATCTTGAAAGCCCGTCTGACGACTTGACCCCGGCGGAGGTGGACGGCGGCGGGGAAGCGGCGGCAACGCCGGTACCACCGCCAGTCATCTGGCGCACTGAGGCTCGGCAGGATGTTGCATGAAGACATTCCATTGCGATGCCTGCGGGCAGCAGGTCTTTTTCGAGAACGTTCGCTGCGAAGCCTGCGGCCACGCGCTGGGCTATGTACCCGAACGCGCCGAGGTGATGGCCTTCGAGGCGGACCCGGACGGGCACTGGCTGGCCGTGCGTGGCGCTGGGCCGCGCCATTACAAGCCTTGCCGCAATTATGCGGTGGAAAACGTCTGCAACTGGATGTTGCCGGCCGATGATCCCCAGGCCCTGTGCCCGTCCTGTCAGCTGACCCGTGTCATTCCGGCACTGGGACAGGAGGACAATCGCCAGCGCTGGTTCCGGATCGAGCGGGCCAAACGGCGTCTGTATTACACCCTGGCCTTGCTGGGATTGCCGCTGGATTCGCGCCAGACAGATCCGCACCAGGGGCTGGCTTTTGAATTCCGCGAACAGATCGAGGGCGGTCCGGTGGTGCATACCGGGCATTCGGACGGGGTGATCACCCTCAATATCGCCGAAGCCGACGATGCGTACCGGGAACGGATGCGGACCGAACTGGGCGAGCCCTACCGCACCCTGCTGGGCCATCTGCGGCATGAGTCCGGGCACTACTACTTCATGCGGCTGATGCGGGAAGGGCCGCTGCTGAAGGCCTGCCGGCAATGCTTCGGAGATGATCGCGAGGACTACGCCGCCGCGCTTCGCCGCCATTATCAGAACGGCCCGCCGGCGCATTGGGAGCAGACCCATGTCAGCGCCTATGCCACCATGCATCCCTACGAAGACTGGGCCGAATCCTGGGCGCATTATTTGCACATGGTCGATACGCTGGAAACCGCCCAGGCCTGTGGTTTGTCATTGGCACCGGCCCATCCTGACCAGCCCAGTCTGGCCGCCGACGGAGAGGCTGTGGCCCACGCCGGTTTCAATGACCTGATCGGGCGCTGGTTTCCGCTGACCTATGTGCTGAACAGTCTCAACCGCAGCCTCGGCCAGCCCGATGGCTACCCGTTCACGCTGGCCACGCCGGTGATCGGGAAGCTGCGTTTCATCCACCAGGTGATTCATCGTCAGAAGATGCCTTCACCGGATTGAGACGGGGCGGAAGCGGATCCGACAAGGCGGCGTCGATGGCGCTCATGCCCTGATACCGCGAATGGCATACCATGGAGTCCCCGAGGTTGCCGCAAGAGACTGATCATGATCCATGAAATCCTCAGGATGGGTGATCCCCGCCTGCTCAAGGTCGCCCAGCCCGTGCCCGGGCACATGCTGGGCAGCGATGAGCTGAAGCAGTTGATCGCCGACATGTTCGACACGATGCATGCCGCGGGAGGCGTCGGTCTGGCGGCGCCTCAGATCGGTGTCGACCTGCAGCTGGTGATCTTCGGCTTCGAGCAGGCCGACCGCTATCCGGAAGCACCGCCGGTGCCGCGTACCATTCTCCTGAATCCTGTGATCACGCACTTGTCGCAGGACATGGAAGAGGGCTGGGAGGGCTGCCTGTCGGTACCCGGGCTGCGCGGGGCGGTCAATCGCTACACCCTGATCCGTTACGAGGGCATCGACCCGGACGGTGAGGTCATTGATCGTACCGCCGAAGGCTTTCATGCCCGCGTGGTCCAGCATGAATGCGATCATCTGATCGGACGGTTATACCCCTCGCGAATGACGGATTTTTCCAAGTTCGGATTCACGGATGTGCTGTTTCCCGATATGGATCCCGGCGCTGACGACTGAACGGTGGTGGCTTGCTGCCTGCGTCGATGGCCACTGACGGCTCGAGTACGCCGCCGCAGGATGCCGCAGGGCATGCGCGGTGGGTCCGGTAGGCGGCCATCCAGCAGTCCGTTGATGGTTGGCCATGATACTGGCGTATGTCCTGATGACGGCTTCCTGCATGGTTCACGCATCGTGAACAAACCGAGGTATTAAGCTGCGCCTGTCGAAGTCCTGGATTTCCGGCCGGAATCGCGGACTGCGGCATGCCACTTATCAAAACCATGGAGGGTCATGACATGCGTGCATTGAACGAACACGAGCTGAAGAACGTCGCCGGTGGCGGCCTGATAGGCGATATCGCCGAGTTTGCGGTACAGGAGGTCCGCGCCTCGGTACTCGGTGCGGTTGCAGCGGGTTCCGCGGGAGCCATCATCGGCGGTCGCCATGGCGGTGATGGCGGCGGCCTGCTGGGTATCGGCGGGATCGGCCAGTTGGTGGGCCTGGTCAGCGGCGGTCTGATCGGATTGGCGGCCGGAGCCATCGGTGCGCCGCTGATCGGCTGGGACGACACGGTGAAATACACCGAGAGCGCGATCCAGGGCGTCATCAACGGAACCCTGGGATGAGGTGAGCCGCCAAGGGGGATATCCCTCCCTTGGCGGCTTCTGCAGGTGAACTGTCATCGAGTATGGACATTTGCCGGGCCTTGCCGCTTCGGCGGGACGAGCAACAGACAGCAGGGCATTCAGGCATCCTGAAGACGCCGGACGGTCATGTCATCCGGCAAACCCGTGCATCTGGGATATGGACACCGTTGATGAAATTGTCCGTGAGTCGGATTTTCGAAATGGGTTGGCCGGTTTTCAACAGGTCCTTCATGGCCAGATAGGACTTTGCCTGTTCGCTGGTGACCGGCATGTCGCTTGCATCCATCCCTTTGCCAAGCCGTGACGAGGTGGACTGGATTTTTCTTTATATTTCCATGGGGCGGCTTAGACGGGCATCGGGCGTGACGATGACGAGCTTCCATTTGTCGGTTTCCCTGGAAAACATCCAAAGGGCGCCTTGGATGTCCATTTTTTTTCGAGTGCGGTGATGGGATGCTCACCGGTCTCGATCATCTCGCCCGTGAGCGAGTTGCCTACCAGTATGCGTTGATCCATGTCAGTACTCGGTAGGTCCGGGCCGTGCTGGCCTTGTACAAATCCCTTGTCTCCAGCCGGCTGATGTCATGCCTGTATCTGCCTGCTTCGGACCCGTACCACGGTCCAGTGGATTCGCGCAGGGTGGGTGCTTGGCAGTTTTTGCAGAGGCTGCTTCAGATAATTTCGGGCAATGGAGTCCAGCTTGTCGCTGTGCGGGGCATGGCCGCCGGGATCTGGATTTGCCCATGAGGGGAAAGTGCGTCAGATAACGGATCATGGCACAAACCTGCGAAAGGGTGCCTGATCCCGGCGGCAAGTTTCAGCCCAGCGCGTAGCGTGCCACGAACAAGGCGCCGATCAGGGCGGTAGCCGGATGCACGTCACGCCAGCGGCCGGCGCCCAGTTTCAGCAACACATAACTGACGAAACCCAGGGCCAGCCCGTTGGCGATGGAATAGGTGAACGGCATGGCGCTGGCGCAAATGGCCGCCGGAGCGGCCTCGGTGATGTCATTCCATTCGATGTCGACCAGTTCGCGCAGCATCAGGCCGGCGACGTAGATCAGGGCCGGGGCGGTGGCATAGGCCGGCACCAGCGAGGCGACCGGGCCAAACCACAGGGCGCACAGGAACAGTGCGCCGACGGTGATGGCGGTCAGGCCGGTACGGCCACCGGCCTGCACGCCGGCGGCGCTTTCCACAAAGGCCGTCGTACTGGATGTGCCGATCAGGGACCCGGCGAGGATGGCGGTGCTGTCGGCGAACAAGGCCTTGCCCAGGCGGTGACGCTTGGCCGGATCGGCCAGCAGGCCGGCTCGCTGTGCGACCCCCATCAAGGTGCCGGTGGCATCGAACATCTCCACCAGCACGAAGACCAGTACCACGTGCAGCAGGGCGAAGGCCAGGCCGCCGTGATCGGCATGCAGGGCCCCCGGAATATCCAGCTTCAACCAGGTCGGGGACAGGCTGGGCGGCATGGCCACCAGTCCCTTGTAGTGCAGGTCACCCAGCGCAATGCCGGCCAGGGTGACCGCCAGGATGCCGATCAGGATCGAGCCGCGGATACGGCGGGCTTCCATGATCGCGATCAGCATGAAGCCGCCCAGTGCCAGCAGCGGCGGAGCCTGATGCAGGTCGCCAAGGGTTACCAGGGTATGCGGATCGGCGACGATGATATGGGCTTTCTGCAGGCCGATCAGTGCCAGGAACAGACCGATGCCGGCAGCGATCGAGCTGCGCAGCGAGGAAGGGATGCCGGCGATCAGCCATCGCCGGATGCCTGTGGCGGTCAGCAGCAGAAAGATGCAGCCGGAGAGAAAGACCAGGCCCAGCGCCTGTGGCCAGGTATAGCCCATGCCGGCGACCACGGTGAAAGCCAGAAAGGCATTCAGGCCCATGCCGGGAGCCAGGCCCACCGGGTAGTTGGCCAGCAGACCCATCAATACCGAGCCGACGGCAGCGGCCACGCAGGTGGCGACAAAGCAGGCGCCTCGGTCCATGCCCGTGCTGGCCAGGATGTCCGGGTTCACGAATACGATATACGACATCGTCAGGAAGGTGGTGGCACCGGCCAGCAGCTCGGTCTGGACCGTGGTGTTGTGGTCGCTCAGCTTGAAGAGTCGTTCCAGCATGGAAGTTCCGGTAGAGAGGCTCGATAAAGGAATGGCGTGGCGATGCCGGCCGGTGACCGGCATCGCCTGGCGGGCTCAGCGACGGGGCGTCGGTGCCTGCATCAGCTGAGTGAACTGCTGCAGCAGGGCGGCATCGTCCACCTTGAACACGACCTTGGCCGAGGTTTCGCCCAGTCCGGGGTTCAGCCCGGGGTTCCAGCTCAGGGTATTGCCGTAGCCGGCACCATGATCGGTATCCACATCGACGGACAGGGTCCGCTGCTGGCGGATCAGGGCCGGATCCAGCCACAGGCCCATCGCCATCTCGTCCCACAGCGGGTAGCCGGCCTGGCCGTAACGCTGCAGATAGCGTGCCACCGGCGTGCCGGCCTTGCCGATGGTATCCAGTGTGCTCTGGCCAAGATACGTTGTCGTGGTCGGGTCCACCGGCACCAGGGTCAGCTGCGGCCAATGCTGGTGCAGCACAATGCTGGCGGCTTCGGGGTCGAAGCGGAAGTTGAATTCCAGTCGCGGGGTATTGGCATATTCACTGGCAAACGGACTGCCGCCCGGGGGCGGCTGCGGCGAGAAGCTGCCGCCCATGATCACCAGTTCCTTGACCAGCGATGGCAGCTCCGGGTCCAGCTTCACGGCCAGGGCCAGATTGGTCAGCGGTCCCAGCGCGACGATGCTGACCTGGTGCGGATGGGCACGCACGGTCTGCACCAGGAAATCGGCCGCGGCCTCGGGGCGGGCTTTCAGTTTCGGCGCGCCCTCGGCCATCGGCGGTACCACATCAGCCGCATGCGGAGGGCTGCGCGGCACCACGCTGTTTTTCGGCCAGGCTTCGGTCCAGGCCCCTTTGTAGGCGAGCTTGCCATAGCGCGCTTCCCACAGCTTGGTGGCCTGCGGCGTGTTCAGCAGGGGCAGATCCGGGCCGGCGGCCACCGGAATATCGGTGCGGCCGATCAATTCCAGCATCCGCAAGGTGTGCTGGGTGTTTTCACGGCACCAGCCGTCACCGCTTTCGACAGTGATGCCGAGCACTTTCACGTCGGGCGCCTGGATTGCCATCAGCACGGCTTGCAGATTGCTGGTGGCGGGACCGAAGGCGTCCTGGTCGATGATGACCTGCCGGGGGGATTCGGCGGCCGCGGCGTTGGCGGTCAGCAGGCTCAGGCCCAGCGAGGCGAGCAGGGGAATCAGGCGTGGCAAGCGGAAGCTCCTGTTGGGGGCGTGTCGGGCCGTGCAGCGGCGCGACATACGTGATTTCCGGCGGCCGGCTGCGGCCATCGGGCGGGATGTGTAAGATCGATCATATTCAATGGTGACAGGTGGCAGGATGGAATCCAATCCGAGGCCGGGGGGCTTCCGTTTCTATGACATGCTGGTTGCAGGCATGGTAGCGGTCTTGCTGTGCTCGAATCTGATCGGTCCGGCCAAGGTCAGCCTGATCGATCTGCCGTGGCTGGGGCCGTTGAATTTCGGCACCGGCAACCTGTTTTTTCCGATCGGCTATATTTTCGGCGACGTGCTGACCGAGGTCTATGGTTATGCCCGGGCACGGCGGGCGATCTGGGCCGGATTTGGCGCGATGCTGTTTGCCACGGTGATGGCCTGGTCGGTGATCCATATGCCGGCCAGCCCGGCCGAGCCCTTCAACCATGTGCTGCAGCCGGCGCTCGAGACCGTGTTTGGCGGCACCTGGCGGATCGCGCTGGCCTCGATGATCGGTTACTGGATCGGTGATTTCGTGAATGCCTTCGTGATGGCCCGGTTGAAGCTGCTGACCGGCGGCCGCCATCTCTGGACCCGCACCATCGGCTCGACGGTGGTCGGTCAGGCCTGTGACAGCCTGACCTTCTATCCGATTGCCTTCTATGGCATCTGGGAAAGCACGACCCTGGCCAAAGTGATTCTGTTCAACTGGAGCATGAAGGTGCTGGTCGAAGTGGTGCTGACACCCGTGACCTATCTGGTGGTCAATGCCCTGAAGCGGGCCGAAGGCGTGGACATCTTCGATCGGGGCACGCATTTCAATCCCTTCAGCCTGCGTGACGAAGGCCAGCGGCGATAGTTCCCCCGAGCGGTCGGGTAAACTGACCGCTTTGCGGGAAGGATTCTCAAGGCATGCGCATTTTGATGGCACGACACGGCCAGACCGAGTGGAATCTGGCGGGTCGGATACAAGGCATTGAAGACAGCCCCCTGACCGCACTGGGCATCGAGCAGGCGCGGGCGGTGGGGCAGGCCTGGCGGGGCAGCGGCATCCGGCATATCCACAGCTCGCCGCTGGGTCGGGCCATGGATACCGCCCGTCATGCAGCCGAAGGCCTCGGCGCCGAGTGCTTCGATGATCCGGGACTGGTCGAGCGCGCCTTTGGCCGCTACGAGGGCATGCCGATTGCCGAACTGCGCGAGCAGGAAACGGATTGGGAGCCGATCATTCTGGGGACCCGGCCCGAACTGGCTGCACCAGGCGGTGAAACCTTGCTGCAGGTCGCTGACCGGGTGGAAGCGGCCGTACGCAAGCTGGCGGCCGACAGCGACCAGGCCACCCTCGGCATCGTCAGTCACGGCCACTGCCTGCTGGCGCTGGCCTGGCGACTCGGCGGCCAGCCGGACGATATCCGTCAGTTCCATCATCGCAATGCCAGCTACAGCGAGCTGGAGTGGATGGATGGCAAGCTGCGGCTGCTGCGCTGGGCCGTCGCCGACCATCTGGTCGGCGACGAGTCCGGACTCAGCGCGCCGGCGAGTTTCGCTGCGCGTTGATCTGATCCTTGAGATCGCTGGCGGCGCGGCCTGCGGCGAGGGCATAGTCCTCGCCTTGACCGGCATAGATGATGGCCCGCGACGAGCTGATCATCAGGCCGGTGCCATCGGCGGTGGCGCCGTGGCGTATCACTTCGGCGACATCGCCTCCCTGGGCGCCGATGCCGGGCACCAGCAGCGGCATATCGCCGACCAGTGTGCGGACCTCGCCCAGCTGGCCGGGCCAGGTGGCACCGGTCACCAGGGCGCAGTTGCCGTGGCCGTTCCAGGATTCGGCAATGATTTTCGCCACATGCTGGTACAGCGGCCGGCCACCGACATCCAGGTCCTGCAGGTCGGCCGCCCCTGGATTGGAGGTATGGCACAGCAGGATAACGCCCTTGTCGGCGCGCTCCAGAAAGGGCTCGGCCGAATCGCGGCCCAGATAGGGGTTCAGGGTGACGGCATCGGCCTGATAACGGTCGAAGGCTTCCACGGCATAACGTGCGGCGGTGGAACCGATGTCGCCGCGCTTGGCATCGAGGATTACCGGAATGCCGGGATGGGCCTCGTGGATATAGGCGATCAGCCGTTCCAGCGCGTCTTCGGCAGCCAGGGCCGCAAAATGGGCGATCTGGGGCTTGAAGGCGCAGGCATGGGCAGCGGTGGCATCGACGATGGCCTTGCAGAACGCGAACACCGGATCCGGGTGGTCGGCAAGTACGGCCGGGAAGCGGCTGGGCTCGGGGTCGAGGCCGACGCAGAGCAGCGAATCATGGCGGCTCCAGACCGCCTGCAGATCAGTGATGAAACTCATGGGTAATCCCTCGGACGGGCGGTGACTGCCGTCCGTCACCGCCGGCACCGGTGCGGGCGTCCATCCCCCTTCCGGCGCCGCGGCCGCCAGCCCGGTGAAGGCTGGCGGCCATGGCGGTACGTGGCAGGCGAAGGGCCTCAGGCCAGTTTCTTGTACTTGACGCGTTTCGGGCCGGCATCGTCACCGAGGCGACGCTTTTTGTCGGCTTCGTACTCGTTGTAGTTGCCGGGGAAGAATTCCACGTGGGAGTCGCCTTCAAAGGCGATGATGTGGGTGGCGATGCGGTCCAGGAACCAGCGGTCATGCGAGATGACCATGGCGCAGCCAGGGAATTCCAGCAGCGCGTCTTCCAGCGCCCGCAGGGTTTCGACGTCCAGATCGTTGGAGGGTTCATCCAGCAGCAGCATGTTGCCGCCCTGCAGCAGGGTCTTGGCCAGATGCAGGCGGCCACGCTCACCACCGGACAGGTTGCCGACGATCTTCTGCTGGTCGGTGCCCTTGAAATTGAAGCGGCCGATATAGGCACGCGACTGGATCTCGAAATTGCCGACGGTGAGGATGTCCGAGCCGCCGGAGACTTCCTGCCAGACGTTGTTCTTCGGATCCAGGGCGCCACGCGACTGGTCGACATAGGCCAGTTTGACGGTGTGGCCACGTTTGACCTCGCCGCTGTCGGGCAGTTCGACGCCGGTGATCATCTTCATCAGCGTCGACTTGCCGGCGCCGTTGGGGCCGATGATGCCGACAATGGCGCCGGCCGGGATCTTGAACGACAGGTCCTCGATCAGCACACGGTCACCAAAGGACTTGGTGACGTTCTTGAACTCGATCACTTCGTTGCCCAGACGTTCACCCGGCGGAATGAAGATCTCGTTGGTCTCGTTGCGGCGCTGGTAGTCGACGGCATTGAGCTCGTCGAAGCGGGCCAGACGTGCCTTGCCCTTGGACTGGCGGCCCTTGGCCGCCGAGCGGACCCATTCCAGTTCCTTCTCGATGGCCTTCTGGCGCGACTTTTCCTGCTGGGCTTCCTGCTTCAGGCGCTGGTCCTTCTGTTCCAGCCACTGGGTGTAGTTGCCCTTCCAGGGAATGCCGCGGCCGCGGTCAAGTTCCAGGATCCACTCGGCGGCATTGTCCAGGAAGTAGCGGTCATGGGTGACGGCCACCACGGTGCCGGTGTAGTCGTGCAGGAACTTTTCCAGCCAGTCCACGGATTCGGCATCCAGATGGTTGGTCGGTTCGTCCAGCAGCAGCATGTCGGGCTTGGACAACAGCAGGCGGCACAGTGCAACGCGGCGCTTTTCACCACCGGACAGCGGGCCGACCTTGGCATCCCACGGCGGCAGGCGCAGCGCGTCGGCGGCGACTTCCAGCTGGCGCTCAAGCGCATGGGCATCATTGGCGGCCAGGATGTTTTCCAGCTTCTGCTGTTCCTCGGCCAGCTTGTCGAAGTCGGCACCGTCTTCGGCATAGGCGGCATAGACTTCTTCCAGCCGCTTCTGGGCATCGAGCACCACGGACACGCCTTCTTCGACGGCTTCGCGCACCGTCTTCTCGGGATCCAGCTGCGGTTCCTGGGCCAGATAGCCGACCTTGACGCCGGGCTGGGCGCGGGCTTCACCCTGGAAATCGGTGTCCACGCCCGCCATGATCTTCAGCACGGTGGACTTGCCCGCACCGTTCAGACCCAGCAGGCCGATCTTGGCACCGGGAAAGAAGCTGAGCGAGATGTCCTTGATGATCTGGCGTTTCGGGGGAACGATCTTGCTCACCCCGTTCATGGTGTAGATGTATTGCATGAATTCTCCGGATGGGCCGAAAGCCGCTCCCAGCGGCGCAGGCTGCGGACTGGGGGGAAGGCCTGACCTATAGTGTAGCCTGTGTGTCGGCTACTCAGCGATGCTCAACTATGGCGCAGCATGCCCGTAGGATCCCGGTCTGGCCTCCAGGGGCCGGGCGGCGAGCGGCGGGCGAGGCATGGGTTTTCACTCTGTCCATGCAGGGTGAGACCTAGAATCGCGCGCTTTCCGGCAGCCGTTCGTGGCGGGGGGCATCCCGGCTCTCCACGGGCGCCGGCCGGGGCGTGGTCCCGATGGAAGGGGGCATGGCATGCGTGTGACGCTGCGCCAACTGAATGTATTCGTCGAAGTGGCGCGCCGGGCCAGCTTCAGCGTGGCCGCCGGACAGCTGCATCTGAGCCAGCCGGCCGTCAGCCGGCAGATCCGTGAGCTGGAGACGGCGCTGGGGCTGCGCCTGATCGATCGCAGCACCCGTACCGTGCAGCTGACAGCCGGAGGTCAGCGGTTGCTGGAGCGGGCCGAACATCTGCTGCAAGTGTTTCGATCCACGGTGGCCGAGGTCAGGCAGGATCCCGTCGAGGCGCGCCCGATCGTGCGGGTGCTGCTGCAGAGTGCCGATCTGGAGCGCCTGCTGGCGCCAGGGCTGGCCTGGTGTCAGCAACGCTATCCGACGATTGCGGTGATCCTGCATCGCCCCGGCGATGAGCGTGGGATGCGCGAGGGCGGAGACGGGCTCGATTTCGGGGTCGGGAATGTTCCGCCGCAGGGGGTGGTCTGGCGGCATCAGGTGGTCGGCCATCGGCGCCTGCACCTGATCGCGCCTGCCCGTGCGCCCTGGAGTGACGGAGCGCCCTTCCGTTGGCAGCAGTTGCAAGGGCAGTCACTGGTGGTGCTGGCTGCGGGGCCGGTCACGCGGTCGGTGCTGCAGCAATCATTGCAAGGATTCGGGGTGGATGCCGCCGGCATTTGCGAGGCCGCTTCGCTGGCGTCGGCCTGCAGGCAGGTACTGGCAGGCAAGGCGCTGGGGGTATGGCCCGGATGGCTGCAACCGACCTCGGGCGGGCCGCTGCTGTCCTCGCCGCTGCTGCCCGTTGTCGAGCATGAGTTCGTGCTGTGGCGGCGGGACAACCGGCCCTTGGCCGCGGCGGCGCAACTGATCTGGACGGCATTGACACGGTTCCTGGCGGAGTCGTGGTGCGACAGCAACGAGTACGGGTAAACCCTGGCTGACGATCTGCGTTCACAGCGGCAGATGGCGGCTCTCGCGTTCAGGTCGGCATCGGCATGATGAAGGTGCAAAAGCCGTGAATCGCGCAACGAGGAATCTCATGAAGAAAACAGCATTGGCATTGGTTCTGGCCCTGATCAGTTGCACCGGCCTGGCCGTGGCCCAGTCCGGCCCGCCGGGCGGCGGTGACAGGCCCGGTCCTCAGGGAGGTCAGAATCACGGTCGTCCGGGCGGCGGCGGTCATCAGGGGGCTCACGGTCGCGGCGGTCAGGGACGTGGCCGGCCGCAGCCTGGCTGGGGCAGCAATGGCTGGCGCGGTGGTCAGCCGCACCGCTGGGCACGTGGCGACAATTTCAACCACTACTATCGTGGCCCGACCTACATCGTGAATGACTACAGCCGGTATCGACTGCGGCCGCCGCCGCGCGGTTACCACTGGGTCCGGGACAATGGCGGCAATTATCTGCTGGTGGCCATCGCCTCCGGGGTGATTGCCGACCTGCTGTTGCATTGATCCCGTTGGCCGGCGACGCGAAGCCCATGGCCCTGAAGTCGCCGGCCCGTTACAATCGGAGGCTTTCCTTCAGGTCCGACCGAGGCGCCGCCCATGTTTTCCAAGACTGCAACGATTGCCGGATATGACCCCGAACTGGCCAGCGCGATCGCCTCGGAAGTCGCCCGCCAGGAAGATCACGTCGAACTGATCGCCTCGGAAAACTACACCAGCGTTCCGGTGATGGAAGCCCAGGGCAGCCAGCTGACCAACAAGTATGCCGAGGGCTATCCCGGCAAGCGCTATTATGGTGGCTGCGAATTCGTCGATATCGCCGAGCGGCTGGCCATCGACCGCCTGAAGCAGTTGTATGACTGCAACTATGCCAATGTGCAGCCGCATTCCGGTTCGCAGGCCAATCAGGCCGTGTTTCTTGCCTTGTTGCAACCTGGCGACACCATCCTCGGCATGAGTCTGGCCCATGGCGGTCATCTGACTCACGGTGCCAAGGTCAATGTCTCGGGCAAGCTGTTCAATGCCATCCAGTATGGCGTGGACGAACAAGGTCTGCTCGACTACGACGAAATCGAACGTCTGGCCCTCGAGCACAAGCCGAAGATGATCGTCGCCGGCTTCTCGGCCTACTCGCAGGTGATGGACTGGGCGCGTTTCCGCGCCATCGCCGACAAGGTCGGCGCCTGGCTGTTCGTGGACATGGCCCATGTCGCCGGCCTGATTGCCGCCGGCGTCTATCCCTCGCCGCTGGAGCACGCCCACGTCGTCACCTCGACCACCCACAAGACCTTGCGCGGCCCGCGTGGCGGCGTGATTCTGGCGCGCGGTGCCGGCGAAGAGATCGAGAAGAAGCTGCAGTCGGTGGTGTTCCCCGGCATTCAGGGCGGCCCGCTGATGCATGTCATCGCGGCCAAGGCGGTGGCCTTCAAGGAAGCGCTGGAGCCGGCTTTCCGCGATTATCAGGTCCAGGTCGTCAAGAATGCCAAGGCCATGGCCAGGACCTTTGCGGATCGAGGCTACAAGATCGTCTCCGGAGGTACCGAGAATCACCTGATGCTGATCGACCTGATCGGTCGTGAAGTCACCGGCAAGGAAGCCGAGGCGGCACTGGGCAAGGCGCATATCACGGTCAACAAGAATGCCGTACCGGGTGATCCGCGCTCGCCGTTCGTGACCTCGGGCCTGCGCATCGGCACTCCGGCGGTGACCACCCGCGGTTACAAGGAAGCCGACGTGACCGAACTGGCCAGCTGGATCTGCGATGTGCTGGATGCTCCCGCGGATGAGGCCGTGCAGGCCCGCGTCCGCGAGCAGGTCACAGCGCAGTGCCGGCGCTTCCCGGTCTACGGCTGAGTGGATCTGCCCTCCTGCGCTGACGGGATGGCCTGCCACGATCCGGTTCGCACCCCGGTCGTGGCTTGTGCTTCGCGTCCGCAAGGGATGTAATCACCGATCATGCATTGTCCTTTCTGCCAGCACGAAGACACCCGGGTCATCGACTCCCGTCTGACCGATGACGGTACGACCGTGCGTCGGCGGCGCGAGTGCCCGCAGTGCGGCGAGCGCTTCAATACTTTCGAGACGGCCGAGTTGAAGCTGCCGGCTGTGGTCAAGAGCGGCGAGCGGCGGGAAAGCTTCGACGAGGCCAAGCTGCGGGTGAGTTTCGAGCGTGCCCTGCAGAAGCGGCCGGTTCACAGCGAGGCCATCGATATCGCGGTGCGAGCGGTCATCGATGATCTGCGGCGCAGTGGCGAGCGCGAAGTGGCCTCGCGCCAGGTCGGCGAGCTGGTGATGCGCGAGCTGAAGAAACTGGACCATGTCGCCTATGTCCGGTTTGCCTCGGTGTATCGCAAGTTCGAGGACGTGCAGGCCTTTCTGCAGGAAATCGACAAGCTGCAGCATGACTTGCCGGGTCTGGAGACCTTGCAGATCTCGCTGTTGGGCGAAGACGCCCACAGTCGCCGCAAGAAATAGACATGGCTTCAGCTTCCGGGTCCAGGTTTCTTCCGGTCCGGGAGAGGTCTTGATGCCTGATCGAAAGTCGGTCTCGGCAGTGCCATCGCGCGGTCTGCCTGCAGGCAGCCGCACCTTTCCCATCCGTATCGGCGGGCCTTGGGGCCGCCCTGTTCAGGATCAGCATGTCCCAGTTTCCGTTTTCCGCGCTTGATCAGGCCTGCATGACCCAGGCGCTTGCCCTCGCGGCCAAGGGCCTGTACACCACGGACCCCAATCCCCGGGTCGGCTGCGTCATCGCCACGGGCGAAGGTGTTGTCGGTCAGGGCTGGCATCGTCGTGCCGGCGAGCCTCATGCCGAAGTGCATGCCTTGCGCGAGGCCGGAGCTCAGGCTCACGGGGCCACGGCTTATGTGACGTTGGAACCCTGTGCCCATCACGGCCGCACGCCGCCCTGCGCCGATGCGCTGATCGAGGCCGGCGTGGCACGGGTGGTGGTGGCCTGTCAGGACCCCTTTCCGGCGGTGGCCGGGCAGGGCATCGAGCGGTTGCGGCAGGCCGGCATCCAGGTGGATATCGGACTGTTGCAGGCCGAGGCCCGTGCGCTGAACGCAGGCTTTTTCAGCCGGATCGAGCGTGGCCGCCCCTGGTTGCGCCTGAAAATGGCGATGAGTCTGGATGGCCGCACGGCCTTGGTGAATGGTGAATCCCGATGGATCACCGGTGAGGCGGCGCGCGCCGATGCACATCGCTGGCGAGCCCGCAGCTCGGCCATTCTCAGCAGTGCGGCGACGGTGCTGGCAGATGACCCCCTGCTGACGGCGCGGCTGCAGGACGAGGCGGTCGAGGTCGTCACGCCGGTACGGGTGATTCTGGATCGCTGGCTGCGGACGCCGGACGATGCCCGGGTGCTGGATGGCTCGGCGCCGACCTGGCTGCTGCACGGCGAGCTGGCCAAGCCATCCGCGATCCAGGCTGCCCGGGCCCGTTGCGTGGTGATGCCCGAGCGTGGCAAACACCTGGATCTGGTGGCCGTCATGCAGTGGCTGGCGAGCGAGGGCATCAACGAGGTTCACCTCGAGGCCGGGCCGACGCTGGCCGGCGCCTTGTTCACGGCAGGTTTGGCGGATGAATTGCTGATCTATATGGCACCGGTGCTGCTGGGGGACCATGCCATGCCCTTGCTGCAGCTGCCCAATCTGCTGAGCATGGATGAACGTTGGGATCTGCAGCCGCTGGAGCAGACCATGCTGGGAGCCGACCTGCGCTTGCGTTTCGCCTGCCTGGACTGAGTCCGGTCAGCTGGAGGGCGGGGTCTGGCTTCGGAGTGGCCTGCTCGATGTCTGCCCGGTTCCGGAGTCGGCCCGGATCAACTCCGGGTCGCCACGCACAGTGAGCAGATGATGCCGGGCTGACCGGCCGGCCGGAGCACGTCCGGACGTTCAAAGGTCTGCCCGCAGACCGTGCAGTCATAGTCTCCGGCGGCGGGATTGCCTTCAGCGTCGAAGCGGGGCTGAGCGATGCCGTCCGAACGCTGGCGCAGGTAGTAGCGGCCGCGTGTCAGGACGGCCATCAGTGGAGTCAGGCCGGCGGCGACAACGATGGCGACCAGCGGGGAGTACGGGCCCAGCATCGGTCCAAGCACGCCGAAATAGGCGGCGATGGACAGACCGCTGGAGGCAAGAAAGCTGACCAGCCCCACTGGATTCACCGGATGCAGCATGCCTCGGCGGAATTCGGGCTCCATCGGCGAGAGCTTGAGCAGGTATTTGTTGACCACGATGTCAGTGGCCACGGTAACCACCCAGGCGATCGCGCAATTGGAATAGAAGCCCAGGATATTGCCCAGAAAGGAAAACATGTCGGCTTCCATAAGAGCCAGGGCGATGGCCAGATTGACCAGCACGAAGACCAGCCGGCCGGGATAATGGCCTGTCAGTCGAGTGAAGGCGTTGGTCCAGGCCAGTGAGCCGGAATAGGCATTGGTGACATTGATCTTGATCTGGCTGATGACCACCAGGACCACGGCCAGGGTCAGCGCCAGCCAGCCGGGCACTGCCGTGCTGAAGGCGCCGATGAATTGCTGCACGGGTTCGGTCGCTGTCTGCGGGGAGACCCGACCCAGAATGTAAATGGCCAGAAAGGCGCCAATGGCCTGCTTCAAGGCGCCCAGCAGGACCCAGCCAGGCCCGGCCGCCAGCACGGCCAGCCACCAGCCGCGCCGGTTTTCCCGCGTCCTTGGCGGCATAAAGCGCAGATAATCGATCTGCTCGCCGATCTGGCCCATCAGCGACAAGGCCACGCCGGCGCCCAGCATCACCGCGGCCAGGCTGATGGGCGGCTGCGGACCGCTGCGGAACTGCAGCCAGCGCGAAAAGCTGGCCGGGTCATGCCACAGCAGCCACAGCACAGGGCCGATCATCAGCACCAGCCACAAGGGCGTGGTCCACACCTGCAGCTTGCTCAGCGCCCGCATGCCGTAGATGACCAGCGGAATCACCAGCAGGGTGGAGGCCAGATAGCCGGCCCACAAGGGCAGATGCAGGCCCAGTTGCAGGCCCTGGGCCATGATCGAGCCTTCCAGTGCGAAAAAGATGAAGGTGAAGCTGGCGAAAATCACGCTGGTCAGCACCGAGCCGTAATAGCCGAAGCCGGCCCCCCGGGTGATCAGGTCCAGATCGATATTGTAGCGGGCGCCGTAATAAGCCAGCGGCAGGCCGGTGATGAAGATCAGGGTCGCGGCAAAGGCGATCGACAACAAGGCATTGAGGGTGCCGTGGGCGAGGGCGATGCCGGCGCCGATGGAAAAGTCCGCCAGATAGGCGATGCCACCCAGCGCGGTGATGGCAACCACCGCCGGGCTCCAGCGTCGGTAGCTGCGGGGCGCATAGCGCAGCGTATAGTCTTCCAGTGTCTCGGCTGCGGGCCGATCGCGCATGGTCTTCATGGATGTCCCCCCGGGGCGACGCCCCTCCCACTCCGACGCTAAAACGAGGGCTGCCCCGAATGCAAGTCCTCGCAGGCGGAGGGCCGGCCGCGCTATCGAGTTGTCGGCATGGGTGTAGCATACCGGTGGTCATGGGGTGGCCTCCGGTGTCGCCTCGGCCCTTTGTCCCGCTTTGTGAGGAAGACTTGCATGTCGATTGTCCAGGCCGCGCGCCAGCGCTATACCACCAAGTCCTATCAGCCCGGAAAGAGCTTGCCCGAAGAGACCGTGCAGCAGTTGTGCGAACTGCTGCGCCTGAGTCCTTCCTCGGTGAACTCCCAGCCTTGGCATTTCGTGGTGGCGGGCACGCCCGAAGGCAGGGCCCGGATCGCCAAGGCCACCGAGCAGCAGGCCTACAACAGCGCCAAGATTCTCGATGCCTCGCATGTGATCGTGCTGTGTCAGCGCGTCGATTTCGATGAGACCTATCTGCAGCGCCTGCTGGACCAGGAACAGGCGGACGGCCGGTTTGCGACGGCCGAGGCCCGCAACGGGCAGGCCGGGACGCGCCGCTTCTATACCGATCTGCATCGCTATGATCTGAAGGATCTGCCGCAGTGGGCGGGTCGTCAGGTGTATCTGGCACTGGGTTCGCTGCTGCTGGGCGCTGCCAGCCTGGGTGTCGATGCGACGCCGATGGAGGGCTTCGATGCCAGCGTTCTGGATCGCGAACTGGGCCTGCACGCCAAGGGCTTCGGCAGTCTTGTCGTGGTCAGCCTCGGTCATCGTGCGTCCGGCGATTTCAATGCGCAATTGCCGAAATCGCGATTGCCGCAGGCTGAAACATTCAGTTTCCTGTAAGCGCCCAGTCCGCCGCAGCGGCCTGCCGAGGCCGCTGCGGCGGGCAGCCCCCCTGAGGCGGCCTGTCGTCAGCGGCCGTGCGTGCTATGATCCGGATGCCGGCTTCTGGCCGGCATCAATGACGTCTTCAGGGCGGGGTGTGATTCCCCACCGGCGGTAGGCGTCCAGCCCGTCTCGACGGGTCGGATGCGAGCCCGCGAGCGCTTTCCGATGAGGGAAAGGTCAGCAGATCCGGTCAGATGCCGGAGCCGACGGTAGGAAACCGATAGGTTTCCTGAAAGTCCGGATGAAAGAAGACGGCTGGGTGGGGGGCGATCCGCCCGCCCATGCCTCATGCCTTGGGGCGTTTTTCGCTGATCCATGCTGCGGGAAACGTTTCATGAATATCAAAATGCATCTGTGCCCGGCTCACCCGCGTCAGGAGGTGGGCTGATGTTTACAGGAATCATCCAGGCCGTAGGATCCCTGCGGCGGCGTGAACCGCGTGGCGGTGACGTCCGCCTGGCCATCGATACCGGTTCGCTGGATCTGGCCGATGTCGCTCTGGGCGACAGCATCGCGGTTTCCGGCGTCTGCCTGACCGTTGTCAGTCTGGAAGCGCGGGGCTTCACCGCCGATGTCTCCAACGAAACCCTGTCCCTGACGACCCTGGGTGGTCTGGCCAGCGGTGACGCGGTCAATCTGGAGAAGGCCTTGCGTCTGGCCGACAGGCTGGGCGGACATCTGGTCTCCGGCCATGTCGATGGTCTGGGTCGCATCATCTCGATCACGCCGGATGCGCGCTCCCTGCGCTGGACCTTTGAGGTACCGCCGGCCCTGGCCCGTTATATCGTGGCCAAGGGCTCGGTCTGCATCGACGGCACCAGCCTGACTGTCAATGAGATCAACGGCCAGCGCTTCGGCATCAACCTGATTCCGCATACCGTGGAGCACACCGCTTTCAGTCAGCGTCGCCCCGGAGATGCCGTCAATATCGAGGTCGATCTGGTCGCGCGCTATATCGAGCGCCTGGTCGGCGGTCAGGGTGGTGGTGGCATCTCCGCGGAATTTCTGCAGCGCCACGGTTTCGCCTGAAGCCTCCGGTTCCCGAGGCCGGCGCCTGATCCGACAGCCGGCTCCCCAAGCATTGCGCAAGGTTAAGCATCATGGCATTCGACAGCATCGCTTCCATCATTGAAGACCTGCGGCAGGGCCGCATGGTGATCATCGTCGATGACGAAGATCGGGAAAACGAAGGTGACCTGGTCATGGCCGCGGAAAAAGTGCGGCCCGCAGACATCAACTTCATGATCAAGGAGGCACGCGGCCTGCTGTGCCTGCCGGTCACCGAATCCCGGGCAGCGCAGCTGGGACTGGCGCCGATGGTCAACGCCAACCAGTCGCCCTACCACACCAATTTCACGGTTTCGATCGAGGCCGCCGACGGCGTCACGACCGGTATTTCGGCCCCGGACCGGGCACGGACCATCCAGGCGGCCGTGGCTGCCGGGGCGAGAGCGGAAGATCTGGTCCGCCCCGGCCATATTTTTCCCCTGATCGCTCGTCCCGGCGGTGTGCTGCAGCGGGCAGGCCATACCGAAGCGGGCTGCGATCTGGTGGGTCTGGCCGGACTGGAGCCCGCGGCCGCACTGATCGAGATCCTGCGCGATGACGGCGAGATGGCCCGGCGCCCGGAACTGGAACGGTTTGCTCTGCAGCATGGTCTGAAGATCGGCACCATTGCCGCCCTGATCCAGTATCGACTGGCCACTGAAGTGCTGGTGGATGCCGTGCGGACCGATACGGTCGAGACGCCCCAGGGGGCATTCCGGCGTGCGCTGTTCCGTGATCGCATCGATGGCCAGCTGCATGAATTGTGGTCACTGGGCGATCCCGGTTCACTGGATCCGGCGGCGGCCGAGGTGGTGCTGGTGCCCGCCGGTTCTGAGTGGCAGTCAGGTACCGTGCCCCCCGAGCTGGAATCCATCGGCCAGGCCGGGGACGGCTTGCTGGTGCGGATTTCGGTCGGCGACGGACATGACAGCGAGCGCCGTCGTTGGGATCGCCGCCAGTTGGCGACTCAGATCCTTGGTCAGTTGTGCCCGGATGCGCCTGCGGCTGTTGGCATCACGACCTGAGCCGACCGATCGGCATCAGGCCCGTTTCGCGCTTCCGCCTGCCGGCGACTGGTGCAGATGGACGCTGTGCTGGATGATCGCCATAACCTCTTCCAAGATCCTGCAGGGCCCATCTCCGATGTCCAGCTCGTTTCCTCCCGTGATTCATCTGCTGGCGCCCTCCAGCGTGCCGGCCGACCTGGGTGTGGCACGTCGAGGTGTGCAGCGTCTGCAGCAACTGGGTTGCGACGTCCGCCATGCCGGTGTGCTGGAACGGACGATGCAGCGTTTTGCCGGCAGCGACCTCGAGCGGGCGGCGGATATCAACCAGCTGGCCACGTCGGCGGAACTGCCGGATCTGGCGCTGGCGGTGCGTGGCGGTTATGGCGCCAGCCGTCTGCTGGCGATGCTGGACTACCCGGCCCTGGCCGAGCGCCTGCGGGCGCAGTGCCTGCCCCTGGTCGGCTACAGCGATTTCACGGCGCTGCAGATGGCCTTGTATAGCCAGGCTGGCCTGATCACCCTGGGCGGGCCGATGCTGACCGATTTCGGGGCGGCTACGCCCAGTATCTTCAGCTGGGAGCGGTTCTGGGCGGCACTGAGTCAGGTGCAGCCGGAACTGGCGTGGCGACCGGTCTCGCAACCCGCCGCCGGGCTGGACCTGCAGGGGCCGCTGTGGGGCGGCAATCTGGCGATGCTGTGCAGTTTGTTGGGGACCCCTTATTTCCCGGCCATCGAAGATGGTCTGCTGTTTCTGGAGGATGTCGGCGAGGCACCTTACCGGATCGAGCGGCTGCTGTACCAGTTGCTGTGGTCCGGGGTGCTGGATCGCCAGCAAGCGGTGATACTGGGTGATTTCACCGATTGCAGCGGTGGCCCCAGGGATCAGGGCTACGGCTTGAGCGATGCGCTGGCCCAGTTCCGGCGGCACTGTCCGATACCGGTCATCGATGGTCTGCCTTTCGGCCATGATCGGGACAAGGCCACCCTGCCTTTCGGGGCCCCGGGCCACCTGTGGACAGCGGGCGATCAGGTCTGTCTGAGCTTCCACGGCCACCCCCGGCTGGCGCGGCCTTTTGCGCCGCCGCTGCCATCGGCGGACCCGGCATAAGCAAGCTAAACACGTTAAACTATTGAACTTCGCGAAATGCGAGAAGTGATCAGGACATCAAAGACATGCAGATTCTAGAAGGCGATTTCGCCACCCCCAAGGGCCGGTTTGCCATCGTGGCGGGCCGCTTCAACGGCTTCGTGGTCGAGCCCCTGGTTCACGGTGCGCGCGATGCGCTGGTGCGTCATGGCGTGGACGATGCCGCCATTGATCTGGTCAAGGTACCGGGTGCCTGGGAAATCGCGCTGGCGGCCCGCAAGCTGGCCGACAGTGGCCGTTATGCCGCCGTGATCGCCCTGGGCGCGGTGATTCGCGGCTCGACCCCGCATTTCGACTATGTCGCCGGCGAATCGGCCAAGGGTCTGGCCCAGGCTGCCCTGAGCACCGGCGTGCCGGTGATCTTCGGCGTACTGACCACCGACAGTATCGAGCAGGCCATCGAGCGTGCCGGCACCAAGGCCGGCAACAAGGGCGCTGACGCGGCCCTGGCGGCGATCGAGATGGTCAACCTGTACGGGAAGCTGGCATGAGCCGCCGTCCCGAGGGCGTGGATCTGGCCGCGCGTTCGCGCGCCCGTCGCCGCGCCCTGCAGGCCATCTATGCCTGGCAGATGAGCGGCAGCCACATGCAGGCCGTGGTCGAGCAGTTCCGCCATGAGCAGGACATGGAAATTGCCGATATCGAATATTTCGAGGATCTGCTGCATGGTGTCGAGCGCCATGTCGACGAACTGGATGCGCAGATCAAGCCCTTCGTCGACCGCGAAGTGACCCAGATCGATCCGATCGAACGCGCCGCCCTGCGGCTGGCGGCCTACGAGCTGGCCCATCGGCCGGACGTGCCCTACCGCGTGGTGATCAACGAGGCGATCGAAGTGACCAAGCGCTTCGGTGCCGACCACGGTCACAGTTATGTCAACGGCGTGCTGGACAAGCTGGCGGCCAGCTTGCGCGGTACGGAAAAACAGGGCCAGGCCTGATCCGGAAGCCGGTACCATGGAATTCAGTCTGATCGACCGCATCAGCGGCTTCACCTATCAGCGGCGTGATGACGTGCTGCTGGGCATCGGCGATGATGCCGCCCTGCTGCAGGTACCGGCGGGCCAGAGTCTGGTCGTCGCCGTCGATACCATGGTCGAGGGCGTGCATTTTCTGCCCGGCACGGCTCCGGCCGATCTGGGCTGGAAGGCGCTGGCCGTGAATTTATCCGATCTGGCGGCGATGGGGGCGATGCCGGCCTGGGCCTTGCTGGCCCTGACCTTGCCCACGGGTGATGCCGCCTTTGTGGATGGCTTTGCCGCCGGTTTCGCCGCCCTGGCCCGGCCCCATCGGCTGGCCCTGGTCGGTGGTGATACCACGGGCGGTCCACTGGCTTTCAGCGTCACCGTGCATGGTTTCGTGCCTCCCGACCAGGCCCTGACCCGCGACGGTGCCCGCGAGGGTGATCTGGTGATGGTGACCGGCAGTGTCGGCGAAGGTGCCGGAGGTCTGGCCTGCCTGCGCAAATACGGCGTGCAGGTCCAGGACGAGGGTGACATCGGGCAGCTGGTTGCCCGTGTGCGCAGGCCCCGCCCGCAACTTGGGGCAGGCCTGGCACTGCGGGGCCAGGCTACGGCCTGCATCGATATTTCCGATGGTCTGCTGGCTGATCTGGGCCATATCTGTCGTCGCAGTGGCGTGGGGGCCGAGCTCGACGCCGACCGGCTGCCCCTGTCCGATGCCTTGCAGTCGGTGTTCGGCGCGGAGCAGGCTTGTCGCTTCGGTCTGTCCGGTGGCGATGATTACGAATTGTGCTTCACCGTGCCCGAGTCCCGCGCCCATGCGGTGCAGGGGGATCTGGCGCGGATCGGCTGCAGCGCCACCCCGATCGGCCGCATCGTGCGGGGCGAGGGGGTCGGCGTGCGTGACGCCGGTGGACAGTGGCTCGATATCGAATCGGCCGGCTGGGATCACTTCGCGGCATGACGATCGGTCGCGAGCGTCTGCAGCTGACGCCGGCCCAGCGCCGGGATCTGATGGCCTCTCCGGCCGGCTGGCTGGCTACCGGCTTCGGCAGCGGCCTGGCGCCGGTCGCGCAAGGGACGGTCGGTTCGGCCGTGTCCTTGCTGCCCTGGCTGTGGCTGCGTCATTGCAGCCTGACCAATTATCTGCTGCTGCTGCTGGCGGGTTGCCTGCTGGGCTGCTGGGCCTGCTCGGTGGCCGGACGCCGGCTGGGCGTGGATGATCACCGGGCCTTGGTATGGGATGAATTCATCGGTCAGTGGCTGGCCTTGCTGCCGGTGCTGGATCAGCCCGGCTGGTGGTGGCCGTTGGCCGGTTTCGGTCTGTTCCGGCTGTTCGATGCAGGCAAGCCTTGGCCGGTCAGCTGGCTGGATCGTCATCTCAAGGGCGGTGTCGGCGTGATGCTTGACGATGTCGCCGCCGGTGCTCTGGCCGCGCTGGTGCTGTGGGGGCTGGTCCGCTGGCTGGGTTGACGGGGCAGTGGAAGCCTCTCCGCGGCCGCCGTATACGGAGAACATCATGCAATACCAAAGCTCGGGCCGGCATGGCCTGATCCTCTCGGCGCTGGGGCTCGACTTTCGTGCATCGGCGCGATCGGGCCTGGGGCGAGGCGCGGTGCGCGAGCTGCTGGCCGAAGTGGTCGACAGCGGCATCAACTACTTCCACACCCGCACGGCGGCGGCCGATGCCGACATGCAGCGGCTGCTGGGCGAACTGATCAGTGATCTGCATCTGCCCAGGGATGCGTATTGCCTGGGGGCCCAGCTTGGCGCCGCCACGACGGAGCGGCCCTGGCCGACCCAGCGCGGACTCTCCCGCAAGGCTTTGCGCGAGTCCTGTGACCAGACGCTGCGAAGGCTGGATGTCGAGTATCTGGATCTGGTCTTCTGCGAGGCCGGAGATCCGGCCACTCCGTTGGCGGAAACTCTGCTGGCGATGGATGACCTGATCCGTCAGGGCAAGGTCCTGTACTGGGGACTGACCGGCTGGTCGGCAGCGGGTGTGGCTGCCGTGCAGGAGCTGGCCGCGCTTGAGTCCCGGCGAGCGCCGATCATGCAGCAGCAGACCCTGCTGTCACCTGCTGCCGATCCGGCGCAGCCATACCGGGAAGCGCTCAGCCAGCTGGCCGAATGGACTGGGTTACGGGCCGACGGGCAGCCGGCGACCGCCGCAGCGGTGCACGAAGTGCTGACGCGAACTGATCTGGGCAGCTTGATCGTGCCCTGCCGCCAGCCGAAGGAACTCGCTGGCTGGCTGGACTGCCTGCCGGCTCCGGTTTGAGCGCATCACCCTGCGGCAAGTCGGCAGGGAGTGATTTGGGTGGGCGACAAAAATAAATCAAATAAGGACTTGCGAAGTTAGTGAGAATCATTATCATTGGCTTGCACCCACACTTCAGGAGTCCCTCATGTCCAGCGTACTTTCCGCACGCCCCACGATCGAAGCTCCGCGCCCCCTGTTGGCCGCCAATGAACGGCGGATGACGCCGGTCCGCCATATCCCGGTCCGCGTCATCGAAAGTCAGGTGCTGCTGGACGGCTCGCGCGAGCTGGTGATTGCCCATCAGGGGCAGTCCTATCACCTGCGTCTTACCCGCAACGACAAGCTGATTCTGACCAAGTGATCCGCAGGCGGCCTTGTCGCCGCCACCTACCTTTGTCGCCCAGCCATGCGGCCCGGTCCCGGTCCCGTGGGCGGGCCCAGTCTGGAGGACGGTCGTCATGTCCGGTTGGTTCAGTTCATGGAGCAGGGGGCGCGGTACACGGCCCCAGTCACAACTTGTCTGCGGCAGCCGCAAGGAGGTCGAGCTCGATCGTTTCTTGCGCATGCTGCCGGGGCTGGGAACGGTGCTGTATCTGCCTGCATCGCAGTTGCGGGCCTGGCCCATCGCGAGGCCGCAGACCGGCGTGATAGCTGAATCGCCGCTGCTGCTGCCCTTGCTGCATACCCGCAGCTTGCGGGTGGTGACCCAGATCGTCACCAGTGGTCCATTGGAATGGCTGGATTGCGAAGACGGTGTCGGCCAGCGCCTGGCCCGCATCTACCTGCTGCCTGACAGCGATTATCTGAGCTGGGATCGCATCACCGCTGGCGAGGAGGCAGAGGATCAGGCGCCGGCCTTGTCGACGCGCCGCTGGCGACCGGGCGCCGCGATCCTGACCGGCTTCCGCCTGCGCCAGCTGGCGCGGGTTCCCCTGTTGTCCTGCTCGGGTTACGAACGGTTGTCGGGTATTGGCCTGCGTGTGGCCGGTGACCTGGCCTGTCGCGAACGGGTACACCTCGGTGCCATTTCTGCGCCGGTCCAGCCACTGGAAACCACGCTGCTGATCGACTGATCCCTCTCGATTGCCGGCCCGGCAGACGGGCTGGCACAAGCCTTGCATCTTCACCTGCACGACGAGGCGAGGTGGAGCATGGGCTTGAAGCGACTGGCTTGGATACTGGGGCTGTCTTGGCTTTCCCTGACGGCTCATGCCGAGGATCTGCTTGATATCTGCCGGCAGGCGATCAGTCACGATCCCCAGCTGGCCTTGGCCGGGGCCACTCGCCGCTATACGGCCGAGGCCGTACCCTTGGCGCGATCCGCCCTGCTGCCGCAGATCAGCGGCAGCTACGGCATCAGCCAGGACCGGGCCACCAGCAGTGCCGGCACGGTGATCAGCGGCAGCACCGTGATCAACACCGGCAATGGCGGGGTCGGCCATCAGCGGACGCTGTCGGCTGGCGTCAGTGCCAGCCAGTCCTTGCTCAATCTGCAGGACATCGCCAGCCTGTGGTCGGCCCATGCTTCGGTCAATGCACAGAATGCCTTGTATCAGGGCTCGCTGCAGGACTTGTATGTCCGGGTGGCGCAGGCTTATCTGAAGGCCATTCAATATCGCAGCTATGATCAGGCCTATCAGGCCTATGCCGAGATCTCACAGCAGGTCTGGCAGCAGGTTGCCGCCCGCAATGCCCATGGTTTGGCCTCGAAGATCGATGTGAACCAGGCCATGACCTCCTACGGCTTGGCCAGGACCGAGGCCGTCGATTATCACAATCAATACAATGATGCGCTGGAAGCCTTGCGGCAGATCACCGGAAGTCCGGTCGGCAGGCTGCTGCAGCTGGCCGATCCGATTCCGCTGCAGACAGCCGTGCCGGCCTCCGAGGACTACTGGATCGAACGCGCCAGCTCCAACAATCCCACGGTGGTGGCCGACCAATTCAAGCTGGATGCTGCGCTGCGCGCCATTCTGGCGGCGCGGGCGGCGCATCTGCCGACCCTCAGCGCGACCATCAGCTACAACAAGAATCCGACCTGGACCCAGTTCGAATCCCAGCACTCCCGGACCACGGACACGGCCATCGGTCTGAGCCTCAGCGTGCCGATCTTCAGCGGGGGGGCGATGCATGCACAGGTACGCCAGGCGATTGCCAGCCGGGACCAGGGGGTGGACCAGCTGGAAATCGATCGGCGGCAAGTCGTCCGCGATGCCCGCAACTATTACCGCAGTCTGGCGGCTGGCGTCGAACAGGTAAGGATGGCACGGGACTCGGCGATCGCCGCCGCCGCCGCGGTCAAGAGCGCGCGTGCCGGTCTGCTGGTCGCGGCGACCGACATGACGACGGTGCTGTACACCATCGAGTATCAGGCCGAGGCCAATACCGAATATGCCTATGCCCGCAACCAGTTCCTGATGAACCAGCTGCTGTTGAAGCAGGCGGCCGGCGATGTCACCTGGCAGGATCTGGAAGCGCTCAACCGACTGCTGCGCTGAAACTGTCCGCGGACAGATGAGGGCTGTCCGCGGACAGGCGGCCCGCCATTGCCGTGCGGCTGCGAGACGGGCCGCAAGGGTTGCAAGTCGCTCGCCAGCTGGCACGCGCCTTGCTACACACCTGAAGCAGGTCATCGGACTGCAATCGCCGGCGATCAGGAGAGCATGATGATTCGGGATACAGCAGCGCAGGATCAGTTGATCGAGCGCAAAAGCGGCTGGCGACGATGGTGGCGGCTGGGTGTCGTGGCTCTGGTGCTGGTCATCGCCGCGGTGGCCGGCTTGCCAACACTTGGCCGTCTGTTTTCGGCCACCGCTTCGGTCAGCAGTTCACGGCTGGCCTTCGGTACGGTCAGCCAGGGCAGCTTCGTGCGGGATATCGCGGCCGAGGGCCAGGTGGTGGCGGCCAACAGCCCGACCCTGTATGCCAGTTATGGCGGGGCCGTGGTTCTGAAGGTCAGGGCTGGCGATCGGGTCAGCCAGGGCGAGGTGCTGGCCAGCATCGACAGTCCGGAGCTGAGCAACAAGCTGGCCCAGGAGCAGTCCAATGCCGATGCAGCCAAGGTGGCCTGGTTGCAGGCCCAGGTCGATGCGCGCCAGAAGCGTTCGGACCAGCAGAACACCTATGACAATGCCTTGCTGGAGCGCAATGGTGCTGCCCGTGACCTGAAGCGGACCCAGCTGGCCCTGGATGCCGGGGCGGTGACCCAGCAGCAGGTCGATCAGGCCCAGGATGCGCTGGACAAGGCCAAGAACAGTCTTGCCCAGGCCAAGGCCGATCAAGGCCTGGGCGAGAACAGTCTGAGCTTCAATATCCAGGCCAAGAAGCTGGCCTACGAGCATGAAGTGCTGATGGTTCAGGACTTGCAGCGTCAGGTGGAAAACCTGGCTGTGCGCTCGCCGGTGGATGGTCAGGTCGGTCAGTTGTTTATCGCGCCCAGCGCCGCCGTCGCCAAGGATGCGCAGCTGCTCAGTGTGATCGATCTGAAGGCGCTTGAAGTGCAGATGCAGGTGCCGGAAAGTCTGGCCCGGGATCTGGGCATCGGCATGTCCGGCGTAATCAGCGGCAATGGCCAGACCTGGAACGGCCTGGTCAGTGCGATCTCGCCCGAGGTCGTCAATGGCGAAGTGGCGGCGCGGCTGCGCTTTGTCGGTCAGGCGCCTGATCAGCTCAGGCAGAACCAGCGCCTGTCCGTGCGCGTACTGCTGGATCATCGCGAAAACGTGGTGACCGTGCCGCGTGGTTCGTTTGTGGATGAGCTGGGCGGTGCTTTCGCCTATGTGGTGCATGACCGGCTGGCTACCCGCGTGCCGGTGCGGCTGGGGGCCAGCAGCATCGACAAGGTCGAAGTGCTGGACGGCCTCAAGCCCGGCGACAAAGTGGTGATCTCGGGCACCGACAATTTCAACAATGCCGCCTCGGTGGCCATCAGCGACTGAGCCGCCGGCTCGATCACCAAGGAGAATGCCATGCTGAAGATGAGCCATCTGGCCAAGGTCTACCGTACCGAAGTGGTCGAGACCTACGCCTTGCGCGATTTCAACATCGATGTGAAAGAAGGCGAATTCGTGGCCGTCACCGGTCCCTCGGGTTCCGGCAAGACCACCTTCCTGACCATTGCCGGTCTGCTGGAAACCTTTTCCGGCGGCACCTACCATCTGGATGGCCTCGAGGTCAGCCAGCTCAACGACAATGCCCGCTCGAAGATTCGCAACGAAAAGATCGGCTTTATCTTCCAGGCCTTCAATCTGATCCCCGACCTGAATGTCTACGACAATATCGAGGTGCCGCTGCGCTATCGCGGCATGAAAGGTGCCGAGCGCAAGCGACGGATTCTCGAATCACTGGAGCGGGTGGGCCTGTCATCCCGCGCCAAACACTATCCGGCCGAACTCTCCGGCGGGCAGCAGCAGCGCGTAGCCATTGCCCGTGCGCTGGCCGGCAGTCCGCGCCTGCTGCTGGCGGATGAACCGACCGGCAATCTGGACACCCAGATGGCCAGGAGCGTGCTCGAACTGCTGGAAGAAATCCATCGCGAAGGCGCCACCATCGTGATGGTGACCCATGATCCCGAACTGGCTGCCCGCGCCCAGCGCAATGTCCACATCATCGATGGCCAGGTGGTGGATCTGGCCGAGGATCCGCGCTTCCATGCCGCGGTAATGGCTGCCCAGCAGCAGGATATGGGCTGATGCAACAAAGCAGGGGGCTCACGGCAGAGGGCTGGGGCATGATTCCACACTATCTGAGGCTCGGCGCCATCAGCCTGAGACGGCAGCCGGCATTGACGGCCTTGATGGTGTGCATCATGGCCTTTGGCATTGCCGCCACCAGTGTCACCTATGCCGCCTGGCGGGTGGCGACGGCTGATCCGATGCCTTCCAAGGCGAGTCATCTGTTTTTTCCACAGATCGATGCACAGGGGCCAGCGGGCAGAGGGGGAGGGCTGGATCCCGATCGCGCGCTGGACTATGTCGATGCGACCCGTTTGCTGAGGGACCACCAGGCACGCTACCAGGCGGCCATGTATGGCGTAGCCCTGCTGCTGGGACCGATGACGGCGCAGGGATCACCCAAGCTTCTGAGCGGCCATGCCGTCAGTCCCGAGTTTTTCCCGATGCTGGAGCTGCCATTCCATTTCGGCTCATCGTGGTCTGCGGCTGACGAGGCCGGAGCCGGTCATGTCGTCGTGATCGGAAGCCAGCTCAACCAACAGCTGTTCGGCGGTCGCGACAGTGTTGGACGGGTCCTCACCCTGGATGGCCATGATTTTCGGGTGGTGGGCGTGATGGCACCGTGGAATCCGCAGCCCCAGTTCTATGACCTGTTCAATTCGCAAGCCTGGTCGAATCAAGGTGAGCAGCTGTTTATTCCCTTGAATACAGCCATTGCGATGCAGGAGGGCAATAACGGCACGACCAATTGCAGCACAGGAAACGGCAACAGCAGCTTCCAGGCGCTGCTTGGATCGACCTGTGTCTGGTTGTCCATGATGGTGGAACTGGATAGTCCGGCGGCAGAACGACATTATCGAGCCTATCTCGACAACTACGCGCGTACTCAGCAGGCGACCGGCCGCTATGCCTGGGCTCCCAATAATCGTCTGCGTGACCTGCCGCATTGGCTGGCCTATCTGGGGGTCGTGCCTCCGGATACCCGTATATCGAGCTGGATAGCCTTGTCCCTGCTGCTGGTCTGCATGGTCAATACCATCGGCCTGCTGCTGGCCAAGTTCATGCGTCGGCGAGCCGAGATTGCGGTGCGCCGTGCACTGGGGGCGACCCGTCGGGCCATCCACCTGCAGTTTCTGTGCGAGGCCGCGCTGGTCGGCGTGGCCGGTGTCCTGCTCAGTCTGCTGCTGACGGCCGCAGGGATCTGGGGAATGGGGGAGCTGTTATTGAATGGGGTCGCCTCCGAGGTCCGCTTCAGCCTGTCGCTCTTGATCACCAGCGCCCTGCTGGGCCTGCTGACGACGGTGCTGGCCGGTCTCTATCCCGCCTGGACGGCTTCCCGAATCCAGCCGGCATTGCAACTGAAAATCAGCTGAGGTGCGATGATGAGACTGCCACCTGTACTCGCCGCACTGCGCTGGCACAAGGCCGGCGCCATGCTGATCGCCTTGCAGATCGCATTGACCTTGGCCATCGTCAGCAATGCCTTGTTTATCATCGAGCAGCGCAGCCTGCACCGGGAGCGGCCTTCGGGACTCAAGGAAAATGATCTGCTGCTGGTGTCGCAGATGTTTGCCGGTCCACAGGCACTGGCCGGCGATGCTCGCCAGCTTGAGCCGATGCATCGGGCCGATCTTGCCGCCTTGCGGCAACTGCCGGGTGTGAAGGCGGCGGGTGAGGTCAACACCTTGCCCTTGCTCGGAAGCGGCTGGAACACCGGTGTCAGCCTGAAGCCTGACGCAGATGACAACACCGTCCATGTGGCCGAATATCTGATGGACGAAGCGGCGCTTCCGACACTGGGCCTGAAACTTCTGGCCGGCCGGAACTTCACGCAAGCCGACCTGCTCGACAGTCCTCGAGTGATGCGGGGCGATGTACCCCAGATCATGGTAACCAAGGCTCTGGCGCAACACTTCTTTCCTGCGGGGGCGGTGGGCCACCAGCTGTATCTCTCTGGTTCGCGCCGGCCCAGTACGATTATCGGTGTGGTAGAACGTCTGCAGAATCCTGCTGCACAGGGATGGGGTGACAATTTCGCCTGGAACTCGATCGTGGTGCCACAACGCATGGACGGCACGATGAGCACCTACGTCATCCGTGCCCGACCCGGCCAGATGCCGGCCCTGTACCAGATGATTCCGAAGCAGCTGCTGGCCGTTGATCGTCTGCGGGTCATGAATATTCGCGGCTCCGGAAACGTGGTCGCTTATAGTGCCCTGCGTGCCCAGGCCTACAAGTCTGATCGCGGCATGGCGACGTTGATGGCGGTTATCTGCACGATTCTGCTGACTGTGACTGCAGGCGGGGTGGTTGGCCTGACCAGCTTCTGGGTAGGGCAGCGTCGGCGCCAGATCGGTGTTCGCCGCGCGCTGGGGGCCCGCCGCCGGGACATCCTGGCTTACTTCCTCAGTGAGAATCTCTTGATCAGCGGTGTCGGTGCCGTTCTGGGGATGGGGCTGTCCCTGCTGCTCAACCGCGCTCTGATGCACTGGTTCGAGCTTCCCCGCATGCCGCCGTCATCCATGCTGCTGGGCCTGGTGCTGATCGAGATGGTGTCGGTGGCGGCGGTCTTGATGCCTGCTTTGAAAGCCTCTCGCATTGCGCCATCCAGTGCGATACGTGAGGCGTGATATGAACCATGATCATGCGAGGTATCGATGTTGACCTATGGTCTGCGACTGGCCGGACAGCGCTTCCGCCAGCGTTCGGCCATGCTGGCGCTTGTCGTGGTGATGATGACAGTAGGCATTGTTGCCTGTATGAAGGCAGGCACCATGGCCGAGGCAGGGTCGGGCGAGCGGCTGCTGGGGATCGGCCCGCATTTGCATCTGCCGGTGCTGGGCCTGCTGTCGCTGGCCGGGATCATCCGCAGGGTCGCCTGGACTCCACCGGTCGAGGCGATGCGCAATGGCTAGGCTGGCTCAGGTAGCAACCACCTGTCCACCCGCACGGGTGTGGATGAATCGCTTTTGTCGGTGGTTGCCGCTTGCGGCGACCCGCTGGTTTACCACCACTCGTATCGATCGAGAAAGGCACTGTCCATGTGGCTCTATTATCTGAAGCTTGGCCTGCGCAGTTTGTTGCGCAGTCCAGTACTGACGGCTCTGACCGTGCTGATGCTGGCGATGGGTATCGGCGCCTGCATCACTACCTGGACGGTATATCACTTGCTGTCCGGCGATCCCATGCCGGGGCGCAGTGGGCAGCTGT
The DNA here is from genome assembly GCF_000242255.2 of Frateuria aurantia DSM 6220. GTDB lineage: Bacteria > Pseudomonadota > Gammaproteobacteria > Xanthomonadales > Rhodanobacteraceae > Frateuria > Frateuria aurantia. The sequence continues at coordinate 522,272 of NC_017033.1, forward strand.
TCTATGTACGACTCAACCCTTATCCGCCGGGAGTCGAAGCTGCAGATCGGCTGGTCACCTTGATGAGCTATCACGATGCGTCAGCGCTGTGGCAGTTGACTCCACAATTTGAACAGACGCCGGTGGCGCTGGGAACGATCGTCATCGACGGTATGGCCGGCAAGCCACGCCCATCGACAACCGAGGGGGTGCTGGGACGGGCACCGATGTTTGATGTGTTCGCCATGCACTTTCGCTACGGCGGTCCTTGGAGCGCGATGGATGACGCGTCGCATGCCAGGGTGGTCGTGCTTAGCGAAGCTCTGAATCGGCGGTTGTTCCACGGCGAAAACAGTGTTGGAAGGCTGCTTCCTGTGGGCACGCATGATTACCGGGTGGTGGGTGTGCTGCGGCCGTGGTCGCCGCAGCCCCGATTCTATGCTTTGAGCCTGGGAAATCGCAGCTATGGTGGTACTGATGGCGCGTTCATGCCCGTGACCACGCAGATGGATGATGGTTTTGTGCCCGAAAATATCAATTGCTACGCCGAGCCCGATTTCCGTCACCTGGCCCGTGCGCCATGTACATGGCTTGGCTATTGGGTGCAATTGCGCTCGAAGGCCGATCAGCAGGCGTATCGCCGTCTGTTGGCAGGTTACGCTGGACAGCAGAAGTCACAGGGGCGCTTCGCCAGCGCACAGATGGGGCTGGACGATCTGCGGACGTGGCTGATCACTCGCAAAGTCATACCCGAAGATGTGCAGCTGCAGGCCAATATCGCCTTTGGTTTTCTCTGGATCTGCATCGTCAATACGGGGGGGCTGTTGCTGGCCAAATGCTTGCGCCGATCACGTGAAATCGGTACGCGGCGAGCGCTGGGGGCCAGTCGCGGGGCGATCTTCGCACAGTTCCTGGCTGAATCCGTCGCCGTCGGCCTGGCGGGGGGCGCCTTGGGATTGCTGCTGAGTATGGCCGGGCTATGGGCAGTACGGCAGCAACCGGCGGCTTATGCGGGCCTGGCGCATCTTGATGGAAGCATGTTCATGCTGGCCTGGGTGGTCGCTCTTGTGGCGAGCGTGCTGGCGGGCTTGCTGCCTGCCTGGCGTGCCAGCGTGCTGGCTCCGGCCACGCAATTGAAAGCGATGTGAGGAGCGACAGATGAATCCGGTTGTCATGATCAGAAGCCTGCGTCGGCACCCGGTTCCGGCGCTCATGCTGGTGTTGGAGATGGCCTTGGCCTGCGCCGTGCTGGGCAATGTCCTGCATATGCTGGAGCGACGCTTTGCCGCCATCCACCGTGTCGAGCATATCGACGAGGCCTCGCTGGCGTTCTTGACCATCGACAATCGGGGGGCGAGTGACAATGCCGATACCATCAGCCGCGAGTTGCTCGCGTTGAAGGCCATTCCTGGAGTTTCGGCGGCGGCTCAGAGCAATTCGCTGCCGCTCAGTCACAATGTCTGGGGAGGCTCGTTGCGCCTCGATCCCACGACGCAGGATTGGACTGACGCATCCACCTATATTCTCGGGCTCGATGGCTCGCAGGTGCTGGGTTTGAAATTGGTACAGGGGCGCGATTTCCGGGCTGACGATTATGCAGCAGGTGATATCCGCGCAGGCTCCTCGCCTACGGCCCCAGTGGTGATTTTAAGCCAGTCGCTGGCCAGGCGGCTGTGGCCCGGGCAATCACCGCTGGGCAAGGTGGTCTACGACAGTGCAGGGCGGCATACGGTGATCGGGGTGGCAAGAAATGTGCTGGTTCCCGAAATCGGAGTCAATGGTCCAAACGGGAACTATGATGAAGCCTTTTATCCATCCAGACCTTCGATGGATATGCGGTATGACCTGATCCGTACGGATCCGCGGCAGATGCCCCGGGTGCTCCGCCAGGCGCAGCAGGCGCTGTACGGTATCGACCCGCAGGCGCTGATTTATGCGGGTGAATTTGGCAGTGAACGCCGTGCCTACTTTGCCACGGATCGCAGCATGGTCTGGATGCTGTCGCTGGTGAGTGTGGTGATGCTGGCGGCCACGGCGCTGGGCGTGGTCGGCCTGACCAGTTTCTGGGTGGGGCAGCGTCGCGGCCAGATCGGCATCCGCAGGGCGTTGGGGGCTCGCAGGCGGGATGTGTTGGCTTATTTCCAGGGGGAGAACCTCCTGTTGAGCGTGGCCGGCGGTGGGTTGGGCATGCTGCTGGGTTACGGTTTGAATCTATATCTGATGCGTCATTATGAGTTTGTGCATTTGCCTGCGGCCTATCTGTGGAGCGGCGCCTTGGCTCTGTTGCTTCTGGGCCAGCTTGCTGTACTGGGGCCGGCGCTGAAGGCCAGTCGGATTTCGCCGGTGGTGGCAATGCGCGGTTGAGGGCGGTCGGCGAAAGGTGGGCCTACGGCAGGGCGGTAGGCAGCCAGGCGAGTGGCGCTTAGACTGCAATGGGATCGCTGAGTAGAAGGGTTGAGTCGGGCTGATGCCGAGCGTATTGATCATCGATGACCACGCCGCCGTGCGCGAGGCGCTGGAGCTGCTGTTGTCGCTTCACGAAATACATACGCTGACGGCGGCGACACCGGCCGAAGGCCTGGCCGTGCTTGCACGCGAGCCGGTGGATGTGGTGATTCAGGACATGAATTTCAGCACCGACACGACGTCCGGGGACGAGGGCGTCGTGCTGTTCCGTGCCATCCGCCAGGCTTATCCGGATCTGCCGGTGATCCTGCTGACGGCCTGGACCCGGCTGGAGACCGCGGTGGAACTGGTGAAATCCGGCGCGGCCGATTATCTGGCCAAGCCTTGGGATGATGCCAAGCTGCTGACCGTGCTGAAGAACCTGCTGGAGCTGGCCGAGAGCCAGCAGGCGGTCCGACAGCATGTAGCCGGTCAGCGCCGTCGCCTGCAACAGCTTCGCAAGGCCTATGATCTGCAGGGTCTGGTGTTCGCTTCCGATGCGATGTGCCGCTTGTTGGAACTGGCCTGCCAGGTCGCGCATTCGCCGTTGCCCGTGCTGATCACCGGACCCAATGGCGCGGGCAAGGAGCGGATCGCCCAGATCGTGCATGCCAACTCGGCGGTGCGGTCGGGACCGCTGGTGGCCGTCAATTGCGGGGCACTGCCGGGCGAGCTGATCGAGGCTGAGCTGTTCGGCGCCGAGGCGGGGGCTTTTACCGGCGCGGCCAAGGCCCGGCCCGGCCGTTTCGAGCTGGCGGACGGCGGCACCTTGTTTCTGGATGAGATCGGCAACCTGCCGCTGGCCGGGCAGATGAAGCTGCTGCGGGTGCTGGAAACCGGCCAGTTCGAACGGCTGGGCTCGGGGCGTACCCGCCAGGTGACGGTACGGGTCATCAGCGCCACCAATGCCGATCTGCGCGGCATGGTGCAGGCCGGTCTTTTCCGTGAAGACCTGTTCTATCGGCTCAATGTGATCGAGGTGGCCCTGCCGCCCCTGGCTGAGCGCAGCGAGGACGTGGTGCCGCTGGCCGAGCATTTTCTGGCCGGTCGTGGCCAGCTCAGCGACAGCGCCCGCCTGCTGCTGCCCGAGCAGCCATGGCCCGGCAATGTGCGGCAGTTGAAGAATGCCATCGAACGCGCCGTGGTACTGGCACGAGACGGGGTGGTGACACCTGAGCTGCTGGGTTTGTCGACGACGACTGCGGTGGCAGCGCGCTGCCTGGATGAACCCAGCCAGGAGACGATCCGCAGCGCCTTGCAGGAGTCGGGCGGTGTGATCAGCAAGGCGGCGGCACGTCTGGGCCTGTCGCGTCAGGCCTTGTACCGGAGATTGGAACGGTACGGCATGGCCGTCGAGTCCGGCCCGGCAGCATGAAACCAGGCGCCTTCCTGTCTCGGGCCGGCACCGCGGAATGAACCGGTTCCGGCCGATTTCTCTGCTGCTGCGGTCGGGACTGGCCTTGTGGCTGGTGGCCGGCATGGCGATAGGCTTGTTTGTCCTGCTGTCCGGCAGGTCATGGACCAGTCTGGTGCAGCATTTGCGCCGCGGCTGGGGGCTGGCCATGGGTCTGCCGGATCACCTGTCCCGCGCCTGGGCTGTCGGCTTGACGCTGCTGCTGCTGCTGGGGCCGATGCTGTGGCTGGCCCGCTGGAGCTTGCGGCCCCTGCGCCGCCTGCTGCGGGCTCTGGAGGCTGCGGTGGCCAGTTATCGTGATGGTGATTTCAGTTTTTCGCTGGCCAGCCCCGCAGCCAGTGAGCTGCGATCGCTGGTAGAGCTGCACAACGAGCTGGGCCATATCCTGCGCAGCCAGCGGCATGGTCTGGTCCAGCGTGAACTGATGCTGGACACCGTGGTGCAGAATACGCCGGTGGCCCTGGTGCTGACCGACGCCCACGACCGGATCGTCCATGCCAATATCGCGGCGCGTCATCTGTTTCATGAGGGACGCAGTCTGCATGGTCAGGCCTTTGCCTCGCTGCTGGCCAGACTGCCGTCCTCGTTGCTGGATACGATCCGGCGCAACGAGGATGCCTTGCTGCCGCTGAGAATCGGAGACGATGACGAGGTATTCCATGTCTCGTTGCGAACATTCCGGCTGCAGGGGCGGATCCATCGACTGCATTTGTTCCGGCGGATGACCCGCGAGCTGTCCAGGCAGGAGGTCGACAGCTGGAAGCGCTTGATCCGGGTGATCAGCCATGAGCTCAACAACTCGCTGGCCCCGATTTCCTCGCTGGCACACTCTGGTGCCGAACTGCTCCGGCGTGGTGACACCACACGGTTGGCGGGCGTATTGGCCAGCATTGGCGAACGGGCCCGGCATCTGCATGGATTTATCGACGGCTATGCCGGATTTGCCCGCCTGCCGGCCCCGCAGCCGCAGGCGGTGCTCTGGCCGGGTTTCGTGGAGTCACTGGCTCTGCAGACACCGTTCAAGCTGACAGAGACATTGCCGGCGCGAGCGGGCTGGTTTGACCCGGTGCAGCTGGAGCAGGTGTTGATCAACCTGCTGAAAAATGCCGTGGAGTCGGGTGGGCCCGCTGATGCCATCGAGGTACGGATCATGCAGACCGCCCTGCGGCTGCAGATCGAGGTGCTGGATCGTGGCCCGGGCATGAGCGAGGCGGTGCTGTCCCAGGCCCTGCTTCCGTTCTATTCCACCAAGCGATCAGGTACCGGACTCGGTCTGGCCCTGGCCCGCGAGATTGTCGAGGCTCATGATGGCCGCATCAGCCTGGCCAATCGCGAAGGGGGCGGACTGCGGGTCCGCCTGAGTCTGCCGCAGCCCGGCGCCAGCGCTTGACCCGCAGATGTATGGATGTCCGCGGGCTGGATTGCCGCCATGTCGTGCCGCAGGCTCCGGACGCATGTTTTTGCGCCGGCTGACCATGCCGAATATCACAGTGACGTTTCTCGATACGGGGCGCTAAGATCAGGGCAATCATCACCGGCCGTCTTGTCTGCCGACCTCGGGGTCGGCGTCGGATGGTCCACAAGGATATCTGTCATGAAGAAAGCCGCTCTGGCCTCGGCCGTCGCCGCCTGTCTCTGTTTCGTCACTGCTGCCGGCCTGGCGATGCCGGTCGCCGGCGCTACGCCGCAGACCGCCTCGTCCCGGGTCACGCCCGACATGATCCAGACCGGATCGGATATTCCGGCACACTGGACCACGCCGCAGGGCAACTACGACTACGTCAAGCGCGAAGTGATGATTCCGATGCGTGACGGGGTCAGGCTGCATACGGTGATCATGATCCCAAAGGGGGCTGGAAACCACCCGATGCTGCTTGAACGCACCCCGTACAATGCCAGCGGTTTCGTCACCAGCAACAGTCCGCATCTGGCCGATGCGGTCTGGTCGGGCGGCAAGGACTGGGCCAAGGCCGGTTATATCCTGGTCTGGCAGGACATCCGCGGCAAATACGGCTCGGAAGGCAAGTACATCATGACCCGGCCGCCAATGGGGCCGCTGAATCCGACCAAGACCGATGACACCACCGATGCCTGGGATACCATCGACTGGCTGGTGAAGAACATCAAGGCCGGCAATGGCAAGGTCGGCATGATCGGCTCGTCCTATGACGGCTGGACCGTGGCGATGGCCTTGCTGCATCCGCATCCGGCCCTGAAGGTCGCCGCGCCCGAAAGCCCGATGATCGACGGCTGGATGGGGGATGACTGGTATCACTACGGCGCCTTGCGGCAGGTCAATCTGGATTACTTCACCGAGCAGATGAGCGTGAAGGGCAGCGGCGAGACGATTCCCCGCGAGAACCAGGACGATTACAGCAATTTCCTCGAGGCCGGCTCGGCCGGTGCCTTGGCCGAAGCGCATGGTTTCGGGCAATTGCCTTGGTGGAACCGCTTCTCGGCGCATCCGGCCTATGACGCCTTCTGGCAGCTGCAGGCATTGGACAAGCTGCTGCCGCAGCACGCGTCCGATGTACCGACCATGTGGCTGCAGGGATTGTGGGACCAGGAAGACATGTACGGTGCCATCCATGCCTGGGAAGCCTTGACGGCCGCCGGTCACGGCGCGAACAACCATCTGGTGATGGGGCCGTGGTTCCACAGCCAGATCAATCGCGATGGCTGGAGCCTGGGGCCGCTGAAGTGGCCGGGCAATACCACCGCCCAGTTCCGCCGGCAGGTGATGATTCCCTGGTTCGATCATTATCTGCGCGGGACGCCGGAGGCGACATCGCTGCCGCAGGCGATGATCTACAACCCCAGCGAACAACGATGGGACAGCTTTTCGAACTGGAAGGTCGCCGGCCAGCAGGCGCTGACACCGCTGTATTTGCAAGCGGCACATGGTTTGGGCTTTCAGGTGCCGGCTGCCGGTGGTGACAGCTATGTCTCCGATCCGGCCAATCCGGTGCCTTATCTGTCGCGTCCCATCCCGCAGAAGAATGACCGCTGGCGGACCTGGTTGCTGCAGGATCAGCGTTTTGTCGAAAATCGCGGTGACGTGCTGAGCTATACCACGCCGGTGCTGGCCTCGGCGGTGACGCTGCAAGGCGCACCGATCGCCGACATTTTCGCCCGGACCACGGGCACGGACGGCGACTTCGTGGTCAAGCTGATCGATGTCTATCCCGGCAGCGATGCCGATGACCCGGCGATGGGCGGCTATGAGCTGCCGATCTCGCTGGACATTTTCCGCGGCCGTTATCGCAAGAGCTTCGCCGACCCGTCGGCGATTCCGGCCAACGAAGTGCAGGAATACAAGTTCCGGCTGCCGACGGTGAACTATGTCTTCAAGCCTGGGCATCGGATCATGGTCCAGATCCAGTCCAGCCTGTTCCCGCTGTATGACCGCAATCCGCAGCGCTATGTGCCGAATATCCTGTTCGCCAAGCCGGGGGATTACCAGAAGGCCACGGTGACGCTGGAGCATGGTCCGCAGGCTCGCAGCGCGGTCCTGCTGCCGTTGGTGGCACCGGCTTCTCAGCCGTGATCCAGCGCTGCCCCGGCCATGCGTCGGCCGGGGCAGCGAGATCCGCGCGGACCGGTCGTCGCCGCGGAAAACCTGTCGTTCCAAGCCGTCGCCGCATCATCACACGCCGGCATGCTGCAGCCGGCTATACTGGCATTTCCAAACGGGGGAGTGTGCTGATGGGAGCCGTATTGAGTCTGGCCGTGCTGGCTGTGGCCGTCGTCGTGCTGGTCAAGATGGTGCGTATCGTGCCGCAAGGCCATGAATGGACGGTCGAGCGTTTTGGTCGTTATACCCGGACTTTGTCACCTGGCCTGCATTTCCTGTGGCCCTTCATCTATGCCGTCGGCCGGCGGATCAACATGATGGAGCAGGTGCTGGACGTACCCGGCCAGGAGGTCATCACCAAGGACAATGCCGTGGTCAGGGTCGACGGGATCCTGTTCTATCAGGTCTTGGATGCCGCGCGGGCCGCCTACGAGGTCGCTCATCTGGAAACGGCGGCGCTGGCGCTGGCCACGACCAATATCCGTACCGTGCTGGGCTCGATGGATCTGGACGAATCGCTGAGTCAGCGTGATGCGATCAATGCCCAGTTGCTGCGGGTGATCGATGAGGCCACCCATCCCTGGGGCGTCAAGATCAACCGGGTGGAAATCCGCGATATCAGTCCGCCGCGGGACCTGGTCGATGCCATGGCCCGGCAGATGAAGGCCGAGCGCGAGAAGCGGGCCCAGATCCTGGAAGCCGAAGGTTCCAGGCAGTCGGCCATTCTGAAGGCCGAAGGTGAAAAGCAGTCGGCGATTCTGGCGGCCGAAGGCAAGCGGGAGGCGGCTTTCCGCGAGGCCGAAGCCCGGATCCGGCTGGCCGAGGCCGAAGCCCAGGCGACCCGCTTGGTATCCGAAGCCATTGGTGGCGGCAATGTGAACGCGCTCAATTATTTCGTGGCCAACAACTATGTCGACGCCTTGAAGGCGATGGCACAGTCGCCGAACCAGAAGACCTTGCTGCTGCCCTTCGAGGCCTCCGGCATCATCGGGTCGCTGGCCGGGGTGGCCGAGCTGGCCAGGGACGCGCTGCAGCAGCAGAAGGCGCCCCCGCCTGCCAGAGAGCGGAGCTGAGCCATGACGGGCATGGCCGCCCATCATCTGTGGTGGCTGGCGGCGGTGCTGCTGCTGGCCATGGAAGTGGTGTTTTCCGGCTATTTCCTGTTGTGGATCGCAGTAGGAGCGGCCGCGACCGGCCTGCTCAGCGCCTGCTGGCCATCGCTGGGCTGGGCCGGCCAGGTGGCCGGCTTCGTCGTCCTGGCCTTTGCTGCCTGCGGTTTCTACGCGCGGTGGCGGGCACGGCGGCATGGCCCTCGAAGCGCGATGCTGTTGAATCGGCGCGGCGAGCAGATGCTGGGCCGGGATGGCGTGCTGGCGGAAGCCATCGTCCAGGGCCGGGGGCGGATGAGGATCGGCGACAGCCTGTGGCCGGTACAGGGGCCGGATCTGCCGGCCGGGACCCGGGTCCGGGTGACGGCCGTGCAGGGCATCATGCCGCAGGTGGTTCCCGCGACCGGGACCGCCAGCCCGGATGTCAGCTGAAGCATGGAGGGGCCGGATGCTGCGTATCGGTCGGCGATGGTGGACAATCCCGGCTTGTCCGTCGAGTCTTCCGATCCATCCGTGAATACGTCCATTTCATCGGTGCCTTATGCGCCCGAGCCCGAGTTGTTCGAACCGGCGCTGGCGCCGTTCGAATCCCGCATCGCTTTTTTGATGGCCCTGGCCCGGCATCTGCATCAGTACGGTACCAGTGCTTCGCGTCTGGAGCTGGTGATCACCACCGCAGGCCAGCGACTGGGACTGGAAGCCGAGGTATGGTCCAGCCCGACGGCGATCATCACCTCGTTTACCGAGGCCTCCGGCGGTCCCGAGACCATGGCCCAGACCCAGGTGATCCGGCTGGTGCCGGGCGATGTGGATCTGCGCAGGCTGTGCGAAGCCGACCGGATCGCCGATCTGGTCGTGGCCGGTCACATGGCGCTGCGTGAGGGCATGCATCAGTTGCAGCTGCTGGCCGCCCCCGACCGGATGCCTGCCAAACTGGCGATCATCGGCAGCTACGGCCTGGCTGCCGCCAGCATCGTGACCTTGCTGATGCACGCTGGCCTGGCCGATCTCATCACTTCCGGGCTGATCGGTCTGGTGACCGGCACGGTGATGGTGCTGGCCGGCTCGCGGCCCCGTCTGTTTGCCGCCAGCGAGGCCTTGTGCGCCTTGATGGCGAGCCTGGTGGCCACCTTGATCAGTGTCTATGTGGCACCGCTGTCCCTGCGTTCGGTGGTGCTGGCCAGTCTGATCATCCTGATGCCTGGCATGGCCCTGACTACGGCCGTGCGGGAGATTTCCAGCCAGCATCTGGTGGCTGGCGTAGCCCGTTTCGGCGGGGCGGTCGCCAGCCTGCTGAAGCTGACCTTCGGCACCGTCGGCGGTTTCCAGCTCTGCGCGATGCTGGGCATCGTTCCGCAGGAACACCTTATTGTGCCGCTGCCTGCCTGGACCAGTCTGCCGGCGCTGTTGCTGGGTTCGTTTTCCTTCGCCATTTCCTTTCGTGCGGCACGGCGGGACTGGCTTGTGGTGATGGGAGCGGTGGCTCTGGGTTATTTTGCGGCCCGTTGGGGCGGCGAGCTGACCATGGGCGATGCTTCGGCGCCGTTGGGTCTGTTTCTGGCCGGCCTGTTGCTGGGGGCGCTGGCGAATGTCTTCACCAAATATGCTGACCGACCCGGCATTCTGATCCGTGAACCGGGCATCATCCTGCTGGTGCCCGGCAGTTCGGGCTATCGCAGCGTGTCACATATGCTGACACCTACCGGAGAACTGGGTGTGGCCAGTGGGGTGGTGCTGCTGGGGATGATGGTCAGTCTGGTGGCGGGCCTGATGTTTGGCGACCTGCTGGTTACGCCGCGACACAACCGCAATCTGTAAGTGGCAGGGCGCGGTATGGATCGCGCCCTGCCGGGATCAAGCCGGATTCAGATGGCGAGATCCTGCGGCTGCTTGCCGGCCTTCAGCGCATCGCTGAACCAGTGCGGACGTTTGCCGCGACCGGTCCAGGTCTGCTCCGGATTGGCGGGATTGCGAAATTTTGGCGGCACGGTACCGGTGCCGCGAGGAGCCTTGGCCCGACCGGCAGGGAATACCTCTTCGAAGCTGTAGCCTTCGGACTTGATCAGGTCCAGCACTTTGTCACGGAGCTTGGAAAGGTTTTCACGCTTCAGTTCGGTCTGGCGAACCTGGGCAAGGCTGATAAGTTCATTCAGCTGTTTCGGATTGAGGTTCTTGATGTCAATCGCCATGCGGAGAGCTCCTTGTAATTATTTGGCAGCGATTTATTGAAAACACGCCGGCCGGGCGCATCCTTCGCGTGGCCAGGTGTCGACAGGATTCTGTCGCAAGATCAGATTCATTGCAAAAAAAGCCCGGCATTCCGTCTCAATATGTCGGCACAAAAAGCAACGGGTGGAATGGCCGAAACCATTCCACCCGCATGGGTGTGTTGCAATGACAGTTCTGGAATGACAGACCCCGCAATGGGGCTCAAGTTCAGCCCAGTCGCTGAATCAAGTCTGTTTCGCTCAAGGCTTCCGATTCACCGCCGGCGCGGCGCCGATATTCATAGGTGCCGGCCTGCAATCCGCGTTCGCTGACCACCACCCGATGCGGAATGCCGATCAATTCCATATCGGCGAACATGGCCCCCGGACGAAGTCCACGATCATCCAGCAGCGGATCCAGACCTCGGGCCTTCAGGTTCAGGTAAAGGGCTTCGGCGGCAGCCGTGATCTCGGGATTGGATTTCGGGTTGATCACGCAGACAGCCACTTTCCAGGGGGCCATCGGCACCGGCCACACAATGCCCTCGGCATCATGGCTCTGCTCGATGGCCGCCGCGACGATGCGGCTGACGCCGATGCCGTAGCAGCCCATGGTCAGGGTCTGCGGCTTGCCCTGGTCGTTCAGGACGGTGGCCTTCATGGCCTCGGCATAGGTCGAACCCAGCTGGAAGATATGGCCGACCTCGATACCGCGGGCCAACTGCAGTTGCCCCTGACCATCGGGCGATGGATCGCCGGCGACGGCATTGCGGATATCGGCGACCACGTCGGCCTCGGCCAGATCACGGCCCCAATTGACGCCGCGGTAGTGATGGCCACGGCGATTGGCCCCGACCACGAAGTCCGCCATCACCGCCACGGCGGCATCGGCGATCACCAGCACCGGCTTGGCCGTGTGCAAGGGACCCAGGAAGCCGGCTTCGGCCTGCTCGCCCAGATAGGCTCGCAGCTGGCCCTCGCTGGCCAGTTCGAGCTCGCGGCCGGCGAGGACAGGCAGGCGGGCAGCTTTGATCTCGTTGAACTGGTGATCGCCGCGGACCAGGTAGATCACCATGCCTTCGGCATCGGCAAAGACCAGGGTCCGCACGGTATGGCTGAGCGGAATGCCCAGCAGTTCGGCGACTTCCTCGCAGGTCTTCTGGCTGGGCGTCTCTACCGCTTCCATCGCCATCGTAGCGGCCGGGCGTGTGATCACCGGAGCCAGCACTTCGGCCTTTTCGATATTGGCGGCGTAGTCGGAACCATCGGAGAACACCAGCGCATCTTCACCGGCTTCGGCCAGGACCTGGAATTCGTGGCTGGCATTGCCGCCGATGGCGCCGGTATCGGCCTGCACCGCACGGAAACGCAGGCCAAGACGGGTGAAGATGCGGCTGTAGGCGCCATACATGGCGGCATAGGTTTCTGCCAGCGATTCCGCACTCAGATGAAAGGAATAAGCATCCTTCATCAGAAACTCCCGGGCCCGCATCACGCCGAAACGCGGACGGATCTCGTCGCGGAATTTGGTCTGGATCTGGAATACGCTCAGCGGCAATTGCTTGTAGCTTTGCAATTCCTGACGGGCAAAATCGGTCACCACTTCTTCGTGAGTCGGGCCGTAGCAGAATTCCTGTTCCTTGCGGTCACGGATTTTCAGCAACTGGCCGCCGAATTTCTCCCAGCGTCCGGTTTCTTCCCAGAGTTCACGTGGCTGCACCGACGGCATCAGCATTTCAATGGCGCCAATGCCGTTCATTTCCTCGCGGATCACGGCCTCGACCTTGCGCAGCACTCTCAGGCCCAGCGGCGTCCAGGTATAAAGCCCGGCAGCGAGCTTGCGGATCATGCCACTGCGCAGCATCAACTGATGGCTGGCGATCTCGGCATCCGCCGGAACTTCTTTGACGGTGGCCAGGTGAAATTGGCTGAGGCGCATGAGGTATCTATCCAACGGAAAAAACACAAGTATAGGGGGCGATGGTGGCCGACGGCGAGCCGGCCGCGCTCACGGCCGAGCCCGGCATGGCAGGCCGGCAGGACCGCCTCGCGGCGTCGCTGGAGCGCGGATGGTTTACACTGCGGCGACCAGGTTTTACGGATGTATTTATGAGTGAAAGCAGTTCAAACCGCAAACCCCGCCATCGCGGTATTTATCTGCTGCCCAATCTGTTCACTACCGGCGCGATGTTTGCCGGCTTCTATGCCATCGTCACGGCGATTGATGGGCACTTCACGGAAGCGGCCATGGCCGTCGTGGTAGCCGCTGTGCTTGATGGCATGGATGGTCGCGTCGCCCGCATGACGGGCACGCAGACCGAGTTCGGGGTGCAGTACGACTCGCTTTCGGATCTGCTGAATTTCGGTCTGGCTCCGTCACTGGTACTGTACAGCTGGTCGTTGTCTTCGCTGAAGACCTGGGGAGCAGCCTGGGGCAAGTTCGGCTGGACGGCGGCTTTTGTCTACGCAGCCTGTGCCGCGCTGAGGCTGGCGCGATTCAATACCCAGGTGGCCGTGGTCGACAAGCGCTATTTCCAGGGCCTGAGCAGCACCGCGGCGGCGATGACGACGATGGCCTATGTCTGGACCATGGATCGACTGGGCGTGGATCGCTCCACGCTGGCGATGCCGACGGCGGTGATCACCATCGTGATCGGCCTGCTGATGGTCAGTCGTCTGCGTTATTACAGTTTCAAATCCTTGCCTGGCGGTGAAGGTCAGAGCGGTATTCCGTTTTTGTGGGTGATTGCCAGTGTGCTCATTCTGGTCTTGCTGGCGATTGATCCGCCCAAGGTCCTGCTGGGTCTGTTTGCGCTGTATGTGCTCTCCGGCCCGTTGTTGACACTGTGGGGCCGGCTGGCCTTGCGGCGGCGTCCGCGCCGGAGGGGATGATGGCGCAGCCGCTGGACCGCTCCCGAGCGGAACGTCGCCGGCAGCAGCTGCAGGCCATGGGCATCCAGCCTTGGCGCCTGCGGCGGGAGAGCGTTCGGGCAGCTGGCGCGACGGCGGACGCCGCTGAAATCGGCTGCATCGTGCTGGTGCCGCAGGGATGCCCGACCCGGATCCGCGATCTGCTGGCGCGGGCCTTGCAGGCCGGTGGCCCGGCGCTGGCCCGGATCGGCTGTGTCAGTGTGGAATCGACCGGCATGACGCTGCTGCCGGCCGCGACGTATCTGCTGCTGGATGCCGGCCTTGAGTCCATGCTGGCGACCCGGTATCCGCAGTCGGCCCGCCATGTGCTGGGCGATCCCGCCCAGCTGCTGACGGCGGCCGGCAAGCGCTGGCTGTGGCAGGCCCTGCGCTCCATCCGGCAGCAGTTGCCGGCCGCCGGAGATCCGGCATGAATCAGGCGGAGCGGATTCCGCTGCAGGATTTCCGGATCCGGCCCATGCGGCTGGAAGACGTGCCGGCCATCATGCAGGTCGAGATCCTCGCCTACGAATTCCCCTGGAGTGCGGGCATTTTCAGTGACTGCCTGCGTTCCGGCTATCAGGGGTGGCTGCTGCAGTCAGGTGGGCAGCTGGGCGGGTACGCCATGTTGGCCTATGGCGTCGATGAAGCCCATCTCCTGAATATCTGCATCGCTCCCGACTGGCAGGGCCGAGGTCTGGGGCGGCATCTGATGAGGCATATCCTGGCCAGCACTCGCCAGCAGGGCGTGGCCAGTGTCCTGCTGGAAGTGCGTCCCTCCAATCCGCATGCGCTGAGCCTGTATCAAAGTCTGGGTTTTGTGGAAATCGGGCGTCGTCCTCGTTATTACCCGGCTCGCGAGGGCAGGGAGGAAGCCATTGTGATGCGCCGAGGAGGCATGCCCGGCTAGTTGGTCGGCAGTCGCAGCCGACGGCGGACTTCAGCGGCCACCTCGGCGGTTTCTCGCCATGGCATGGCGGCGGCGCGGGTGTCAAGCAGCGGACGCAACAGGTCGCGCAACTGTAGTGCCTCCACAAATTTCGCCAGTCGCGAGGGCAGGGGGACGACGGGCAACAGGGCATGTACCGGTCGTCCGGTGGCGCAGGCCTCGCTGAGCATATTGACCGAATCCGGGGTCACCACCAGCCGGTCGGCCCAGGCCAGAACGCCTTGATAGGGGTTGGCACCGTCTTCGGGACGGGTCCAGCACAGCCCTGCATGGGTTGCGGTCCAGCGACGAGCCAGAGCCTGCAATTCTGGCGGAGTCCGCCGCGAACACAGTACCCATACGCTGCCACGATCACCCAGCAGATGAAGCTGTATCTGCCGGAACAGGTTTTGCACATAATCGATGTCGATCGCCACTCCGCGCCGAGGCCCGCCCAGCAGCAAGCCGATGCGAGGCGAACCAGTGAGGCCCAGCGCGGGCCAGCAACGGCGGCCCTCGGCCAGCCAGCGGTCGTCGACCGGGTGCAGTGAGCCCAGAGGGTTCAGCACCCGGGCCCCCCGCAGATTGTCGTGGGCCGGGGTGATCACCAGATCCCAGTGGTGAGGGGCGATGCCGGGATCCAGAATCTGGATGGCCTTGCATCGGCCCTGTCCACGCAGACGCAGCCAGCGAGTCACTGCCGCCGCCTGGCGACCACAGCCGATCACCAGTTGCGGCGGGGCGTCTTGCAGACGGCCGGCATCGGCGCCGATCAGTCCGTGCTGCAGTCCGCGGATCCATCGCGGGGCGAAAGTCGACCACGGTTGTCGCAGCTGGACCCGCATGGGTCGGGCCTGCAGCTGCAGGGCCTCGGCCAAGGCTTCAGCCTGCCTGAGGTTGCCGGCGGCCCCGTCGGTCACGATCCAGTGATTCGTGATCGCGTGGTTTTCAGAAGGCGTCGGGGGCATTGGCATCAAATGGTAAACAGTATGTTCTGAACGGCCTGACTGTCCTGTAATGCGAGGCAGGCATAGACTGGTGTCATGTCGCCGCTGATCCTGCGGTGCGTCTCGGGAGACTGTCAATCATGAAACTGATTTTCGACCGGGCCGTATCTGCCGGATCAATCGCTGCCGGATCTTGCCGACACTCGCCCAGAGCGATGGTCGCAAACACCGGGACAGCGACGACGGTATGCCAGCGAAATTCCCGGCAGGCGAACCGCCTGTCCGCATCGTGGCGCAACAGGTCCTCAATGGCCTTTCGCCTCATAAATGACACCCTATTCCTGACTGCTATTGGAGAATCGTTATGCGTTTGATGCCTGCTCTCGTGTTTGCCGGTCTGCTGGGCAGCGCCGCCGTGGCCCAAGCCGCCCCGGTCAGCTATACCCTGGATCCGACCCATACCATGGTCCTCTTCAGCTGGAACCACTTCGGCTTCTCCAACCCGACCGCCGACATCGGCGTCAGCACCGGCACCATCGTCTATGACGAAGCCAACCCGGCCAAGTCCTCGGTCGAGGTGACCATGCCGCTGGACAAGCTGGACACCCATGTGCCGGCACTGGATACCCATCTGAAGAGCGCCGACTTCTTCAATGCCGCCAAGTTTGCCGATGTCAGCTTCAAGAGCACCAAGGTGCAGCCGCTGGGCGGCAACCGCTTCAAGATCACCGGTGATCTGACCGCCCATGGCGTGACCAAGTCGGTGGTGCTGAATGCCAAGCTGAACAAGGTCGGTCTGCACCCGATGGTGAAGAAGCAGGCGATCGGCTTCGACGCCACCGGCGTGATCAAGCGTTCGGAGTTTGGCCTGGGCGCGTACGCGCCGATGGTCAGCGACGAGGTGACCCTGCATATCACCACCGAAGCCGAAGCGGCCAAGTAAATCGGTTTCGATCCGGTGACAGAACGGGCCCTGCGGGGCCCGTTCTGCTTTGTGGCAGCGGCAGGCCATATCGTCGCAGGGGGGGGCGCTGCTATGATTGGCGTCCGAAGAGTCAGGCTTTCCGGCTCGTCTGGAGTGGTTCATGTCCTCGCAATTGTCCCCGGCCCCCAAGCTGATCGCTGCCAATGCCGAAAACCGCTATGAGGTCACCCGTGCGGACCTGCCGCTGTCGTGTCCGATGCCGGGCATGGCCTTGTGGAATTCGCATCCCAGGGTCTACCTGCCGATCGAGGATGAGGGCGGCGAGTCGGTCTGCGAGTACTGCGGTGCCCGTTACGTGCTTCGCGACTGAGTCTCCGGGCTTGCGGCCCGGGGTGAGCTGAGATGTACGGGCGATCCTCGCATCTGACGGTCGTGCAGTTGATTCCGGCCCTGCAGGCCGGCGGGGCCGAGCGCTCGGTGCTTGAGATCGGTCGCGCGCTGACGGCGGCCGGCCATCGTTCACTGGTGATATCGGCGGGCGGCCGTCTGGTCGAAGCACTGCAGACCGAAGGCAGTGAGCACCTGACGCTGGACCTGGGGCGCAAATCGCTGCGCAGTCTGGCCGCGATCTTGCCTTTGCGACGCCAGCTGGCGGCGATCCAGCCCGACATCGTGCATGTGCGTTCGCGGCTGCCGGCCTGGCTGGCCGCTCTGGCGATGCGAGGTCTTCCGTCGCGACCGGCGGTGGTCAGTACCGTGCACGGCCTCAATTCGCCGGGGCGCTACAGTTCGATCATGGTGCGTGCCGATGCGGTGATTGCCGTGTCCGATACCGTGCGCGATTACATCGGAACACATTATCCGTGGCTTCCGGACGATCGCTTGACGGTGATTCCTCGCGGAGTGGACGCACGGGCCTTTCCGCGCGGCCATCAACCGTCAGCCGCGTGGCTGGCGGACTGGGCGGCGCGGTTTCCACGTCTGGCCGGTGGCCGCTTGCTGGTGCTGCCTGGCCGAGGCACCCGTCTGAAAGGGCATCGGCACGGTCTGGAGCTGCTGGCACGGCTGCGGGCGCGAGGACTGGACGTGCGGCTGTGGATGCCCGGCGTGGTGGAGCCGGGGCGCGAGGCCTATCTGGCCGAGCTGAAGGCCTTGGCGTCGGAGCTGGGTGTGGCCGAACAGGTCGAATTCAGTCCCAGCCAGACGGATATCCGCGAAATCTTTGCGATGGCCGATATCGTGTTGCAACTGTCGGACAAGCCCGAGGCCTTGGGGCGCACCGTGCTGGAAGGCCTGTCGCTGGGGCGGCCGGTGGTGGGGTTTGCCCATGGAGGGGTGGGGGAATTGCTGGTCCGCCACTATCCGCAGGGTGCCGTGCCGCTGGCGGATGCCGAGGCGCTGGCAAACACCGTGGCGGGGCTGCTGCTCAAGCCGCAGCCGCCCTTGCCGTTGCAGGCACCGGATCTGGCAGCGATGCAGGCGGCCACCCTGCGGGTCTATGCCCGGGTCGCGGCTGCGCGGCGCCCGCCGGTCTGAACGCCAGGTTCCGGGAGCCGCCCGTGCGCTGGTATATGATGAGCACCGATCCGACTCCGCGACAGCCGGGCGGCCGCCGGCCGGTACCAAGAACTGCAGCGGAGAACGATGTCGATTGACCACGAGCCGGCGCGTGCCTGTTCCGGCCGGACTTCCAGGATGCTGATGTTGTCTTCGACACTGCGTGCGGCTTTGCGCTCGCCCTTGCTGCCGTGCTGGCTGATCCCGGCCTTGCTGCCCTGGGGGCGCAGTGCCGAGATTGGGACCTTGCTGTGTGCGGCCGGTGCCGTATGGCTGTGGAGGCGCCGGCCGGCGCAGGCGGAACCGGCAGCCCGGCTGTGGCTGGGATTGTGCGGCGCCTATCTGCTGGCGGCGGTTCTGTCGGTCCCGTTGTCGTTGCATCCGGGCAGGACCGCCCTGGTCTGCCTGGGGCTGTTGCGTTACCTGCCCCTGGGTCTGTACATCGGCTGGGTGCTGGCCACGGTCGGGCGCCTGCACGCCTTGTATACCGCCACGGCGCTGCTGGTACTGGTCTGGTGTCTGGATGCCTGGCTGCAGATGGCTTGCGGCTGGAGTCTTGGGGGCGCGGCCGAAGCGGACCGGATCACCGGGATCTTCGGTGCCGGCAATCTCAAACTGGGCCCGGTGCTGGCCGCGCTGGCCCCTTTCGTGCTCTGGCTGGGACAGCGCGTATGGGGCTGGCGTGGCATGCTGGCGGGCTGGCTGCTGGTGGCCGGGCCGGTGGTCTTGTCCGGCGCGCGCTCGGCCTGGATCGTGCTGGCGCTGGTCGGCCTGCTGTTCTGCTGGCGCGCGGTACGTTCGTGGCGACACATGGCGAGCGTGCTGATCCTGGCCGGTGGGCTGGCGGCGGTTTTCGCGGCTGTCGGCTGGCAGGTCTCGCCGCGCTTTCATGCCCGTGCTGAGCGCAGCCTGCAGCTTCTGGATGGCTCCCGCCAGGGGCTGGATACGGCCTTGACCGGGCGGGTCGAGATCTGGAGTACTGCGGCACGGATGGTCGCGGCCCATCCCTGGACCGGGGTGGGGGTTCGCGAATTCAGGCATGCTTACCCCGCCTATGCAGCAGCCGATGATCGTTTCGTCGGCATCGAGCGTTGCGGGCCCGGTCAAGGTGCCTGCCATCCGCATCAGTGGATGCTGGAGGTACTGACCGAGACCGGCCTGCTGGGCGCGCTGTGCTGGCTGGCCGCTGTCGCGCTGGCCTGGCGTTGCTGGCGGCAGCGACCGCCCCCACGGCGTGGGCTGGCTTTTCCTGCCACGGTGGCCGTGGTTGCGGTGTGGTTCCCCGGCAATACCCACCTGGCCTTCTATTCGGCCTGGTGGGGTTTGCTGAGCGCCTGGTTGCTGGCGGTGTGGTGCGCCAGCCTGTACGTGACCGGCCCGGGGGATGATGACGGCGATGTCTGAGCCGATTTCGGTGGTGATCACCAGTTTCAACAGTGCTGCCACGCTGGATGCCTGCCTGGCCAGCGTGGGCTGGGCCGAACAGCGGCTGGTACTGGATTCGGGGTCGACGGATGCCAGTCCGGCGATTGCCGCGCATCATCGGGCGGACTTCCATCGTCAGGCGTTTGCCGGCTATGCCCGCCAGAAGCAGGCCGCCGTCGACCTGGCTCGCTACGACTGGGTGTTGCTGCTGGATTCGGACGAGGCCTTGCCGGTCGGGTCCGAGACCTTGATCCGCGCCGCGCTGGCGACCGGTCATGCCCGCGGCTACCAGCTATGGCGTCGCGAGTGGATTCTCTGGCGCTGGCAGTCCCCGCGCAGCCGTCTCAACCATTATGTCCGGCTGTTCGATCGCCGCCATGCCCGGCTCAGTGATCTGCAGGTTCACGAGACGGTACAGGTCGAGGGCGACGTCTCCCGCCTGGCGGTGGTGCTCGATCATCTCGGCCAGCCGGACATCGCCCAGCGAGTGGACAAGGCCAACCGCTATTCCAGCCTGCAACTGGGGGACCTGAGACAACGCCGTGATACCGGCGTGTGCTGGCGGCTGTGCCTGTATTCCAGCGTGGCGTTCTGGCGCTATTACCTGTGGCGTGGCCACTGGCGCGAGGGCTGGGCCGGCTATGTGTCAGCCCGGATCCATGCCTTCTATGCCTTTCTGAAATACGCGAAGCTGTACGAGGCTGACCGCAGGGACTGAGGCTCAGCCGGGCGCTGGCGGGTCGAGACTCGCCCCGGAGTCGGCCGCTGTGGTGGCGGTGCGCAGCCGATGATCCAGGCTGCCGGTCAGCATCTCGATGAAGCGACCCACGATGGCCGGATTGGAGAAATTGTCGACCACGAAGCGGCGAGCGGCTTCACCCAGCTGCTGACGATAGCTGTCGTCACAGACCTTCAGAATGGCCTGCTTCCAGGTCTCGACGTCCCCGGCCGGAAGCAACAGGCCGGTGGCACCATCGATCAGCGTCTCGCGGCTGCCACCGACATCGCTGGCCAGCACCGGCAGGGCGCAGGCCTGGGCCTCGATCGACACCCGGCCGAAGGTTTCGGTCGCCAGCGAGGGGAAGGCCAGCATCGAGAAGGCCGGATAATAGATCTGCGGAGTGGCCACCCAACGCACCTGCCGATGGCGGTCGGCGAAGGGGCTGCGCGCGATGGCCGCGGCCAGTTCATCGGCTTCGGGACCGTCGCCGAGCCAGAGGGCATGCAGACGAGGCTCCTCGGCCATGGCCAGATCCAGCGCAGCCAGCAACGAAAAAATACCTTTGCTGCCATGAATGCGCCCGCAGTATCCGACGACGATGGCCTCACCGGGGATGCCCAGCTCGTAGCGCATGCGCTGCCCCTGGCGGGCATCGGGGCGAAACTGCAAGGTGTTGACCGAGTTGTAGATCACCTTGACACGCTGCGGGGCAATGCCCTGATCCAGATAGGCCTGGCGGGCATGAGCGGAGACAGCGACAAAGCAGTGGGCCAGCCGTGGTATCAAGGCCGCAGAGATCTTGCGCATGGGGGGCGTGCGGTGCCGGAACAGGGCGACCGGAATACGGAAGCAACGACCCAGCAGAAGGATCGGCGTGTACTCCTTGCCGAAGTTGCCGATCAGCCAGTCCGGCCGCAGGTCCCGGATGGCCTTGACCGACGTGGCATAGCCGCGCGGATCCAGAATATTGCGGAACCTGGAGGGATATATCCGGATGCCGCTGCCGGCCAGCTGTGTCGCTATCAGTCCGTCCGGATACAGCACGGCACTGACCTGGTGGCCGGCTTCGGCCAGTGACTGGGCCAAGGCAATGAAATGGGTCGCCGCACCGGTATGCTCGGGGTTGGTACCGATCAGCAGGAATTTCATCGGCGGCGATCCTCGTAGCCGCTCAAGCTGCGCCAGGCGAACTGGGGCAGCAGGTGATGGCGGGCGATCTGGATGCGCGGCAATTCCCACAGGCCGGGACTTCCCGACGGCCGGGCGCGGCCGCGGCGAGTGGTGGTCGCGGCGTGATAGCCGGCCTCGATGGCAGCTTGCACCACCCGGGGATCATGATCGCCGTAGGGATAGCAGAACTGGGTGACCGGCTGACCCAGCAGGTCTTCCAATTCGGCCCGCGAGCCCAGCACCTCGTCTCGCAGCTCGCTGTCGTTGCAGCGGGTCAGGTGTGGGTGACTGCGGGTATGGGCTCCGACTTCCTGGCCGGCCGCTGTCCATTCCTGCAGCTGCGCAGGGCTCATCAAGGGTTTGCAGATGCCCAGTTTGCTTGCATCCCACCGGTTGTACTGACCGACCCGGCTGCTGACCACATAACAGGTGGCGGTAAAGCCGTGGCGCTGCAAGACCGGCAGGGCGGACTCGAGATTGTCGGCATAGCCGTCATCCAGAGTGATGACGACCACCTTGCCGGCCTTCTCGCCGCGCAGATGGGGCATGGCATCGCGCATCGACAGGCCACGGTAACCCAGGCCATGCAGCAGACTCATCTGCCGTGCGAAACGGGCCGGTGACACATACAGGCTGCGATAGCGCTCGATCTCGCGCGGGACCCGGGCGATGTTGTGGTACATCAGGATCGGAACGGGACGACTGGACAAGGAAGCACCATCAGCAAGTGGGAGATCGCGATGGCCATAGGCGCCCGGACAGCGGCCGGGCATGTCGCCATCAGCGTATGGGGGGCACTATCGGGGGGATGGCTTTCGCCGGGCTGTCGGTGTTGCCGGCCGATGCCGGCGTGGCGGGAGGGCGATCTTTCCTTCAGTAGATCCCCGGCTCACCCGGCGGGCGAGTCTTGAAGCGCTTGTGCACCCACAGATATTGCTCGGGAGCCTTCCGCACCATCTGCTCGATGCATAGGTTGATCCGTGCCGTGTCGGCATCCACGTCCTGACTGGGAAAGTTTTCCAGTGGCGGACCGAGTCGCAGGACGTAGCCGGCATTGTCCGGCAGCCGCTGGTGCTGGAAAGGCAGCACCAGCGCATTGGACATCCGGGCCAGATGATGGGTTGCGGTAATGGTGGCTGCCGGCACGCCAAAGAACGGCACGAAACGGCTGTCCTTGCTGCGCATATCCTGGTCCGGGGCGTACCACAAGGTGCCTCCCTGTTTGAGATGGCGCACGGTGCCGCGAAGATCGTCTTTCTCGAACATGGCGTAGGCATAACGCTTCAGGCGGGCCCGCAGTACGGCCCACTCGAAGACTTCCGAATCCATTCGGCGGTACATGCCTGCCACCGTAGTGGCATTGCCTATCATGCGAGCGGCAATTTCCAGATGGGAAAAGTGGCCACCGACCAGGATGGCTCCCCGACCGGTCGCCAAGGCGGCCTGAAGATGCTCCAGGCCTTCGATCCGGGTTGGAACCCGGGGCCAGGCGCGGCGAGGAGTCATCCAGCCTAGCGCGAATTCCACGGCCATCAGGCCCATATCACGCAGATTCGCTTCCAGCAGGGCGGCATGCTGGTCCGGCGGCAGATCGGGAAAGCACAGAGCGAGGTTGCGGTCGGCAACTTTGCGGCGCGAGGAACCCCATCGCACGGTGAGCGCACCCAGCCGGCGCCCCAGCCACATCTGGGCGGGATAAGGCAGCATGGCGATCAGTTTGGCCATGCCAAGGCCCAGCCAGGCACCCCAGTGACGAGGGCCCAGCAGATGGGAGGGGAAGGGTTTGGGGATGGCTCCGGGCATAGCCGGTCAGTTTAGCAGGAGCCGAGGCGCAGGTTCAGTGCCCGCAGGTGGTCAGTCATCGTGACGGCAAGGCAGGATCGGGCGACAGCCTGCCACCCGAGGCCGCCCGGCGCTTCGCGTATACTGGCCGCCCCTACACGGACTCTGCGATCTTGGGTTTTCTGTATACCTTGGTGATGTACCTGGCGATGCCCGTGGTGGTGGCCCGGCTGTTGTTCCGGGGCGTACGCAACCGGCAGTACCACTATCGCTGGCGCGAACGTTTCGGCCGCTTCAAGGCGCCGGGCTTCAGTCAAAGCCTGTGGGTGCATGCCGTTTCCGTCGGTGAGGTCAATGCCGCCGAACCCTTGGTGAGGGCCTTGCAGGCTCGATATCCGGAGCGGCAACTGGTGCTGACCACGGTCACGCCCACCGGCTCGGCCAGGGCCAGACAGCTGTTCGGCGATTCGCTCTTCCATGTCTACCTGCCCTACGATCTGCCTTTCGCGGTGGCTTCCTTTCTGGGGCGGATCCGCCCGGCTCTTGCCATCATCGTGGAAACCGAGATCTGGCCCAACTTGTACCGTGCCTGCCAGCGGCGCGGCATTCCCCTGCTGATCGTCAATGCCAGGCTCTCCGAGCGCTCCATGCGGGGATATCGTGCTCTGGGGCGACTGGTTTCGGACTCGCTGGCCTGTGTCAGCTATGTAGCAGCTCAGTCGCAGGCCGATGCAGCACGGTATCGCGAGCTGGGTGCTCCGGCCGAGCGGGTCGGGGTCACCGGCTATATGAAGTTCGATACCCAGGTGCCGCCCAATGCCATGGAAAAGGGCATGGAATGGCGTCGGCACTGGGGCGAGGACAGGCCGGTATGGATTGCGGCCAGTACCCATGAAGGGGATGAAGCCGCCGTGTGGCAGGCACATGCCGCCCTGCTCAGGCAGATGCCAAATGCGCTGCTGCTGATTGCCGGGCGTCATCCCGAGCGGTTTCGATTGCTGGAGTCGCACGCGAGAGGGCAGGGATTTGCGGTCGCCACCCGTCGTCAGCATCGACTGGCCGGACCACAACATCAGGTCTTCGTGATCGATTCGATGGGAGAATTGATGCCGTTCTTCGCGGCATCGGACGTCGCTTTTGTCGGTGGCAGCCTCTGTCCGATCGGCGGCCACAATGTGCTGGAGCCTGCCGCGCTGTCCAGACCTGTCGTCGTCGGTCCGTATACCTTCAATTTCGAAGGCATCACATCCAGTCTGCTGGAGGCCGGTGCGGCCGAGCGGATCAGCGATGCTGCCGGACTGGCCCGGGCCATCGGAGCCTGCCTTGCCGATCCGCAGCGACGAGCGCAGATGGGCGAGGCAGGCCGCCGGGTATTCGAGCGCGAGCGAGGCGCCGTCGGTCGGGTGATGCAGCTGATCGACAGCGCGCTGCACTGACGATCAGCTCCCATCCATGAAACGGCTTACGGAGAAAGAGGCGGCAGCCCGTTGGAATCGGCGGTCAGCAGATTGTTGACCTGGGTCAGGTCGCTGAGACCCAGCACGCCGGCCGCCTGCTTCAGTGCCAGCTGGTACAGCACGAACTGGTGACGAGCAGTGGTATAGCTGCTCTGGGCACTGAACAAGGTCTGCTGGGCATTCAGCACATCGATCATGTTCTCCGTGCCCGCGGTGTAGCCGGCGACGGTGGCGTCGCGGGATTTCAGGCCCGACTCCACGGCCAGCCGATCAGCCTGCACCGTATTGATGCCGGCCAGGATCTGGCGATAGTTGTTGAGCGTGTTGCGGGTGACGGTGCGGCGCTCGGCCTCGGTCGAATCCACGGCGGCATCACGGTTGTAGATCGCTTCGCGGACCTGGGACTGGATCACCCCGCCGCTGAAGATCGGGATATTCAGCGAGACACCGATGACGGTATCGCCGTTGTTGCCGGTCGAGGTCGGGCTGCCGCCGTGCTGATACCAGCTGCGGGAGTTGTTGTAACTGGCGCTGGCACTCAGCGTCGGCAGATGGCCGGCACGGGCCACGTCGATGCTGCGTTCGTCGGCCTGTACGGTGTACTGGCTGCTGAGCAGGGTCGGATTGCTGTTCAGCGCCTTCTGGACCCACAACGCTTCGCTGGCCGGCTGCGGCGGATCCAGCGGCATGTCATAGCGCAGGCGCTTGAGTTGACCGGTGGGCTTGCCGGTCAGCTGGGTCAGCGCCTCGCGGTCATCCGCAAGGGTCGCCTGATCGGTATATACGATGGCCTGAGCCTGCTGGTAGGCGGCCTTGGCCTGCAGCAACGACTGGATCGCGGTCAGACCGTTGTCGAACTGGGCCTGGGCCTGGTCGAACTGGCCCTTCAAGGCGGAGGCATTGGCCTGGGCGTAGGCCAGCTGCTCCTGATCGGTCAGGATGGTCAGATAGGCCTGGGCGACGTTATAGGCCAGCGTCTGCAGGGCGGCTTCGTAGCTCTGCTCCTGGGCGGCGGTGCTGGCATGGGCCACCCGGACCTGACCGAACTGGGCGAAGTTGATCAGGGTCTGGCTGGCCGTCGCGGTCCAGGCCATGGTCCGGGTATGTCCGGTGGTGCCGCCGTTGGTGACCAGACTCTGGGCGCCGTAGTCGCGGACCAGCGCCGTGCCGCCATTGGAGGTCGGTACCGTGGCGTAGACCGGTACGGCGCTGGACAGGCTGTAGCTGTTGCCATTGGTCTGGCTGAAGCTGCCGGTGCCGTTGATCTGCGGCAGCAAGGCGCCCCGGGCCTGCGCGATCGATTCGCGGGTGGCCAGATACTGGGCATTGGCCTGGGCCAGGGTGGGGTTGTTCAGCAGGGCTTGCTGATACGCTTCCACCAGGTCCTCACTATGGCCTAGTGCGGGGATGGCAGCTGCAGCCAGCGCAACGGTCAGGAGCTTCAAACGCATGGAATGCCTCGTGGCAGGGTATTCGGAAAATTCACCGAGCCGTCGGTTCAGAACACGAACTGGCGCGACGGTTCGGCGTGGGTCAGGTAGGGGACATCGGTTTCAAACAGCTCGTCCTCTCGGATCTCGCTGCCCTGGCCGCGGGTCAGCAGCACGGCCTTCTGCGCCGGCGACTGACCATGGATCACGAACAGCCGACCGCCGGGCTTCAGCCAGTGCAGGAAATCCTGTGGAATCCGGGCCGAGGCCCCGCTGAGGACGATGGCATCGAAGCTCTGTTGCGGCAGGCTGTCGCCAAAAGCATCGGCGGCCAGCAACTCCACATGGCGGAAGCCGGCGGAAAGCAGTTTCGGCGCGGCCTGGGCAATGAAGTCAGGTTCGATGTCCAGACTCAGCACCTTGCCGGCAGGCACCAGTGCAGCCAGACAGGCGGTGAGAAAGCCCGAACCGGTGCCGATCTCCAGCACCGATTCGTGCGGCTGCAGCGCAAGCGCCTGAAGCAGCCGGCCTTCGATCACGGGCTTCAGCATCACCTGGCCGTGTCCGATGGGCAGGGCCAGATCCGCGAAGGCGAGCTGACGATAGGCCGCGGGCACAAAGTCTTCGCGAGGCACTCGCGCCAGTACATTCAGCACGTCCGCATCGAGGACGGCCCAGGGCCGCACCTGCTGTTCGATCATGTTCTGGCGCGCCAGTTCGAGATTCATAGCCATTGTTCAGACCGCCTTCAATCTGCGATGAGTGAATTGGGAAACCTGCTTAGAAACAACGTCCAATGATGACACAGCTTGCGGTCGCGCCATGGTTGCCCTGTAGTGCCGGAAGTCACTTGCCGGCACCTTGACGCAGGCCTCTGATCGATTCGAGCATCTGGCGGGAGCATCCCTCAGGTGCCGACTTGCGAGCCCCCTTGGACAGTAACGTCCGGCGACAGACCCGCAGTCATTCGCCGGAGCGCGATCTATCTGTTCAGGGTCGGCAGCTGGCTGTCGTGAAAATAAGTGAACTATACCGTATAATAAAGTGACGTGGCTAATTTGTGAAGGTATTCAGTGATGAGCAGGAGTCCGGAGGTGCGGTGCCAGGGACCTGGCCGACCCAAGGATATGGAGAAGCGCGCGGCGATTCTGAAATCGGCGACGACGCTGTTCATGCGCAGCTCCTTTGCGGGCACCAGCATGGACGCCGTGGCCTCCGACGCCGGTGTCTCCAAACTCACGGTCTACAGTCATTTCGGGGACAAGGACAGCTTGTTCCGTGAAGTCATCCGCGCATGCATGCAGGACGCGATGCCGGATGAGCAGTTCACCTACCATCCGGAAGTGGACGTGGTCCATGTGCTGACCGATCTGGCCCGTCGGATGGTGCATATCGATACCGATCCGCAGATGGTCAGCACCTTCCGGGTGATCTTCGGCGATTGCCAGCAGGGCAACCCTCGCTACGGCCGGCTGGTCTGGGAAGAAGGTCCCTTGCGCGGCCGCAAGCTCGCGGCCGGCCTGCTGCGGCAGGCCGAACAGGAGGGCAAGCTCGATCTGGGAGGGCTGACCCCGGAGGTGGCGGCCACCCAGTTCTTTGCCTTGATCAAGGGCGACGTGATGATGCGTCGCCTGTGTGGCTGCGACGACATGACGGATCCCAGCTGCCGGGTGGCGGTGGAAGAGCATGCGATGGCCGGCGTGAAGACCTTCCTGCGGGCCTTCCAGCCGCGCTGAGCTGATCGGCTTCTATGACGGCGGACGGTAATCGCGGCTGAACGGCTGATTTGTCAATGGCCTTGGGGCGGTGCAATGATGTCGGCATTGCCGCCGGAAGACCCGGCGCAAGGCTCAGGTAGCACTCACCCACTCTTCACGAGGAGGCAGGTATGACCGACAAGCCGTTTCTGACCGACATGGAAACCATTCGCAAGCGTGCCAGGCAGCATATCGACCAAGGTGCCGTCACCGCCGGTTACACGGCGGACAGAAAGGTCGTGGTGGATCTGCTGAACGCCGCCCTGGCTACTGAAATCGTTTGCGTGCTGCGCTACAAATATCATTACTACATGGCTTCGGGCATCAACTCCAAGGCGGTCGCCGCCGAGTTTCTGGAACATGCCAATGAAGAGCAGGGCCATGCGGACCTGATCGCCGAACGGATCACCCAGCTTGAAGGCAAGCCGGATTTCTCGCCGAAGGGCTTGTCCGAACGCAGTCATGCGGACTACGTCGAAGGTGACGATCTGGTCGACATGATCAAGGAAAATCTGGTGGCCGAACGGATTGCCATCGACACTTACCGCGAGATCATCCAGTATCTGGGACATGAGGATCCCACTACCCGGCGCATGCTGGAAGGCATCCTTGCCAGCGAGGAAGAGCACGCCGAGGACATGGGCAGTCTGCTGGAGCAGCTGGGCAAGAAGGGCGAACCGGCGAAGCCGGCTCCGGTGCGGGTTCGCGCCCAGGCTTGAGACCCGGCCGAGCCGCGCTTTGCGGCGGGTGGTGGAAATCCGGGCGGACAGTCGCATTGGCGGCTGTCCGCCCGCATTGTTTTGCAGAAGGCAGGAGAGTTGTGATGAAAACCTTGTTCCGCCCCTCTGGACGAGGCTGGGGCTGGATGGTACTGCGTGGTCTGGTACTGGTCCTGCTCGGCCTGCTGGCCGCTTTCAGTCCGTTCAGTACCGCCCTGAGCCTGGCCTGGGTGCTGGGCTTGTATGCCTGCATCGATGGCGTGCTGCTGCTGCTGGCCAGTACCGCTCACGGCATCAATCGCAAGCCCTTGCTGTGGGCGGGCGGACTGGGTCTGGTGCTGGGCCTGGTCAGTCTGATCTGGCCGCAGATCACCATTTTGCTGGTCCTGACCGTGGTCGGGGCCTGGGTGCTGCTGGCCGGTGCCCTGCAATGCATGGCTGCCTGGCAGTTGCCCCCGGCCACGCCGGGAAGGGGCTGGCTGACGGTGAGCGGCCTGCTGTCGATATTGTTTGGCCTGCTGCTGCTGGTCCATCCTGCCGGTGCTCTGGCCGCGCTGATGACAGTATTCGGCGTGTGGGCCGTGGTCAGCGGGGTTTTCATCCTGGTTCATGGATGGCAATTGCGTCGGCAGGGACCGGCTTTTTGAGCCCTTCAGACCGCGCCTGGCTGGTGACGGGGCGGATCGCTGTCGTGGAATACGCAAAAGGCGCCGGGATCATATCCCGGCGCCTTTTGCGTCATGGGCTGGCCATGGCGGGTGTCGCTGCCAGCCTCAGGCGCGGACCTCAGCCCTTGTCGGCGGCACGCTTGATGCCGGCGATGATCTCGGCCTTGGCCGCTTCGGCATTGGCCCAACCTTCGACCTTGACCCATTTGCCTTTCTCGAGATCCTTGTAGTGCTCGAAGAAATGGCCGATGCGGGCCAGCAGGTGGCTGTCGACCTGCTCGATGTCCTTGATGTGGGCATAGTCGGCGTAAAGCTTGGCGACCGGCACCACCAGCAGCTTCTCGTCGGCACCGGATTCGTCGGTCATCTTCAGCATGCCGATCGGATGGCAGCGGATCACCGAACCGTGGACCAGGGGCAACGGCAGCACGACCAGCGCATCCAGCGGATCGCCATCGCCACCCAGGGTGCCGGGGATATAGCCGTAGTTGCAGGGGTAGCGCATCGGGGTCGACAGGATGCGATCGACGAACAGCGCGTCGCTGTCCTTGTCGACTTCGTACTTGACCGGCTCGGAATCCTTGGGGATTTCGATGATGACATTGATTTCGTTCGGCACATCGCGGCCGGAGGTGACGTCGTGCAGACCCATGGACTGTCCTTGAATGGATAAAAACAATTGGCGGAGAGCATACGCCAAACCGTTATCTGACGCAGCTGCGGCGGCAGATCCTCAAGGCACGGGAGGTGCGCGCCATGGCCGCAGCCACAAGGCGTAGCCGGTCAGGCAGAGGGCACCACCCGTGACGGCCTTGATCCAGGCCAGTGTTCCGAACTGCTCGGGCGCAAAGCCCAGCCAGCTTGTGCCGCCCAGCACCAGTGCGGCGACCAGCCATTGCCGCGTCAGTTGCAGTTCCGTCTGCAGCTGCAGACGGCGAGCCAGCAGCTGGGCGGTCAGCATCACGCCCAGCAGGGCGGCGATGGCAATCGCATTGATTCCCAGCCAGCCAGGCAGCAGCAGCAGGCCCACCGCATTCAGCAGACTGCCGGCCAGTTCGCAGCGGGTCGGGGTCGCGGTGTCGTGGTGGGCGTAGGCATAGCGGGCGAGCATGGCATTCCAGCCGCCGACCACCAGGGTCACGGCCATCCAGGCCAGCAGGCCGGCGGTGCGGGCTGGATCCATGTTCTTCGGCAGCAGCAGGTGGACCAGCGCAGGCGCGATCAGGATCAAGCCGACCGCTGCCGGCACCGTCAGCAGCGAGGTCAGTTGCATGCCGCGGGCCAGTACGGCCTTGCGCTGAATGCCTTGCTCGGCGCTTCCCATCAGGCTCAGCAGCACCTGGTTCAGGCTCATCAGGGCGACCAGGGGCAGATTGTTCAGCTTGCGGGCAAAATTGACGATGGAAATGGTGCCGGCACCCAGATAAGAGGCGCAGATCCGCTCCAGCCAAGCCAGCCCCTGACTGGCTCCGGCACTGAGCAGCAAGGGCAGCAATCGTCGCTGCAATTCGAGGACGGGTTCGCGCAGCGGCACCCGCTGCCAGGGGCGCCAGCCGTCGGCCCAGGGCAGGGGCAGCAAGACCAGGCTCATCAGCGCGCTGCCGGCGACGAAGGCCCAGGCCAGCGGGGTTTCGCCGGTGGCATGACCTTGCCAGGCCAACAGGCCTACCGCCGGCAGGTTGTACAACAATGAACCCAGTCCGGCGAGCACATAGCGTGAGCGCGCCTGGCTGGGAATCACCAGCAGGGCCTGCAGGCAGATGCCGGGCAGGCACCAGGCCAGAATGCCGAGACTGTGGCCCGCACGGAGCCTGTCAGCGACGGACTGGCCGGGGCCGATCGCCCGGCTCAGCCAGGGCGCGCCCAGGTGCAGAAGCAGGGCGAGCAACAGGCCGATGCCCAGCAGATGCCAGAACTGCGCGGTCAGCCAGGCCCGCTGCCGCTCGGCTGTGCGGGCCTGATACAGAGGCAGGCCGGCGGCATTGAGCAGGCCCGCCGCCATCATCATGCGGGCGGCCTCGGGCAGGAACATGGCGACCAGAAAAGCATCGGTACGCGCCCCCACGCCCCAGTCGGCCAGCAGCAGCCATTCCCGTCCGAAACCGGCGGCCAGACCGGCCAAGGTGGCCAAGGTCAGCCAGGTCGTCGCGCCCAGCACAAGTCAGTGCAACAGGGTGAACAGGCCGCGTCCGCCGACCCGGTAGTTCAGATCATGCGGCCGCTCGCCCATGGGTTTGGCGCCGCTGCCACCGACGATCTTGTAGGCCGCGATCCGCTTGGCGACCAAGGTCTGGGCCGTGACCACGCAGCCGCGCTCCAGATGGGCGCCATGGGCGATCAAGGCCCGGCTGGCAACCCATACGTAGTCCTCGATCACTATGGGGGCCGATACGGACCAGAATTCGGGCGCCGTCAGATCGTGGCTGCCGGCAATGATCAGCACATGCGAGGCGATCGCGACATGATCACCGATCCGCAGGCCGGCGCGGGCATCGATCTGGCAATGCCAGCCGATGACGCTGTCATCGCCCATGATCAGGTTGTTCACCCCCAGCACCTCGGTATGGCGCCAGATCGAAGAGCCCTTGCCGATTTTCGCACCGCCGCATCGCAGCCAGCCGATGCGGATTGCATGAACCGGAATCTTGTTGATGAAGATATTGTAGATCTGCTCCCAGATCCGCAGCCAGCGGTCCTTGAAGGTGGGCCAGTTCAGGCCCATCCGAGGCACGAACTGGGCGGGAATTTCCTGCATCAGCAGGGTGTACAGGCGCCTGGCATCGGCGTCCTCGATCCGCGACTCGATATTGACCGAGCATATCGATACACGGATGCCTTCGGCCGAGAGTTCCTCGAACAGGCCTTCGTGCGTCAGCAGCCACGTGTAGGCTTGCTCGGTCTGCTGCAGGCTAAGGCCCAGCCGTCCGGCATAGTCGTCCAGGTGCTCGCGCAGGTTCAGGGAATGGAAAATCCGGTGCTTCATGGCAGGCCTCCCGGCGGGCCGAGGCGCGCCGTCAGATCGGGGTCAGCTTCGGGCGGCGGCCCGGCGGTGGTGGAATCGGGCCGTTGCCGTGCACCCTGCAGATTCAGTCCAAGCATCAGCCAGAACAGAGCCACCAATACCATCGTGAAGCTGTAGTAATGGTCGAACACGCCCGTCAGAAGGGCACCTCCCAGGCCGGCCAGACTGCCAAGCCAGACTGCATTGGCCGGTGTCGGCCGCTGGGTGCGACCTTGCGGGCGGGTCTCGCGCCACCATCGGCCCAGCACCACGCAGAACAGCAGCATGCCCGGCAGACCGATCTTGTAGATATAGTTCAGCCACAGATTGGAAATGCCCAACAAGCCGCTGCCCGGTACCGGCGGATCTGTCTTGAAACCGATACCCAACGGATAGCGTGCCATCGCCTGAGGGAAATGCCGGTATTCATCCATCCGTACCTCGGTACTGGCATTGCTGGAATCGAACATGGTCGAAAGCCGTTTCTGCAGCGGCGGATAGAACAAGGCCATGGCAACGCTGAGGGCGAGTCCGCCGACAATGAGGCGACGTGAAGTGGGAATGCCGGTCCAGGCCATCCAGAGCAGTACCACGGCCATGCTGAGCAGGGCACCGCGCGATCCGGTCAGGACAATCGCCACGGCGGCGAGCACGGCCACGGCCAAGGCCAGCACCCTTCCCCAGCCGCGCCGGACCAGGGCCAGGACCATGGCCAGCGGCGCAAACAGGATCAGTGCCCCACCGCTGAGATTGGGATGAACCCAGGGCGTGCCGAGCCGGTTGCGCATGCCGCCGAAAATGTCCTGCATCGCTTCGGGGTGCGCATAGTGCAGATGCTTGAGCAAGGGGATCATGTCCAGCGCATTGCGATGGCGGGCAAACATGCCCAGCGAAACCACCAGCATCGCCAGATTGCCCAGCAGCAGCAGATTCACCAGCCATTCGCGGCGGCGTCGATCGGGCAGCAGGAGCGGTACCAGCCACAGCGTGGACAGGTTCAGCAGCCAGCGGATCCAGTTCACGGTCCCATTGCCTTCGGCATGGATCGTGACCTGGCCGACCAGAAAGGGGATCACGCTGAAAACCATCAACAGGGCCAGGGCTTTTTCGGTACGCCCCCAGTGCCATTGCAGCTGTTGGGTGAACAATTGCCAGGCCGTGCCGGCCCAGGCCGCTGCCAGCAAGGCTTCGCAGACCGTAATGCGAACTCCCAGCCGGACGGTGGCCAAGGGCATGAACGTGGCGCTGAGCGCAAAGCCGGCCAGGCCATAGAACGGTGTGCGCAATACCAGCAGGCCGACGATGACGGCGATCAGGGCCAGCAGAAAGGTACCAGGGGGCACGAAGACAAGCAGCCCGCCAAACAGCAGACCGCAAAGCAGGGCGAGGATGGCCAGGGGCCTGGTAGTCATGTTCTCAACTCGGCAATCAGGCCACGCAAGCAGCGGGCATAGGCTTCGGGAGCAAAGCGGGCGGCAAAGTTCTGCCTCGCCCGCTGGCTGCCGCCGGCGGGCGTTTTCCCCAGCCGCAGCATCAGCTGGGCGATGGCGCTGGTGTCATGCGGATCGAAACGTGGTGCATCGTCAGGAGTGACCTCATCCAGGGCGGTGCCGCGGGCCACCGCGACGGCGGTGCCTGCCGCCAGGGCCTCGACCACGGGCAGGCCGAAACCTTCGGCCCAGGCGGGATGCCACAGGCATTCAGCAGCCTGATAGATGGCGCCCAAAGCCTCGTCATCGACATCCCTGATCAGATGCAGGCCGGGCCAGTCCCGCAGACCGGCCGGCAGATCCTCACGCTGCCCGACCAAGACCAGATCGGGCACGGCTGCCCCCTGCGTACGCAGGCCGGTCCAGGCCGTCAGCAGCCGCTCGATGTTCTTGCGTGCGCCGCGGGTACCCACGGCCAGCCAATAACGGGCGGGCAGGGCCGACAGCACCTCGGGGCGCTGTCCGGGCCTGAACGAGGGTAGCGGCGGCACGCAATTGGGCAGCCAGCGCAGACGCTGCTGCAGCATGGGGAAGCGCCGCGCGGCCTCGTTCATCGTATAGCGGGATGGCGCCCAGATCACATCGGCACTGCGCAATGAGGTGCTCAGCGAAACACGCTCGATCATCCGGTAGGCCAGCGCCTTGAGCGGCCGTGCCTGTATTTCGGGCTGGTCCCACTGAAACAGGTCATGCAGCAGCAGCACCCGCCGATAGGACGGCCGGCGCAACAGCCAGGGCAGGCCGCGATTGGCCGTGGCGATATAGACTTCGATACCGTCCCGGTCCAGGGCATGAGGCAGGAAGCGGGCTTCGAAAGGCAGTCGTTCCTGCGGTCGGTGCATGCCATCGACCGGTTGGAGGCGGGCCGGACAGCTGACGGGCGGCAAGGCCGGCCAGGCATCCGAACCCTCTGCGACGCCGCCGCTGTAACGCAGCAGCTGATCACCTGGCGAGCTGGCCAGTACTCGGGTCATGGCCAGCACCTGGCGACCGATGCCGGACCAGGGCGCGGCGACGGCAGGGCGATAATCGATGCCTATCTTCATGCGGCCATCTCCTCGTAGACCTGCTCCAGCGTATCGGCGACCTGCTGCCAGCTGTGATGGCGGCGGACATAGTCGCGACCCGCCTCGCCCAGCATGCCGGCCCGTGCCGGGTCGGACAGCAGCCGGATCGCGGCAGCGGCCAGACCGGCACTGTCATCGGCGGCCAGATAATCGCGATCCGGCCGGGCGAGCAGCCCGGACACGCCCTGGGCGGTGCTTGCCAGCGGCAAGCCGGCGGCCATTGCTTCCAGCACTTTCAGTTTGGAACCTCCGCCATCGCGCAACGGAGCGATGAACAGGCTGCAGCTGGCCTGCAGCGCGGGCAGATCCGCCACATAGCCCTGCCATCGCAGGCGCGGATCCGGCCAGCGTGCCGCCCATTCGAGAGGCATGGCGAAGCCGCCGACGACAAGGCGCGCTTCGGGGCGTTCGGCCCAGATCCGCGGCATGATCTCTTCGGCCAGCCAGCGAACGGCTTCGAGGTTCGGGCTGTACTCGTAATTGCCCAGGAACAGCAGTTGCCCGGCCATGAGGTCGGGATGCACCCGGGACCCCGTCTCGACGTCGGCACCATTGGGCACGACCCGCACCGGGGTCGGTGCCCAACCGGCCAGCACTTCGGCATCGGCCTCCGTCATGGCAATGACCTGCCTGGCACGGTGCACGGCCAGCTGTTCCCAGCGTCGATAGCGCCATTGATCCCAACGGGCCAGTGGCCGCAGGATGGCCGGCAGTCGCTGCCAGGTGGTGCGGCTGAGCTCCGATTCGATATTGTGTTCGGTCAGTGCGAAACCCGGACGATAGCCTTGCAGGACCTGCAGATAAGGCTGCAGGCTGTAGCTGTGCTCAATCTGGACCACATCCCAGGATGCCTCCAGCAGTTCCGCCAGCTTGCGACCCAGCACCGGATGGTAGCCATTGATGCTGGCCAGCAGCGGCGGCCCGGCGAACACGCCGGCCAGCAAGGTCTGCCAGGAGCGCAAGGGGCGACGCGGATAAACCCACAACTGCTCCACCCAGGGCTGCAAGGCTTCGCGTTCCTCCGGCGTCGGCAAGCTCTTGGTCAGGATCAGCAGGCTGATCCGGTGGCCGCGCCTGGCCAGTTCACGCAACAGCTGGAATTGACGCAGCTTGCCCCCGCTGGTCGTCGGCCAAGGCATATAGGGCAGGATCCACAGCAGGCGCCGGCTTTCCATCAAGGCCACTCCAGGATCTGCAGCTGGCGACTGACGGGGACGGTCAGCACGCCGCCGCTGGCCTGCAACGCGGTGGTCGTGTCATGCAAGGGATCGTATAGTCGGGCCGCCTGGAGGTCAGGCAGTTGCACGCTGCCGGGCTGGTCGGCCCAGAACATCAGCAGGTGCTTGCCGTCGGCCTTGTCGGCACTGACCGTGATCAGTGATGCCGGCGGGTTCTGCAGCGCCGGCGCGGCGGCCGGCATCAGCTGCGGGCCAGTGAAGCCCAGAAAGCGGGACAATGCCTGATACACAGGCTTGGGCTTGGCATCGGTCGTCAGCAGACCGTAGAACTGGTCGCGCACGGAGGCTCGGCTGTCCAGATCGCTGAGGGCGAACAGGAAGATCCGGTCGTAATTGAGCGCCGTCATCAGGGCCAGTCGGCGCAGCACGAAATCGGCCTGTCCGTCTTCGCCGATCACCGGTTGCTCCTGTTTCGGGCCGGGATAGCTGGACCAGCCCCACTCATCGGCCCAGACCTGACGGGCGCCGGCTGACCGCAACATCCGGTCGGCCTGTTGCGCGCGCAGGATGAAGTCACGCTGGGCCGGATCATCGCCTTCCGGATAAAGCGAATAGGGGTGGTAGGCGATGATGGTGTCCAGCGAAAACAGGCCCAGCGCGCCCAGATCCTGGATCATCAGATCATGATTGGGCATCTGGCTGTAATAGGCCATCCCTCCCAAGGCCACCTGCGGCGGACGAGGCAGGCTGCGCAAGGCCTGGACACTGGCTTTCAGCAAGCTGCCGTAGGCGGCCGGATCGGGCTCGGGATACCAGAAACCCGGCAGATTGGGTTCGTTCCAGACCTGCCATACCGGAATCTGCGGATAGCGTTCCGCAAGCGCCCGCAATGCCGTGGCGTAGAGCTGGGGATCCCGCGGCGGGTACTTGTCCGGATAGGGAAAATCCGGCGGCGCGCTGGAGGCATAAGGGCTGGAGCCCACCAGATAGACTTCCGCCTGCAAATGCTGGTCGCGGATCTGCTGCATCACCGGGTCCAGCAGATCCCAGCGGAACTGGCCGACCCGGGGCTCGAGCCTGTCCCAGTGCAGGTCCAGCCGCACCCAGTGCAGACCCAGAGCCTTCAGCATGGCGATCTGGCGGGACGCGATTTCGGGACTGAACCACAACAGATGAGCGTTCACGCCGAGAAAGTCGGCCCAGACCACGGGCTGCCGGGGACTGAGCTGCAGCGGCTTGAGCTCCTGCGGGCGAGAGGTGCCAGGCAACAGCAGCAGGCCGGCAAGGACTGCGAACACGGTCAGCAGCACGACGGGGATCCAGTGTCGGGCGCGCTTTCGGGGCTGGAGGGCTTCAGTCATGGTGGCGTCGCTGCAAGGCCTGGGTGAAGGTGGTCATATATTGCTCCGCAATGCGCGGCCATTGCCGCTCGACGGCCAGTTGCCCCGCGTGGCGGGCCCATTCGCCGGCCAGCGAAGGTTGAGCCGTCAGGGTTTCCAGCCGGCGTTGCAGGTCGGCTGGATCGCGGTGCCGGAATTGACAGCCATTGCCATGGGAAATTTCCTCGGCGAAGGCGCGCGCATCGGACACGATGGCGCCCCGTCCGCAGGCCGTCGCCCAGGCCAGAGCCCCGCTGGTGCTGCGCATCTGGCCCAGCCAGGCCAGTTTGCGGGATTCGCGGTAGGGCAGCACCATGACATGGTGGGCCTGGATCAGTTCGATGATTTCCGTGCCGGGCACATCGGTCTGCCAGTCCACCACATGGTCCAGTTGATGCCGATGGATCTGCTGGCGCAATGACTGCACATAGCTGCCGCGCGCGCCAAAGGCGATATCCGGCGCGGTACCGCCGGCCAGCGTCAATCTGACGGACATGGCCTGGTCACCGCCCTTGGCGCGCAGTCCGGCAAGGGCTTGCAGCAGGTCCTCAATACCCTTGCCCGGATAAATATAGCCAAAGTACAGCAGCCGCAGCGGCCCGGGCGGCAAGGGCCGTGGCGGCACGCTGATGTTGCCGTGGGCAATCGTGTAGCTGAGCCCGGCAGCCAGCTGCATGCGCCGGGCCAAGGCCTCGCTGCCTCGCCGGGTCATACAGACCAGGGCGTCAAGCTGCCGTGCCAGACGACGCTCCATCCGCAGTACACGGCGATGATCCAGCAGTCCGGCCAGCTGCGGCATGGGGCCGGGGCAGGCCGCCAGCCAGGCCAGCGATCCAGGCAACTGCGCCGCGCGCCAGATCAGCCGTTCGGGATCGTGCACCGTGGCGCCGAAACCCAGTTCGGGGCGGAGCTGGCGCAGCTGCCGCAAGGCCTCGAATTCAGCGACGCGGCCGCCGCCGAGTTCGGCATGGATCCATTCGATCCGATGCTGGTCCAGGGCCTCCAGCAGCGGTGGCAGCCCCGCATCCAGCGGCGGGCAGACCAGCTCGGCACCGGAGCCCTGCATGGCATCCCGCCAATGCCGGGCGTAGTCGGCGATGCCGTTGTGTGCGTCGGCCGGTGGTGCCAGATGCAGGATGCGCATCAGTTCACCCGCAACAGACCGCCGAAACGCTGCAGGAAGGCGGCCGGAATCTCGAATCGACGGCGGTTGAGGATGGCGCCGTCGATATTGCCGAAGGCGTGCCGCAAGGTGCTCAGCGAATATTCCACGGTGGGGACGCTGGTATGGCGCGCCTCGATCACGAGCAAGCGCACATCGACATCGCGCAGCTGCAGCAGCGCCCGCTCCTTGCTGATCGGTTCGGCGGTGACGAGGGTGACGCAGCCGGGCTGGCGAGGTGCTCCGATGTCGTCACTGATTTCGACATCCAGGCCGGCTTCCCGCAGCACCAGCCGCAGATGGTTGGCCACGAAATGGACACCCTCGCCTTTCTGCGAAGCGGTCAGGCCGAGAATCAGACCTTGTTGCTGGATGCGGTCCCGTGGCAGCAGGCCGTAGATCCGGAACAGGCCGGTATTCAGATGGGCACCCGGGGGGCGGTTAGGGTCCTGCATGTCCGGCAGACTGGCCCACAGCGGCAGGCCGAAGGTCGCCTGCATCCGGCCGCCGTCATGGATGCGCCGATCCAGCAGGTAGCACAGGAAGATCACCAGCAAACCCACGCCGATCGCGGCCGGCAAGGCCAGCAAAAGAATGGGTACGGTTTTGGGGAATACCCGTGCCGGCTGCAGGGTGGGTGCCTCGATCAAAGTGGCATTGCTGAGTCGCTGGCTGTCAAGATCACGCATGATCCGGGCGTGCAGCAGGTAGTCGGTGTACTGGGTATAGACCCGCTCGGCCGTACTCAGCTGCAGGCTGAGCTGGGACAGGTCCGGCTCGGCTGCCAGGACCTGGCCGCGCAGTTGACGCAAGGCACTCATTTCGCCGTCGATGGCTTCGATGCGGGCATTCAGACCGGCGGTCTGGTTGACCCCGTCGATCATGTCCTGTTTCAACTTTTGAGCCAGCCCGTTGGGTGCGATATTGCGTGACAGCTGCACATTGGGCGCCATCGCCTGCAGCTGCGCCTGCAGTGCGGCAATGCTTTCATCCATGGCCTTGACCGGCGCCGCCGTCGGC
Source organism: Frateuria aurantia DSM 6220 (assembly GCF_000242255.2). Taxonomy (GTDB): domain Bacteria; phylum Pseudomonadota; class Gammaproteobacteria; order Xanthomonadales; family Rhodanobacteraceae; genus Frateuria; species Frateuria aurantia. Next base: position 561,693 of record NC_017033.1, read on the forward strand.
AGATAGACCCGCAGCAGGGTCAGGCGCTGATCGATCAGACCGTTGAGTTTCAGCTGCATGTCCGAGCGTGCCGGATTCAGTCCGTAATTGCGGGCGTTCTCTATCTCGGTGGGCAGCTTGCCCAGTTGCTTCTGGGCGGCGTCAAGCATGCTGCGGGTGGATTCGCGGCTGGTCACGGCGTCCTGGCGCTGTTGCTGCAGACGCTGCAGCTGGGTGGCGATGCTGTCCATCTGCTGCTGGATGCTGGGGGCATCCAGAGTCTTCAGTCGCTCATGCAGCTGGCCTTGCAGCTCGATGATGTGCCGGCTCAGTTGTTCGGTCTGGCCCTGGTAGAAGGCAAACAGCTGGGCGCCGCCCGAAGCCTTGGCGCGGGCATTGAAATAGGCATCGACCCAGGCGGTATTGATGGCCTGGGCCACGGCCGGATCACCCCAGCGGAAAGCGATATCCATCACGTTCGAGCCGGGATCGTGGCTGACCTCGAATTTCTTGGCCAGAGCCCGGGCGGCCCGCTCGACGGGGGAGGCATCGTCCAGAATGCCGAAGGCCACCAGGGTGCGGCGGGCCAGTTCCTTGCCCAGACCCGCGATCTTTTTGGTGTAGTACTTCAGGTGCTGCCACAGACCGGGCGGCGGAGGCGCGGCCTCGGCACGCAGATAGGCCTGGGCGACCTCGGTGATCACCGGCTGGCTGGTCAGCATTTTCTGTTCATCCAGCACCGGATCACGCTGGGTGCTGGGCTGCACGAAACCATTGTCGGCGCTCAGGGTGGTGGGGGCCGGCGGGCTCAGGCTCTGGTTCGGCCGGACCAGGATCCGGGCCTGCGACTCAAAGCGCGAGGGCAGGAACAAGGCGCCGGCCACGGCGATCACCAGGGTGGCGATCGCGGCATAGATGAACTCACGCCTGAAGATGAAGAACAGGCGGATGATATCGCGGAGGCTGCGTATCTCGATCATCAGAGCGTCCCCCCCGAATTGAAGGTTCCGCTGGCGCTGTTGATATTGTTCTGGTTGTTGGTGGTGTTGTTGTAACGCAGCGAGGCTGCATCATTGATCTGATAGTTCATGCCGAAGCCGACGCCACGGAACCAGGGCAGCAGCTGGGTGATATACAGATCCATGGTATGCACGGCCCGCCCGATCGGCGACAGGGGCACGAACAACAGATCGCCCCGTTGCAGAAAGATCGGTCGCGAGTGGCCGCTGGCGCTGTCCTTCAGCAGGTCGGCGAAATTGAAGAAATAGACCTGGCGCACGCCATGGGCATCCAGCCGGATCAGCGCGATATGGCGGGCATCGGCCTGCGGAATCAGCCCTCCGGTACTCATCACGGCCTGTTCGGCCGTCACCCCGGCGGTCAGATCGAAGACGCCGGGATTGCGCACGGCGCCACCGACAAAGACATGGTTGCCGGGGCTGCTGGCGATATTGGCGGTGACATGCGGCTCGCGGTAGATCGAGGCCAGACGGGCCGTGATCTCGTTGCTGATGTCTTCCGGGGTGCGGCCTTCGGCCTTGACCGTGCCGATATAGGGGTAGGCGAACACGCCGTCAGGGCGCACCACGAACATGTCGGTGGTACCGCTTTCGGCAGACGGCTGGGCATCGCGTCGAATCCGCAGCACGTCGGCCGGCAGCACCACGACCCGGGGCTGGGGCAGCTGGTCCGGGCGGAACACGCCGGCATCATGGTCGTGCATGGCCTTGGCGTCGGGCAGCCGCACCACGTCGGGTTGATGGCAGGCCGTCAGCGAGGCCAGCAGCAGGCCCAGCCAGACGAGGCGGGGCATTCGAAATCGATGCGATCGGATCATGAGGATTCGGACTCATTCCAGAAGGGAGGGAACATGCTGATACGTCGTTTGATACCGGCCGGCAGCCGGGCTTCAAGCGCACCCAGCCGATAGCCGAGCAACTTCATGGCATTGCGCAGGAGGGCCGAGGGAATCAGGTCCGGGCGACCGTGGCTGCGCAGATAGCGGAGCTCGCTGCGGACATAGCGCAGACCTTCGCCGCCGGCCCGGCCAAAGGCTTCACCTATCCAGCTCTCGCGGTGATAGAACACGCCGATATCGAAATAGCGGCGGAATTCCTCGGCGACGCGATAGTCATGGGAGTGACAGACCTGGGCCTCGGCGCAGTAGCGGACGGCCATGCCGGCCAGCAACATACGGGCAGCGACATAGGCGTCCTCGGTGCCGATCACTCTCCGGGGAAAACCTCCCGCCTGTACCAGTGCGGTCCGGCGGTAGGCGGCAAAAGCGTCGGAACTGAAACAGGTCTTGATACCCAGGCGAGAGGCATCGGTCAGCCAGCGGGTCTGGCTGTGCGGGGGATAATTGAAGCGGCGGGCATGGCAGGCCAACGGTCCCGCACCGGGGTGCGGCAGCTGCCGTCCGTAGGCCACGCCGATGGCTTCGTTTTCCAGCAGGGCGTCCTGCAATCGTGCCAGCGCATCGGGCGTGGCAGGTACGGCGTCCTGGGTCATGTATATCAGACAGGGCGCCGATACCAGCTGGCTGGCCAGCCGGCGAGTACCGCCGTGATTGAACTGATCCGGCGCCACCGATACCACCCTGGCCCCGAAGGCCTGCCATTGCTCGGCACTGCCGTCGCTGGAGGCGGTATCCATGATCAGCAGCTCGGCCGGCGCACGGGTCTGCTGCTGCAGGGCCGGCAGCAGCCGTGGCAGATAGGGGCCGCTGTTGCGGGTGGGGATGATCAAGGCATAGGGCGGGATCGACATGGCGTGGCTCAATACACCTGCTCGCTGGCCAGTACGGCAGGAATGGTCTTGATCAGGATCCGCAGGTCCAGTCCCAGGCTCCATGTCTCGATATATTCCAGATCGTATTCGACCCGGCGCTCGATCTTCTCCAGGGTATCGGTTTCGCCGCGATACCCATGCACCTGGGCCAGACCGGTGATGCCGGGCTTGACTCTGTGCCGGGCGCTGTATTCGGCGACCGCGTCTTCGAACAGAATGTCCGCCGCACGGGTGGCCGTGGCATGCGGGCGCGGGCCGACCAGCGACATCGAGCCCCCCAATACGTTGAACAGCTGGGGCAGCTCGTCAATGCTGGTCTTGCGGATGAACCGGCCGACCCGGGTGACGCGCGGATCCTGGCGAGTGGTCTGGCGGCTGGCATCCTGGTCGGTGAGGTGGTGATGCATCGACCTGAACTTCAATACATGGATCAGGTGCTCGTTGTAGCCGTAGCGACGCTGGCGGAACAGGATCGGTCCCGGCGAGTCCAGCCGGATCGCCAAGGCCACCAGTGCCATCAGCGGCGCCAGCAGCAGCAGGGCCAGTGAGGCGATGATCAGGTCTTCGGCTCGCTTCAGCATCGGTGACCAGCCCTCCAGCGGCAGGTCGGCGACATTCAGCATGGCGACGCCACCGATGATGCTGATCCGGGTCTTGGCATAATTGAATGCCGTGATATCGGGCACCACCATGACACTGACAGGCAGACGGCGCAGTCGGTCGATGAAATACTGATGTCTGGAGTCCGCGCTCCAGGGCAGGGCCAGCATGACGACGTCGACGGTTTCGCTGCGTATCATCCGCTCCAGCAAGCGACTGTCTCCCAGCAGAGGGGGCAGGGTTTCATCCAGCGCAGGCAGCCGTTCCGGCTCCCGGTCATCGATAAAACCCAGCAGGCCGCAGCGGATATCCCTGTGCTGGCGCATATAGCGGGCGAGACGCAAACCATTTTCGGTGCAGCCGAGAATGACCGCCCGCTGCAGATATTGGCCCCGCCGCATCATGCGCCGGAAATACAGCAGAAACAGCAGGCGAACCGCCCCGAACAGCAGCAAACTGCTGACGAACCAGATCAGTTCCATGGTTGGCGGCACATGGCTCAGATAATTGAGCTGGCTCTGGCCCAGCAGCAGCAGGCCAAAGACCGTGCTCCAGCCCAGCAGGGTCCGCTTGAACAGCCACTCGTTGCCGAACAGGTCCCGTGCATACATCCCGGCATTCTGGAACAGCAGAAGGCAGAGCAGACCACCGCCCATGGCCATGGCCAGAATACGGCGAATGACGGCAGTATCCTGCAGCCCGGTGGCATAGATCAGCGGCAGGACGGGAATAACGACGGCAATAATGTGTGAGACCCTGAACGTCAGGGACAGGACTCGGGGTGAAACCCGGCCACTACGAGGGCGACCATCAATATTTGCCGACATATCCGGATATCCGCACTGGCAGTTGCGTTTCGGTGAGAAGTCGTCCTGACCGCAATTCCCCTGACCATTGGCCATATGAACAATATCTGCGAAACGGGGCTCTTGAAAGAGCCTTTCGCCATATGAATCAAGCTATATTGCCATGCGAGATAGTATTGCTGATTCTTTGAATCAGTACAACATGAAATGTGATGGATGTCATGTTTGCATCGAGAGGCCAGACACTCCGTCGCGAATCGCAATATATTGCGATTCGATCGCTGCTGCCAGCTGTCGTTTTGCGATACACCTTGAACAGCGCCGCGCACGGCAACGATGAGAATGGCCTGTCGGCCTGCCCTGGTTCGTGATGCGGCAATTCACCTCTGATCGGCTTCAAGGCCCTGTCCTGACTGACATTCATCCGCGCTGGATCTTCGTTGCCGGCTGGTCGATGGTTTGACGCCGATCCCTGCAAAAGCTACCTTTGTGGACGTTTTGGCACCTGTCCGTCGGCCTCCGCAACGAGGTGGCGACAGACTCTGAGGAACAGCATGCGACTTGTACTGCTTGGTGCGCCCGGTTCGGGCAAAGGTACCCAGGCGGCCCGCCTGAAAAATGAACTGGGCGTTCCGCACATCTCCACCGGTGACATGCTGCGCGCTGCCGTGGCAGCCGGCACGCCGCTGGGCCAGCAGGCCAAGGCCGTGATGGACGCCGGCATGCTGGTGTCCGACGACCTGCTGCTGGGCATGCTGGAAGAGCGTCTGGCCCAGCCGGATACGGCCAAGGGTTTCATTCTCGACGGTTATCCCCGCAATCTGGCGCAGGCCGCGGCGCTGGACAAGCTGCTGAGCCGCATCGGCCAGCCGCTGGAAGCCATCGTCAAGCTGGAAGTGCCCAGCGAGGCCATCATCGGCCGCACCGAACTGCGTTTCAAGGCCGAGGGCCGGGTGGATGACAATCCGGAGACGGTGCGCAAGCGCCTCGAGGTCTATGCCGAGCAGACCGCGCCGGTGGCCGAGTTCTACCAGAACAACGGCAAGCTGAAGATTGTCGACGGCGTCGGTGATGTCGATGCCGTGACCGCACGGGTCAAGCAGGCGCTCGCCGCCTGAATCAGGGCTTCCCGCCCTCCGGTCGCCCCAAGGCGGCCGGCTCCCAGATCACATCTCCGGCTGGATTGATGATGCGCCTGCATATTCTTGGCATCTGCGGTACGTTCATGGGCGGCGTCGCTGCCTTGGCTCGTGAGCAGGGCCTGACGGTGGCCGGCTCCGATGCCCAGGTCTATCCGCCGATGAGCGATCAGCTGACGGCACTGGGCATCAGCTTGCATTCGGGCTATGACGCCGATGCGCTGCAGCCGGCGCCGGATGAAGTCATCATCGGCAATGCCTTGAGCCGGGGCAATCCGGCTGTCGAACATGTGCTGGACGCTGGCCTGCGCTATCGTTCCGGCCCGCAGTGGCTGGGCGAACAGGTGCTGTCTGGTCGTGAGGTGCTGGCGGTGGCCGGCACCCACGGCAAGACCACCACCACCAGTCTGCTGGCGCACCTGCTGGAGTCGGCGGGTGCGGAGCCGGGCTTTCTCGTGGGGGGCGTGCCCGCCAATTTCGGCATTTCAGCGCGTCTGGGGCAGGGCCGCTCATTCGTCATCGAAGCGGACGAATACGACACCGCGTTTTTCGACAAGCGCTCCAAATTCGTCCACTACCGGCCGAAGATCGCGATTCTCAACAATCTCGAATTCGATCATGCCGACATCTTTCCCGATGTGGCGGCGATCCAGCGCCAGTTCCACCACCTGGTCCGCACCGTGCCCGGTCATGGACGCCTGATCGTCAATGCCCATGACCACCATCTGGCGGAGGTGCTGGCGATGGGTTGCTGGACCCCGGTGGAGACTTTCGGCCTGGACCAGGGCGACTGGCAGGCCCGGCTGTTGCATGAGGATGGCAGCGCCTTCAGCGTGCACCATCATGGCCGCTGCCTGGGTGAGGTGCATTGGCCTTTGCTGGGGACCCACAACGTGCTCAACGGACTGGCGGCGCTGGCCGCCGCCGCGGCCCAGGGGGCCGACCCGACGGCCTTGCTGTCAGCCTTCGCCGAGTTCCGCAATGTGAAGCGGCGGATGGAGCTGATCGGTGAGGTCGGCGCGGTGAGAATCTATGACGATTTCGCGCACCATCCCACCGCGATCGCCGCCACGCTGGCGGGCCTGCGTGCCAAGGTCGGTTCGGCGCGGATCGTGGTGGCTCTGGAGCCGAGGTCCAACTCCATGCGACTCGGAGCTCATGCCGCCGCACTGGCCCCGGCGCTGGCCGCTGCCGACGAAGTGGTCTTTCTGCAGCGCCCCGAGCTGCCCTGGGATGCGGCCGGCGTGATCGCGACCCTGCGTGGCCATGGCCGCGCGGTGGCGGATACCGGTCAGCTGGTGGATGCGGTGGCGACCAGCGTGCGGCCGGGCGACCATGTAGTCTTCATGTCTAACGGCGGTTTCGAAAACGCGCCGCGTCGTCTGCTGGCGGCCCTGCAGACGGCAGGCTGAGCCCGTACCCAACGCAGGGGCCGGGACGGACAAGGGTTTGCGGCGACTTCCGGTCAGGGCTGGCCTGTGGTTAGACTGGCGGCATGCCGTCGGATCCAGCCCTGATCGAAATCCCCTTGTTTCCACTGGCCACCGTATTGTTTCCGGGTGGTCAGCTGAATTTGCGGATTTTCGAACCCCGTTATCTGGACATGATCAAGACCTGCAGCCGGACGGGGCAGTTTTTCGGCATCTGCCTGATACTCGAGGGTGAAGAGACGGGCTTGCCGGCCGCTCCGGCGGCCATCGGCACCTTCGCCGAGATCCTGGATTTCCGGATGGGCGAGGATGGTCTGCTGCAGATTCTGGTGGCCGGCCGTCAGCGTTTCCGGGTGGAGCAGACCCGGATACGCAGCGATGGTCTGATCCTGGCCCAGGTGCAGGCCTGGAGCGAGTCGTCACCGCTGGCGGTGCCTGTCGAATACAGCGTATTGCAGCAGATTGCCGGGCGCCTGCTGGAAGTGGTCGATGAACCTGCTGCCGAGCACCCGCATGCGGATCTCGATGATGCCGAGCGACTTGGCTACCGGCTGGCGCAGTGGCTCCCGCTCAGCGACGGCGAGCGCCAGCAGCTGCTGGAGCAGACCGAGCCGTTGCAGCGCTTGCATGAACTGACTTGCCTGCTGCCACGTTTTCAGAAGGATTGATGCCTCCCGTCCGTGCTGGATCGACCCGGCGCGGCGTTGCTCCGGCTTGCAGTTGCTGCATGGATGCGGTGCAATGATCCTTCGTATTGATCCGGGCCCGGCCCGGGCGGGAGCGCCATGACGGCCCCTCGCTGCGGGCGAAGGATGCCTGTGCATCCCGGGCCTACACCGGAGTGTTGAAATGTCTGAGCAGGTTTCCTCCGAGGCGGCGCTGACCGCCCTGGCCAAGCGCTACTGGCTGCCCGTCTACAAGCCTCGTGAAATGGTGCTGGACCATGGCAAGGGTGCACGCGTATGGGATACCGAGGGACGTGAATACATCGATCTGTCGGCCGGTATCGCCGTCAACGCTCTGGGTCACCAGGATCCGGACCTGCTGGAGGCGCTGGATACCCAGGCCCGCAAGCTGTGGCATGTCAGCAACGCCTTCTACAGCGAGCCGCCGCTGCGGCTGGCCGAGGAACTGGTCGAACATGCACCGTTTGCCGAGCGGGTATTCCTGTGCAATTCGGGGGCCGAGGCCAACGAGGCGGCGATCAAGCTGGTCCGGCGCTGGGCGGCCCAGCAGGGTCGGGGACCGGAACAGCGGACCATCCTGACCTTTCATGGCTCGTTCCACGGCCGCACGCTGGCTACCGTCACCGCGACCGCCCAACCCAAATATCAGCAAGGCTATGAGCCGCTGCCCGCCGGTTTCCGTTACCTGCCATTCAATGATCAGGCCGCGCTGGAGCAGGCTTTTGCCGCAGGCGACATCGCTGCCGTGATGGTCGAGCCCATCCAGGGCGAAGGCGGCGTGGTGCCGGCCGAGCCGGCTTTCCTGCAGCGTGCCCGCGAACTCTGCGATGCCCATGGCGCCTTGCTGGTCTTCGACGAGATCCAGTGCGGCATGAGCCGGACCGGCAGCCTTTTCGCCTGTCAGGATTACGGGGTGACGCCGGATATCGTGACTCTGGCCAAGGCGCTGGGCGCCGGCTTTCCGATCGGGGCGACCCTGGTCGGAGCCAAGCTGGGCGAGGTCATGCAATACGGTGCCCACGGCACCACCTTTGGAGGCAACCCGCTGGCGGCTGCCGTGGCCCGGGCGGCCTTGCGCAAGCTGGCATCGGCCTCCTTGCAGTCCCATGTGCGGGCCCAGTCCGCGGCCTTGCATGCCGGGCTGGAATCGATCAATGCCGAGCTGGGCCTGTTCGATCTGATACGCGGACGCGGTCTGTTGCTGGGGGCGGTGCTGGCCGCGCCGTATCGTGGCAAGGCCGGCGAGATCCTGGACTTTGCCGCCGCGCACGGGGTCCTGCTGCTGCAGGCCGGCCCCGATGTGCTGCGCTTCGTGCCTCCCCTGACCCTCAGCCGGGAAGAACTGGATGAAGGTCTGCAGCGTCTGCGGCTGGCGTTGCGGGATTTTGTCGCCCAGCTGGCGGCGGCCTGAGGCTTCGGTGAAGTGACGTCCGGGCCGTCATGAGCGCTGGGCGAGATGGCTGAGAGCCATGGGTCTGGAAGCTTGGCTCTCTTTTATAGTCCGGACACAAGACCTTGCCGTGAAATTCACGGCACGTAAGCGTTCACGTCAATCAACGCCCAATCGGGCCATCCCTCGGGATGGTTCTTTGGGCCTTGGTGCCCGTGAGAGAGGTTTTGCATGAACTTGAAGTCCGTTTCGCGCCCTGCGATCGCTGCTCCGGTGGAACAGGGTCTTGAACGCTGGCTGTGTCTGCTCAGCGTGACAGTGTTTCTGGCTTATCTGACGGTAGGCCTGCCTTTGCCGGTGATTTCGCTGTTTGTGCACCAGCAACTGGGGCTGAGCGACCTGTGGGTGGGGACGGCCGTAGGCATCCAGTTTCTGGCCACCGTATTGACCCGCCGTCATGCCGGCAGCGTGGCTGATCGGCAGGGGCCGCAGCAGGCCTTGCGCCGCGGCGTGACGGCCTTGCTGGTGTCCGGATTGATCTATGCCGTCGCGGCCTGGTTGCCTGCCCCGGCCGGGTTGCGCTATCTGGTGCTGATCACCGGTCGCTTGCTGGTGGGTTTCGGTGAAAGCCTGATGATGACTGGCGTACTGACCTGGGGTGTGGGGCTGGCCGGCCCCCGCCGTTCCGGCAAGGTCATGTCTTGGGTCGGAATGGCCATGTACGGATCGCTGGCGGCCGGCGCACCTCTGGGGCAGGCCTTGTATGGGCGGACCGGCTTTGGCGCGGTGAGTCTGGGCGTGATCCTCGCTCCGTTGCTGGCGGGGCTGCTGTCCTTGACGGTGCCGCCGGTCCAGGCTCGTGGAGGCAGCCGGACTCTGGGCTTTATGAAGGTCGTCGGCCTGATCTGGCGCCCGGGTGTGACGCTGGCCTTGCAAGGGGTGGGCTTCGCCTCCATCGGCGCCTTTGTATCGCTGTATTTCCATCACGAGCAGTGGCCGCATGCGGGCTGGGCCCTCAGTGCCTTCGGACTGGCCTTTGTGCTGGCCCGTGTCTTTTTCGGCAGGCTTCCTGATCGGCTGGGTGGCCCCGAGATCGCACGGGCCTTTTTGCTGATCGAATGGTGCGGTCTGCTGATGCTGGGGCTGGCTCCTGGCTTGCCGGTGGCCTTGCTGGGAGCGGGGGTGACCGGCTTTGGCTGTTCCCTGGTGTTTCCCGCGCTGGGCGTGGAAGTGGTCGGGCAGGTGCCGGCGGAAAGCCGAGGCACTGCGCTGGGGGCCTATGCCGCGTTTCAGGATATTGCCTATGGCGTGACCGGGCCGCTGACCGGGCTGCTGGCCATGTGGCTGGGCTATCGCAGCGTGTTCCTGGCGGCGGCGGCCTGTGCCGCACTGGGCATCGGGCTGGCCATGCATATCCTGCATCGCGATCGGGCCCGGTCCGCCGCCCGCGGTTGAGAGGCGGGCGGCGGTCAAGACTCAGAGGCTTGCGAAGCTTTCCCGCGCGCTGAGCAGAGTGGCTTCGATCACTTCGTCATCATGGGCCGATGACAGAAAGCCGGCCTCGAAGGCCGAGGGCGCCAGATAGACTCCGCGCTCCAGCATGGCCTGGAAGAAGCGATTGAAGGCGGCGATATCGGCACGGGTCGCGGCGGCATAGCTGTCGACGGTATCGGCACTGAAGAACAGGCCGAACATGGCTCCGGCCTGACGGGTGCTGAAGGGAACGCCGGCCGCATCGGCCGCGGCCTGCAACCCGCGCAGCAGGTTCAAGGTCTGCTGTTCCAGACGGGCATGGAAGCCGTCGGCCCGGATCACCTCCAGCAAGGCCAGACCGGCCGCCATGGCCACCGGATTGCCGCTGAGGGTGCCGGCCTGATAGATCGGGCCGGCCGGAGCGACCTGCTCCATCAGTTCGCGTTTGCCACCATAGGCCCCGACCGGCATGCCGGCGCCGATGATCTTGCCGAACGTGGTCAGATCGGGGCTGATGCCGTAATAAGCCTGCGCACCGCCCAGGGCAACCCGGAAGCCGGTCATCACTTCGTCGAAGATCAGCACGGAACCGAATTCGTCGCACAGTGCCCGCAAACCCTCCAGAAAACCGGGGGAGGGCGGGATGCAGTTCATGTTGCCGGCCACCGGCTCCACGATCAGGCCGGCGATATCCGCGCCTTCGGCCTCGAACAGTGCGCGCACGCTGTCCAGATCATTGTAGGTGGCGGTCAGCGTCAGGTCGGCCACAGCCTTGGGCACGCCGGGTGAGGTCGGCACGCCGAAAGTCAGCGCGCCAGAGCCGGCCTTGACCAGAAAACTGTCGGCATGGCCGTGGTAGCAACCTTCGAACTTGATGATCTTGTTGCGTCCGGTCGCGCCGCGCGCCACGCGGATCGCCGACATGGTGGCCTCGGTGCCCGAGTTGACCATGCGCACCACATCCAGCGAAGGGATCAAATCGACCAGAGTCTCGCCCATGATCACTTCATCGGGACTGGGGGTGCCGAATGAGAGGCCGTTGCGAACCGCGCGCTCGACGGCTTCGCGTACCTGCGGATGATTGTGACCGGCAATCATCGGCCCCCAGGAGCCGACATAGTCGATATAGCGCTTGCCTTCGACATCCCACAGGTAGGCGCCATCGGCGCGTGCGGTGAAGAAGGGTTCGCCGCCTACCGACTTGAAGGCGCGGACGGGGGAGTTGACGCCACCAGGAAGGACCTGGCGTGCGCGCTGGAAAAGCTCGTGATTGCTGCTCATGACTGGATTCCACACTGGACTGGATTTGGAACGAGAAGGCCGACAGCCGCCGAGGCGAGCTGTCACCCTGTTCGACACAGGGCGCCATTGTCCGCCCCTGCCGACCTGCTGACTACCCGCCGAGGCAGGCATGCTCTTTCATGGCGGCGATCAACTTGCAAGAATAGGTGGACAAGTTTTCCTACCACGAAGAAGAGTGCAATGAACCAGAGTGTTGATGGCCAGGCGGTGTACCAGAAATGGATGTGCGTCGTGTGCGGCTATATCTATGACGAGGCCCTGGGCGCGCCGGATGATGGCATCGCACCGGGTACCCGCTGGGCCGATGTGCCGGAGACCTGGACCTGCCCGGATTGCGGGGCGACCCGTGACGACTTCGAGATGATCGAGGTCGACTGAGAGGGCTGCCCGCTGACGGCCACCATGCCGTCAGTGATCGGGCCCGTTTTCGGGCAACGATCCTGTTCTGATAAAGGCGGTATCGCGAGATGCCGCCTTTGTTCATTCGGGAGCCATCCACCATGCGGGCATTCATTCCTTTTGAAGATCAGTGGGACCTTGCAGGCGAAGAGCCGCAGGGAGGGCTGGTGCCTTACCAGCCTGGGATGTTGATCGTCCCGTCAGCAGCGAGCGCATCAGCGGCGACGGTGCGCCATCAGTCATCGACAGGAGTCACTGCGGAGAGATTGCCGGCCGCGTCGCGCCAGCCTGGGACATGCCCGGCAACAGCAGAGCATCATCATGTCAATAAAATCAATGGCTTGTAATTTTCTCGAGAAGGTTTCCAAAAAAAGCCTTGCACATGAGACGAGAGGTGCCTAATATTCGCCTCCCCGCTGCAGCGAAACACGCTTCACCGGCCACCACCTCGAAAAGAAATTTTCAAAAAGGTGTTGACGGATAGCGAAAACGATGTAGAATGGGCGGCTCACTCGGGACGAAATGTTCCGGACCACTTCTCCGAAGTGATGAGTTCGATTTGATCTTTGACAGTATGCGCAGGTGACTTGTGTGGGCGTCTTGCGATGGTCGGCGACAAAACGCTGTCCAAAATTTGCAAGCGTCTAACCTAAGAGTCAATTCAAATGTGACGTTTTACGGTTAGGTTCAACGCTTCAGAAAGAATCGATAGGTATTAGCAATAATGCCAATCAAAAACTTCAAGTGAAGAGTTTGATCCTGGCTCAGATTGAACGCTGGCGGTATGCTTAACACATGCAAGTCGAACGGCAGCACAGCAGAGCTTGCTCTGTGGGTGGCGAGTGGCGGACGGGTGAGTAATACATCGGGACCTACCCAGACGTGGGGGATAACGTAGGGAAACTTACGCTAATACCGCATACGTCCTACGGGAGAAAGCAGGGGATCTTCGGACCTTGCGCGGTTGGACGGACCGATGTTCGATTAGCTTGTTGGTGAGGTAATGGCTCACCAAGGCGACGATCGATAGCTGGTCTGAGAGGATGATCAGCCACACTGGGACTGAGACACGGCCCAGACTCCTACGGGAGGCAGCAGTGGGGAATATTGGACAATGGGCGCAAGCCTGATCCAGCAATACCGCGTGTGTGAAGAAGGCCTTCGGGTTGTAAAGCACTTTTATCAGGAACGAAACGCTGTCGGTTAATACCCGGCGGAACTGACGGTACCTGAGGAATAAGCACCGGCTAACTTCGTGCCAGCAGCCGCGGTAATACGAAGGGTGCAAGCGTTAATCGGAATTACTGGGCGTAAAGCGTGCGTAGGCGGTTTGTTAAGTCTGTTGTGAAATCCCCGGGCTCAACCTGGGAATGGCAATGGATACTGGCAAGCTAGAGTGTGATAGAGGATGGTGGAATTCCCGGTGTAGCGGTGAAATGCGTAGAGATCGGGAGGAACATCAGTGGCGAAGGCGGCCATCTGGATCAACACTGACGCTGAGGCACGAAAGCGTGGGGAGCAAACAGGATTAGATACCCTGGTAGTCCACGCCCTAAACGATGCGAACTGGATGTTGGTCTCAACTCGGAGATCAGTGTCGAAGCTAACGCGTTAAGTTCGCCGCCTGGGGAGTACGGTCGCAAGACTGAAACTCAAAGGAATTGACGGGGGCCCGCACAAGCGGTGGAGTATGTGGTTTAATTCGATGCAACGCGAAGAACCTTACCTGGCCTTGACATGTCTGGAATCCTGTAGAGATACGGGAGTGCCTTCGGGAATCAGAACACAGGTGCTGCATGGCTGTCGTCAGCTCGTGTCGTGAGATGTTGGGTTAAGTCCCGCAACGAGCGCAACCCTTGTCCTTAGTTGCCAGCACGTAATGGTGGGAACTCTAAGGAGACTGCCGGTGACAAACCGGAGGAAGGTGGGGATGACGTCAAGTCATCATGGCCCTTACGGCCAGGGCTACACACGTACTACAATGGTCGGTACAGAGGGTTGCAATACCGCGAGGTGGAGCCAATCCCAGAAAGCCGATCCCAGTCCGGATCGAAGTCTGCAACTCGACTTCGTGAAGTCGGAATCGCTAGTAATCGCGGATCAGCTATGCCGCGGTGAATACGTTCCCGGGCCTTGTACACACCGCCCGTCACACCATGGGAGTGAGCTGCTCCAGAAGCCGTTAGTCTAACCGCAAGGGGGACGACGACCACGGAGTGGTTCATGACTGGGGTGAAGTCGTAACAAGGTAGCCGTATCGGAAGGTGCGGCTGGATCACCTCCTTTCGAGATGACAGTACGCCGGTCATCCAAGACGCCCACACAAGGCACCTGCATATCCGCATGTAACCGCATGCATGACACCGATCCGAAAGGATCCGGGTCACAAAGCTTTTGGGTCTGTAGCTCAGGTGGTTAGAGCGCACCCCTGATAAGGGTGAGGCCGGTGGTTCAAGTCCTCCCAGACCCACCATTATTGGGGCCTTAGCTCAGCTGGGAGAGCACCTGCTTTGCAAGCAGGGGGTCGTCGGTTCGATCCCGACAGGCTCCACCAGTGGTACCGAAAAGCTGCACGCGACACGGATATGTAGACATAAGCGCATACAAAGATTTGATTTTTAGAAACCGGCTGGCGTTGAGGCCTTCCCGGTGTTCATTGAAAAACTGTAAACGAGTGACAAGCGTCTTGGTTCGAAACTGTGAACCGAGGCAAGTGTTAAGGCAATACGAGGAGTTTGGACTGTAATCCTGAGGCGACTTGGGGTTATATGATCAAGCGACTAAGCGTATACGGTGGATGCCTTGGCAGTCAGAGGCGATGAAGGACGTGACAGCCTGCGAAAAGTATCGGGGAGCTGGCAATAAGCTTTGATCCGGTAATGTCCGAATGGGGAAACCCACTGCGCAAGCAGTATCGTGCACTGAATACATAGGTGTACGAAGCGAACCCGGGGAACTGAAATATCTAAGTACCCGGAGGAAAAGAAATCAACCGAGATTCCGTCAGTAGCGACGAGCGAACGCGGACTAGCCCAAAAGTTCTGTGCATTTTAGCCGAGCAGTCTGGAAAGTCTGGCCGTAGCGGGTGATAGCCCCGTAGGCGAAAGGGTGCATGGGATGATAAGTGAGTAGGGCGGGGCACGTGAAACCCTGTCTGAACATGGGGGGACCATCCTCCAAGGCTAAATACTCCTGACTGACCGATAGCGAACAAGTACCGTGAGGGAAAGGCGAAAAGAACCCCGGAGAGGGGAGTGAAATAGATCCTGAAACCGTATACGTACAAGCAGTGGAAGCCCTTCGGGGTGACTGCGTACCTTTTGTATAATGGGTCAGCGACTTACTGTCTGTGGCAAGCTTAACCGTATAGGGGAGGCGAAGAGAAATCGAGTCTGAATAGGGCGCATAGTCTCAGGCAGTAGACCCGAAACCGAGTGATCTATCCTTGACCAGGTTGAAGGTGCGGTAACACGCACTGGAGGACCGAACCCACATCTGTTGCAATAGATGGGGATGAGTTGAGGATCGGAGTGAAAGGCTAAACAAACTCGGAGATAGCTGGTTCTCCTCGAAAGCTATTTAGGTAGCGCCTCGTACGAACACTGCTGGGGGTAGAGCACTGTTATGGCTAGCGGGTCATCGCGACTTAGTAAACCATGGCAAACTCCGAATACCAGCACGTGATATACGGGAGACACACGGCGGGTGCTAACGTCCGTCGTGAAAAGGGAAACAACCCAGACCCGCATCTAAGGTCCCCAAGTCATAGCTAAGTGGAAAACGATGTGGAAAGGCATAGACAGCCAGGAGGTTGGCTTAGAAGCAGCCATCCTTTAAAGAAAGCGTAATAGCTCACTGGTCGAGTCGGTCTGCGCGGAAGATTTAACGGGGCTAAGCTATGCACCGAAGATCGGGGTGTGCACTATGTGCACGCGGTAGAGGAGCGTTCTGTAAGCCTGCGAAGGTGGATTGTAAAGTCTGCTGGAGGTATCAGAAGTGCGAATGCTGACATGAGTAACGATAATGGGGGTGAAAAGCCCCCACGCCGAAAGCCCAAGGTTTCCTCGCGCAACGTTCATCGGCGCAGGGTGAGTCGGCCCCTAAGGCGAGGCAGAAATGCGTAGTCGATGGGAAACTGGTTAATATTCCAGTACTTTTCTCAAGTGCGATGTGGGGACGGAGAAAGTTAGGTCTACCGGGCGTTGGTTGTCCCGGGGAAAGGCGGTAGGCATGGGTCTTAGGCAAATCCGGGACCCTCTATGCCGAGCACCGAGACGAGCCCTTTTGGGCGAAGTGACTGATACTACGCTTCCAGGAAAAGCCACTAAGCTTCAGCTTGAGAAAAACCGTACCGTAAACCGACACTGGTAGGCAGGGTGAGAATCCCAAGGCGCTTGAGAGAACTCGGGTGAAGGAACTAGGCAAAATGGCACCGTAACTTCGGGAGAAGGTGCGCCCCTTTTGGTGGTGACGTGCGTCACTGAGCTGAGAGGGGTCGCAGTAACCTGGCCGCTGCGACTGTTTACCAAAAACATAGCACTCTGCAAACACGAAAGTGGACGTATAGGGTGTGACGCCTGCCCGGTGCTGGAAGGTTAATTGATGGGGTCAGCCGCAAGGCGAAGCTCTTGATCGAAGCCCCAGTAAACGGCGGCCGTAACTATAACGGTCCTAAGGTAGCGAAATTCCTTGTCGGGTAAGTTCCGACCTGCACGAATGGCGTAACGACAGCGGCGCTGTCTCCACCCGAGACTCAGTGAAATTGAATTCGCTGTGAAGATGCAGCGTTCCCGCGGCAAGACGGAAAGACCCCGTGAACCTTTACTATAGCTTTACACTGAACGTTGAGTTCTTCTGTGTAGGATAGGTGGGAGGCTTTGAAACCAGGACGCCAGTTCTGGTGGAGCCATCCTTGAAATACCACCCTGAAGTGCTTGACGTTCTAACCTCGGCCCGTAATCCGGGTCAGGGACCGTGTATGGTGGGTAGTTTGACTGGGGCGGTCTCCTCCTAAAGAGTAACGGAGGAGTTCGAAGGTACGCTCAGCGCGGTCGGACATCGCGCACTGTGTGCAAAGGCATAAGCGTGCTTGACTGCGAGATCGACGGATCAAGCAGGTACGAAAGTAGGACTTAGTGATCCGGTGGTTCTGTATGGAAGGGCCATCGCTCAACGGATAAAAGGTACTCCGGGGATAACAGGCTGATACCGCCCAAGAGTTCATATCGACGGCGGTGTTTGGCACCTCGATGTCGGCTCATCACATCCTGGGGCTGTAGTCGGTCCCAAGGGTATGGCTGTTCGCCATTTAAAGTGGTACGCGAGCTGGGTTCAGAACGTCGTGAGACAGTTCGGTCCCTATCTGTCGTGGGCGTTGGATATTTGAGAGGGGCTGCTCCTAGTACGAGAGGACCGGAGTGGACGTTCCGCTGGTGTTCGGGTTGTCATGCCAATGGCATTGCCCGGTAGCTACGAACGGAAGCGATAACCGCTGAAAGCATCTAAGTGGGAAGCGCGCCTCAAGATGAGATATCCCGAGTCTTCAAGGCTCCTAAAGGCACCATCTAGACTAGGTGGTTGATAGGTGAGGTGTGGAAGTGCAGCAATGCATTGAGCTAACTCATACTAATGAGCCGTGAGGCTTGATCATATAACCCCAAGACGCTTCGTTTGCCCAAACGTTGCCTCAAAAAACATTTCACCTCGACGCTTGTCACTCGTTTACAATCTTATTCAACGCGGAATCCGTTCCGCGGAAGAGCAAAAACCTGCCATCCATGGCAGGACTCTTCAAAGTTGCTGAACTGGCGCGTATCGCGCTGTTCACACCCTTTCCCTGGCGGCTATAGCGCTGTGGTCCCACCCGATCCCATCCCGAACTCGGAAGTGAAACGCAGTTGCGCCGATGGTAGTGTAGCTTGCTATGCAAGAGTAGGTCACCGCCAGGGGCTTCATCCCAAAAACCCTCGTCTCGTCAGAGACGGGGGTTTTTTCTTGCCCGCGATTTGGACGCTAAAGTGCACAAGCATCCAGACATCCATTGCTCTTCGCAGGGCACCGAAAGGATGGCCGTGGATTTTCGTCATATTTTGTTATGCCCTGCATCTCTGACAGCCCGGCTGTCTTCCATCCATCGCATCGACTCGTAGCAGGGCCTTGCTGGTCGGTCTGCAATCTCGGCACCTTGAAGCCAGGGCCAGGGCCAGGGCCGGGGCCGGGTGTCGGAGTATCCTGTCTGTGAACACGCGTGATGAACGGCCGTCCGATGGATGGACGCAGATGAGCAGAACAAGCTCGATAGTAGTGGGCCATATGCACACGACAACTGTCAGTGAACGGGAGCCTGCGCAGGAGGAGGTGATGACGAGAGGGATCGGGGCCGGTATATGGCCGTGCACACGATTTTCGCCATCGACCGCTTACCTTCGTCGCCAGGTTTGATCTTTGATCGCCCGGCTCTAGTCGATCAAACGCGGTGCATTGCCGGACATCCGTCCTTTTGAGTGACCTGGGAGAACGAGATGCGCTCTATTTCTGGATATGGTAGGACCGGGGTATGGCTCGTGGCGGTGGCCATGATGCCGGCTTTGGGCACCATGCTGACGGCCTGTCGGCGCGCCTCGGCGGGCACCTGCGAGGTTTCGGCTGTCGTGACGCCGGGTGCATGGGGCGTGGAGCAAGACAAGGGCTCCAAGGGTCCATGTGACTACAAGGAAGATTGCGGAAATATCGTTCGCGAAGAGGGTTGAGCGGCATCATGACCTTCCGGCTCCAGCCTTATGATCCTGCCCAGGGGCCTGGAATTTGCCAGTTGCCAGCGTCGCGAATACAAAGGGGGCGTTGCGTGAATCATGCTTCGTTTCGAGCGCCTGAAAGGCAGTGTGTGCGGTGATTGAAGGGTTTCGGATGCACTGGAAGGGCGGTGCTCGAAGTGCGTTTGCACCGGGGAGGTTTGAAGGACATGCGCGGATTTCAACAAGACCGGCTTGCAAGCAACCCTGTTCTCAAGCGCGATCGGGTCTCCAGCGGCTTGTGACCGTGGCCTGCTCAGATCTCTGTCATCATGGGACCGGCAGTGTTTCCATATTTGCGTCAGTCGCTGAAAACATGTGTCCACGAGAATAACGCGACGGGAGAATGCACAGGATCAGGCTGACACGGGTTCCACCCAGTACGGCAGGGCCCACCGAACAGTCGCCATGGAAAAGTCGCGCCATGGCCCGTATCTCGTCGAAGTCCATGCCGTTGGCACCGAGGGATGCAAGCAGGGGACCTCGCATGGGCAGCGGCAGCGGGGGGCCGCTGCACTCGGCCACCAGTTGAACCCTGAGTCCGCCGCGGGCCTGAACTGCGGTACTGCTGCGTATCGAAATATCCTGACGCGTATCCCGCAGAATCAGCTGTGCCAGGATTTCGCAGCTCAGGCGGGACAAGACGGTCATGACGTCGGCAGGCAGCAGGCTCAGCTGGCCGCAGGGATCGGCATGATAATTCATGCCGAGGCCTTGCAAGGTCTGGCCTACGTTGCCCGAGCTTGTAGCGCCGCCCGAAAGGCCCGGTGCATACCAGGGACTGAAGGCGAGGCTGCGACTCAGTCGTTCCAGCAAGGCCCCCAGATCGCCAAGTTCCCGTCGGATGCGCTGAGCATCCGGCGCGGCTTCGGTCAGTTGCAGGCGCTGCATCAGACGGGCATGGGTGAGTTGCAGGGCCTGATGGAGGCCGGTCAGGGTGCGTGCACTCTGTCGCAGCTTCAACTCGTGGGAGTAGAGGCTCTGCCGGGCCATGCGGGCACTGCCGTCGCGCTCGTCCACGGCCTGACGCCATATCGAGGTGCGGGCACCCAGCAGCAGGACCGTGGTCACGATGAATGCATAGATGGTTTCGGCTTCCAGGGTTGCCAGGTCATGCTGTCTCGGCATGATCAGCATCAGCCCGATGCTGCCGGCAGCGCTGGCCATGGCCGCCGGCCGCCAGCCACGGCGCAGGGCCAGCCACAGTACCGGCAGCAGCAAGCTGAGCTGGAAGCCCAGTCGTATACCGTGGCGCGAGATACCACCCCAACAGGTGATTCCCGTGATCAGCAGCAGGGCCAGCACCAGTTCGATGGTCTGTGGAGCGAGCCGTCCACAACGCGGGCGCTGCTGTCGGCGAATCGGGCTCGGATATTCGCTCGCCAGCAGGACCAGGGGCAGGAATGTCACCGCCGGCAGGAAATTGCCGATCAGATACCGGCTGGCCAGCAAGAACCATGGCAGTGGCTGGCCGTCGGCATTGCCCAGCGGGCCGATCGAATATTGCAGAAGTCCCCTCAGGCTGATCGCGATCGAGGCGAGCAGCACCAGCAGCAGCAGTCCCGGCACATGCTCGCCCGTCTGCCGGCCGGGGCGAGGCAGGATGCGGCGAAGTCCGAAGACCAGCGGCATCAGCAGCAGGATCGGAGGCAACGAGGCGAAGCCGAACCACAGATGGCCCAGTTGCTGCAGGGCCCGTTCGTTTTCAAGGATCAGGGGCAGGCCCTCACCCACGGCCAGCGCCGGCCAGTACCGGCAGGGCAGCAGCAGGCTGGCCAACCGCAAGCTGGTCAACATGTTCCATTGCGACATCGTCACTTCGCGCAGCAGCAGATAGGCCAAGGCGTAGACGGCGGTACAGACCAGCTGTATCTGCCATCTGGACAGCGGGGTACGGATGCTCATTGCCAGTCGCTCCATGCCGATGCGGTGTGGTGATTGCCTGACCTGCATTCGGGGCACGACTCAAGAGCGATGCGGCGCATCGCTGGAGCCCCCCCTTGCCGGATCCGTGGCTTGCCGGGTCGGTGGACGGACCCGTGCCGCGAGCTTGAGCACTCGCCGCGGACATAGGCTAGCGTGACTGATGCGAAAGATCCGTACAGAAATCACCGCTGTCATCATCACTCCGGGCGCGGTCGGATGCCTTGAATTCCTGCGCCAACTCCCCCATCTCTTGCGTCAGTTGGAGCCCATCTCCGCCACCTGTTCCGAGGCCGCCCATGATGCGAATCGCCCTGTTCCTGATCACCAATCTGGCCGTGATGCTGTTGCTCGGCATTGTCTGCCGGCTGTTCGGCATCGATCAGTGGGCGGCGGCCCGCGGCTATGGCGGCATGGGCAATCTGCTGGCCTTCGCGGCCGTGATCGGCATGGGCGGCTCATTCATCTCGCTGGCGATGTCCAAGACCATGGCCAAGATGTCGACCGGCGCGCAGATCATCGATCAGCCCCGCAATGCCGATGAGCAGTGGCTGCTGGGCGTGGTCGCCCGGCATGCGCAGCAGGCCGGCATCGGCATGCCCGAAGTGGCCATCTATGATGCGCCCGACATGAATGCTTTCGCGACCGGTGCCAGCCGCAATCATGCCCTGGTCGCCGTCAGTACCGGTCTGCTGCAATCGATGGACCGGGAACAGGTCTCGGCCGTCCTGGGACATGAAATCGGCCACGTAGCCAATGGCGATATGGTGACCCTGACTCTGATCCAGGGCGTGGTGAACACCTTTGTGATCTTCCTGGCCCGCATCGTCGGTCGCTTTGTCGACAGCTGGCTGTCGGGAAACCGCGACAATGACCGCGAAGAGGCCGGCGGCCTCGGCTACTTCATCATCGTGATGGTGCTGGAACTGGTATTCGGTCTGTTTGCTTCGATGATCGTGGCCGCTTTTTCGCGCTGGCGCGAGTTTCGTGCCGATGCCGCCGGTAGCCGGCTGGCTGGCAAGGCCGCGATGATTTCCGCCCTGCAGCGCCTGCAGGCAGGCCATGGCGACAGCAGCCTGCCCAAGAGCATTGCCGCTTTCGGCATTGCCGGACCGCTGAGCCAGGGGCTGAAGCGCCTGTTCATGAGCCATCCGCCGCTGGATGAGCGCATCCAGCGTCTGCGTGCCGGCCACTGATATTCACCCTTCCTTTTCCTCTGACTGTCGATCTTGGAACTTATGAGCACGACTACCGAAACCCGCAAATTCGAAGCCGAAGTCGCCCAGGTACTGCATCTGGTGACCCATTCGCTGTATTCGCACAAGGACGTGTTCCTGCGCGAGCTGATTTCCAATGCTTCCGACGCCTGCGACAAGCTGCGCTTCGAGTCGCTGGCCCAGCCCGAGCTGGTGGCCGGTGATGCCGAGCTGCATATCGATCTGACCTGGGATCCGGAAGCCCGCACCGTCACCATTCGTGACAACGGCATCGGCATGAGCCGCGAAGATGTCGTGGCCAACCTGGGCACCATCGCCAGTTCCGGCACCCGCCGTTATCTGGAAGCGTTGAGCAGCGAACAGAAGCATGATGCCCGCCTGATCGGCCAGTTCGGCGTCGGTTTCTACTCGGCCTTCGTGGTGGCCGACAAGGTGACCGTGCTGACCCGTCGTGCCGGGACCGAAGCGTCCGCCGGCGTGAAATGGGAAAGCGACGGCAAGGGCGAATACAGCCTGGAGGCGGTGGAGCTGCCCGAGCGCGGCACGGCCATCGTGCTGCATCTGAAGGCCGATGAGGACGAGTTCCTCAAGCCCTGGCAGCTGCGTTCGCTGATCACCCGTTATTCCGACCATGTCGCGTTCCCGATCCGTCTGTCCAAGGACGAGGACGGCAAGCCGACCGAGGAATGGGAAACCATCAACTCGGCCTCGGCCCTGTGGACCAAGCCCAAGAGCGAGATCAGCGACGAGGACTACATCGGCTTCTACAAGTCGCTGGGTACCGATTTCAATGATCCGCTCGCCTGGACCCACAACCGGGTCGAAGGCAACCAGAGTTTCACCACCCTGCTGTATCTGCCGGCCCAGCCGCCTTTCGATCTGATGATGGGCGGGCGTGACGAGCGCAAGGGCCTGAAGCTCTACATCAAGCGCGTCTTCATCATGGATGCGGCTGAAGAGCTGCTGCCGAACTATCTGCGTTTCGTGCGCGGCGTCGTCGATGCCGATGATCTGCCCTTGAACGTGAGCCGCGAGATCCTGCAGCAGAACCGTCAGCTGGAGAAGATCAAGGCCGCCTGCGTCAAGCGTGTGCTGGATCTGATCGAGCGCCTGGCCCGCGACGAGCCCGAGAAGTTCCAGACCTTCTACAAGGCTTTCGGCAACACCTTGAAGGAAGGCATCGCCGAAGACCACGCCAATCGCGAGCGCATCGCCAAGTTGTTGCGCTTTGCTTCCACCAAGGGCGAAGGCTCGACCCAGGATGTGTCGTTTGACGATTACATCGGCCGTATGGCCGTGGGTCAGGACACCATCTGGTACATCACCGCCGATGGTTATGCCGCCGCGGCCGGCAGCCCGCAGCTGGAGGCCTTCAAGGCCAAGGGCGTCGAGGTGCTGCTGATGTTCGACCGTATCGACGAATGGATGCTGGGCAGCCTGAGCGAGTACGACGGCAAGAAGCTGAAGAACGTCGCCAAGGGCGAGCTGCCGCTGGACGAGGCCGACAAGCAGAAGCAGGAAGAGGCCAGCAAGGCTGCCGAGCCGCTGCTGGAGCGGATCAAGTCGCTGCTGGGCGATGCCGTGGGCGATGTCAAGGTCTCGGCGCGTCTGACCGATTCGCCGTCCTGCCTGGCCTTGAGCGATTACGAGATGGCGCCGCATCTGGCCCGCCTGCTGCGCGAAGCCGGTCAGGCCGTGCCCGAGTCCAAGCCCACCCTGGAAATCAATCCGCAGCATCCCTTGCTGCAGCGCTTGCAGGGCGAGACGGATGAAGGCCGCGCCTCGGATCTGGCCTCCCTTCTGCTGGAGCAGGCCGAGATCGCCGCTGGTGCGCCGCTGGCTGACCCGGCTGCCTTTGTGCAGCGTCTGAACCGGGCGCTGCTCGCTTCGGCCTGAGTCCTGGCGCCAAGCGCCTGTTGATCAAGCCCCTGCCATCGCGAGATGGCGGGGGCTTTTCGTTGCGAGTGACCCATCAGCGGACAGGCAGCCGCGGCGGACGGCTCAAGGCATGAAGCATAAGGCGGGAGGCGGATCGACACGGCACCTTGAGGCGGAGCCGGATCGCATCGGGCCTGGGGCATGACGAAGCCGTCGATGGCCCGGGGATTTCAGAAAGATGGAGCGCGGGGTATGCCGTCGTCATCGGGCGCTCGGCCCGTCACGATGTTCCGCACGCCATGAGTCCGTGATGCCAGGAAGCCGTTTTCAGTCGCTGGGGCCGGTGCAGGCCGCGTAATGGCGTGCTTCCAGCTGGATGGCTTCATGGCGGGCCGGCAGCGCCACCCCGCCGAGATAGTGCTCGGCATTGTCGAAGCTGATGTAGCCGCGTCCCTTGCGGCCGCCCTCGCAGCTGAGCTGCCAGGCCAGCGCCGTGGTACTGCGCCGGCTCGATGCCCGGCTGCAGTTCTCCAGTTCGGGCAGCGCGATGACGGCGAACGTATCCATGGGGTCGCTGCCGTCATCGGCACAGAACCAGTAGCTGCCGGACCGGATGGAATGGCCTGGCCGCTGGATCTGGTAGTTCACCTTCCACATGCCGGGCATGCCCTGGAAGTCGGCGGCATCGGCTTTCACCGGCCCCGGTTGCAGGGCGGTGAGCGTCAGCAGCGCAGCGAGCAGGGCGACGACGGGCTTCCCGCTCAGCGTGGCGGCTTTCATCCGGCCGGCCAGACAGCGGCGGGCCGGATGACATGCATCATGGTGCGGAAGGCCGGGCACGGGGATCAGCGACCGCCGCCGGTCTTCGCCTGCAATGGTGTCGGTGCACGGCCGAAGTCGAACATGTCCATCAGGTCGCCGATGGCCGGACCGTTGACCGGAACATAGGGATGGCCGGGGGCGGTGACGGGGTTGGGCAAGGTGTCACGGCTGTGCGGAGTCAGGGTTTCATGAAGCATCCAGTTGGCTTCGACGAACTTGTCGAATGACAGGTGATCGCCATACACGTGGCTGACCCGGCCGCCGGTGGACCAGCGCGAGATCACCAGCAGCGGGATGCGGGTGCCGTCGCCGAAGAAGTCGATCGGCTGCACATAGCCCGAGTCATACAGACCGCCACCCTCGTCGAAGGTGACCATGATGGCCGTATCCTTCCAGATGGCCGGGTTGGCCTTGGCCATGTCGATGATCTTGCGGACAAAGGCCTCGAACAGTTCCATCCGCGAGGAGGCCGGATGCCCGTCCAGAATGGCATCGGACTTCACGATCGAGACCGCCGGCAGGGTGCCTGCCTGCAGGTCCCGGTAGAGGTCATCCAGATCCTGGTTGCGGCTGCGCTGGACCGGATCGGTCATGACCTGACTGGAATACAGAAAGGGATTGCAGATATTGCAGAAGGTACCGTGCTGGCCGTTTTCCTTGCCATGGTTCCAGCCTTCGCCGTAATACTTCCAGCTGACGTCATGGCGGGCCAGCATCAGGGCCAGATTGTTCTGGCGGCTGGGCGTGGCGGTGAACTGTTTCGCGCCCAGCGGAGCGGGGGTGCCGTCGCCGAAGTAGCCGGGATTGTAGTTGTTGACCAGGTAATACGCGCCAGGCTGGCATTCCTCGCCCTTGTACTTGCCGTGGTAGAGCGCCTTCAGATAACGCTTGACGGAGGCCACGCCGGGCTGCCTGTCGTCGGCGCACTGGACATAGGAACCGCCGAAATAGCCGTCCTGGCGATACCAGTTGGCGGTGCCGGGCATCGGATCGGGGTTTTCGATCTGGTTGGCGGGCGGGACCGCGGGGCGGCCCTGGGCATCGGCATAGAACACCGGGGCGCCGAAACCCAGCATGATGTGATTGGTGCCGGTCCCGCCCATCACCGACTGGTGGAAGTTGTCGGCCAGCACGTATTCACGAGCCAGTTCAGCCATATAGGGCGCGTCGCCCTTGGCCATGTTCACGAACTGCATGGACGAGGCGCCCTCGTGGGTGCTCTGCGCATCAAACGGGATTGGCGGACGCTGGCCATTGCCGCCGGCGCCGACCGTGGTCTCGACCCAGGGAAACAGGTCGGCACGGCAGCCGGAGGGGTTGCTGCGGGTGGCGGCCCCGACACTGCAGTCCAGCTGCTGCCACATCTGGAAGAACCGATGTACCGGACTGCTGGTGTAATCACTGTCGCTCAGCGAGGCATGGACGTTGACCGGGCCGTTCGGCAGGTGGGCAGGAAAACGGGTGTCCACTGCATTGGTCGGCAGGCCGGTGCCGCCCACCGCCAGTTTGGCATAGTCGCCGTCCGGCAGGCCCGGCTCGATGGCTCGGGCCTGGGCAGCCGAAGCGAACCAGGCCTGGGTCGGCGCGCTGCCGGTATTGATGGGCGGCAGCTCCTTATAGGCCGCGGTGTGGGTCGGCGCGATCGAGAAGTGCTGGCCGTTGCGGGCCTGCCACTGGCGGGCCAGATCGGCATGGGGACCCGGTCGGCCGTCGATGGTGACGATGCCCTTGGATAGCAGATTGTCGACCTGTTGACCCGCTGGCGGCACGTAGGTGCCGTACAGATGGTCGAAGGTACGGTTCTCGCCGATGATCAGCATCACATGCTTGATCGGCGTGGCGGTCGGGCGGGTTGCCACACCGGCATCCGGGTCTTGCGCCGTGCCTGTGTCCGTGCCGTTCGAAGAGGGATCCTGCAGACCGGATGCGGCGCTGGGCGCGGCATTGGTACTCACGCCCGGTTTCGAGACGGCACTCAGATGCGAGGGCAGATGCAGCCCGGACTGGGCCGCCCAGGCCAGAGGCGCGCCAGCGGCGGCGAGGGTCAGCATCACGGCAGCGGTCAGCGTGCTGCGCTTGCGGGGGAGTCGGGAGAAAAGCATGGGAATCCTGTGCCACGGCGAACTCAAGTCAATCCGCCCAGTCTAGGTAGCGCAGATGACGATATGCCTACAGCCGGATCGAAGCCGCCATCGCGACCGGTACTCAGGCCTTCGCCGGCAGCAGTTCGTAGGGCCTCATCATTTCGTTGTCCTCGTGTTCAAGGAAATGGCAGTGCCAGACATAATGGCCGGGCTCGCCCTCGAAGCGCATGATGATGCGGGTCACCATCCCGGGATCGGCGCGGACCGTGTCTTTCCAGCCGGCTTCGTGGGGTTCCGGTGGTTGGGCCGGCCCGGTATAGACCAGCTCCCGGCGAGCGTTCCAGGTGAAAAGGTCGAATGGCCGCCGGTCCAGCAGCTGGAACCGGACCAGGTGCAAGTGCATGGGATGGGCATCGCCGGTGATATTGACGAAGCTCCAGATCTCGGTGCTGTGCTGGCGTGGCTTCTCCGTGACCGGATCGCTCCAGCGCTTGCCGTCCAGCAACATGGTCAGCGGCGAACCCGTCGGATCATCCTGCTCGCCGATCACGAGTTGGCGCTCCCGGACGGCCTGGCTGGCCGGTATCCGTGCGATGTCATGGAGCTTCGCCGGCAGCACCAGGGCTTTTGCCGGGGTCTTGGCGGCGACCCTGAACTGCATGATGGCCTGACCTTGATGGCGCAACTCCACGGCCTGGCCGGCCAAGGCGCTGAAATCGATGACTACATCGGCACGTTCGGCCGGATACAGCTCGATCTGGCGACTGGCTAGCGGTGCTGCCAGCAAGCCCTGATCGGAGCCGATCTGCTGCATGTCCAGGCCATGCGACAGGCTGAGATTGAAGAAGCTGGTATTGGCCACATTGCCCAGTCGCAGTCGATAGGCCCCGGGCTCGACCTCCAGATAGGGGTAGAGCATGCCGTTGCAGAGGATGGCATGGCCGTGGCACTCGGGTACCCAGGGCGCGCTCGGATCATCGGACACGGGATAGTAGAGCGATCCGTCGCGGCCGATCAGACGGTCAGCCAGCAGCAGCGGCAGATCGCGCTCGCCGGTCGGCAGGCCCAGCGCCTGCTCGCTGGCATCGCGGATGATGAAGCTGCCGAACAGCCCGGCATAGATATTGAGCCGGGTGATCCCCATGGCATGATCGTGGTACCACAGAGTGGCGGCATCCTGGCCATTGGGGTAGAGGTAGCGACGGCCATGGCCCGGGGGGTACCAGTCTTCGGGATAACCATCGCTTCCTGCCGGCGCGCGTGCACCATGGACATGAGTGACTGTACGGACTTCCGGTACGGTCTTTTCCGCACCATGGACCGTGTGGTCGATGGGCAGGAAATGCCGGGCCGGCAGTCCATTGACCCATTCCACCAGTATCGGCTCGCCGCTGCGGGTTTCCAGGGTCGGGCCGGGTACACGGCCGTCATAGCCCCATTGCAGGGTCGGGGCCAGATCGCGATGCAACGGGCGACGGAAGGCGCGTGCCTCGATCCGATAGCAGGCCAGCGACCGGCCTGGCCATTGCGGTTGTTCGAGGTGGCGGACCGGCTGTGCCACGACAGGGCGCGGCAGCGGATCCACGAAACGTGCGAGCGTCAGCGGATTCAGCAGCGGAATCGAGGGGGCCGCCAGGTTGGCTGCCATGGTGCGGCTGGACATGACCATGCCCTCGGCTTCGCGAGCCTGGCTGTAGCCGGGCAGCACGTCAGCCAGGGCCGCCAGGCCGAGGCCCTGCAGAAAACGGCGCCGGCCGCGGCTCATCGGGCTGCGCCCGGGCAAGCGCCGAGGATCCGGCCAGGAGGTATCTGGCCGCCGCCATGAGTGAACATCCGGAATAGATTCATCCCCTCACCATAAGACAGCTAGATGATGCCCGGATGACAGCGCACAGCGGTGTTCACGAGCCGGCCGGCCGTGGCAGAGGCGGTATCGACGCCTGCCGCCACTGGCGCCAGCCATGGATCGCCAGTCCGACGAAGCCGGCATACAGCAGGGCGGTGATCCACAGCGACTTGCTGGCGTATTCGCCGACATAGAGCAGGTCGATGGCTGTCCACAACCACCAGCTGGCCAGATGACGGCGGGCCTGCCAGTACTGCGCGACCAGACTGAAGCAGGTCAGCGCGGCGTCCAGCCAGGGCAGGGCGGCATCGGTATGGCCATGCATCCAGGTACCGAGCAGCAGCCCGCCGGCGGCGCCGAATGCCAGTTGGCGCCAGGCCCGGTTCCGGGGCAGCGGTGCGATGATGACCTGATGGCTGGCATCAAGGTGGCGGCGCCACCGAAACCAGCCGTAGACCACGAAACCGGCGAACAGGATCTGCAGGATCGCATCCGAATACAGCCGGGCATCCAGAAAGACCTTCGCATACAGGCCGCAGGCCAGCAGACTGACCGGAAAGCCCGTCAGCCGGCGACGAGCCGTCAGCCAGACGCCCCAGGCGCTGAGGAGAGCCGCACCGATTTCCAATGGACTCACCGGGCGGGGCCGGCCGGCGACGGGATGGACTCAGAAGGCATAGCTGGCACTCAGCCTTGCCAATGGGGGAGCTCCCGGGAACAGGAAGCTGTCACCACCGGAGCTGCCGGTATCGCGCCAGTAGAAGTGGTTGAACAGATTGTCGACACTCAAACGCAAGCCCAGGGCATGGCCGTGGAGTTTCAGGCGGTAGCCCAGTCCGAAGTCGAAGAGGTTGTAGGCCGGCACCCGGGCGATGCCGATGGGCGTGGCGGCATTGGCCGAGGCATAGCGCCAGCCACCTGACACGCTGAGGGCGGGCAGTGCCGGCAGCTGATAGTCCAGATAGACGCTGGTCCGCAACAACGGCACGTTCTGCAGTTGATGCCCCTCATAGGCCGCCGTGCCGGTATCGGTGGCGCGGGCACGGATCAGGCTGGCACTGCTGAAAATGCGCAGGTGCTCGCTCAGCTGTCCGCTGGCGGTCAGCTCCAGCCCGGTATGTGTCTCGCTGCCTTGCTGCACGAAGGTATAGCCGGCCTCGCTCCGGTCTGGCCGGGCATACTGGTAGGGTTCGGACATCCGGTAGATCGCGGCCCCGAGATCCAGGCTGTCGGTAAGGGCGTATTTCACCCCGCCCTCGAGCTGGCGTGTGATCAGCGGCGCCAGATAGACATTGGCATTAGACGTCCACCAAGGTGCCTGCTGACCCAGCTGAAGGCCCTTGCTGTAGCTGACATAGGCACTCAGACGGGACGTGGGCTGCCACATGACGGCCGTCTGCGGCAGTGCCTTGCCCAACTGCGTATGCCGCTCCAGCACGCCATCGCTGTCGTAGGCGCTCTCGTTCATCCACACATAGCGGCCACCGGCCAGTACGCTCCAGGCCCCCCATTCGATCCGGTCCATCAGAAAGAGCGAGCGCTGCCAGCTGTCCAGGGCGCGTTCCGGCGGACCGGCCTGGCCGTCCGATATGGGGAAGTAGGGCGGATTGGCCTGACTGATATTGGCGGTGCCGACATAGTTGTAGACCGGGTCGCGCTGATTGACCAGACGGCGGAATCCATCGGCGCCCACGGTCAGATGGTGACTCAGCGGTCCCGTCTGGAAGTGGCCTTGCAACTGAAGGCGAAGCTCGTCGTTCTGACGGGTGTCATCCGGACTGCGCCAGTCATAGATGTCGTAATCCCCATTGGGGGCGAAGTAGTTGAAGCGTTCGCAACTGGCACAGCCATAGGCATAGGCGATATTGTCGTCGATCACGCTGCGGCTGTGGCCGTAGGACAGATCGAAGGCCCAGTTGTCACTGAAGCGATAACGGAAGCGGGCCGTGGCATTGAAAGCGTGGATGCGCACCGGCAGCTGCCAGGGCTGATAGCCGACCAGCTGGGTCCAGTTCACATGCGAGGGCAGGGTGGTGCCGCCGAGCAACTGGTAGCCGGAAGCCGAGCGCTGGGCATTGGTCTGGTCACTGACATCCAGCTGCAAGGTGGCCTTGTCGGTGATCAGCCAGTCCATGGCCAGCGAATAGAAGTTTCGCCGTCCGGGATCATGCTGGACCCAGGAATGGGTGCCGTCATAGGCGGTATTGAAGCGGAGGCCGAAATGGGGCGTCAGCCAGCGGCCGATGTCCAGGGCGGTGTAGCGCGAACCATGGGAATCGGTGGAGACGGTCACCGTTTGCACGTCGGCGGCGCGTTTGGTGACATAGTTGATGCTGCCGCCCGGGGATACCATGCCAGCTTCCAGTCCGGCGATGCCCTTGTCGATTTCCACTTGCTGGACGTTTTCGAGGGCCAGAATCTGCTCGCCATTGGTGGTCATGCCGTTCTGGCGGAAGCCGGTG
Organism: Frateuria aurantia DSM 6220; assembly: GCF_000242255.2. Classification (GTDB taxonomy): domain Bacteria; phylum Pseudomonadota; class Gammaproteobacteria; order Xanthomonadales; family Rhodanobacteraceae; genus Frateuria; species Frateuria aurantia. The sequence goes on from NC_017033.1 coordinate 592,710, forward strand.
GCCAGATCCAGCGGAAAGCCGCGGATCATCACATCCTGGTAATAGCCGACGGCGGCGTAGTTGTCGCCCACCGAGGCGTCGCTGCGGACCAGTTCGCTGAGCGTGCGGGGCTGGCGGTCCTCGATCAGTGCGCGGGGGATCACATTGATCGAAGCCGGCGTGTTGTGCAGCGAGCCGCCGCCGAAGCTGCCGAACTGGGCCATGTCGGTACGGTAGCCATGATCGATGGCGGCATGCACTTCGACCTGCTCGAGCTGGTGGGCCCGGTGCTGGCGTGGCGGATCGCGATCCGGTGTTTCCGCGCCGACCTGGGCGCTGGCTCCGGCCAGTGCAGTGGCAACAAGCAAGCTGTATCGCGCCGTCATGTCTCTCGTCCTGAAAGTGACGAAGCGACGGCGCGGGCCGGGCGCCCTGCCGGCCCCGGTTCGCTAAGCTCCCTACGCCGGTATCAGCCGGATCAGGTTCCAAGGGACTCTCTCAGTCCGGTTTCCCGGACACCCCCGCTTCAATGAACAGGCATTCTATGCCTGGCCTGGGCGGGCTGTACATAGTCCGTCTATCCCCGGCCCATGGCCGCGGTCTTCATGGCGGGGGCGTGTCCGTCGCCTGTGCCTGGGTCCTTGGCAGCCATGACGGTTTCAGCCGCCCGCCGCGGATGAACTCGCCACGGCCTGATCAGGCGAGATGGTTGCATGTGACCTGTTGCGACAGCGCAGGTGCCTCCGTCGCGAGGTTCGCTGCGGCTGTCTGGTGGGGCGGAGGGCGATATGCGGTCTGGCCTGCAGCACCAGTTGCACTTCCGGTCGGGATCAATGATGGCGCCAATGGCCCATGGACGGCGATATCATCGACTCCCGGCACCAGGGACATGTCATCTCCCCAGGCAAGGCTCTGGTCTTGCGGGATCAGGGAGAAACCATGCGCCGCACAGGCGTTTCCAGGCCACCGAAGACCGGATGACCGCATTGACGCCGGGCGAAACATGGATCATCGGCCCTCAAGCAGGGCCGCCAGCAGCCGCTGTCCCGGCGGCGTACCGAACCACTGCGCATGGCCCAGCAGAAAGGTATCCCAGGCCACGTCGGCATCCGCTGTGGAGCGGGTAATGGCCTGGAAGTACTCGACTTCGGACAGCGCGAAATCGACATGGACCAGAGGCAGTACATCGTGCAGCAAGGCCAGGTCGTGGCGGGTCAGGGGCCTGATCTCGTTGTAGCCGGCCAGCAGCTGCAGCGCGATATCGACATGCACGGCTTCCATGCCCCGCTCCAGTTCCAGCCAGGCGACGGCATTGCGTTCGATGGCGGTGGCCAGGTCGTGGATGGCCGTGGTCCGGGCCGAGAGACCGAAATCCAGCACATTGCAGACTCTGGCCTGCTCACCTTCGGGCTGCCAGGTCAGATTGGAGACATGCCAGTCGTTGTGGGTCCACAACGGAGGACTGGCCGCCAGACGTGAGGGCAGGTCGACGGGCCGGTTCGCGAACAAGGCCTCGATCTGCGACTGCCAGGAGCGCTGACGCAGATAGTCTTGCAGTCCGGGGCGCTGCGGCAGCTTGGACTGCAGCCAGTCGACGGGGTTGCTGCTGGCGATCAGCTCGCCACGATCCAGCAGCAGCCAGGTCTTGCGCTGAGGTGCGAGGTAATTCCCGGCCGCCAGATGCAGCGAGGCCAGAGCCCGGCCCGCACTGCGGGCATGGGCAGGCAGGCGCGGGGGAGTCCATGACGGGCTGTCACGGTACAAGTCCTGGCCGCTGGCCAGCTCGCTGAGCTCGTAGTTCCAGCCGCCATCCATGGTGGCGGTCAGGCCCAGGTTGTTTTCAACAAGCCGGGGAATGGCGATGCCCGCCGCCTGCAGATGGCGGATGAATCCGTGTTCTTCGGCCAGATCGGCAAGGCTGCGAACATCCGGATGATGGCGTTTGACAAAGAAGCGATCCTGCCCGCTGCGGATGATGGCACCCGCCGACAACGGCCGTGGACTGCGCCACAACACCTCCGTCGGTGCGGTCAGTGCAGGGTAATGCCGGAGCAGTCCCTGCACGTCCCCCATCGTCAGTGGCGGCCAGTCGGGCGCGACCTCGTCGGCGGCGAGTCCATGGACGTGATGCGGAGATAGGCTCATGAACTGAAGCAGGATGGGGAGTGGACCTGCTATTGTCCCGAACTGGATCTGTCGGGCAAGTCGTCGCCGCTCTCGGTGGCGGGCCCTTGGCCGTCGCGCAGGGAAGGCGCCGTCCGACAGTGTACCCCTGCCTCCGGGATGGCGTGGCCGCTCATTGCATGGCTTGCCTGCCAGATCCTTTTGCCCGAGTCACTGGATATCATGTCTGCCTTGTTGTTGTTGCTGGTCTGTCTGGCCTTGGGGGCCGTCGTTTCGCGGGTGGCCCGACCGCCGGCCGGGATGGTGCCGGCGCTGAACTGGTGGGTGGTCAATATCGCCTTGCCGGCCCTGGTCCTGCAATTGCTGCCCCGGGTCCGTTTCGATCCTCAGCTGTGGTTCCCGCCGGCCCTGATGTGGCTGGAGCTGCTGGGGGCCTGGCTGGTGATGAGCCTTCTGGGGCGCGCTTTGGGCTGGTCCCGGCATCGGATCGGCGCCTTGGTGCTGGTCGGCGGCATCGGCAATACCTCGTTCATGGGCTATCCCATGCTGCAGGCGTTGCGTGGACAGGAAGGCCTGTCGCTTGGCGTGGTCGCTGATCAGGTAGGCAGCTTCGCTGCGCTGGCGACACTGGGCATCGTGATTGCTTCGTTGCATGCCGGACGGAAAGTCACCGCTGCCCAGCTGGCCCGGAGGGTGTTCGGCTTTCCGCCTTTTCTGGCCTTGCTGCTGGCGATCATGGTTGGCATGGCAGGCGGCTGGCCATCCATGATCGATGCCATGCTGCACGTCATCGGGTCCACCCTGACGCCCTTGGCCTTGTTCTCGGTAGGCATGCAGTTGCAGCTTCGCCCGCAGCGGCACGAGTTGCTGCCGGCTTTTGTCGGCCTGAGCTGGAAGATGCTGCTGGCACCGCTGGCAGGCCTGCTGCTGGCACGACTCTGCGGTATTCACGGTACCATGCTGGCAGCAAGCGTTCTGCAGGCGGCGATGGCACCGATGATCACGGCCGCCATCATTGCCGACCAGTACGGGCTGGAGCCGCCCTTGGCCAATACCATGCTGGGAGCAGGTATCCTGTTGTCGCTGGCCACCATCCCGCTGTGGAATATGGCCTTGGGCTGACCTCTGCCAGGCACAGGCTGGGGCGGCCTGACCTGAACATGGCCTGTGGCCGACGTCGGCTGGCGGTTTGGGGATGTCTCGCCGGGCGTGTATGCTGGATGCCATCGGACCCTTTGGATCGTTACAAGCCAGGAGCACCGCATGCCTTCGCCTTTGTTTCCATCCCCGTTGCTGCCTGCCCGGCGCAAGCTTCTGATCGCGCTGGCCGGATTGATGACCTTGGCCGTGTTGCCGGTCGCGGCGCAGACGGCGGCGAACGCCGCACCGAAACCGACCATCGGCATCATCGGTGCCGGCCAGGTCGGCAGTGCCTGGGGCAGCTTGTGGGCCAAGGCCGGCTATCATGTCATTTTCTCTTCGCGTCACCCCGAGCAGCTGGGGGACCTTGTCAAGCAAGCCGGTCCGCAGGCCAGCGCCGCCTCGGTCAGTGATGCCATCGCCCGCAGCCAGATCGTGATGCTGGCGGTGCCCTACAAGGCCGAACCGGGGATCGCCAAGCAATATGGCGAACAGCTCAAGGGCAAGATTCTGATCGATGCCGACAATGCTTACCTGTTCCGTGACGGCGCCATTGCCGGCAAGGCCAAGGCCGCAGGAGTGGCCCGCTATTCGCAGGCAGAGTTCCCCGGGACGCGTTTCGTGCGCGCCTTCAATACGGTGGACGCCGTCACGGTGGCCGGCGGCGGTGGCCGTGGCTCGGTCAGTGTCGATTACAGCTTTGTCGATGAGCAGGCCGGCCAGGTGGTCGCCGAGCTGATTCGCGCCGCCGGCTGCCTGCCGGTTCGGGGGCATGATCTTTGAGTCGTCTGGTCGATGCCGGGCAGTCGGAGTCCGACGTGCAGGAAGTGCGTCTTGATGTCTGGTTGTGGGCGGCGCGGATGTTTCGTACCCGCAGCCTGGCCAAACAGGCCGTTGACGGCGGCAAGGTCGATCTCAACGATCAGCGCTGCAAGCCCTCACGACAGGTCGCCATCGGTGATCGTCTGAAGGTGACACGCGGCGAGGAACGGCTGGAGCTGGAAGTGCTGCATCTTGCCGCCGTGCGCGGGCCCGCCCCGGTGGCCCAGGGCTTGTACCGTGAAAGCGAAGCCAGTATCGCGGCTCGTGAAATCCTCAAGGAGCAGCGTCGCCTGGAAGGTGGCGGTCTGCGGCTGTCCGCGCGACCGGACAAACGTTCCCGGCGCCAGATCCGCCAGTTCAAGGCCCGGACCGAGGTCTGAATTTCTAAGCGGAGCGTGTGGCGCCATTGTCTGCCGGGATGTCTGGTCCCGGCCTCTGCAACCATGGGAGAGTGTGCGTATGACCGTTTTCAAAGATCGCTTCGCCGGCAAGGTCGCGGTGGTGACGGGCTGCGGTTCTGGCATCGGCGAAGCTGCGGTACGCCGGTTGTCGGCCGAGGGGGCCAGCGTGGTGCTGGTCGGCCATCACCTGGACAAGATCAAGGCGGTCGCCGACAGTCTGCCGGCCGAGCGCACGGCCTGTCACGAGGCGGATGTCTCGAAGATCGATCAGGTCGAGGGTGTGGTCCGCTTCGCGATTGAAAAATTCGGTCGTCTGGATATTCTGGTCAACAATGCCGGTGTATCGGCTCCCGGAACGGTACTGGAAGGCTCCGAGGCCGATTGGCGACTGATTTCGGCGGTGAATATCGATGGACCGCTGTTTCTCTCGCGGGCCGCGCTGCCGCATCTGATCAAGACCCGTGGCGCGATCGTCAACACCGCCTCCGTCTCGGGACTTGGCGGTGACTGGAATACCGCCTACTACAATGTCAGCAAGGGCGCGGTGGTCAATCTGACCCGGACGCTGGCGCTGGACCATGGCGCCGATGGCGTGCGCACCAATTCGGTATGTCCTTCGGTGGTGGAAACGCCGATGACCGCCGAGCGGCGCGAGGACAAGGACTTCGTCGAGCGGATGGTGGCGCGGGTGCCTATGAAGCGGCTGGCCAAGCCGGACGATATCGCGGCGGCAATCCTGTTCCTGGCCAGTGACGATGCCGCTTTCATCAATGGCGTGAATCTTCCGGTGGATGGCGGTACCACGGCTTCGACCGGTCAGGCGGCTTTTTGAGTCCGGAGCCTGATTCCTCATTCGAGCCATGCAAGGGCCGGAAGCATGGACTTCCGGCCCTTGGTTTTTCCGCTTCGGGCTGATCAGCCGGTGGCTTTGGTCAAGGCCTTGCGGACGCCGGCGGCATAGGCGGGGTCGGCTTTCTCGAAATGCCCCAGCTGGCGCTCGATGATGAAGTCCGGAACACCGGCCATGGCGCCCGCGATATTGTCGAACAGCTGCTGCTTCTGCCCGTCGTCCATCAGTCGGAACAGGGCTCCGGGCTGGCTGTAGTAGTCGCTGTCAACGCGATGGTCGTATCGATCGGCGGCACCTTCCAGCGGCAGGGGCGGCTCTTTCACTGAGGGATCCTCGACCGGACCGCCAAACGAGTTTGGCTCGTAGTTGACGGCGCCCTTGGCATTGTCGCCGAAGCGCATCTGGCCGTCCCTGTAGTAATTGTGCACCGGGCAGCGTGGCTGGTTGACCGGCAATTGGTCGTGATTGATGCCGAGCCGGTAACGGGCTGCATCGGCATAGGAGAAAATGCGGAACTGCAGCATCTTGTCGGGGCTGTGTGCGATGCCTGGAACGACGTTGGCCGGCGAGAAGCTGGCCTGCTCGACTTCGGCGAAATAATTGTCCGGGTTGCGATTGAGCTCGAACTCGCCGACTTCGATCAGCGGGAACTCTTTTTGCGACCAGACCTTGGTCAGGTCGAAGGGGTTGTAAGGCAGCTCGGCGGCCTGGGTTTCGCTCATCACCTGGATATAGACGCCCCATTTGGGGAAGTCGCCTTTTTCGATGCTGTCGAACAAGTCCCGCTGATGGGTTTCGCGATCTTCGCCGATGGCGGCATTCGCGGTGGCATTGGTCCAGTTTCTGATGCCCTGGCGGGTCTTGAAGTGGAACTTCACCCAGACCCTTTCATTGCCGGCATTGATCAGACTGTAGGTATGGCTGCCGAAGCCATGCATGTGGCGCAGGCTGGCGGGCAGGCCGCGGTCGCTCATCAGGATGGTGACCTGGTGCAGCGATTCCGGCGACAGCGACCAGAAGTCCCATTGCGCGGTATTGCTGCGCATATTGTTGCGCGGATCGCGTTTCTGGGTGTGGATGAAGTCCGGGAACTTGAACGGATCGCGGACGAAGAACACCGGAGTATTGTTGCCGACCAGATCCCAGTTGCCTTCGCTGGTATAGAACTTCAGGGCGAAGCCGCGCACGTCACGCTCGGCATCCGCGGCACCGCGCTCGCCGGCGACGGTCGAGAAGCGGGCCAGCATCGGGGTCTGCACGCCTTGCTGCAGCACGGCCGCGCGGGTGTAGCGGCTGATGTCCTGGGTGATGGTGAGCGTGCCGAAGGCGGCCGAGCCCTTGGCATGCACCACGCGCTCGGGGATGCGCTCGCGATTGAAGTGGGCATGCTTTTCGAAGAGCTGGTGATCCTGTACCAGCAGCGGCCCGCGCGCACCGGCGGTCAGACTGTTCTGGTTGTCGGGGATCGCGGCACCGGCATCGGTGGTCAGTATTTTGCGTTCGTCGCTCATCTTCGCTCCTGGCTGCTTGGCTGTTGGCTTGATAATTCGAGACTAATCGCTGAAAGCCTGTCTTTGAATTCGATTGTCATGATGATTTCCATAGTCATGGACTATGGAATGTCGTGTCGCCTCGTCCCCGGGCGCGATCCGGGCCGGCTCAGTCCTGCAGCAGACCTTGGCGCTCGATAAAGCGGATCACCTGATCCAGACCCTGCTGGCGGGGTAGATCGGTCATCACGAAAGGGCGCGCGCCACGCATGGCCTGCGCGTCGCGCTGCATGATCTCCAGCGAAGCACCGACATAAGGCGCCAGATCGATCTTGTTGATCACCAGCAGATCCGAACGGGTGATGCCGGGGCCACCCTTGCGCGGGACTTTCTCGCCACCGGCGACATCGATCACATAGATGGTCAGGTCGACCAGCTCGGGCGAAAACGTGGCCGCCAGATTGTCGCCGCCCGATTCGATGAAGATGATGTCGGCTTCAGGATAGATCCGGCTCATCCGTTCGATCGCGTCCAGATTGATCGAGGCATCTTCGCGGATGGCGGTATGCGGGCAGCCGCCGGTTTCCACGCCCATGATACGTTCGGGTTCCAGCGCGCCGGCCACGGTCAGCAGGCGTTGATCCTCCTTGGTATAGATGTCGTTGGTGATCACCACCAGGTCGTGGTCATCGCGCATGCGCTTGCACAGCATTTCCAGCAGGGTGGTCTTGCCGGATCCGACGGGACCGCCGATACCGACACGCAGTGGCGGCAGCGGATTCTGGCGGGTGCTGTGATTCATGAGCGGAACAACCTTGAGTATTGGGTTTCATGACCGGCCGACAGAATGGCCAGCATCGGTGCGAAATTGAGTGCCTGTCCACTCTGGACAGCCTGGGCCGCGGCCAGCAGGCGAGGCAGATCCAGCGCCTGGCGGCGCAGAATGGCCTGACCGGCGACTTGTCCCAGAGGGACCAGTCGCACGGCGGCGGCCACCAGACTCTCCAGCAGGCTCCAGCCCAGCGCATAAAGAGCGTCGTCGGCATTCAGTCCCAGCGCCACGGCGGCACAGGCATGCACGCTGATCCAGCTGGCCGGTTCCAGGGCTTCCAGCCGCTGCCGATGCCAGCGGCCGAGTCCCGGGGTCTGCGGCAGGGCCAGCAGCCACTGTCGCAGGGAACGTCCGGTCTGCTCGCTTTCCAGGCGCAGTTCGGCGGTTTCCCGGGTCACGGCGACCTGGCGGTTCAGATCCTCGATGCGGCCATCATCGCGATCCGTCCAGGCCTGATGCATGGCCAGCCAGTACACCGCTTCGCTCGGCGCCCAGACCCATTGCAGAAAGTCCGCGATCCAGGCTTCGGCCTGTCCCGCATCGGCCAGCTGGCCGGCCTCGATGGCCGCCTCCATCCCCAGCGAGTGACTGAAGGCGCCGACCGGCAGGGTCGCGGAAGCCAGTTGCAGCCAGCCGGCACGCGGGTCAGCCATGGCCGGGTTCATGGATGCTCGGCCTGATGGCTGACAAACAAGGCCTGGGCCAGCGCATAGTCTTCCTTGAAGCTGGCCTCGTGACCATGGCGGTGACCGCCGCCATAGGCGCCGTGCTCGGGCTGGAAGGGGGCCTGCATGGCCTGGCAGTGTACGCCGAGCTGATCCAGCATGTCGCGCAGTACCGGGTCGGGCTCGATTGCCAGATAATCGCGGCCGACCTCGACCGGAACGTGGCGGTTGCCCAGATGATAGGCCGCGCGGGCCAGGGCCTGCGGCGTATCGGCCCGGATGCGCAGCACATGTTCGGTGGCCGCCTCGATACGGAAGCGCTGTCCGGCGTCGATGATCAGCAGGTCACCGGGCTGCAGGCGGGTGCCGGCAGGCAGGACCCAGGCGATTTCGCGCCGGTCCGGCAGTCGCCAGCGCAATCGGCTGCGCTGGCGGGCGGCCAGCGGCAGGGCCAGAGGGCTGGCCTGGATCGCCGTGTCGGCAGCGACCTGATGGTGGCTCACGCGCAGCAAGGCCGGGCTGGCATCCGGTGGCAGGGAGCGGCTCATGGTCTGATAGTGGCCAGTTTTGCCGGCCATCTCAAGAGCGTCTCCGGCTCATCGGTGCTGTAGATCGTTGTCTGCATGTCCGAGGCCGCGACGCAGGCCGTGCCACCCGCGAGCTCACCGCGCGCCGGGGCGTGTCCTGTCGGAAAGCAGGCTTGCCGTTTGAGCGGTGCATCGGCATGACGGCAGGCCCGTTACTTTGCGGGGCCGGCGCATCGGTCCGGCACCGGCCGACACGAGCGGATCCGGCGGCAGCACCGGCCATCGTCTTTTTCAGAACAGGAAATAGCGCTGTGCCATCGGCAGCTCGGTGGCCGGCTCGCACCACAGCGGTTCGCCATCGGCGACGACAACATAGGTCTGCGGGTCCACGCGGATGTCCGGACAGGCATCGTTGTGGACCATGTCCTGCTTGCCGATGTCACGACAGCGACGGACCGCGACCAGCGGCTTGTCCAGATGCAGCCGCTCGCCCAGACCTTGATCCAGAGCCAGCTGGGAGACAAAGGTCAGCGAGCTGGCGGTGAGACTGCGGCCGTAGCTGGCAAACATCGGCCGGTAATGCACCGGCTGCGGGGTCGGGATCGAGGCATTGGGATCACCCATCGGCGCGGCCGCGATGCTGCCACCTTTCAGGATCAGGGCCGGCTTCACGCCGAAGAAGGCCGGTTTCCACAGCACCAGGTCGGCCCATTTTCCGACTTCGACCGAGCCCACCTCATGGGCGATGCCATGGGTGATCGCCGGGTTGATGGTGATCTTGGCCAGATAGCGTTTGACCCTGAAATTGTCATGTCGGGCGGTATCCGGGGCCAGGGCGCCGCGCTGGACCTTCATCTTGTGCGCGGTCTGGAAGGTGCGGGTGATCACCTCGCCGACCCGGCCCATGGCCTGGGAATCGGAGCTGATCATCGAAAAGGCGCCGATGTCATGCAGGATATCTTCGGCGGCGATGGTCTCGCGACGGATCCGGCTTTCGGCAAAGGCGACATCTTCGGCAATCGCCGGATCCAGATGGTGACAGACCATCAGCATGTCCAGATGTTCGTCCACCGTATTGACCGTGAACGGCCGGGTCGGATTGGTCGAGCTGGGCAGCACGTTGGACAGCGAGGCTGCCTTGATGATGTCCGGGGCATGGCCGCCGCCGGCGCCTTCGGTATGGTAGGTGTGGATGGCGCGGCCCTTGAAGGCGGCCAGCGTGGTTTCCACGAAGCCCGATTCATTGAGCGTATCGGTATGGATCGCGACCTGGGTGTCGGTGGCTTCGGCCACCTGCAGGGCCGCGTCGATGGCTGCCGGGGTGGTACCCCAGTCCTCGTGCAGTTTCAGGCCGACCGCGCCGGCCTCGACCTGTTCGTGCAAGGCGCCGGTCAGGCTGGCATTGCCCTTGCCCAGAAAGCCCAGATTCATCGGGAAGGCCTCGGCCGCCTCCAGCATGCGCTGCAGGTGCCAGGGGCCGGGGGTGCAGGTGGTGGCCTTGGTGCCCGTGGCCGGTCCGGTGCCGCCGCCGATCATGGTGGTGATGCCGGACATCAGTGCCTCTTCGATCTGTTGCGGCGCGATGAAATGGATATGGGTATCGATGCCGCCGGCCGTCAGGATCAGGCCTTCGCCGGCAATGATTTCGGTACCCGGGCCGATCACGATGCTGACGCCGGGCTGGATGTCCGGATTTCCGGCCTTGCCGATGCCGCTGATGCGGCCATGTTTGAGGCCGACATCGGCTTTGACGATGCCCCAGTGGTCGATGATCAAGGCATTGGTGATCACCGTGTCGGCGCAGTCGGCACTGTGCCGCTGACTCTGCCCCATACCGTCGCGGATCACCTTGCCGCCACCGAACTTCACCTCTTCGCCATGGATCGTGAAGTCGCGTTCGACCTCGACCATCAGCGCCGTATCGGCCAGCCGTACCCGGTCGCCCACGGTGGGGCCATACATCTCGGCATAGGCGATTCGATCAAGGCGGCTCATGCCAGGGCTCCCATCACGGCCGCAGTGAAGCCATAGACGATGCGATCACCGGCCAGGGCGACCAGCTCGACTTCGCGGTGCTGGCCCGGCTCGAAACGCACCGCGGTACCGGCGGGGATGTCCAGACGAAAGCCGCGGGCCTGTTCGCGATCAAAGCGCAGGGCCGCGTTGACCTCGAAAAAATGATAGTGCGAGCCGACCTGCACCGGTCGGTCGCCGGTATTGGCGACCGACAGCCGGCAACGCTGGCGGCCGACATTCAGCTCGATCTCGCCCGGTTCCACCAGCAGCTCGCCCGGAATCATCGGTCCACCCGGCGGGCGGCAGAGGGGCGGACCGGCCGGCCTGCAGACCGGGCCGGTGCGATCGCCATCATGGCGGATGGCATGACGAGACATACTGGCTGGTTCAACACGACCTCCGGATCATACGGACAGGGATACGAGCTAATGTATACCGTCCGACAGAGGCGGTGGAGCCCGGCCGAGGGTCTGATCAGCCGATCGGGGCATGTACGGTGACCAGCTTGCTGCCATCGGGAAAGGTAGCCTCGACCTGGATCTCCGGCAGCATGGCGGCGATGCCGTCCATGACATCGTCCGGTTGCAGCAGGGTGGTGCCGAAATGCATCAGGTCGGCGACGCTGCGCCCGTCACGGGCACCTTCCATGATGGCCGCACTGATATAGGCGACTGCTTCGGGATAGTTCAGCTTCAGGCCGCGGGCCTTGCGGCGCTCGGCGACCAGGGCCGCGGTGAAGATCAGCAGCTTGTCTTTCTCTCGCGGACTCAGTTCCATGGCGATCTCCCGGGCAGCCTCAGGTATTCCAGATCCGCGGCCGTTGCGGCGGCAACTCGCAGATCCAGGGCCGCATGGTATGCCACAAGCGCTCGCACAGGCTACGCACGCGGCTGCAATCATGTCCCAGCACCCTGATCACCAGCAGCTCCGCCGGAGCCTGCAGCCAGGTGGCCGCGAACAGCGTCCCGGCTTCCGGCACAACGCCCCGAGCCGCTGCCAGAGCAGCTTCGGGGGCGGCGGTCAGTTGCGGACCGCAGACCCAGATGGTGGCAAATACCGCGTGGCCGGCCAGGCCCAGCGGAGAGTGGCGGAGGCCGGCATCGGCTTCGAATTCGGCCTGTTCGCGCCAGACATCCAGACCCTCGCGCTGGATCCGTATCTGCTGGGCCCAGCGGCCCTGCGACCAGTGCTCGCCGGCAGCGAGGCGGCCCAGCTGGACGATGTCCCAGCTCAGCCATCGGCTGTCCCGATCCAGGCTGACCTGCAGCCGCTGGCGGGCCCGGGCCCCCTGGAACAGCAGGGTTTCCTGCGGCAGCCATTCCAGACAGCTGCGGCCTTCCAGCTCGAGGTGGATGGTCTGCAGCGCCTCGGCGTAGACGCTGCGGTACCACTTGCCGGCTCCCGGCGTGGTCAGCAAGACATGGGCCTGATCGCCCAGGCGAATATCCAGTCGCAACTGATCGCCGCCGGCAATGCCGCCCGGCGGATGCAGCAGCAAGCCATGGCAGCAGGTCGGTCCCTGCGGATAAAGCAGTTTCTGGATGCGCAGCGGTCCGCTGTGGCGACGCTCGGCGGCGCGGGTCTGACCACCCCGGGTTTCGAAGCGCAGTCGCAGCTCGGCATGCCAGGCGGGAACCGGCCCGGCGGCGGGGCTGGCGATGGGGGTGTCGAAGGCGACAGTCATGTCCTAACGCTAACCGTTCGCTCTCGGGTGTCGCAAGTCGGCGTACGTCCGGAAAGGGGCGCGCAACGACGCGAGCCGGAGCTGGTGTGGCCGTGATGCCCCGGCTCCGGGGCATCACGAGGGGCGCTCAGACCGGTCGGCGGTGCTGCCGATACCAGCGGATGGCGGCATTGGTGGAGCTGTCATGCTTCAGCTCGGCCTCGTCGCCGTCGAACTCGGCGGCCACGGTCCTGGCCAGCTGCTTGCCCAGCTCGACACCCCACTGGTCGAAGGGATCGATGCCCCAGATCGTGGCCTGGGTGAACACGCTGTGCTCGTACAGCGCGATCAGACTGCCCAGCAGCGCCGGGGTCAGCTTCTCGGCCAGCAGCAGGCTGGAGGGGCGATTGCCTTCGAATACCTTGTGCGGCACCAGTTCGGCAGGGGTACCTTCGGCCTTGACCTCGTCGGCCGTCTTGCCGAAGGCCAGCGCCTCGGCCTGGGCGATCACATTGGCGATCAGCAGGTCATGGTGCTTGCCCAGCGGATTCAGCGATTCGGCGAAGGCGATGAAATCGCAGGGGATCAGGCGAGTCCCCTGGTGGATCAGCTGATAGAACGAGTGCTGGCCATTGGTCCCCGGTTCGCCCCAGAAGATCGGGCCGGTGTCATAGTCGACGGTGACGCCTTCGGCGGTGACGCGCTTGCCGTTGGACTCCATGGTCAGCTGCTGCAGATAAGCCGGGAAACGGCTCAGATACTGCTCGTAAGGCAGCACGGCTACGGTCTGGGTGCCGAAGAAATTGGTGTACCAGACATTCAGCAGCCCCATGATCACCGGCAGGTTCCGCTCCAGCGGAGCGTGACGGAAGTGCTCGTCCATGGCATGGAAGCCGGCCAGGAATTCGCGGAACCGGGCCGGTCCGATCGCCAGCATGATGGACAGGCCGATGGCCGAATCCACGGAATAACGCCCACCGACCCAGTCCCAGAAGCCGAACATCTGGTCGGTGGAAATGCCGAACCCGGTCACGGCGTCAGCGTTGGTAGACAAGGCCACGAAATGGCGGGCGACGGCTTCGATCTTGCCGCCGGCAGCCTGCAGCAACCAGTCACGCGCCGTGTGGGCGTTGGTCATCGTCTCCTGGGTGGTGAAGGTCTTGGAAGCGACGACAAACAGGGTTTCGGCCGGATCCAGATCGCGCACCGCTTCGGCGAAGTCGGTGTCGTCGACATTGGACACGAAGCGCAGCTGCAGGCGCTGGTCACTGTAATGGCGCAGGGCCTGGCAGACCATCACCGGCCCCAGGTCGGAGCCGCCGATGCCGATATTGACGATATGACGGATCGGCTTGCCGCTGAAGCCCTTCCACTGCTGGCTGCGGATGGCCTCGGCAAAGGTCTCCATCTGGCGCAGGGTGGCCTGGACTTCGGGAACCACGTTCTTGCCGTCCACCTCGATATGGGCGTCGGCCGGTGCGCGCAGTGCGGTATGCAAGGCGGCACGATGCTCGGTGACATTGACCTTGGCCCCGGACAGCAGGGCATCGCGCTTCGCTTCCAGGTCGCTTTCGCGGGCCAGCGCAAACAGATGATTCAAGCTGTCGTCGTCGATGCGATGCTTGGAATAGTCCAGGCGCAGGCCGACCGCTTCCAGGGTATAGCGCTCGGCGCGGTCGGGGTCAGCGGCAAACAGATCGCGCAGATGCTTCGAGGCGATGGAAGGGTGGTGTTCGGTCAACGCCTTCCAGGCTTTTTTTTCCCGTAAAGAACTCATGCAGCAACCTCCAGATGAGGGATCAAGTCCGTGCAGGCCGGCTCTCCGGCCCGCGATCAGGGCACACCCGGGGAGTATAGCCGAGGCCTGCCGGCGGTCCTGTCAGCATGGCTGTTGGTCAGGTCAGGCTCAGGCCCCGACCAGTTCCGGATGATGACGCAGCAAATGGCGCTGACCGGCACTGAGGCCGACCAGCTGCAAGCGTTTGCCGCGATCCAGACAGCGCTGCTGCAGGGTTTCCAGGGCTGCAGTGGCTGACTGGCCGACCAGTTGCAGGTGCTGGCAGTCGAGGCGGATCACGGCGGCATCGCGATCCAGTTCGAACAGGGCCAGAAAGCCATCGGCGGAGGCGAAGAACAGCAGGCCGCCGAGATGATAATCGGTATGCCCGGCCGCTTCCTCGCGACGGGCATGGAGATGACCAGCCTGCTGCCAGGCGAAGCTGAGTGCCGACAGGATCACTCCGCAGACCACGGCGATGGCCAGATCGGTCCAGACCGTGATGGTGGTGACCGCGATGATGACCACGGCATCGCTGAGCGGAATCCGGCCCAGCTGCCGCAGCGAAGCCCAGGCGAAGGTCTGCTGGGCCACCACGAACATCACCCCGGCCAGAGCGGCCAACGGAATCTTCTCGATCAGGGGGGACAGGGCCACGATATAGAGCATGATCATCACTCCGCAGACCAGACCGGACAGACGGCCGCGGCCACCGGAACCGAGATTGATCATGGTCTGGCCGATCATGGCGCAACCACCCATGCCGCCCAGCAGGCCGGAGCTGATATTGGCGGCGCCCAGCGCGATGCATTCACGGTTGGGCTGGCTGCCGGTGGCGGTGATTTCCTGGGTCACCCGCAGGGTGAGCAGCGTTTCCAGCAGGCCGACCACCGCCATCAGCACCGCGTAAGGCGTGATGATGCGCAGGGTCGCCAGATCCCATGGCACCTGCGGCCAGTGCAGGCGGGGCAGGTTGCCGGCGATATGGGCCAGATCGCCCAGCTGGCGGGTCGGCAGCTGGAATGCGCTGCAGACCACGGCCAGGCCGACGATGGCGATCAGTGCCGGTGGCAGCCGGCGAGTGATTTTCGGGATCAGATACACGATCAGCATGGTGGTCGCGGTCAGGACCAGCATCATCAGCAGCGCCGAGCCTTGCAGCCAGTGCAGACCGCCGGCATCACGGATCTTGAAGTGATCGAGCTGGGCCATGGCGATGATGATGGCCAGCCCGTTGACGAAGCCCAGCATCACCGGGTGCGGCACCATCCGGATCAGGCTGGCCAGCCGCAGCAGGCCGAACAGCATCATCAGCAGTCCACCCAGGACCACGGTGGCGAGCAGATACTGGGGACCATGGCTGACCACCAGGGCGACGATCACCACGGCCATCGAACCGGCCGCGCCGGAAATCATGCCGGGGCGGCCGCCCAGTACGGCGGTCAGACCGCAGATGATGGCGGCGCCATACAGGCCCATCAGCGGATTGAGATGGGCCACCAGGGCAAAGGCAAGGCTTTCGGGTACCAGGGCGAAGGACGTGGTCAGCCCGGCCAGGACCTCCCGGTAGCTGGAGGATAGCTTGGTCATAGGGGCAGCAATCGCAGAGTCTTGGCGGCCGCTGACGGCCGGTCGGGGTGACCGCTGATTCTGGCGAGCCGCTGCGCGTGATGCAAGCCGCTGCCGGGCGTCAGAGTTCAACTTATATATGAGATATATCACAGCCTATCTTTTGCTGTATGGATCATCTCAATCATATTTGTAAAATAAAGGTTATTCCCGTCAGTGCC
The DNA here is from genome assembly GCF_000242255.2 of Frateuria aurantia DSM 6220. Lineage (GTDB taxonomy): Bacteria > Pseudomonadota > Gammaproteobacteria > Xanthomonadales > Rhodanobacteraceae > Frateuria > Frateuria aurantia. The sequence continues at coordinate 608,786 of NC_017033.1, forward strand.
GAGTCCGTCCATGCAAGAACTTTCCGCTGAGCCCCGGACGAGTTCGAGTCCGCAGGATCTGCGTCTGCGTCATGGCACCCGCGCCTTTGGCCGGACCAGCCGCGCCTTGTTCGCGGCAGGTTTTGCCACCTTCGGCCTGCTGTATTGCGTACAGCCGTTGATGCCGGAGTTCAGTCGCGATTTTCATGTGGATGCCGCCGGCAGCGCCTTGTCGCTGTCGCTGAGCACCGCCGTGCTGGCGGTGGCCATGCTGTTTGCCGGCGCGGTGTCCGATGCACTGGGGCGCAAGCCGGTCATGGCGGTGTCCTTGCTCGCGTCGGCCAGCCTGGTCCTGCTGTCTTCGGTGGCGCCCGACTGGCACAGTCTGCTGCTGATCCGTACCCTGCTGGGCCTGGCCCTGAGCGGCTTGCCGGCGGTGGCCATGACCTATCTCGCCGAGGAAATGCATCCCGAATCGATCGGTCTGGGCATGGGGCTGTATATCAGTGGCAACGCCATCGGCGGCATGTGCGGACGACTGATCGCCGGGCTGGTGGCCGATGCCTTGGGCTGGCGGATGGGACTGGCCGCGGTAGGAGCCATCGGTCTGGCCTCGGCCATCCTGTTCTGTCGCCTGCTGCCGGATTCCCGCCATCATCAGCGCCAGCCATTGCAACTGGGCCCCCTTCTGCAGCGGATGAGTGCTCTGCTGCGGGACAAGGCGCTGCTGGCCATGTTCGCCGAGGGCTTTCTGCTGCTGGGCGTGTTCGTGGCCATCTACAGCACCATCGGCTATCGCCTGCTGGCCGGGCCCTTCAACCTCAGCCAGACCGAGACCGGCCTGATTTTCAGCGTTTATCTGGTCGGCAGTTTCAGCTCGGCATGGATGGGCAGTCTGGCGGGCCGCCTGGGGCGTGCCAAGGTGCTGGCGATAGCCCTGGGCATGATGCTGGTCGGCGCCTGGATCAGTCTGAGCAGTCATCTGCTGCTGGTCGCCATCGGCATCGTGGCGATCACGTTCGGCTTTTTCGGCGGCCATTCGACGGTCAGCGCCTGGGTCGGCCAGCGCGGAGGCAAGGCCAAGGCCCAGGCCGCCTCCCTGTATCTTTTCAGCTACTACCTGGGCTCCAGCGTGCTGGGCATCGCCGGTGGCTGGTGTTACGCAAGGGCTGGCTGGCCAGGGGTGGTGGCTGCGGTGACGGCCTTGCTGCTTGCCGCCCTGACGTTGATCGCCGGTCTGAAGGCGACAGAACAGCGGGCGCATCAGGCGGGGTGATCGCTGCGTCCTGTGTCGGGCCGGCCAAGGGATTCGCTTGAGGTGTCTCCTGTCAGCAGGCGGACCAGGCGCGTCACCATCGGCATGCGATGTTCACGACGATGCACGATATGGATGCCTGAACGCGAGGCAGGATCATCGATGGCGACGAAGCGCAGTTCTTCGGTGCTGATCCGCGCATAGGAGGCCGGCAGGATCGAGACCCCGAGCCCCGCGGCCACCAGGGCCAGAATGGTATTGGACTCCCCGGCCTCCTGGATGATCAGTGGCTGGAAGCCGGCGCGCTGACACAGTTGCTGCACATCGTCGTGGATGCCGGCACCCACGCTGCGGGCGAACATGATGAAGTGGCGTTTGGCCAGTTGGCGCAGGTCCAGCGCCTGGTCGAGGGGGTGCTCCCGGACGGCTGGATCATCCGCCCGCAGCACGGCGACCAGCGGGTCATCGAGCAGATGGCTGGCGGTCAGACTGGGGGGCAGCGGGGCATGTCGCATGATGCCGACATCCAGACGGCCATCCTCAAGCGCGTCGACCTGTTGCAGCGAATTCATTTCCTGCAGCAGAAGTTGCAGGTCGGGGTAGAGTTGCCGCAGACGGCGCACGGATCGCGGCAATTCGGCCGATAGCGCGGTCGAACGGGTGAAGCCGATCCGCAGTTCGCCGATTTCCCCGTTTTCGACGCGGTGCACCTGATCGATGGCTCCAGCCATCCGGCGCAGAATATCCTGCGCCAGCGGATACAGCACCCGTCCGGCCTCGGTCAGTTCGACGCGTCTCCGCGAGCGGGTGAACAGGGCCGCGCCCAGGCAGGATTCCAGCTGCCGGATCTGCTGGCTGAGCGGCGGCTGGGACAGACCCAGCCGTTCGGCGGCACGACTGAAGTGCAGTTCCTCGGCCACCACCAGGAAATAGCGCAGATGCCGCAGTTCGATGCGAGGGTCGGGCCAGGCGATGATGCCGGCAAGGCTTTGAGGTTCGGTCATGGCAAGGTCCGCGATCGCGACGCGTGAATCGTATCCGGCAGGGAGGCGCCGGTGGATGTCGGCGACGTACCCATATTCAGGGCACAGGATAAACGGGATTCATGGCGATCATCGTATGCTGATCACCTGTTCAGGACATCGCGTGGTGCGATACGGCATGAAAATCCCAGACTGCAATCGTCTTTTTCCGCTGTCGCTGTCGCTGTCGGCCCTGGCCCTGGTCGGTCTGCTGCCGACGCTGGCTCTGGCTCTGCCGCAAACGCTGCGGCCGGCACCGCTGTCGGCCAGTCCGGCGGCCAACGGCTTGCGCCAGTTGCAGGCCCAGCAGCAGCGCTCCCAGCAACAGCAACTCAGTCAGCGCTATCAGCTGGAAAGTCGCCAGCTTCAGTTCCGGCAGCAGGTCGATCAGCAGCAGCTCAGTCGTCAGCTGCAGCAGAATGCATTGCAGCAGCAGATGAACCAGCAGTCGTTGCAGCGACTGCAGAACAATCAGGCCAGTCAGCGTCAGCTGCAGCAGGCGGGCGCGGCCAGCCGAAGCACCTACGAGGCCAATCAGCGGGCCTTGCTGCAGCGCTACCAGAGCCAGCAGGCAGTCCAGTCGGCGGTGCCCGTGCGTCCACTGCCGCCACGGCGTGGCGGCGGTCCGCGCTGAAGACTCAGCCTTCGCGCCGGCTCTGGATTTCCTGGATCAAGGCGCGGGTGGCCGGATCGAAGTCCTCCAGATCCATCGCCTCGGCATCCAGTACCGCGGCGATCTGGCGGGCCAGTGCCTTGCCCGGCTCCACGCCCCACTGATCGTAGGCGTTCAGTCCCCACCAGTGAGCGAGCACGAAGACCTTGTGTTCGTACAAGGCGATCAGGCTTCCCAGTGACTGCGGTGTGAGTTCATCCAGCAGGATGATGGTGCTGGGGCGGTTGCCCGGCAGCACGCGCTGGGCGGCCAGAGCTTCGGCACTCAAGCCTTCGGGCCTTCGCTCGGGATCAGCCTGCACTTCGGCAGCAGAGCGCCCCAGTGCCAGCGATGCCGCCTGACCCAGCACATTGGACAGCAGGGCATCATGGTTGGCATGCAGTGGGTGGGCAGGCCGGACCAGGGCGATGAATTCCACCGGGATCACCTCACTGCCCTGGTGCAAGGCCTGGAAATAGGCGTGCTGCGCATTGGTGCCGACACCGCCCCAGACCACGCCACCACCGCGCCCGGCCAGCGGCTGGCCATTTTGGTCGACCTGCTTGCCCAGACTTTCCATTTCCAGCTGCTGCAGATAAGGCGTGAGATCGCGCAGCAGGTCGGCATAGGCGATCACGGCACGGCCGGCATAACCTTTGAAATTGCGGTTCCAGTGCTCGACCAGGGCCAGCAGCACCGGCAGATTCTGCGTCCATTCGGTACTTCGGAAATGATCATCCATCCGTGCGGCACCGGCCAGCATGGCCCGGAAGTGTTCCATGCCCAGGGCCAGTGCGGCGACCAGACCGACCGCCGACCACAACGAAGTGCGACCGCTGACATAGTCCCACATCGGATAGATATGGGATTCGGGCACGCCCCAGGCGCGGGCGGCCTCGGGGCGGGCGGTGACGGCCAGAAAATGGCGGGCCAGCTTGCGGGCGTTGCCGTCATAGGCCCTGGCGATCCAGTCGCGCAGCGCATTGGCGTTGAGCAGCGTTTCCTGGGTGTTGAAGCTTTTGGACGCAATGATGACCAGGGTTCGCCGCGGATCCAGACCGGCCAGCAGATCGTGCACGGTCTGGCCGTCGACATTGGTCAGAAAGTGCACGCGGGTATGCGGTCGTCGATAACGGGACAGCGCATGCACGGCGAGTCGCGGCCCGAGGTCGGAGCCGCCGATACCGATATGGACGACGTCGGTGACCGTGGTCGGCAGACCGCAGCTGGCCCCTTCACCGGCATGCAGGGCGCTGACCAGACGCTCGACCTTCTGCAAGGTCTGTTCGATGTCGCGGCGGACTTCAGCCGGGGCCGGCGAAGGCAAGGCCGCACCGGCGGCGCGCAGTGCGGTATGCAGCACCGGCCGGCCTTCCGAGCGGTTGATCGACTCGCCGCTGAACATCGCCTCGCGGGCTGCCTGCCAGCCGCTGGCTTCCAGATCTTCGCCCAGGGCTTGCAGTGCCGGCAGATCCAGTGACTGTCGCGACAGATCCAGCAGCAGCGGACCCAGTCGCTGTCGCAAGGCCTCATTGCGCTGCGGATCCTGGATCAGCTCGCGCAAAGGCACCCCGGTCAGTCGTTCGGCATGGGCGGCGAGTGGGGAAGGCTCGGAAGTAGAGGGCATGCGCGTGCTCATGGTGCCAGTGTGGCATGGAAGCCCGATTCTATCGCAAGGCCGGTCCGCAGCCAGTGAACCAACCTTCAGAACGCGGCAACGAGGCGGCCGCAAGCTCGACCGCGAGGGATGTCATAATGCAGGCATGAGCCGATTGGAATTCGACAATCGCTGGCTGCGCGAGCTGCCGGCCGATCCTCTTGCCGAGCTGGCCCCGCGTGAAGTGGCGGGCGCAATGTATTCAAGAGTGCAGCCGACCCGTGTCCAGGCGCCGCGCTGGCTGGCCGCCTCGGCCGATGCGGCCGCCCTGCTGGGGCTGGATCTGGCGGCGCTGCAAACGCCCGAATGGTTGCAGGCCTTGTCCGGCAATGCCTTGCTGTCAGGGATGGAGCCCTGGGCCAGCAATTACGGTGGCCATCAGTTCGGCCATTGGGCCGGACAGCTGGGCGACGGACGGGCGATTTCGCTGGGCGAGGCTGTCGTTGCCGACGGCCGGCGCTGGGAACTGCAACTGAAAGGTGCCGGTCCGACCCCGTATTCGCGCAGCGCCGATGGACGCGCGGTGCTGCGCTCCTCGATCCGCGAATTCATCTGCAGCGAGGCGATGCAGCATCTGGGGGTACCTACCACCCGGGCGCTGAGCCTGGTCGGCAGCACCGACAGCGTGTGGCGTGACATGTTCTATGACGGCAGGGCCCAACGTGAGCCCTTGGCCATCGTCTGCCGGATGGCGCCTTCATTTGTCCGCTTCGGGCATTTCGAGCTGCCTGCATCGCGCGGTGACACGGCGCTGGTGCGACAGCTGGCGGATTTCGTGATCGACCGCGATTTTCCTGAGCTGAGCGGTCATGGCGAGGCCCGTTATGCGGCCTGGTTCGAAACGATCTGTCGTCGCACGGCAGTGATGGTGATGCATTGGCAGCGGGTCGGCTTCGTGCACGGTGTGATGAATACCGACAATATGTCGATCCTGGGGCTGAGCCTGGACTACGGTCCCTACGGCTGGATGGAACCGTTCGATCCGCGCTGGACCCCGAACACCACCGATGCCGGCCAGCGTCGCTATCGCTACGAGCAGCAGCCGGCGGTGGCCTACTGGAATCTGGGCCGGCTGGCCGGGGCGCTGGCCTCGCTGTTTGGCGACATGGCGCCGCTGCAGGCGGCACTGGATGCCTTTGTCGATGAATGGAGACTCCAGGAGCGGGCCAATATCCGGGCCAAGCTGGGGCTGGAGCATGACCGGGACGACGATGCCGAGCTGATGGCCGAATTGCTGCAGGTGATGGAGGCCGCGCGACTGGACATGACCTTGCTGTTCCGCCTGCTGAGCCGGCACGATCCGGCGATGGACAGCCTGCTGCATTTCAGCCCGGCGTTTTATGCCGATGCACCGGCAGATGCGATGGCACGACTCTCGACCTGGCTGGCCCGCTACCGGCAGCGGCTGGCGGATGAAACGCGGCCGCAGGCAGCGCGGTGGCAGGCCATGCAGCAGGCCAATCCCTGTTATATCCCCCGCAATTATCTGGTGCAGCAAGTGATCGAGCAGGCCGAGGCGGGCGATTCTTCCGGCATCGGTGACTTGCTGGACGTGCTGCGCCAACCCTATGTCGAGCAGCCTGGCCGTGAAGCCTGGGCGGCTCGACGTCCCGACTGGGCTGCCAGCCGCGAAGGCTGCGGCATGCTGTCCTGCAGTTCCTGAGCGGCCGGATGCGACCTGGGCCCGGTTCGCCGCTGTTTGAATATCTGGAGATGAATTGATGAAGTCTGGTATGGCCAAAGGCCTGAGTGTCCTGATCGCGCTGGGCCTGGCAAGTGGTGCGGCTCAAGCCGTCGAGCGCGTCGGTGGCATCGATGTCGCCGGCATGGACAGGCAGATCCTGCCCGGCAATGATTTTGAAGCCTATGCCAATGGGGGATGGCGCAAGACGGCGCAGATTCCCGCCGCCTATCCGATGACCGGCGTGTTCCTGGATGTGTACAAGGAATCGGTGCGCCGCACCGGCCAGCTGGTGCGCGATGCCGCCAGGGCCCATGCGCCCGTCGATAGCACGGCCGGCAAGGTTGCCGCCGGCTATGCGGCCTATATGGACACCGCCGCCATCGAGAAGGCCGGACTCAAGCCCCTGCAGGCCGAGCGTGCCGCGATCGATTCGGTGCATGATCTGGCTTCGCTGTCGGCACTGTTCGGCCGCCAGCTGCGGGCCGATGTCGATCCCATCAATGCGACCCATTTCCATACCAGCCACCTGTTCGGCCTGTTCGTGGCCCAGAATCTTGGCAATCCATCGCAGGAGCTCGGCTATCTGCTGCAGGGCGGCCTGGGGCTGCCGGATCGTGACTATTACCTCAGTACCACGCCCGCGATGCAGTCCGTCCGCAAGGCTTATCTTGGCTATGTGACGGCGTTGCTGAAGGCCGCCGGCGTCGAGCAGCCGATCACGACGGCCCGAAGCGTCCTGGCTTTGGAAACCCGCATCGCCCAGGCTCAGGTCAGCCTGGTGCAGAGCCAGGATGTCCATGCGGTCAGCGCGCCCTGGTCGCTGGCGAGTTTCCCGCAGCAGGCCCCGGGCATCGACTGGCCGGCCTTTTTCCAGGCGGCCGGTCTGGATGCCCAGCCTGCCGTGGCTGCCTGGCAGCCGCAGGCCATCAGGCAGCTGTCGGCGCTGGTGGCCTCGGTGCCGGTGGCGACCTGGAAGCAGTATCTGTGGTTCGAGGCTCTGAACCGGAATGCGAACCTGCTGCCGAAGACCTATGCCGACCTGTCCTTCGGTTTCTTCGGCAAGACCTTGTCCGGCGTATCGCAGCAGCGGCCGCGTGACCAGCGTGCCGTCGACGCGGTGTCCTCGGATCTGGGCGATGCGGTCGGCCAGCTGTATGTGCAGAAGTACTTCCCGGCCTCGTCCAAGGCGGCCGTGCAGACCCTGGTCGGCAATCTGCTGCATGCCTTCGATGCCCGCATCGACACGCTGGACTGGATGACTCCGGCCACCCGGGCGCATGCCAAGGCCAAGATCGCCACCTTGAAAGTGGGCGTCGGTTATCCCGAGCATTGGCGTGACTATGCGAGCCTGACCATCAAGCCCGATGATGCCCTGGGCAACCATCTGCGTGCCGAGACCTTCGAATACCGTCATCAGCTGGCCAAGCTGGGCAAGCCGGCCGATCGCGGTGAATGGTGGATGACGCCGCAGACCGTGAATGCGGTGAACCTGCCGCTGCAGAACGCGCTGAATTTCCCCGCCGCGATCCTGGTGCCGCCGTTCTTCGATCCGAAGGCCGATCCCGCCGCGAACTACGGTGCCATCGGCGCCATCATCGGTCACGAGATCAGCCACAGTTTCGACAATACCGGTGCCGAGTTCGATGAGCACGGCAAGCTGGCCAACTGGTGGACGCCCAGCGATCAGGCGCACTTCCGGGCCGCCAGCCAGAAGCTTGCCCGTCAGTATGATGCCTATCAGGTATTGCCCGGCCTGCATGTCAACGGCCAGCAGACCCTGGGCGAGAACATCGCCGATGTCAGCGGTCTGACCATTTCCTGGCTGGCCTATCACCATGCCTTGCAGAACCGGCCGGCACCGGTGCTGGGCGGGATGAGCGGCGATCAGCGTTTCTTCCTGGCCTTTGCCCAGGCCTGGCGCTCCAAGGAGCGCGAGCAGGCCTTGCGTCAGGGTCTGGCCACCGACGTGCATGCGCCGGCGGCATTCCGGGCCCTGACCGTGCGCAATATCGATGCCTGGTATCCGGCCTTCCACGTCAAGCCGGGCCAGACGCTGTATCTGGCCCCCCCGGATCGGGTCAAGATCTGGTGAAACAGTATCCGGCCGTCGCGCAAGCGACGGCCGGATACGATCAGCCGCCGCCGGATCCCAACTGCTCCTGCACCTGGTTGATGGCCTGGCGGATCCGCCGGCTGAAGATCGAGTCGCGATCATGCAGCATGATCAGCCGCTCACTGGCGCGGGTCATCGCAATGTACAGCCGCCGGGCCTCTTCGGTCTCGTCTTCGCCGGGGCCGGGCATGGTGCCCAGTCCCGGAATCAGCACCACCGGGAATTCCAGGCCCTTGCTGGCCTGCATGGTCACCAGCTTCACGGTGGCACCTTCCAGATACAGCGAGCTGCCACCGGTTTCATGGGCGACCCGCGCGGAGATTCCGGCCGCTTCCAGCCGGCCCTGCCAGTCGCGGCTGTCCGCCGTGCTGCGGGTCAGTACCGCGATGGCGCTCAGAGGTCTGCCGGCGGCCTGCTCCCGGCGGATCATCTGCAGCAGCTGGCGGGCTTCGTCGGCGGCATCGGCGGTGCGCAGCAATTCGGGCAGCGGACCATGCCGACCGGCACTGTCCGTCGAGACCAGGCTGTCACCACCCGGCTCGGCTGCGCCTTGCAGCAGGGTCTGCGCGAAGTCACGCGCCACCGCCAGGATTTCCAGGGTGTTGCGGTAATTGAGTTTCAGAATGGTGGTGTGGCCGGCGGCCTCGATGCCTACGCTTTTCCAGCTGAAGGCAGGCCGGGCCGGCGAATCCCGACCGGGCTGGGCATCGTCGTAGAACACCAGCAGCGACTTGCTGGCCGGGTCCACCATCTGCACGATCAGACGATACCAGTCCGGCTCGAAATCCTGACCCTCGTCGACCAGCACCGCACCGTATTGCGCTCGCGGAATCTGCCCGCGCTCCACCGCGGCGATGACCGCTTCGGGCCAGGCCTGGCGATCATCGGCACCATCCCGGCGAGGAACCGGCACGTGGTAGGTCACCAGCATTTCCTGGCACCAGCGATGGAAATCGAACACGCTGATGCGATCTTCAAGGCCGCGCTGGCGCACGACATGCAGCAGCCGGGCGGCCAGGGCGGGGTTGTAGCACAGCACCAGGATGGGCCGGTTCTGGGAGCGGGCCAGATGCATGGCGCGGTAGCCCAGGATCATGGTCTTGCCGGAGCCGGCCACGCCGTGGATCACCCGATGGCCGTCGCCCAGCGAGCGGGCCAGACTCTCCTGCTGCTGATCCATCACCCGGATCAGTTCGGGTATCTGCAGCGGACCCGCCTCGGCCGTCGTCTCGTCGCCGAACAGGCCGAACTGGCCTGCGGCCGAGGTCAGCCGCAACTCGGGGAACAGATGCCAGCGGATCCTCTCGATCTGCGGATAGCTCAAGGCCACCGGAAAGCTGTGACCGAACATCGCCCACAGCCTTTGCTGAAAGGCCTCGGGCTCCACCGTTTCGGGCATTTCATCCTGGCAGATCACCCGGTGCCCCGCCATCGCGGCCTCCAGTCCACCCTCGACAAACTGCTGTCGGCCGATGCGCGGCAGGATCACGCCATAGCCCCAGGGCATGATCAGCTGGCCGGCATCGCGGCTGTCCGTCGGTTGCCGCAGTGCCGGATCGGCCTCCAGAATCGCCTTGATCTCCTGGGCATGGGCATGGGCCTGCAGCAAGGGGTTGGGCTCTCGTATCAGGCCGCGTGCAGTGCTCAGGGCCAGTTGCCGGCGGTCGGCCTGGACGATGCTTTCGCTGGTCCAGTCCTTGACTTCCAGCACCAGCAGGCCACGGCGGGGATGCAGCACGATGAAGTCGGGACGTTGCTGGCGCGGGCCGATCGGCACGCGATACCAGACCAGATAGTCATCTTCGAGCTTCTGTTCCAGCCGCTCGGAGAATCGCTTTTCGCCTTGGGTCATCTGCGTCAGGCAGGTGCTGCGTTGCGGGATGAGTCGGGCCACCCGGCGGCTCCATCAAAAACGATGGCTGAACATAACCAAAAGCGGGCCGGGCCGGAAGTGGCGATGCTCCGGACAGCGGGAAAGACGATGGCGCAAGGTCGCGGTGACTAGCCAAGCCACCGGCGGCTGTGGTACATATCTCCGCCATGACCCACAGCTACCGCCCTTATTATTTCTGGTTTACCGGCTTTGACATGCCGGCGGCGGCGCGTGGGTACAAACCTTGAACTGAAGGTTTCCAACAGATCCTCACCAAGCCGCCAGCCCACCTGGCGGCTTTTTTTATGGGCGCCAGACCACCGCATCCCAGGAGTTACCCGTGTCCAGCCATACCGATGATCTGCGCATCCGCAGCCTGCAGGAACTCAGTCCGCCGGCCGAAGTGATCGCCCAGCTGCCGCTTTCCGACGCCGCCGCCACCTGTGTCAGCGCCGGCCGGCAGGCCTTGCATGACATTCTGGAGGGCGATGACGACCGCTTGATCGTGGTGATCGGCCCCTGCTCCATTCACGATACGGCGGCGGCGATGGACTACGCGCAGCGCCTGGTCGAGCAGCGGCATCGTTTTGCCGGGACCCTGGAAATCGTGATGCGGGTCTATTTCGAAAAGCCGCGCACCACGGTGGGCTGGAAGGGGCTGATCAACGATCCCGATCTTGACGGCAGTTACCAGATCAACAAAGGCCTGCGTGCCGGCCGCAAGCTGCTGGCCGACATCAATGCGCTGGGCTTGCCGGCAGGCTGCGAGTTCCTCGACATCATCACCCCGCAGTATCTGGCCGACCTGGTGGCCTGGGGCGCCATCGGCGCCCGCACCACCGAAAGCCAGGTGCATCGCGAACTGGCCTCGGGCCTGTCCTGTCCGGTCGGTTTCAAGAACGGTACCGACGGCAATGTCCGTATCGCGGTCGATGCGGTGATGGCAGCGAGCCAGCCGCATCATTTTCTGGCAGTCAACAAGCTGGGGCGCATCGCGATCGCGGCCACCTCCGGCAATCCGGATTGCCATCTGATCCTGCGCGGTGGTCGCGAGCCCAATTATGACGCCGAACATGTGCAGGCCGCCTGCGAGGCCATGCGCAAGGGTGGGCTGGCGCCGCGGGTGATGATTGATGCCAGTCATGCCAACAGCCGCAAGAACCCGCAGAACCAGCCGGCGGTGCTGGCCGACGTGGCGAGCCAGCTGGCCGCCGGCCAGCAGGCCATCGTCGGCGTGATGGTGGAAAGCCATCTGCTGGCGGGACGCCAGGATCTGCGGCCCGGTCAGCCGCTGACCTACGGTCAGAGCATTACTGACGGATGCATCGACTGGGCCACCTCGGTGCAGGTGCTGGAGCAGTTGTCGGCGGCCGTGGAGCGGCGGCGGGCGGCCCGGACCGCCACCGCGCCGCAGGAGCTGGCGGCGGAAGCTTGCGCGGAGTGACGCAGAAACTGGAGGTTTAACGCTTTCTTATCTGCTGCGGTGATTATCTAGCCCCCGTCCAAACCTCCGGAGTGAAGTCATGGGATCGCTTGTCCGCCACGAAGAAGCCGCGCAGTCCTTCGAGATCGAAATCGAGGGCCAGCGGGGCTATCTGGATTACGAGCTGGCCGACGGTGTCATGACCATCACCCATACCGTGGTGCCCGAGGCTCTGGCCGGCCAGGGGCTGGCCGGGCAATTGACCGAGCAGGCCTTCGAGCTGGCCCGTCAGCGTGGCTGGAAGGTGGTGCCGGTATGCAGTTTTGCCGCCGCCTGGGTCGAGCGCCACCCGGATTATGCCGAGCTGGTCGACTGAAAACCTGACGCCGCCGCGCTGCCGCATGGGCGGGTGGCGTGATTTATTGCGCGTTGACAGCGGCGGAAGCCGGCCGGCATGGTAACGGACCTGCACGTCCGACAATGGTTCCCATGCCCAGTCCCGCTCCTTCCGGCCCATCGCGATCCAATCGCTGGTGGCATTTCCGTTATTTCCGCTCACGTCCGCGCTGGACCATCGCCGCCACGATCTTCACCGTCATGCTGGTGTTGAGCGGCCTCGCCAGCACGCCGGCGCATGCTTTGCTGCTGTCCTTCGATGTCTCGGCGGCGGTGTTTCTGGGCATGGTCTTCGTGCTGTTCTGGCGGACCAGCCCGCAAAGCCTGGCCCGGATGGCCCGGGCCGAGGATACCGGCCGCTGGGGCATGTTGTGGGGCAGTACCCTGGTCTGCGTGATGGTGCTGATCGCCCTCAGCGTGGAACTGCATGCCGGCAAGCATGGTGGTATTCCGCAGCTGTTGATGGGCGCGCTCAGCATCATCCTGTCATGGTTGTTCATGAACACCATGTTCGCCATGCACTATGCCCATGGCTATTACGGCGATCAGGGCGGCGCGCCGGAAGGTTTTCTGTTTCCGGAAACGCCCGACCCCGATTACTGGGACTTCATGTATCTGGCGATTACCCTGGGCATGGCCTTCTCGGTATCCGATGTGCAGATCAGCGGCCGGGTGATGCGGCGCACGGCCCTGGTCCACAGCATGGTGGCCTTTTTCTTCAATGCTTTCATCATTGCCTTGAGCGTGAATATCGTCGCCAGCCTGATCTGAGTGGCGACGCCGGAATCGCGGTCCCGGACCGGAACTGAGGGGCCGGCCGCCGTCGCGGGAGCAGGGTGGACTCAGAACACCATGTTCAAGGCGATCTGCGGCGTGACCCGATGGCTGCTGTTGCGGCCGGTGGCGGTGAACTCCACACCGGCGATCAGGCCGATCCAGGCATTCCAGTTGTATTCGATGGCCGGTGCCAGTACCAGGCTGTCGCCGCCGGGTGCACCGCCAAATCGCTGCCGGTCCTGACCTGGCGGGTTCCGATAGAGGCGCGTCGGCATAAAGCGGCTGTAGATCACTTCACCGACCAGCACCCAGGGGCCCTTCAAGGTGTACTCGCCGGCGACGTCCAGACTGGCCTGCCGCCCGACCCGCAGGCTGCCGTCGAAGTCGGCGGGCGTATTCCAGGCGGTATGGCCGCGAAGCCCGGTCAGAGGGGCCAGCACGGTCCAGTACAGATTGGCACGCAGCCGCAGCACATGATCCCGGGGCAGCCAGAAATATGTCTGGCTGTTGATGCCCAGCACCGTATTGCGCGAGCCCGAGCCCATGCCGTCAACGGCCGAGGCCTGCAGATGCTGGTAGCGGCCGCTGGGTATGGCCTGGGCCAGGGTCAGCGAAATCACCGGCAGCGAGCGCTGCGGATCCGGATGGGTCAGCTGGTACAGCAGGCGGACAATGCTGTCACCGGCCCGCACGCCGGGGCTGCCGGGTGCCTGCCGGTCGGCGGCGGAAAGAATCAGGTGCAGGCTGAGATTGCGGGTGATGCCGTACTGGATCGGAAGGGCCAGGCCCCATTGGCGAGAGGCCGGACTGGCATGATGGTAGCGACGGTGGTCGTCAAAGCTGCCATTGCCGCGGTTCCAGGAAAGATAGGGCTCGATGACCCAGATGCCGGGCGGCAGGGCCGTGGGGTTCAGGGCATCCAGCGGGCCGGTGAAAGCGGGCCGCGGTCGGGCATCCTCCGCGGCCAGCGTGACGGACGCCGGCCACAAGGTGCTGGCGAGGAGGACGGGCACAGCCCGCCAAATGCTCTTGATCGGCATGGTTCATCCTTGAACGAGCGGTCAGAAGACGATGTGAACGCCTCGCCGAGGTGATCATCCTGATCTTCCTCGACATCAGCGGGGCGATCCCGCCGTCGGCAGACGACGGGATCGTGAACGGGTTTACCTGACGGCGGCGCCGACTTCCATCCGCTCCACTCGACGCAGGCCTCGTGGCAGCAGGCCGCCGCGGGTGGCGCGGTTGCCGCCGTACTGCATCAAATCTGCCCAACGCAAAGTTAATTTGCGCTGACCAGCGTACAAGGTCACCTCGCCGCTGCCCTCGGGAACCACCACCGCGCCAACGACATACTCTTCACCGGCGAGCAATTTTGCCTTGGGAATCTCGATCAGCTTGTTGCCCTTGCCCTTGTCCAGTTCGGGCAGATCGGCGACAGCGAACATCAGCAGATGCCCCTCGCTGGTGGCCACCACGATCCGGTCGCTGGCCGGTTCGGCGCTGATCTGGGGCGTCAGGATCCGGGCTCCGTCGTTCAAGGTGATGATGTGCTTGCCGGCCTTGTTGCGGCCGGTCAGCGTCTCGAAACGGGTGACGAAGCCGTAGCCGAAGTTCGATACCAGGACCAGCCGGGTATCGGGGTCGGCGGCGATCAGTGTGTCGAAGCTGGCGCCAGCGGCGGGGCTGAAGCGACCGGTCAGCGGTTCGCCGTTGCCGCGGGCCGAGGGCAGACCGTGGACGGGGGTGGAATAACTGCGGCCGGTGGAGTCGACAAAGGCGACCTGCTGGGTGGTACGAGCACGTACCGCGCCTTGCAAGTCATCGCCGTCACGGTAATTGAGGCTGGCCGGATCGATGTCGTGGCCCTTGGCGGCGCGGATCCAGCCTTTCTGGCTGAGCACCACGGTGACCGGCTCGGCCGGTACCAGGGCGCTTTCGTCCAGCGCCTGGGCGACTTCGCGGCGGACCAGCGGCGAGCGACGATCATCGCCGAATTTGGCCGCATCGGCGCTGATTTCGTCCTTGATAAGGCTTTTCAACTTGGCCGGCGATTTCAGCAGGGCCTGGATCTTGGCGCGTTCCTTCTCCAGTGCCGAGGCCTCGGCATTGATCTTCATTTCCTCCAGCCGGGCCAGCTGGCGCAGACGGGTTTCCAGAATATAGTCGGCCTGTTCCTCGCTGAGGCCGAATCGGGCGATCAGCACCGGCTTGGGCTCGTCCTCGCTGCGGACGATGCGGATCACCTCGTCCAGATTCAGGAAAGCGATGCGCAATCCTTCCAGCAGGTGCAGCCGGCGCTCGACCTTGCTCAGCCGATGTTCCAGCCGGCGGGTCACGGTCCGGGTGCGGAAGGCCAGCCATTCGCTGAGGATCCGCTTGAGGTCCTTGACCTGGGGCCGGCCGTCGAGGCCGATCATGTTCAGGTTGACCCGGAAACTCTTTTCCAGGTCGGTGGTGGCGAACAGATGCTGCATCATCGCCTCGGTATCGACCCGGCTCGAGCGCGGCACCAGCACCAGCCTGATCGGATTCTCGTGATCCGATTCGTCACGCAGGTCTTCCAGCATCGGCAGTTTCTTGGCCCGCATCTGGGCCGCGATCTGCTCCAGGATCTTGGACGGGCTGACCTGATGCGGCAGCGCCGTCAGCACGATCTGGCCTTCCTCCTGCTGGTAGACCGCGCGGACCCGCACCGAACCGGTACCGTTCTTGTAGATGGCCTGCAGGTCTTCGCGCGGGGTGATGATCTCGGCCTGGGTCGGATAGTCCGGGCCCTGCACATGCTCGCAGAGATCGGCGATGGTGGCCTCGGGATCATCCAGCAGCCGGATGCAGGCACTGGCTACTTCGCGCAGATTGTGCGGCGGAATATCGGTGGCCATGCCCACCGCGATGCCCATCGAACCGTTCAGCAGCACATGCGGCAGCCTCGAGGGCAGCCAGCTGGGTTCTTCCAGTGTGCCGTCGAAGTTCGGCGTCCAGTCGACCGTGCCCTGGCCCAGCTCGGCCAGCAGCACCTCGGCGATCGGCGTCAGCTTGGACTCGGTATAACGCATCGCGGCGAAGCTTTTCGGATCATCCGGGGAACCGAAATTGCCCTGGCCGTCGATCAGCGGATAGCGATAGGAGAAGGGCTGGGCCATCAGCACCAGCGCCTCGTAGCAGGCACTGTCGCCATGCGGATGGAATTTGCCGATCACGTCACCGACGGTGCGCGCCGATTTCTTGGGCTTGGCCGAGGCGGCCAGGCCCAGCTCGCTCATGGCATAGACAATGCGCCGCTGCACCGGCTTGAGGCCGTCGCCGACAAAGGGCAGGGCGCGGTCCAGCACCACATACATCGAATAATCGAGATAGGCGCGCTCGGCATAGTCCTTGAGCGGAATCTGTTCGTAATTGGCTTGCAGCATGGGGTCGGGTCCATCGATGTGGCGGATGCCGCCGCCGACGGCGAGGCCGGGCAGGGCAGACCGGAGATGGTGCCAGAACAGGGGCCGGGCGCGCTAGGATAAGGCTTCGATCCTGTGGAAGCCGAGTCACATGAAGGGTTTTGCCGCCGCCCCGCTGCAACCGGGGTTTGGGTTGCTGGATGAAGACGAGCCTGCCGCGTTCCGGGTGGAAAACGCCGCCGCCGCTTCGCCGTTTCTGCTGATCAGCGATCATGCCGGGCGCCGGATTCCCCGGGCGCTGGGTGATCTGGGGGTCTCGGCCTCCGATCTGCAGCGTCATATCGCCTGGGATCTGGGGGCGGCCGGGCTGGCCAGCCAGCTGGCGCGGGTGCTGGATGCCTGGCTGATCCAGCAGACCTATTCGCGGCTGGTGATCGACTGCAACCGGCCGCCAGGTGCTCCCGGCTCGATTCCTGCCCGCAGCGAGCGCACCGAGATTCCGGGCAACCACGGCTTGAGTCCGGTGGCGCGACTGGCCCGGGAAGAGGCGATCTTCCACCCTTATCACCAGCGGATCGATACCGAGATCGAGCAGCGCCGCGAGCGCGGCCAGCCGACGGTGCTGGTCAGTCTGCACAGCTTCACCCCTGTCTATATGGAACAGTCCAGGCGCTGGCATCTGGGCGTGCTCTACGGTCGCGACGCACGGCTGGCCCATCCGTTGCGTGATGCGATGCGTGCCGACGGGACCTGGGTGGTCGGAGACAACGAGCCTTATGCCGTCACCGATGCCACCGATTATGCGGTACCGGTGCATGGCGAACGCGGCGGTCTGCGGCATGTCGCCATCGAGGTGCGCCAGGATCTGCTGGCCACGCCGGAAGACCAGCATGCCTGGGCCGAGCGGCTGGGCGCTTGGCTGCAACAGGCCGAAGCGCTATCGTCCTGAGCAAGGGGGCGATGGCTGGCAACGGACCAGCTCGCTGCGTTATCGCTGATGGGGCGGAGAGGTGCAGGTGATGACGGATATCCACTGGATCGTGATTGGAGCGGCGGGAGTGGTGCCATCGCTGGTGTTTGCCTGGCGCGAGCAGCGGGGCCGTCTGCGGCTGCTGGAATACAAGCTGGACATCCTGCAGCGGCAGGCCGGCATCGATCCCTTGCAGGCGCTGCGTCAGGAATGCCTGCCGCTGATGCAGGCCAACCGCTCGCTGCAGGCGATACGGCTGTTCCGGCAGCGCACCGGCGCCGATCAGCGGACCGCGCGAAACCAGGTCGATGCCTGGATGGCCGTGGTGGCAAGGGAGATGGCGGCCGGACCGGAGGCTGTCCGGCCCTGAGTCCTGATCGCAGGATGCTGCGCTGCTCCTACCTTTGCGAGCCGCTCCGGGCGAGGATGACGCATCCTGTTGCCCGTTGGAGTGTGGATCATGGCTCGTCCTGCCTCGCAGATGCGGATGCCGCCGCCGATCGCCGACACCTCGGTGATCGGCCCGGAATGCAGCCCTTTCGATCCTGCAGCCAGTGCCTCGCTGCATTATCTGGAACATGGCTCGAACAGCCGGCTGGTCCGCTGGCATCACCATGCCTGCTACGAGCTGCATCTGCTGGTGGCCACCCGCGGTCTGGCCTATGTCGGCGATTCGGTCAGTCGCTTCGCGCCCTGGTCGCTGGTGCTGGTCGGCCCGCATCTGCCGCACAACTGGGTCAGCGATGCTGAACTGCCGCCGGCGCCGCTGCGCGACCGGGTGCTGCAGTTTTCCGAGGCCTTCCTGCATGGCTGCGAACAAGTGCTTCTCCATCCGCGCGGTATCCAGGCTCTGCGCGAGGCGGCGGCCTTCGGCATCGAATTTCCGTCGCGACTGGGACGCGAACTCGATGCGCGCTTTGCCCGCATCGGCCAGACCCAGGGGCTGCGCCGGCTGTCGATCTTTTTCGATGTGCTGGCGGCACTGTGCGACGAACCCGAGCGGCGCCGGCTCAGCCAGCGTGCCTTCGGCGCGCCGGCGCCCGGCATGGGCATCCGGCAGATCGAACAGGTGATCGAATATATCCGTCAGCATTACGCCAGGGACATTACGCTGGGCCAGCTGGCCGCCGAGTTCCGGATGAGCGACAGCGCGTTTTCGCGCATGTTCCAGCGGCACAGCGGTTACGGTTTTGCCGATTATCTCAACCAGACCCGGGTCCGCCAGGCCTGCGACCGGCTGGCTGGCGGCCGGCAGGCGATCACCGAGATCTGTTTCGAGGTCGGCTACAGCAACCTGTCCAATTTCAATCGTCGCTTCAGGGCCTTGACCGGCGTCACCCCGCGCGAATACCGACTGCGCCATCGCCGGCTCGGTGCCGAGCACCCGCCGCTTTCCGCTGCCGGCAAATAAGTATCGGTTTGGAGGCGGAAACGGCCGATGGGTATTGGCGCCGACCTCGACCGAAGGGCTATAAATCCGCTCAAGGCACGCAATGGCAAGCATTCGCGGGTCGTGGTTTCAGGAGATGTCGATGAGAGGAACAAAGCGGCAGCGGATACTGGTCCGGGGGATGGCGCTCCTGACGGGGCTGGTCGCGGTTCCGGCCGCCGCCGCCGATCGGGTCACTCTGACCGTCGGCACGGTCAACAATGCCGACATGGTGCGGATGCAGGCGCTGACCCCGGACTACGAGGCCAGTCACCCCGGCGTCAGGCTGCACTGGGTGGTGCTGGAAGAAAACACCCTGCGCCAGCGGCTGACCACCGACATCGCCACCGGCAGCGGCCAGTTCGACGTGATGACCATCGGCGCCTACGAGACGCCCTTGTGGGGGCAACGCCACTGGTTGTCGCCACTCGACAAGCTGCCGGCCGGATACGGCCTCGACGACCTGTTTCCCAATGTACGGGCCCAGCTGACCGCAGACGGCCATCTCTATGCGCTGCCCTTCTATGCCGAGGCCTCGATCACCTATTACCGCAAGGACTTGTTCAGGGCCCGCGGGCTGCAGATGCCGGCCGCGCCCAGCTGGCAGCAGATCCGCGATTTTGCCGATCAGCTGAATGACCCGGCGCATGGTGTCTACGGCATCTGTCTGCGGGGCAAGGCCGGCTGGGGCGAGAACATGGCCATCATCGGCAGCATGGTGAATGCCTTCGGCGGACGCTATTTCGATATGCAATGGCAGCCGCAGTTCGATACGCCGCCCTGGCACCAGGCTGTCCGCTTCTATCGGGATCTGCTGCGCAAGGACGGACCGCCCGGAGTCAGTGCCAATGGTTTCAATGAAAGCCTGGCCTTGTTCGCGGCCGGCAAATGCGCGCAATGGGTGGATGCCAGCGTGGCCGGCGGCGTGCTGACCGATCCGAAGCAGAGCCAGGTCGCCGCGAGTGTCGGTTTCGCGCGGGCGCCGCATGCTGTCACCGATCGCGGCAGTTCCTGGCAATACATCTGGTCACTGGCGGTGCCGGTCAGCTCCCGCCAGCAGGCGGCGGCCACCGAGTTCATTGCCTGGGCCACCTCCCGTGAATATCGCGATCTGGTGGCCAGCCGTTATGGCCTGGCCGCCTCCCCGCCGGGGACACGGCTGTCGACCTACCGGAATCCGGCCTATATGCAGCAGGTCCCCTTTGCCAAGGTCACCCTGGATTCGCTGCTGGCGGTGGATCCGGTCAAGCCGACCCTGCTGCCGGTGCCTTACAAGGGCATCCAGTTCGCGACCATCCCCGAATTCCAGGCGATCGGCAGTCTGGTCGGTCGCGAGATTTCGGGCGTGCTGGCCGGCCGCGGCCAGGTCGACGAGGTCCTGCATGTTTCGCAACAGGCCGTGCGCAGGACCATGCGCCGGGCCGGCTATGACCGGGCGGCCGTCCAACCAGCCAGCGGAGCTCCGTGATGAAGCCATCGCCCATCGCCCGAACCGGCCGCCGCAGTCTCGCCCAGTCCCTGGCCTGGCCCGGCATCATCATGCTGCTGGCCTGGATGCTGGTGCCGCTGCTGATGACGCTGTTTTTCTCGACCCAATACTACAACCTGCTGTATCCGGACAAGAGTGCCTTTGTCGGCCTGCAGAATTTCAGCTATTTCTTCACCTATCCCAGTTTCTGGACCAGCGTGCTGAACACCGTGCTGCTGGTCGGCTCGGTGCTGGCCATCACCGTGGTCGGCGGCATCCTGATCTCGGTGCTGATCGACCTGCCGTTCGCCGGGCAAGGCATCGTGCGGATACTGCTGATCTCTCCGTTTTTCATCATGCCCACGGTGGCGGCCCTGCTGTGGAAGAACCTGCTGATGAATCCGGTGTCCGGCCTGTTCGCCTGGGTGGCCAAGGCCTTCGGGATGGCGCCGGTGAACTGGTTCTCGGACTGGCCGCTGCTGTCCATCATCCTGGTGGTGGCCTGGGAGTGGCTGCCCTTCGCGATCCTGATCTTTGTCACGGCCCTGCAGTCGCTGGATCGCGAGCAGCTGGAGGCGGCACAGCTGGACGGTGCCGGCCCGCTGGCGGTGTTCCGGCATCTGACTCTGCCGCATCTGGCCCGTCCGGTGGCGGTGGTGGTGATGGTGGAAACCATGTTCCTGCTCAATCTGTTCGCCGAAATCTTCGTCACCACCAACGGCGGACCGGGCGATGCGACCACCAACGTGCCGTTTCTGGTCTATACCCAGGCGCTGCTGGAATTCGATGTCGGCGCCGCTTCGGCCGGCGGACTGGTCGCGGTGGTGCTGGCCAACATCATGGCGGTGTTCCTGATCCGCCTGATCGGCAAATCCCTGACGACCCGGCACTGAGCGGAGAAGGCCGATGCGCGATTCCAACCATCATGCGGCGAGAAGGGGCTGGCGAAGCCTGCGGATCGCTCTGGCCTGGCTGCTGGCGCTGCTGGTGTTCAGTCCGATCGCCTGGATGCTGCTGACCAGCTTCAAGACGGAGCTGGCCGCGTTCTCGATGCCGCCGCAATGGCTGTTCCGGCCGACTCTGGAAAACTATCGCGAGATCTTCGCCCGCGCCAATTATCTGCACTACGCCTTGAACTCCATCCTGACCGCCGGAGGCGCGACCGTGCTGGGCATGCTGCTGGCGGTGCCGGCGGCCTATGCCTTTGCCTTCCATCCGACCCGACATACCCGGGGTCTGCTGCTGTGGATGCTGTCGACCAAGATGCTGCCGGCGGTAGGCGTGCTGGTACCGGTCTATCTGATCTGCCAGCATCTTGGCCTGCTGGACACCCGTACCGCGCTGGGCGTGGTGCTGACCCTGATCAATCTGCCGATCATGGTGTGGATGATCTATACCTATTTCCGGGATATCCCGAACGACATTCTGGAAGCGGCCCGGATGGACGGAGCCAGCCTCTTCGACGAGATCGTGCGGGTACTGCTGCCGATGGCGCGCGGCGGGCTGGCATCGACCGCGCTGCTGTGTCTGATCCTGTCCTGGAACGAGTCGTTCTGGTCGCTGAACATCACGACCAGCCAGGCCGCGCCGCTGGCGGCGCTGGTCGCCTCGTTTTCCAGTCCCGAAGGCCTGTTCTGGGCCAAATTGTCGGCCGTGTCGACCCTGGCCTGCGCGCCGATCCTGATTCTGGGCTGGTTCTCGCAGCGCCAGCTGGTCCGTGGCCTGACCTTCGGCGCGGTCAAATAAATTCGATCGAGCATGAGTTGAGGAAGCCATGGCACAACTGGACATTCACGAGCTGAGCAAGTCCTTCGACGCCACCGAGGTGATCAAGGGCGTGAACCTGACGATCGAAGATCACGAATTCTGCGTGTTTCTTGGGCCTTCCGGTTGCGGCAAGTCGACCATGCTGCGACTGATTGCCGGTCTGGAGGACGTCAGCGCCGGTCGCTTGCAGCTGGCCGGGCGGGACATCACCCACTTGCCGGCGGTCAAGCGCAATCTGGCGATGGTGTTCCAGTCCTATGCCTTGTATCCGCATATGAATGTGCGCCAGAACCTGTCCTTCGCCCTGAAGCTGGCCGGCATGGCACCGGACCGGATCGATGCCAAGGTGGCCCGTACCGCGCGGACCCTGGGGCTGGAGGGGCTGATGGAGCGCAAGCCGGCGGCGCTGTCCGGCGGGCAACGGCAGCGGGTGGCGATCGGCCGGGCGATTGTCCGCGAGCCGGAGCTGTTTCTGTTCGACGAACCGCTGTCGAATCTGGATGCGGCCCTGCGCGCGCAGACCCGCCTGGAAATCGCCCGCCTGCACCGCGAACTGCATGCCACCACCATCTATGTGACCCACGATCAGGTCGAGGCCATGACCTTGGCCGACAAGGTGGTGATCTTCAACGGGGGCCGGGTCGAGCAGGTAGGAGCGCCGCTGACCTTGTTCCAGCAGCCGGCCAACCGTTTCGTGGCGGCTTTTCTGGGCATGCCGCAGATGAGTTTTCTCGACGTGATCGTCGATGACGGCAGTCTGCGCCTGCCTGGTGGCCAACGGCTGCTGGCGCCGGCAGCGCTGGATCTGGCCACGGCCGGCGGCGGGCTCAGTCTGGGCATGCGGCCCGATCAGGTGCGACTGCTGGCCGAGCCGACGCCGCAGGCACTACCCTGCACGGTGGAGGTGGTCGAGCGGCTGGGCAGCGACAGCTTCGTGTATACCGCGGTACCGGGAGCCGGGTCGGTCACGGTGCGGGCGAGCGGCAGCGATCCGGTGGCGGCAGGTGATCGGCGCTGGCTCGATCTGGATGTATCGCGCTGCCATGTTTTTTCCGATTCAGGTCAAGCGATCTATCATCCCGCCGTCCACTGAAGGTCTCCGGCAAACATATGTCTCCCCTCAATGCCTGCACCCTGAACTCGCTGCCTGTCGCCATCGAGCGCCCTGGCTATGATCGCGCCGGTATCCGTCCCGGCATTGCCCATATCGGCGTCGGCGCTTTTCATCGGGCCCACCTCGCGGTGTATCTCGACCAGTGCCTGGCACAGGCCGATCAGGCCGAATGGGGGCTGCTGGGCATCAATCTGCTGGAGCATGACCGGCCGCTGGCCACCGCCCTGCAGGCCCAGGACGGCCTCTACAGCGTCACCGCGCTGTCGCCGGATGGCGAGGCCCGCAGTCAGGTGATCGGGGCGATGGTGGAATACCTGTACGCACCGGACCAGCCGGGCCGGGTGCTGGAGCGGCTGGCCGATCCGGCCATCCGGATCGTCTCGCTGACGATCACCGAGGGTGGCTATCTGATCGATCACAAGGGGCGCTTCCAGCTGGAAGATGCCACCGTGCAGCACGATCTGGCCTCGCCGCAGACGCCGGAGGGTGTGTTCGGCTATCTGATCGGGGCACTGGCTTTGCGGCGCCAGCGCGGCATCGCCCCGTTCACGGTCATGTCCTGTGACAATCTCCGGCACAATGGCAGCCAGGCCCGGCGCGCCTGTCTGGCTTTCGCCGAGGCACTGAATCCTGAGCTGGCCGCCTGGATCGCCGAGCATGTGGCGTTTCCCAATGCGATGGTGGATCGCATCACGCCGGCGACCACGCCGGAAGTGCGCGAGCGTCTGAATGCGCTGACCGGGCTGGACGATCAGGCCCCGGTGCTGTGCGAGGATTTCGTGCAGTGGGTGCTGGAAGATCGTTTCGCGACCGGCCGGCCGGCCTTCGAGCGGGTCGGAGTGCAACTGGTCAGCGATGTGACTCCGTATGAGGAAGCCAAGATCCGCTTGCTGAACGGCGCACATCAGATGCTGTCGTATCCTGCGTTTCTGGCCGGACTGCGCCAGGTCGACGTGGCCTTGCATGATCCCTTGTTCCACGATTATCTGCGTGATTTCCTGGATCAGGATGCCGGCATCTGGTTGCACAGCCTGCCCGGCATGGAGCTGGACAGCTACAAGGCCCTGCTGCTGCGCCGGTTCGGCAATCATGCCATTGCCGACCAGCTGGCACGGCTGTGCCTGGATGGCGGCTCCAAGCTGCCCGGTTTTCTGTTGCCGACCCTGGAAGCCTGTCTGGCCAACGGACGCGATGCGCGGCGACTGGCCTATCTGCTGGCGTGCTACGACGTGTATCTGAAGCGTGGCACCGATGATGCGGGCGAGGCCTTCGAGCTGCGCGAACCCAATGCCATGGAGTTGCTGGAACCGATCATCCACAGTGATTCGCCGCTGACGCTGCTGCAGAATCCGGTGCTGGTAGGCGCGCGGGCGGCCAGGGATATCCGCTTTGTCAGCCAGTATCTGGCCTTGCATCGTGCAGTGACGGAACACGGCGCCCGGCGGAGCTTGGAGCAGCTGGAGCGGATCGCTGATTCGGCCGCCACCGAGGCGGCGGCCGCCGGTTGAACCGGCTCCGGCTTCAGCGCACGGTGGCGTAGCCGCCCGGCACGCCATCGGGGCTGAGGGTGAGTTGCCACAACTGGTCGCGACGGCTGCGGAACACGGCCGCCGAGACGCCCAGATAGAAATGCCACATGCGACGGAACCGCTCGTCGTAGCGTGTCCTGAGTTCGGGCCAGGCTGCATCGAAGTTGGCGCGCCAGGCCATCAGCGTGGTGTCGTAGTCGGCCCCGAAATTGTGCCAGTCCTCCACCACGAAGCGATTCTGCAGGGCGCGGGTGACCTGGCTGGCGGCCGGAATCATGGAATTGGGAAAGATGTATTTCTCGATCCACGGGTCGGGCTGGCCGGGGCGGGCATGGCTGCCGATGGTGTGCAGCAGCACCAGCCCATCGGCCTTGACGCAGCGACGGGCGACATCGAACCAGCTGCGGTAGTTGCGGGCACCGACATGTTCGAACATCCCGATGGACATTACGGCGTCGAAGGACTCGTGCAGTTCGCGGTAATCCTGCAGCCGGATCTCGATCGGCAGGTCCTTGCACAGTTCGCGGGCATAGTCGGCCTGCTCCTGCGAAATGGTGACGCCGACGCCGCTGACGCCATAGTGCTCGGCGGCATACTTCAGGGCTTCGCCCCAGCCGCAGCCGATGTCCAGCAGGCGTTGACCGGGTTGCAGATGCAGCTTGCGGCAGATCAGGTCGAGCTTGGCGGCCTGGGCATCATCGAGATTGTCGCTGTCGGCCCAGTAGCCGCAGGAATAGACCAGCCGCCGGCCCAGCATGGCCTGGAACAGATCATTGCCCAGATCGTAATGGACCTTGCCGACTTCGAAGGCGTGCAGGCCGCGCTGGCGATTGAAGAACCTGGCTTTCAGATGGGTCAGCAAGGTATCGAGATTGCGCAGTTTCTCATCCAGATGACCGCGCAGGATCAAGGTGAAAAATCCGGGCAGATCCGCCACATCCCACCAGCCGTCCATATAGGCCTCGCCGAGGCCCAGGGAGCCGTGGGCGAAAACCTGCTGGTACAGTGCCGGATTGTGGACTTGCAGGTCGGTCTGGCGCTCGCCATTGATCCGGATATCGGCAAACTTCAGCAGATCGGCGGCGCGTTGCTTCAGCGTATCCTGACTCATCTTGTCCCTCGGCGTTCGGCGGATGGTTCGCGACGGCGGCGATGGTCGCGACGGGCTTCTCGAAGTGACTGTGTCAGTGTACCCCATCGATGAGGACATGCCAGAGGGGGCAGGCAACCTCCGCGGCCCATCCCGGAGGGCAGGCGACTATACTTGGCGCTTGTTGACGTTCTCTGTACACAGGACCTGTGGTCATGGAATTGAGTCATCTGCGGGTATTCGTCGAAGTCGCCACCACGGGTTCGATCTCGGCCGCTTCGCGGACCCTGCATCGGGTGCCGTCGAATCTGTCGGTACGGATCCAGCAACTGGAGGCGGATCTGGGGTGCCAGCTGTTTCTGAGGGATCGCCAGCGCCTGCGCCTTGCACCGGCTGGCGCGCGACTGCTGGACCATGCCCGCAAGATCCTGGCGCTGTGCGAAGAGGCCCGCTCGCTGGCACAGGACGACAGTCCGGCCGGCCCCCTGGCGCTGGCCGTACTGGACGTGGGCCTGGTCAGCCGGGTGCCGCGGGTGCTGGCTGGCTATCGGCAGGCCTATCCCGAGGTCGCGGTCAGCCTGCACAGCGGCATGTCCGGTGAGGTCGAGCAGCTGGTGCTCGACGGCCAGGTGGAGTTGGGGCTGTCCGACGGGCCGCTGGCGCGAGCCGGTCTGGAGCAGGCCTGGGCTTTCGACGAGGAGCTGTATCTGGTCACCGCCGTCGATCACGGGGCCGTGCGCAGCGTCGGACAGATGACGGGCCGCGAGTTCTACAGCTTCGGCCGCAACTGCTCGTATCGACTGCGGCTGGAAGCCTGGCTGGAGCAAGGGGGCCAGACGCCGCGGATCACCGAAATGGAATCCTACCAATCGATTCTGGCCTGCGTCAGCGCCGGCACCGGGGTCGCCTGGGTGCCGCAGTCGGTGCTGCAGGCCTTGCCCGCCGACTATCCGATCAGGACGCATCGACTGGGAGCGGCCGGTCACAGCAGCCAGTATTTCTTCTGGCGCAAGGCCGGCCTCAGCGGCAATGCCCTGCGTTTCATGCACCTGTTCAAACAATACGAGAAGGACCGGCCGGACTGAGCCGGCCGGTCCCGGGGTACCTGGCGTTCAGTCGCGGGCCTTGGCCGCATTCAGATACACGGTCTTGTGGCGGCTGTAGGCATCCAGCCCGTACTTGCCGTCTTCACCGCCCAGGCCACTGTCGCCATAGCCATGGTGGAAACCCTGGGCCGCCTCGCCGCCTTCGCGGTTGACATAGATCTCGCCGAAATCCAGGTCCGTGCTCAGCCGCATCAGATACTGCAGATTGTTGGTGAACACATAGGCCGACAGACCGTAATCGGAAGCATTGGCCAGTTGCAGGGCATGCTCGAAGTCCTTGACCTTGAACAGGCTCAGCACCGGGCCGAACACCTCCTGGCGGGCGATGTCCATCTCGCCGGTCACGCCGTCCAGCACCGTCGGCGCATAGTAGTGGCCCCGGTCATAGGCCTCCCCGTGCAGACGTTCGCCGCCTGTCAGCAGGCGGGCACCTTGCTGGCGGGCGCGCTGGACCATGGCATCGACCTTCTCCAGCTCGCCGGCGCTGACCTTGGGACCCATCTCGGTATCCGCGGCCAGCGGATCGCCGACTTTCAGGGTCTTGACCCGGGCCAGCAATTTTTCCACGAAGCGGTCGTAGATGCTGGCATGGACCAGGGTCCTTTCATTGCTGGTGCAGATCTGGCCGGCATTCTGGAAGCGGGCCTTGACCGCCGCCTCGACTGCGGCATCCAGATCGGCATCCTCCATCACGATAAACGGGGCCTTGCCGCCCAGTTCCAGACGGACTTCCTTCAGGGTGTCGGCGGCGGCGGCCATGATCTTCTTGCCGGCGGCAGTGCTGCCGGTCATGGTCACCAGCTTGACCTTGGGGCTGGCGACCAGTCGCTGACCGACCTCGATGCCGCCGGTGACGATATTGATCACGCCCGGCGGGAAACCGGCTTCCTTGATCAGGCCGGCCAGCGCCAGACCGGTCAGCGGGGTCAGTTCGTGCGGCTTCAGCACCACGGTATTGCCGGCGGCCAGGGCCGGGCCCAGCTTGCGGCCCAGCAGTGCGGCGGGGAAGTTCCAGGCGGCGATGCCGGCGATCACGCCATGCGGCAGACGCTGGATCAGGATCTGTTCGCCGCTGCGGCTGCCGGGAATGATGTCGCCTTCGATACGGCGTGCGTTTTCGGCGGCGAAACGGATCAGGTCGATGCAGTAGTTCAGCTCGCCCTGGGCTTCTTTCAGCGGCTTGCCCATTTCCCGGGTGATGGTATGGGCCAGCGCATCGCGGTCGCGCTCGATCAGCTGGTTGAGCTTCAGCAGCAGGTTGGCACGCGACAAGGCCGTGGTCAGGCGCCAGGAGGCGAAGGCCTGCTCGGCGGCATCGATGGCCAGATCGACATCGGCGGCGGTGGCCTCGGTGACGCGACCGAGCAGGTCGCCATTGGCGGGGCTGTGCACTTCGCTGTAGCGGCCGGCGGCAGAGGCCTGCCAGTCGCCGTTGATGAAAAGCAGATGGGGCGTGCTCGAGGTCATCGCGGATCTCCTGCGATCAGAGGGGGAGGGTCCTGGCCATGCTAGGTGGCCGCCGGGCGCAAGAAAAACGAATAGTCGTGAACGACTCCTTCTCATTTACGGAACAAGTCGCGACCTTTCGCAGCGCGGATGTCGGCATCCGCAATGCTGCGTTCGAACATGCCGGGATGTCGGAACGGGGCGGGCTGCGGCACAATAGCGCGCCGGATATTCACCGGGAATGTTCCACTTGCGCTGTGCCTGATGCCAGCGCTGCCTTTCTACTCCTGTCGAAGCAGCCGCCATGACCATCATCAAGCAAGACGATTTGATCCAGAGCATCGCCGATGCCCTGCAGTACATCAGCTACTACCACCCGGTGGACTATATCCGCAATCTCGCCGCCGCCTGGGAGCGCGAGGAAAGCCCTGCGGCCAAGGACGCGATGGCCCAGATCCTGATCAATTCGCGGATGGCGGCCGAAGGTCACCGCCCGTTGTGTCAGGATACCGGCATTGTCACCGTGTTTCTGAAGATCGGCATGGGCGTACGCTGGGACGGCGCGACCCTCAGCGTGGAAGAAATGGTCAACGAAGGCGTTCGCCGCGCCTATCTGGACCCGGACAACAAGCTGCGCGCCTCGGTGCTGGCCGATCCGGCCGGCAAGCGGACCAATACCCGCGACAACACCCCGGCGGTGATCAATGTCTCGGTGGTGCCGGGCGATACCCTGGATGTGATCGTGGCGGCCAAGGGTGGTGGTTCCGAGGCCAAGAGCAAGTTCGTGATGCTCAATCCCTCCGACTCCATCGTCGACTGGGTGCTCAAGACCGTGCCGACCATGGGCGCCGGCTGGTGTCCGCCGGGCATGCTGGGCATCGGCATCGGCGGTACCGCCGAAAAGGCGATGCTGCTGGCCAAGGAATCGCTGATGGATCCGATCGATATCCAGGATCTGATCGCCCGGGGTCCAGCCAATCGCGCCGAAGAGCTGCGTCTGGAACTGTACGACAAGGTCAATGCGCTGGGCATCGGTGCCCAGGGCCTGGGCGGTCTGACCACGGTGCTGGACATCAAGATCAAGGATTATCCCACCCATGCCGCGAATCTGCCGGTGGCGATGATTCCCAACTGCGCCGCCACCCGCCATGCCCATTTCGTGCTGGACGGCTCCGGCCCGGTGGCACTGGATCCGCCGTCGCTGGAGGACTGGCCCAAGCTGACCTATGACACCAGCAAGGGCCGGCGGGTCAATCTGGATACGGTCACCCGCGAGGAAGTGGCCAGCTGGAAGCCGGGTGAAGTGCTGCTGCTGAACGGCAAGCTGCTGACCGGTCGCGATGCCGCCCACAAGCGGATGACCGAGATGCTCAACCGCGGCGAGAAGCTGCCGGTGGATTTCACCAACCGTTTTATCTACTACGTCGGCCCGGTGGATCCGGTACGTGACGAAGTCGTCGGACCGGCCGGTCCCACCACCGCTACCCGGATGGACAAGTTCACCCGCCAGATGCTGGAGCAGACCGGCCTGCTGGGCATGGTCGGCAAGGCAGAGCGCGGTCCGGCCGCGATCGAGGCGATCCGCGACAACCAGGCGGTCTATCTGATGGCCGTCGGCGGCGCCGCCTATCTGGTCTCCAAGGCGATCAAGTCCAGCAAGGTGCTGGCCTTTGCCGATCTGGGCATGGAAGCGATCTACGAATTCGAGGTCAAGGACATGCCGGTCACCGTGGCCGTCGATTCGGCCGGTACCTCGGTGCACCAGACCGGACCGCGCGAATGGCAGGCCCGCATCGGCAAGATTCCGGTGGTGGTGGCCTGAGATCCGGGCCGTCCCTGTCCGAGCGGGCAGGGACGGCCGGATCGAGCAGGCCGATCAGTCGGCGCGATCTGCCGGTGGTGCCTGTTTCAGGTGCTGCCACAGGAACTGGTAGTTCAGTGCCCAGAAGCGGGCGGTCTCGGTATTGTCGGCGCCCGAGCCATGGCCGCCACCGGCACTCTCGAAGAAATACATGTTCTTGTAGCCCAGGTCATCCAGCCTGGCCTTCATGGCACGAGCCTGGCCCGGGCCGACCCGGTCATCGCTGCTGGTGGTGATAAACAGCGTCGCCGGATAGGGCTGGCCGGCCCTGGCCAGCTGGAAGGGCGAGAATGTCTTCATGAAGGCCCAGTCGGAAGGCTTGTCGGGATTGCCGTATTCGGCGATCCACGAGGTGCCGGCCTGCAGTTTGACGAAGCGCTTCATGTCCAGCAGCGGTACCTGGCTGACGATGGCGCCATACAGCTGCGGATAGCTGACCAGCATGTTGCCGGCCAGCAGGCCGCCGTTGGAACCGCCCATCGCAGCCAGATACGGTGCCGAGGTGATCTTGCGGGCGACCAGGTCCTCGGCGACCGCGGCGAAGTCCTGATAGGCCTTGGGCCGGTTCTCGCGCAGTGCCGCACTGTGCCAGGTGGGGCCGTACTCGCCGCCACCGCGGATATTGGCCAGCACATAGACGCCGCCGCGGGCCAGCCATTCGCGGCCCATGACCGGGTTGTAGCCCGGTGTCAGTGAAACCTCGAAGCCGCCGTAACCGTATTCCAGGGTCGGGTTGCGACCATCCAGCTTGAGGTCCTTGGGACCGACCAGGTAGTAGGGCACCTTGGTGCCGTCCCTGGAGGTGGCGAAATACTGATGGACGGCCAGTCCTTCGGTGGCGAAGAAAGCGGGCGACTGCTTGATGACTTCGGGCCGGATCTCGCCGATCACGCCGCGTGCCAGCGAGGGCGGAGTCAGAAATCCGGTGACCGTCATCCAGTATTCGTCATCGTGGTCGGGATCGGTATCGACCACCTCCACCGAGCTGTTCTGCGGGGCGCCGGCCAGAGGCTCGCTGGACCAGTGGCCATCGGCCTGCGGGGTCAGCACCAGCAGTTCGCTTTTCACATCATGCAGGACGGTGACGATCAGATGGTGGCGGGTCCAGACCGCGCCGGCCAGGGCACGATGCGCGTCGGGCAGGAACAGCGGGGTCAGCTCGCGCTTGCCGGCCAGATAGTCATCGAAGCGGGAGACCAGCAGCGTGCCGGCCGGCCAGCTGTGGCCTCCGACGGTCCAGGGTGAGCGGGTCTGGATCAGCAGCCATTCGCGATACGGGCTGGCACTGGCATCTTCGGGCACGTCGATGGCCTGCAGCGAATGATCGGCTTTCAGCAGGTATTGCTGACTGTGGTAGAAGTCGTGACTGACCGAGATCAGATTGCGCTCGAAACCCGGCGTGCCGTCGTGCGAGCCGCTGACTGCCATGTCGCTGGTCTTGCCCTGATAGACCGGCACCCGGCTCGCCAGCGGAGTGCCCCGCTGCCAGATGCTGACCACCCGGGGATAGCTGGAGCGGGTTTCGGCATCCTTGCCCAGGGTCGTGGCGACAAACAGGTGATCACGGTCGATCCAGTCGACCGTGGACTTGGCGACCGGCAGGTGGAAGCCGTCCTTGACGAAGCGGTGGCTGGCCAGATCGTATTCACGCACTTCCACTGCGTCGCCGCCGTCAGGTGACAGCGAGATCAGGCAGCGCTGGTAGTCGGGGCGCAGGCATTGCGCGCCTTTCCAGACCCAGGACTTGCCTTCCCGGCGGTTGAGCGCATCCAGGTCCAGCACCGTTTCCCACTGCGGCCGGGCCTGACGGTAGGCCTGCAGGGTGGTGCGGCGGTACAGCCCGTGGGGATGGTCCTTGTCGCGCCAGAAGTTGTAATAGTAGTGGCCGATATGGCTGACATAGGGGATGCGCTGGTTGGAGTTGAGCACATCCAGGATCCGCTGCTCGCTGGCAGCCAGATCACCCTGCCGACGCATGGCCTGCAAGGTGTGCTCGTTCTGTTGCGCGACCCAGGCCTGAGCCCTGGGGTCCTTGGCCTGCTCCAGCCACAGCGGGGCGTCGGGGCCAGACGCCGAGGCGGTCCCGGTCAGGCCCAGGGCGAGGGTGCTGGCCAGGACCAGGTGGCGACGGCGCAGGCGGGTGGGGTCCATGGTCTGATCTCTGCGGTAGGAAAGGAGGCCAGTCTCGGCGATGGGCGGCATTAAAACATGTGCTGATGGTTGGCATGCCGGACTTGACCGGTGCCCGATCGGGGTCGAAGCTAGGCGGCCCGTCCCGGGAGGCTGTCGGCCGACCTGTGTCGACGGATGCAAGGAGATAAGTCGTCCATGAATCAATTGAATATCGCCACGGCTCCCGCAGCCGGCTACGCCACGGTCAGCGCCCAGGTTTCCCCGACCGGGGGACTGGATGTGCTGTCCCGCAATGAAGTGGCCAGGCTCAGCGATGCCAGCGGCACCGGTCTGCATGTCCTGCTGCGGCGCTGTGCGCTGGCGGTGCTGACCTCCGGTACCATTTCCGACGACCCGCGGACCATGTTCGAACGCTATCCAGCCTTCGATATCCAGGTCCGCCAGCAGGATCGCGGCATTCGCATCGAATTGCAGCATGCGCCGGCCCAGGCCTTTGTCGACGGCAAGATCATCCGCGGCATCAACGAGTTGCTGGTGGCGGTGATCCGCGACATCGTGTATGTCGCGGCCCAGATAGAGCAGGGCGGCTTCGATCTGGCCGATCCGGTCGGCATCACCCATGCGGTGTTCGAGATCCTGCGCAATGCCCGCGTGCTGCAGGCCCAGAAGGACCCCAACCTGGTGGTGTGCTGGGGCGGGCATTCGATTTCGCGCGAAGAGTATGAATACTCCAAGGCCGTCGGCTATCAGCTGGGCCTGCGCGGCATGGACATCTGTACCGGCTGCGGTCCGGGCGCGATGAAGGGGCCGATGAAGGGTGCCAATATCGCCCATGCCAAGCAGCGGCACACCCGCAATCGCTATATCGGCATCAGTGAACCCGGCATCATCGCCGCCGAGTCGCCGAATCCGATCGTCAACGAACTGGTCATCATGCCGGATATCGAGAAGCGTCTGGAGGCCTTCGTCCGCGTCGGTCACGGCATCATCGTGTTTCCGGGCGGTGTCGGCACGGCCGAAGAGATTCTGTACCTGCTCGGCATCCTGCTGCATCCGGACAATCGCAGCCTGCCGTTCCCGCTGATCTTTACCGGCCCGGCCCATTCGGCCGGATATTTCGAACAGATCGATCGCTTCCTGCGTCTGACCCTGGGCGACTCGGTGGCCGAGCATTACCGCATCATCGTCGGCCAGCCGGTCGAGGTGGCGCTGGAAATGGTTCGTGGCGTCGAGCGGGTGAGGGCCTACCGCCGGGCCACCGAAGATGCCTTCTTCTTCAACTGGGGCCTGCGGATTCCCTTCGAATTCCAGCAGCCGTTCCCGGCCACCCACGAGGCCGTGGCCGGCCTGTCGTTGCGTCACGGACGGCCGCGGCACGAGCTGGCGGCGGATCTGCGGCGTGCCTTCTCGGCCATCGTCGCCGGCAACGTCAAGGAGGCAGGGGTCAAGGCCATCGAGGCGCATGGGCCGTTCGTGATCGACGGCGATGCCGACATCATGGCGGCGCTGGATGCCATGCTGAAGGCCTTTGTCGCCGATGACCGGATGAAGATCCCCGGCGGCACCGCCTATGAGCCCTGCTATCGCCTGGCCCAGGCCGAGATCTGAACCAGGCTGCGGCGAGGGGGTGATCCGCCGCTCTCGCCGTTCATGCCACCCCGGACGCCGTCCCCGCCTGCAGGCAGGGGCGGCGTCTTGCTGTATTCGTGATGCATCATGCTGCGCCACCGCAGGAGAGGAGGCCGGTACCTGGATGGCCGGCTCGCGCTGGGCGCTCTCGACGTCTGGCGAAGGAGGCGGCCGCTCAGCTTTATACATGTGCGAAAACGAGCACGCTTTGCCTGGTTTTCAGATTTGAATCGTGGCAATCGTGCCGCTGGCCAGTATCCTGCCGGCAACGTCGAAAACCGCATGGCAGCGCCTTTTATCGCGAAAATGAACAAGTCGCGGGATGCTGCGTCGCCGCGTGTGATGTTCGAATATGTTGGGTTATGATCGCTTCCGAAAGCCCCTCGAACATTCATGCCCACTCCTGAGTGTCATGATCATGTGTGGTGAATGATGAGGTCACTGGCGGGCTCCGATTTGATCACCAAGGGTGTGGCAATGTTCGAAGAAGTGGATCTGCTGGTCGTCGGTGGTGGCATCAATGGCGTCGGGATTGCCCGGGATGCCGTCGGCCGTGGCCTGCGGGTAATGTTGTGCGAACAGGATGACCTGGCCTCGCATACGTCCAGCGCCAGTACCAAACTGATCCATGGCGGCCTGCGCTATCTCGAGCAGTATGAATTCAAGCTGGTCGGCAAGGCTCTGGCCGAGCGCGAAGTGCTGTTGCGCGCCGCCCCGCACATCATCAGTCCGCTGCGTTTCGTGCTGCCGCACCAGCCACATCTGCGCCCGGCGTGGATGATACGGATCGGTCTGTTCCTGTATGACCACCTGGGACGGGTCAAGCATCCCACCTTGAAGCCTTCGAGGAGCCTGGATCTGCGGACGGATCCCACCGGCACGCCGTTGCGCGACGAGTTCACCCGTGGCTTCGTGTATTCCGACGCGCGGGTGCAGGATGCCCGGCTGGTGGTGCTCAATGCCATGGACATCCGCGAGCGCGGCGGCGAGGTCTTGACCCGGACCCGCTGTGTCTCGGCCCGGCGTGACAGCGCGGCCTGGACCGTGCAGCTGCAGTCGCAGGCCGGCGGCCCCCTGCGCGAAGTACGGGCCAGGGCCCTGGTCAATGCCGCCGGCCCCTGGGCGGCCAGATTCCTGGATGAAGTCGCCCACGTCGCCCATGACCACACCGTGCGCCTGGTCAAAGGCAGCCATATCGTGGTGCCCAAACTGTTCGAGCATGATCATGCCTATATCTTCCAGCAGCCGGATCGCCGCATCGTGTTTGCGATTCCCTATGAGGGCGAGTTCACCCTGATCGGCACCACCGATGTCGAGTTCAAGGCCGACCCGGCGCATGTCGAGATCAGTGACGAGGAAACCCGCTATCTCTGCGAGGCTGCCAGCCGTTATTTCAAGCAGCCGATTCGCGAACAGGACGTGGTCTGGGCCTACAGCGGCGTGCGGCCGCTGCTGAGCGACGACAATGACAGTGCCTCCGAGGCGACCCGCGACTATCTGCTGGGCCTGGATACCCAGGGCGCCCCCTTGCTGAACGTGTTCGGCGGCAAGCTGACCACCTTCCGCCGGCTGGGTGAGGATGCGGTCAACCAGCTGGCACCGGTGCTGGGCTGCAAGCAGGGCCCCTGGACGGACGAGGCCATTCTTCCCGGCGGCGATGTCGCCGAGGGACTGGTCGCAGGACTGGTCAGCCAGCTGGCGGTGACCCACGCCTGGGTGCCCTCGCCGTTGCTGGAGCGCTGGTGCCACAGCTACGGCACCCGTACCCGTCGCCTGCTGGGCGGAGCCAAGGGCATGGATGATCTGGGCGAGCACTTTGGCGCCGGCCTGCATGCCAGGGAAGTGGATTATCTGCTGACCCACGAATGGGCCAGTACCGCCGACGACATCCTGTGGCGGCGTTCCAAGCTGGGTCTGCATTTCGACCCGGCCATGCGTGAGCATCTGGCGGCATATATCAGCGCCGCCGCCTGATTCAAGCCTGATCCGATACGACACTGATCGTGCCGTGCCGGCACGGTGCGGCTTCTTGTTGCCCGCTTTTGTGCGGCGCCCCCATTGATCGACGACAGCTGAGCACGGAGATACCGAAATGCATGATCCAGCCATGTGGAAATACCTGAACGAATTTCTGGGTACCGCGATTCTGGTGTTGTTGGGCGATGGCGTGGTCGCTGGCGTCTTGCTGAAGCACTCCAAGGCCGAGAATGGTGGCTGGGTGGTGATCACTCTGGCCTGGGGCCTGGCGGTGCTGATGGGGATCTATGTGGCCGGCGCCGTCAGTGGTGCCCTGATGAATCCGGCTCTGACCATTGGCCTGGCCTTGATTGGAAAACTGTCATGGGGCCTGGTGCCCGGCTTTATCCTGGCCCAGATGGCCGGTGGTTTCGTCGGCGGGGTGCTGGTCTGGCTGGCCTATCTGCCGCATTGGCGGGCAACCCAGGATCCGGGGCTGAAGCTGGCGGTGTTCTGCACGGGGCCGGCGATCCGGCATCTGCCATCCAATTTTCTGACCGAGGTGATCGGTACCTTCGTGCTGGCCTTCGGGGTGCTGGCGATCGGCAGCAATGCCATGGCCCCCGGCGTATCCTCGCTGGCGGTGGCCTTGATGGTGGTCGCCATCGGCATGTCGCTGGGCGGCCCGACCGGCTACGCGATCAATCCGGCCCGTGATATCGGTCCGCGGTTGGCGCACTGGGTGCTGCCGATTGCCGGCAAGGGTTCCTCGGACTGGGGCTATGCGGTGGTGCCGGCATTCGGGCCGGTGGTCGGCGCGATCCTCGGTGCACTCGGCTTCCATCTGATCTACGGTTAAGACCCGCGCTGCAAGGAGAATCTATATGCAAGCGAAAGCAGGCTACATCCTGGCCATCGACCAGGGTACGACCAGTTCCCGCGCCATCCTGTTCGATCAGGAAGGCAAGATCGTCGGCAGCGCCCAGCGCGAATTCACCCAGCTGTTTCCGCAGCCGGGCTGGGTGGAACACAATCCGCGCGAGATCATGACCAGTGTCTACACCACGATCACCGAACTGCTGAACAATCTGCAGGTCGATGCCGGAGCGATCCAGGGCATCGGCATCACCAACCAGCGCGAGACTGCAGTCGTCTGGGACAAGGCCAGCGGCCAGCCCATCCACAATGCCATCGTCTGGCAGTCGCGGCAGACCCGCGAGATCTGCGACGAGTTGAAGGCCGCCGGCCACGAGGACATGGTCCGGGCCAAGACCGGCCTGTTGATCGATGCCTACTTCTCGGGCACCAAGGTCAAGTGGATACTGGACCGGGTCGAGGGTTCGCGCGAACGCGCCGAACGTGGCGAGCTGCTGTTCGGCACCATCGACAGCTGGCTGATCTGGAATCTGACCGGCGGCAAGGTGCATGTCACCGATTACACCAATGCCTCGCGGACCCTGATGTACAATATCCACACGCTGGAGTGGGATGACGAGCTGCTGGCCATGCTGGATGTGCCCAAGGCCATGCTGCCCGAGGTGCGATCCTCCAGCGAAGTCTACGGCAAGACCCAGGGCCAGTACTTCTATGGCCGTGAAGTGCCGATCGCCGGCGTTGCAGGTGATCAGCAGGCCGCCCTGTTCGGCCAGGCCTGTTTCGAGCCGGGCATGGCCAAGAACACCTACGGCACCGGCTGCTTCATGCTGATGAATACCGGTGACAAGGCGGTACAGTCCAAGAGCGGTCTGCTGACCACGATTGCCTGGGGCGTCGACGGCAAGGTGGAATATGCTCTGGAAGGCAGCATCTTCGTCGCCGGCTCGGTGGTGCAGTGGCTGCGTGACGGCATGCGGATGCTGGGCAAGTCCTCGGACTCGGAAGACTATGCCGAGCGGGCCAAGGGCACCGACGGTGTCTATATGGTGCCGGCCTTTGTCGGCCTGGGTGCGCCTTACTGGCGCTCGGATGTCCGCGGCGCGGTGTTCGGTCTAAGTCGCGGCACCACCAAGGAGCATTTCATCCGCGCGGCGCTGGAGTCGATGGCCTACCAGACCCGCGACGTGCTCTCGGCGATGCAGAAAGACTCGGGCATCGAGCTGAAGGAATTGCGTGCTGATGGCGGTGCCATCAACAACGACTTCGTCGGCCAGTTCCAGAGCGATATTCTGAATGTGCCGGTGCTGCGCCCGCAGGTGGCGGAGACGACCGCGCTGGGTGCGGCCTATCTGGCCGGGCTGGCGGTGGGTTTCTGGAGCAGTCGCGAAGAGATTGCCAAACAGTGGGCGGTGGATCGCGAATTCACGCCGGGCATGGCCGACAAGG
The DNA here is from genome assembly GCF_000242255.2 of Frateuria aurantia DSM 6220. GTDB lineage: Bacteria > Pseudomonadota > Gammaproteobacteria > Xanthomonadales > Rhodanobacteraceae > Frateuria > Frateuria aurantia. Next base: position 646,826 of record NC_017033.1, read on the forward strand.
AGCGCGAAGAACTCTATGCCGGCTGGCAGCAGGCGGTCGAGGCGACCATGGGCTATACCGTGCAGTAGGCTCAGGACCCGCCTGCATCCGGCAGGCGTCCAGTCCGATGCAAAACGGCCCGCCTCTGCGGGCCGTTTTGGCTGGTGGCGGGCCCGCTGCCGCGGGCCGGCCTGATCAGTCCAGAGCGTAGCCGAACTGGTCCTCGAACTCCGCCGCGAAGCTGGCGAAATCGAAGTGCTGGTTCTGGGTGCCGGGGTGGCCGACTTTCAGTGCACCCATCAACGAGGCCATCCGGCCGGTGGTGGCCCAGTCCCGACCGTGGGTGATGCCGTGGATCAGGCCGGCACGGTAGGCATCGCCGCAGCCGGTGGGGTCGACCACCTTGTGTTCACGGGCCGGCGGAATCGCGATGACCTCGCCGTCGGCATGAATGACCGAGCCACGCGGACCCTGGGTCACGATATAGGCCTTGACCTTGCCGGCAATGGTTTCGGCCGACCAGCCGGTGCGGGTCTGCAGCAGCTGCGACTCGTAGTCATTGACGATGACATAGGTCGCCTTCTCGATCATGGCCTGGAATTCTTCGCCATTGAACAGCGGCATGGCCTGGCCCGGATCGAAGATGAACGGGGTGCCGTCGGCGAAGAAGTCGTCGACGTGGCGCAGCATCGCTTCGCGACTGTCCGGCGCCACGATCGCCAGTTCGCAGTCTTCGATGTCGCTGACGCTGATCTCGTGGGCGCTGGACATCGCGCCGGGATGGAAGGCGGTGATCTGGTTGTTGTCCAGGTCGGTGGTGATAAAGCACTGCGGCGTGAACTGCTCGGGGTATTCGCGCACATGGTCCAGGCGGATGCCGTGCTTGACCAGATGGGCGCGGTAAGGCGCGAAATCCTGGCCGACGGCGGCCACCACGATGGGCTCGTCACCCAGCAGCTTCAGATTGTAGGCGATATTGCCGGCGCAGCCGCCGAACTCGCGACGCATGCCGGGGACCAGAAAGGACACATTGAGAATATGGACCTGGTCCGGGAGGATATGGTTCTTGAACTGGTCCTGGAACACCATGATGGTGTCATAGGCCAGGGATCCGCAGATGACGGCAGGCATGGGCAGGGGTCCACTGTAAGGGAAAGATCGGCATCCGTCCGGCGGGTCGCGGGATGCATCTAAAACCCCGCATTTTAACGTCATCTGCCTGTCATGGCGACTCGTGCATGATCGCACGCGTCGGGCCGGTTCGCAGGCCGGTTTCAAAAAGGCCAATAAGTTAAGGATTATTAACGAACTTGTCCTTGCGCGCAGGGGCTGCGCTTACTAGACTTGAATGCTTCATTTGCCACGCTCAGCGCGCGCGCCTCTCTCTATGTTCAAAAAATTCCGCGGCATTTTCTCCAACGACATTTCCATCGACCTCGGGACAGCCAATACGCTGATCTATGTCCGGGGACAGGGGATCGTGCTGAACGAGCCTTCGGTGGTGGCGGTACGCCAGGACCGGGGTGGGGCCGGCGGTGCCCGCGCGGTGGCCGCGGTCGGTGGCGAGGCCAAGCGCATGCTGGGTCGTACCCCGGGCAATATCGCCACGGTGCGTCCGATGAAGGACGGAGTGATCGCCAACTTCACCATGACCGAGGCGATGCTGCAGCACTTCATCAAGCAGGTGCATCGCGCCCGCATGCTGCGGCCCAGTCCGCGGGTTCTGATCTGCGTGCCCAGCGGCTCGACCCAGGTCGAGCGTCGGGCGATCAAGGAATCGGCCGAAGGGGCCGGTGCCCGTGACGTATTCCTGATCGAGGAGCCGATGGCTGCCGCGATCGGTGCCGGCATTCCGGTGCACGAGGCACGTGGTTCGATGGTGCTGGATATCGGTGGCGGTACCTCCGAAGTGGCGGTGATCTCGCTGAACGGTGTGGTCTATTCGCAGTCGGTCCGCATCGGCGGTGATCGTTTCGACGAGGCCATCATCAATTATGTCCGCCGCAACCACGGCACCCTGATCGGTGAATCCACGGCCGAGCGGATCAAGGTCGAGATCGGCTGCGCCTTTCCGCAGAGCGATGTCCGCGAAATGGAAATCTCCGGCCGCAACCTGGCCGAAGGCGTGCCGCGGATGTTCACCATGAACTCCAACGAGGTGCTGGAAGCGCTGCACGAGCCCTTGTCCGGCATCGTCGCGGCGGTGCGTGCCGCGCTGGAGCAGACCCCTCCGGAACTGTGCTCGGACGTTTACGAGCGCGGCATCGTGATCACTGGCGGCGGCGCCTTGCTGCGCGACCTGGATCGTCTGATCGCGGAGGAAACCGGCCTGTTCGTGCAGGTTGCCGAAGATCCGCTGACCTGTGTGGCCCGTGGTGGCGGCAAGGCGCTGGAACTGATCGATCAGCACGGCAGCGATTTCTTTTCCGCCGAATAATTCCACAGGAGTGAGGCCGCCATGGCGCTACCACGCGAAGGCGGCCCGTCGCTGTTTGCCGGACCCATCGCCGGAACCCTGCGATTGGTGATGTATCTGGCCATTGCCCTGGTGGTGATGGTGCTCGACCATCGCAATGGCTGGATGTACCACGCACGCTATACCGCTTCGGTCCTGGTCGAGCCGCTGTACCGGCTGGCCGGCCTGCCCAGCCGCAGCCTGCATGCGCTGACTGTGGCCTTCGCCGATCGCAGCCTGCTGACCGAACAGAATCGCGAGTTGCGCCAGGATCTGTTGCTGGCCAATGCCAAGCTGAGCCGGATGGCCGAAGTGGCGCGCCAGAATACTCATTTGCGGGAACTGCTCGATACCCAGCACAGTCTGGACATCAATGTGCAGCTGGCGCGGGTGATCGGGGTTGATCTGGGCGCCTTCCGGCATCGGCTGACCATCAATCTGGGGGCCAATCAGGGTGTGCGTGCCGGTCAGCCGGTGATCGATGCCCATGGCCTGCTCGGCCAGGTCGTGAATGTATTGCCGAACACCGCCGAGGTGATGCTGGTGACCAATCCCGATCATGCCGTTCCCGTCACCATCGAGCGTACCGGTCTGCGTACTGTAGCCTACGGTTCGCAGGACGAAGGACTGCTGACCTTGCCCGAAATTCCCGGCGCGGCCGATGTCAGGGCCGGTGACCGCTTGCTGACCTCGGGTCTGGGCGGGCGCTTTCCCGCCGGCTTCCCGGTGGGAACGGTGATTGGTGCCGGCACCAGCAACGGCATGTTCCTGCAGGCCAGTGCCCGACCGGCGGCGGATATCGACCGCGCCGACGAGGTCTTGCTGCTGCACGATCTGGCCGACCCGGTGGGGCCGCCGGGGCCGGCGCCGCAGATCGGTCCGCCCGCCGAGCTGGCACCGCCACCGGCGGCGGCCAGCAGTGGCGGCCATGCTGCCCGGCCGATGCCGGCCGCTTCGGTGGCGCCGGCTGCCAGCGCCGGGTCGGTGCGGCCATGAGCGGGATGCGTCACGGTGGTCTGTATCTGGCCGGTACACTGGTGCTGTCGCTGTTGTTGATGCTGTTGCCCCTGCCCAGCGGGCTGGAGCCGCTGAAGCCTTATTGGCCGGCCCTGGTGCTGATCTACTGGGCGCTGGAATCGACGGACAGGATCAGTCTCGGGCTGGCCTTCAGCATCGGCATGATCGCCGACCTGATCAGCGGCGTGCTGCTGGGTGAGCAGGCGCTGCGGCTGACGGCGCTGGTCTTTATCGTGCTGAGGATCCGCCCGCGGCTGCGTTTTTTCCGGATGTGGCAGCAGGTGCTGGCCGTGGCGGCGCTGCTGCTGAATGATCGCCTGATCCTGCTGGTGGTGCGCCTGTTTGCCGGCGAGGCCGTGCCGCCGCTGATCTGGTGGGGCGCGCCACTGGTGGGAGCCGCGCTGTGGCCTTTCCTGTTTCTGCTGCTGGACGACCTGCGGTCGCGGCTGCGGATCCAGTAGTCTGCTCTGATGCGTATCCGGCCTGATATCAAGGATGCACGCGGCGAAAGCGCGATGTTCCAGCGCCGAGCCCTGGCCGGTTTTGCGCTGATCGTGCTGGGGTTGTGCGGGCTGGTGGCCCGTTATGTCTACCTGCAGGTGGACCAGCATGACGAATACACCCTGCGTTCGCAGCAGAACCGTATCAAGCAGCGGGCGCTGCCGCCGGGCCGCGGCCTGATCTATGATCGCGAAGGCAACCTGCTGGCCGACAATGTCCCGGCTTTCCGGCTGGAAGTGGTGCCCGAGCAGGTCCACGATCTGAAAGCGACCTTGGCCGCCCTGGGTGCAGTGGTGCCGCTGAGTGATGATGATCTTGACAACTTCCGCAAGCAGCTGCGACTGAACCGGCGCTTTGACAGCATTCCCTTGAAGATGCAGCTCAACGAGGACGAGATCGATCGTTTCGCGGTCAACCAGTGGCGTTTTCCCGGTGTCGAGGTGGTGCCTTACCAGATCCGCCGCTATCCGATGGGCGACTTGTACGCGCATGTCGTCGGCTATGTGAACCGCATCAACGAGCGTGATCTGGGCCAGCTGGATCCGGCGATGTACAAGGGCACCACCCATGTCGGTCGCACCGGCATCGAGCGCGCCTACGAGGCGCAGCTGCATGGCACCCCAGGATACGACCTGGTCGAGGTCAATGCCGATGGCAAGGTCCAGCGGGTGCTGGAGCATCACCCGGCGACCGCCGGCAGAAATCTCTACCTGTCCATCGATACGCGTATCCAGCGGGCCGCGGTGGCCGCGTTTGCCGGTCGCCCGGGGGCGGCGGTGGCGATCGATCCGCGCAATGGCCAGGTGCTGGCGATGGTCAGCGTGCCGTCCTATAACCCCAATCTGTTTATCAACGGGATCAGCACGGCGGCCTATCGCGAACTGACCACGGCGCCGAACAAGCCGCTGGTCAATCGCGCCATCCAGGGCGTCTATCAGCCCGGCTCGACGGTCAAGCCGCTGCTGGGACTGGGCGGGCTGGAAATGGGGCTGCGCCGGCCGCAGGACACGGTGCTGTCCACCGGTGAATTCTTTATTCCAGGGCAGAGCCGGGCTTATCGCGACGATGTCCGCGGTGGTGTCGGCGTGGTCAACTTGATGCAGGCCATCGAAAAATCGGTCAATACCTATTTCTACAAGCTGGCCCTGGACATGGGCATCGACCGGCTCAGCCAGTTCATGGGCAGTTTTGGCTTCGGCAAGCCCACCGGCGTGGACTTGTACGGCGAATTGGGCGGGGTACTGCCTTCGAGGGAGTGGAAACGCCAGCATTTCCGCCAACCCTGGTTCCCGGGCGAGACCGTCATTGCCGGCATCGGCCAAGGCTACTGGGGCGTGACCCCGATCCAGCTTTCGCACGCCTTTGCCACCTTGGCCAATCATGGCGTGGCCTATGCACCGCGGCTGGCCGATGCCACCGAGGCGCCTGGCGGCGGCGGTCGCGAGGATCTGGTCAATCCGCCACTGGGTCCCAGCCTGATCACCCGCAACAGCAACTGGCAGGCGATTGATACCGGTATGGAAATGGTGATCTACGGCCACGGCACCGGCCATGGCCTGGGTGACGGCTTCCCTTATCGGATTGCCGGCAAGAGCGGTACCGCCGAGCGTTTCTCGCGGACCACCGATGCCTACGATACCAATCGCAACAAGGCCTACCTAGCGGCGCGCCATCGCGCCTGGTTCGTGGCCTATACCCCGGCGGATCAGCCTCGCATCGTGGTCGCGGCGCTGCTCGAGGCCGGTGCCTGGGGCGGCAGTGATGCCGGTCCCATCGTGCGCAAGATTTTCGATGCCTGGCTGGCTGAGCAGAAAGCGGCTCCCGAAGGGGCGCCTCCACCGACCATGGCGCAGCCTGCGCCGGCCACGACTCAAGCGAGGAATCCCTGAATGGCTCTGAATACCGGCGTGTTCTCATGGCGCCGTGGATGGCAGGCCCTGCTTGGTCCCCGGCTGGACTGGTGGTTGCTGGGCGGGCTGCTGATCCTGGCCGGGGTGGGCCTGGCGACCTTGTACAGCGCCGGTGGCGGCAATATGAGCCTGGTCGAAGGTCAGGCCGCCCGCTTTATGCTGGGGCTGGGACTGCTGTGGCTGATTTCTCGGATTTCGCCGCAGCAGCTGCGCGACTGGACGCCCTGGCTGTATGCCGGCAGCACCTTTCTGCTGGTGGTGGTGATCGTGCTGGGCGAGGGCCGGGGCGCGGACCGCTGGCTGAATCTCGGCATCATGCGTTTCCAGCCCTCGGAACTGCTGAAGCTGACCATGCCGATGATGGTGGCCTGGTATCTGCACTCCCGGCGCCTGCCTCCGGGCTGGAAGGATATTGCCGTGGTCGGCGGCCTGATCGCGATTCCCTCGGGACTGATCGCGGAACAGCCTGACCTGGGCACCGCCACCCTGGTGGCTGGCGCGGGTGCCTTTGCCTTGTTCCTGTCAGGCATGGCCTGGTGGCGGATCGGTCTGCTGGGCGGGGCCGCCGCCGCCGCGATTCCGCTGGGCTGGCATTTCATGCACGAATACCAGCGCGACCGGGTCCGGACCCTGCTCAATCCCGAAGCCGATCCGCTGGGCAATGGCTGGCACATCATCCAGTCCAAGATCGCGGTGGGGTCCGGCGGTGTCTTCGGCAAGGGGTTCGAGCACGGCACCCAGTCCCGGCTGGACTTTCTGCCGGAACATACCACCGACTTCATCTTCGCGGTCTATTCCGAGGAATTCGGCCTGATCGGAGTCATTGCGGTGCTGTTGCTGTACGTCTTCATCATCGGTCGCTGCCTGTGGATCGCGATGCAGGCACGCGATACCTATTCCCGACTGCTGGCCGGAGCCATCGGCATGAGCTTCTTCGTCTATGTCTTCGTCAATGGCGGGATGGTCGCCGGCATGCTGCCGGTGGTCGGCGTGCCGATGCCGCTGATCAGCTATGGCGGTACGTCGGCGGTATCACTGCTGACCGGCTTCGGCATCCTGATGACCATCCACGCCAGCTTCAAGCGACGCGGCTGATCGCGGGCAGGGCGATCAGCTCCTCGCTGAGGCCGCCCTGAATCAGCCTGCAACCAGTCACGAGCTGGTCCCGACGCGATCAGATCGGCATGTTAGGCTTGCCGGATATCAGCGATGGAGGCGCAGCAGCCACAATGTCAGCAGGGTTTTCGGGTTGCCGCCGACGCATGCTCGGGGTCATGGGGAGTGCAGGGATCATGTTCGGCATGATCGGCTCGCTGCAGGCGATGGAACATCCGGGGCAGGCGGCACTGGTTGCCGAAGTGGCGAAGGATACCGGCCAGGATCCGGTCCGCTTGAATCAGCTTCTGTCCGGTGCTCAACGCCAGCAGAGCATTCTCGATGCGATGGCCCGTCCGGCGGAAGCCAAGCCATGGAGCGCTTATCGCCCGATTTTTCTGACCTCGAAGCGCATCCACGAGGGCGTGGTTTTCTATCGCGAACACCGCGCCCTGCTGGACAGCCTGGGCCGGCGCTACGGCGTCGATCCGGCCTATGTGGTGGCGATTCTCGGCGTGGAGACCTTCTACGGCGCCAATACCGGTCACTACAAGGTGCTGGACGCGCTGGTGACCCTTGGCCTGTATTACCCGCCGCGGGCCGCCTTTTTCCGGGCCCAGCTGAAAACCTTGCTGGAACTCCCTGACCACAGTCTGGCCGCGCCGCCGGACCAGCTGACCGGTTCCTATGCCGGTGCCCAGGGCTGGGGCCAGTTCATGCCGGACAGCATCCGCCAGTATGGCGTGGATGCCGATGGTGACGGCCGCATCGATCTGCAGCATTCACTGCCCGACATCATCGCCAGTGTCGCGCATTACCTGCAGGGACATGGCTGGCAGGCCGGGCAGCCGGTGGTGTTGCCGGCGCTGGCCCAGCCGGCGGCCAAGCCTCTGCAGATCAAGGATGCCCGGCCGCGATGGAGCGTGCAGCAGCTCGAGGCCTGGGGTTACGCGCCGACGGCGGCCGTGGATCCGGCGATGCAGGCCACGGTGGTACATCTGGCCGGCGAGCCGGCGAGCGATGTATGGCTGGGCTTCCGGAATTTCTATGTCATCACCACCTACAACCGCAGTCCGCTGTACGCCATGGCGGTGCACCAGTTGGCCGAGGCCATCCACGCCGGCAGCGATGCCCTGGATCGGTCGCCGTGAGGCTGGCCGCAAAACTGGTTGCTGCATGGGCGCTGGCTGGCCTGGCCGCCTGCAGCAGCCAGCCTTCAAGGCCGCGTGCCGACGCGCACAGCCTGCGTACCGGCAATGCCTACCACGACAATCTGCTGCTGGCCCAGGATCGGCGTTACCGCAGCAGCCATGACAGCGTGCCCGACGGACCGCCGCCGGACTTTTCCAAATTGCCCGAGCCGGTGCCCAAGGCGGAGCCCTTGTCCTTGTATGGCAACAAGAGCCCCTATACCGTGCTGGGTCGCACCTACAAGGTACTGCCCAGCGCGCATGGCTATGTGGCGCGCGGCACGGCCTCGTACTACGGCAGCAAGTTCCATCGCTACAAGACCTCCACCCTGGAGGACTACGACATGTATGCCTACTCGGCGGCCCACAAGACGCTGCCGTTGCCGAGCTACGTGCGGGTGACCAATCTGGCCAACGGCAAGAGCGTGGTAGTGCGCGTCAATGATCGCGGACCGTTCAAGGACGACCGGCTGATCGATCTGTCCTACATCGCGGCGGTGAAGATCGGGATCTGGCCCTCGGGCACCGGCCAGGTCGAGGTGCGTGCGCTGGATCCGGGCTCGGTTTCACCGCCGAGGCCGTTGCCGCCGCCGGCGGTGAAGCCGCCTGACTCGGTGCGGGCCTGGCAGGCGATCGCGCCGGCTCCAGCCCCGGCCGCTGCGGTGGCCCGCAATGCCACCGAGGCCATGGCTCCGGTCAGTCGCGCCGAGCTGCCGGCGGCGACGGCCTTGCCGACGAAGCCGGCCGCGGCTCCGCCTGCGCCGATGGCCACCGCAGCAGTCGGCGCTGGCGGTCTTTATCTGCAGGCCGGCGCCTTCGGCGATCGCGCCAATGCCGAGCGGGTAGCCACCCGTATTCGTGCAACGGGGGTGGCCGTGCAGGTCGTGTCGGGGCTGTCCGCTGGCAAGGTGGTGCAGCGGGTCCGGGTCGGCCCGCTGCCTGATGCCGCGGCCGCCGGGCAGGCCGCCCGACGAATCGAGCTTTTGGGGCTGCCGCGGCCGCAGCCCGCCCCCTCTCCGCTGTAAACTAGACCCTACATACACCCTGCAAAGGCGCTTGGGCGCCTTCCCCACGTCCTGGATTGACACACTCGATGAGCCTTCATCTTCGCACCCTGACCGCGCTTGCCGCCGCCATCATGGCCGTGACCGGCGCGACTGCCGTCATTGCCCAGCAGGCACCGCCGCCGATTCCCGCGCCGAATCAGATGCCGTCGATGCCGACGCCGATTCCTTCGCCGAACCAGGCCCCGCCGGTGCCGACCCCGAATCTGGTCCCGACGGCCGGTCCTCGTCCGGAAGCGCCCAAGGCGCCGGAGATCCCCGTGCCGCCGCCGCCGGACGTGGATGCCCAGAGCTGGGTGCTGATGGACTATGCCACCGGTCAGGTACTGGCCAGCAAGGATCCGGACACGCGGCTTGCTCCGGCTTCGCTGACCAAGATCATGACCGATTACGTGGTCTCGGCCGAGCTGGCCAACAACAAGATCCACATGACCGATCCGGTCTTCATCAGTGAAAACGCCTGGCGTGGCGGCGGTGCCGGCACCGACGGCTCGACCAGCTTTCTGAAGTTGAACAGCCATGTGCCGCTGAAAGATCTGCTGTACGGTCTGATCATCCAGTCCGGCAATGATGCCGCGATCGCGCTGGCCGAGCATGTGGCCGGCTCCGAACAGGCGTTTGTCGGGCTGATGAATGCCTATGCCCAGCAGCTGGGCATGGTCAACACCCATTATTCCGATGCCTCGGGCTATCCGGTCGATGACCATTACAGCAGCGCCCATGACATCGCGATCCTGTCGCGCGCGCTGATCCGCAACTTCCCCGAGGATTACGCGATCTCCGCGGTCAAGGAATTCCAGTGGAACGGCATCACCCAGCACAACCGCAACACCTTGCTGTGGCGCGACCCGTCGGTGGACGGCATCAAGACCGGCCACACCGCGGCGGCGGGCTTCTGTCTGGCGGCCTCGGCCAAGCAGGGCGGTTCGCGGATGATCGCGATCGTGATGCATTCTTCCGGCGAGAAGTCGCGCGCCGATGCCGCACTGGCGCTGCTGAACTACGGTTTCCGTTTCTATGAAACCCATGTCCTGTACAGCGCCGGCAAGCCGTTGGCCAGCCCCCGGCTGTGGAAGGGGCAGAGCTCGACCTTGCCGGTCGGTGTCGCCGATGATGTGATTGTCACTGTCAAGCGCGGGGACTACAGCAAGCTGTCGGCCAATATGGACCTGCCCTCGACCCTGGTCGCTCCCTTCACCAAGGGCCAGCAGATCGGCACCCTGCATATCACCGAAGCCGGCAAGCCGCTGCAGGACGTGCCCCTGGTGGCTCTGGCCGACGCCCCGCAGGGCGGTTTCCTTGCCCGCTTGTGGGACAGCCTGCTGTTGTGGTTCCACAGCAGCAAGAAATCAGACGCGAAATAACCGGAGTTCCAATGATGTCCACCACCCCCACCACAAACGAGACCCCGGAAGAACGCGGCTTCAGCTTTCCCGGCGTGTTCGAGATCACCGCGATGGGTGATGCCAGCGCCGACCTTAAGGCCCGCGTGCCGCAGTTGCTGGCTGATGTCGGCTTGAAAGTACTGCATGAGACGGTCAGTCATCGGCCTTCGCGAGAGGGCAACTTCGTGTCCGTGACGGTCAGCTTCCATGCCGACAACCGTGAGCAGTACGAAGCCGCCCATCATGCTCTGCGCGCCGACCCGGCCGTGCGCTTCACCCTGTAATACCCGGCCGGTCCGCAGTCATGCTGCGGACCGGCCTCTGCGCCCCGTTCGGGGGCGATGCCTTTACGCCATCTCCGCCGAGGCCGTATGAGCTTGCCATTGAAGATCCGCCAGCTTGGCGTCCAGCCCTATCGTCAGGTGTGGGAGGCCATGGGGCGATTCACCGATCGGCGCACGGCCGCAGACAGCGACGAAATCTGGCTGCTGCAGCATCCGCCGGTGTTCACGCTGGGGCAGGCCGGCAAGCTGGAGCATGTGCTCGACCCGGGCGCGATCGAGCTGGTACAGGTCGATCGTGGCGGTCAGGTCACCTATCACGGTCCGGGCCAGCTGGTGGCCTATCCTCTGATCGATCTGCGTCGTGCCGGCCTGGGAGTCCGTGAGCTGGTCACCCGCATCGAGCAGGTGCTGATCGACACCCTCGCCGAATGGCGTATCACGGCCGAGCGGCTCGATGGCGCGCCCGGCGTCTATGTCGCCGGCGCAAAGATCGGCGCGCTGGGCCTGCGGGTACGGCGTGGCTGCAGCTTCCATGGACTGGCCTTGAACGTGGCCATGGATCTGTCGCCGTTTGCCCGCATCAATCCCTGCGGCTATCAGGGGATGGCTGTCACCCAGATGCTAGACTTGACCCCGGGCGTGGACATGGACAGCGTGTCCTCGGTCTTTCTCGACAAGTTTTGTCGTCAATTCGGCTACGGCTCCTGTGTCGATGCCGCCGGATTGCCTGAACTCTCCGACACTATTGCGGTCTAGGTCCCAACGACATGAGTGAATTACCGGCAACCTCTGGCAAGACCATCCCGATCAGCGTCGTGACCGGCGCACCGCAAGGTGCCAAGCAGCTGGGCAGCGACAAGATCGCCCGCAACCGTGCCGGCTTCGACACGGAGCAGCCGATGCTGCGCAAGCCCAGCTGGATCCGGGTGCGGCTGCCGCAGGGCAATGCGGTGCAGCAGCTGAAGCAGCGTCTGCGTGAAAACGCCCTGGTGACGGTTTGCGAGGAGGCGTCCTGCCCGAACATCCACGAGTGTTTCAGCAAGGGCACCGCCACTTTCATGATCCTGGGCGAGGTCTGCACCCGTCGCTGCTCGTTCTGCGATGTGGCTCATGGGCGGCCGGCGGCGCCGGATCCGCTGGAGCCGGCGCGGCTGGCGGATACGATTCGCGATATGGGGCTGCGCTATGTGGTGATTACCTCGGTCGATCGTGATGATCTGCGTGATGGCGGTGCCGGTCACTTCGCCGCCTGCATCCGCGCGGTGCGTCATGCCAGCCCGAATACCCGGATCGAGGTGCTGACCCCGGATTTCCGCGGCAAGGGCCGCATGGAGCGGGCGCTGGAGGCGATGCAGGCTTTCCCGCCGGACGTGTTCAACCACAATCTGGAAACCGTGCCACATCTGTACCGCGAAGTCCGCCCCGGCGCGGATTACCAGTGGTCGCTGGACCTGCTGAAGCGGTTCAAGGCCCAGCATCCTGAGGTGCCGACCAAGTCGGGCATCATGCTGGGACTGGGCGAAACCGAAGAGCAGGTACTGGAAACGATGCGTGATCTGCGTGCCCATGATGTGGACATGATCACCATCGGACAGTACCTGCAGCCGACCGCGCACCACCATCCCGTGATGCGATATTGGTCGCCGGAGGAATTCGAGGCCTTGCGCGCCGCCGGCGAGGCGATGGGCTTCGGCCACGTCGCCTCCGGGCCGCTGGTTCGCTCCTCCTACCATGCCGACCTGCAGGCCCATGCAGCCGGTGTCACTGAAGTCGATTGAGAGAACCCATGAAATTACGCACCCTGTCGACCGCCATTCTGCTCACCTTCACTGTTACGGGTGCCATGGCCCAATCTGCTGCCGACATGGGCGCAGGGCGACGTCCCCACAAGGAGTCGGTGTTTCCGCTGAAACCCACCGATCAGGAAGCGGCGGCCGCCCAGATATCCGCCCGGCTGCTGACACGCTTCCATTACGATGCGCAGCCACTGGACGACGCGATGTCGGCCAAGATCTATGACGCCTATATCAAGGCGCTGGACGGCGACAAGATGCAGTTCACCCAGGCGGATCTGGCCAAGCTCAAGCCTTATCGCACCCAGCTGGACGATGCGATCTGGAACAGCGATCTGAGCGCGCCTTTCGATATCTTCAACCTGTATGTGCAGCGCGCCATCCAGCACTGGACCTATGCCAGAAGCCTGCTGGCCAAGGGTTTCGACTTCAATACCCACGAGGTCTACCAGTACGACCGGAAAAAGGCCGACTGGGCTCCTGACGATGTCGCGCTCAACGATTTGTGGCGCAAGCGCACCATGAACGACTGGCTGCGTCTGAAGCTGGCCGGCAAGAAGGATGACGAGATCCGGGCGCTGCTGGAGAAACGCTACAACGGCTATATCGAGCGCACCAAGCAGGTCGATGACCAGGATGCGTTCCAGAGCTTCATGACCGCGTATGCCGAAACCACCGATCCGCATACCGATTATCTCGGTCCGCGCGAGGCAGAGCAGTTCGACATCATGATGCGCCTGTCACTGGAAGGTATCGGCGCCCAGTTGATGCTGCGGGACGACTATGTCGCGATTGCCGAGCTGGTACCGGGTGGTCCGGCGATCAAGTCCAACAAGCTGCACCTTGGCGATCGCATCGCCGCAGTGGGCCAGGGCACCGAAGGGCCGATGGTCGATGTGATCGGCTGGCGACTGGACGACGTGGTCAATCTGATCCGCGGCAAGAAGGGATCGACCGTGCGGCTGGATGTCATTCCGGCCGACAAGGGGCTGGATGCCAAGCCCGAGCGCATCGCCCTGGTTCGTCAGAAGATCCAGGTCGAAGACATGGCGGCCAGCAAGAAGATCATCGAGATCAAGGATGCCAAGGGGGCGCACAAGATCGGCGTGATCGATCTGCCCAGCTTCTATTCCGACTTCGATGGTCGTCAGGACGGCGACAAGAACTACAAGAGCGCGACCCGCGACGTGGCCAAGCTGATCGGCGAGCTGAAGCAGGCCGGTGTCGAAGGCATCGTGATGGATCTGCGCGATGACGGCGGCGGCTCGCTGACCGAAGCCAACCAGATGACCGGTCTGTTTATCGACAAGGGGCCGGTGGTCCAGGTCCGTGATTCGCGCGGCCATGTCGATGTGCAAGGTGACGATCAGGCCGGCATGGCCTGGGACGGACCGCTGGCGGTGCTGGTCAACCGAGGTTCGGCCTCGGCCTCGGAAATCTTCACCGCGGCGATCAAGGATTACGGCCGCGGCATCATCATCGGCAACCCGACCTTCGGCAAGGGCACGGTGCAGAATCTGGTCAATCTGGACCGGATCGCTCAGACCCATGGCGACAAGAGCCAGTTTGGCGAGCTGAAGATGACGATTGCCGAGTTCTTCCGCATCAATGGCGGCTCGACCCAGCTCAAGGGCGTGACGCCGGACATCGAGTATCCCAGGACGGGGGCGGAGAAGGATTATGGCGAGTCGACCTACGACAATGCCTTGCCCTGGACCCAGATCGCTCCGGCCGAATATCAGCCGGTGGCCAATATCCAGCCTTATCTGGCCACGCTGAAGGGTGAGCACGATGCCCGCGTTGCACAGTCTCCGGCCTGGAAGCTGATGCTGGACGAACTGGCCGCCTACCAGAAGCTGCGCGACAAGACCTCGGTATCCTTGAACTACGCCCAGCGCGAGGCCGAGCGCAAGCAGCTGGATGCCCAGCAGGCCGAATTCCGCGCCCGGCACAAGCTGCTGGACGGCAAGAACGCCAAGGGTGATGACGATGCGGCCCAGCTTGATGACGGTCTGGATCCGAACGAGCGCAGCCTGAAGTCGGTGCTGAAGGAAGAGAAGGACGTCAAGAATGCCCGGAACAAGCCGGATCCGGAGCTGCGTGAGACCGCGCATGTGCTGGCCGATGCCTACGATCTGATCCATGCCAATCAGACCCTGGCCGGTCAGGTACTGCCTTATGGCGGCAAGATGGGCAATGCCTGGCTGAAGCCGGCGGTCACGGTGGTGGTCAAGCATGGCCCGTCGCCTGCCCCGGCCGGCTCGACGGGTGGCCACGGTCACTGATCGCCGCATGCATCACGGCACAAAAACAAAGGGCCGGCATTGCCGGCCCTTTGTTTTGCAGGATGACGAGGCCGTCAGCCCTGTCCGGCCCGAAGGCCGCGGGAGCATGAGCCCGCCGGCACGCGCAGCCGCTTTCGGCATGCCGGCGCGAGGGCCGGTCTCGGTGCCTTTGTACGGGCCGCTGCAATCCGGACGACAAAGGCCGCCGACCGGTCGGCCATCCATCAGGCCGCCGTGTCGGAATCCTTGCTGACCGGCGTGGCATAGCGCTGCTGCAGAAAGGCAAAGCTGGCGCGCAGTCCCATGGCCTCGCCACCACGCGGTCGGCCGGGGCGATCGGAATCGTTCCAGGCGTAGGTATCCAGATGCAGCCAGTCCAGTTCCGCGGGAACGAAATGCTGAAGATACAGCGCCGCCGTGATCGCGCCGGCATGGCCGGTGGGAGCGCTGTTGCTGAGATCGGCGATCGAGGAGTCCAGCATGCGGCGGTAGGGTTGCCACAGCGGCAAGGGCCAGAGCGGATCGTGATGCTCCTCGCCGGCCTCCTGCAGTGCCTTGGCGGAGGCCGGCAGGGTGCCGAACAGGGCCGGCAGATCCGGGCCCAGTGCGACGCGCGCGGCACCGGTCAGCGTCGCGAAATCGATCATCAGGTCGGGTTTGCGCTCGGCACCGTAGGTCAGGGCATCGCACAGCACCAGTCGACCCTCGGCATCGGTATTGTCCACTTCGACCGTGATGCCGGCCCGGGTGGTGATCACGTCACCCGGGCGCATGGAGGCGCCGCTGATGGCATTTTCCACGGCCGGGATCAGCAGTGTCAGACGCACCGGCAGTTTCGCCTGCATCACCAGTTCGGCAAGGGCGATGGCATGGGCTGCGCCACCCATGTCCTTTTTCATCCAGCGCATGCCGGCCGAAGGCTTCACGTCCAGGCCGCCGGTATCAAAGCAGACGCCCTTGCCGACCAGTACCAGGGCGGGGTGGCTGGCCTTGCCCCAGCTCAGCTCCATCAGTCGTGGCTCGCGATGGCTGCCACGACCGACGGCATGAATGGTGGGGAAGTTGTCGCTGAGCAGCTCATCGCCCACCCATTCCCGGAACCGGCCCTTGTGCGCCTTGGCCAGCTGCTTGACGGCCTCTGACAATTGCCTGGGTCCCATATGCTCGGCCGGTGTATTGACGAGGTCGCGCACCAGACTTGTAGCGTTTGCCAGGGGCATCACCTGGCTCAGCACGGAGGCCTCAAGGCCGAGGCGGGCCGGCTTGCGTCCGGCCTTGCGGTAGCGCTCGAAACGGTAGGCGCCCAGGGCCCAGCCCAGTGCCAGTTGCACCGGATCAGCCAGCAAGGGATCGACCGCCAGCTGGTAGTCGCCTTCCGGCAGACTGTAAGGCAGGCCACCCAGCGTCTGCGGGCCGGCCTCCTTGGCGGATATGACGACCAGCACCCGACCCAGTGCACCATTGGCTTCCGGTACCAGCGCATGCTGGCCCGGCGAGGCCGTGAAGCCGCTCTGCTCCAGCCAGCGCCGCTGGGCCGCGCTCAGGCGGCGCAGCACAGCGGCGCTGCGGCCGGCATCAATGACTTCAACCGGAATGGCCGCTTCCGGGCCGAGTTCAAACAAGACGGACATGGCAGGTCTCCTGACGAGCCGCCGCGGGCAGCGCGGTCGGCAAACCCTGAATGATGCGACCTGCGACGGTCGCAGGCAAATCGGCAGGCGCCATGAAAAAACCGCCGGACCTTGCGGGCCGGCGGCTTGGAAGGGCTGGACGAGGTGATGTCGCCTCAGCGGGCGCTCAGCCGCAGCACCTGTCCGGCCTTGACGGTGTTGCCGTGCAGGCCGTTCCAGGCCCGGACCTGGGCGACATCGACGGCATGCTGTTTGGCAATGGAGTACAGGGTATCGCCGTGACCGACGCGGTAAGTGCGGGCGAGGTGGCGGTTGCCGTGAGTGCCGGCATGCCGACCGGCGCCGGTCTGTGCGAAATGCACCGCTGCACGCGGATGCTCTTCGCTGGCGGCCGTGGCGGCCAGCCGGGTCTGGCGATGCTCCTGGCTGACATAGACCTGGGCGGTCAGACGCGCGAACGGGGTTCCGGTCAGTGCCGTATCGGCCCAGGTGATGGCTTCGGCGGTGACATGCTCCAGCGACGGGGGCAGCTCGTGCGAGACCGCGGTACCGCTGATCGAGGCGAAGGCGGCGCGGACGGCTTCCGGATGCCTGCGGGCGGCGCTTGCCGTCAGCACCGGTTTGCCGGCGGGAAGGGCCTTGCTCGCCGACGGTGCAGCGGCAGGTGCGGCGGTCGAGGCCAGCTCGGTACCGCGGCTCAGCTGGGCCGGCATCGCATGGGCACCTACGGCGGCCAGAATCCGGCTGCGGCGGCCGGCATCCATGGCCACCAGCGTGCCACCGTCGGCATAGGGCAGCAGGTCATGACGGCGCAGGATCTTCTTCGCCTCGCTGCCCTGCAAAAACTCCAGGAAGGCCTTGGTGGCAGCGGCCTTCGGGCTGCTGGCGGAGGTGACCAGATACAACGGGGTGAACAGCGGATAGCTGCCGCTGGCCAGGTTGCCTGCGCTGGCGCTGACACCGTCGATCTTCAGGATCTTGACGTGGGCGTTGGCATGCACGTCGCCCAGGGTACTGACGCCCAGCGAACGGCCGTCCAGAGCAACGGCTTCCTCCAGCTTGCCCGTATTCATGTACAGCCGCGGGGCGGCCACCGGCTGATTGCCTCGACCGAACAGCAGGCGGCGCAGGCTGTATTCCACGCCGTCACCGGGGCTGGCCACGGCATAGACGTTGATCGGCTGGTCGCGTCCCCCGAGTTCCTTCCAGTTGGTGATCTTGCCGTAATAGATGTCGTGAGCCTGCTTCAGGCTGAGGTTGCTGACCGGATTCTGCGGTGAGGTGATCAGCACCAGCGAGTCCCAGGCCACCGGCGTGAAGGTCAGGTTGGCTTCTTTGCCGCCGGCGCTGTCACGGGCACTGCCGGCCAGATCGGCCTTGCCGGCACTGACCGCGTCCAGACCGGAAGCGGTATTGAACGGCTGCAGCTCGATCCTGCCCTTGCCGGCTTTCTGCCAGGCCGCCGCGGTATCATTGACGACACCTCGTGCGGTGGTGACATCGCCACGCCAGATCAGCGTCGTTTCAGCGGCATGGACTGAAAAGGCCAGGCCTGCGCCGAGCAGTGCGGCGGACGCTAGGCGAGTGAGGCGTACGGACATGTTGAAAACCCCGGGTCATCGAGTTGGGTTGGATCATCCGGTGTTCTGGGGACGGACGATCATCGTGTTTGGTGTCAAATATTTCAACGCGTTGCGCTGGAAACTTCAAGCATTATCTTGCGCTGAAAACGCCGCCGCCGCCATGCCTGCACAAGGCGGTCAAGGCCTTGTGGCGGGCCGGCGCCGCAGGGCTTGGACCCGGCGTGCCGCAGCGGGTTCCCGGCCTGGCCCGGTCTGCAGGAAAGGCTTTACATCGACGGATGCCGTGAGTATCTTTCAAAGTGGCGAATGATACACAACATGTTGTGTATTTTATTGCAGACAACCCAAAATGATCGGGTCCGTCCGTGCGGTTTCAATTGCGGGGCGAGCTCATGCGTTGCCAGTCTTGATTTTCTGAGGCCTTTCCGTCGATGAGTCATACCGTGCGTCTTCGCGTGGCAGGTGTCGAACCTGCCGATATCGCCCTGCAAAGTGCTTCCCACGACATCTGGGACAAGAAATACCGTCTCAAGGACAAGCACGGCGTGCCCGTGGATGTCGATGTCGACAGCAGCTATCGACGCATCGCCCGAGCCCTGGCCGAGGTAGAGGCCACACCGGAGCTGCGCAGTCACTGGGAAGCCCGGTTCCTGTGGGCGCTGCGCCGCGGCGCCATTCCGGCCGGCCGGATCACCTCCAATGCCGGTGCCCTGGAACACAAGCCGGCGACCTCGACCATCAACTGCACCGTGTCGGGCACCATCCACGACTCGATGGACGATATCCTGGAGAAGGTGCACGAGGCCGGACTGACCCTGAAGGCCGGTTGCGGCATCGGTTACGAATTTTCCACCTTGCGCCCGCGCGGCGCCTATGTCTCGGGTGCCGGCGCCTATACCTCCGGGCCGCTGTCGTTCATGGATATCTACGACAAGATGTGCTTTACCGTGTCGTCGGCCGGCGGACGTCGAGGAGCCCAGATGGGCACGTTCGACATCGCCCATCCCGATGCGCGCGAATTCATCCGTGCCAAGCGCGAGGATGGCCGGCTGCGCCAGTTCAATCTCAGTCTGCTGATCACCGATGACTTCATGCAGGCGGTCGAGGCCGATGCCGACTGGCCGCTGATCTTTCCGGTGCACGTCAAGGAACAGGATGACCTGGACCTGGCCGACCCGGCCCAGGTCGTGTGGCGGGAATGGCCGACCCACGAGAATTATGTGGCACGTGCCGATGGTCTGGTGGCATGCAAGATCTACGGGCAGGTCAGAGCCCGGCATCTGTGGGACATGATCATGGTCTCGACCTACGACTATGCCGAGCCGGGATTCATCCTGATCGACAAGGTCAACGAGATGAACAACAACTGGTGGTGCGAGCAGATTCGCGCCACCAACCCGTGTGGCGAGCAGCCCCTGCCGCCGTACGGGTCCTGCCTGCTGGGCTCGGTGAACCTGACCCGTTTCGTGCGTGATCCCTTCGGTCCCAAGGCCCGTTTCGACTGGGAAGAATATCGGGAAGTGGTCAAGGTCTTCACCCGGATGCTGGACAATGTGGTCGAGATCAACGGTTTGCCGTTGCCGCAGCAACGCGAGGAAATCCTGTCCAAGCGTCGGCATGGCATGGGCTTTCTGGGTCTGGGCTCGACCTTGACCATGCTGCGCAAGCGGTACGGCCATGCCGAGTCGGTGCAGTTCACTGAAGAGGTGGCCCGCGAAATGGCGGTGGCTGGCTGGGAAGTGGCGCTGGATCTGGCCAGGGAGAAAGGCCCGGCACCGATCCTGCAGCGTGACTACGTGGTCACCGCCGAGATGCTGCGCAAGCGCCCGGAGATGGCTGCCGATGGTTATGCCTTGGGTGACAGCATTCCGGGGCGCGTGCTGCATGCCCGCTATAGCCGCTATATGCAGCGGATCGCGGAAGTCGCGCCGGAGCTTGTCGAGGCGCTGGCCGAGATCGGGGCGCGTTTCAGTCACCACACTTCGATCGCCCCCACCGGCACGATCAGCCTGAGTCTGGCCAACAACGCCAGCAACGGCATCGAGCCCAGTTTCGCTCACCACTATGCCCGCAACGTGATACGCGAAGGGCGCAAGACCAAGGAGAAGGTCAGCGTCTACAGCTATGAATTGCTGGCCTACCGTGAACTGATCAATGCCGAGGCCATGCCGTTTGCCGATGAAGCCAAGGCCAGGCTGCCCGACTATTTTGTTTCGGCCGACGATATCTCGCCCAGGGAGCATGTCGATATCCAGGCCGCCGCCCAGCGCTGGGTGGATTCATCGATTTCGAAGACGGCCAACGTGCCGACCGATTATCCCTACGAGGATTTCAAGGACATCTACCGGTACGCCTACCAGAAGGGACTGAAAGGCTGCACCACTTTTCGCTTCAATCCGGCGGCATTCCAGGGGGTGCTGGTCAAGGAGTCGGATCTGGAAAACACCCGTTACCGCTTCGAACTGGAAGATGGCAGCTCGATGGAGTTCAAGGGCAACGACGAGGTGGAGTACGATGGCGAAATTCATACCGCCGCCAACCTTTTCGATGCACTCAAGGAAGGGTATTACGGCAAGTTTTGAACCTAGAAAGAGCGAAGGGGAGTGTTGCCGATGTCCAGTGAATCTGAAAAGCCGGTAATCGATCATCCGGTTTCCACAGCGGTAGTCGATACACAGGAAGTGATCGCCGTCGAGGCGGCTGTCGAGGTGCCGTTGCCGGGGATCGCTGAGACCACGGACGAGATGACACCTGGCGAGGTGCCGACGGAAATCGAACAGGCGCGGATTGTGGAAATCGAGTCGCGTGCCGAGACCCCGGCACATGTCGATGAGGATGAGCCCCTCAAGGCCGAGCGCAGCCACTTCGTCACGCCGATCGAGGTCGTGATCGAGACGGCGGAGAAGGCCTCCGAGCTGCCGGCGCCGCCACTGGAGGATGGCTCGGTCAAGACAGCAGTGAAGAAAGCGGCAACCAAAAAGGCAGCCAGCAAGAAAGCGGCCGTGAAAAAGGCGGCCGCCACCAAGAAAGCGGCCACGAAAAAGGCCGCCACGAAACGTGTTGCCGAGATCGAGTCTCCCGCCGGCAAGGGCGCCGTCAAAAAGATCGCTCCGGCGAAGGCGGTCGCTGCCAAAAAGCCGGTGGCGAAGAAGGCTGCTCCGGCGAAAGCGGTCGCTGCCAAAAAGCCGGTAGCGAAGAAGGCCGGGCCGGCGAAAGCGGTCGCCGCCAAAAAGCCGGTGGCCAAGAAGGTGGCTCCCGCGAAAGCAGTCGCTGCCAAAAAGCCGGTAGCGAAGAAGGTCGCGCCGGCGAAGGCGGTCGCTGCCAAAAAGCCGGTAGCGAAGAAGGTCGCGCCGGCGAAGGCGGTCGCTGCCAAAAAGCCGGTAGCGAAGAAGGCCGCTCCGGCGAAAGCGGTCGCTGCCAAAAAGCCGGTAGCGAAGAAGGCCGCTCCGGCGAAAGCAGTCGCTGCCAAAAAGCCGGTAGCGAAGAAGGCCGCGCCGGCGAAAGCAGTCGCTGCCAAAAAGCCGGTGGCGAAGAAGGTGGCTCCGGCGAAAGCAGTCGCTGCCAAAAAGCCGGTGGCGAAGAAGGCCGTGCCGGCGAAAACGGTCGCTGCCAAAAAGCCGGTGGCGAAGAAGGCCGCGCCGGCGAAAGCAGTCGCTGCCAAAAAGCCGGTGGCGAAGAAGGCCGCGCCGGCGAAAACGGTCGCCGCCAAAAAGCCGGTAGCGAAGAAGGCCGCTCCGGCGAAAGCAGTCGCTGCCAAAAAGCCGGTAGCGAAGAAGGCCGCTCCGGCGAAAGCGGTCGCCGCCAAAAAGCCGGTGGCGAAGAAGGCCGCGCCGGCGAAAGCAGTCGCTGCCAAAAAGCCGGTGGCGAAGAAAGCGGCTCCGGTGAAAGCGGTTGCCGCCAGGCGCATCAGCAAGGTGGCCGCTGCCCCGGCCAAAACCTCGGGTCGCAAGACCCGGAGCTGATTCTCAACGTCCGGTCGCCGCCTGTCGGCCGCCGGACGCCCACTCCGCGTATGGGTTTACATCATGGCGTTCAAGATCAACAGCAAGATCAAGGGCTACAGCGTCGTTGACGAAGATGACGACAAGGCGGTCTTGGACCGGGCCTCTGAAGCCGAGCCGGCCCGCATCGATGTGGTGCAGATGCATGAGAGCCTTGAGCGTCCGGAAACCCTGGTCGGCAGCACCTACAAGATCAAGTCGCCGCTGTTCGAGCATGCCCTGTATGTCACGATCAACGATATCGTGCTGAATGAAGGCACCATTTACGAGCAGCGGCGTCCGTTCGAGATTTTCATCAACTCCAAGAACATGGATCACTTCCAGTGGATCGTGGCCTTGACCCGGATCCTGTCGGCCGTGTTCCGCAAGGGCGGCGACGTCACCTTCCTGGTGGAGGAGATGAAGGCGGTATTCGATCCGCGCGGTGGTTATTTCAAGGCCGGCGGTATCTACATGCCCAGCATCGTCGCCGAAATCGGTGGCGTGATCGAGCGGCACATGAAAACCATCGGACTGATCCAGGATCCCGAGTTGGATGCCTCGACCTTGGCTCTGATCGCTGAAAAAAGGGCGGCCTACGAGGCAGCCATGCGCGCCGCGCCGGTGCCGCCGGCGAGTGGGGATACCGCGGCCAATGAATCCGAAGCATCGGGCTTTCCGCCGGGCGCCACCTTGTGCGCCAAGTGCAATACTCAGGCGCTGGTGCTGCTCGATGGTTGCCAGACCTGCCTCAACTGCGGCTACAGCAAATGCGGTTGAGCCCTGATGCCCCTCTGGCCAGTCTTGGCGAATGTGATGCCAGGCCCCAGCGGCAAGCTTTTTGTTTTTTGCAGCACGATCCTCTGATTTCTTCCTGATCGGTCAGGTTTACGCATTGACCCAGGTTCAGCTGGCAGGGCTGGCCGGTATGGGGCCACGCTTCGTCGTCGAGCTTGAGGGCGGCAAGCCGCCCGTCGTGATCAACAAGGTGATACAGGTGCTGGCGGCCCTGGGCGTGCGGCTGCAGTCCCTGACGGGGCGGGGATGAGTGACATCCTGTTTGTGCGCATCTTTGATCGCTATGCCGACGTTCTGGAAAGGGCAGGCATCCATTGCGCACCGGAAGACTGGCGGTTCGAATATGACCCAAGCTATGTGCAGGGTGGGCAGGCGACTGCTCTTTCGGTGAGCTTGCCGCTGCGAGACGAGATGTTTGCGGGACCCGTCGTGTGCCACTGGTTCGGCAACCTGCTGCCCGAAGGCGCGATCAAGGCGGCGATCTGCCATTGCCATCCTGATCGGCAATGCCGATGCGCATGCCAAGAACATCAGCCTTGCTGACCCAGGTCGATGGCCGACGCCGGCTTACGCCGTACTATGATCTGGTGCCGATCATGGCCTTTTCCCACAAGGCGCTGGATCGGGCGCCCGCGATGCGGATCGGTGATGCTTTGAGCATCGATGCCCTGACGAAAGCGGACTGGCTGGCGTTGGTGCAGTCGATCGAGTCGCGCCTGCCCTATGTGCAACAACAGCTGCGCCAGAGGGTGGCCGGAATCCAGGCCACCCTGCCGCAAGTGGTGGCGGAACTGGCATCCCAGGGCGTGTCCGGAGATTTGCGGGAACACGCCCGACAAGTCATCACCGCGCAGTGCCGGCGCGTGATCGAGACTGTGACGGGCTGATGGCCAAGGTCTTGAGCCCTCATCGAGCCGCTGTCAGCTGTCGAAGGTATCCGGTACCCAGATCGCCATTTCGGTGATCTTTTCCTTGGCTGTGCGATGGCCCAGCGGGGGCAGGGTGATTTCAGGGATGTCGACGTTCTTCAGGGCGTCCGGGAGCTCGTTCAGCAGGTGCCGGATCAGGTTGATGCGGCCGCGCTCCTTGTTGTTGAAGTCGACCACGAACCAGGGCGCATGCGGGGTATGGGTGCGCTCGATCATGGTGTTGCGCAGGGTGCCGATGTCCTTGAACTTGCTGCGCGAGGCCAGATCCACCGGCGACAGCTTCCAGCGTTTCAGCGGATCGGCGGCACGGGCCTCGAAGCGCTTTTCCTCCTCGCGCTGATCGACGGCCAGCCAGTATTTGATCAGGATGATGCCGTCGTCGGTCAGCAGCTTCTCGAAGGCCGGCACGGCTTCCATGAAACGCCGGTATTCTTCGTCGGTGCAGAAATGGTTGGCCGGCTCGACCACAGCCCGGTTGTACCAGCTGCGGTCGAACAGCACCAGTTCGCCGGCCGCCGGCAGGTGGCTGACATAGCGCTGGAAGTACCACTGCTTCGATTCACGATCATTGGGTTTGGGCAGGGCCGCGATATGGTAGCTGCGGGTGTCCATTTTCTCGGTGATCCGCTTGATCACGCCGCCCTTGCCGGCCGCGTCGCGGCCTTCCAGGATCACCACCAGTCGTTTGCCGGTCTGGTGCAGCCAGCGCTGCAGCTTGATCAGGTCGATCTGCAGCTCGTCGAGCTGCTCCTGGTAACGCGAACGCTTTTTGCCCATGGCGGATTCTCTGGAGGCGGAGCCACGTCGCCGTGCCGGACTCTGCGGGCCACGGCCGGGACACCACCTGACATCATACGCCGGCCAGTGCGGGACGACTGTGATCAGGTGCCGGCCAGGGCCTGCAGCTCATCGGCCTGATATTCCCGGGTCAGACCATCGATCAGTTCATCCAGGGCACCTTGCATGATTTCAGGCAGGCGATGCAGGTTCAGATCGATGCGATGGTCGGTGACCAGGTTGTCCTTGTAGCGATAGGTGCGGATCCGCTGGCTGCGATCACCGCTGCCGACCTGCAGCCGACGCGATTCGGCCTGCGCCGCGGTCTGCTTGTGCTGGGCCTCGTCCAGCAGCCGGGCCTGCAGCAGGCTCATGGCCCGCGCCCGGTTCTTGTGCTGGCTGCGTTCTTCCTGGCATTCCACCACGATGCCGCTGGGCAGGTGGGTGATACGGATCGCCGAGTCGGTCTTGTTCACATGCTGGCCGCCCGCACCGGAAGAACGGAAGGTATCCACCCGGATATCGGCCGGCGCGATCTCCACCGGTGCGATGGCATCCAGTTCAGGCAGTACCGCCACGGTGGCTGTCGAGGTATGCACCCGCCCTTGGGACTCGGTGGCCGGCACCCGCTTGACGCAATGCACGCCGGACTCGAACTTCAGGCGGGAAAACGCCTCGCGTCCTTCCAGGCGGGCCACGATTTCCTTGTGACCGCCATGTTCGCCGGCATGGTCGCTGAGAATCTCGATGGACCAGCCCCGATTTTCGGCATAGCGGCTGTACATCCGGAACAGATCACCGGCAAACAGGGCCGCCTCGTCACCGCCGGCGCCGGCACGGATTTCAAGATACAGATTGGCCTGGTCGCGGGGATCCTGAGGCAGCAGCTGCAATTGCAGTTGCCGGTCCAGGGCTTTCAGCTCGGCATCCAGCCGGCGCAGATCCTCGGCGGCGATCGAGCCCAGTTCCGGATCGTCCAGCATCGCGGCGCTGTCCTCGCGCTCCTGCTCGGCCTGTCTGAAACGCTGCAAGGTGGTCACCAGCGGATCAAGCTGGGCATATTCGCGCGACAGTTCGCGGAATTGCCCGTTGTTGGCCAGCACTTCGGGCTGGGCCAGCAGCCGACCCACTTCTTCGTGACGTTCGGCCAGGGACTGCAGTTTCTGATGGATCGTTGAGGTCATGAGTCGGATCGGGAGCCAAGGGTCCGGCCTTGCTGCCGGTACGGCGCGATCAGCATGATGCGCGCAGACGGCAAGTGTAGCGCGCAGGGCCGGGCGAATCAGTCACCTGTCGCGCGGCGCCGGCCTCGGGGGCGGCAAGACTCAGGTATTCGCGGTGTCGTCTTCCAGACCGTAGAGGCGGCCGGCGGCTTGCAAAAGGTCGATGTCGCCGCTCAGGGCGGCCTCGCGCAGTCGGGCGCTGGGGTGATGCAGCAGCTTGTTGGTCAGGGTATTGGCAAGAAATGCCAGGGCCTCTTCCGGCGACTTGCCGCGGCCCAGCATCGCCTGGGCCTTGGCCAGCACCTCGTCACGGTAATGCTCGGCATGACAGCGCATGTCGATCACCGGATTCTTCAGGCCCAGGGTCCGGCGCCAGGCCATATAACGCTCGACCTGCAGATCGATGATCTCGGAGGCTTCGCGGGCGGCGCTTTCGCGGGCCTTGCGATGGCCGTCGATGACTTTCTGCAAATCATCGATGCCGTAGAGAAACACATCCTTGAGCTGGCCGACACTGGCCTCGATATCGCGCGGCACGGCAATATCGACCATGAACATGGGGCGGCGCCGACGCTTGGCCAGCGCCGTCTCCACCATGGCGCGCGATACCACGGCATGCGGGGCGGCGGTGGAGGCGATGACGATGTCGGCTTCCGCCAGATAGGCATCGAGCTGGTCCAGGGCCAGCGCCTCGCCACCATAGATGGCCGCCAGCTCTTCGGCCTTGGCCAGGGTCCGGTTGGCGATCAGCAGCCGGCGCGGACGCTTGTCCGCCAGATGGCGGGCCGTCAGCTCGATGGTCTCGCCGGCACCGATCAGCAGCACGCTGGCTTGTCGCAGATCGGCAAACATCTGTTCGGCCATGCGCACGGCGGTGAAAGCCACGGATACCGTATGTGCGCCGATCTGGGTGTCGGTACGGACCCGCTTGGCCACCGCGAAGGTGTGCTGCAGCAGGCGCTCCATGCCGGTATCCAGGGTCCGCTGCTCGCGGGCCAGCTGGTAGGCATCCTTGACCTGGCCCAGAATCTGCGGCTCGCCCAGCACCATCGAATCCAGGCCGGTAGCGACCCGGAACATGTGCCGCACGGCCTGATCATCACGATGGTCGTAAAGATAGGGGGCGATCTGCTGTTCGCTGACCTGGTGGTGCCGGCTCAGCCAGGATCGCGGCACGGCTTCGGCACCTTCCTCGACATCGACATACAGCTCGGTGCGGTTGCAGGTCGAGAGGATCAGTGCTTCGCTGACACCGGGCAGGGATTGCAGCTCGCGCAAGGCCTCGGTGGCCTGGTCCGGGGCAAAAGCCACCTGTTCGCGCAGTTCGACCGGCGCGGTATGGTGGTTGAGCCCGAGGGCGATCAGCGTCATCTGGATCGGTTTGGCGAGAGAATGATGGGCAGGGGTAGGCTAAGCTGTCGGTATGTTACTGGCAGAATCGGGTTTTGCCCCGGACTCAAGTCAGTATCGTGTGAAACTGGAGACGAATTGTGCGCAGCCGTGGATCGAAGTTCAAGCAAATGCGTCGTTTTGGTTGTTCAGGCGTCGTATTGGCGGGACTGCTGAGTGCCTGTGCCAGCCCGTCGCTCCGCCATGGTGCGGCAGGCAATGCCTTGCTGCAGCCTTTGCAGCGCATCCAGGTGGCGACCACCGATGCGGATCATGACGTGGTGGCCCAGCTGCTGCTGGGTGAAAGCGCACTCGGTCACAATGACCTGAAAACCGCCGCCCGGGCCTATGGCAAGGCTTCGCGGCTGACGACCAACCATCAGGTCGCCGAGCGGGCCACCGAACTGGCACTGGCCGTCCATGATCTGCCTGCGGCCAGCGAGGCGCTGGCACGCTGGCATCAACTGGGCGGCGAGCCGGATGTACTGGCCCAGGCCGATGCGACCCTGGCGATGGCCCAGGGCCATACCCGCCAGGTGATCGAGGATGGCCGGCGTCTAGTCGCCACCCATGCACCCCATGCCTGGGAACGACTGGTGCGGGTGCTGGTCGGCAGCCCGGATCAGGCTGCCGCCGGGCAGGTGCTGGCGGCGGTGGCCACGCCTGAGCGCCTGCCCAATGACACCCAGGTCTGGATCAGCATGAGCGGGCTGGCGGCCAGGCTGGGGCGGATGGATGTCGCCCAGCGGCTGGCGACCCAGACCGTGCAGCGCTTCCACAACGCACCGGCCTATGCCTGGGCCGGGCAGCTGCAGTTCGAAAGCGGTAACCAGACCCGGGGCCGTCACCTGCTGGAGCAGGCGCTGCAGAAAGACCCCACGAATCCCCGCTGGCGTCTGCTTTATGCCAGTCTGCTGAGCCGCGCCGGCCAGTCGGCAGCAGCGGCCCGGTTGCTGGCCGAGGGGCCGCAGAGCCTGCAGATCTACGAATTGCGGCTGGCCCTGGCGGTGCATGACCATCAGCAGGCCAGCCTGCAGCGAATCTATCGGCAGCTGCAGCAGGCGAAGCCCCCGCTGCGCGACCAGGCCGGCTTTCTGCTGGGGCAGCTGGCCGAAGTGCTGGGACGGCCGGGCGAGGCATTGGATTGGTACGGCCAGGTCGGTGACGACGATCCGCATGCGTTTGATGCTGATCTGCGCACCGCCTTGATCATGGCCAGCCAGTCACGGCTGGATGATGCCCATGCCCAGCTGGCGCAGATGCAATCGGATTATCTGGATCAGCCGGCCCAGCTGCGTCAGGTCAATGAACTCGATGCCGTGCTGTATATGCGCCAGCGCCGTTATACGCAGGCCGTGGCGGCCTATACCGCGGCGCTGGGCGAGGCCGGGCGTGATCCGGGCCTGTTGTACGATCGCGGCATCGCCCATGCCAGTGCCGGTGATATCGACGCTTCCATCGCCGACTTCCGGCAGGTGCTGCAGCTCAAGCCCGGTGATATCGATGCCAGCAACGCGCTGGGGTTTACCCTGGCCGACAATCATCGAGATCTGCCCGAGGCCGAGCAGCTGATTGACGTAGCTCGCCAGTCGCGGCCGAACGATCCGGTGATCAATGATTCATGGGGCTGGCTGCAATACCGGCTGGGCCATCTGCCGCAGGCCGAGCAGGCCTTGACTGCGGCCTGGCAGGCCCAGCCTGACCCGGAAATCGGCGTGCACCTGGGCGAAGTGCTGTGGCAGGCCGGCCAGAAGGATCAGGCGCGTCAGCTGTTCCATCGTATCCAGCAGCAGGATCCCCACAATCTTTCCCTGCAACAGACATTGGGTCGGCTTCATCCATGATCACAAGCTTCAGCTCGGCCACGAGGCGGCCGTCACTCGCCATTTCACCAGGGCCTGGCAGCCTGCCGGGACGCGGTCTGATCCTGGCGGGCCTGCTGCTGCTCGCCGGCTGCCAGCAGGCGGCCCTGCCCAGACTGCATGCCGATCATCAGCGGCTGCAGGCCCAGCAGGCGCGCGAGATGCAGCTGGCGACCTGGCAGGACTGGACCTTGCGCGGGCGGCTGGGACTGTCCGACGGCCATCAGGGCGGCAGCGGATCCTTCGTCTGGATCCAGCAGGGCGACCGCTATGATTTCCAGATGCGCAAACCGATTACCGGCGGGCTGGTCTTTCGCCTGCAGGGCGGGCCGGAGGGCGCGCATCTGATCAATGGCGATGGCCGTGAACTCAGTGACCCGGATGTCGAGACCTTGATGCGCAAGGTCATGGGCTGGACCGTGCCCCTGCGGGAGCTGCGGGCCTGGGTGCTGGGTGCGCGGGCGGCGGGCAGCCCGGCCAGTCTCAGCTTCCAGCCCGACGGCCTGCCGGCGACGGTCAGCCAGGACGGCTGGCAGATCGACTATCCCAGCTGGAACCATGACCGGCAGCCGGCGCTGCCGCATCAGGTCTTCGCCAGCCGGCCGCCGTACAAGGTGCGGCTGTCGATCGAATCCTGGCAGCGCGGCGTCGACGCAGGGCAGGGCGACTGACAGCGCGCTGCCGACTTTTCGGCCCGCTGCCGCTACCATAGCGGCCTGGATGCGCGCGGCGCGCGCGTCACATCCCAGAGCAAGCCAAGGTTGAAGCTAGATGGTGTTTCGGATTGAACGGGCCCGGGTGGCCCAGGTCAGAGCCCTGTGCGCGATCGAGCGCGAAGCGGTCGCATTGTTTCGCCAGCATCCGGTGTGGCCGTCCTACGCGGCGATGTCGATTCCCGAGCAGCTGCTGCGCGAAGGTATCGAGGCCGGCCTGGTCTGGGTCGCCGTGGATGAGGCCACTGCCCGCCCGCTGGGCTTTGTCTGGCT
This sequence comes from Frateuria aurantia DSM 6220, assembly GCF_000242255.2. GTDB lineage: Bacteria > Pseudomonadota > Gammaproteobacteria > Xanthomonadales > Rhodanobacteraceae > Frateuria > Frateuria aurantia. The sequence goes on from NC_017033.1 coordinate 676,942, forward strand.
GGAGCGCCTGAACGATGATCAGGTCGGGATCTGCGACTTCAATGTCCTGCCGGAACAGGGTCGCCAGGGCATTGGCGCGGCCTTGCTCAAGCATGCCTGCGACTGGGCCCGTGCCGCCGGCTACCGCGCGGTGCTGCTGGGCACCGTCGCCGATGTGCCCTGGAATGCCCCTTTCTATGCGAAACACGGCTTTGTGCAGGTCGACAAGCAGGATCCCGAATTCGCCTTTGCCTTGCAGCGTGACCGCGACAACGGCTTTCCGGACCCCTTGCGGGTCTTTATGCGCCGGGACCTGAGTGCTGTGGCGGCGGATGAATGGTCGGTCTGGCCGGCACCGGCCAAGCTGAACCTGTTTTTGCGCATCGTAGGCCGTCGGCCGGATGGTTATCACGAGCTGCAGACCGTGTTCCGGATCCTGGACTGGGGCGACGAGATCAGCCTGCGGGTACGTGCCGACGGCGAGATCGTCCGCGCCAGCGAGCTGGCGGAGGTACCGGCCGAACAGGATCTGGTAGTGCGTGCCGCCCGATTGCTGAAAAACCACACTGGCTGCGCCTTGGGTGCCGATATCGCGGTGGAAAAGCGGGTGCCGATGGGGGGCGGGCTGGGCGGCGGCAGTTCCGATGCCGCCACCGTGCTGGTGGCCTTGAACGAGTTGTGGCAGACCGGCGTCGACGAAGATGCGCTGGCCGAACTGGGGCGTCAATTGGGCGCAGATGTACCGGTTTTCACCCGCGGCCGCTCTGCCTGGGCCGAGGGCATTGGCGAAATTCTGCGCCCGGTCAGCCTTCCCCGGCGCTGGTATGTGGTGATCGACCCACAGGAAAAGGTGCCGACCGCGGGACTTTTCAGCGCGCCGGAATTGACACGCGACGCGCCTGCCACCACAATCTCGAACTTCACCGCAGGCTTGGCAAGGGACAACACCTTCGAGCCCGTGGTCAGGGCACGACACCCTCGGGTGGCCGCCGCGCTGGACTGGCTGGGCAACCACGCCACCGCGCAGTTGTCAGGAACCGGTGGCTGTCTGTTTGCCGAGTTCGATTCCATCGAGCAGGCACGGCGCATCGCAAGACGCTGCCCTGAAGAGTTTTCCGCTTGCGTGGCGGAAGGCATGCAGGATTCGCCGCTGGCACTGGCCGTCGAACGCCATCGCCGCGGCAACCGCCAGGACCTGTCCTGACGGCGTAAGGCAAGTGCGCGGAAAGCGCGGACGACCGGAAGGCCGGTCGGAATAGCATTGTTACTGGGGCGTCGCCAAGTTGGTTAAGGCACGGGATTTTGATTCCCGCATGCGCAGGTTCGAATCCTGCCGCCCCAGCCATTCCTAAGTCTGTGGCTTTCAGGCAAGTGAGGCTTCCTTGAACTCATCCGCTCCCATGCTGTTTACCGGCAACGCCTACCGGGCGCTGGCCGAAGACATCGCTGCCCGACTGGGCGTGCCGCTGGGCAAGGCCTTCATCGGCCACTTCAGCGACGGCGAAGTCCAGATCGAGATCGAAGAAAACGTCCGTCGCCAGGAAGTGTTCGTGCTGCAGCCGACCGGCGCGCCGAGTGCGGAAAACCTGTTCGAACTGCTGACCCTGGTCGATGCCCTCAAGCGCGCTTCGGCCGCCAGCGTCACCGCGGTGATTCCCTATCTGGGCTATTCGCGACAGGATCGCCGGACCCGCTCGGCCCGCGTGCCGATCACTGCCAAGCTGGTTGCCAAGCTGATCAGCACTGCCGGTGTCGATCGCGTGCTGACCGTCGACCTGCATGCTGACCAGATCCAGGGCTTCTTCGACATTCCGGTCGACAATGTCTATGCCTCGCCCGTGCTGCTGGCCGATATCTGGCGCCAGCACGAGATCAAGGACGTCATCGTGGTCAGCCCCGATGTCGGTGGCGTGGTGCGTGCCCGTGCGCTGGCCCGTCGACTGGACGATGCCGACCTGGCCATCATCGACAAGCGCCGGCCCAAGGCCAACGTCGCCACCGTGATGAACATCATCGGCGAAGTCGAAGGCAAGACCTGCATCCTGGTCGATGATATGGTCGATACCGCCGGCACCCTGTGCGCCGCCGCTGCCGCCCTGAAGCAGCATGGTGCCCGCAAGGTCGTCGCCTACTGCGTGCATCCGGTGCTGTCCGGCGCCGCGATCAGCAATATCGAGAACTCGCAGCTGGACCAGCTGGTGGTGACCAACACCTTGCCGCTGCGTCCCGACGCCCAGGCCTGCGCCAAGATCCGCCAGCTGTCGGTGGCCGAGCTGCTGGCCGAGACCATCCGCCGTATCGCCTACGGCGAATCGGTCAGCTCGCTCTACGTCGACTGATTCATTCCGAGTCCGCCCGTCGCATCGACGAGCCAGCCTTTTTCAGGCTATACTCATGGACTTGCCTGCGGCGGCCGATCTGAAAAGGTCGGCCGCTCGGCTATCCGGTCCCGCCTGGTCGCGGGCGGGACCTTGACCCAAGTCGTCGCGAGATGACATCACCTCTATAGGTAAACCCATGGCTAATATTCACGAAATCAAGGCCGAAAGCCGCAAGGACGAGGGGAAAGGTGCGAGCCGCCGCCTGCGTCATGCCGCTTACGTGCCCGCCGTTGTCTACGGTGCCGGCAAGGCTCCGCAGAGCATCCAGATCGAGCACAACACCATCCTGCTGGCCGCCCGCCACGAATGGTTCTTCTCCTCGGTGCTGGATCTGAACATCGACGGCAACGTCGAGAAGGTGCTGGTCCGTGACTGGCAGAAGCATCCGTTCAAGCAGCAGATGCTGCACATGGACTTCCAGCGCGTCGACCAGAACGCCCTGCTGCGCGCCAACGTGCCGCTGCACTTCCTGAACCAGGACACCTCGCCGGCCGGCAAGGCTTCGCACGTCGTCGTCTCGCACGCACTGACCGAAGTCGAAGTCACCTGCCTGCCCAAGGATCTGCCGGAGTTCATCGAAGTCGATCTGGCCAGCCTGACCGAAGGTGACATCATCCACCTGTCGCAGATCAAGCTGCCCGCCGGCGTGACCTCGGTCCAGCTGGCCCTGGGTGAAGAGCACGACGTCGCCGTCGTCACCGCCCAGGCCGTCAAGGAAGAAGTTGACGCGCCGGCCGCTGACGCCGCTGGCGAAGCCGAAGCCGACAAGAAGTAATCCGCCTCCCGGCGCCCGCAAGGGCGCCGGGACCGGAACACCTCATGTCAGGATTGAAGCTGATCGTCGGACTGGGCAACCCCGGTTCCGAATACACCCTGACCCGGCACAATGCCGGGTTTTGGTTTGTGGACGCGCTGGCCCGCGCGCATGGCGCCCGCTTTGCCATCGACGGCAAGCTGCACGGCGAAAGCGCGAAAATCAGTATCGGCGGGCAGTCGGTATGGTTGCTCAAGCCCAGCACTTTCATGAACAAGAGCGGCATCGCGGTCGCCTCCGCCTTGCGCTACTACAAGATTCCCGCCGAAGCCTGTCTGGTCGCTCACGACGAGCTGGACCTGGACGCAGGCGCGGTGAAACTGAAATTCGACGGCGGTCACGGCGGCCAGAACGGCCTGCGTGACATCATCGCCCATCTCGGCCACGGCAAGTTCCATCGCCTGCGGCTGGGTATCGGCCACCCCGGCCAGCGCGACAAGGTCACCCCCTGGGTGCTGGGCCGACCCTCGGCCGGCGACGAGGCGGCGATCCTGGCCGCCATGGCGCGAGCCGATGAGGTGCTGCCGCTGGCCGTGGACGGCCAGTTCGAGCGCGCCATGAAACAATTGCATACCGTCCAGGCCTGAGCGGGGAACACGCAGCAGCCCGGACCGACTCCCTCTCAGATCGGAACGACATACCATGGGTATCCAATGCGGCATCGTCGGCCTGCCTAACGTCGGCAAGTCCACCCTGTTCAACGCGCTGACCAAGGCCGGCATCGAAGCGGCCAACTACCCGTTCTGTACCATCGAGCCCAATGTCGGCGTGGTCGAAGTGCCCGACGAGCGGCTGGACCAGCTGGCCGCCATCATCAACCCGCAGAAGATCGTGCCGGCCATCGTCGAATTCGTCGACATCGCCGGTCTGGTCGCCGGTGCCTCCAAGGGCGAAGGCCTGGGCAACCAGTTCCTGGCCAACATCCGCGAGACCGATGCCATCGTCAACGTGGTGCGCTGCTTCGAAGACGACAATATCGTCCATGTCGCTGGCAAGGTCGACCCCATCGACGACATCATCGTGATCGGCACCGAACTGGCCCTGGCCGATCTGGCCACCGTCGAAAAGGCCCAGGCCCGCGAAGCCAAGAAGGCCAAGGGCGGCGACAAGGATGCCAAGGCCCTGCTGCCGGTGCTGGACAAGCTGCTGCCACATCTCAACGAAGGCAAGCCGGCCCGCTCCGCGCCGCTGGATGCCGAAGAAAAGGCGCTGCTGAAGCCGCTGACCCTGCTGACCATCAAGCCGGCCATGTATGTGGCCAACGTCGCCGAAGACGGCTTCGACAACAACCCGCTGCTGGACAAGGTCCGCGCCCACGCCGAAGCCGAAGGCGCACCCGTCGTCGTCGTCTGCGCCGCCATCGAATCGGAAATCGCCGAACTGGACGACGCCGACAAGGCCGAATTCCTGGCCTCGCTGGGCCAGAGCGAACCGGGCCTCAACCGCCTGGCTCGCGCCGCCTTCCAGCTGCTGGGTCTGCAGACCTACTTCACCGCCGGGGTCAAGGAAGTCCGCGCCTGGACCATCAAGGTCGGCGCCACCGCGCCCCAGGCCGCCGGCGTCATCCATACCGACTTCGAGCGCGGCTTCATCCGTGCCCAGACCATCGCCTTCAACGACTTCATCCAGTACCAGGGCGAAGCCGGCGCAAAGGAAGCCGGCAAGGTCCGCGCCGAAGGCAAGGACTACATCGTCAAGGATGGCGACGTGCTGAACTTCCTGTTCAACGTCTGAGCCTGCTCAACCTGCCCGGCCGTCATGCGGCCGGGCAGGGCAGGGCCCAAGCCCGCTCCGGGATGCCGGGGCGGGTTTTTTTGTGGGTTCGGATATCGTAGCGGTGCCTGCCACATGGTTGCGCGGGTCTTTGCCATGGGCAGGCGTGACCCTGCAGGCACTAAGTCCGCCATCGCCTCCAGCGCAGCCCGCGCCAGAAAACCGCTGCGGCTTTCGCCATACGCCTTGGCATAGGCATCCATCGAATTTAACACTCATCAGGCAGGGTGATCTTGACCCGCACCATTTTGCGACCGAGGTGGCTTGGATCCACCTGAGCCACCGCCCAAGTCCAGCCGGCAAACTCGGGCCTCTGCATCAAGTCCTGTAGTCTGGATGCCTTCGGCAGGGCTTCGGCACGCTCGGCATAATCTTCCAGCCCCAGCAGGATTGCATCCTCGGCTTGAGCGATGGCTTCTTCTAGGCTGTCGCCTGCAGAGAAGACCCCGGGCAGATCAGGTACCGCCACCCCGTAGGCGGCAGTCGCCGTACCGGTCTCGATGGCGATGGGATAGCGCATCTCTGGAACTCCTCGGCTCAAGCCATGACTTGGTGTCGGTTGTTCGACAGCACGTGTGTCAAACAGGGTAATCAGTCGCCACAAACAGGGTAATGACGACGCTATTGCCCCATTGGGTGAGCATTCTTCTGCGCGTACATGTCTTGATGGAAACCAGGGAGGCTGACGAACGGCCTCGAGCGATGGTGCTCAGTTTTCCCGGACAAGCTTGCACGGAATACTCCAAGCCAAGTGCAAGTTGTGTATCGAGTCTGCCTGGGTAGGATTTGCATGCCCTGACTCTCTGTCATCTCAAAGCTTTCTGACATCGGCTTGCGACCGATGAAGTGTGGCCTTGCCATGGAGGGCGGCGCGGCCAGTTATGACACTGGCTGATACAATTCCAAGGCTGCCAAATCATGGGTTTGCAACCGTGCCTGCGGCGCGCAGGCGGGGGGATCATTGCGAGAGGTTCGGGAATGAGCAGGATGTGGATGGTGCGCGGAGATGGTGGTCGTTTGTACGACATCTTCCGCGAGCAGGGTGTGGCGGCTATCGGCTGGAGCCAGCTGGCGCCGCAGGTGAAGCCCGGGGTGGAGCGCAAACCGTTGATGGCCTTGTTCCGAGCGGCTTACCCGCAGGTCAAGCCTGGCACAGTCGTGGCGGGGGCTTCCCAGATATGGCGCTTCGTCAACGAGATTCAGTCCGGTGACTGGGTGGTGACCTATTCACCGGCCAATCGCCTGTATTCCATCGGCAAGGTCGTCGGTGCGCTTGAGCATCATCCCGAATGGGCCGAGCAGGGCATGCCCCTGGTCCGCAAGGTGCAATGGCAGCCGCAAGAGCTGGCCCGCGACAGCCTGGGTGTGGCGACAAAAAACAGTCTGGGCTCGACCCTGACCGTGTTCGAGATTCCCGCCGCCGCGGCCGCCGATATACAAGCGGCCCTGCAAGGCAAGCCGGCGCCCGAGATCGATGAGCCCGCCGAAGATATCGCCGCCGACCCCCTGGCTGATATCGAAGCCCAGGCCCTGGAGCGTATCAAGGACCTGGTCAACGAGCTCGACTGGGACGAGATGCAGCAATTGACCGCCGGCATTCTGCGGGCCATGGGCTACAAAACCCAGATATCGTCCCCCGGTGCGGATCGCGGCAAGGACATTGTGGCCTCCCCGGACGGCTTTGGTTTCGAGCATCCGCGCATCGTGGTCGAGGTCAAGCACCGCAAGGGGCAGATGGGCAGCCAGGATATCCGCAGCTTTCTCGGCGGTCGCCACAAGGATGATCGCGGCCTGTATGTCAGCACCGGCGGCTTTACCAAGGATGCCCAGTACGAAGCCGAGCGCGCATCCATTCCGCTGGCGCTATGGACCCTGGACCATGTAGTTCGCGCCCTGATCGAGCATTACGACGCCACCGATGCTGAAACCAAGCGCCTTGTGCCGTTGAAGCGGTTGTATTGGCCGGCTTGAAGCGCCTCCGGTAGCTGATGGTATTGCCGGCGGGGTCCCCGTAGCTTCATCGGTAAGGCTCTAGATTTGGCACCTCCGCAAGGTCAGCATTGAGCCGAAGGGCTCATCCGCACCGCTGGATTCACGGCTTGCCGAGGAGCACGTAGTCAGCTTTTTCTTCGCAGCAGTTGGCGCCATGCCACAAGGTCGCAGCCTCGTCGCTGCTGCAAAAAACATTCCCATGGCCCGATTTTTCATCTGGGTCAGACTTTTTGAATCAGGAACACCGTATGACCAGTAGCCAACAACGCGACGCCCTGCAACGTCAGATCTGGACCATCGCCAATGACGTGCGCGGCGCGGTCGACGGCTGGGATTTCAAGCAGTATGTGCTGGGCAGCTTGTTCTATCGCTTTATCAGCGAGAATTTCGTCGACTACATCACTGGTGGTGATGATTCGGTGGATTATGCCGCCATGGACGATAGTGAGCCGCTGATTGCCGGCGCCAAAGACGATGCCATCAAGACCAAGGGCTATTTTATCTATCCCAGTCAACTGTTCAGCAATGTGGTGGCCACGGCCAGCAGCAACGACAGCTTGAACACCGATCTGGCGCAGATCTTTGCTGCCATCGAGAGTTCGGCCAGCGGCTATGCCTCGGAACAGGATATCAAAGGCCTGTTCACCGACTTTGACACCACCAGCAACCGCCTGGGCAATACCGTTGCCGACAAGAACAGGCGCCTGGCCGATGTGCTCAAAGGTGTTGCTAGGCTGGACTTTGGCCGCTTTGATGCCAGCCATATCGATCTGTTCGGCGATGCCTACGAATTTCTTATCTCCAACTACGCCGCCAATGCCGGCAAGTCCGGCGGCGAGTTCTTCACCCCGCAGCAGGTCTCCAAGCTGATCGCTCGTCTGGCGATGCACAAGCAGACCAGCGTCAACAAGATCTACGATCCGGCCTGTGGTTCTGGCTCGCTGTTGCTGCGAGCCAGAAAGCAGTTTGATGAACATATCATCGAAGATGGCTTCTTCGGCCAGGAGGTGAATCACACCACCTACAACCTGGCGCGGATGAACATGTTTTTGCACAACATCTCTTACGACAAGTTCAATATCCAGCTGGGTGACACCCTGCGCCATCCGCACTTCGGCGATGACAAACCCTTCGATGCCATTGTGTCCAACCCGCCGTATTCGGTGAAATGGATCGGCAGCGATGACCCTACCCTGATCAATGACGACCGCTTTGCCCCGGCCGGCGTGCTGGCGCCCAAGTCCAAGGCGGACTTCGCCTTCGTGCTGCATGCGCTGAGCTATCTTTCGGCCAAGGGCCGCGCCGCCATCGTTTGCTTTCCCGGCATCTTCTATCGGGGCGGTGCCGAGCAGAAGATCCGCCAATATCTGGTGGACAACAACTATGTGGAGACGGTGATATCGCTGGCCCCAAATCTGTTTTTCGGTACCACCATCGCCGTGAACATCCTGGTGCTGGCGAAAAACAAGACCGATACCGCCATTCAGTTTATCGACGCCAGCGCGCTGTTCAAGAAGGGCGTCAACAACAACCTGCTGGAAGATACGCATATCGATCAGATCATGCAGGTCTTCGATAGCAAGGCGGCTATTGATCACTTCGCGCAATTGGTGCCGATGGATATGATTGCCGCCAACGATTACAACCTGTCGGTCAGCAGTTATGTGGAAGCCAGAGACAACCGCGAAGTTGTAAACATTGTCCTGCTCAATGCCGAGCTTAAAACCACGGTGACCAGGATTGACCAATTGCGCAAGGACATTGATGCCATCGTCGCTGAGATTGAAGGCGAGGAGCTGGAAGCATGAGCGGCGTAAATTTCTTGGACAAGCTGCTGGATGGCGTTGCCGTAAAGTGGACGGCATTGGGTGACGAGCGCTTTGTAGAAGTTGCGAATGCCGCAAGGAGGCCGGTAAAGGCTTCGCTGCGTGTATCTGGGAAGGTTCCATATTACGGTGCGAATAATATCCAAGACTATGTGGATGGATACACCCATGACGGCGAGTACGTGCTGATTGCAGAGGATGGCTCAGCAAGTCTTGCAAACTACTCTGTCCAATATGTGGCGGGTAAATTCTGGGCAAATAATCACGTGCATGTTGTGCGTGCCAAGCAAGGGCTGAATGCTAGATTTCTCTACCACTATCTGTGCGCGGTGGATTTCATTCCTTACTTACCAAACAAGGACAGATCGAAGTTAACAAAAGGGGAGATGATCAAGATCCCTCTCCCTATCCCCTGTCCAGACAAGCCTCAAAAATCGCTTGAAATTCAAGGCGAAATCGCCCGCATATTGGACGGCCTTACCGAGCTGACCACCGAGCTGACCATCGAGCTTGCTACCGAGTTGACTGCACGTCAGAAGCAATACAACTACCATCGCGAACAGTTGTTGAATTTTGAAAATGGCGAAGTCAATCGATTGCCTTTGGGGCATCCTGCAGTAGGTGGATTTATTCGTGGCGGTGGTTTTCAAAAGAAGGATTTTGCGGAGAGCGGTTTTGGTTGCATTCACTACGGGCAAATTTACACTCACTATGGAACATTCGCGGATTCGACGAAAACATTCGTCTCAGAAAAGTTCTTCAAGAAAGCGCGAAAAGCCCGGCCAGGGGATTTGATAATTGCTACAACAAGTGAGAACGATGAAGATGTCTGTAAAGCGGTTGCTTGGCTTGGGGGAGAGGAAATTGCGGTGAGTGGCGACGCATGCATTTACAGGCATAACTTGAATCCTAAGTACGTATCTTATTTCTTTCAAACTGAAAATTTTCAGAGGCAGAAAAAGTTAAGAATTACAGGTTCAAAAGTGCGGCGTGTAAATGCCGATGATTTGGCTAAGTTGATTATTCCTATTCCTTCGACTGAAGAGCAGGTGCGTATTGTTGCTATCCTTGATAAGTTTGAGGTGCTGAATAGTTCAGTCGCCAAGGGCTTGTTGCGCGAAATAGATATTCGCCAGAAGCAATGCGAGTATTACCGTGATCTATTGCTGATCTTCCCAAGGACTGAAGAAGTGGAGGCATAGCATGGGCATTTCACTCGCGGAAATCGCCCAACAGTTACACAATGCCAACAAAAAAGTGCAGCTAATCTATGCCTTTAATGGCACTGGCAAGACGCGCCTGTCACGGGCCTTCAAGCAGTTGATCGCCTCCAAGGGCGAGGACGAAGAAACGGCTGAGCCGCCTGCCTCGTCGCGCAGAAAAATGTTGTATTACAACGCCTTTACCGAAGACTTGTTCTACTGGGACAATGACTTGGCATGGGATGCCAATCCCAGGTTGCGAATTCAGCCCAATGCCTTTACCGACTGGCTGCTGGTGCTGCTCAGGGACTTGGGCCAGGATGGCAATATCATCCACCATTTCCAGCGCTACACCAGCGACAAACTGACCCCGCACTTCAGTGAAGACTTTTCCGAGGTAAGCTTTTCGCTGGAGCGGGGCGATGATGAGGGCTCTGGTCGGCTCAAGATTTCCAAAGGTGAAGAAAGCAGCTTTATCTGGAGCATTTTCTATACCTTGCTCGAGCAGGCCATTGCTGTGCTAAACATCGCCGAGCCGGACGATCGAGAAACACGGGTCTTCGATGGACTTGAATACGTTTTTATTGATGACCCCGTCAGTTCACTGGATGAGAATCACCTGATCGAGTTGGCCGTCAATCTGGCTGCCTTGATCAAGTCCAGCCCGTCCGTACTGAAGTTTGTCGTGACCACCCATAGCCCGCTGTTCCACAATGTGCTGCACAACGAACTCAATGCGAAGGCCTGTTATTTACTCAATCGGTTTGAAGATGGCACTTTCGAGCTTGTGGGAAAACGGGGCGACTCAAACAGGAGTTTCTCGTACCATCTGCATCTGCGGCAGACCCTTGAACAGGCGATTGCCACGGGGCAGGTGGAGCGCTATCACTTCACCCTGCTGCGCAACCTCTACGAGAAAACCGCTAGTTTTCTTGGCTATCGAGAATGGTCGGATCTCTTGCCGGATGATCGACTGACCTATCTGAACCGCATCATTCAATTCACCAGTCACAGCACCTTGTCCAACGAGACGGTGGCCGAGCCTACGCCGCAAGAGAAGCAGACCGTCAAATTCCTGCTGGACAATCTGATCGACAATTTCGGCTATTGGCGGCCACAGGACATGCAGAATGGTTGAGTACACCCAGACCATCGTCGAATCCAACAACTTCATTGTCCTTGACAGGTACAGCAAGGACTGGAAGGTCGCCGACAGCTACCAGAGTGAAGGCGAGCTGGAGCGTGAGTTTATTCATGACCTGGAGCAGCAAGGCTATCAGTACCTGCCTGCTCTCAAGACACCCGAGGCCCTGCTGGACTACGTCCGTCAGCAATTGCAGGCCCTGAACCAGGTCCAGTTTTCGGACGATGAATGGTCGCGCTTTGTGGAGAGCTGGCTGGACATGCCCAGTGAGGGCGTCGTTGACAAGACCCGCAAGATTCACGATGACCATGTGCATGACTTCGTCTTCGATGATGGGCGCATCCAGAACATCTACCTGCTGGACAAGAAAAACCCTGCCCGCAATACGCTGCAGGTCATCAAACAGTTCGAGCAGGCCGGCAGTCATGCCAACCGCTATGACGTGACGATTTTGGTCAATGGTCTGCCGCTGGTACAGGTCGAGCTGAAAAAGCGCGGCGTGGCGATTCGCGAAGCCTTCAATCAGCTGCACCGCTACAGCAAGGAAAGCTTCAATGGCGAGCGCTCACTGTTCAAGTATCTGCAGTTGTTTGTTATTTCCAATGGCACGGATACGCGCTACTTCGCCAATACCACGCAGCGCAGCAAGCACAGCTTCGACTTCACCATGCATTGGGCCCTGGCCGACAACAGTCCGATCAAGGATCTGAAAGACTTCACGGCGACCTTCTTGCAGCGGCGTACCCTGCTGGATGTGTTGCTGACCTATTCGGTGTTCGATGTTAGCAACACCTTGCTGGTGATGCGTCCGTATCAGATCGCCGCCACCGAACGCATCTTGTGGAAAATCAGGAGTGCCCATCAGACCAAGCGCTGGAACAGCATCGAGGGTGGCGGCTATATATGGCACACCACGGGCTCCGGCAAGACGCTGACCAGCTTCAAGGCGGCGCGTCTGGCGACCGAGTTGGAGTTTATCGACAAGGTGTTCTTTGTGGTGGACCGCAAGGATCTGGACTACCAGACCATGAAGGAATACCAGCGTTTTTCGCCCGACAGTGTGAACGGTTCGGACAGTACCGCCGGGCTCAAGCGCAATCTGGAAAAGGATGACAACAAGATCATCGTCACCACCATCCAGAAGCTCAACAATCTGATGAAGAGCGAGGCGGAGCTGCCGGTGTACCGGCAGCAGGTAGTCTTTATTTTTGATGAGTGCCATCGCAGCCAATTTGGTGAGGCGCAGAAGAACCTGAAGAAAAGGTTTAAACAGTTCTACCAGTTCGGTTTCACCGGCACGCCGATCTTTTCGCAAAATGCATTGGGTGCAGACACCACGGCCAGCGTGTTCGGCCGGGAGCTGCATGCCTATGTCATTACCGATGCCATCCGCGACGAAAAAGTGCTCAAATTCAAGGTGGACTACAATGATGTGCGTCCGCAGTTCAAGGCCATTGAAACCGAGCAGGATGAAAAGAAGCTCAGCGCCGCAGAAAACCGCCAGGCCTTGTTGCACCCAACTCGCATCCGTGAAATCTCGCAGTATGTGCTGAAGCATTTCCGCCAGAAAACCCATCGGCTGCAAGGCAGTGGCAAGGGCTTCAACGCCATGTTTGCGGTGAGCAGCGTCGATGCCGCCAAGGCGTATTACGAGTCGCTGCGAGCCTTGCAACAGGGCAGTGACAAGCCGTTGAAGATCGCCACGATTTTTTCGTTCGCACCGAATGAAGCGCAGGATGCCGTCGGCGACATCGTGGATGAGAGTTTTGAGGTATCCGCCATGGACCGCAGTGCCAAGGAGTTTCTGAGCGCGGCCATCGGTGACTACAACGCCTTGTTCAAAAGCAACTTCGACGTGAGCAGCAAGGGCTTTCAGAACTACTACCGTGACTTGGCCAAGCGCGTGAAGGATCAGGACATCGATCTGTTGATCGTGGTCGGCATGTTTCTGACCGGCTTCGATGTGCCAACGCTGAATACCTTGTTCGTGGACAAGAATCTGCGCTATCACGGCCTGATTCAGGCCTATTCGCGTACCAACCGCATTCTTGATGCCACCAAAACCTTTGGCAACATCATCACCTTCCGTGATCTTGAACAGGCCACTGTCGACGCCATCACGCTGTTCGGAGAGAACAATACGCGCAACGTGGTGCTGGAGAAGAGCTACCAGCAGTATATGGAAGGCTTTACCGACACGCTCACCGGCGAGGCACGGCGCGGATTCGTCGATGTGGTGACCGAACTGGAGCAACGCTTTCCGGATGCCAGCAATATCGTCAAGGAGTTCGACAAAAAGGCTTTTGCCAAGTTGTTCGGCGAATATCTGCGCGTGGAAAACGTGCTGCAGAACTACGACGAGTACGCCAGTCTGAAGGCCTTGCAGAATGTTGACTTGGACGATCCGCAAGTCGTTGAGGCGTTCAAGGTTGAGCATCATCTGGATGATGAGCAGCTGGCAGCGTTGCAGCTTGTCCGCTTGCCTGCCGAGCGCAAGATCCAAGACTACCGCTCGACCTACAACGATATCCGCGATTGGTTGCGACGTGAGAAAGCGGGCAATGAGAAAAACGAATCCACCATCGACTGGGATGACGTGGTGTTCGAGGTGGACTTGCTCAAGTCGCAGGAAATCAGCCTAGATTACATTCTGGAATTGATCTTCGAGAAGAACAAGAAGGTCAAAGACAAGGCATCTCTGGTCGATGAGATGCGCCGGGTTATTAGTGCCAGCCTGGGCAATCGAGCGAAGGAAAGCCTGGTGGTTGACTTTATCAACCAGACCGATCTGGATCGGATCGGGGACAAGGCCAGCGTGATCGATGCTTTCTTCACTTTCGCCCAGTCCGAGCAGCGGCTCGAGGCGGAAGCACTGATCAGCGGCGAGTCGCTGAATGAAGATGCAGCCAAACGCTATCTTGCCACCTCATTGAAGAGGGAGTTCGCCAGCGAGAATGGGACCGAGCTGAATACCCTTCTGCCCAGAATGAGCCCGCTTAACCCGAACTATCTCAAGAAGAAGCAAGAGGTCTTTCAAAAAGTCGCTGCTTTTGTTGAGAAATTCAAGGGTGTTGGGGGGGCTTTGTAGCCGAAGGCTGCTGGTTTTTGATGGCGTTCATGGGGGTGATCAGTGGTTTGTCCACTTTCAACTGTCGGTGGACCTGGGAGAAGCCACGAGATGGTCGTTACGATATGGATCGAAGCCTGGCTAGTCGCCATCACCATTTGACTGTCAGGGTCTGTGGGTCTGTCAGCCAAACACCGCCCCTGACCGCTTGATATAGCCCACAAAGTCGATACATGGCGCCCGCACGCTTTCCATCGCACACACGGCTGGGATCTTCCAATTGCTCATCTTCTTGTGAGGCGTGAGCTGCGGCGCTTCATTGGTGACCAGGGTGTGACCATGTAGCTTGGCGGTGGCAACGATCAACAAGTCGTTCTCATCGACGCCGCCGCCATATCGGTCTTCCACAATACCCAGCAAGGTCTTGATGCGGAGGGCTTCCAGCAGAATGGCTTGCGTGATGGGCAGCCTGTGCAGTCCGGCATCGCGGAGCCAAGCCATGCACTCGGGTGCCTTGTGCTCGACTTCCTCGACGGCTACCTGAGCCATCAATAGCTGACCTTGCTCGATCTGTTGCGCCAGCCAGGCCCAGAGTCCGGGGAACTGCGTGACTGGGTAATTATCCCAAGCATGGATCATGGACGATGCATCAAAGACCTGCATAGTAACGTTCCAGCTGGTGCAGGTCGGCGATCTTCAGATGGTCCAGATAGGTGCTGGCCTTGGTCAGACTGATCCGCTGACTGTGCATGGCATCCAGTACGGTGCGGACATAGCCATCGCCAAAGATATGCCGGGGTTCGCGATGGCGCCACTCACGGCTGCCGCCGCTGTTCTCTGGCAGAACTCTCTGCTGGATCCATTGCCGATACGCCGCATAGTCGGCAGCGGGCAGGCGCCCGGCATCCATCAGCCGGCGCAGAATGACTTCGGTACTGACACCCCAGGCCTTGCGTTGGGGTTCCAGCCAGTGATCGAAGCCGGTGGCTTCGACGGGGCGTTCATCATCGTGGATGCGTGCCAGGAAGGTATCGGGGACCAGCAGATGGCCGGCAAAGGCGTTGGCCTCTCGTTCATGGCCTTCCGAGGCATGCAGGTCGGTCTCGTCATCGATCGAGCTGGTACGATGCAGCAGCACGTGACCCAGCTCGTGCATCAGGGTGAAGCTTTGCCGGGTATCGGTATCCTGTTTTTTCACAACGATGACTGGACAAGCGGGATCGTAAAGCGAGAACCCCAGGATCGGGCTTTCCTTGGCGATCTGCCATGCGCCGCCGTAGCCATTGCTGCGAAAGACCAGCAGTCCGCGTGCCTCGATGGCCTGGCGGTAAGTGTCAAAGCCATTCTGATCACCCAGACCCAGCCAGTGACGCACGCGACTGGCCGCGGTGGCCAGATCCAGGCCCTGCAGGTCCGGCGGTTGGAAACGCGTGACCTCGGCAGGATCCAGTTCGTCCCGCAGGCTCAGGAATACTTCTCGCTGTCGCTCGACGCGCTCGATCAGCTGCTTCAGGCGCGCTGACAGTTCAGGCTTCTGATTGTTCAGGCTGCGGAACTGTGGCGAATGTACCTTGGTG
This sequence comes from Frateuria aurantia DSM 6220, assembly GCF_000242255.2. Taxonomy (GTDB): domain Bacteria; phylum Pseudomonadota; class Gammaproteobacteria; order Xanthomonadales; family Rhodanobacteraceae; genus Frateuria; species Frateuria aurantia. The sequence continues at coordinate 692,697 of NC_017033.1, forward strand.
GCATTGACCGGGCCCGGTTCCATAAAGAAAAGGATGCCGCGACCGCTCCAGTCCGCGAGCTTGCGCAGCTGGTTGAAGGTCAGACCGTGCTCACCCGCCATCACCTTGTCCAGATTCGCCGGGGTGATGCCGATCGCATGGGCAAGCGCCTCCCGGCTTGTGCCCTGATCGGCACAACACCAGGCGATGCGTTCCCGGTTGATCGATTGGATGCGTTCCATCATCGGATGATAAAGCGCCGGCAGGTGTTGCGGATAGCGGTGTTGGATAAGGCCTTGGCATTCAAGATCTGCCCGCCCAGCTCTGACGATAGATCGATCTACTCCGTATGGGTACGGTCGGCCTGTTCAGCCGCATCGGCGTGACCAAGTATGGGTTGCCTACTGTAGTTTGGTGATTGAAGGTCGTGATTGCCCGGCCCAGGAAAATATTCAGGGGCCCAGTCGCGCCAGGCCGGCAGGGAGAAATGAGTTCACCGCTGGGCCGCGATCGGCGGATGATCGGTGTGCGGTTGACCATGCCGGCGGCATACCTGTGCTGCCGGATTGGGGGCGCGTGTATGAGCTGAAGCGCACCGTCTGAGGATATGGCCCAGGCCAGAAATCGCGATGTGCGGACTGCGCTGGCGGCGATGCAGCGTGCCGCCCAGTCGGCAAGGCCGTTGGTTATTCGGACCGCAACGGCCATTGTGGTGATAAAGGATGGTCAGTCGGTGCGGATAAACGCCGAGCAGTTGTGTGGTGAGTGTAGAGGTCTGACGCATGCGGTATAAATAAAGCCGTATGGATGCCCAAGCGCAATCAAGCTTTTCGTGCGACGTGCTCCCTGCAATGCCTGAGATGGCTTATGACCGGCTTGGAAGGTCGATGGCTGGCGAAACTGGCCTGCGTGGGTGCGTTACGGCCTCCTACGCCAGCCCCAATAAAGCAAGCCATAGCTGATGGCGATGGCCGGAAGGTCGATCAGCAGCAGCACTGGCCATGGATTGACCCATTTGTCCATATTGACGCTGCGGCCGTAAAAAGGCGGGCCAGTGCCGAAGGCCCCCCACAGATTGACGGCGTTGAAAAAAAACAGTCCGATCCATATCGCTATGGCGGGTAAGGTTGCAAGCATGCGCTTCATGGCGATCACCGCGTTGATGTCGTCGAATAGTGCACGGTCAGGGGGATGTGGCAGTCCGCCTCGCTTTTGAGAAGGCTCTGCATCTCGCTCACGAATGTTTCCATCTGATTCCATAAATCAATGCATCCTGCCGATCCCGGTGTGCTGCCTCCGTGTATAAAGAAGCCGCCTCGGCCATAGGTATTCGTACCCGGGAACGAGTGGATGGTCAGCCGGTGGTGTCCCCAGACGCTGGCTGGCTCATAGATGTGGTAGAAATGGCGTGTCCAAAGTTGAGATGGCCGAATCCAGTAGCGTCCTTCTGGAATGGGGCCATGCCCCGAGAGGCGTTGCCTGGCGATCGAATAGTCGAACCCCTGCGACAGGCGCCGACCGGACACGGCATGGTAGCTTCGTGCGCTGTCCATAAAGCGAAGGCGATGCCCGTCGAAATTCAGCTGCATTGTCGATCGCTTGCACGGCGGGCATGCGGGCAGCGAGCGTTCTTTGGAGTAGTCACGCATTTTCATTCTGCCAGCGCATGGGTGTTTACCAGAGTGCGAGATATGGATATGGATGGCTATCAGGATGTGACCCGGTTCGAGTAGGGGTTTTCTTGCATCATTCAGGTGATCGTTGATGTCATGGTTTCGGATCGATCTATCAAGGATAGTGATGAGGTCGTGGTGACCTTGGCCATGCAGCCAGCAGGCTGGTTTGACTTCAGATGCGAATGTTGTGCTGGTCATAATATTGGGGTGGTGGCCCGGCGGCATGAAGCTTTGGTTGCAGGGCAGAGCCGATGCGCCTGGGCCATGAACCGGGTCTTCATCCGTGCAGGGCTAGGGTGCTTGCATCGCCGCATCTGGCTTGAGGCTTCAGCATGGTGAGATCATGAAGAGGCTGCGCAATGTGCTTTGGATCATCGTCAGCCTGCTTGCCGGGCGGGAGATCACTCGTTTTATCTTGAGTATTGATGCGCCCTCGCCGCGGCTGGATGCGATGCTGGAATGGCTGATCAGCTGCTTTAGCTCAGAGGCTGCGAACAACCCTGACATCGTATTCACTACCGGCGCACTGTTGACGATGCTGTTGTCGACAGGCATGTCCATGGCCGTGATCTATCTGCTGTGGCAGCTGGGTGTGCGACGGCGATGGCTGAGATCGGGGCCTTGAACCCGTTGCGCCAAATATCGCTGGATGGAGGCTTCCATCCGGCAGTGCCGGCCTTGTGCCTGCAGCAGCCTGGGGCCGTCTGGATGGTATCCAGAGATTCAAGGTAGCGGCTGGCCGGAAGCATCCTGACTCAGCTGGGCCAGTACATGCTCCGTGGCAGCCTCCATGCACAGCAGTCTGGCGGTGGCTTCCATGCGGCCGCCGGCATAGTCCGCGGCCGCTGATGTCGCGCAGCTTTTGTCACGTTGCTTCCGCCAGTCGGCAAGTCCGGTTGCATTTGGCAGTACTGGATGGGGGCCTGCCTTGCCTGCATGTAATGAGCGCTCGTCCAGTTTGGCATCGGCGCTCAAAAGGTCGCGCCAGGCGCAGAAGTACATGGCTTGCTGGCTGCCATTGCAGTGGCTGAGAAGCCTTTGCAGCGTGGCTTCAGGCAAGCCGCTGCGTTGGGTCAGCTGTTGGACAACATCTGATGGTTCCGGCTGCTCGGTCGAATAGCTGGTATTTGCCATGCAGGTGACCACGGCCCATAGGGAAGAAAGTACGCGCCATTTCATGGGTAGTGTCCTGGATCCTTATTTGGGACAGTCCGGACGACGAGGTTGCCGGTGTGGTGGGTGATGCGGTAGCCCCCAAGGGGATGGTGCGATGCTGCTCAGCCCTATGGTGCATGCCCCCGGTCATCGAATGGCGTACGGCGAGGATATGATCGGTGCAAGATGGCCAGATGGGGCGGCATGCCATGGTTTTGTTGGTGGTTTTTTTTGTATGGATGGCTGAATAATTATGTTCTTGTTTCAATGTTCTATGACCGTTTTACTATGCGATGCCATCCAAGCCACAGCAGCGCGATGATGATGATCAGACCTGTTGCGTCGATACCCATCAGCCAAGGCAATGGGCTGGCCCATTTGTCCATATTGGTGGTGCGGCCGTAGTAGGGCGGGCCGCCGCCATAGGCTTCCAGAAGGTTGACGGTATTGATAAACACCAGTCCGCCCAGAACGATCAGTGCAGCCAAGGATGAAAGCATGCGTTTCATGGGGTCTCCTGTGTGCATGGCGTACGATCAGCGAGATATTGCAGTCCCCCTCAGCATTCAGGATGGCTTGCGCACAGCGGGTGAAGTCGTCCATCTGATTCCACAGATCCATACAGCCTGCCGAGCCGTGGTTTGTGCCGCCATGGATAAAGAAGCCACCACGTTCCCATGTATGGATTACTGGCCAATGGGGAATGCTTATCCGGTGCTCTCCCTTGGCCCTTGCTGGATAGGTCAGGCCAGTCGCTTGGCGTTGGGCTGGACGCGGCCTTGGGCCGGCAGGTGGACAGGGTCTGATATATCCGGCTGCCGGGATGAAAGCGGTGCGCTCAACATGCTTGTGGATGACAACCACGGCAGGGGAAACTGATGTCTTCTGCTGCTGGATGGGGTTGATGCCTGCCTGGAGATGAGTGCCTTCTTGCATGGTTCAGCGTGGGGAGTGCCACATGCCGTGTCTGTCAGACCCAAGGAATTGCCTGAGTGATTGTGGATAGACGTCCACATGCTTGGTTTTGTTCTTTGCGGCGATGATCCCGGTCTCGACACTGGCTTGACTGCCTTGTGACAACGAAACTGCTTCACTGATTGTTCCTGACGGCACTTGATGATGGGCAATCGCATGCACCGGCCTTCGTTTTCAGCCTGCTGGTCAGCGGCCCAGCGCATTTATGAGCCTTCCAACCCAGGCGAAAAAGTGGCTCGAGTGATCGGTGGACGGGTGGCCTTCAATATCCTTGAGGTTGATCGACCGTTTCGATGGCGCAACACCTGTGCCGTCAGGATGAGTTATATCCTCAACCATTGTGGAGTGCTGATTCCGGCTGTACCGGACATCACGGTTTCCGGTGCAGATCACCGGCAGTACTTCTTCAGAATCGAAAATCTTCAAGCCTTTCTTCTGCAGCGATAGGGCCAGCCCGACGTGAACCTGAAGTCTCCGCTATCGAGAAGGCATCTGCAGCAACGCAAAGGCATACTCCTTTTTGGCGTATCTGGATGGATTGATGCATCAGGGCATGTGACCTTGTTTGATGGCCACGATTGTTATGATCAGTGCTATTTCAACAATGCATCCATCGGCAGCTACCAGGCGAGGCAAGCAAGCTTCTGGGGGCTTGGATGAGGACCCAGCTGCAAATTGTAGCCGTTGCGCTGGTGATCTCGTGGTTGATTCCGATGGCGGCTTGGCCAACGGAAGACTGCCAGTGCGAGCACCGCGGTCCCGAGGCTGCCGGGCGCAGCTATGCGGTCAACTACCGTGATCTTGTGCTGGCAAACTGTATTGCCAGGGCCTACAAGACGGATACGGATGCCTCCATGGATGCGGGTAGAAGCGCTTCTGCCTTGCTGGAATGGACGGCCTTCAATATGGATGATGCAAGCCGTCCAATGGTCGACATCATCAAGTCGGCGTTGGTCAATGATGGCACGATCGACGGGTCGGGAAAGTTGACCAAGGACGTCCGTTCGAGTTTTTCAAGATGTATGGATCTCTATCATGGATCGGGTCTGGCCGAACAGGTCAGGCGCTATGTCGGCTGGCCGGCACGCACGGCCAGGGATGACGCACGGGCACAAGGTCCGGGCCCGTGATGCGCAGGGTATTGCTGACTTCGGGATGGACTTGCGGATGAAGTGGACATTGATGGCAGGACTGATGCTCGCATGGGTATCCACGCCGCTGGCCATAGCCTTTCCGGTGGGAACGCCGCAACCACCGAAGGAGGCTGACTTGGCTGTCAAAACACAAGTTGATGTCAGGAGCTTCAAGGATGCGGTACTGGCGATATGTCTTGCCGAGGCCTACCGGCATGATCCGATTCCGGCCAAGGATCTGCAGGCTTCAATCGCGGCATGGCGGCGATCGACGGTTTTGGATCAGAAACAGGTCGACAAGTATGTGACGCCCCTGGTCGATGCCTATGTGCAGCGGGATTACTTCAACCCCCTGGCGGAGACCGAGGTCCGAGGTCTCCGCTTCGATTTCCTCAAGTGTCTTGATCTTTATCATGACCCCATCCTGGACCGAGTGGTCAAAAAGCTGGAAGAGGATATAAACCATAGAGGGGCGAGGCCGCTGCCTCACAAACGCATTGAGGGACGGTGATATCTTATGTGGACACGATCTGCTCGATGACGGTGTTGCTGAAGTGATGGCAAGGGATCTTGGACGGTCGCGGTCGCGGTCGCATGCTTCCGCTGGTGCCGTGCCGTGCCGTGCCGTGCCAGGGCGGGGTGCACTTTCCGTGTTGTTCAACTGGAAGGGCATGCCGGTGTCCGCTATGGCTGGACCAGCGGATAGTGATGTCGGGTCTTGTGCTCGGGACACTTCCTATAACGACCAGGTCAAACGGGATCAGGCCGGCCTGAGCGACCAAAAAAGATCGGTATCGCGCCGGCTGAAATCTGGCTTGCTGATCAGACAGGCGTTGCCTGCGGGCTTCAGGCGACCGCTCTTGGAACGGGGCCTGCCACTGAGTCAGATCTTGCCATGGCGGTGATCAATCAGGACTGAGCTATTTGCTTATGATGTCCGTCGCAGACGATCTGCCGATGTTGATTCATGACCTCCTACGATCCGTCCTTCCATGGTCCAGGAAGCGCTGACTTTCCGCACGGTATATTTGCCAAAAAGCTCCAAGAAGCATCGTGACGGATTGCCACTGACAGCAACGGGCCATTGCTGGATAGGTCAGGCCAGTCGCTTGGCGTTGGGCTGGATGCGGCCCTGGACCGGCAGGTGGACAGGGTCTGATATATCGGGCTGCTGGGATGAAAGCGGTGCGCTCAACATGCTTGTGGCTGACATCAACGACAAGGAAGGCAGATGTCTGTTCCTGATGGTTGGCCTTGATGCTTGCCTGGAGAGAAAGGTCTCCTTGCATGGTTGGCATGGGATGTGTCTGGCCTGTGGGTAACGGGCTCAAGACGTGGCCTCGAAAGTGCTTCGTAAAAGACGTCCATATACTTTGGCTTATTTTTGGCTTGGATGATTCTTCTCTCGACGCGGTCTTGACTGCCTCGTGACAGTGGATCTGCTTCACTGCTTGTTCCTGACGGCACTTGATGACGGGCAATCGCATGCACCGGCTTTCGTTTGCAGCCTGCTGGTCAGCGGCCCAGCGCATTTATGAGCCTTCCAATCCTTCCGACAAGGTCGCCAGGGTGGTAGGCGGTGCGGTCTCTTGGAATATCCGTAAAGCGGTGCACTCGCAACGCTGGCGCAATACCTGTGCTGTCAGAATGAGCTATATCCTCAACCAAAGTGGCTTGCTGATTCCGGCTATACCCAAGAGTACTGTACCCGGCGCAGATCACCGGCAGTATTTCTTCAGGATTTCGGCGTTGAAAGCCTTCCTTCAGCAGCGGTGGGGTCTTGCCGGTCAGTGCTTGTATAGCCTTGTTTCCGGATATGGCTTCAGGTTGAGCAAAGGTATTTTGATCTTCGATGTTTCGGGTTGGGGGGATGCTTCTGGACATGCCACCTTGTTTGATGGACGTCGCTGTTATGACCAATGCTACTTCAACGATGGAGGGCAGAGGCGCTATCACGTGGACTGTGCAAGCTTGTGGAACTTGGAATGAGCCGGCGCTTCGTGGTCATGTTGGCCTGTCTGCTGGCATGCTCGGCTGCCCAATCGCTTGCTGATACGGACTTCGATGAACATTACCCGCATCAAGGGCCAGAAGCGGCCGGTCGCAGCTATGCGATCAATTATCGGGATCTGGTGCTCGCCAATTGTATTGCCAAGGCCTATGCCAAGGATCCCGATGTCGACAAGGATGCCGGCAGCAGCGCCTCTGCCTTGATTGAATGGTTGGCCTACGATATGGATGCGGCTACCCAGCCGATGTGGGAGCTGCTTGAGCGCTATCTGGATCGGCGCTATACGGCTCCCGGCCGGAATGCTTCTCACAAGGACGTCCGATTCGACTTTATGAAGTGTCTTGATCTGTACCACAGTGCCGCGCTGCAGGATCAGGTCCGGCGCTATGTGGGTGATCCGGACAGGACTGCGAGGCAGGATGCGAAGGCGATGAATCTGGATCCATAGGCATCGCATGCCATCGAGCATGGACGGAGTACGTCATGGTGGGATCGGCAAGGAAGTGGGTATGTGTGGTGGGGCTGGGCTGTCTGGGCTTGCCGGTACAGGCCGCCGATGTGCCAGTGGCGCCATCGTTGGCCGATACGGAAGCCCGGTCACGATCGTCTGTCGAAAATTTCAAGGATCAGGTACTGGCCATGTGCCTGGCCGAAGCCTACCGGCATGATCCGGCGCCTTGGAAGGATCTGCGAGCGACGGTCGGGCTGCTTGGCCGGACGGCAGGTTACGACCCTCGGCTTGTTGATGAGTATGTGACGCCCCTGGTCGATGCCGATGTCCAGCAGGATTACTTCAACCCTGTTGTCGAAACCGAGGTGCGTGGTGTGCGCTTTGATCTGTTGAAGTGTCTGGATCTCTATCATGACCCCATTCTTGACCGTTTGGTCAAAAAGCTGGAAAAGGAGACTAGCCATGGAGGCGCAAAACAGATACCCCATGGGCGCGTGGAGGGGCGGTGATATCCGATGGCGGTACGATCAGCCAAACGGCGGTGTTGCTGAAGTGCCGGGATGGCACATGGGGCAGGCACGACCGCATCCTGCGGGCAGTGCCATGATAAAGGGGACGCCTGCCTCAGTGCTGCTGCTGGTCTGGATGGTGATGTCGCTGTCTGCCATGGCGGAACCGCTGGACAAGGCGGACTGGTCGTGTGCCCAGGGCAGCTCCGCAAGCGCTCAGGTTGAACTGACCAATGCCGGCCTGATTGATCAGAACAAGGTCGACAATGCGCATACCGAAATCCGGTTGCTGGCCAAGCAGCCGCTGCCCAAGGGCTTCAGCCGGCAGGTATTTGAATTGGTGCTGCACGAGTATGGTGGCCGAAAGCTGAAGGTGATTATTGCCAGCCGCACGGGCGAGGGGGAGTGCCCATATGACCATGTCGATACCTGGGTGGTGTCACAGGCGTTTTGAGGATATTTCCCTTGGTCCGGCTCAGGTGCTGGCGCTTTGAATGTAGTGAGTCGATAGGGCAGAGCATGACTTCAAGCGTTGGTATCGAGGCTGGGATCGCAGGCTTCGATGCCGCGTATTCGCAATCAGGCATCCAAGCTTCCAGCGAGTTCTTCCCTTCCGGTTTTGCAGCTGGTGGGCAGAAGGCGCCCGTATGGACGCAGTTGCTGCAGGCAAGCCGGGGTCAGGACGGGCTGATGACTCCATCGGCTCTGTTTTGACTGACCCCGTCCTGCGGCCGCTCGGGCCTGCGCCAACAGATCATGGTGTCAGGGTGTTCAGGCGTTTTGCGGCGTACCGGCGGGTTGCGAACAGCGCGGTCACATTCGGCGGCAGCGATGCCATGGTGCCAAGCCAAGCCTTGTTCTTCTGCTGCCGCGCCGAGCGGGTTGTTTGTACATCATTGACCGTAGCGCCAGATCAACGGACTTGTAGCCCGTATCGCATCGGCCAGGCACGCCTCGTCTGGATTCGCGGTGGCTCTGCCGGACGGCCTATCATCTCCTCGCCCCTCGATCATGGCTTGCGAGTGCCTGGCTTCGTGTTCGGCGCTGGCCCGCCGACCGGCCAGGACGAAGCTTGGGTGGGTGCATGGCTGGAATGATCCCGCCTTCCATGCAGGGGATGACGTTCGAGGCAGGGACCGGTCGCGAAACGATAATCCCTGGCTGGGTTCAAGTGGAGGCACGATGGCGTGTCCTCCAACGGAACCGGCGGGTTGAGTGCTTGCGGAAGGCCAGCTCACGCAGGTCATCCGGTGCTTTTCCGGTGATGGCATGGTCGTGCCTGAGCCAGGCTCGGCCATCATGGATGCGGGCCTGTGGGGACCATGCTAAGGTCCCGTGTCGTGTGGTATGACGACATTGAAGAGGACGCACCGTGATCAAGCTGATCGCCATTGATATGGACGGGACCCTGCTGGATCCGTCGCACGAGATCACCCCGCGGGTGCGGGCCAGCGTGATCGCGGCACGCGAGCAGGGCATTCGCATCGTGCTGGCTACGGGGCGGCCTTACAGCGGGGTCAAGCCTTATCTGCATCAGCTGGGTCTGGATCAGGGCGAGCATTTCTGCATCACCTCGAATGGTTCGGTGGTGCAGCAGGCCGCCACGGGCGAGATCTGGGTGGAATCCACCCTGGGCCAGGACGAGTTCCTTACTTTCGAGGCGATGGCCCGGGAGCTGGGCGTGCATTTCCATGCCATCAGCCAGGGCGACATGATCACCACCAATCGGGATATCAGTCCGCATACAGTGAAAGATGCCTATCTCACCCATACGCCATTGCGGATCCGCGATCTGGATCAGCTGTCGTCCGACATGCGCTACCAGAAGCTGATGTTCGTGGATGAGCCGGCGGTGCTGGATGCCGCGATCGCACGGATACCTTCCGCTGCATTGGACGGCTACAACTATGTCAAAAGCGCTGATGACTATTTCGAGATTTTGAATCCGGAAGCCGGCAAGGGCCCTGCACTGCGTTTGCTGGCCGAGCGTCTGGGCGTGGCTCCGGCGGAGATCATGGCTATCGGTGATCACGAGAACGATCTGAGCATGTTCCGCTATGTCGGCACCCCGGTAGCGATGGGCAATGCCATCGATGCGGTAAAAAAGGTGGCCAGACATGTCACCCGCAGCAATGCCCATGATGGTGTGGCGCATGCCATCGAGAGCTATGCGCTGAAGGCCTGATGCCAGACGATGTTCTGCGGGTTGGTTCGGAGCGGCCTTGGGTCAGGCTGTCATCGGACTAGAAGCTTCGCGAGATCAGGTAGAGATGGCGCAGTGAGTCCTGTTGGCAGTCTCCAGCGAGGGCCTCACGGTCCAGAATCAGCGTCAGGTGCTCGCCTCCGTGGCTTTTCAGCCTCATCTGGTAAACCTCCCGGAACTGGTTCCGGGGCAGGGCTTCATGGGCCAGCAGCCATATTTCGTTGCGCGTCGGGTCGATATCTTTTTGAGGGATGATTCCGGCGGTGTCCAGACGCTTGATCGCCGCCTCGGCCACGAGCTTGGTGCAATGATCTGTTTGAGGCAGCGATTTCGCCTGCAGCAGCAAGGGGAAGAACAGTCCTGGAAGCAGGCGCAGCAGAATGCCGGTGGCAGATGTCATGAGGACGGGCTCCCTCGGTTGCCGATGCCTGTGCTGGCAGGAAGAGGCAGGTCGCGGGCGACGACCCAGATATCCACAGCATCGTAAGGGCATTCATCTGCGCCGTAGCGGGTGCCCAGGATGAACGTCAGTTGGCGTCCTCCGCTCTCGTGCAGCACGATATGAAAGACCTTCTGGATCAGGCCATCGACGATCGTTTGGCTGGCCAGCAGTTTGATTTCGGTGCGTGCATTGTCCACTTTGGTCTGGTCGATCAGTCCGGCATTGGTCAGTTTGACTTGGGCACTTGCCGAGCTGGCCTGGGCGCAGATCTCGTCCTCGCGACTCAGGGCCACGGCCTGGAAGCTGCAGAGCATGCCCAGTGAAAAAATCATGTCGCGGCAGATAGCCATCTTCATGGGACCACCTCAAGCATGTGATCGCCGCTGTTCCAGATTTTATGCCGCAGCCATGATGAGGCGACGATACAACCTTCGGATGAGTCGTCCAGGTGATGAGGATTGGGTCCGTGAATCAGAAACCCGCTGCGTCCATACATGTGGTTGGTGGGCGCAGGTACCAACCTCAAGGCATAGAGGCCGACTGTGGGGTAGGTCAGCGGTGGCAGGATGGTGTAACGACCCCGTGGCAACGGACCTTTTCCCCGGATGGACTCATAGCGTGCCTGGTTTCTCCATTGACCTTTACCTGCATAAGCCTCGCTGATGGAATGGCCATCATGTTCGAACAGGCCGTTGTTCTGGTGATAGCGCCACGACATGCCTCTCTCCCTGCAGATGCCTCCGCTTGTATCATCAGGTTGGGCAGATTTCGCTGCACCATGGCTTCTGACTTGTTTCAGGCGATGACAGCAGATGCCACATGCAGATCAAGTCAAGTCGATGTCATCCCCGCCTCATTTGACCATGTATATGGACGCTCGTTATTTGATGCTCATGCCTGGCCATGGACCTGACCTGGGATTTCGATACGATATGGATGTCTGTGCTCAGGTCTTGGAGTGGCCCCTGGATTCGAGGACACTGAGACACGCTTGAATCAGAAGGCAGTCCAATGACTGTTTTCAAGCCTATATCTTGCGAAAAGAGCGGTGCTGAGCTGTTGGGCCAGGAACGTCGGCGACGCAGGCACAGCGAAGCCCATCCGGCAATCCGCCTGTGGACGATGCAGGGATGGTGCCCGGCGAGGTTTCCCGTGGCGCTCCGGTGCGAAGCCGTCGTCCTGCGACAGGCCTGATCTGTCCGTTCGCGGTTCAGGCCTGTCTGTTCGAGGCTTGTCAGATCATTCGGTCGGGCGGGGGCTCTCAGACCTTGATGTTCGCCAGACGGCGGTTGATGCCGGCCAGGTCAAATGCCGCTGGATCAAACGGTGTTCCGTACCAGGCCAGCATGGTGTCGTGTTCTGGATGAGCGGGGTCGGCCATGGCTTCAAGAAAGGCTTCATAGCCCGGCTGGCCACCGACATCTTCGGGCGGACAGGCCTGGGCGCCCTCCAGGCAGCAGGGAAGCGACGCGTCCGCCAGGCCCGCAGGGACGGGTTCGACCCGGATATCATGATTCCAGTCGTCGCCGAAGTCATACAGATAGCGGAACCGGTGCTGTCCGCTCAGGGTCTTGAGCAGGCTTCTGCGGGCTTCGGGATGAATCGACAGAAGGGGTCCGGATGGCCGTAGCGGGTTCCGGCGATTTCGAACTCATGCAGGTGCAGGTCTTCCCAACCCATGGCCGCCTGGATGACGCGATGCAATCGGTTCAACGTGATATTGGCCGGGACCATCACGCGGCGCCAGACGACAGGTTTGATATGTTTCAGTGCGATGTGCAGCACAACCGGTTCGGAGGCGGGGCGGCGGGATGGAGCGGTTCGGGTCATGGGATGCGCCTTTTCCGGACTCGATGGGGATATTGAATCATCTTCCGGATCCATGCTGTCTGAGAACGGGTGGCCAGGTCACGATCAAATGTCGTTGTCCCCATCTTGATGGTTGGCAGCAACTGGCAAGGTCTGTTGTTGGTGTCGTGCTTGTCTTGCCATCCTGCCGCCGTGGCCGGCATGGATGCCTGCCCAGTGCAGGTATCCGGCTGCCACCGGCGTCAGATCTGGCTTGAAGCTGGTCTCGCGGGTTTGTAACGGATTCCCCTCAGCACCTGCTGCAGATGCGCCGCGATAAAGCTCTGGCCGAGTGCCTCGCGGGAGAACCAGCGGCGATAGAACAGCGGGCCGATCAGGGCGGCGATCAGCGTATCGACCTGGGGCGCGTCGGGCAGTTCGCCACGGGCGATGGCCCGACCAAGCACTACCTGGAAGGGCTGGACATAGCCTTGCTGCAGCTCGGCGTACATGGCCGCCGTGGCCGGGTCGCGCTCGGCGGCATCGATCACCGAGGGCAGGATCGAGGCCCACGTGGCCTGTTGCAGGCCATCGGCCAGCTCGGTCAGCAAGGTTTCGAGGTCGGTATCCAGCCGGCCGGTATCCGGTATCTGCTGCGGGCGACCGACGGCGATGCAGGCATCGCGCAGCAAGGCGTCACGGTCGGACCAGTGCCGGTAGATGGTGGTCTTGGCGACGCCGGAGCGACGGCTGATTTCATCCATGCTGACGCCGCTGAAGCCGCGCTCGCTCAACAGGGCGGTGGCAGCGTCCAGAATGCTTGCGCGTGAGCGACTGATGCGAGGATCCGTGCCGGTGGCGGCAGGGGAGGTCCTGTCGGGGCTTCGGTCGTATGGCATGGCCCTTGTACCCCGCGGGATCGATGGCGAATAAGACCTTGATCATAGCAAAACAAAACGATACCGTATCGTATCGTTTTTGTGCGCCGGTGTCGGCGCTGCCCGATGTCCACTGATTGGAGACTTTGCATGCATCTCGCTTCTGTTCGTCTGATCGCGGCCGATATCCAGGCCATGGTGTCCTTCTATGAACTGGTGACTGCGCGTAAGGCCGAGTGGCTGGCTCCGGTGTTTGCCGAAATCACCACGCCTGGCGCCACGCTGGCGATCGGTTCGGCAGAGACCGTGGCCTTGTGGCAAACGGGCAGCGGCGAGCCCGGAAAGAACCGGACGGCTTATCTTGAATTTAAGGTCGAGGATGTGGAGGCCGAATTCGAACGCTTGAAGGACAGGGTCGACCTGGTCACGGGCTTGAAGCTGATGCCCTGGGGCAATCGTACGTTCCAGTTCCGGGACCCTGAGGGCAATGCGGTATCGCTGTATACGCCGGTGACCGAGGCGGCAATGGCGCGCTTTGCCAGCCGCTGAAGCCGGTACGCCTGAAGGTTGGCGGAGATCAGGCCGGTGCTTGAGGTTCAGATGGTGGCTGATGTCTTCATCTCTTTCCATGGGACACCCGGCGATGATGGCTTCGGGTGGGAGGGTGTTTTGCTTGCCTTGTCCCGGGAGGTTGGCCCATGGCTGCGATGCGGCGTTGGAACCAGGCCGCACCAACCCGCTGCCCCAGCCCTGCAGACAGACTGACATTGCCGGGCTTGAAGGAAGGCTCTGCGAAGCTTTTCAGGTCGTTCGTGCTGGTTTGTTTCAAATGCCGGCGCGCCGAACGTGGTGTCGCGGGGCGCATCGGACATGTTGCAGAGGTCGGTGCCGCTGTGACCGGTCTCGTGGTCGCTGCGGTTGCACAGATGGTCGAGGTTGCCGCTGATATCGAACTGGCCGCTGCTTTGGCCGCCGCCAGGATGGAAGATGGTGAGGCGGCTGGCATGACTTGCTCCGGTATGCCGGGGCTTGCTGACGCGGTGTGGCGCATTGGCTGCGAGGGAGCTCATCGCGCTAAGCTGGACCTCCCTGGATTGTGTGGCCCTTGTCATGACGGAATCCGCTATTGGCCTGCTTGCCCCGGACGCGCTGCGCGCGCGTTTCTCGGCGGCGATGTCCGCGATGTACCGCGAGGAGGTGCCGCAATACGGGGCCTTGATCGAGCTGGTCAAGGGCATCAATGCCCAGGTGCTGGCTGCTGATCCGGTCTTGCATCGGCAGCTGCGGGACAGCGGCGAGTTGCAGCGGCTGGATGTGGAGCGTCATGGCGCGATCCGTGTCGGTACGGCCGATGAGCTGCGCTGGCTGACACGCTTGTTCGCGTTGATGGGGATGCAGCCGGTGGCTTATTACGATCTGGCCGCCGCAGGGGTTCCGGTGCATTCCACTGCATTCAGGCCGGTCACTGCCGAAGGTCTGAAAGCCAGTCCTTTCCGGTTGTTCACTTCGCTGCTGAGGCTGGAGCTGATCGAGGACCCTGTCTTGCGTGCCCGCGCCGAGGCGATCCTGGCACGCCGCCAGATTTTTTCCGGACGGGCCCGCACGGCCATGGTAGAGGCTGAACGCAAGGGTGGGGTGGCTGATTCCGAGGCGGATGGGTTTGTCGCGGCTGTGCTGGAGACTTTTCGCTGGCAGCGCACGGCCAGTGTCGATCAGGCCACCTATCAGGCGATGCGCCAGGCTCATCCGCTGGTCGCCGATGTGGTGTGCTTCCAGGGGCCGCATATCAATCATCTGACCCCGCGCACCCTGGATATCGATGCGGTGCAGCAGGCGATGCCGGATTTCGGCATCCAGCCCAAGGCCGTGATCGAGGGGCCGCCTCGGCGCAGACTGCCCTTGCTGTTGCGGCAGACCAGCTTTATCGCCTTGCGGGAATCCATTCTCTTTCGGGAGGATGACGGGCACGAAGTACCCGGCAGCCATACCGCCCGATTTGGCGAGATCGAGCAGCGGGGGGCGGCCCTGACAGCGGCGGGCCGGGCTCGCTATGACGCCTGTCTGGCGCGGGCAGGGCAGGGCGAGGGGACCCTTGACCTGGGGGCGGCATTTGCGGACTTCCCGGATGACTGGGCAAGCATGCAGGCCGAAGGTCTGGCCCACCTGGAGTATCAGGTGGCTGCCGGAGCGGTCATACCGGCCGGTGCCGAAGCCTGGCCGGTGGAGGTCTTGCTGGCCCATGGTCTGTTGTCGACGCGGCCGCTGACGTATGAGGATTTTCTGCCGGTGAGTGCGGCCGGCATCTTCCAGTCCAATCTGGGGGAGGGCGGCCCCGGGCACTATCGGGCCGCGCCATCACGACAAGCCTTCGAGGAAGCCATGGGGCGGCCCTTGCTGGATGAGCAGGACTGGTATGCTGCACAGAGCGCGGCATCGCTGCAGGCCGCACGACAGCAGCTGGAAGTGCAAGCCGGAAGTCGTTGAATACGGCACCGCTGGCGCAACGCAGCATGGCGTGTCAAAATGTCGCATAATGCGGTCTGCTGATCCTGCTGATGAAGTGTGGTGGAGTGAAAATGCCCGGTAAACAGTTTGAAACCAGCCTGCGCTTTCTGGCCCAGCCCGGTGACGTGAATTTCGGTGGCAAGGTCCACGGCGGCATGGTGATGAAGTGGATCGACCAGGCAGGGTATGCCTGTGCGGTCAGCTGGAGCGGCGCCTATTGTGTGACGGCTTCGGTCAGCGGCATCCAGTTCGTGTCGCCGATCCATATCGGCGAAATCGTGACCGTGCACGCACAGGTGATCCATACCGGCCGTTCCAGCATGCAGGTGGCCGTGGACGTGCGGACCCAGGACCTGCGCACCGGCGCCAGCCGGCTGGCCACCAGTTGCGTGATGGTCTTCGTGGCCCTGGATGCCCCGGATGGCAAGCCGACGCCGGTGCCGGCGTGGGTGCCGGATGGCGAGTCCGAGCGTCAGATGCAGGATTATGCCAAGCGGATCATGGATCTATCCAAGGTGATGTCCGAACTCAGCGACTTGCGCGGGCACGACGGCCTGGCCACCAACTAAAAATTTTCGTTTTTTTTGCGGTGAATGCTTGACGCCCCTTGGGGGGATGCGCATAATTCACCTCCTCAGTTGGAGGGATACCCAAGCGGCCAACGGGGGCAGACTGTAAATCTGCTGGCTTACGCCTTCGGTGGTTCGAATCCACCTCCCTCCACCAGAAGTTCCGCGCGGCGCGGGAGTAGTTCAATGGTAGAACCTCAGCCTTCCAAGCTGATGGTGCGGGTTCGATTCCCGTCTCCCGCTCCATTGCGGCTTTCGTAGCAGCGTTTGCTCATGTAGCTCAGTCGGTAGAGCACTTCCTTGGTAAGGAAGAGGTCGCTGGTTCGATTCCAGTCATGAGCACCATCTTATCGAGCGGTCCGCTTGTGGTACCTGCTTAAACTTTCTACTTTTGGCTCCGTCGGGGTTTGACACGTATGGCAAAGGGTAAATTCGAGCGGACCAAGCCGCATGTGAATGTCGGCACGATTGGTCACGTGGATCATGGCAAGACGACGCTGACCGCCGCACTGACCAAGATCGGTGCCGAGCGCTTCGGTGGCGAGTTCAAGGCGTATGACGCGATCGATGCGGCGCCGGAAGAAAAGGCTCGTGGCATCACGATTTCGACCGCTCACGTCGAATACGAATCCCCGACCCGTCACTACGCCCACGTCGACTGCCCCGGCCACGCTGACTATGTGAAGAACATGATCACCGGTGCCGCCCAGATGGACGGCGCGATCCTGGTGTGCTCGGCCGCTGACGGCCCGATGCCGCAGACCCGCGAGCACATCCTGCTGTCGCGTCAGGTCGGCGTGCCGTACATCGTGGTGTTCCTGAACAAGGCCGACATGGTCGACGACGCCGAGCTGATCGAGCTGGTCGAAATGGAAGTCCGCGAACTGCTGTCGAAGTACGACTTCCCGGGTGACGATACCCCGATCATCCAGGGTTCGGCTCTGAAGGCGCTGGAAGGCGACCAGTCGGATATCGGCGTGCCGGCCATCATCAAGCTGGTCGATGCGCTGGACACCTACATTCCGGAACCCGAGCGCGACATCGACAAGTCGTTCCTGATGCCGGTGGAAGACGTGTTCTCCATCTCCGGTCGTGGCACCGTGGTGACCGGTCGCGTCGAGCGCGGCATCATCAAGGTCGGTGAGGAAATCGAAATCGTCGGCACCCGTCCGACCACCAAGACGACCGTGACCGGCGTGGAAATGTTCCGCAAGCTGCTGGATCAGGGTCAGGCGGGTGACAACGTGGGTCTGCTGCTGCGCGGCACCAAGCGTGACGACGTCGAGCGTGGCCAGGTGCTGGCCAAGCCGGGTTCGATCACCCCGCACACCGATTTCGAAGCCGAAGTCTATGTGCTGTCGAAGGATGAAGGTGGTCGTCACACCCCGTTCTTCAAGGGCTACCGTCCGCAGTTCTACTTCCGTACCACCGACGTGACCGGTGCCGTGGAACTGCCGGAAGGCGTGGAAATGGTGATGCCGGGCGACAACATCAAGATGGTGGTGAGCCTGATCCATCCGATCGCCATGGACGAAGGCCTGCGCTTCGCGATCCGCGAAGGCGGTCGTACCGTCGGCGCCGGCGTGGTGGCCAAGGTCATCAAGTAAGAAGTCGTGTGGCCATGCCGGCGGGCATAAACGTCGGTCGGCAGGTCGCAGGTACGATAGGCATGGCGACGTGAGTCGCCATTGCCGTATCGGGATGTTCATACGCCAGTAGCTCAATTGGCAGAGCAGCGGTCTCCAAAACCGCAGGTTGGGGGTTCGAGTCCCTCCTGGCGTGCCACTCGAGGATAATGGCTGGTACGCATCGCGGGGCCTGTCATGGTCGTCTCGGTGGTCTTACCGGCTGATTTGCATGAATACGAAGGCAGAACAGTCGAAGGGCTCTCAGGGTTCTGACATCGCCAAGCTGGTACTGGCTCTGCTGGTGCTGGCTGCTGGCATTTTTTCCTATTCCTGGTACAGCACCGCCGCCGGCTCGCTACGGCTGGCCATGGTGCTGGTCGGCGTCGTGGCATCGATCGCGATTGCCGCCTTTACCGGTCCGGGACGTCGAGTCCGAAGTTTTCTGCTCGAATCGCAATTCGAGCTGCGCAAGGTGGTCTGGCCGACGCGCGATGAAACCATCAAGACGACCGGCATCATCATTGCCGTGGTCGTGGTGCTTTCCTTGCTGCTGGGTCTGATTGACCTCATCCTCCGGTCGGTCGTCTTCGGCTGGCTGCTCAAGATCAGCTAAAGAGGTTAAGCGCATGAGTGACAAGCGTTGGTATGTGGTGCACGCCTATTCCGGCTTCGAAAATCAGGTGAAGAAGTCCCTGATCGAGCGGATTGCGCGCGCCGAGATGGAAGAGAAGTTCGGCGAAGTGCTGGTGCCGACCGAAGAAGTGGTTGAAATGCGTGGCGGCCAGAAGCGCCGCAGCGAACGCAAGTTCTTCCCCGGTTATGTCCTGGTGCAGATCGATACCGATACCGAGGGCAGGGCGCCGCGCATCGATGACGAGTGCTGGCATCTGGTCAAGGAAACGCCGAAGGTGATGGGCTTTATCGGCGGCACCGCCGACCGTCCGCTGCCGATTCGCGATACCGAGGCCGAAGCCATTCTTTCGCGTGTGCGTGAAGGCGTGGAAAAGCCGCGCCCCAAGATCCTGTTCGAGCCGGGCGAGATGGTTCGCGTGGTCGACGGTCCTTTCAACGACTTCAACGGCGTCGTCGAGGAAGTCAATTACGAAAAGAGCAGGCTGCGGGTCGCGGTGCTGATCTTCGGGCGCTCCACTCCGGTCGAGTTGGAATTCGGGCAGGTCGAGAAGTCCTGATCCGGTCTTTGCGGGTCTTGCGATCCGTCGAGGCTGCCTATACAATGTGCGACCCGCGTCATGCAAGTGCTTGGCGCGGGCGTATTTTTTGGGGCTGCCGGATGCGGCCCCGTGATTCCCATGGCAGGGCAGGTAGCGAGGAGCTCCGCAGGAGCGCTTGAACTCGCGAGGAGAATAAATCGTGGCAAAGAAAGTTGTTGGCTATATCAAGCTGCAGGTGAAGGCCGGTCAGGCCAACCCCTCGCCGCCGGTCGGTCCCGCTCTGGGTCAGCGCGGCCTGAACATCATGGAATTCTGCAAGGCCTTCAATGCCGCCACGCAGAAGCTGGAGCCGGGTCTGCCGATTCCCGTGGTGATCACCGCCTATTCCGATCGCAGCTTCACCTTCATCACCAAGACGCCGCCGGCGTCCATCCTGCTGAAGAAGTCGACCGGCGTCGGCAAGGGTTCCTCCAAGCCGAACACCGACAAGGTGGGCAAGGTTACCCGCGCCCAGCTGGAAGAAATCGCCAAGCAGAAAGAGCCCGACCTGACGGCGGCTGATCTGGATGCCGCGGTGCGCACCATCGCAGGTAGCGCCCGCAGCATGGGCCTGGTAGTGGAGGGCTAAGACATGGCAAAGCTTACGAAACGTATGAAGGCAGCCCAGGCTGCAGTGCAGCACGGCAAGTTCTACGCGCTGGAAGATGCGCTGAAGATCGTCAAGGATGGCGCGGTTTCCAAGTTCCCGGAGTCGGTGGACGTGGCCGTGCGTCTGGGCATCGATGCGCGCAAGTCCGACCAGGGCGTGCGTGGTTCCTCGCTGCTGCCGCACGGCACCGGCAAGACCATCAAGGTCGCCGTGTTCGTGCCGGCCGGTGAAAAGGCCGAGGCGGCGAAGGCCGCTGGCGCCGATGCCGTCGGCATGGACGATCTGGCCGAGCGTATGGCCGCTGGCGAACTGGACTTCGGTCGCGTGATCGCCACGCCGGACGCCATGCGCGTGGTCGGCAAGCTGGGCCAGCTGCTGGGCCCCCGCGGTCTGATGCCGAACCCCAAGGACGGCTCGGTCACCGCCGACGTCGCGACCGCGGTCAAGAACGCCAAGGCCGGCCAGGTCAAGTTCCGCAACGACAAGGGTGGCATCATCCACGTCACCATCGGCAAGGCCTCGTTCGACGCCGCGCAGCTGGCCGACAACCTGAACTCGCTGCTGGGTGACCTGCTGAAGGCCAAGCCCGCCACCTCGAAGGGCCAGTACCTGCAGAAGGTTTCGCTCTCCAGCACCATGGGTGTGGGCGTGCCGGTCGATAC
The DNA here is from genome assembly GCF_000242255.2 of Frateuria aurantia DSM 6220. Taxonomy (GTDB): domain Bacteria; phylum Pseudomonadota; class Gammaproteobacteria; order Xanthomonadales; family Rhodanobacteraceae; genus Frateuria; species Frateuria aurantia. The sequence continues at coordinate 713,082 of NC_017033.1, forward strand.
CTCGACCCTGTCGGCTGTCGCCAAGTAAGTCAGTGAATCAAATCCCGCCGAGGTTTCAGCTTCGGCGGGTCTGTTTTTGAGGGCGGTTCCGGCTTGCAAGAGTCGGGACAAGCCGTCAAAGACCGCAGGCGCGATCAGCGCGCGATGACGACGAGCAGGGAGCTCGTGCTGGCAAGGAGTCGCCGTCGTCGGAAGCGGAATCGCTTAATCGGGCTGCAAGGCCCGGCCCGCGTAGATGGTGCTGCCTTCTGGAATTCGTTCTGGAAAGGCCAACACCCGGGGCTTGACCCCCGACGTCCAGGAAGGATGTCGCCCAGGACCGCAAGCGGCAGGAGCCGTGAGCGGAGTTCAATTGGAGGAGTGCAATGGCTCTAAATCTGTCTCAGAAGCAAGAAGTAGTCGCCGAGCTGGCAGAAGTCGCCGCTAAGGCCCACTCCTTGGTCGCAGCCGAGTACGCTGGCACCACGGTCGCCCAGATGACCGCGATGCGCAAGAAGGCTCGCGAGTCGGGCGTGTTCTTGAAGGTTGTCAAGAATACCCTGGCTGCACGCGCCGTCGCCGGTACCGAGTTCGAGGTCGTCCAGGACGCCCTGACCGGTCCGCTGCTGTACGCGTTCTCGACCGAGGAACCCGGTGCCGCCGGTCGTCTGATCAAGGAATTCGCCAAGGGCAACGACAAGCTGAAGCCGCGTCTGGTTTCGGTGGAAGGCAAGCTGCTTCCCGCCGAGCACGTCGACGTGCTGGCTTCCCTGCCGACCCGCGAACAGGCGCTGGCCATGCTGGCCCGCGTGCTGGCCGAACCGGCTGCGATGTTTGCCCGTGCCGTCAAGGCCGTGGCCGACAAGCAGGAAGGTGGCGAAGAAGCCGCCCCGGCCGAAGAAGCCGCGTCTGCCTAAGTTCGCTTACGACTACCCCATTCGTTACAATTTCCAGAGGTAAATCAAATGTCCCTGACCAACGACCAAATCGTTGAAGCCGTTGCCGCCAAGTCGCTGATGGAAGTGATGGAGCTGGTGAAGGCCATCGAAGAGAAGTTCGGCGTGTCCGCTGCCGCCCCGGTGGCCGTTGCCGCTGGCCCGGCCGCTGCCGGCCCGGCTGCTGAAGAGCAGACCGAATTCGACGTGATCCTGAAGTCCGCCGGCGAGAAGAAGGTGGAAGTCATCAAGGCTGTCCGCGCCATCACCGGCCTGGGCCTGAAGGAAGCCAAGGACCTGACCGAGGCCGGTGGCGTCGTGAAGGAAGCCGCTTCCAAGGAAGACGCCGAGAAGTTCAAGAAGGACCTGGAAACCGCAGGTGCCACGGTTGAGCTGAAGTAATTGGCGCTTTGCGCGCCGTCGTCAGCGACCTAGCGCAAGCGAAGCCTGGGGGCGTAAGCCCCCGGGCTTTACCTGTTGCGATGTGGGATTCCGCGATCCACAGAGCTCAGCCTTGAAGAAATCCTCGGGGCTTCTTGAGGGCTGAGTTTTGAACTGGCAGGAACGGCCCGGTCCGTCCGCTTCTGCCGGAAAAATAGTTTTCAACCTTTAACCGGTGGGTCGACCACCGGTGTCACTGCGAACCGAGGCGGTACCTATCATGACCTACTCGTTTACCGAGAAGAAGCGCATCCGCAAGGATTTTGGCAAGCGTCCCCCTGTTCTGGGCGTGCCCAACCTGCTGACCATCCAGACCGACTCGTACAAGGAATTCCTGCAGGAAGACGTTTCTCCCAAGAAGCGTGCCGAGCGGGGCCTGAATGCGGCGTTGAAGTCGGTGTTCCCGATCACCAGCTATTCGGGCAATGCCGCGCTGGAATATGTCGAATACCGTCTCGGCGAACCCGGCTTCGACGAGCGCGAATGCCGCAGTCGCGGCATGACCTACGGTGCGCCGCTGCGCGTGACCGTGCGCCTGGTCATCTATGACAAGGACTCCCCGGCCTCCAAGAAGGCCGTGAAGTACGTCAAGGAGCAGGAAGTCTACATGGGCGAGATTCCGCTCATGACCGACACCGGCACCTTTATCGTCAACGGTACCGAGCGCGTCATCGTCTCGCAGCTGCATCGCTCGCCGGGCGTGTTCTTCGACCATGACCGCGGCAAGACCCACAGCTCGGGCAAGCTGCTGTTCTCGGCGCGCGTGATTCCTTACCGCGGCTCCTGGCTGGACTTCGAGTTCGACCCCAAGGATGCGCTGTTCACCCGTATCGACCGTCGCCGCAAGCTGCCGGTGACGGTGCTGCTGCGCGCGCTGGGTTACAACAACGAAGAGATGCTGTCGATCTTCTTCGAGCACAACGTATTCCACCTCGGCAAGACCGGCACCACCACCCTGGAGCTGGTCGCCGAGCGTCTGCGCGGTGAAACCCTGAGCTTCGACCTGGTCGCTGGCGACAAGGTCATCGTCGAGGCCGGCAAGCGCATCACCGCTCGTCACGTGCGCCTGCTGGCTGCCGAAAACCTGACCGAGCTGGATGTGCCGGACGACTATCCGGTCGGCCGCATCCTGGCGACCGATATCGTCAACAAGGCGACCGGCGAGCTGCTGGCCTCGGCCAATGACGAGATCACCCCGGAACAGCTGGAGCAGTTCCGTTGCGCCGGCATCGAAACCCTGCCGACCCTGTACGTCAACGACCTGGATCGCGGTGCCTATATCTCGCATACCCTGCGGATCGATACCACCACCACGCCGCTGGAAGCCCTGGTCGAAATCTACCGGATGATGCGTCCGGGCGAGCCGCCGACCAAGGATGCCGCGCAGAACCTGTTCTACAACCTGTTCTTCACCTTCGACCGCTACGACCTCTCGGGCGTGGGTCGCATGAAGTTCAACCGTCGTGTCGGTCGCAAGGACATTCTGGGTCCGGGCGTGCTGTACGACCACAAGTACTTCGCCGACCGCAAGGAAGACGAATCGCAGAAGCTGGTCAAGGAACTGGGCGACAGCTCGGATATCCTGGATGTGCTGAAGGTCCTGATCGAGATCAAGAACGGTCATGGCACCGTCGATGACATCGACCATCTGGGCAATCGTCGCGTGCGCTCGGTCGGTGAAATGGCCGAGAACACCTTCCGCATCGGTCTGGTCCGCGTCGAGCGCGCCGTCCGCGAGCGTCTGTCGCTGGCCGAGGCCGATGGTCTGACCCCGCAGGATCTGATCAATGCCAAGCCGGTGGCGGCGGCGGTCAAGGAATTCTTCGGCTCCTCGCAGCTGTCGCAGTTCATGGACCAGAACAACCCGCTGTCGGAAGTGACCCACAAGCGCCGTGTTTCGGCGTTGGGACCCGGCGGTCTGACCCGCGAGCGCGCCGGCTTCGAAGTCCGCGACGTGCACCCGACCCATTACGGCCGCGTCTGCACCATCGAAACCCCGGAAGGCCCGAACATCGGCCTGATCAACTCGCTGGCCGTGTATGCCCGCACCAACCAGTATGGCTTCCTCGAGACGCCGTACCGCAAGGTGGTGGGCGGCAAGGTGACCGACGAAGTCGAGTACCTGTCGGCGATCGAAGAGGGCGATCATGTCATCGCCCAGGCCAACTCGCCGCTGGGCAAGGATGGCGGCTTCCTGGAAGACTTCGTGTCCTGCCGTTTCCGCGGCGAGTCCGAGCTGCGTCCTTCCGCCGAAATCGGCTACATGGACGTTTCGCCCATGCAGACCGTGTCGGTCGCGGCGGCGCTGGTGCCCTTCCTGGAACACGATGACGCCAACCGCGCACTGATGGGCGCGAACATGCAGCGTCAGGCCGTGCCGACCCTGCGTTCGCAGACCCCGCTGGTGGGTACCGGCATCGAGCGCGCCGTGGCGCGTGACTCGGGCGTGATCGTGACCGCCAAGCGCGGTGGCGTGATCGACCAGGTCGATGCGGCCCGTATCGTGGTGCGCGTGAACGAGGAAGAAGTCGGTGACCATGACGCCGGCGTCGACATCTACACCCTGACCAAGTACACCCGTTCCAACCAGAACACCAACCTGAACCAGCGTCCGCTGGTGAACGTCGGTGACGTGGTCGCGGTGGGCGATACCCTGGCCGATGGTTCGTCGACCGATCTGGGTGAGCTGGCTCTGGGCCAGAACATGCTGATCGCCTTCATGCCCTGGAACGGCTACAACTTCGAAGACTCGATCCTGCTGTCCGAGCGGGTGGTCCAGGAAGACCGCTACACCTCGATCCACATCGAGGAACTGGCCTGCATCGCTCGCGATACCAAGCTGGGTGCGGAGGAAATCTCGGCCGATATCCCGAACGTGGGCGAGTCCGCGCTGTCGCGCCTGGACGAGTCCGGCATCGTCTATATCGGTGCCGAAGTGAAGGTGGGCGACATCCTGGTCGGCAAGGTGACCCCGAAGGGCGAATCCCAGCTGACCCCGGAAGAGAAGCTGCTGCGCGCGATCTTCGGCGAAAAGGCTTCCGACGTGAAGGACAGCTCGCTGCGCGTGCCGCCCGGCATGGACGGCACCGTCATCGACGTGCAGGTCTTCACCCGTGACGGCGTGGAGAAGGACAAGCGTGCCCGCCAGATCGAGGAAACCGAGCTGAAGCGGATCCGCAAGGATCTGGACGACCAGTTCCGCATTCTGGAAGGCGCGATCTACAACCGTCTGCGTGCACAGCTGGTCGGCAAGGTCGCCACCTCGGGTCCGAACGGCCTGAAGCGCGGCAACGAGATCACCGATGTCTATCTGGACGGCCTGAAGAAGGACGACTGGTTCAAGATCAACGTCAAGGACGAAGATGCCGCCGAATTCCTGGAGCGCGCCGCCGAACAGATCCGTGGTCACAAGGACGAGTTCGAGAAGCGCTTCAAGGAAAAGCAGGGCAAGCTGACCCAGGGCGACGATCTGGCTCCGGGCGTGCTGAAGATGGTCAAGGTGTTCCTGGCCGTGAAGCGTCGCATCCAGCCCGGTGACAAGATGGCAGGTCGCCACGGCAACAAGGGTGTGGTCTCCAACGTGGTGCCGGTCGAAGACATGCCCTTCATGGCTGACGGCAACTCGGTGGATATCTGCCTGAATCCGCTGGGCGTGCCCTCGCGTATGAACATCGGTCAGATTCTGGAAGTGCATCTGGGCTGGGCCGCCAAGGGCCTGGGCCGCAAGATCCAGAAGATGATGGAGGCCCGCGAGAAGGTCACCCAGATCCGCGCGTTCCTGGACCAGATCTACAACACCTCGCAGATTGCCGGTGCGGTGCAGAACGTGGATCTGAGCTCCCTGACCGACGAGGAGATCATGACCCTGGCCACCAACCTTCAGGAAGGCGTGCCGATGGCGACGCCGGTGTTCGATGGTGCCGAGGAAACCGAGATCAAGGCCATGCTGAAGCTGGCCGATCTGCCGGAATCCGGTCAGACCACCTTGTACGACGGTCGTACCGGTGAGGCTTTCGATCGCCCGGTCACCGTGGGCTATATGCACTACCTGAAGCTGAACCATCTGGTCGACGACAAGATGCACGCCCGTTCGACCGGCCCGTACTCCCTGGTCACCCAGCAGCCGCTGGGCGGCAAGGCCCAGTTCGGTGGCCAGCGCTTCGGTGAAATGGAAGTCTGGGCGCTGGAAGCCTACGGCGCGGCCTACACCCTGCAGGAAATGCTGACGGTGAAGTCCGATGACGTGCAGGGCCGCAACCAGATGTACAAGAACATTGTCGACGGCAACCACGAGATGGCGGCGGGCATGCCGGAATCCTTCAATGTGCTGGTGAAGGAAATCCGTTCGCTCGGTATCGACATCGACCTGGAAGAGATCAAGTGATCCTCGCGGTCACAGGAGCCTAAGCTATGAAAGACCTGCTTAATCTATTCAATCAGCAGCGCGCGACGCCTGACTTCGACGCGATCAAGATCGCGCTGGCGTCGCCGGAGCTGATCCGCTCGTGGTCGTACGGCGAAGTCAAGAAGCCGGAAACGATCAACTACCGCACCTTCAAGCCGGAGCGTGACGGCCTGTTCTGCGCCGCGATCTTCGGTCCGGTCAAGGACTACGAGTGCCTGTGCGGCAAGTACAAGCGCATGAAGCACCGCGGCGTGGTGTGCGAGAAGTGCGGCACCGAGGTCACCCTGGCCAAGGTCCGTCGCGAGCGGATGGGCCACATCGAGCTGGCCGCCCCGACCGCGCACATCTGGTTCCTCAAGTCGCTGCCTTCGCGCATCGGTCTGATGCTGGATATGACGCTGCGTGATATCGAGCGGATCCTGTATTTCGAAGCCTTCGTGGTGATCGACGGCGGTCTGACGGCGCTGGAGCGCGGTCAGCTGCTGAGCGAAGACCAGTACCTGGAAGCCGTCGAAGAGCATGGCGACGAATTCGATGCCCGCATGGGTGCCGAAGCCGTGGGCGAGCTGCTGAAGTCGCTGGACCTGCCGGCCGAAGTCATCCGCCTGAAGGAAGAAATTGCCTCCACCAATTCCGAGACCAAGCTGAAGCGGCTGACCAAGCGCGTGAAGCTGATCGAGGCCTTCCTGGAGTCGGGCAACCGTCCGGAATGGATGGTGCTGACCGTGCTGCCGGTGCTGCCGCCGGACCTGCGTCCGCTGGTGCCGCTGGACGGCGGCCGTTTCGCGACCTCGGATCTGAACGATCTGTACCGTCGCGTGATCAACCGCAACAATCGTCTGAAGCGCCTGCTGGAACTGGCTGCGCCCGACATCATCGTGCGCAATGAAAAGCGCATGCTGCAGGAGTCGGTGGATGCCCTGCTGGACAACGGCCGTCGCGGCCGTGCCATCACCGGCAGCAACAAGCGCGCGCTGAAGTCGCTGGCCGACATGATCAAGGGCAAGCAGGGCCGCTTCCGCCAGAACCTGCTGGGCAAGCGCGTCGACTACTCCGGTCGTTCGGTGATCGTGGTGGGGCCGACCCTGCGTCTGCACCAGTGCGGTCTGCCCAAGAAGATGGCGCTGGAGCTGTTCAAGCCCTTTATCTTCGCCAAGCTGCAGCAGCGTGGCGAAGCCTCGACCATCAAGGCGGCCAAGAAGCTGGTCGAGCGCGAAGAGTCGCAGGTCTGGGACATCCTTGAAGAAGTGATCCGCGAGCATCCGGTGCTGCTGAACCGTGCGCCGACCCTGCACCGTCTGGGCATCCAGGCCTTCGAACCGAAGCTGATCGAAGGCAAGGCCATCCAGCTGCATCCGTTGGTCTGCACCGCCTTCAACGCCGACTTCGACGGCGATCAGATGGCCGTGCACGTGCCGCTGTCCATCGAGGCGCAGCTGGAAGCGCGCGCTTTGATGATGGCGACCAACAACATCCTTTCGCCCGCCAACGGCGAACCCATCATCGTGCCTTCGCAGGACGTGGTGCTGGGGCTGTACTACATGACCCGCGAGCTGGTGACGGCGAAGGGCAGCGGCATGGTGTTCGCCAACGTCGCCGAAGTCCGTCGCGCCTACGACAACCGTGCGGTGGAACTGCACGCCAAGGTCAAGGTCCGCATCCACGCCGTGGAAGTCGACGCCGATGGCAACCGCACGGAAACGACCAAGCTGGTGGATACCACCGCCGGTCGTGCCCTGCTGATGGAAATCCTGCCTGAAGGCCTGCCCTTCGAGCTGGCCAACACCGAGCTGACCAAGAAGTCGATCTCGCGGCTGATCAACCAGTGCTACCGTCTGCTGGGTCTGAAGGACACCGTGGTGTTCGCCGACCAGCTGATGTACACCGGTTTCCGCTTCGCGACCCGTGCCGGCATTTCGATCGGCATCGATGACATGATCATCCCTGACCAGAAGAAGCCGATTCTGGAAGAGGCCGAGAAGGAAGTCGTCGAGATCCAGGAACAGTACCAGTCGGGTCTGGTCACCGCCGGCGAGCGCTACAACAAGGTGGTCGATATCTGGTCGCGTACCAACGAACTGGTCGCCAAGGCCATGATCGACGGTATCGGCACCGAGAAGGTGGTCGATGCCGAAGGCAAGACCGTCAACCAGAAGTCGATGAACTCGCTGTACATCATGGCCGACTCCGGTGCCCGAGGCTCGGTGGCCCAGATTCGTCAGCTGGCCGGCATGCGTGGTCTGATGGCCCGTCCCGATGGCTCCATCATCGAGACGCCCATCAAGGCCAACTTCCGCGAAGGCCTGAACGTGCTGCAGTACTTCAACTCTACCCACGGTGCCCGTAAGGGTCTGGCGGATACGGCGTTGAAGACCGCGAACTCGGGTTATCTGACCCGTCGTCTGGTCGACGTGGCCCAGGACGTGGTGATCACCGAATTCGATTGCGGCACCTACGAAGGTCTGGTGATGCAGGCCGTGGTCGAAGGCGGCGATGTGGTCGAGCCGCTGCGCGAGCGCGTGCTGGGTCGTGTCGTCTGCGAAGACGTGTATGCTCCGGGCAGCGATGATCAGCCCATCGTCGAGCGCGGCACCCTGCTGGACGAACAGCTGGTCGAGAAGCTCGATCACGCCGGCGTGCAGATCGTCAAGGTCCGTTCGCCCATCGCCTGCTCGGCCGAGCATGGTGTCTGCGCCCAGTGCTACGGTCGCGACCTGGCTCGTGGCCATCTGGTCAACATGGGTGAAGCCGTCGGTGTCGTGGCCGCCCAGTCGATCGGCGAGCCCGGCACCCAGCTGACCATGCGTACCTTCCATATCGGTGGTGCGGCATCGCGAGCGGCGGCGGTCGACAATGTGTCGGTGCGCACCACGGGCAGCCTGAAGTTCAACAATCTGAAGACCGTCCAGCACTCGCAGGGCCATCTGGTGGCCGTGTCGCGTTCGGGCGAAGTCTCGGTGATCGATGCCAACGGCCGCGAGCGCGAGCGCTACAAGGTGCCTTACGGCGCGATTTTGTCGCTGAAGGACGGCGAGGCGGTCAAGGCCGGACAGACCGTGGCCAACTGGGATCCGCATACCCATCCGATCGTCTCGGAAGTGGCCGGTGTGGTCCGCTATATCGACTTTATCGATGGCGTGACCGTGCAGAGCCAGACCGACGACCTGACCGGTCTGGAGTCGGCGGTGGTCACCGATCCGAAGCGTCGCGGTACCGCGGCCAAGGATCTGCGGCCCATCGTGCGTCTGGAAGACAACCAGGGCCGCGAGCTGAAGCTGCCGGGTACCGATGTGTCGGCCCAGTACTTCCTGCCTGCCGGCGCCATCGTGTCGATCCAGAACGGTGCCGAGGTGGGCGTGGGTGACGTGGTTGCCCGTATTCCGCAGGAAACCTCCAAGACCCGCGACATCACCGGTGGTCTGCCTCGCGTGGCTGACTTGTTCGAAGCCCGCAAGCCCAAGGAGCCGGCGATTCTGGCCGAGCGCTCGGGTGTCATCAGCTTCGGCAAGGACACCAAGGGCAAGCAGCGTCTGATCATCAAGGACGTGGACGGTGACGAGCACGAGGAGCTGATTCCGAAGTGGCGTCAGGTCATCGTGTTCGAAGGCGAGCATGTGGAGAAGGGCGAGACCGTCGTGGACGGCGAACCCAATCCGCACGACATCCTGCGCCTGCTGGGTGTCGAGCCGCTGGCAGCCTATCTGGTCAAGGAAATCCAGGACGTTTACCGTCTGCAGGGCGTGAAGATCAACGACAAGCACATCGAGTCGATCATCCGTCAGATGCTGCGCAAGGTGGAAATCACCGAGCCGGGCGACAGCACCTATCTGCGCGGCGAGCAGGTCGAACGTATCCGCATCAATGCGGAGAACGAGAAGGCCGTCTCCCGTGGCGAGCATCCGGCCAGCTACCAGTCGGTGCTGCTGGGTATCACCAAGGCATCGCTGGCGACCGAATCGTTCATCTCGGCGGCCTCCTTCCAGGAGACCACCCGGGTGCTGACCGAGGCGGCTGTCCGCGGCACCAAGGATAACTTGCGGGGCCTCAAGGAAAATGTTATTGTTGGCCGCTTGATTCCGGCAGGTACCGGCCTGGCGTATCATGCGCAGCGTCGCAATGCTGACGGCCTGTCCGCCTTCGACTTCGAAGTGCTGACCGGCGCAGGCAGCAGCGATGCCAAGCCCGCCAAGGCAGAGGTCGACGCCGGCAGCCTTTGAGCTGGCCGGCGGCCGCAAGTCGCTGAAAGCATGCGGGGGCGCAAGGAAGCGCCCCGTTGATTGCAGAGTATGGATGGCCCGGGCCTCGCTTGTCCCTGACAGCGGGCTCATGTTAAATTCCCGCTTCTTGGCAGGCCGCAGCCCGGTCTGTCTTTATGTTTCCCAGGATAGCTACACATGGCAACGATCAACCAGCTGGTGGGCAAGCCTCGCAGCCCGAAAAGCTACAAGAGCGCCTCTCCGGCGCTGCAGGGCAGCCCGCAACGTCGTGGTGTCTGCACCCGCGTCTACACGACCACCCCGAAGAAGCCGAACTCGGCTCTGCGCAAGGTCGCCAAGGTGCGTCTGACCAATGGCTACGAAGTCATCAGCTACATCGGTGGCGAAGGTCACAATCTTCAGGAGCACTCCGTGGTGCTGATCCGTGGCGGTCGTGTCAAGGATCTTCCGGGTGTGCGTTATCATACGGTTCGCGGCAGTCTCGACTGCGCCGGTGTCGCCAAGCGTCGCCAGGCACGTTCGAAGTACGGCGCCAAGCGTCCGAAGTAAGTAAAGGACACGAGACATGTCGCGTAAAGGTTCACATCCCGCCCGTCAGGTTCTGCCGGATCCCAAGCACGGTTCCCAGCTGATTGCCCGTTTCATCAATATGGTGATGAAGAGCGGCAAGAAGTCGGTGGCCGAGAGCATCGTCTACGGCGCGCTGGCCCATCTGGGCGAGAAGAACGCCGAGCCGGTCCAGCTGGTCGAAAAGGCCCTGGGCAACATCGCCCCGGCCGTCGAAGTCAAGTCGCGTCGCGTCGGTGGTGCCACCTATCAGGTGCCCGTCGAAGTGCGTCCGGGTCGTCGCATGGCGCTGGCCATGCGTTGGGCCATCGATTCCGCCCGCAAGCGCGGCGAGACCTCGATGCCGCGCAAGCTGGCTGCAGAGCTGCTGGAAGCTTCGGAAAACCGTGGTGGCGCGATCAAGAAGCGCGAAGAAACCCACCGTATGGCCGAAGCCAACAAGGCGTTCTCGCACTACCGCTGGTAATATCTCCGCTCGCGTCAAGTCGAGGGCCTTCCCGTGGCACGCACCACTCCGATCGAGCGTTATCGCAATTTCGGCATCATGGCGCATATCGATGCCGGGAAGACCACGACGACCGAGCGGATACTGTTCTATACCGGCGTCAACCGGAAACTGGGCGAAGTGCATGACGGCACGGCGGCCATGGACTGGATGGAGCAGGAGCAGGAACGGGGCATTACCATCACATCGGCGGCCACGACCTGCTTCTGGCAGGGTATGGACCGTTCGCTGGCACAACACCGCCTCAACATTATCGATACGCCAGGGCATGTCGACTTCACCATCGAAGTCGAGCGTTCCCTGAGAGTATTGGATGGGGCGGTGTTTGTGCTGTGCGCCGTCAGTGGGGTGCAGCCGCAGTCGGAAGCCGTCTGGCGACAAGCCAACAAATATCGCGTGCCCCGGCTGGCGTTCATCAACAAGATGGACCGGGTCGGTGCCGATTTCGAGCAGGTCGTAGCCCAGTTGCGGGTGCGGCTCGATGCCATGCCGGTGCCGATGCAATTGCCGATCGGCGCCGAGGACGAGTTCGAAGGCGTTGTCGATCTTGTCCGCATGCAGGCCATCTACTGGGATGGCGACAGTCAGGGCATGCAGTTCGAATACCGCGACATTCCCGCAAACCTGACAGCCGAGGCTGAGCAGGCCCGCGAGCGAATGGTCGAGGCGGTCGCGGAGACTTCCGAGGCCTTGATGGACAAATATCTCGAGGATGGTGAATTGTCATCCGAAGAGATCATGCAGGCCTTGCGGCAGGCCACCATTGCCAACCAGATCGTGCCCGTGTTCTGTGGCTCGGCCTTTCGGAACAAGGGTGTGCAGGCGCTGCTCGATGGCGTGGTGGCCTTGCTGCCGTCGCCGGCCGAGCGCCCTGCGATCTGCGGGCTGGACGAGCAGGGGCGTGAAGTGCGGCGCGAGCCGACCGACGAGGCCCCTTTCTCGGCGTTGGCCTTCAAGATCATGCAGGACCCGGAGGCGGGGACGCTGACTTTCTTCCGTGTCTATTCGGGGACGCTGGCCAGCGGCGATCAGATCTACAACCCCGGTCAGGGCCACAAGGAGCGGATCGGGCGCCTGGTGCAGATGCATGCCAACGAGCGCGAAGAGCTGAAAGACGTCCGTGCCGGCGATATTGCCGCAGCGGTCGGTCTGAAGGATGTCGTCACCGGCGATACGCTGTGCTCGTATCGCGATGTGCTCAGTCTGGAGCGGATCATGTTCCCGGAGCCGGTGATCGCGGTATCGGTGGAGCCGCGTACCGAGGCCGACCAGTTCCGGCTGGGGCCGGCGCTGGCGCAGTTGGCCGCCGAGGATCCCTCGTTCCGGATCCGGGTCGATGCCGAAAGCGGGCAGACCGTGGTGTCGGGTATGGGCGAGCTGCACCTGGATATCATCGTCGAGCGCCTGCGCCGCGAGTATCAGGTGGAGATCAATGTCGGCCGGCCCCAGGTGGCTTACCGTGAGGCGATTTGCGCAGCGGTCCGCCAGGAATGCCGCTTCAGTCGCCAGGTAGGAGGCATGGGGCAATATGCGCATGTGGTGCTGGAGTTGGAGCCGGCACCGGCAGGCAGCGGCTACAGTTTTGAAAACGCCATTGTCGGCGGTACGATGCCCAAGGAATTCGGTGTCGCCATCGACAAGGGCATCCAGGAAGCGATGCTGCATGGTCCGCTGGCCGGTTATCCGGTGGTGGACATGAAGGTCCGCCTGGTCGACGGGTCCTACCATGCGGTGGATTCGTCGGAAATGGCCTTTCGGATTGCCGGTGCGACGGCCTTCCGGGATGGCTTCGGCAAGGCGCAGCCGGTGTTGCTGGAACCGATCATGCAGGTTGGGGTGGCGACTCCGGAAGAGTACATGGGTGACGTGATGGGCGAGCTCAGTCGGCGTCGCGGCCTCTTGCAAGGGGCTGATGACACCCCATCTGGTAAGTTGATCACGGCGTGTGTACCGTTGGGCGAAATGTTTGGTTATGCCACCAGCCTGCGTTCGCAAACCCAGGGGAGGGCAACCTTCACCATGGCGTTCGATCACTATGCTGATACGCCCGGCACCATTGCCGAGCAGGTCATGAAAGTGGCTTGATGGCTGACGGGCTGGCCCGTCGGATGACACGAATTGGATTGTTTTTCTGTACTTTTGAGGTTTTCAAATCATGGCAAAGGGTAAATTCGAGCGGACCAAGCCGCACGTGAACGTGGGCACCATCGGCCACGTGGATCATGGCAAGACGACGCTGACCGCCGCACTGACCAAGATCGGTGCCGAGCGCTTCGGTGGCGAGTTCAAGGCGTATGACGCGATCGATGCGGCGCCGGAAGAAAAGGCTCGTGGCATCACGATTTCGACCGCTCACGTCGAATACGAATCCCCGACCCGTCACTACGCCCACGTCGACTGCCCCGGCCACGCTGACTATGTGAAGAACATGATCACCGGTGCCGCCCAGATGGACGGCGCGATCCTGGTGTGCTCGGCCGCTGACGGCCCGATGCCGCAGACCCGCGAGCACATCCTGCTGTCGCGTCAGGTCGGCGTGCCGTACATCGTGGTGTTCCTGAACAAGGCCGACATGGTCGACGACGCCGAGCTGATCGAGCTGGTCGAAATGGAAGTCCGCGAACTGCTGTCGAAGTACGACTTCCCGGGTGACGATACCCCGATCATCCAGGGTTCGGCTCTGAAGGCGCTGGAAGGCGACCAGTCGGATATCGGCGTGCCGGCCATCATCAAGCTGGTCGATGCGCTGGACACCTACATTCCGGAACCCGAGCGCGACATCGACAAGTCGTTCCTGATGCCGGTGGAAGACGTGTTCTCCATCTCCGGTCGTGGCACCGTGGTGACCGGTCGCGTCGAGCGCGGCATCATCAAGGTCGGTGAGGAAATCGAAATCGTCGGCATCCGTCCGACCACCAAGACGACCGTGACCGGCGTGGAAATGTTCCGCAAGCTGCTGGATCAGGGTCAGGCGGGTGACAACGTGGGTCTGCTGCTGCGCGGCACCAAGCGTGACGACGTCGAGCGTGGCCAGGTGCTGGCCAAGCCGGGTTCGATCACCCCGCACACCGATTTCGAAGCCGAAGTCTATGTGCTGTCGAAGGATGAAGGTGGTCGTCACACCCCGTTCTTCAAGGGCTACCGTCCGCAGTTCTACTTCCGTACCACCGACGTGACCGGTGCCGTGGAACTGCCGGAAGGCGTGGAAATGGTGATGCCGGGCGACAACATCAAGATGGTGGTGAGCCTGATCCATCCGATCGCCATGGACGAAGGCCTGCGCTTCGCGATCCGCGAAGGCGGTCGTACCGTCGGCGCCGGCGTGGTGGCCAAGGTTATCAAGTAATCCCCAGTGATTGCCGAGTGACTGAAAGGGCGGAAGCGAAAGCTTCCGCCTTTTTTTATCCTGCGCGTCGGCTGCCCAGTCCGCAGCTGCATGGGTCATGGGGGTGATGACGGTCTTTCCGTTTGGCCATCTTTGTGATTGCTTTCACCGTGCGTCACTGAGGGTTCCGCCGGAAGGCGGCGCGTGGGATATCTCACAGTGTCCCCGTGGTTGCGGCTGATATCCCAGAACAGCCGCGCGACCAAGATGCCGCTGGCCAGGGTAAACCCGAGATTCATCAAGACCAGCATGGTCAGGAGGCCCATGCGGCCTCCCGAACGGCCAGCGTGGCAGGATGGATGTGGGCCGCGGCGGTAAAGCTTGCGCCAGCGCCTCCTGCAATCACGCCGAAAGCCCCGCCGAAGCCTGCGCCAATGGGGCCGCCAATGGCAGCGCCGACGGTGGACCCGATGGCTCCACCAGTGAGGGCACCCCCTATAACGGCGCCGATGATGGCTGTAGCGGATGCGCCGCCCTGAATCTGGTCAACTTGTGTGCTGTCCAATTCCATCATGGTCATGTCCTCATATGATGATCATGGAAGATAGTAAGCTTCGGCTGCCGGCGGATCCGGGAAGATGCCGTCAGACGGATGCCGTCGCCTGACGGGTTGCCGGTGGCTGGCCCGTGTCAGCGCGCCGCCTCATGTCCGGCAAGCATTCCGCCGAAGGCGCCTATACCAAGACCCAAGGCGCCGCCAACGACCGTTCCGACAGGTCCGCCCACCCCGGTTCCAATGGCTGCCCCGGCGCCAGCTCCTACGATGGCACCCGTCAATGCGCCTCCTATCGTTCCGTAGTTGGAGTTGCCGCCACCAGCCACCGCCTGTATTTCCCACTGGCTCAGTTCGCGCATGAATTGATCTCCGTTCGAAGGGGTTGATTCAACAGCCTTATGTTACGGGGCTTGATCTAGAGACATCTATACGGCTATGGTCGTATCATGCTTGGTGTGGATTGGATGTCCAATAATGGTGAGTGCCATGTTTGCGGCGAGATGGGTTGAGGGCTAGTCGCAGCTATCTGGAGGAATCTACGGGTGCCATGAGGAGTGCGGCGCCTCGTGCTGTAATGGAGCGGCTGCCGATCATGTGCCCCCGGCTTCCCCTGGACGGCATCTTCAGGAAGCTGCCGCAGCCGGGCTTGCATC
The DNA here is from genome assembly GCF_000242255.2 of Frateuria aurantia DSM 6220. Taxonomy (GTDB): domain Bacteria; phylum Pseudomonadota; class Gammaproteobacteria; order Xanthomonadales; family Rhodanobacteraceae; genus Frateuria; species Frateuria aurantia. The sequence continues at coordinate 728,665 of NC_017033.1, forward strand.
GGTTGGGTGGTTGGCGCCCAAGGGCATGGATAACTCGATAGCTGGCGCGCGGGCGGTTTGTGCCAGCAAGGCAGGCCGGTCTTGTCGACATGTGGATTCCGCCGTCGATGCCGCGGAGACCTCAGTGCCGACCGGGATTCCTGGAGTAGTCGATCCAGCTGATCCGTCCTGATGCCAGCGTCGTTGCCATACTCTAGTAGGCGGGTAGGCCTCGAGCACAAAACGGTCATGTCCTTGTCGGTGCGTATGCCTGTAGCCGGACCGCCACCTGGGCCGCGCAATGGTTGCAAGCCGGCGGCGTCCGGAACGCAGCGACTTCGCGCCGATCCCGACTGTAAGCCAGAGAGACAAGGCCGGGTGACTGGGCCTCAGCGCCAAGGGCCATGGCCCCTGTTGGATCAGCTGTGGCTGGCCGGGAGACGCAGTGCTTTTTCCAGCTCGGCCAGCAGTTGGGCGGCCAGCTCCGCGATGGGCAGCTCGCGGATGGCTCGATGGCCCTGGCCGACCCATAGCGACAGGTTCTCGCGATCGCCGTGCTGCGCCGCCCAGCGACGCAGTGGCTGGGTCAGGGCATTGCGGATGGGGTAGGGCGAGACAGGCAGCGTTTCGAAGTGCCGGGTGTAGGCATTGGGCAGGCCGCGGGCCTGCCGGCCCGAGAAGCTGCGGATCAGCACGGTCTGCTGCTGGGCCGCTTCGCGGGCTTCCAGCAGGGCCTGCTTATGGGCGGGTACCGTGGGCGCTTCGGGGCAGCACAGGAAGGCCGAGCCCAGCTGGGCCGCAGCCGCACCGGCGATGAGGTAGTCGGCCGCCGCCCTGCCGTCCATCAAGCCGCCGGCGACGATCAGTGGGTGGGCGATCAGTTCGCGGCAGGCGGCGAATAGTTCGGCCAGGGGCTGTCCCGGCGCGTCACTTAGAAACGGCCCGCGATGGCCGCCGGCCTCGAGGCCTTGCAGACAGATGAAGTCGGCACCGACCGCCTGCCAGGCCAGCGCCTCGTCTGGGCTGGTGGCGGTGCCGATGATCTGGCTGCCGCGTCCCTGCAGGGCCTGGACCTGCTCGGGTGCCAGCAGTCCGAAGGTGAAGCTGGCGATGGGCGGCGCTTCATCCAGCAGGACCTGAAACTGGGCCTCGAAGGACGGCGCGTAGCTGGCCGGCAGATCCAGACTGAGGCCCAGTCGGGCATACCAGGCATCCAGGGCGGCCAGTTCTTCCGGCGGCGGGGTCTGGCCGATGCGCTCGTCGATGACGAACAGATTGATATTGAACAGGCTGTTGGTGCCGCTGCGGATCGTGCGGATGTCCTGCTGCAGCCGCCGTGGCGGACTGGCGCCACCGCCCAGCGAGCCCAGCAGGCCGGCCTGACAGGCGCTGATGACGAACGATGGGTCGGTGGCACCGACCATGGGGGCCTGAATCAGGCGCGGGCCGGTATAGGTGCTGGCTTCGGTGCGTGGCATCTGGACTCCAGTGACGGCCGACGCCCGGGAGGGGGCGGTGGCAGTATAGTCCGGGCTCTCGACTACAGGCGAAGGCCGAAGGTGAACATCGCGTTGCGATCATCGCCCGTGGCGACAGCGGCCTTCAGTCCGCCGGCAAAGTAATGCTGGTTGAGGAGGTTGCGGATATTGAAGGCGGCACGCCAGTGCGCGGCCTCATAGGCGATGCCTGCATCGGCGACGAAATAGCCCGCCAGATAATAGCCATAGGTGTATTGCTTGCTCTGGCCGCGCAGGCCGCCGTTGATCTGCCAGCGGCTCCAGTTGCCCGGCAGCAGATAGCGGGCGAACAGGGTGGCGCTGTGACGAGGTACATTGTTGATGCGCTGGCCATCGGTGGAGGGGATCTGGCCGCCGTCATCGGCAATGATGGCCTGGGTGTAGGCATAGCCGCCGGTGAGACTGAGGCCGTTGCGGAAATCGGTGGTGAAGCCGATCTCCGCGCCTCGGGAGCGTTCTTCGCCGACGGCGATGCTGTAGCCGTCATTGACCGGATCGGTCTCCAGCACATTGTTCCTGCGCAGGTCGTAGATCGCCAGGTTGACAGTGGTGCCCTGCTGCAGGCTGAACTTGACGCCGGCCTCCCATTGCCGGCCATGCTCGGGTGCGAAGGGACTGCCGTCGGCATCGGTGCCGCTGTTCGGGTAGAACGAAGTGGCGAAGCTGAGGTAGGGATGGGCGAGCGTCCAGCCTTCGTACATCAGGGCTGTCGAGCCTGTGGTGGCATGGCTGAGGGTGTGGATATCCGCGGCCGTGAGCCGGTTGATGGAGTCGTTGCTGGCGCTGTCGCGGCGAACGCCTGCCAGCAGCAGCCACTGCTCGTCCCATTGGATGGTGTCACGTAGGTAGGCGCCGGTATCGCGGATAGTGGTGGTGGTCGAGGTCCTGGGGCTTCCCGGGCAGCTGACGCCTCCTGCATAGACCGGTGCATACAGGTTCAGGCTGGCGATCGTGCAGGTGTAGGAGCGCGCGCGCTCGACCGAGCGAAGATAGTCGCTGCCGGTGGTGAGTTCATGATGAAAAGGCCCGGTATCGAATTCACGCTGGAGGTTGGTGTCTTCCGATATCGTGCTGCCGTCCCAATGCTGCTGCTGGGCGGTCCGCTTTTCGGTGGCATGGTCGGCGGCTACGGCACCATTGGCGACCAGCTGGCCGTCCAGGCTGAAGTCCTCGTAGCGCAGGTTGTGATGCAGTATCCAGCCGCTGCCGAAGCGTTGCGTCAACTGGTAGCCGATACGATGCTGAATCCCGTGATACGGGCGTTGATCCGGTTCGCCGGTAAACAGGTCGCGGGGCAGTTGGCCCAGTGGATTGACATGGACCGAGCCGCTCAGCGGCAGGCCTTGCTGGCGGATATAGCTGCGGTCCTGATAACTGGCAAGCAGGGTGAAGTCGGTGGCATCGCCCAGATCCAGGGACAGGGAGGGGGCGATCCAGCGATTGCGCGACCAGACGTATCGAGTCTGGTCATCCGAATGCATCGCAAGGGCATTGATCCGCAGTGCCGCCTTGCCATTGGCCGACAAGGGCAGGTTGGCATCGAGTGTGCCCTGGCGCAGGCCATAATTGCCGATAGTGGTGTCCAGGTTCAGGAACTGCTCGGTCTGCGGTCGCTTGCTGACCATATTGACCAGCCCTCCAGGCAGCACCATGCCGTACAGCAGTGACGCGGGACCCTGAAGGACCTCGATCTGGTCCAGGCCGAAAATCTGCTGGGCGAGCCGATTGGAAGCCGTGGTCCGCAGTCCGTCCAGATAGAGCGAGTCGGAAGCCGTCTGTCCGCGGATGATCAGGTCATCCCAGCCGCGCCGACCGTAGTTGCCCGCAACCACGCCGGGAACATTGTGCAGCGCGTCTGCAAGGCTCAAGGCTTGCTGGCTGTCGAGTATGGCGCGGGGGATCACTGTGACCGTGAAAGGCGTCTTGTTCAGTGGCAGCTCGGACTTGTTGACCTGGGCATGGCCATCGCCCCCGAATCGGTCGCTGTCGGCGCTGACCTGGACGGACTGAAGTCGGTGCGCATGACGGCGCGAGCCTCCGTCGGGACTGTCGTCCCGTGTCCTGGCGGGCATATCCTCAGGGGTGCTGCCGGGCAGCGAGGCGGCCAGGCATGGATGAAGGGTGGAGGCAGCCAGAGACAGGCTCAGCCACAGGGACGAGCGGGCGGGTGGGTTCATCAAGCATCATCAAGCAGGAAGGTGACGGCGCCGGACAGATCACTGTCTGAGTAATGCGTATCATTATCATTTTGAGGGTGGGTCCGCGCAAGATCTTGTTGGCGGCTGAACGCCATGCACGCAGCTGAACGCGTGGCGACGTACTTCGCGGCCGTGGCCGGCGGTCTGCCCTGTGTGTGCCGGACAGACCACACAAAGGCAAGTGACTGATTCTCAAAACTTCAACTGGCAGCGGAGGCTGACATCTTGATAAGATTGACGCGCTGGCGGCGGGGCTATGATGTGATATCGCGCTGGCCGTCCTCGCTCCGGGGTCGGTCATGCTCAGGTCCGCCGGCACGTCTTCATGCGTGACTGCCCGGTTCGGCGGCGGCCAGTCCCGAAGCTGAAAAAAAAGCTGTGGGGACCGGGGTTTGGTTCATTTTTGCCCCTTCACTTCGTCGTGGTTTCGTGTAAAATGCCGGGTTCACCGTTCCGAAAAAGAGCGGTGTTGCTGCATGAAAAGGGTATGTCCGGGACGGTGAGAGGCCGTTTCGTTGCATAGTTTCGTTCTTTCGACAATAGGACACGGTTTTATGGCGAACCAAAAAATTCGCATTCGGCTCAAGGCGTTTGATCATCGACTGATTGATCGCTCGGCCAGCGAGATCGTCGAGACGGCCAAGCGCACTGGCGCCACGGTTCTCGGCCCCATTCCGCTGCCGACCAAGATCGAGCGCTACACCATCCTGGTGTCGCCGCACGTCGACAAAGACGCTCGCGATCAGTACGAGACCCGCACTCACAAGCGCGTGCTCGACATCGTCGATCCCAATGACAAAACCGTGGACGCGCTCATGAAGCTGGATCTCGCCGCAGGCGTGGATGTCCAGATCAAGCTTGGTTGAGCGATAAATAGGATACGAAGATGAGTATCGGACTAGTTGGCCGCAAGTGCGGCATGAGCCGACTCTTCACTGAAGATGGTCGTTCGATTCCGGTGACGCTGATTGAAGCCACCCCGAATCGTGTGACCCAGCTGAAGACGGAAGATAACGATGGCTACAGCGCGGTGCAGGTCGCGGCGGGCGTCAAGCGCGCCAGTCTGCTGACGGCTCCGCTGAAGGGTCATTACGCCAAAGCCAAGGTTGAGCCGGGTCGTGGCCTGTGGGAATTCCGCGTTGCCGCGGATGACCTGGGCAAGTACGAAGTCGGCGCCGAAATCAAGGCTGACGAGCTGTTCACGGTCGGTCAGATCGTCGATGTGGCCGGTGTCAGCAAGGGCAAGGGCTTTCAGGGCACCATCAAGCGCCACAACTTCACCATGGGTGATGCCACCCACGGTAACTCGCTGTCGCACCGCTCGCCGGGCTCCATCGGTCAGCGCCAGACGCCGGGTCGCGTGTTCCCTGGCAAGAAGATGGCTGGCCACATGGGTGCGGTCAAGCGTACGCAGCAGGGTCTGGAAGTGGTCAAGGTCGACGCCGAGCGTCATCTGATCGCGGTCAAGGGCGCAGTGCCGGGTGCTACCGGTGGTGACGTCGTGATCCGTCCGACCACCAAGGGTTGAGGAGAGACGCCATGGAACTCAATGTTATTGGCGCCAAGCCGGTCACCGTGTCCGAAGAAGTGTTCGGCACCGAATTCAAGCAGGCCCTGATTCACCAGGTCGTTACCGCATATCGCAATGCTGGTCGCGCCGGTACCAAGGCCCAGCTGTCTCGCGGCGAAATGTCGGGCACGACCAAGAAGTTCAAGAAGCAGAAGGGCGGCGGTGCCCGTCACGGTGACTACCGTGCGCCGATCTTTGTCGGCGGTGGTGTGACCTTCGCGGCCAAGCCCCGCAGCTTCGAACAGAAAGTCAATCGCAAGGCCTATCGTGTCGCGCTGCGTTCGATCCTGGCTGAGCTGAATCGTCAGAACCGCCTGAAGGTGGTCGAAGGCTTCGGTATCGAGCAGCCCAAGACCAAGGCGATGATCGCCAAGATGGCCGAGCTGGAAGTGTCCGGTCGCGTGCTGCTGGTGTCGGAAGATGCCAACGAAGCGCTGTACCTGGCCGCCCGCAATATTCCGTACCTGCATGTCGTCGACGTGCTGGCGCTGAATCCGGTCAGCCTGGTGGGTTCGGACCATGTGGTCCTGACGGTCGAAGCACTCAAGAAGATCGAGGAGTGGCTGGCATGAGCAACGAACGCATTCTGGATACGCTGCGCGCGCCGCACATTTCCGAAAAGGCGGCTCGCCTGGCAGCTCACAATCAGTACGTGTTCGTCGTCGCTCCGACGGCAACCAGTGCCGATGTGAAGGCTGCGGTTGAGCAGATGTTTGACGTGAAGGTGGAAAAGGTCAACCTGGTGAACACCAAGGGCAAGGCCAAATCCTTCCGTTTCCGTAGCGGTGCCCGTCAGGGCAAGCGCAAGGCGTATGTCCGGTTGGCTGATGGTCAGACCATCGACGTCGGCACGGCGCCCTGAGTCAGGAGTTCTAAGAGATGGCACTAATTACACACAAGCCGACCTCTGCCGGACGCCGTGACTCCGTCAGCGTCAAGACGCCCGGTCTGCACAAGGGAGCGCCGTACGCGCCGCTCACCGAGTCGCAGTCGCGCACCGGCGGTCGCAACCACTTCGGTCGCATCACCACCCGTCATCGCGGCGGTGGTCACAAGCAGGCCTACCGCATCATCGACTTCAAGCGCGACAAGGCTGGCATTCCGGCCAAGGTCGAGCGTCTGGAGTATGATCCGAACCGCACCGCCCACATCGCACTGCTGTGCTATGCCGACGGTGAGCGTCGCTACATCATCGCCCCCAAGGGCGTTGAAGTCGGTGACACCCTGGTTTCGGGCCGCGACGCCGCGATCAAGGTTGGCAACAACCTGCCGCTGCGCAGCATCCCGGTCGGTTCCACCATCCACTGCATCGAGATGCGCCCCGGCAAGGGTGCCCAGATCGCGCGCAGTGCCGGTGCCTCGGTGCAGCTGGTCGCTCGCGACGGTGGTTATGCCACCCTGCGTCTGCGTTCCGGTGAAATGCGTCGGGTTCCGACCGATTGCCACGCCACCATCGGTGAAGTGGGCAACAGCGAACACAGCCTGAAGAAGCTGGGCAAGGCCGGCGCCAAGCGTTGGCAGGGTATTCGTCCGACCGTCCGCGGTGTGGCGATGAACCCGGTTGACCATCCGCACGGCGGTGGTGAGGGACGTACCTCTGGTGGCCGTCATCCGGTCAGCCCGTGGGGTACGCCGACCAAGGGTTACAAGACCCGCAACAACAAGCGCACGCAGCAGTTCATCGTGCGTCGTCGCAAGTGAGGAAGCCGTCATGCCCCGTTCTCTGAAGAAAGGTCCGTTTGTTGACCTGCATCTGATCAAGAAGGTGGAAGCTGCGGTTTCCTCCAACAACAAGCGTCCGATCAAGACCTGGTCGCGTCGTTCGATGATCCTCCCGGAAATGGTCGGTCTGACCATTGCCATCCACAACGGTCGTCAGCATGTGCCGGTGCTGGTCAACGAGAACATGGTCGGGCACAAGCTCGGCGAGTTCGCGGTGACCCGTACCTTCAAGGGCCATGTGGCTGACAAGAAGGGCAAGTGATGAGCACTGAAGCCAAAGCGATCCTGCGCAGCGCCCGCATTTCGGCGCAGAAGGCACGCCTGGTGGCCGATCTGGTCCGCGGTCTTCCCGTGGGCCGGGCCAGCGATGTGCTCGCCTTTACCAACAAGAAAGCCGCCCATATGGTCCGCAAGGTCCTGTTGTCGGCTGTCGCCAACGCCGAAAACAACTTGGGCGCCGACGTCGACGAACTGAAGGTCGCCAAGATCTTCGTCGACGAAGGTCCGACCATGAAGCGCATGTTTGCACGTGCCAAGGGCCGCGGTTCCCGCATCCTGAAGCGCACCAGCCACATCACCGTTGTTGTTGGCGACTAAGAGGATATAGACGATGGGTCATAAAGTTCATCCCACCGGCATCCGCCTCGGCATCGCCAAGGACTGGAATTCGAAGTGGTATGCCAACAAGGGCGAATACGCCCAGTACCTGGCGGCTGATCTGAAGGTCCGTGACATGCTTCGCAAGAAGCTGGCACAGGCCGGCATCTCCAAGATCCAGATCGAACGTCCGGCCAAGACCGCCCGCGTGACCATTCACACCGCCCGTCCGGGCGTGGTGATCGGCAAGAAGGGTGAGGACATCGAGAAGCTGCGCAAGGAAGTCAGCGACATGATGGGCGTTCCGGCGCACATCAACGTCTCCGAAGTCCGCAAGCCGGAGCTGGACGCGCAGCTGGTGGCCGAGTCGATCGCCCAGCAGCTGGAGCGTCGCATCATGTTCCGCCGCGCCATGAAGCGCTCGGTCGGCAACGCGATGCGTCTGGGTGCCCTGGGCATCAAGATCAACGTGTCGGGCCGTCTGAACGGTGCCGAAATCGCTCGTTCCGAGTGGGCCCGCGAAGGTCGTGTGCCGTTGCACACCCTGCGTGCCGATATTGATTACGGTTTTGCCGAGGCGAAGACGACCTACGGCATCATCGGCATCAAGGTCTGGATCAACAAGGGCGAAGTCTTCGACATGGCGCAGATTGGCCAGGAGTCGAAGGACGAGCAGGCTCCTTCGCGCCGTGATGGCGGGGAAGGTCGTCGTGATGGGCGTCGCGAGGGCGGTGAAGGCCGTCGCGAGCGGGCGGCGAAGTAAGGGAGAGTTGCCATGTTGCAACCTAAGCGAACCAAATTCCGTAAGCAGTTCAAGGGCCGCAATGAGGGCCTGGCGTTCAGCTCGAACCTCGTCAGCTTTGGCGAGTTCGGTCTGAAGGCGACGACCCATGGCCAGCTGACCGCTCGTCAGATCGAAGCCGCGCGTCGTTGCATCACCCGCTTCGTCAAGCGTGGCGGCAAGCTCTGGATCCGTGTGTTCCCGGACAAGCCGATCACCAAGAAGCCTATCGAAGTCCGTATGGGCTCCGGCAAGGGCAGTGTCGAATTCTGGGTGGCTCCGATCCAGCCGGGTCGGATGCTCTATGAAATCGAGGGCGTCGACGAGACGACGGCACGCGAGGCATTCCGCCTTGCTGCCGCCAAGCTGTCGGTGCAGACACAGTTTGTGACCAGGGCGGTGATGTGATGGCCAGCAACGATGTTTTCCAGAAGTCGGCCGAAGAGCTGAAGCAGCACCTGCTGGACCTGCGCAAGGAGCAGTTCAATCTGCGCATGCAAAAGGGTTCCGGTCAGCTCAACCAGCCGCACCAACTGCGCCGTGTTCGGCGCGATATCGCCCGCGCAAAGCATGCGCTGGGCGACAAGAAGTAAGGACGGCTGAGATGAGCGAAAAGAAGACCACGATCCGCACCCTCGAAGGGCGCGTTGTCAGCAACAAGATGGACAAGACGGTTACCGTTCTCGTCGAGCGTCAGGTCCAGCACGCGCTGCTGGGCAAGATCATCCGCCGCTCCACCAAGCTTCATGCCCAGGACGAACTGGGTGCGAACGAAGGTGATGTGGTCCGGATTGCCGAGTGCCGTCCCCTGTCGAAGACGAAGCATCATCGCGTCGTCGAAATCATCACGCGCGCAAGCGTCTAACCGTAGGAGAGTGCATACATGATCCAGATGCAAAGCACGCTTTCCGCGGCGGACAACAGCGGTGCGAAAGAACTGATGTGCATCAAGGTCCTGGGTGGCTCGCACCGTCGCTATGCGGCGATCGGCGACGTCATCAAGGTGACCGTGAAAGATGCGATCCCTCGCGGCAAGGTCAAGAAGGGTGAGGTGTACAATGCCGTGGTGGTGCGTACCGCCAAGGGTGTGCGCCGTCCCGATGGCTCGCTGATCCGTTTCGACGGTAACGCTGCCGTGCTCCTTAACAACAAACTCGAGCCGATCGGCACCCGTATCTTCGGGCCGGTTACTCGCGAGCTGCGTGGTGAGAAGTTCATGAAGATCGTCTCCCTCGCGCCCGAAGTGCTCTGAGCGGAGAACCTTTATGAACCGTATCCGCAAGGGTGATCAGGTGATCGTGATCACCGGCAAGAACAAGGGCCAGCGCGGTGACGTGCTGAAAGTTGATGGCGATCGCGTGGTCGTCTCCAACGTCAACTTGGTCAAGCGCCACACCAAGCCGAACCCGCAGGCCAACGTCGCCGGTGGCATCGTCGAGCGTGAAGCTTCGATCCATATCTCTAATGTGCAGCTGTTCAACCCCGCCTCGAACAAGGGTGAGCGCGTTGGTACCAAGACCCTGGAAGATGGGAAAAAGGTCCGCGTGTTCCGTTCGAACGGCGAGGTCGTGGACGCGTAAGGAATCACAGTCATGACGCGCCTTGAGAAATTTTACAAAGACCAGGTGGTATCGAAGCTCACTGAGCGCTTCGGCTACCAGAACGTGATGCAGGTTCCCCGCATCACCAAGATCACGCTGAACATGGGTGTGGGCGAAGCGGCCGGCAACAAGAAGATTCTTGAAAACGCCGTTGCCGACATGGCCAAGATCGCCGGCCAGAAGCCGGTGACCACCAAGGCTCGTGTTTCGGTGGCCTCGTTCAAGATCCGTGACGGTTGGCCGATCGGTTGCAAGGTCACCTTGCGCCGTGCCCAGATGTGGGAGTTCCTTGATCGTCTGATCAATATCTCCCTGCCGCGTACCCGCGACTTCCGCGGCGTATCGGCCAAGGCTTTCGACGGCCGGGGCAACTACAACTTCGGTGTCCGCGAACAGATCATCTTCCCGGAAATCGATTTCGACCAGGTCGACGCGATGCGCGGTATGGATATTTCCATCACCACCACTGCCAAGACCGACGACGAAGCCAAGGCGCTGCTGGAAGCCTTCAGCTTCCCGTTCCGCCACTGAGACCGAGAGAGACATGGCCAAGACATCGATGGTTAACCGCGATCTGAAGCGGACCAAGCTGGTGAAGAAGTACGCCGTGAAGCGTGCCGAGCTGAAGGCGATCGCCGTCAGCCCGACTGCCAGCTACGAAGAAAAGCTGGACGCACAGGCCAAGCTGCAGAAGCTGCCCCGTGATTCCAGCCCCTCGCGCCAGCGCAACCGTTGCGCACTGTCGGGTCGTCCCCGCGGTGTGTACCGGAAGTTCGGCCTGGGTCGCAACAAGCTGCGTGAAGCGACGATGCGGGGCGACGTCCCGGGTCTGCGCAAGGCCAGCTGGTAACAAGCCCTCGTGTGAGGGTACGAGCCGGCCTGGCAACAGGCCGGTTTTTTGCGTCGGGCCCCCAGCGGTCCGGCGAGTTGATGCAATGCGCACAGGTATTCGCATTAGCCGCAAAGTCTGGTATAGTCCTGCGTCTACCCTGAGTAGAGGCCGCCTTTGGCGGTACACATACAACTAGATTTCCGGTTACTCGGATATCGGTGCACTCTGAAGGATTTCTCCCATGAGCATGACTGATCCCATCGCCGATCTGTTTACGCGCATCCGCAATGCCCAGCTGACGGGCAAGAAGGTTGTCCGTATGCCGTCGTCGAAGATGAAGGTTGCAATCGCCAATCTTCTGAAGAACGAAGGCTACATCATCGATGCCTCCACCTCGGTCGTCGAGGCCAAGCCGGTGCTCGAGATCGCCTTGAAGTATTTCGAAGGCCGTCCGGCCATTGAAACCATCGCCCGTGTCAGCCGTTCCGGCCTCCGCGTCTATCGCGGCAAGGATGAACTGCCGAAAGTGCTCGGCGGTCTCGGTATCTCCATCATCTCCACCTCCGCCGGTCTGCTGACCGACGCGCAGGCTCGCGCTCGCGGCCTGGGTGGCGAAGTCATCGGCCAAGTGGCTTAAGGAGAGACGCGATGTCACGTGTAGCCAAGCAACCCATCACCCTGCCCAAGGGTGTCGAGATCACTGCTGATGCCAATGGCGTCGTGGTGAAGGGCCCCAAGGCCACCCTGTCGACCCACAATCTGCCGGGCGTCAGCCTGTTGATCGAGGCCGGCGTTGCCACCATCGTGCTGGCCGAAGGCGCTGAATCCAAGTTCGGCGGCACCGCCCGCGCGCTGATCGCCAACATGGTCAAGGGTGTCTCGGAAGGTTTCGAGCGCAAGCTGGAGCTGGTCGGCGTCGGTTATCGCGCTGCCATGTCCGGCAAGGCCGTCAATCTGAGCCTGGGCTTCTCCCATCCTGTGCTGTTCGAAGCTCCGGAAGGCGTGACCCTGGAAACCCCGACGCAGACCGAGATCCTGATCAAGGGTTCGGACAAGCAGACGGTCGGCCAGGTTGCCGCCAAGATTCGCAGCTTCCGTCCGCCGGAGCCCTACAAGGGCAAGGGCGTGCGCTATGCCGGCGAGAAGATCATCCTGAAGGAAGCTAAGAAGGCCTAAGGACGTGGGGCGGTTCGCGCCGGTGGCAGGCCTGGTTCCTGACGCCGCGCGAACGCCGACTCCGCCGATCCGCTTTCTGGAGACTTATGACTATGAACAAGAACGAATCCCGCCTGCGTCGCGCCAAGTCGACCCGCGCGCACATCCGCAAGCTGGCTGTCGCCCGCCTGTCGGTGCATCGCACGGGTCAGCATCTGTACGCCCAGGTGTTCGATGCTTCGGGCAAGAACGTCGTGGCTGCCGCCTCGACCGTGCAGAAGTCCATCGCCGAAGGCCTGAAGGGTACCAAGAACCTGGAAGCCGCCGCCGCCGTGGGCAAGGCTGTTGCCGAGCGCGCCTTGGCCGCTGGTATCGAAAGCGTGGCTTTCGATCGTTCGGGTTTCCGTTATCACGGTCGCATCAAGGCTCTGGCCGATGCTGCTCGTGAAGGCGGCCTGAAGTTCTGATCGATCTCAGGTCTGGCCGCTTGCGACCGGGCCTGGCCTGCTTCAATACAACAACTCCAAGCGGCGACGCCGCAACATGAGTCCCGGTTCGCCGGGCAAAACGGAAAAGATTATGTCTTCAACCGATCGCGAAAATTCGGACGGCCTGCTGGAAAAGCTGATTGCCGTCAACCGCGTGGCCAAGACCGTCAAGGGTGGCCGCCAGATGAGCTTTACCGCACTGACCGTCGTCGGTGATGGCGAAGGTCGCGTGGGTTTCGGCTATGGCAAGGCGCGCGAAGTGCCGGTCGCCATCTCCAAGGCCATGGATCGCGCCCGTCGCAACATGGTCGACATCGAGCTGAACAACGGCACCCTGTGGTATGCCATCAAGGCCAACCACGGCGCTGCCCGCGTCTACATGCAGCCGGCTTCCGAAGGTACCGGTGTGATTGCCGGCGGTGCCATGCGCGCCGTGCTGGAAGTGGTGGGTGTCAAGAACGTGCTGGCCAAGGCTGTCGGTTCGCGCAACCCGATCAACCTGGTTCGTGCAACGATCAAGGGTCTGCAGGCTGTGGCTTCGCCGAAGCGCATCGCCGCCAAGCGTGGCAAGACCGTGGAAGAGGTGGTTGGTCATGGCTAATACTGAAAAGACCGTCCGCGTTCGCCTGGTCAAGGGCCTGCGTGGTGTCCAGTCCCGTCATCGCCTGAGCGTGAAAGCGCTGGGTCTGAGCAAGCTCAACAGCGTGCGTGAACTGAAAGACAGCCCGCAGGTTCGCGGTCTGATCAATACGGTTTACTACCTGGTTCGGGTTGAGGAGTAAGCGAAATGCGTCTTAACGATATCAAACCTGCCGCTGGTGCGCGCAAGTCCCGTCTGCGGGTCGGTCGCGGCATCGGTTCCGGTCTGGGCAAGACCGCCGGTCGCGGTCACAAGGGTCAGCATGCACGCGCAGGCGGTACCCACAAGTTCGGTTTCGAAGGCGGTCAGATGCCGCTGCAGCGCCGTCTGCCCAAGGTCGGCTTCCGTTCGCGGACCAAGGCTCAGAGTCAGGAAGTCTTCCTGTACCAGCTGGCCAACCTGAAGGCTGACGTCATCGACGTGGTCGTCCTGCATCAGGCCGGCCTGATCGACAGCCGCGCCAAGAAGGTGAAGGTTGTTTCCAAGGGTGAAATCGGTCGCGCCGTGAAGCTGTCGGGCGTGCTGGCTACGGCCGGCGCCAAGGCAGCCATCGAGGCGGCCGGCGGCAGCGTGGAGTAATCGCGTGGCCGCAGCCCCAGGGACATCGCTAGGTGCACTCGGCAAGTTGACCGAGCTGCGTCAGCGGATCTTTTTCCTGATCGGTGCGTTGATCGTCTACCGGCTCGGTTCCTATATCCCGGTGCCGGGCGTCAACCCGGACGCGATGGCGAACTTCATCGCGAACCTGGGACAGGGGCAGGGCAAGGGCCTGGCGGACATGTTCAACATGTTCTCGGGCGGCTCCTTGGGCCGGTATTCGATTTTCACACTTGGCGTGGTGCCGTATATCTCTGCCTCCATCGTCGTGCAGATGATGGGTGCGGTGATTCCCAGCCTTGCGCAGCTGCGCAAGGATGGGGAGGCCGGCAAGCGGAAAATGACCATGTACACCCGTTTCGGTACGGTGGGTCTGGCCATTTTCCAGGGCTTCGGCATCTCAACCATGCTTGAAAAGCAGACGCTGAGCAGCGGTGTCGGCGTGGTCTACACCCCGGGTCTGGCCTTTGTGCTGGGATCGGTGGTCGCGCTGACGGCAGGCACGATGTTCCTGATGTGGCTGGGCGAGCAGATCACGGAGCGTGGTATCGGCAATGGCATCTCGATGCTGATCTTCGCCGGTATCGTTGCGGGCCTTCCCGCCGCCGTGGCGCACACCCTGACCATGGCCAGCAACAACGAGCTGTCGGTGCTTAAGCTGTTCATGGTGGTGGTGCTGATCCTGGCGGTCACGGCCTTCGTGGTCTTCATGGAGCGGGCCCAGCGGCGGATCACGGTCAATTATGCCCGTCGTTCCGGCGGTCAGCGCGCCTACATGAACCAGACCTCGCATCTGCCGCTGAAGATCAACATGGCGGGTGTGATTCCGCCGATCTTCGCCTCGAGTCTGCTGATGTTTCCGGCGACCCTGCTGAACTGGTTCGGCAACAGCCAACATCCCTCGGCATGGCTTCAGCAGCTGGTCCAGCAGCTGAGCCCCGGCGAGCCGCTGTACGACGTGGTATTTGCGGTGCTGGTGATCTCGTTCGCGTTCTTCTATACCGCGATCGTGTTCAACTCGCAGGAAACGGCTGACAACCTCAAGCGCTCCGGTGCACTGATTCCGGGCATCCGTCCGGGTCGCGGCACGGCCGATTACATCGACAGCGTCATGACGCGTCTGACCGGTGTGGGTGCGCTTTATCTGGTGCTGGTCTGCCTGGTGCCGACCTTCATGCAGAATATGTGGCATGTTCCGTTCTACTTCGGTGGCACTTCGTTGCTGATCGTCGTGTTGGTGGTGATGGATTTCATCGCCCAGGTTCAGGCCCATCTGGTCAGTCATCAGTACGAAAGTCTGATGAAGAAGGCGAATCTGCGTCGCTGAACGATTGGCGGCGCAGCAAAAAAAAGTGACGTTGGACCCCTGGCGGCGGGCTGTCTGCCGCAGGGGTTCCCCGTAAGATCAATTAAGGTTAGAATTGCGCGTTTACCGCGCAGTATACGCATCGGAGAAGGTACATCATGGCGCGCATCGCGGGTGTCAATTTGCCGGTCCAGAAACATGTCTGGGTTGGCCTGCAGAGCATTTATGGTATCGGCCGCAGCCGGGCCAAGAAGGTTTGTGCGGACGCGGGTGTGGTAGCAACCACCCCCATCAAGTCGCTGAGCGAAGGCGAGGTGGAAAAGCTGCGCCATGAGATCGGCAAGTATGTCGTCGAAGGCGATCTGCGTCGTGAGGTCGGTATCGCCATCAAGCGGCTGATGGACCTGGGTACGTACCGTGGCCTGCGCCACCGTCGTGGCCTGCCGGTCCGCGGTCAGCGTACCAAGACCAACGCCCGGACCCGCAAGGGCCCGCGTCGCGCGATTCGCAAGTAACGGACCCCAATTATGGCTAAGCCTGTCAAGACCAAGAAGAAGATCAAGCGCGTTGTCACCGATGCGGTGGCTCACGTGCAGGCATCTTTCAACAACACGATCGTCACGATCACCGACCGTCAGGGCAATGCCCTGTCCTGGGCCACCGCTGGTGGCGCCGGTTTCCGTGGCTCGCGCAAGTCGACCCCCTTCGCTGCCCAGGTGGCAGCCGAGAAGGCCGGTCGCGCTGCTGGCGACTACGGTGTGAAGACCGTGGAAGTGCGCATCAAGGGCCCCGGCCCGGGCCGCGAGTCGGCCGTGCGCTCGCTCAATGCGTTGGGCTACAAGGTTCTCAACATCATTGATGTGACCCCGGTGCCGCACAACGGTTGCCGTCCCCCCAAAAAGCGTCGCGTCTAAGGAGCATCACCATGGCACGTTATCGTGGAGCTACCTGCAAACTCGCGCGTCGCGAGGGTGCGGATCTCAGTCTGAAGAGCCCGGCTCGCGCACTTGATTCCAAGTGCAAGCTGGAAAACAAGCCCGGTCAGCACGGCGCCAACAAACGCGCCCGCCTGTCGGACTACGCCGTCCAGCTGCGCGAGAAGCAGAAGGTCAAGCGTATCTACGGTGTGCTGGAACGTCAGTTCAGCAACTACTACACCAAGGCATCGACCCAGAAGGGCAATACGGGTGAGAACCTGCTGCGCCTGCTGGAATGCCGCCTGGACAACGTCGTCTATCGCATGGGTTTCGCGGTCACCCGCGCCCAGGCCCGTCAGCTGGTCTCCCACAAGGGCGTCCTGGTCAACGGCAAGAAGGTCAATATTCCCTCCTACCAGGTTCGTCCCGGTGACGAGGTGTCGCTGACCGAGCGTGCCCGCAATCAGCTGCGCGTGAAGGAAGCCGGCACGGTTGCCGAAACGATGGACCTGCGTCCGATGTGGGTTGAGGTTGAAGCCGGCAAGTTCGCCGGTACGTTCAAGGCGCTGCCCGATCGCGGTGATCTGCCGTCGGACATCAACGAGAACCTCATCATCGAGCTTTACTCGAAGTAATCAACCGGAGCCGTAAATGGCAGTTACGTCAACAAGTGTACTGCGGCCACGTGGCCTTAGCATCGAGCAGCTCGGCATCAACCACGCCAAGGTCGTCGTTGAGCCGCTGGAGCGCGGGTTCGGCCATACGCTCGGCAACGCGCTGCGGCGGGTGCTGCTGTCGTCGATTCCGGGTAGCGCGATTGTCGAAGTCGAGATTGACGGTGTACTGCATGAGTACACCGCCCTCGAGGGTCTGCAGGAGGACGTGATCGAAGTCCTGCTGAACCTGAAGGACGTTGCGATTCGTCAGCATACCGGTGACGAAGTCACCCTGAGCCTGTCCAAGACCGGCAAGGGCGTGGTGACGGCCGGTGACATCGTGGTGGATCATTCGGTCGAGATCATCAATCCCGAGCATGTGATCTGCCATTTGACCAAGGACATCACGCTCAACATGCGCTTGAAGGTGCAGCGTGGCGTGGGCTATCAGCCCGCCAGCGCTCGCCAGCATCCGGATGAAGAGTCCCGTCCTCTGGGTCGCCTGCAGCTGGATGCGTCCTTCGCACCCGTGCTGCGCGTGGCCTACGAAGTTGATGCCGCTCGTGTGGAGCAGCGCACCAATCTCGACAAGCTGGTTCTCGATATCGAGACCAACGGCACCATCGACGCGGAAGACGCGGTCCGCAAGGCCGCTGAAATCCTCAACGATCAGCTGTCGGTGTTCGGCGATTTCACTCGCCGTGAAAGCGATACCAGCAAGGCCGAGAAGGGTGGCGTTGATCCGCTGCTGCTGCGTCCGATCGACGATCTGGAATTGACCGTCCGTTCGGCCAACTGCCTCAAGGCCGAGAGCATCTATTACATCGGTGATCTGGTTCAGAAGACCGAAGTGGAGCTGCTCAAGACCCCGAACCTGGGCAAGAAGTCCTTGACCGAAATCAAGGATGTGCTGGGTGGTCGTGGTCTGGCCCTGGGCATGAAGCTGGAAAACTGGCCGCCGCCGGGCATTTCGCACGGCATGCAGCTGGGTTGATCCAAACTGACAGCCGCCGTCCCAGGACGGCGGCTGTCGGCGTTCCGGTCTGCCGAAACGCCAACTCGGGAAGGCCGCTTGTCTTTCCTTCCGGGCCTGGCCCGGAGTCTGCAACACGCAACACTCTCCTCCATAGCGGGTAACCGCGGGAGGCCGTCCATGCCGGCGGCTTCTCATAACAACATACGAGAATACTGTCATGCGTCATATGAAGTCGGGCCGCAAGCTCAACCGTACCAGCAGCCACCGCGAAGCGATGTTTCGCAACATGGCGGCTTCGCTGTTCAAGCACGAGCTGATCCGCACCACCCTGCCGAAGGCCAAGGAACTGCGTCGGGTTGCCGAGCCGCTGATCACCCTGGCCAAGAACGATGGCGTGGCCAATCGTCGTCTGGCCTTCTCGCGCCTGCGCGACAAGGAAGCCGTCGGCAAGCTGTTCGTCGAACTGGGTCCCCGTTACCGTCAGCGTCCGGGTGGTTACCTGCGTCTGCTGAAGTGCGGTTTCCGCCCTGGTGACAATGCGCCGATGGCGTATGTCGAACTGGTGGATCGCCCGAAGGCGCAGGCTGCCGTCGACGCCGAGTAATCGCGTTCGATGCAGTGCTGATCGAGACCCCGTCGGGCTTCCGCCGGGGTCTTTTTGTTTGCATGTCCCGCGAATTGGAGGAAATCGTGATCCACTCATCGCTTGCTTATCGACTTCGCTGCCTTGCCGGCGTTCTGGCCTGCCTCGGCCTGCTGGGCTTTGCCCTTTATGCCCAGTACGTGTGGATGATGGATCCCTGTCCGCTGTGCATTTTCCAGCGGATCGCGTTTGCGGCCGTCGGCTTCTTTTTTCTCGCCGGCGCCATCCACGGCCCGCGCGCCGCAGGGCGGTTGGTGGTGCTGCTGCCCTTGCTGATCTGCGCCGCAACGGGGATTGCCATTGCCGGCCGGCATCTTTGGATCCAGTCGCTGCCTGCCGATCAGGTGCCGTCCTGCGGGCCGGGGCTTGGCTATCTGGTGGATACCTTCCCCTTCATGCACATGCTGAAGATCGTGCTGACCGGATCGGGCGAATGCGCCAAGGTGCAGAAGATTCTGGGCCTGCCGATGCCGGCATGGTCGCTGGCATGGTTTCTGTTGCTTGCCGGATGGGCCGTATGGGTGACGAAATCCGGTTACGGGCGTGAGCAGAGGTTGGCAGGGCGATGAGCAGGCATCTGAAAGGCGTTGACGCCGCCTCGTGGCAGCCCGATTCGTGGCAGAGCCGGCCGGCACTGCAGCAGCCCCAGTACGCCGACCCGGCCGAGCTGGAGCAGGCGCTGGGGCAGTTGCAGGCCTTGCCGCCCCTGGTGACTTCGGGCGAGGTGCTGGCCTTGAAGCAGATGATTGCCGAGGCGCAGGAGGGGCAGCGGTTCCTGCTGCAGGGCGGCGACTGCGCCGAGCAGTTTGCCGACTGCCGCAGCGAGGTGATCACCAATCGACTGAAGATTCTGCTGCAGATGAGTCTGGTGCTGGTTCACGGCATGCAGAAGCCGGTGGTGCGGGTCGGGCGATTTGCCGGCCAGTATGCCAAGCCGCGTTCTGCGGATGTGGAGACCCGGGACGGGATCACGCTGCCCAGTTATCGCGGTGACAGCGTCAATCGTCCCGAATTCACCGCGGCGGCCCGGCGTGCCGATCCCGGGCGTCTGCTGGAGGCCCACGTGCATTCCGCGTTGACCATGAACTTCACCCGCGCCCTGGTCAGTGACGGCTTTGCCGATCTGCATCATCCCGAGTACTGGGATCTGGACTGGATGAGTCGGTCGCCGATGGGCATCGAATACCGGCGCATGGTGGATGAGATCGGGCAGTCGCTGCGCTTTATGGAGACCCTGATGGGGCAGTCGGTGGAGAACGCCTCGAGGGTCGACTTCTTCACCTCCCACGAGGCGCTGCTGCTGCATTATGAGCAGGCGCAGACACGGCAGGTTCCGCGGCGGCAAGGGTGGTTCAATCTCTCCACCCATTACCCCTGGATCGGCATGCGGACAGCGGCTCTGGACGGGGCCCATGTGGAATATTTCCGGGGCATCCGCAATCCGGTGGCGGTAAAGATCGGCGCTTCCGTGGACGCCTCGACGATGATGCGTCTTGTTGACGCACTCAATCCGGACAACGAGGCGGGGCGGCTGACCCTGATCACGCGGATGGGGGCGGCCAAGGTCGAGCAGGCCCTGCCGCCACTACTGGATGAGGCCAGGCGCGAAGGCCGCAAGATCCTGTGGGTGGTCGATCCCATGCATGGCAATACCGAAAGCACCTCCAGCGGCGTGAAAACCCGTCGCTTCGACAATATCCGGGCCGAGATCGAGCGCTCTTTCGAGTTGCATCGCGCTGCAGGCACGCGGCTGGGCGGTGTCCATCTGGAGCTGACCGGCGAGGATGTGACCGAATGTCTGGGCGGTGCGCGTGACTTGTCGGAACACGATCTGGCGAGGGCCTACCGCAGCTCGGTGGATCCGCGTCTCAATTACGAGCAGTCGCTGGAACTGGCCTTGCTGATCGCGAAAAAATCTCGCGAGACCTGATCCTGGGACGATTTGTCACCTGCGGCAAGATGCGGACTACAAAATTTCTGTGCCATGCAGCAGACAGGCGCGCGCAAGGGTCTTATACTTTGCGCCCATGCATACCATAGCCAAGCCGCCGCAAGCCCCTCAGTCCGCGGTCAGTACTGCCCGCGAGTTCTCAACTCTGTCGCGTAGACGGCGAGCTTGTCTCCCGTTGGTGCTGGCTCTGGGCCTAGGGGGAGGCTTCGCGGCCCTCGCCCAGGCTCAGGAGGCCGAGCCTGCGCAGGCCGTCAGCGCCGTGCCGGTCGCTGTGTCGACGACCGTCAATGACACGCTCGATCAGCGTCTGGAGGGCTGTGCCGCCTGCCATGGACAGCAAGGTCAGGGCGGCATCAACGCCTATTATCCCCACCTGGCCGGAAAGTCGGCCGACTACCTCTACGATCAGCTCAAGCGGTTTCAGAACGGCAGCCGTCATTACGCCCAGATGACTTATATGGTGCGCTTCATGGACGATGCCTATATGCACGAGATCGCCGATTATTACGCGCAGCAGAAGCTGAGCTGCATGCCCGTCGAGGCGGCCCGTCCGGATTTGTCGGGCGTGCCAGCCGGTGCGCCGATTCCGGCCAGTGGTGCGGTGGTGACCGCCGAGAGCGGATCGTCGATTCCGCCATGCAGCAGCAAGCAGTAAGGGGTTGGGGACATGAGCAAACAGAAACTTCGCATCGCCTTGTCGGTCGTTGCCGTAGTGGTGGTGATCGCGCTGGTCCTCGGCGGCTGGCTGTTCCAGCGCCAGGGCGGCATGGCGACCCTTTTCGCTTCGGCGGTTCCCTCCGCACCCGAGCCGAATCTGCAGGATCCGGCCCTGATTGCCCGCGGCAAATATCTGGCTCTGGCCGGTGACTGCGTGGCCTGCCATACCGAGGGCAGCGGTCAGAAATATGCTGGCGGGCTGGAGTTCGCCACGCCGTTCGGCACGATGTATTCAACGAATATCACGCCTGACGTCAAGGAAGGCATCGGCAGCTGGAGTGCCAACGACTTCTGGCGCGTGATCCACTACGGTGTCTCGCCCAAGCACGGTTTCCTGTATCCGGCCTATCCCTTCACCAACTTCAACAGCCTGTCCCGTCAGGACAGCGATGCCATCTTTGCCTATCTGAAGTCGTTGCCGCCTTCCAGCCGGCCCAATACCGAAAACAAGATGCCGTTCCCCTTCAGCTTCCGGCCGATCCTGCTGGGTTGGCGCCTGCTGTTCTTCAAGGCCGCCGCGCCCTACCAGCCCGATGCCGGTCAATCCGAGGCCTGGAATCGCGGCAAGTATCTGGTCGATGGTCTGGGGCATTGCAACATGTGCCATTCCGGGCGCGGTCCATTTGCCTCGCTGCCGGCCTCGATGGATCTGTCGGGTGGCGAGGTGGTCGGCCAGGGCTGGTACGGTCCCGCGCTCAATCAGGAAGGTCTGGCCGACTGGAGCGTGGATGACATTGCCAAGCTGCTGCGCGCCGGTGTCTCGCCGAAGGGTGCGGCTTATGGTCCGATGGCGGATGCGGTCTTCCACAGCCTGCAGTTCCTGACCCCGGAAGATGCGGCGGCGATCGGAACCTATCTGAAGGCCGTGCCGACCCGCGAGGCGCCGGAGCCGACCCAGTTCGCGGTCAACGAGGAGCAGGCCAAGCAGTTGTATGCCGAAGGCAGCAGCTTGTATGCCAGCCATTGCGCCCAGTGCCACCAGCCGCAGGGGCAGGGCCATGGTACCGACTATCCGCCGCTGGCCGGCAACGGTTCGGTCACTGCGGAAGGCGATATGAACGTGGTTCGCGTGATTCTGGTCGGCGGCGTGGCCCCGGTCACCGGTGACAACAAGCGTCCCTTCGGCATGCCGCCCTTCGGTCAGCGTCTGACCGACAGGCAGGTGGCGGCACTGGCTACTTTTGTCCGCAATGCCTGGGGCAACAAGGCCTCGGCTGTCTCGCCCGAAGAAGTGCAGAAGCTGCGCGGCATTCCGCTGTAAGTTCTGACAGGCCACGATCCGCAACAAGACGATCCGCCCATTGGCGGGTCGTTTTTTTTTGGTCAGTAAATGCCGCCGGGGCTCCGCCTCAGCTGCGGATGGCGCTGAGGCCGGCCAGTTCGATCCAGGGGCGCAGATCCCAATGCCCACGCGCCTGACCCGATGGCGACGGCAGCACGAACAGCTTGCAGGACTCAAGGGTCTGCGGCTGCAGGCCATACCCGATCCACGGCACGGCCAGGGCGGCACGTGCGGCCTGTTTGCTGGTGAAGGCCAGCCAGGTCGGGCGATATCGGCGCAGCCTGGCCTGCAGGGCTTCGCGATCGAAGGCCCCGGCCGGCAGGTCCCGGTCATTGCCGCTGTGGTGCTTGGCCAGGTCAGTCAGGCCGATGCCGAATGACAGCAGTTCGGGATATTCCTGAGGATACAGCCGGCGGGGCACCAGCCCGGATTCATGCAGTGCCGGCCAGAAGCGGTTGCCGGGATGGGCGTAATAGGCCTGTTCGGCCGCAGAGCGACGGCTGGGTGCGGTACCGCAGAAGACCAGGCGCAAGCCGGGGACCAGCAGGTCGGGCAATATCTGTCGCATGGCGTGGGTCGTCTGGGGTTCAGGTTGCGGCATGGGCTCTCCAACGGCGCTGTGACGGGGCTGAGGCGCGGCGGATCCTGCTGCCGCCGGTCTTGCCATCAGTATCCCGAGGGCTGGCGCGCTGCACAATCGATCGTGATGCGGTACTGTCGATCTCATCGGGACCGGATGTACTCAGCGTGGCCGCCGACCGGAACGATGTACGGGTGGTGCGGGCATTCCGGTAGGCTGGAACGATGACGGAGTCAGGTTTGGGTATTGTGATGAAGTGTGTCGACGTGATCCGGGTCTGGCTGGACCAGCCCTGGGTGGCCTTGATCGTGGTGGCTGCATTGGCCTGGCTGCTGTCGCTGGCCGTGCACCGGGTAGCGGCAGTGTTGCTGTCCCGCTGGGTCCGTCGGAGGGAGCTGGCGCGTGATCTGTTCGAGCAGTCAAGGGGGCCGATGCGGCTGCTGGTGCCCTTGCTGTTGTTTGGTCTGCTGGTACAGACCCTGCCGGCCAACGATGCCGCCCATGGCGGTGGCGTGATCGGCGAGCTGGTACTGATCGGCGTCATGCTGGCCCTGACCTGGATGGCCGTGCGGGCGATCGGCGCGCTGGAGCGTGCCGCCGTCCGTCGTCACCCGGTGGATATCGACGACAATGTCCACAACCGCAAGGTGCTGACCCAGGTCCGGCTGCTGTGCCGCACCGGGATGGTGGTGGTGATGATCGTCGGGGTCGCCGGCATGCTGATGAGCATTCCGGCCGTACGCCAGTTCGGTGCCAGCCTGATGGCCTCGGCCGGTCTGGCCGGCCTGGCCCTGGGTCTGGCGGCCCGTCCCGTGCTGACCAATATCATCGCCGGGCTGCAGATCGCGATGACCCAGCCGATCAGTCTGGATGATTGCGTGATGATCGAAGGCGAGCTGGGCTACATCGAGGAGATCACCGGCACATATGTCGTCGTGCGGATATGGGACGAGCGACGTCTGGTGGTGCCGATCAATTATTTCATCGAACACCCTATCGCCAACTGGACACGCACCAATCCCGGACTGATCAGTACGGTTTTCCTGTGGTTTGATTACGGTATTCCGCTGGAGCCGCTGCGTCAGGAATTGCAGCGGATCTGCGAGAAAGCACCGGAGTGGGACAGGAAAACCTGTATCCTGCAAATGTGCGA
This sequence comes from Frateuria aurantia DSM 6220, assembly GCF_000242255.2. Classification (GTDB taxonomy): domain Bacteria; phylum Pseudomonadota; class Gammaproteobacteria; order Xanthomonadales; family Rhodanobacteraceae; genus Frateuria; species Frateuria aurantia. Next base: position 752,523 of record NC_017033.1, read on the forward strand.
AGCGGCCGAGCATTCCGTCAAGATCAGGGTGCTGGTATCAGCCGTGGGCATGCCTGCGTGGTGGGATCTCGGGTGCCGGGTGCGTGAAGGGCTGATCGACTTCGTTCAGCGTCAGTATCCGCAGTATCTGCCTACCATGCGGGCACGATTGCAAAGCGCTCCGGAAGGGGCACCACAGGTTTCGGTTTCCTAACGTCCATGATTGCCGCTGTTGTTGCTCGCTCGTCATGGCCGGATGGCCATGGGCTGGAAGTCGTATCTACATCGCCGCAGCAAGGGAGTGGTGGGTGAGCGAGGAAATTCTGATCAATCTGACACCGCGAGAGACGCGTGTCGCGGTGGTCGAGAACGGCATGCTGCAGGAGGTCCATGTCGAGCGGGCTTCGCGTCGCGGCTATGTCGGCAATGTCTACAAGGGGCGCGTGCAAAGAGTCATGCCCGGCATGCAGGCCGCCTTTGTGGACATCGGTCTGGAACGTGCCGCGTTTCTGCATGCTTCCGATATCGTGCGGCCGCCGGCAACGGTGGGCGCTGAACATGCGGACAGCCTGCATGTGAACAGTCATGCCGCCCATGCCTCGATTTCGGAGCTGATCCATGAGGGCCAGGATGTGGTGGTGCAGGTGGTCAAGGACCCGATCGGCACCAAGGGCGCTCGCCTGTCCACGCATCTTTCGATCCCTTCGCGTTACCTAGTACTGCTGCCCCAATCGCATACTCTGGGCATTTCGGCCAAGATCGATGACGAGCAGGAGCGTCAGCGCCTCCGCGACGTGCTGCAGCCACTGATCGGTGACAGTCCGCTGGGCTATATCGTGCGGACCAATGCCGAGGGTCAGAGCGCCGAATCGCTGGCTTTCGATGTCACCTATCTGGGCAAGGTCTGGCGGGTGGTGCAAGAGAATATCGCCAAGGCCAAGGTCGGCGAACGTGTGTATGAGGAACTGGCCCTGCCGCTGCGCGGCCTGCGCGATCTGCTCTATGCCGGAGTGGAAAAGGTGCGGGTGGATTCGCAGGTCACCTTCCAGCAGGCGGCCCACTTCGTCAACAAGTTCATGCCGACCCTGGCCGACCGGATCGAGCACTACGGCAGCGAGCAGCCCATCTTCGATCTGTACGGGGTCGAGGACGAGATCCAGCGGGCCCTGCGCAAGGAGGTACCGTTGAAGTCCGGCGGTTATCTGATCATCGACCAGACCGAGGCGATGACCACCATCGATGTGAATACCGGCGCTTACCTGGGTTCGCGCAATCTGGAGGATACGGTCTACCGCACCAATCTGGAGGCGGCGCAGGCCGCGGCGCGCCAGCTGCGGCTGCGCAATCTCGGTGGCATCATCATCATCGACTTCATCGACATGAGCGACGAGGATCACAAGCGCCAGGTATTGCGGATGCTCGAGAAAGGCCTGTCTCGAGACCATGCCAAGACCACGGTCTATCCGATGTCGTCGCTGGGTTTGGTGCAGATGACGCGCAAGCGCACCACCGAGAGCCTGGAACGCCAGTTGTGCGAACCCTGCCCGGCCTGCAATGGACGTGGCACCCAGAAGACCGCCGAGACCATCACCTACGAGATTTTCCGCGAAATCACCCGTGCTGTCCGTCAGTTCAATGCCCAGAAGCTGATGGTGCTGGCCAGCAGCAAGGTGGTGAGCCGCATTCTGGAAGAAGAGTCCGCCGCCGTGGCTGAACTGGAAGAGTTCATTTCCAAGAGCATCCGTTTCCAGGCCGAGGAGCATTACTCCCAGGAGCAGTTTGATGTCGTTCTGCTGTAAGCGGACGCAAGCCCCGGAAAGAACGGTCGCGACAGCCCGTCGACCGGGGCAGGCCGGCGCGTGAGGCTGCACTGGGGGCATGTCCATGCCTGTGGTCGCGGACTGCGTCTGACCGCGATTGCCTGCACCCTGGCCGTTGCCGGACTGGAGATCGGCGGTCAGGCGCTGTTGCCTCTGCTGGCGGCCCATCCGCACTGGGTGGAGGTCGAGTTGAGTCGTGCCACGCATCGGCAGATCCGCTTCGGTTCGCTGCAGGGGCACTGGGAAATGTCCGGCCCGCGCTTCGTGATGCATGACATCACGGCCAGTCTTGGACCCGGCAGCGTGCCGCTGCAGCTGAACGAAGCCATTCTCAAGCTGGATTTCGGCGGCTGGATGCCCGGCCGCCATTTCATCAATATCTACGGTCGCGGTCTGGCTCTGGATCTGAGCCGCGAGCTCGACGGCCGCTGGCGGATCAACGGACTGGGCATCGCCGGTCACAAGGGGGCCCAGAAAACCGATTTCGGCAAGTTGCGTATCGGTCTGTGGTTCGAAAATCTGCAGGTCAATATCGATGACCGGCTCGTCGGGCGGCAGTACAGCCTGGTGGCCGATGCCCTGCGTCTGGTGCGCCGTGGCGACGAATTGCGGTTCGGTGCCCATCTGCATCGCCCTGGCGCCCGAGGACAGGTGACCGGAGCCGGCGTGTTCGCCACCGATGGCCATCAGGGCCGGGTCTGGGTTTCGGCCGACGGCGTGAATCTCTACAGTCTGCTGGCCGGCATCGATCTCAACGGTTACCAGGCCGACTCGGGCAAGGGGCAGGGGGCGACATGGCTGGACTGGAGCCGGGGCCGGATCATCCGTTCGGTGACGCGCTTCGACTTTTCGGATCTGGCACTGTCCAGCGCCACGGGACGGCGTTCCATCGTGCCCAGTTTTCATGGTCAGGCCAACCTGCAACAGGTGCACGGCGGCTATGCTCTGCGCTGGAAGGGCGATGACGGCAGTCTGGCCCAGGGCCAGGTCGCGATCAAGGACGGGGTGCTGCTGGCGGCCCATGTCCAGGCCTCGCAGCTGGATCTGACGCCGCTGGTCCCCTGGGCGGCGCTGGCGCGTGGGCTGCCGGCCGGAGTGGCCGACTGGCTGGGCCAGGGCAAGCCGACAGGGCAGCTGAGCAAGGCCAGTCTGGATTGGAGTCGTGCGGCCGGACTGAGTCATGCCTATGTGCGATTCCAGGATCTCGGCATCCGTGCCTTCGGTGCGCAGCCGGGCATCAGTGCCCTGCATGGCGAGCTGCGGGCCGATCATGAGGCGGTCAGTCTGGAAATGCCCGGGCAGGCCGTTACCCTGATCGTGCCGGGGTTGTATCCCCAGCCGTTGCGACTGGACCGGCTGCGTCTCTTGGCCGGCGCCTGGAAGGATGAGCAGGGTTGGCATCTGGGTCTGGATGATCTGGATCTGTCCGGCACGGGATTCGCCGGCCGCTTCAATGGCGAGGTCGGTCTGCCCGGCCATGGCCAAGGTGTGCAGGCGGACCTGTATGCCAGACTCGATGACATGAGCATCGATACGGCCAAACGGCTGCTTCCCCTGAAAATGTCGGCCCATGCCCGGCATTGGGTGGACAATGCGCTGCTGGCCGGTCGGCTGGGTGATATCTCGGCGGTACTGCACGGCAATCTGGCTGACTGGCCGTTCCCTGCGCATCAGGGACGTTTCGAAGCCCATGCCCGGATCAGTGACGTGGTTCTGGACTATGGCAAGTCCTGGCCACGGGTGACCGGACTGGGCGCCGATCTGTCCTTCGTCAATGACGGCCTGCATGTCGATGTCGATCAAGCCTCGTCGATGGGGCTGAAGGTGGACTCGGCCAGTCTGGATATTCCGCAGTTCAAGAACGCGACGCTGGGCATGCAGCTGCAGGCCAGTACCTCGGCGGCCAATGCACTGGACTTCGTCGCCCATTCGCCGGTGGCCTCCCGTCAGGCCGATGTCCTGGCCCGATTGAAGCTCGGAGGGAAGATCCAGGTCGGCCTGCAGCTGTCGATGCCGCTCAAGCACCATCAGGACTTCACTCTGGATGGCGAGGGCCAGTGGCACGACGGCAGCTTCTCGGCACCGGTCTGGAAGGTGGCGCTGGATCACCTTGCCGGGCCGCTGCACTTTGATCGGGACGGCTTTACGGCCGGACCGATGCAGGCTCGATTCCATGCCCAGCCGTCCCGCCTCAAGCTGGCCATCGGCGGAGCCACCGGGGTGCCGGGCACCGAGCTGTCGGCCGCACTGGAAGGGCACTTCAGTTTCGACCAGCTGACCCAAGGCTATCCGGAGCTGGACTGGCTCCATCCGCTGACCCGCGGGTCCTCGTCTTTCAAGATCGATTTCGATATCCGCCATGCCGCCGATGGCAGCGCCCGCCAGAGTCTGCATCTGACGTCGGGCCTGGAAAACACGGCTCTGCTGTTGCCGGCGCCGTTGGACAAGCCGGTCGGCACTCGTCTGCCGTTGAGCGTGGATCTGGCCTTGCCGGTGCAAGGGGGGCAGGTTGACCTGTCGTTGGGGCATGTGCTGCAAGGCCGGTTGCATCTGCCTGCCGATGATCGCTCGGAGCTCGCCGGCAGCCTGCATCTGGGAGCCGAGGCCCCCGGCCCGTTGCCGCCCAGAGGCTTGCGGATCAATGGTCATGCGGCTTTGCTGGATGCCACCGGCTGGGCCCAGTTCGTGGCGGCCGGGCAGGGCGGACATGGTCCAGGACTGGATGGCGTGGACGTGTCATCCAGCGAGGCCAGTCTGTTCGGTGCCCGTTTCAAGGACTTGCATATCAAGGTCCGCCCCGAGCCGCAGCAGATGCAGATCGAGCTGGCGGCACCGGCCATCGCCGGCACGGTGCTGGTGCCTACCCAGGCGCTGGACAAGCGAGGCCTGACCATGCGCCTGCAACGGCTGCATTGGCCGCATGTCGACCTGGGATCCGCAACGCAGGCCGGGCCGAAAGGGGATACCGATCCCGCTGCGGCGGGCATGGCCACCGCGGTGGCGGCCGACGTGGAATCCGAGTCGGCCGATGCACATGGCGGCGCCAATCCCTCGGCGCTGCCGCCACTGCATCTGTGGATCGGCGACCTGCGATTGGGCGCGGCCAAGCTGGGTGAGGCCCGGCTGGAGGCCTGGCATATCCCGGGCGGCATCCATATCGACCCGCTGCAGACTCTGGCGTCCGGCGTGCAGATCAGTGGGGTCGGCGACTGGATGGGTACGGCCGATGACAACCACAGTCATCTGAAGGTCCGTTTCGCCGCCCACAATCTGGGCGACATGCTGGCCGCGCTGGGTTATCCCCATATCTTTGATGGTGGGGCGACCCGGGCGGATCTGGACGCGACCTGGCCGGGTTCGCCGCTGACGCCGGATCTGGGTCATGCCAATGGCCGTCTGGCGATCGACATCAAGAACGGCAGTCTGCCTGATCTGCCGCCCGGTGCGGGTGCTCGCGTGCTGGGCCTGGTTTCTATCTTCGAGCTGCCGCGCCGGCTGAGTTTCAATTTCAGTGACGTTTTCAACAAGGGGCTGGGTTTTGATGCCATCAAGGGCGAGTTCCAGCTCGCCGATGGTCAGGCCCGCAGCCGCGATCTGCGGATCGACAGTCCGGCGGCCAATATCAAGATCCAGGGCCGGGCCGGTCTGGTGGCCCGCGATTACGATGAATTCATCACCGTGACCCCGCATGTCGGCAACGGTCTGCCAGTGTTCGGCGCGGTGTTCGGACCGTTCGGCATCGCTGCCGGGCTGGTGGCCGAAGGCATCTTCGGCAGCCAGATCAACCAGGCCCTGGTCCGGCAATATCATCTGGGAGGCAGCTGGGACAAGCCGCAACTGAATCCCTTGCACGCCCTGCCCGACATTCCATCGGCGCCGGGGGCATCGGTCCTGCCAAGCCGTTCCGTGGATACGCCCTGAGCCGGGCCTTTAAGCGCCGCTATCCGCCCACATCTCCTGTTTATTCCTTTTGTACGGTTGATCGCCATGGATTCTCTGCTTGCCACTGTTGAACATCGTCTGCTGACCCCCGGAGGCATGGCGGCCAACGATCTGGAGCGTGTCTTCAATCAGCTGATGGGGCCGGGCATCGACGCGGCGGATCTGTATTTCCAGCATTCCCGCAGTGAGTCCTGGCATCTGGAAGAAGGCATCGTCAAGGACGGCAGCCATTCCATCGAGCAGGGGGTGGGCGTGCGTGCGATGGCCGGCGAAAAGACCGGGTTCGCCTATTCCGATGAAATCGTGCTGCCGCAGCTGCTGGAAGCCACCCGGGCGGCTCGTGCCATCGCGCGGGATGGTCACGGGGCCGGCCGGCCGCTGGCGGTACGTCAGACGCCTTCGCTGTATCCGGCCATCGATCCGGTCGACAGCCTGCCGAATCCGGAGAAAATCGCCTTGCTGCGCGAGGTGGATGCCTATGCGCGCGCCCGCGACCCTCGGGTAAAGCAGGTGATGGTCAGTCTGGCCGCCACCGTTGACACGGTGCTGATCGCCGCCTCCGACGGCACGCTGGCCGCCGATGTGCGTCCCCTGGTGCGAGTCAATGTGCAGGTGATCGTGGAATCGAATGGCCGCCGCGAGCAGGGCTATGCCGGTGGTGGCGGTCGCTACAGCTACGGCGAGCTGCTGGCCAACGGGCGGGCGCTGGGCTTTGCGGCCGAGGCCGTGCGCCAGGCGCTGGTCAATCTGGAGGCCGTCGATGCGCCGGCCGGGACCATGCCGGTGGTCCTGGGGCCGGGCTGGCCGGGGGTGATGCTGCACGAGGCAGTCGGTCATGGCCTGGAGGGCGATTTCAATCGGAAGGGCAGCTCGGCCTTTGCCGGCCGGATCGGTGAGCAGGTCGCGGCCAAGGGCGTGACCGTGGTCGACGACGGGACCTTGCCGGGCCGTCGCGGCTCGCTCAGCGTCGATGACGAAGGCACGCCGACCCAGTGCACCACCCTGATCGAGGATGGCATTCTCAAAGGCTATATGCAGGACAAGCTCAATGCCCGCTTGATGGGCGTGACGGCTACCGGCAATGGTCGGCGGGAGTCCTTCACCCATCTGCCGATGCCGCGGATGACCAATACCTACATGCTGGCCGGTGAGCGAGATCCCGAAGAGATTCTTCGTTCGATCAAGCGCGGTCTGTATGCCGTCAACTTCGGCGGCGGGCAGGTCGACATCACCAGCGGCAAGTTCGTGTTTTCGGCCAGCGAGGCCTATCTGGTCGAGGACGGCAAGATCGTATGCCCGGTCAAGGGTGCCACCCTGGTCGGTTCCGGTCCTGAGGCGATGAGCCGGATCTCGATGATCGGCAACGATCTGGCGCTGGACGAGGGTATCGGCGTCTGCGGCAAGGACGGGCAGAGCGTGCCTGTCGGTGTCGGCCAGCCCACCCTGAGAATCGACGGTATGACGGTGGGCGGTACGGCTTCCTGAGCGATCATTCATGGATGTCTTGGTGGCTGTCCGGAGGCTTTGCCATTGATCCGGGCAGCCATCCTTGAGTAAGGTGGCTCCTCCATCGGGGAGTCAGTATGAAATACAGCAAGGGAATACTGCTGGCAGCGCTGCTGCCGGCGATGGCCGTGGCCACTGGCAGCGATGTCGCGCCGAAGGCGGGACTTGGACGTATCAAGCAGGCCGACCTGCGTGAGGGCATCGGCTTTCTGGCTTCAGACCCGCTTGAGGGACGCATGTCGTTGCAGCCGGGGGATGATCAGGCCATCGAATGGGTCGCCAAGGCCTTTGGCCAGGCCGGGCTGCAACCGATCGGTACCGACGGTCATGGTCACCCGGGTTATCTGCAGGCCGTGCCCCTGATTGAATACCGCGCGGACGCCAAGGCCAGCTGGCTGGAGCTGACCGTGAACGGGAAGAGCCGTCGCATCGGCTGGGCCGATGCACACGGTGCATTGCCCTTCCCCCGCAAGGCGCAAGGCGAGCTGGTCTTTGCCGGCTATGGCATCACGGCGCCCGAACTCGGCTATGACGACTATGCCCATCTGGATGTCCGCGGAAAGATCGTGGTCGTGTTCGAGCACGAGCCGCGCGAGACCGATCCGGCTTCGCCTTTCAACGGGACCGGCAATACCCGCTATGCCACCAACTACGTCAAGGTGCTTAACGCGCAGAAGCATGGCGCGCTGGGCGTGCTGTTCGCCGGCGAGCCGGAACACAACCACCCCACGGCGGAAGAGATCCGGACCCGGATCGGCCATCATCAGGAACATGCGGCCAACCCGATCCCGCTGCAGGCGCTGGCCGATCAGGCCGTGCAGATTCCCAGCATGAGTCTGTCACCGGCGCTGGCCGCCGAGGTGCTGGCGCATTCAGGCAAGAGCGCCCTGCAGTTGCAGCAGGGCATTGATCAGGGACTCAAGCCGCAGTCACAGGTTCTGGACGCGTTGTCGGCCACCCTGACGCTGCAGCCGACCGCCGTGCGCAAAGGCATCAGTTACAACGTGGTCGGTCTGCTGCCGGGCTCGGATCCGAAGCTGAAGGCCGAGACCGTCATCATCAGTGCCCATCATGACCATGACGGCGAGTCGGGCGGCAAGATCTGGCACGGTGCCGATGACAATGCCTCCGGTACCGTCGGCGTGGTGGAGCTGGCCCGCGCCTTTGCCGCCGCCGGTCATGCTCCGAAGCGTTCGATCCTGTTCGCCGTGTTCGCCGCGGAGGAGCGCGGCCTGCTGGGTGCCTATTATCTGGCCGCCCATCCCTTGCGTCCGCTGGCGACGACGCGGGCCATGATCAATTTCGACATGATCGGTCGTGACGAGACGCCTTCGCCGCAGACCGCCGGGCTGATCGATGTGCCGGCCGATACCCGCAACCGGCTGAATCTGATCGGCGCGGCCTACAGCCCGGACTATGCCCGTACCGTGGCCGCGGCCGACCGCTCGGTGGGCCTGGTGCTGGATGACCGTTTTGACCACGAATATGCTCTGAACGTCTTCTTCCGTTCGGACCAGTTCCCCTTCGTGCTGCACAATATTCCGGCTTTCTGGTGGTTTACCGGCTTTCATCCCGACTATCACCATCCCAGCGACACGCCGGAAAAGATCAACTATCCGAAGATGCAGAAGATCTTGCAGCTGGCTTATCTGTCGGCCTGGGACTTCGCCGACGAGGCCACGCCGCCGAAATTCGTGAAGGCCCCCAAGGGGGACTCGAAGGATATCTACAGCGCGGAACACTGAGGCCGCGAGCGGCCCCGGATGCTGTGCATGAGATCGAAGACCCGGTCGCGAAAGCGGCCGGGTCTTTTGCAGAACGGATTCACTGGCTGCGGATGGCTTCTGCCGGAGCGATTCCGGCGGCACTGCGGGCCGGCCCCAGCACCGCCAGCTGACCCAGCATGATGGCGGTGACGGCGCCCACCGGCAGCCAGCTGGGCGGCAATCGTGCCAGTTCGTAATGCTGCATCAGCAGCTGGTTGATGATCCAGGCCAGGCCCATGCCCAGCATGCTGGCGGCCCCGACCAGCAGCAGATTCTCGCCCAGAAACGAGCTCATGATCTGCCGGCGGCGTGCCCCCAGGGCGCGATAGATGCCGATCTGCCGTTGCCGGCGCTGGACCTGGAAGCCGCTGAGGCCGAGCACTCCCATCACCGTGACCAGGACCACGGCCAGGGTGATGCCGCCCAGCATATACAGCGCTGAACGATTGTCCGAAAACGAGGCATGGCGTGCTTCGGCATAGCTGCGAACCCGGATGGGCTCGGCATCTGCACCCAGGCGTGGCCCCAGCCTGTGCTGCAGAATCTTCTGCACCGCGGGCAGCAGCGCCGCCTGCCGGCCGGGCTCGACCCGGATCGCCATGCTGAACAACTGCGGCTTGCTGACATACCTGGGCAACAGGATGGCATTCTGGACAGCATCGCCCTGAGCCAGGACCAGTTGATAGCGCAGCAGGGGCGAGGTGATGCCGATCACCTGCTCGCCATCGCCATCGCCGCCGGTTCGCAGCACCTTGCCCAGGCAGGCCAGGCCACCGCAGAGCTGGCGGGCCAGCCCGATCGGGATCAGGGCCGGGGTGATCGTCGGTGCCGGCGGGGTCTTGACGGTATTGCCAGAGGGAGCCGCATCGTCCGGGGGCGCGGTATTGAAGGCGATGCTCATGGGACGATAATCCCCTGGCTGGAAGTCGCGTCCGGCCAGCAGGTGAATGCCCAGGGTCTTGACCAGGTCCCGGCCGAAATAGCCGTCGGCGTTGATGGTTCGGCCGTGCCCGTAGCGGAGGTCCCAGGTGATCGACAGGCCCGAGGTCATCGGCAGGCCATAGCCGGCGCTGGCGGCGATTACGCCCGGCAGGGCCCGGATCTCGGCGAGGGTCTGGTTCACCTCGGCATCGGTCCAGGCACTGTGGTCGCCGCTGATCCGGTCGGCCAGCAGCAGGTTCTGGCCGTCGATGCCGGGGCTGGCCAGCATCGGCTGCAGCTGCTGCCAGGCCAGAAACAGGGTATTGCAGAGAATGGCACAGGCGATGACGATCTGGCCAACGATCAGCAAGGGCATCAAGGGGCTGCGTCGCAGGGTGGAAAACAAGGCATGCCAGGACATGGTCGGACCCTCAGACGGCTTTCAGGTGCAGGCCAGGGCTGACCCGGGTGGCCCGCCAGGCGGGTATCGAGCCAACCAGCAGGCCGGTCAGCACGGCGATCAGAAACAGGGCGGCGAACATCGCGGGATCCAGCCTGGCCAACGCATTGTAGTCGCCTTGCTGATGGCGCAGGATCCATAGCCCTGCCTGCGTCAGGGGCAGGGCCAGCAGGCCGCCGACGATGCAGATGCCGCAGGATTCGAACAGGCATTGGGCAAAAATATCGCGGCGCGTGGCACCGATGGCGCGGCGGATGCTGACTTCCTGGCTGCGGCGCAGAAAGCGTGCCGTCAGCAGTCCGGTGACATTCACCATGCACAGCAAGCCAAAGCCGACGGCCAGCCACAGATTCAGACGGGCATGGTCCGGAATCACGCGGTTCTGCCGCATCCAGCCGGCCACCGAATCCAGCCGGCTCAGCGGCTTGCGTCCCAGCGGCCGGTGGTCCTCGGCGTAGTGGCGGACAAAGGCCTCGTAGCCGGCAACCTGGGCCGGTGTATCCAGCTCGACCCAGGGGATCAGCCACTCGCAGTGTGTCAGGTCGCGGGGCTGGCTGATGTCACTCAGCAGGCCGCTGCCGCCCTTGGTGTGCTCATCGCAGCTGCCGGACTCGCTGGCCGTGATACCTGCCCCCAGGGCTGCCTGCAGCGGCAGATAAACATCATCCTGACGGCTGGCATCGAAGGTCCATTGTTGGTTCATGCTGAAGAAGTGCGGCTCGGGCCGATAAGGAGCGCTGACGCCGATGATCCGGAAATCAGCCTTGCCGATATGAACCAGCTTGTCGATGGCGGAGGCTGGGCCGAACAGGCGCCGGGCCAGATCGATGCTGATCACGGCCAGTGGTGACTGCTCCTCGCCAGCGCTCCAGAAGCGCCCCTGCAGCAGCGGCAGCCCGAACATGGCGGCAAAGCCATGGGTGGTCAGCAGCAGGTTCTGGTTAACGTGCTTGCGGCTGCCATCGGCCGAGATATAGGCCGTCGTTTCGTTGATGGCCGCCTGCCGTACCGAGCGATCAGGCGTCAGCAAAGCCTGCGCATCGGCAGGCTTCATCACATTCATCTGCCACTGTACGCCGTTGGCGGGATTCTTCCAGATACCCTTGAGCCGGCCCTGCACGGTATCGACATAGGGCGAATACAGGTGCTGGCTGCGCCCGGGCAGCGGATCCGTGCTCAGCACATGCAGCAGGGTCAGGGTGCACATCGCCGCCGCCAGTCCCAGAGCCACGGTCATCACTGCCAGCAGGCTGCTTTTCGGAAAACGGCCCAGCCCCTTCCAAGCCAGGCCCAAGGCATATCCCCACATCGCATCCGCCCCCACGCGGTTGTATGCATCGAGACTAGCAGCCCGTCCGCGAGGGGGAAGTCAGCCAGGTGGTGACGAGGATTCGAGGATTTCAGGTCTTGGCCGTTCTCGTCGCCGACGTGGCGGGCGCATCGGCATCAAGGGTGATCTCGGCGGTGCTGCTGACCATGGGATGTACCGTATGCAGCATGGTGCTGACACCCCAGCGTCGCTGATCGAAGGTCGTGCTGCTGCGCAGTTTCACCAGAGTGTTGTGGTGGAAGATCATTTCGGTGATGAAGGTCACCGGGTGGGTCTGGTCGCGCATGGTCAGATCACCGACCAGTTGGGTGATGACCTTGCCGTTTCTGACGAGCGGCACGCAGTGGCCGGTGAAATGCATGGTCGGATATTTGCCGGCATCCAGCAGGGCGCTGGACATCATCAGTTTGCGCATGATGGGGCGGCCCACCTGCAGCGATTCGACCTGCATGCTCATGTCGACCTTGCAGGTCTGGGCGGACAAGTCGTAGTCCAGGCTGCCGCTGACCTGGCCGAAGCTTCCGTCGACATCGCCCAGCAGGCTCTTGGCGTGCAGGCTGGACCTGGCGTTGTGCCCATCCAGTGTCAGATGCTGGGTTTCGGCCCGGGCCATACCTGCCTGCAGTCCCAGCGGGATCAGCAGCAGCGGAAGCAGGCGGCGGGACAGACCGGGACGTTGGACATGGCTCACGGACGACTCCTTGCTCGGAAGAGTGGTCGGCCACGACGGGTGCCAGTTTCGGACGGGCAACCATCGCGCTGATTTGCTCAAACTAGCATGCCAGCCTGTACGTATGTCGACTACGAGCTCGGTGACGGAGCGGCATTCCGGATGATTCCGCTGTCGCCAGGACGGGACAGCGGCCCCGTTGGCATGCGGGCGATGTCTCCGTCGAGAGACGGGCCGCGGGTCAGTCGTGATCCGTTTCGGAACCGGTGTCGTCCTCGCTGTCGTCACGCGCCGCGGCGGCATGCAGTTCCTTCAGCAGCTGGAAGATCTCGCGATAGGCCTTGGGGGGCTTGGCTTTGTCCCGTTCCAGCCGGGCCTGGCGGACCAGGTTGCGCAGGCGCTGGCGGTCCATGTCCGGATGCTCGTCGATCAGGCGGGTCAGGGCCTCGTCGCCGGTTTCGGCGATCAGACGGTCGCGCAGGGATTCCAGACGATGCATGGCGGCCGTTTCCTGGCGCTGCTTTTCACGGTTTTCGCCCAGCGCGGCCCGCGCCTCGACAAAGGTTTCCTCGCCATGGCGGCGCATCAGCTTGGCCAGGAATTGCAGCTGGCGCTTGCGAGCGATATGTGCAGTGATCCGGCGGGTCTGGGCGATTTCCCGCAGGATGTCTTCAGGCAGTTGCAGACGCGCGAGCCGGCTCGGCGGCATGTCCACCAGCTGGCCGGCCAGGGTCAGCATGGCCAGCGCGTCACGGCGCTGCTGGCTGCGGCTGGGGCCGTATTCGGCTTCGTTCGGGTCGCTCATCGGGATTCAGTCGTGACAGTTTCTTGGGGTGGGGAGGATACGTCAAAGCCGGGCTCTTCGTGCAGAAACTCGAAGCGCGGCCGTTCGACGCCTTCGACCATGACGGTCCCGGCAAACATCGTCGCGGGTCGCGCCCACAGTCCGTATTCGCCGTACAAGGCCTGATAGATCACCAGCCACTCCTCGGTTTCGCTGTGACGGGCGCTGGCGAGGACCCGGTAGAGTGGCCCCTTGTAGTGGCGATAGCGGCCGGGACGGATCTGCATGGACTCTCCTTGGAATGCCGCGGTCCGGGATCGACGGGACGGCTTTGATCTGGGCGCGCACGCCCCCATGTCTCCTATCATACGAGTGCCTCAGGGCCCATGCCACCGGATCGCGGAATGAAGGAAGTGAGTGTGAACGCAGCGGTTTCTCCCATCGATGCCAGCCAGCAGGAACTGGACCGTCTGGCCGAACTGTCCGAAGAAGTCATCCGGCGGGCTCGTGCCGCCGGTGCCAGTCAGGCCGAGGTGGCTGCCAGCGTGGACTCCGGGCTCAGCGTCAATGTCCGTCTGGGCGAGGTCGAGACGGTGGAGCACACCCGTGACCGCGGCTTTGGCCTGACCGTGTATTTCGGCCAGCGCAAGGGCTCGGCCAGTACGGCCGACCTGCATCCGGAGTCGATCCAGGCCACCTTGGAACAGGCTTGCGCGATCGCACGCTATACCGAGGAAGATCCGGCATCGGGTCTGGCCGATCCTGAGCGGATGGCCACCGAGTTTCCGGATCTCGACCTGTACCACCCTTGGGATCTCGATACCGAAGAGGCGATCCGGCTGGGGCTGCAGATCGAGGCGGCCGGGCGCGCCCATGCCGGCATCACCAACTCCGAAGGTGCCAGCGTGCAGCGCGGTCAGGGCGTGACGGTCTATGCCAATTCGCATGGTTTCATGGGACGTGAGCGCGGTACCCGTCATTCGTTGTCGCTGTCCCTGATCGCGGGTGAAGGCCAGGGCATGCAGCGCGACTACTGGTACGACTCGGTACGCCATGCGGGTGATTTCATGTCGGCCCAGGCGCTGGGCGAGAAGGCGGCCGAACGGACGCTGGCTCGGCTCGGTGCACGCAGTCTGAGCACGCGCCAGGGGCCCGTGCTGTTCGCCCCGGAGGTGGCCCGCTCCCTGATCGGGCATCTGATCAATGCCGTCAGCGGCGGCGCGCTGTATCGCCGGGCGAGTTTTCTGCTGGACCGGGTCGGCACTCCGGTGCTGCCCGAGTGGATGTCGCTGGTCGAGCGTCCCTGGTTGCTGCGCGGGCCGGCTTCGGCCGCATTCGATGCCGAGGGCGTCGCCACCCGGGAAAGCGCCCTGGTCGAGAACGGCCGGCTGCAGCGCTATCTTCTGGGCAGTTATTCGGCCCGCAAGCTGGGACTGGCCTCCACCGGCAATGCCGGTGGCGTGCACAACCTGACGGTCGAAGGCGGCCATGGCGATTTCAAGTCCATGCTGGAGCAGCTGGGCACCGGCCTGCTGGTGACCGAACTGATCGGCCAGGGCGTCTCGGTGGTGACCGGCGACTATTCGCGCGGGGCCGCCGGCTTCTGGGTCGAGAACGGTGTCATCGCCTATCCGGTGGAGGGCATCACCATTGCCTCGACCTTGCAGGAGATGCTGCCCGGCATTCGCGCCGTGGGAGCGGATGTCGATCCGCGTTCTTCGATCCGCACCGGCTCGATCCTGATCGACAAGATGACGATCGCCGGCGAGTGATATCGTGAAAGCCGGACCGGTGTCGCATCCCGGTCCGTTTTTCCGTACCCACAAGGACCTGACACATGAGCCAGCCCCCCGAATTCGTCAATCCTTCGCCCTCGTTGCCGGGTCAGAGCGAGCGCCAGTGGGCCGCTCTGGCCCACGCCTCGGCACTGCTGGGCGCCGTGGTCACCGGCACCTGGTTCGGCTGGGGCTGCTTTGTCGGCCCGCTGGTGATCTGGCTGGCCAAGCGTGACAGCATGCCCTTTGTCGCCATGCAGGCCAGGGAGGCGCTGAACTTCAATATCACCGCGGTGCTGGTGGGCCTGGTGCTGGGGCTGTTTACCCTGGTGACCTTCGGCATCGGTGCCCTGCTGGCGGTGCCGCTGGCCCTGATTGCCGGCCTGGGCTGGCTGATCTGGGTGCTGGTCGCCACGGTGAAAAGCAATGACGGACTGGATTGGCGCTATCCGTTCGTGCTGCGGCTGATCCGCTGATCCGCTGCTGACGGCGGCCACCGTGAGGAGGCCGCCGTTCTCATGGGAGAACCGGTTCAGCGGTAGTCGTCAGGCGTCATCGCGTAGGGCCGGGCCGCCGGGGAGGTGGCCCATTGCCGGTTGGGGCTTGCCTGCATGTCGAAATGCAGTTCACCGCCGGCGGTGAGCTCCTTGTGCCACAGCCAGGTGCGTTGCAGGGGTTTGCCGTTCAGCGTGACCTTGCCGATATAGGGGTGGGCCGCATCCATCGGGTCGGCGGTGACGGTGAAATCCTTGCCGTCCGGCAGGTGCAGCACCGCCCGCTGCACGAAGGGTCGACCGATCACATACTGGTTGCTGGCCGGGGTGACCGGGTAGAAGCCGAAGGCGGTGAACAGCAGCCAGGCCGACATCTGGCCCAGGTCGTCATTGCCGGTCAGGCCGTCCGGTCCGATACCGTACTGGCTGTCGACAATTTGCGAGAGCCGTTGCTGGGTACGCCAGGGCTGGCCGGCATAGTCGTAAAGATAGGCGACATGGTGGCTGGGTTCGTTGCCGTGGGCATAGAAGCCGATCAGGCCCGAGATATCCTCGACATTGGCGAAGGCACCAGCCGGTACCTTGGCTTCAAACAGCTGGTCCAGCTTGTGGACAAAGCGGGCGTTGCCGCCCTGGGCACGGATCAGCGCGGCAATATCCTGCGGCACGTACCAGCTGTATTGCCATGCATTGCCTTCGGTGTAGTCACTGCCATAACCAGCGACAGCCGGGTCGAACGGTGTGCGGAACGCTCCGGAACTTAGCCGGGCCCGGAAAAAGCCGGTCCGCGCATCGAACACGTGGCGCCAGTTGCCGGCGCGTGTCTGGAAGCGACGCGCCAGATCCCGGTGCCCCATGGCCTCGGCCATCCGCGCCAGAGTCCAGTCGTCATAGGCATATTCGACGGTCTTGGAAGCGGCCTCGGGCTCATGGTCGATGGGCACATAGCCCACTTTCATATAGTCCTTCAGATCGCCATAGGCCGGATCTTCGGCACTGGCCTCCATCGCCTGCAGGGCCTGCCCGGCCGGAAAGCCGCGGATACCTTTCATCCATGCATCCGCAATCACCGGCAGGGCGTGGTAGCCGATCATGCACCAGTTCTCCAGACCGGCATAACTCCAGACCGGCAGAATGCCGTAAGGACTGGCCTGCTGCGAGGCGATCATGGAGTGGATGATGTCGGCGGTCAGCTGCGGCGGTTGCAGCAGGGTCAGCAGCGGATGCTCGGCGCGGTAGGTATCCCACAGCGAGAAGGTGGAGTAGAAACTGAAATCCCTGGCCTGATGCACCTGGTTGTCGGGACCGCGATATCGGCCATCGACATCCATGGCCAGATTGGGAGCGATCAGGGCATGGTAGATCGCGGTATACAGGCTGCGCTGCATGGCCGGTGCGGCCTGTATCTCGACCCGGGCCAGCTGATGTCGCCAGGTCTGTTCGGCCTGCCGGCGGATCCGGTCGAAATCGAAATCAGGGGCCTCGGCGTGCAGATTGGCAATGGCGCCGGCCTCGTCCACGTCCGAGATCGCCACTTCGACGACCAGAGCCTGCCCCTTGAGGTCGCCGAAATCAAACGCCGCTTCCAGTGCCCGGCCCTGGATCGCCGGCCGGGCCGCCGGCTCGTGTGCCGCCGGTGGAGCGAAGCCGCGGTAAACCGGTGTCGGTTCGGTATCCAGCAGCTGATGGCCGGTCGGGGGCCGCGAGAAGCGGAGCGCGAAATACAGCTGACGGCCGGGCGCCCAGCCTCGCGTCTGGCGGTAACCGGTGATCAGGCCATCGGGACGGATATGGATCCATGACCACAAGGTCTTGCCAGGGTAGTCGTAGATCGACGAGCGCAGATCCAGCACCACATGAGCGGTCTGGCCATTGGCAAAGCTGTAGCGCTGCAAGGCAACCCGCGAGGTGGCGGTCAGTTCGACCCGCACCCGGTTGTCGTCCAGGCTGACGGCGTAATAGCCGGGGCGGGCCTGTTCGCTGGCGTGACTGAAACGCGAGCGATAGCCGCTGCCGGGCTGGTCGGCACGACCGGGTTCGGTTCGCAGCTGGCCAGCCATCGGCATCAGCAGAACGTCACCGAGATCCGAGTGACCGGCACCGGAAAAATGGGTTTGCGAAAAACCCTTGATGGTCGGGTCATGATATTGATAGCCCGCCGCCCAGGCATAGGCATGCTTGAAGTCGGGGGTATCGGTATCGGGCGAGACCTGCACCATGCCGAAGGGCAGGGTGGCGCCGGGAAAGGTATGGCCATTGCCGGCGGTGCCGATGAATGGATCCACGGCGGCATAGCCGTCGATGGCGGCCGCCTGTCCAGTCCCGGCGAGCAGGCCGAGCAGACTGGCCAGGGCCAGTCGCCGCCAAGGCGGGGACTGGCGCCAGGTACGGCGTGCAGCAGGCTGTCGGCTTGAATGGATGATGCCCAAGTGATCCCCCTTCCGATGTGATCGGGGGCGCCCCTATGGTGTATCACCCGCCCCCGTTAGGTCTGGCGCAGATGTTCAGCCGAGCTTGCCGTGTTCGAAGACTTCGGCCTGTTCCGGCTTCTGTGGGTCCAGCAGCAGGCGGATCTTCAAGTCAGCCTGCTCGAGTGCCTGCTGGCACTGCCGGTACAGCCCGATCCCGCGTTCGAAGGATTTCAGCGAATCATCGAGGCTTTGCTCGCCGCGTTCCATTTGCACGACCAGTTGTTCGAGGTCGGTCAGGGATTGTTCGAAACCGGCCACCGCGCTGGTGGAAGGTTCATTGCCGGAGGCAGTCTTGGTCTTGGCCATCCGCACACGCTACCCGAGGCCGGCATCCGAATCAATTGCCGAGGCCGGGCGCCAGTGCGGCCGGCCGCCATGAGCCTGGAACAGTTCGAGCCCCCGTGCCGACATCCAGCGATCACCCACCGCGATCAGTTGGCCGTTTTCATGGACCAGCGGGCAGCTCTGCCGGCGCCAGGGGGGCAGGCCGCCCTGTTGGAACAGGTCGCGCAATTCCCGGTGCATCGTCTCGCCCGCCAGCTGGATGCGTTCGCCACCTTGGCGCAGGCGCAGCTCAAGAGGTGGAAGCGTGGTGCTGCCTGAGTCCAGACGATAGCGACTGCCATCGGGCAGTTGTACATCCTCGCCATGCCATGGGCACGACCAGCCGGCAGGCACGGATCTGACCGGCGGGGTGGCCCACAGGCGCTGGCGCCAGACATGAACGACCGCCCCTGACCAGCGCACCTGCGGCAGCCGGCCGGGCAAGGCCCCGATCTGGCGCTCCAGCTGCTCGCGCTGTGCCGTGCTGGGGGCGGGCAGACCCTGGCGACGCAACCATTCGTGCAGGACGGGCACGCGCAGTGCCGGCGCCAGAGCCAGCCATGCCGGGCCTGCCAGGCTGGCATCGCCGGCCTCCTGCAGGGCCTGCAGGTTGGCGGTGATGGCCGGTTCCAGCGCATCGGCGGCTTCGCCGCACCAGCGGGCGGCGTGAAGGATGGAGTCGACGGCATGCGGCCAGTGGGTCTGCAGTTGCGGCATGATCGCATGGCGGAGGTAGTTGCGAGACAGCCGCAGATCCTGGTTGGAGGGATCGGGCTGCACCGGCAGCGCATGTTCGTGGGCATAGTCGCGCAGCAGCCGGCCGGAGACATCCAGCAGTGGCCGCAGCAGCAGGCCCCTGCCCAGCGGGCGCTGCCGGCGCATGCCGCGCAAGGCATCCGGACCGGCACCACGCAGCAGCTTCAGCAGCACGGTCTCGGCCTGGTCGTCGCGATGCTGGGCCAGCAGCAGCCATTCGCCTTCGGCCAGCCGGGTGGCGAAAGCCCGGTAGCGGGCTTCACGGGCGGCCGCTTCCAGTCCCTGGCCCTGTTCCCGGTCGACCCTGACCTGCACGACGTCACAGGACAGGTCCAGACCGGCGCAGAACCGGCGGGCGGCGGCGGCCCAGTCGGCGCTGGCCGGATCCAGGCCATGATCGACATGCAAGGCCCGCAGGCCCCGCCTGCGGACCTTGTCGGACATGGCCAAGGCATGCAGCAGACTGCTGGAATCGGCGCCGCCGCTGTAGCCGACGCACAGTGGCGGCCCGGGTTCGGCCAGCTCGGCCAGCAGCTTGCTGGTCCAGCCTCTGCTCATCGCTGAGCGGCCTCGAAATGCACGAAGCGCTGTTCCAGCTGCCACTGCTGGTCAGCCTTGGGGTTGGCGGCCAGCCAGCGGCGGCAGGCCGCCGGAGCCGCTCGGTCGGCGGCAGCACCCTCGCAGGGGCCGGCAAGGCGCTGGTACTGGTCCGGCTGCGCCCACAGGCTGCGACCGGGCAGGAAGCTGTGCTCCAGGCTGTTGCGCGCCATCCGCTTCAGCTGGAGGTAGTCCATGCCCTGTTCCTCCACCGCCTTGACGTATTCATGGGTCAAGTCGATACGCGACACACCTTCGTCGTCGGTGGACAGGGCGGTCGGGACCTGTGCGGCCAGATAGGCATGCAAGGGGTGACGGGAACCGGTGACGCCCAGGATCACATCGTTGCTGGTCAGGTTGATCTCGACCAGTACATGGCGGCGGGCCAGCTCCTGCAGCAGCGCCTGCGGGTGGTCCTCGTCCATCAGGTCGACGCCGTGACCGATGCGCTCGGCATGCGCCTGCTCGACGGCCTCGCGGATGTGGAAGCGCAAGCCTTCGGGGGCGACCAGACCTTCGGCCAGTTCACCGGCATGCAGGCTGATATGGATCTCGGGATACGTGGCATGCAGATAGCCCAGCATCCGCATCTGCAGATCATAGTCGCGCATCGACAGATAACCGTCTTCCGGCATCACGTAATTGATGCCGACCCAGCGAGGGTCATGCCTGGCGGCCTCGAAGCCCAGCACGGTCTGGGCGAACACCCGTTCGGGAGCGGCTCCGCGCAGGATCTGGTAGATAAAGCGCAGCTGGACCTGACAGCCGGGATCGGCCTGTGCGGTGCCGCAGTGCTGGATCTCGCCGCGCTGGGCCAGCGCCTGATCCAGCGCCTGCCGGTCCGCCTGCAGATCCTGGTCCAGGCCCTTGGCCAGCAAGGCCTTGCGCATGGCGGCAAAGTCCGGGTTCAGGCCCAGCTGCCGGGACAGGCTGATGGCGTGGCCGAACGGAGGGGTGTGCATCACCTCCAGATATTGCTCGTTCTGCAGGGCGGCACGGTGGGTGATCTCGGCCAGCCATTCGCCGGCATGACGCGAAGGATCCAGTGCCGCGAAGCGACCGAAGGCGGCGAAGAAGTGGTCGTGTCCGGACTCCCCGCTGTGGGCCACGAAGCTCCGCATCGACAGTGCGTCGATCATCGCATCGTATTGAGACTGGCTCAGCTGGCTGGCCGGCAGCTGCCCGGCCGGGCAGCTGCCGGGATGGCCTGCGGCTACCAGCTTCCATGCCTGGGTGTCGACGCAAAGTCCGTCCTGTGCCGCTTCGGCCAACAGGGTTTCAGCGTAGACGGCACCGGTCAGATGCAGGTGCAGGTCGGCGCCCTTGGGCATGTCGTGGAGGAAAGCACGCAGGCTTTCGGGGCCTTGCCGTGCGGCCTCGGTCATCGCGGCCTGGGTCGTGGCCGCATGCGGATCGGGGTCGCCGGAGGTCTGGCTGGCGGCCGTCTGCACTCCGCCGGCCAGCAGGATCAGGCCGGCCAGCAGGGCGCGGGCCAGCGGTGAGTGGAGCGCGCGGAGCCGGCGAGGCGTTGCAGCCGATTCAGGGCTGATGGGCAGCGATGGGCGCACAGGAAGTCCTTGGAGTTTCGAAAATGTTCCAGTCTCCAATTGTCAGTCAATTCGCCGGATGCAACCAGTACGAAGCCCGGCCTGGACTGCATTCGAACCGGCCCGCGGGCGAGTCGCTGCTGTTGAGATGCATGTCCGCGACAAAATGCAACAGTTGTGACAGGGTATGTCGGATTACGTAGGTGGTCGACCTGCAATATCGCGATGCGGCAATCATCCGGTACCTCAACCCTTGGTGATGGAGAGCGGGCAATGGCAGATCAGCAGTGGCTTCGACGCGGCCTGGCGTGGGCTTGCGGCAAACTGGGCATGGAAGGTCGTGATCATGACGCCGCCCGGTTGGGAGCGGAAACGGCCGAGGCCAGAGTGGTCGTGGATTCGCGGGGGCGGATCCGCTTTTGCAATGGCGCGGCTGCCGGACTGTGGGACTGTCAGGCCCGGGATCTGGAGGGGCAGCGGCTGGCCGATTGCTTGCACGAACCCTTGTCGACGGACCAGGTGCCGGCGGGCCGTCTGTGTCTGCAGTTGCGGCGCGGGGACGGACAGGTCCTCGAGCTGGTCTGGAACTGCAGCGAAGAGGGCCCCAAAGGCTGGCGGGTGCTGAGCCGTGCGACGGGACCGGCGTCGAGCGGCAGTCGCCACACGATCGAGCAGGCGCTGGAGCAGGCGCTGGATGCGGTGATCATGATTGACGGCCAGAACGCGGTGACTTTTTTCAACGCCGCCGCGGAAAAGCTGTGGGGCTATGCCAGGGACGAGGTGCTGGGTCGCAATGTCCGCATGCTGGTACCCATGGAGATCCAGTCCCGCCATGACGGCTATGTCAATCGGCATCGCGACGGCGGTGGCAACAAGATCGTGGGGACCAGTCGCGAGGTCGAGCTGGAGCGGCGCGACGGCAGTCGCTGCTGGGTCTCGCTGGCCCTTTCCCCCTTGCTGGTGGACGGTGTCAAGGGCTATACCGCCTTCGTCCGCGATGTCTCGGTGGAAGTCAGGCAGCGGGAGCAGGTCCGTCTGCTGTCAATGGTGGCCGACGAGACCGACAGTCCGGTGATCATCACCGGTGCGGAAGGTCTGATCGAGTATGTAAATACGGGTTTTGAACGTCTGAGTGGCTATTCGGCCACGGATGTGATCGGGCGCAAGCCGGGAGCCGTGCTGCAAGGGGCGCATACCGATCCGGTGACCGTGGCGCGGATCCGCTCAAGTCTTGCCGCGGGCAAGGCTCTGTATGAGGAAATCCTGAATTATCGCCGCGACGGGTCGCCGTACTGGGCCTCGATGGTGATCAATCCGGTCCACGACAGTGCGGGACTGGTGATCAAGTATGTCGGCGTCATGTCCAATATCACGGACAGCAAAAGCCGGGCCATGGATGACCATGTGCGCCTTCAGGCGATAGGACGTACCAGCCTGGTGGCCGAGTGGTCATTGTCCGGGGAGTGCCTGCAGGCCAATCCACTGTTGCGGCAGCAGCTGGGCCAGGTACAGGGTGATCTGCGACTGGAGTCCTTGCCGACGCTGCTGTCCGAGACCGACTGGCAGGCCTTGCTGAACGGTGGTGACGTGGTGGCTCGGATCGGGATGCCGCTGGAGGATGGCGGCACGCTGAGACTGGCGGCGGCCTTCAGCCTGCTCTACGACGTGGAGCTTCGCCCGCGGATGATCGTGATGTATGCGCAGGATGTGACCGAGCAGGATACGGCAGTCGACGATCTGGTGAGTTTGACCCGGCGTGTCGAGCATATTGCCGACGATATCCGGCAGGTGGCGATGCAGACCCATATGTTGTCGCTCAATGCGGCGATCGAGGCCGCTCATGCCGGCGATGGCGGTCGCGGATTTGCGGTGCTGGCGACCGAGATCCGTCGACTGGCGCAGCAGTCGAAGACCTCGGCCAGTGAAATCGGCCAGTTGCTGTCCGAGGCCAATCGGCGTCTGGCGGCGGCAGATGACAGTCGGGCCCGGCGCGAGGCAGCCTGAAGGCGGAGCGCGGTTCACTCAAGATGGCACTGCGCTGCCGGTCAGTTTCCGTGCGGGCGATTTATGAAAAACCGGGGCCGGCCCCGGTTTGCAGTGACCGGATCAGCCTTCCTGGAAGGCGCCGTAGCCGCGCAGCCGCTCGTAGCGCCGCTCCAGCAGGGCTTCGGCAGGCAGAGGCTGCAAGGCATCGAGCTGGTTGAGCAGGATGTTCTTCAACCGGATCGCCACCGAATGCGGATTGCGGTGGGCACCGCCCAGCGGCTCGCGAATGATCTTGTCGATCAGGCCCAGCTCCTTGAGGCGCGGGGCGGTCATGCCCATCTGTTCGGCGGCCTCGCGGGCCCGGTCGGCGCTCTTGAACAGGATCGAGGCACAGCCTTCGGGCGTGATCACCGAATAGGTGGAGTATTCCAGCATATTGGTGATGTCGCCGACGCCGATGGCAAGCGCGCCACCGGAACCGCCTTCGCCGATCACGGTGCAGATGATCGGCACCTTCAGATCGGCCATTTCCAGCAGATTGCGGGCGATGGCCTCGCTCTGGCCGCGCTCTTCGGCATCAATGCCGGGCCAGGCGCCGGCGGTGTCGATAAAGGTCAGCACCGGCAGTCCGAAACGCTCGGCCATCTTCATCAACCGCAATGCCTTGCGATAGCCCTCGGGACGGGGCATGCCGAAATTGCGGCGGACCTTGGTACGGGTATCCCGGCCCTTCTGGTGACCGATCACCATCACCGGGCGGCCCTTGATGCGGGCCAGACCGCCGACGATGGCCTGGTCATTGGCAAAGGCCCGGTCGCCGGCCAGTTCCACGAACTCGTCGCAGATCATGCCGACATAGTCCAGGGTATAGGGGCGGCGTGGATGCCGGGACAGCTGGCTGACCTGCCAGGGGCTGAGGTTGCGGAAGATCTCAGCCGTCTTCAGCTTGAGCTTTTCCTTCAGCCGGGCGACTTCATCGTCGATGTTGAATGCCTGGCCGTCGCTGGTGCTGCGCAGCTCTTCGATCTTGGCATCCAGGTCGGCAATCGGTTTTTCGAAATCGAGGAAGTTGGGATTCATTCGTCGTGGAATCAGGTCAATAGCGCGCCAGTATACCGATCTGGGCGGATGGGGATAAGCACGCCGGCGTATGGTCGCCGCAACAGCCTGCGGACCGGGGTCAATCCGAGCCCAGTCGCGCCAGCCGCACATGGGCGCTGAGGATGCCCGGCAGGGCCCTCAGCTCGCGAAGCAGTGCCGGACCGGCCTCGACCCGCCAATCCTCGCCCAATTCCAGGTCGGCGCGGGCCTGGCGGTTCTGGTAACCGCTGAGAACCACCGTGGCGCGGCCGCCGCGGAATCCGTTCAGGACCTGCTGCAGACTGGCCGAAAAATCGGGCCTGACTCCGTTGAGGCTCAGTTTCAGCAGGCGCGCATAGCGCCGACAGGCATCGTCCAGACTCATCGCCGACTTGGCCCGCAGCTGGAAACCGCCGCCGGAGAATTCATCCACCCGCAGGCCGCCTTCCACCACCAGCATCTGGTCGCGTACCAGCAAGGGGGCGACCTGCTGGTACAAATCGCCGAAGAAGCTGACTTCGATCAACCCGCTGCCATCCTCCAGCCGCACATAGGCATCGCTGTCGCCACGCTTGCGGATGGCGGTGACCAGCCCGGCAACGGTCCAGGGCGTGTCGGGGCCGCGCCGGAAGCGGTTGCCTTCATCGCCATCGGACTTGCGCGGGCGAGGTGGCTGATAGCGTTCGACGATCTCTCCCAGCGGACAGGAGGCCAGCTGGGCCAGCTCCTCACGCCACGGGTCGGTGGGATGGCCGGACAGGAAGTGGCCCAGAGTGTCGCGCTCGCCATTGAGCAATTGTTCCAGTGGCCACTCAGGCACCTGGGGCATTTCCAGCGCCAGGGCCGGACCGCTGGCGCCGGCCGGGGCACCGAACATGTCGTTCTGGCCTGACAACTGGTTGCGCAGATGCTGGTCGGCGGCACGGATGGCATCGGGCAGCTGTGCCATCAGGCAGGCCCGGTGAGGCCCCAGCGCATCCAGTGCGCCGGACAGCAGCAAGGCCTCCAGCACCCGCTTGTTGAGCTTGGCATCGCCGATGCGGCGGCAGAAATCACCCAGGTCGGTATAGGCGCCATGCTGGCGGCGCTCAGCGACGATGGCCTCGCAGACACCTTCGCCGACGCCCTTGATGGCACCCAGTCCGTAGCGGATCACCCGCGGCTCGACGGCGACGAACATGAAGTCCGAATGGTTGACGTCCGGCGGCAGGATCTCCAGACCGATGGCTCGCGACTCGTCCAGGAAGGTCACCGCCTTGTCGGTGTTGTCCATGTCCGAGGAGATCGTCGCGGCCATGAACTCGGCCGGATAATGCGCTTTCAGCCAAGCGGTCTGATAGGAGACCAGGGCATAGGCGGCGGCGTGCGACTTGTTGAAGCCGTAGCCGGCGAATTTTTCCATCAAGTCGAAGATGGCGTCGGCTTTTTCGCCGGTCAGCCCGTCCTTGGCGGCACCTTCGCGGAACTTGGCGCGTTCCTTCGCCATTTCCTCGACTTTCTTCTTGCCCATCGCGCGGCGCAACAGGTCGGCGCCGCCCAGCGAGTAGCCGCCGACGATCTGCGCCATCTGCATCACCTGCTCCTGATAGACCATGATGCCGTAGGTCTCTTTCAGGATCGGCTCGACGCGCGGATCGGGATATTCCACGTCCTCGCGACCGTGCTTGCGGGCCACGAAGCTGGGAATCAGATCCATCGGACCCGGACGGTACAGCGCCACCAGGGCGATGATGTCCTCGAAGCGGTCGGCCTGGGCATCTTTCAGCATGCGCTGCATGCCCGAGGATTCCAGCTGGAACACCGCCACGGTGCGGGCACTCTTCAGCAGATCGTAGGTCGCGGCATCGTCCAGCGGCAGCGACTCGATGTCCAGCAAGGCTTCGCCAGCCGCCTCGCGGCGGCGGTTGATGGCCTTCACCGCCCAGTCGATGATGGTCAGGGTGCGCAGACCCAGAAAGTCGAACTTGACCAGACCGACGGCCTCGACGTCATCCTTGTCGTACTGGGTGACCACGCCGCCGCCGCCCGGCTCGCAATAAAGCGGTGCGAAATCGGTCAGCGGCGTGGGGGCGATCACCACGCCGCCGGCATGCTTGCCGACGTTGCGGGTCAGGTTTTCCAGGCTCAGGGCCAGATCGATCAGGGCCCGGGCTTCCTCGTCCTGATCGTAGAGCTCGCAGAACTCCCGGACGACACGATCCGGCTCCTTCTTCGCCTTTTCCGAGCGGCCCAGCACGCAGGACAGGGTCAGGTCCAGCGGTCGTGGCGGCACCAGCTTGGCGATACGGTCGACCGCGTTGTAACCCATGCCGAGCACGCGGCCGGAGTCGCGAAGCACGGCCTTGGCCGCCATCGAGCCGTAGGTGATGATCTGGCTGACATGGTCCCGGCCGTATTTGCGCGAAACGTAGTCGATGACCTCGTCGCGGCGGTCCATGCAGAAATCGATGTCGAAGTCGGGCATCGACACACGTTCTGGATTCAGGAAGCGCTCGAACAGCAAGTTGAACTGCAGCGGGTCCAGATCGGTGATCTTCAGTACCCAGGCCACCAGCGAACCGGCACCCGAGCCACGGCCGGGGCCGACCGGAATCCCGTTCTGCTTGCCCCAGTTGATGAAGTCGGCCACGATCAGAAAGTAGCCGGGAAAGCCCATCTTGATGATGACGTCCAGCTCGCGTTCCAGCCGGGCCTCGTAGTCGGCCAGGCTGTGGCCTTCGGCCAGTGGCGCGGCGGCCAGTCGTTCCTTGAGGCCCTCGCGGGCGATCTCGCGGATATAGCTGGCCAGGTCATGACCTTCCGGCACCGGAAAGTCCGGCAGGTAATAGGTGCCGAAGGACAGTTCCAGATTGCAGCGACGGGCCAGCTCGACCGTGTTCTCCAGGGCCTCGGGCACGTCGGCGAACAACGCCGCCATGGCCTCGGCGTTTTTCAGGTATTGCTGATCGGTATAGTCGCGAGGGCGCTTGGGGTCGGCCAGGACCCGGCCCTGGTTGATGCAGACGCGGGCTTCGTGGGCATCGAAGTCCGACTGTTTCAGAAACCGGGTGTCATTGCTGGCAATCACCGGCAGATCCAGCTCGGTCGCCAGCTGCAAGGCCAGGTTGTTCCAGTGCTCCTCGCGCGGATGTCCGGTGCGGCTCAGTTCCAGATACAGCCGGTCCGGAAACCGCTGCAGCCACGGCTGCAAGGCCGTACGCGCGACATCCAGCCCCTGGTCCATGGCGAGCCGGGCGGTCTCGCTGTCGCGGCCGAAGAGGGCGATCAGGCCGGCGCTGGCACCGTCAGGACCGGTGCCCAGCCACTGGGTGTCCAGCAGGGGCCGGCCGGCGGTCTGGCCGTCGCGCCACACCTGGGAGACCAGTCGCGACAGGTTCAGATAACCCTCGCGGTTCTGGCACAGCAAGGTCATCCGCCAGGGACGGCCTTCATCATGGCCGGCCAGCCACAGGTCGCTGCCGCAGATCGGCTTGATGCCGGCGGCGCTGCAGGCCTTGTAGAACTTGACCAGGGCAAACATGTTGCTGTCGTCGGTCAGGGCGACCGCCGGCAGACCGGCCTCGGCACAGGCCGCTACCAGTTGCTTGATACGAATCGTTGAGTCAACGAGCGAGTACTCGCTGTGCAGATGCAGGGGAATAAAACGTGCGGACATCGCGATTCACATGGTCGGACAGGGAAGGCTACCGCCGCCGTGGCGCGGCGGCAAGTTCAGGCCCTGCGGCTGAATGCCGGAGCCCGTGGCAGGCCTTGTCTCGCAATGGTCTCTTGCATTCTGAGATGGTTGGACCCGGCCCGCCGCCGGCCCCGATCCAGGTGGGCGGCCCGGCTTTGGCTTTCGGCGGCCTGACGCTCAGATCAGGCTGGCGATCTGGCTGGCGTCCAGGTAAAGAATCACGGCGGTGGCCGCGATGGCCAATCCAAGCATGGGTCTGCCCAGGGTAAACCGGCCCATCAGTCGGCGGCGACTGACCAGAATCACCAGGGGCAGCAGGGCGAACGGCAGAACCAGCGCCAGCACATCCTGGGTCCATACCAGCACGCGGTCGGCAGACAGGCCGGGCACGAACAGCACCAGCAGCAGACAGCAGGCGGTGCCCAGACCGCGGCTCAGCCAAAGGGCGGGGCCGGGTAGCCCGCCGCCGCGGGCAAAGCCCCGGCGTATCTGTCGGCCGGCCAGCATGCCGGTCAAGGTCGAGCTCTGGCCGGCCGCGTACAACGCCAGCGCAAAGACCAGTGCGGCGGCGCTGCCCAGGCTGACGGCGATGGCTTGATGGGCGTGGGCCAAGCTGTCGACGATCAGACCGGGGCGGCTCAGTGTGGCCGCTGCCAGCATCAGTATCGCGAGATTGACCAGGGCCGCCAGGCTCAGGCCACGAAAGGTGTCCGCTTCCGTGGCGCTGGCCAGCGCCACCCGTTGCTCGGGCGGTGCGGCTTGTACCCGGCTGGCGGTCATGCCCGAATGCAGATACAGATTGTGCGGCATCACGGTGGCGCCGATCAGGCCGGCCACCATCGCCAGCATGGCCGGGTGCTGCAGCGCCGATCCGCTGTGCAGCAGCCCCTGCCAGGCCGCTTGCGGCGAGGGATGGGCGCGATGGAGCAGAGCCAGGAAGCTGACCGAGACCACGGCCAGCAGCCCGGCGACCACATATTCGTGCTGTTCGGACGCGCGGTGCCTGGACCCGATCAGGACCAGGCAGCCGGCCATGGCCGCCAGGCCGATCCCGGTTCCCAGGGGCAGGCCCAGCAACAATTGCAGGGCAATGGCGCTGCCCAGCAATTCGGCCATGGTGGTGGCGATGATCGCCAGCTCGGCGGCCAGCCAGGCAAGATCGGCCACGGCAGCGGGGAACTGGTGGCGGATCAGACTGGCCAGATCGCGCCCCGTCGCCAGTGCCAGCCTGGCGCTGAGGTGCTGGAACAGCCAGCCCATGAGGCTGGCGAGGATCACGGCACCGGTCAGGGTGTAGCCATACCGGGCACCGGCCTGCAGATCGGTGGCCCAGTTGCCGGGGTCGACAAACCCCACGGCGACCAGCAGTCCGGGGCCCAGCCAGCGCGGTTTTGCCGCCGGAGGGATCGTTGCCTTCCCAATGCCGGGAAGGGTGTAGCGCAGATAGTGGACCAAGGCTGTCATGACCCTATTCAGTCATGCGCTTGACCATATGTCCAAGTGATGGATTTTATGATTTTTATTGGCTGTGACTATAGCGAGGCGACTTGCCGTGTCGCCAAGGCCTTTTTGACCGGAGCGTAACTGAGCCGATGCTGCGGGCAGGGGCCGAGATGCTGCAGGGCCAACTGGTGAGCCGCAGTGGGATAGCCCTTGTGCACGGCAAAGCCATAGCCGGGAAAATCCTGCTCCAGCGCCTTCATGATGCGATCGCGGCAGACCTTGGCCAGAATCGAGGCGGCACCGATCGCCGGTTCCAGGCCGTCACCACCGACGATGGCCCGCGCTGGACAGGGCATGTCCGGGGGGATCTTGTTGCCGTCGATCAAGGCCTCGTCGGCAGCCGGCTCCAGACCGGCCACGGCCCGGCGCATGCCGGTCAGTGTGGCCTGCAGGATATTCAGGGCATCGATTTCCGCGACCTCGATGATTTCGATGCGCCAGGCCAGCGCGCGCTCGATGATCTGCTCGTACAGGGCTTCACGCCGCTTTTCGCTCAGTTTCTTGGAGTCGTTGAGGCCGGCAATCGGGCGTGCCGGATCCAGGATCACGGCCGCCACGGTCAACGGTCCGGCCAGGGGACCGCGGCCGGCTTCATCGACTCCGGCAATCCGGGAAGGTCTAGTCACGAGCGGCCGGTTCCGTCACGCTGGTCTCTCCGCCGGTTTCGGCCGGTGCCGGCGGGGCGATCATGCCGGCGATCACTTCGGCGGCCTGATCCGAGGGTGAACGTTCCGCATCGCCGCGCAAACGTTCGTGCAGAATCTCGAAGCCGCGGACAATGGCTTCGCGCTGATGGCTGTCACGAAACAGAGCCAGCACCGCCGCCGCCAGCTTGCCGGGAGTGCAGTCATCCTGGACGAGTTCGGGTGCCAGCAAGGTGGTCTCGCCAAGACCGCAGGCACGGGCAAGGATATTGGGCAGGGCATAGACCTCGGTGCGGATCATCTTCAGCGAACGGGCCAGCCACAGGCTGAGTGGCGAGATCCGGTAACCGACCACCATCGGCCGTTTGGCCAGCATGGCTTCCAGCGTGGCGGTACCGGAGGCGACCAACACCACGTCCGAGGCCAGCAAGGCATCATGCGCCTGGCCATCGAGCAGTCGTACGGCCGGGGCGTCCTCGGGCAGGGCGTCGATCAGCTGTTGCAGTGTCTGACGGATCGCCGGGTCGGCGGCGGGGATCACGATTTCCAGGCCAGGTATCTGGGCGGCGATCTGCCGACTGGCCTGCAGGAAGATCCGCCCCAGCGACTGCACTTCGGACTGGCGGCTGCCGGGCAGCACCGCCAGTACCGGGGTTTCGCTGGACAGATCCAGGCGCTGGCGTGCCGGCGCTCGATCGACGTGGATCGGGAACTGCCAGGCCAGAGGATGACCGACAAAATGGCCGTGGCCACCATGGCGGGCATAGATTTCCGGTTCCATCGGGAACAGGCACAGGATCTCGTCGGCGCTGCGGCCCAGTTTGGCCGCCCGGTTCTCGCGCCAGGCCCAGACCGAGGGGCTGACATAGTGAACGGTACGCAGTCCGGCCTGTTTGAGATGGCGTTCGACACCCAGGTTGAAGTCAGGGGCATCGATGCCGATGACGACATCCGGGCGCAGTTGCAGCAGGCGTCGCAGCAGAGCCTTGCGCAGCCGCAGCAATCGCGGCAGATGGCCCAGGACCTCGACCAGGCCAAACAGCGAGAGCTCGCGCATGTCATGCCAGGATTCAAGTCCTGCCGCCTTCATGCGTTCGCCGCCGATGCCGACGAAGCGGGCTTCGGGAAAGCGCTGGCGCAGTGCAATGATCAGGCCGCCACCCAGCTGGTCACCCGAGGCTTCGCCGGCGATGAGGGCAAAAACGGGGGCGGGGGAAGGAGCGGATTCAGACATGGTCGACTCTTGGCAATCCTGTCACCGTCAGTTCTTGGCATCGGGCCGGCCGGGTGATGCCGTCGGCCCTTGGAGCGGCGCTGCTTGGTCTATGCGAAAGCCGCGGTATGGTCGTCTTCGCCTTGTGCTCAGCGGACCAGCGAACGCTCGCTGCCGGCGATGAAATCCAGCAGCTCGCGGATGTCCTGGCTTTCGGCATCCAGCGCGTCCAGCTGCGCCCTTGCCTCTTCCAGCGACAGGCCGGAGCGGAACAGGATGCGATAGGCACGTTTGAGCAGGGCAATGCGCTCGGAACTGAAGCCGTGGCGTTTCAGGCCGGTGAGATTGATGCTGCGGATACGGCCGTGCTGCTCGGTATCCTTGGACAGAATCATATAGGGGGCGACATCGGCATGGGCCAGGCAGGACATGCCGATAAAGGCATGGGTGCCGATCCGGCTGAACTGGTGCGCACCGGCATAACTGGAGAAAATCGCCCAGTCGTCGACCCGGACATGACCGGCCAGCCCCGAATAGCTCGAGAAAATGGTGTGGTTGCCGACCTGGCAGTCATGCGCGATGTGCACGTAGGCCAGAAACCAGTTGTCATTGCCGATCCGGGTGATCCCGCCACCGAAACCGGTACCGCGATTGACGGTGACGTTTTCGCGGAACAGGTTGCGGTCACCGATGATCAGTTCGGTGCGCTCGCCGGCGAACTTGATGTCCTGCGGCTCCGCCCCGATCGAGGCGAACTGAAAGATCCGGTTGTCGCGGCCGATCCGGGTCGGCCCGGTGATCACCACATGCGGGCCGATCTCGGTGCCGTCGCCGATTTCGACCTCGGCACCGATGATACTGTAGGCACCGATACTGACTCCGGTGCCGATGGACGCCGAGGGATCGATGACTGCAGTAGGGTGAATCATTTGTCGCTCCTGGCGGCACACATGATTTCGCAGCTGGCGACTTCCTTGCCATCGACCAGCACTTCGGCGACAAACAGCCCCATGCCACGCAGCTGGCGCTTCAGGGTCACCTTGATCCGCAGCTGGTCACCGGGTACGACCACGGCGCTGAAGCGGGCCTTGTCGACCTTCACCAGATAGAACATTGCCATCCGCTGGTCGGCGGGCACCTGATGGCTGAAGCGGGTCAGCAGTCCGGCGGCCTGGGCCATGGCCTCGACGATCAGCACGCCCGGCATCACCGGGTGGCCAGGGAAGTGACCCTGGAAGAAGGGCTCGTTGATGGTGACGTTCTTGGTGGCCACCAGATATTCGCCGGGCACCAGATCGGTCACGCGATCGACCAGCAGGAAGGGGTAGCGATGCGGCAGCAACTCCAGGATTTGCTCGGCCTCGATGGGCAGGGACACGGGCAGGTCGATCTCAGACATGTTTCTTATTCCTTCTCCAGTGCGGCGACGCGCTGCACCAATTCATCCAGACGCTTGAAGCGTGCGGCATTGCGAAACCAGTCGCGGCTGGGCAGCAGCGGCAGGTTGTTTGACGTATAGACACCGGCCTCACGGATATTGCCAGTGGCGACTGCGCAGCCGGTCAGCGTCACTTTGTCGGTGATTTCCAGATGGCCGAACACGCCGGCCCGGGCTCCGAACTGGCAATAGCTGCCGATTTTCGCACTTCCGGCGACTCCCGTGAATCCGGCCATCACCGTATGGGCACCGATCTCGACGTTGTGGGCGATGTGGATATGGTCATCGAGCCGGCAGTCATCGGCCAGCACGGTGTCTTCCAGAGCACCGCGATCGATGGTGGTGTTGGCTCCGACTTCGCAGTCATCGCCCAGCCGCACTCCACCTAGCTGAGGAATCTTGATCCAGTGGCCATTGTCGAAAGCCAGTCCGAAGCCGTCGGCACCCAGCACGGCACCCGGATGGATCAGGACCCGCTTGCCCAAGCGGACCCGCAGCACCAAGGTGACCTGGGCGACCAGCCGGGAGCCGGCACCGACCACGCAGTCGGGGCCGACCACGCAGTTGGGACCGATGATTACGTCGTCCTCGATGACCGCATCGTCCTCGATCACGCTGCAAGGGCCGATGCTGGCACTGGCGGCCACTTTGGCCAGCGGCGAGACCACGGCGCTGGGGTGGATGCCGACCGGTGCGCTCAAGGGGCGCTCGAATAAGGTGGCGACCTTGGCGAAGGCGACATGGGGATTGGCGGCGATCAAGGCGGTGCCGTTGACGGCATCGGCCAGTGCGGTTGACACGATGACGGCGCCGGCGGTGCAAGCCGCCAGTTGCGAGGCGTAGCGGTCGTTGACCACAAAACTGAGGTCACGCGGCCCTGCTCGGTCCAGCGGGGCGACGGCGTCGAGTTCGACGGCGCCATCGCCCTTCAGCTGGAGACCGAACCGCTCGCAGATCGCGGCGGCGGTATACATCTGCTTGTTCATCACGAGGCTCCACGCTGCGCCCAGCGCGGGGCACGGCTTAGCTGGCGGTATGGGGGATCAGAACTGGCTGCCGAAGGTGAACTGGATCTGTTCCTTGTAGCGCTTGTCCGAAGCCTGTTCGCGAACCGGCACGGCAAAGCTGATCACCAGCGGTCCGATCGGCGCCTGCCACTGCAGCGAGATACCCGTGGACACGCGCAGGGTGTTCACATTGAAGTCCTGCACGGTGGCATAGGCGTTGCCGGTATCCACGAACCAGGCTACGCGGGCGGTATTGATGTCCTTCAGGAACGGCAGGGGCAGGAACAGCTGGGCCGAGCCCAGGACCTTGAAGGCGCCGCCGATGGGCTGGGCGTAATCGTAGTAGCTGTTGGCACAGTAGCCGTCATGATTCGGGGTGACCGGCACGGTCTTGCCATTCACTGTCGTGGTGCCGGTGCAGTAGCGCGGGCCCAGGGTGTTCTGCTGGAAACCACGGACATCGCTGACGCCGCCCGAATAGAAGTTCTCCCAGAACGGGAAGTCGTACTTCGAGTCCTTGCCATAGGTCTTGCCGTAGCCGACCTGGCCATCCAGATACAGGACGTACCCGCCGCCGACGGGCCAGTAATGGTTGGCTTCGCCGAAGAACTTGATGTACTGCACGGTCGAGCCGGGCAGGGCCGCGGTGATCGAGGCCTGCAGCTGGCCGCCGTGGGTGGGCGCCCAGTAGTTGTTCTTGGTGTTGCGGGTCCAGGTGACGGTGCCGTCCCAGGAGTGGTCGGTCTTCTTGCCGATCTTGTTGATATAGTCGGTCAGCACCTGGGGCGTGTAGCCGTCGTAGGTGTTGATGCGGTTGCTGCTCAGACCCAGGCTGAAGTTCAGACCGTCCCAGTCGGTGATGGGAATGCCCATGTTCACCGAGAAGGACTTCATGTTGGTCTCGAAGTTGGCCAGGTAGGTATCACCGTAGTTGGACTTCGAATAGGCCAGGTTGTAACCCAGACCGATACCGCTTTCGGTCACATACGGGTTGTAGTAGCTGACATTGGCATTGGTGTAGTAATAGCTCTTCGAGGCGCTGATCGAGAACTTGTCACCGGTACCCATGATGTTGTTCTGGGTGACGGAGGCCGAGATGATGATGCCGGCGTACTGCGAATAGCCCACACCGAACTGCAGACTGCCGGCGGATTGCTCGGCGACCTTCACGTGCAGATCCACCTCGTCGTCGACGCCGTTGACCCGTTCCTTGTTGATGTCGACGGTCTTGAAAAAGCCCAGCTGCTGCAGGCGGACCTTGGTCCGGTCGATGGCCAGCTGGTTGTAGTAACCGCCTTCGAGCTGCCGGAACTGGCGGCGCAGCACCTGATCTTCGGTACGGGTATTGCCTTCGAACACGATGCGGCGGACATACACGCGCGGACCGGGTTCGACATAGAAGGTCAGGTCGACGGTACGCTTGTCATGATCCAGCTTGGGCACCGGGGTGACCTTGGCATAGGCGTAGCCGATATTGGCAAGAATCGCCTTCATCGCGTCCGAGCTGGCCTCGACGGCGCGACGACTGAACAGATCGCCGTTGTGCAGGAACACCAGTCGGCGCATGTCCTTTTCCGGCAGCCGCAGCTGACCCAGCAGATGGATGTCGGAGACCGTGTAGATCTCGCCCTCCTTGACGCTGGTATCGATATAGGCCGAGCGGCGGTCCGGAGAAATGGTGACCTGACTGGAATCCAGCGCGAAGTCGGCGTAGCCGCGGTCCATGTAATAGGACTGCAAGGTCTTCAGGTCGCCGGACAGCTTCTCGCGCGAGTACTGGTCGTTCTTGGAATACCAGGAGGTCAGATTGGCGGTATCGGTCTTGAAGCCGGTACGGATCTGCCGATCGGTGAAATCATGGTTGCCGATGATGTTGATCTCACGGACCTTGGCGACCTTGCCTTCACGGATCTCGATATCGATCGCGACCCGATTGCGATCCAGCTTGGTGACATGCGGGATCACCCCGACGTTGTACTTGCCGCGGTTGTAATACTGCGAGATCAGTTCCTGCTGCACCCGGTCCAGGGACAGCCGGTCGAAGGTCTCGCCTTCGGCCAGTCCGATGGACTTCAGGCCCTTGCGCAGGTCTTCTTCCTTGATGTCGTGATTGCCGCGCAAGTTCAGCTTGGCGATCGAGGGACGCTCGACCACCTTGATGACCAGGGTATTGCCATCCCGGTCCAGGGTGACGTCGCTGAACATCTTGGTCTGGTACAGCGCGCGGATCGCCGACTGGGCTTCCTCGGCGGTCAGCGGCTGGCCCTTGTTGATGGTCAGATAGGTATAAACCGTTCCGGCCGAAATACGATGGAGACCGTCAATACGAATATCGGAAACGACGAATGGCTCCATCGCGACGGCCGTGCTGGACAGTGATGCAAACAAGATCAGGGCGGCGATACGCTTCATCGTCGATTCCGTTGAGTGATTCCCGAACCTGACGCGAACGTCCGGTCCAATAAAAGTGGGATGAGACCTGGGTCTCTCCCCGTTGTCTTCGGGGGCAGCGAGGATATCTCGACCTGTCGCCCCCTGGCGTCCCGTGCTGTCGCTGCCGTGTCCGCCGAGTCCCCGGCATCCCCTGGCGCAGTCGTGTCACGAAGACAGTATGCGGTGAATATCGTTGTAGAACGCCAGCCCCATCAAGGTGAACAATAGCATCAGGCCGACATACTGACCTGCAAGCATGACACGTTCACTGACCGGACTGCCTTTGACCAACTCAATAAGGTAATACAGCAAGTGACCGCCGTCCAAGACGGGAATCGGCAAAAGATTGATCACGGCCAGACTGAGCGAGACCATGGCCAGAAAATTGAGGAACCAGGCCAGGCCCATGTGGGCCGAACTGTTGGCTACCTGGGCAATGCCGATCACGCCGGACAGATTGCGGGGCGACGCCTGGCCGCTGAGCATCTTGCCGATCAGATTGAACGATTGGCGGGTGTTGTGCCAGGTTGCCGTCAGTGCGGCGCCGACGGCTTTCAACGGGCCATAGCGCAAGGTCGCCATCACCGGCGGCTGCGAACCGATGCCGATCAGCCATCGGGCGACACCACCTTGCAGGGCTTCCTTGCGGGCGGTGACGCTCAGATCCAGCTGCTGGTCGCCACGCTGGATCTGCAGCTTCAGCGTGGGCTGGATGGCGGCTTGGCGAGTGACCTGGCTGCGGAAGTCCTCGAAATCGGCAACCGGCTGACCGTTGACCTGGCGGATCAGGTCCCCGACGCGCAGTCCACCCGCCGCCGCCGGCTGGCCCGGCACTACCGTGGCGGCGATCGCAGGCGGCGAAGCCAGTCGCAGGCCCAGCGTATCCAGATAGCGGCCCACGTCCTGTCCTGCGGGCAACTTCTGCAGGGGCAGGCTCAGGGAGCGCGGTGTGCCATGGGGATCGGTGACCACCATCGGCAGCGGCTGGCGGCCCAGGGTCGCATTGGCAATTGCGTCCAGCGCATCGCTCCAGGTGCTGACCGCGTCACCGTCGATCCGCTGGATCCGATCGCCGGCCTGAATGCCGGCCTCGGCTGCCAGACTGTGCGGTGCCGCAGTCACGATGGGGGCGATGTCCGGCTTGCCCAGCATGAACATCAGCCACAGCGCAACGACGGTGAACAGCAGATTGAAGGCCGGGCCGGCGGCAACGATCGCGATCCGCTGCCAGACCGGCTTGGCAGTGAACTCCTGGCCGCGCAGGGCTGGATCGACCTCGCCCTCGCGGGCATCGAGCATTTTGACGTAGCCACCCAGCGGAATCGCCGCTATCTGGTATTCGCAGCCGTCCCGTCCTTTGCGTGACCACAGCGCACGACCGAAGCCCACTGAAAAGCGCAGGACTTTGACGCCACAGCGCCGGGCGACCCAGTAATGGCCAAATTCATGGAAGGTGACCAGTACGCCCAGCGTGACCAGCAACCAGAAGACGGAACCGAAAAATGCATTCATTAACCGAAGGATATCAGCATGTGCTGGCAAGGACCCGCAGTGCGGCTTCGCGGGCGGCGCGATCACGATCCATCAGTGACGGTATATCGACCACGGATTGTTGCGGCAGTTCCGCAAGAACCCTCTCGACGAGATCGGGAATCGCGTTGAAGGCCAGCTGCCCGTTAAGGAAGGCCTCGACGGCCACTTCGTTGGCGGCATTGAGGATGGTGGTGGCATCACCACCGGCCCGCAGGGCCTGGAAAGCCAGCGCCAGGCAGCGGAAGGTTTCCAGGTCGGGTTCTTCGAAATGCAGTTTGCCGATGGCCGGCAGATCCAGGGTCGGAACGGCGGTGTCGATCCGCTCCGGCCAGGCCAGGGCATAGCCGATCGCGGTCCGCATATCGGGATTGCCCAGCTGGGCCAGTACCGAGCCATCGACATAGTCGACCATCGAATGGATCAGGCTTTCGGGGTGGACCACCACGTCGATCTGATCGGCGCTGGCACCGAACAGGTGGTGCGCCTCGATGACCTCCAGGCCCTTGTTCATCAGGGTTGCCGAATCCACCGAGATCTTGCGGCCCATCGACCATTTCGGGTGCTTGCAGGCCTGGTCCGGGGTGATGGTGGTGAGTTCATCGCGCTTGCGGCCGCGGAAGGGGCCGCCCGAGGCCGTCAGGATCAGTCGGCGCACGCCGCTGCGGGCCAGCGGCGGCCTGCCGCCGGGCAGGCACTGGAAGATCGCGTTGTGCTCGGAGTCGACCGGCAGCAACTCGCCGCCGCCCTCGTTCAAGGCCTGCAGCAGCAGCTCGCCGGAAATCACGATGGATTCCTTGTTGGCCAGCAGCAGGCGTTTGCCGGCACGGGCCGCGGCAATGGTGGAACCCAGCCCGGCGGCACCGACGATGGCGGCGACCACGGTATCGCACAGCGGGCCGGCCGCGGCCTGGTCCAGTGCCGAGGGTCCGGCTGCGGCCTCGCAGCGGAGTCCGGCGGCCTTCAGCTTGGCGGCCAGTTCGCCCTCCAGAGCCGGGTCGGCGATGATGGCCAGGTCCGGCTCGAAGCGCTGGCATAGCGCGACCAGGGCATCGACCTGACGGTTGGCACTGAGTACGCTGGCCCGAAAGCGCTCGGGATGCCGGGCAATGATGTCGAGGGTGCTGCTGCCGATCGAGCCGGTGGCACCAAAAATCGCGATCTGTTTCATTTGCTCAAACGCTCATCGTCAAGAGGGCTTACAGCCCCAACAGAAGTTTGCCGGCGGCGAACACCGGGAGGGCGGCAAAGACGCTGTCCATCCGGTCCAGCATGCCGCCGTGGCCGGGGAACAGGTTGCCGGAATCCTTGACCTGGCCTTGGCGCTTCATCAGGCTTTCGACCAGGTCGCCGACGATGGATGCGGCGACGGTCAATACCGAGAGCAGGACCAGGCCGGCCAGACGGGGGCCATGCACATCAAGCAGCAAGCCTCCGCCGAGGCCGATCAGGATGCCGGCCACGCCGGCGCCGTAAGCACCGGCCCAGGTTTTGCCCGGGCTGATCTGGGGGGCCAGCTTGCGCTTGCCGAAGAAGCGGCCGCTGAAATAGGCGCCGGTGTCAGCACCCCAGACCAGCAGCATCGCCAGCAGGGTCCAGGCCGGGCCATGCGGCGAACTGCCGTGAATGGACATGCCGGCGACCCAGGCCGGGAACAGGACCAAGGCGCCAGCTACCAGCTTCATGTTGCGGTGGGCCGGCGTCGGCGAGGCGGCGAATGTCAGCTGGTTGAGCCAGACACAGGCCACAGCCCACCAGGCCACGCCCAGCGCGATGACGGGAGGCCACCAGGGCCCGGCGCGCAGCTGCCACAGCACGACATAGGCCAGCGCCGAGACCAGCAGCAGCGCGATCCGTGCCGGACGGTTCTGCAGCCCGGCGATACGTGCCCATTCCCAGGCCGCCGACAGGAAGATGATGCCAATCGGCAGGGCAAACCACGGCGTGGGCAGCCCCAGAATCATCAGGATGGCCAGGGGTGCCACCAGCAGGGCAGTCAGTACGCGTTTGGCAAGCATTGAATTCTCGGATCAGGAGGTATGTGCCAGTTGTTCGCCGGTGCGCCCGTAGCGGCGCTCGCGATTGGCGTAGGCATGAATGGCCTGGGTCAGACTGGCCTGGTTGAAATCAGGCCACAAGGTATCGGTGAAATAGAGCTCGGCGTAGGCCATCTGCCACAACAGGAAATTGCTGATGCGGTATTCGCCGCCCGTACGGACAAACAGATCCACGGGGGGCTGGTCGCTCAGCTGGCAGTATCCGGCGACCCGGTTCTGGTCGATGTCGGCCACGGCCAGTTCTCCGCGCTGGACGGCTGCGGCCAGTTCACGCGCGGCCTGGGTGATATCCCATTGCCCGCCGTAGTTGATCGCGATATTGACGGTCAGTTTTCGATTGCCGGCCGTTATCGCCACGGCGCGGGCGATGCGCTCGCGCAGCAGACTGTTGAGACTGCCCAGCTCGCCGATAAAGGTCAGTCGCACATCGTGCTGGCGCAGACTTTCGACTTCACGGTCCAGCGCCCGCAGGAACAGTTCCATCAGCGCACTGATTTCCTCTTCCGGGCGGCGCCAGTTCTCACTGGAAAAGGCAAACAATGTCAGCGACTGCACCCCATGGTGCAGGCAGCCCTCGATGATTTCCCGCACCGCTCGCTGACCGGCACGATGGCCGGCACTGCGCGGCAGCAGCCTGGCCTTGGCCCAGCGGCCATTGCCATCCATGACCACGGCGATATGCCCGGGAACACGGCTGCGCGGGGCATCATCGGACATGGCAGGCAAGCTGGTGGCGCTCACAGCGCCAGCAGCTCATCCTCCTTGGCCTTGACCACGGCATCGACATCCTTGATGAAGCGATCGGTCAGCTTCTGGATCTCGTCGTCGAAACGGCGGTCATCATCTTCGGTGATCTCCTTTTCCTTCAGCAGATCCTTGGCCTGCTGCAAGGCATCACGGCGGATATTGCGCACCGCGATCTTGGTGTTTTCACCTTCATGCCCGACCTGTTTGGCCAGCTCGCGGCGACGCTCCTCGGTCAGCGGCGGCAGATTCAGGCGGATCACGGTGCCGGCGGTGGTCGGGGTGATGCCCAGATCCGAGGCCAGGATCGCCTTTTCAATCGGCCCGACCAGATTTTTTTCCCAGGGGGTGATCACGATGGAGCGCGAATCGCCCAGGGCAACCGAGGCCACCTGGCTCAGTGCGGTATCCGAGCCGTAGTAGGAAACCTTGATTCCGTCCACCAGCGAGGTGCTGGCGCGGCCGGTACGGATCCGGGTCAGGTCGTGCTTGAGGGAGTCGATGCTTTTGCCCATGCGGGTCTGGGCATCGGCCTTGATTTCATTCAACATGGTCTGTAACCCCGGTGGCATGCAAGCCGGCAAGTATAACAAGCGAGGCAGGGGCAAGACAGGCCGACCCCCGCTGCCATGGATCGTGCGCGATCTCAGCCCGGATCGACCAGGGTGCCGATGGCCTCGCCACGGATGATCCGCTTGAGATTGTCGGCCACACCCATGTCGTAGATCCGCATCGGCAGACGCTGGTCCCGGCACAGGGCGATGGCGGCGGTGTCCATCACTGCCAGTTTGCGCTCGATGACCTGATCGTAGGTCAGGTGGTCATAGCGCTTGGCGTCGGCGTGGCGTGCGGGGTCGGCACTGTAGATGCCGTCGACCTTGGTGGCCTTCAGCAGCAGATCGGCACCGATCTCGATGGCGCGCAGGGCGGCGGCCGAATCGGTGGTGAAGAAAGGGTTGCCGGTGCCGGCTGCAAACAGGGCGACCCGGCCCTTTTCGATATGGCGGATGGCGCGGCGCCGGATGAAGTCTTCACAGACATCGTGGATCGGCAGTGCGCTCATCACTCGGGCTTCACCGCCGCGCTTTTCCAGCGCGTCCTGCATGGCGAGGGCATTCATGACCGTGGCCAGCATGCCCATGTGGTCACCGGTGACGCGGTCCATGCCGTTGGCTTGCAGGCCGGCGCCGCGGAAGATGTTGCCGCCGCCGATGACGACGCCGATCTGCACGCCTTCCTTCTGGATTTCCAGGATTTCATCGGCGAGGCGCCCGATCACGGTCGGATCGATGCCGTAGTCGGCGCTCCCCATCAAGGCCTCGCCGGACAGCTTGAGCAGAATGCGGCGATAGTGTGTCGAGGAACCCATGGCAAATCTCCTATTGCGTGGCGCGAATGGCGCACAGTGTAGCTGAGCTAAGCGGGCCGGCACGTTGTGCGCCGCCCCATGTATACATATTGCAGATCGTATCGCGACAGTCGGGCGCGGGGCTGACCGTTTGCGGGCATGGCCGGGGTGGCGGCGATGCGCGGGTGCCTCGCCTTGCCTGTCATGGATACGACAAGGCCGCGGGTTTGCCGCGGCCTTGTGCGTTTCAGCGGTGGCGGACCTGGATCAGGCCAGGCCGGCCTGCTTCATCACTTCGGCGTGGAAGTCTTCCTCGACCTTCTCGATGCCTTCGCCCACGGCCAGGCGGACGACGCTGACGACTTCGGCGCCTTCCTTCTTCAGGGCTTCGCCGACGCTGACATTGGTGTCCAGCACGTAGGGCTGGCCGACCAGGGTCACTTCGGAGACGATCTTGTTGATCTTGCCGGAGATGATCTTTTCCAGGATTTCGGCCGGCTTGGCCTTGTCCTTTTCGGTCATCTGGCTCAGTGCGATCTCTTTTTCCTTGGCGACGAACTCGGCCGGGACATCCGCGGCGTGGATGTGCGGCGGGTTCATGGCGGCCACGTGCATGGCGATGCCCTTGGCCAGATCTTCCGAACCACCCTTCAGCGCGACCAGCACGCCGATGCGGCCGCCGTGGATGTAGGCGCCGATGGTGCCGTCGGTTTCGATGCGAGCCAGCCGGCGGACCTGGATGTTTTCGCCGATGGTGGCGACCAGGCCCTTGGCGGCCTCGTCGACCGTGCCGCCGTTCGGGTAGGCGGCCGCCTTCAGCGCTTCGACGTCGGCCGCGCCCGAATTCAGGGCGATCTCGGCGACGGCGTCGCTGAACTTCAGGAAGCTTTCGTCCTTGGCCACGAAGTCGGTTTCGCAATTGACTTCGACCAGGACGGCCTTGCCGGCGGCCTGGGCGGTAACGATGCGACCTTCGGCGGCGACGCGGCCGGCCTTCTTGTCAGCCTTGGCCAGACCGGTCTTGCGCAGCCATTCCATGGCGACTTCGATGTCGCCATTGTTTTCGACCAGGGCCTTCTTGCATTCCATCATGCCGGCACCGGACCGCTCGCGCAGTTCCTTGACCAGTTGTGCGGAAATCGTGCTCATAAATATTCCTCGTATGCCTGGAGCGGCCGGTCACCTTCGGGCGACCGGCCGATCAACGGGTTCAGTCGTTGCTCTGACCGTCTTCGCGACGACGGCTGCTGCCGGCGTTCTTGCGGGCGCCGTGATGGCGACGGTCACCGTCCTTGCGACGATCATCCTGGCTGCCGACCGGATTGCCTTCTTCGTCCAGCTCGACGAATTCGTTGCCGTCGCCCTGGGCGGCATTCGGCGAAGCGGCCTTGCCTTCCAGGATCGCGTCGGCGGCGGCGCGGGCATACAGCTGGATGGCGCGGATGGCGTCATCGTTGCCGGGGATGGCGTAATCGACCAGCTCCGGGTTGTAGTTGGTATCGACGACGGCGACGACCGGAATGCCCAGCTTCTTGGCTTCCTGCACGGCGATGTCTTCATGGCCGATGTCCACGATGAACAGGGCGTCCGGCAGGCGGGTCATGTTCTTGATGCCGCCCAGCGAGTTTTCCAGCTTCTCGCGCTCGCGACGACGGGTCAGCACTTCGTGCTTGACCAGCTTGTCGAAGCTGCCATCGGTCTCGGCCGCTTCCAGTTCCTTCAGGCGGGCAACCGACTGCTTCACGGTGCGGAAGTTGGTCAGCATGCCACCCAGCCAGCGGGCGGTGACGAAGGGCATGCCGGCGCGTGCGGCTTCTTCGGCCAGCGGCTCGCGAGCCGAACGCTTGGTGCCGACGAACAGGATGGTGCCGCGCTTCTGGGCCACGCCCGACAGGAAGTTCAGCGCATCGGTGAACAGCGGCAGGGTCTTTTCCAGATTGATGATGTGGATCTTGCCGCGGGCGCCGAAAATGTACGGGGCCATCTTCGGGTTCCAGTAACGGGTCTGGTGACCGAAATGGACGCCGGCTTCCAGCATCTGGCGCATGGTGACTTGGGCCATGGTATTGCTCCGAAATAGTGGGGATATTCCCCGGGGGTTAAGACCTCCACGCATCCCCGTGCTCGACCCGGCTGCCGGCCAGGCAGCAAGGCACCCCGAGTACGGTGTCGATACGTGTGTGGCATCGTATGCCTGATTCAGACAGGCTCGGGCCATGTGGCAATGCGCTACAATGGCCTTTCGTTGCCCCGTCCGGCCGCTGGCAGCGCCAGGAGATGGCCGACGGGGTTAACCCGCCAATTATATTCTGTGACCGGCGTCGTCGGCAAGCCACGTCCCGGCATCCTGCGGGCTTGGGTTTGTCCCTGCCGGGCACCATAGTAGGAACCATTATGGCAATCACACTCAAATCGCCCCAAGACATTGAAGGCATGCGCGTCGCCGGTCGTCTGGCGGCCGAAGTTCTGGCCATGCTCAAGGAGCATGTCAAACCCGGTGTCACCACCGAGGAGCTGGACCGGCTGGCCTATGACCATATCGTCAACGTGCAGCAGGCAACGCCGGCCAATGTCGGCTATCACGGTTTTCCCAAGACCTTGTGCACCTCGGTCAACCATGTCATCTGCCATGGCATTCCCACGGCGACCAAGGTCCTGAAAGACGGTGATATCGTCAATATCGATGTCACCGTGATCAAGGATGGCTGGCATGGCGATACCAGCCGGATGTATTTCGTGGGCAACCCTTCGGTGCTGGCCCGCCGCCTGGTGGATACCACTCTGGAGGCCATGCTGAAAGGCATCGCCCAGGTGCGCCCCGGCGCGACGC
Organism: Frateuria aurantia DSM 6220; assembly: GCF_000242255.2. Classification (GTDB taxonomy): domain Bacteria; phylum Pseudomonadota; class Gammaproteobacteria; order Xanthomonadales; family Rhodanobacteraceae; genus Frateuria; species Frateuria aurantia. Next base: position 797,154 of record NC_017033.1, read on the forward strand.
TCGGTGATATCGGCGCGGCGATCCAGCAGCATGCCGAGGCGGCCGGTTTCTCGGTGGTCCGCGAATATTGCGGCCATGGTATCGGCAAGGTCTATCACGACGAACCGCAGGTCCTGCACTACGGGCGCGCCGGCACCGGGGTGGAGCTGAAGGAGGGCATGACCTTCACCATCGAGCCGATGATCAATGCAGGCAAGCCGCAGACCCGCCAGCTGCCTGATGGCTGGACCGTGGTGACCAAGGATCACTCCCTGTCCGCCCAGTGGGAGCACACCGTGGCCGTGACGGCAGACGGTGTCGAGATCCTGACGGCCTGGCCGGACGCGGGTTAAGTCGCATCCGGGGAGATCGTTCGCGGGGATGGAGGCTGCCATGGCGGCCTCTTCAACAGATACACAACGTGTGAGGCGGGAGCCCTATGTCCATCAACGAGCTGCTGCCCGCGTCGATCCGCGTGCCTGCGCGACTGCCCCTGCCGGTGCCGCGCTCAGGGGTGGCCGGCGAAGCGCGCCGGGCACTGCAGAGCTGGCTGGGGGATCTTGACCGGGCGCTGGCACAGGCCTTTGCCGAAGGGATGGCGGCCGGCGAGCTGATCGCCTTGCGCTCGGCGGCCATCGACAATCTGCTGGGACATGTCTGGATCGCCTGCCTGGGCGAGGCACGGGGCGTGGCCTTGTTCGCCACCGGTGGGTATGGCCGTGGCCGGCTGTTTCCGCAGTCCGACGTGGATCTGCTGATTCTGGTTGATCACGTCGAGCCGGGGCGGGGACGGGCGCTGGAGCAATTTCTGGCCACCTTGTGGGATATCGGTCTGAAGATAGGCAGTGCCGTGCGCGATGCAGCGCAATGCCGAGAGCTTGCCGTGGCCGATCTCAGCGTTTTCACCAGTCTGATGGATGCCCGCCGGATTGCGGGTGATGCCTCCATGGCGACGGTCGTGGAGAGCATCCTGACGGCGCCGGAGATCTGGCCGGCCCGGGCCTATCTGGCCGCGAGGATGGCCGAGCGCGATGCCCGGCATGCCCGTTTCGATGACACTACCTATCAGCTGGAACCCAATCTCAAGGATGGGCCGGGCGGACTGCGGACCCTCGATGCCCTGCGCTGGATGGCCAGACGGCTGCTGGGTGAAAGCGGCTTCGAAGGCCTGGTTGGGCGCGGCTGGCTGGATCCGTCCGAGCGCGACACCTTGCTGCAGTCCGAGGCCACCTTGTGGCGGATCCGCTATGCCTTGCATCTGGAAGCGGGCCGTCCCGAAGAGCGGCTGCTGTTCGACTATCAGCGGGCTCTGGCGCGACGACTGGGTTTTCAGGACGAGCACAGCAGCAACCTGGGTGTCGAGCAGTTCATGCAGAGCTATTTCCAGGCGGCGACCCAGGTCGAGCGCCTGGGCGTGCAATTGACCGAGCGTTTCGATGAGTTGTTTGACGATCCGGATGATCGCCAGCGATTGACGCCGGATTTCGAGTCCCGCGCCGGCCGACTGACCCTGATCGATCCGGAGTTGTTCATTCGTCGGCCGCAGGCCTTGATCGAGATCTTCGTGGTCCGCCAGACCTGGCCTCAGGTGGTGGGGCTGGCTGCGGAAACCATGCGCCGGATCCATCAGGCCATTGCCCATCATGGCGAGGCCCTGGCCGGGTGCCCCGCGGTGCTGGCCGCCCTGATGGCCCTGCTGCGGCAGGGGCCGACGGCGGTGGACGTGCTGTGGCGAATGAACCGCTTCGGCCTTCTGACCGCGATCCTGCCACCGCTGGGCCGGGTTTTCGGACGAATGCAGTACGACCTGTTCCACGTTTATACCGTGGACGAACATACGATGCGGGTGCTGCGCAACGTGGCACGTTTTGCCGAGCCTGCCGCGGCCCAGGACTTTCCGCTGGCACACCAGCTGGTGACACGGCTGGCGAAGCCGGAACTGCTGCTGCTGGCCGCCTTGTTCCACGATATTGCCAAGGGGCGCGGCGGCGATCATTCGGTACTGGGCGAGATGGATGCGCGTGAATTCTGCCGCCTGGCCGGACTGGAGGCCGAGGATGCCGATCTGGTGGCCTGGCTGGTGCGCTGGCACTTGCTGATGAGCGCCACCGCGCAGCGGCAGGACATCACCGACCCTCAGGTGGTGCAGCGCTTTGCCAACGAGGTGATGGACTGGGAGCGCCTGGATCATCTCTATCTGCTTACGGTGGCCGACATCATCGGTACCAGCGCCAGACTTTGGAATTCGTGGAAAGATCGCCTGCTGCGTGATCTTTACACCTCGGCCCATTATGTATTGCGCAGCGACAGCGAAGCGACGCCGCATGCTTCGGTGCGGGTCCAGTCGGCCCGCGAACAGGCACTGGACAGGCTGCAGTCGGAGGGTCTGGATCCGGCATCCATCACGGCGGTGTGGAAGGATTTTCCTGCCGCCAGCTTTCTGCGTCACAAGTTGCCGCAGATCTGCCAGCAGACCCGGGCGATCCTGGCTCGGGACGGTGCCACGCCGGTGGTGGATGTGCAGCCCTTGTCGGTACGTGGTTGCACCGATCTGTTTGTGTATGCCGAGGACAGGCCGGGACTGTTCGCGGCGATCACCGCCGTGCTGGATCGGCGGCGCTTCACGGTGCTGGAGGCCCGTATACTGAATTCGCCGCGCGGTCTGGCACTGGACACCTTTCTGTTGCTGGATGCCGATACGCAGGCCCCGGCCACGATGGAGCGCGCCGCCGAGCTGCGTGCAGCCATTGAGCAGGCCTTGCATCAGCCGGCATCGGCCAAGCCGGCCCAGCGCAATCTGTCGCGGCACCAGAAATACTTCCAGAGTCCGCCGCGGATCGCGTTCAGCAGCATGGGCCGGCTGACCCAGCTGGCGCTGGTCTGCTCGGACCGGCCCGGGCTGCTTGCTGCGGTGGCCCAGGCCTTCGAGGAAGCCGGGGTCAATGTACACGATGCCCGGATCGCGACTTTCGGCGAACGGGTCGAGGACTTTTTTCTGGTCAGCGGGCGTGATCAGGCGGCACTGAATCTGGCGACCCAGGAGTCGTTGCTGCATGCGGTGCTGGCCAGGCTGGGGCGTCGCCGTTGAGGCTTGCCCTCACTGCGTCTCCAGCCGGTGGATGGCCTTCGGCCAGCAGCAGGTCGGCCGGCACGGGCACCCCCAGCAGATAGCCTTGCAGAAAGGTACAGCCGAGGTCGCACAGCCATTGCTTTTGTGCAGGCGTCTCCACGCCTTCGGCGACGATCTCCATCTGCAACTGGCGGGCCAGGGCGATGATGGCCGAGACGATGGTGCGATCATGGGCCCGCTGGTCGATTTCAGTGACGAAGCTGCGGTCGATCTTCAGCTCGGTGGCCGGCAGCTGTTTCAGATACAGCAGGCTGGAGTAGCCGGTGCCGAAGTCATCGAGTGAAATCCTGAAGCCAAGCCGGTGCAGGCGCTGCAGAATGGCCAGGCTTCGTTCGGGATCTTTCATCGCCACCGATTCGGTGAACTCCAGCGTCAGTCGCGAAGGCTCCACTCCATGTCGGGCCACAGCAGTCTGCAGGGTTTCGACCAGACGATCATAATGCAGCTGGATGGCCGACACGTTGATGGCCAGCCGCATGTGGCTGATGCCCCGGTCCAGCCACTGCCGCAATTGGCGACAGGCCGCATCAATGACCCAGTTGCCGATGTCCACGATCAGGCCGGCGCGTTCGGCGTCAGCAATGAAGGCTTCGGGCAGCAACAGGCCGTGCTGCGGATGCTGCCAGCGGATCAGCACTTCGGCTGCGGCCATCGGTCCGTCGGGCGCCCGCATGATGGGTTGGTAGTGCAGCACCAGTTGCTGCCGGGGCAGAGCCTGGCGCAGGTCGTTCAGCAGCAGCAGATGGTCGCGGGCCAACGCGTTCATGCTCGGCTCGAAGAAGGCATAGGCCTGTTCGCCACTTTTGGCGTGGTACATCGCCATCGTCGCATGCTCGATCAAGGCCTGCGGCGTGGCGCCGTCACGAGGGTATTGGGCAATGCCCATGCTGGCCGTGAGGCTGACCGCATGATTCTCGATCTGCAGCGGCATGCTGATGGCGCTGAGGATATGTCCGCCCAGGCGAGTCACTTCCCCGGTGGATTCAAGATCCAGCAGCACCACGAATTCATCGCCGCCGATTCTGGCCAGGGAGTGGCGTTGCGGCACCACCGACTGTATTTGCTCGGCGACATGGATCAGCAGCTGGTCACCCTGGCGTTGGCCGAAAGCCTTGTTGATGGCCTTGAAGCCATCCAGATCGATCAACAGGATGATCAGCGGACTCGCATCGCGGCGGGCCCGTTCGATGGCCAGTCGCAGTTTCTCCTCGAACAGGCTGTGATTGGGCAGATGGGTCAGCGGATCATGATGGGCCAGTCTGTTCAGTTCGAGGTTGGCGGCCGTCAGCGAGTCCACCAGGTGGGACCTGTGCCGATGAACGCGCGCATCCAGCGTCGCGCCGGCGAGGGCGCCGGACAAGGCCGTCAGCGCGACAAAGCTGGCCAGCGCATCCAGCCACTGGTTGGCCAGGACCTCATGCAGGCTGATCGGGGCCAGCTGCAGCGTGGTCATGACGGGGATCATGCTGCCATAGTGCAAGGCGTTCATGGCCAGCGCGAGCAGGGCGATCATTCCCGCCTCATGCGCGCGCGACTGCATCCAGGATCGTCCCGCGTGCAGCAGCGCGCCACAGATCACGAAGCCGGCGAGCAGGTTGATGACCAGCATCACCGTGCCTTCGTAGGCGGTGATGTCAAGCTGGAAGCCGGCCGCCTTCAGGCTCAGCAGGTGGGCGGCCGTCACGCCCAGGCCCAGGGCCGGCGGACGGCCATAGATGGTGGTCCAGCTTCCCGTCCGGGAGCGAGCAGGCTTCAGACACAGCAGGGCCGCCAGCAGGCACAGCAGCAATGAAAGCGCGTTCAGCAGCACATGTCGCGGAAGATCATGGCCCGCCTCGGGGACCGACAACAGCAGGGAGGAGCCATGGGTGGTCCAGATGCCCAGACCGACCAGGGCGTCGGCCGTCAGCCGCCACGGCCGCTGGCGGACTCCGCCGCGCGCATCGGCACGCGAGCGGACCAGCACCGCGGCCAGCGCGGCGAGACAGGCCACGAGCATGGGGATCAGGACGGTCGTGCCCTTGCAGCTGTCTGTCAGCATCATGTGGCGTTCCTTGGCCTCGTGACGTCAATCGGGTAGAAACTTGCCGCAGGCAGGCATCGGATATCTTGCGCCGTCAGGCCGGACGTGGCCGGACACCTGGCCGATTGTATGAGCTTGCGCGACACCATGTCACGGGCGCAATCCCCGCGATGTGGATGCCGGCCTCCGGGAGGTCCCCTTGCCGATTCAATCCCGTTAGGATGGAGTATTCCCCGTTGTCATCATGAACCGTGAAAGCTATGCAGAATATTGAACAGATCATTTCCGATGCGTTCGAGCGCCGCCTTGAACTGACCCAGGCCGAAGTGGATACCCATCTGCGGCCGGCGGTGAATCAGGTACTGGATCTGCTGGAAGCCGGTGAGCTGAGGGTCGCCGAGCCTGATGGCGCGCAGGGCTGGAAGGTCAACCAGTGGATCAAGAAGGCGGTGCTGCTCTATTTCCGCATGCATGGCAACGAAGTGGTCGACGGTGGTCCGGCACTGGCTTACGACAAGGTTCCCTTGCGCTTCGGACATGGTGCCTCGGCCGAGATCGAGCAGCTGGGTGCCCGCGTGGTGCCCGGAGCGCTGGTCCGTCGCGGCGCGCATATCGCCCGCGACGCGGTGCTGATGCCCAGCTACGTCAACATCGGCGCCCATGTCGGCGCCGGCACGATGGTCGATACCTGGGCCACGGTAGGTTCCTGCGCGCAGATCGGCTCTGGCGTGCATCTGTCGGGAGGCGTCGGTATCGGCGGGGTGCTGGAGCCGTTGCAGGCCAATCCCACCATCATCGGCGACAACTGCTTTATCGGCGCCCGTTCGGAGGTGGTCGAGGGGGTGATCGTCGAGCCGGGCAGCGTGATCGGGATGGGGGTGTTCATCGGCCAGTCGACGCGCATCTACAACCGTGCAACCGGCGAAGTCAGCTATGGCCGGGTGCCGGCCGGCAGCGTGGTCGTCTCCGGTTCCCTGCCGGCCAAGGACGGCAGCCACAGTCTGTATGCCGCGGTGATCGTCAAGCAGGTCGACGAGAAGACCCGCAGCAAGACCGGCATCAATGAATTGTTGCGGAGTGCCGAATGAGCGCCACCCTTTACGGGCTGAACAACTGCGACACCTGCCGCAAGGCCCGGCGCTGGCTGGAACGTTTCGAGCTGCCGTTCACCTTCGTCGATTACCGCGCGGATCCGGCGGATGGCGAAACGCTCAAGCGCTGGGCGGCGGCGGCCGGTGGTTGGGAGGCGCTGGTCAACAAGTCCTCCACCACCTGGCGCGGCCTGCTGCCCCAGCGCAAGCAGCCGGGAAGCGATGCCGAATGGGTACTGCTGATCCGCGAGCATCCGGCGCTGGTACGTCGGCCGGTCGTGGAGCTGGAGGACGGCAGCATCAGCTTCGGCTTCAGTGACAACGGCTTCAAGGCACGTTTCGGACAGTGACATGAATACCGCCGCCGTTCGTCGTTATCAGCGCAATCTCCGCACCGAGCACGACAACGCGGTGCTGTACGAACGGCTGGCGGAACTGGCCGGCAGTGACAGGTTGGCACGGGCCTACCAGCGCATCGCCGCCATTGAAAGCAGCAATGCCGAGTTCTGGGCCCAGCGGCTGCGGGCGGCCGGGGCCATGGTGCCGCTACAGCGGCCCGGGGTGCGGGTGCGTCTGCTGATCTGGCTGGCGGGCCGGTTCGGTGTCGGTTTCGTGATGCCCAGCGTGGTTCGGCTCAATCATGCCGATCATGCGGCGACACTGGTCGATCGCAGCGGTCATACCGATCATTTTCCGCTGGACGAGCCGATTCCGTCGCCGGTGTCAGGTCGCCATCGCAGCGAGAGCGGCAATACCTTGCGCGCCTCGGTGCTGGGGGCCAACGATGGCCTGGTTTCCAATGCCAGTCTGGTGATGGGCATGGCGGGCGCTGCCACGCCCGATCATGCCATCCTGTTGGCCGGGGCGGCGGGGCTGGTGGCTGGCGCCTTTTCGATGTCGCTGGGTGAATGGCTGTCGGTCAACAGTTCGCGCGAGTTCTATCAGGCCCAGATCACCGAACGGGCCGAGCGACTGGCCGTGGCGCCCGATGATACCCGTCGGCAACTGGCCGCGATCTATCGTGGCAAGGGATTGGACGACACGGCTTCCGAGCAGGTGGTCGGGCAGTTGCTGGACACCCCGCGCATGGCGCTGGATATGCTGGTGCGGGAAGATCTGGGAGTTGATCCGGCCGAACTCGGCGGCTCGGCCTACGCTGCGGCAATGTCTTCCTTCGTGCTGTTTTCCTGCGGAGCGTTGTTTCCGGTGCTGCCTTATCTGTTCTGCGGCGGCAGTCGAGCCCTGCTGGCCAGCCTTGGCTGCACCCTGGCAGGGCTGGCCCTGATCGGGATCGGCACTTCGCTGTTCACCGGCCGTTCGTTGCTGTTTTCGATCGGCCGGCAATTGCTGATCACGGCGGCGGCGGTACTGGCGACCTTTCTGGTCGGGCATCTGCTGGGCACCGTGGTCCGCGGCTGAGGCGGTGGCTGGCCGGATGGCTGTCAGCGTGCCAAGCTTCAGGCTTTTCCGGAGCAGCTTATGCATGCAGTAGTGGATTTGACGTGTCAGCTGGTGGCGCGCGCATCGGTCACCCCGGACGACGGGGGCTGCCAGGCCTTGATCGCCGACCGACTGCAGACCTGCGGTTTTCAGATCGAGCATCTGCGCTTCGGCGAAGTCGACAATCTCTGGGCCTGGCATGGCTCGACGGGGCCGACCCTGGCTTTTCTCGGGCATACCGATGTGGTACCCGCCGGCGATCTCTCGGCCTGGCACAGCGATCCGTTCCGGCCCGAGATCCGGGACGGCTTTCTTTACGGCCGTGGCAGTGCGGACATGAAGGGCTCGGTCGCCGCGATGGTGGTGGCGCTGGAGCGGTTCGTGGCGGCGCATCCCGGGCATCCCGGGCGGGTGGGGCTGCTGCTGACCAGCGACGAGGAAGGGCCGACCAATCTGGATGGCATCCGGCAGGTCGCTGCGCGATTCCGCCGGGAGCAGACCCGGCTGGACTGGTGCGTGGTCGGCGAGCCTTCGTCACGCGAGCAGCTGGGTGACCTGATCCGGGTCGGTCGTCGAGGCTCGCTGTCGGGACGACTGCAGATCAATGGGGTGCAGGGGCATGTCGCCTATCCGCAATTGGCCGTCAATCCGGTGCACCGGTTCGCCCCGGTCATGGCGGCGCTGGTGGCCGAAGTCTGGGACCAGGGCAATGCCGACTTTCCGCCCACTTCGTTCCAGATCTCGAATATCGCCGCCGGCACCGGAGCCGGCAATGTAATTCCAGGTCAGTTGCGGGTGGACTTCAATTTCCGTTTCAGCACGGCCAGTACCGCCGAGTCCCTGCAGCGACGGGTGGAAGCCTTGCTGCAGGCACACGAGCTGGATTGGAGCCTGGACTGGAATCTGTCCGGCGCGCCGTTTCTGGCACCGCCGGGCGGGCGCTTGCGCGAGACCGTGGTGGCCGTCTGTCGGGATCTGGCCGGTAAGGAGGTGGAGCAGAGCACCGGTGGAGGCACCTCGGATGGCCGCTTCATCGCGCCGCTGGGCACCGAGGTGATCGAGCTGGGGCCGGTCAATGCCACCATTCACAAGGCCGATGAATGTGTGCGGCTCAGTGACCTGCAGCGGTTGCCTGATCTGTATCAGGCGATCTGTCAGCGGCTGCTGCTCGACTGAGCCGGTCGGTCGTCCGGCTGTTCGAAGACGGCGAAGATGCCGGCATAAGGCTTGACCATGAAGGCCGGTGCGCCGTTGAAGCCCTTGCCGTCCAGATAGAACTGCGAAATCGTGCCATCCAGATACAGCGCGTTGCGGCAATGCAGGTGATCCCGGAACAGCTCGGCAAAGGCGTGGAAATTGACGGGCACCTCGCTGATCGCGAAGACCACCTGTCGTGGCGACACCGCACAGACACCGCTGCGCCACTTCAGGCTGGTGGAATCACCGATGAATCGGGGATTGATCTCGCCGTCGACGACCAGCATCGGCCCGGACTGGGTGGCCCAGTCGGGTTTCCGTGTCTGCTGCTTGAAGGACTCGCTGGCGGTGACCTCGGCATGGCCGTCAGGATAGATCGCGAAGACGCCGTTGGGCAGCAGTGAAAAATTCCCCGCCGCCGGATTGCCGTGCGCCAGATTGAGCGGGACCATGGCCTTGCCATGCTCCACATACAGACCCAGCGGGCTGATGTTGCGGTCGTAGATCCCGGCATTGGTGGCGAACAGCAGGCGCTGCCCGCGAGCCTCGCCCCATTGGCGCAGGGTGTCGATATCGCTGTAGGGACGGCCGGTTTCCGGGTCGCGCCAGTGCAGACTCAAGGGATGCTGGCCGAGATCGATGCGTACCAGCTGGTAGTTGGCGCCACGGTAGTTGATTTCCCGATTGTCCGGAGTGCTGGCGCGATCGCCGCAGGCGGCCAGCCCCAGCAGGCTGCAGACCAGCAGGACAAGCCGCCGTGAACGGAGGTGGCATGGCGGCAGCTTGGCACCGGCAGACAGGAATAGTGACCAGGTCATGGCCTGATGGTGGCGGCCCGTGGTGGTTATCGCAAGACTTGACGCCGCGCTGCGGCAATGCGAGCGACCGGTCCGTCACGGTCGCTGCGGTCTGGAGATCGGGCTAGAATCGGCATCTTTGGTCCGGTGCCTGTTCATGCCTTATACCCCGATCACCTCCACCCTGGGCTATGTGTTGTCGCCTGATCGCCAGCAGGTGCTGATGATTCACCGCAATGCCCGGGCCGATGACCAGCATCTGGGCAAGTACAACGGACTGGGCGGCAAGATGGAGCCGGGCGAGGACGTGGCGACCTGCATGCGACGTGAAATCCGCGAAGAGGCCGGCATCGAATGCACCGCCATGCGCCTGCGCGGTACCTTGAACTGGCCCGGCTTCGGCAAGCAGGGCGAAGACTGGCTGGGCTTCGTGTTTGTCATTGATGCTTTCGAGGGCACGGTGGCGGCTGACAATGCCGAGGGCAAGCTGCAATGGGTGCCCCGCGAGCGCCTGCTGGAACTGCCGATGTGGGAGGGGGATCGCCTGTTCCTGCCCTTGGTCTTCGACGAGGATCCGAGGCCCTTCCATGGCGTGATGCCTTATCACCAGGGCCAGCTGCAGTCCTGGTCCTACGAGCGTCTGTAAGGCCGCGATCGATGCCGAAGCCCTTTCCGGTCGAGACGGCGCCAGCCTGGGATCTGTATATCCGTGATCATTGCGGACTGTGTGATCAGGCTCTGGCCGTGCTGGCGGCCTTCGGCTTTCCGGCATTCCGCATGGTCTGGATCGATGACGATCCAGGGCTGGAAGCACGCTACGGCGAGCGGATCCCGGTGCTCAGTCACCGGGGCGGCGGAGCCGCCCTGGACTGGCCGTTCGAGGTGGATGCTCTGCAACGCCTGCGTGAACGGGGCCGGGACTGATCAGCCGGACCCGCCTTGTTCGTTTGTCCGGCTCGGAGCTGGTGCTCAGGGCCCGGTCAGCTGCAGATGCGCGCTGACATCCACATCCTTGCCGATCACCGAGGTATCGGCATAGTCGCCGCTGCCGACGCCGTAATCCAGCCGCTGCAGCTGGGTGCTGACATCCAGGGTGGCGCCCTTGCCGGCGGGAGTGAAGTTGACCTTCAGCACCACCGGATGGCTGTGGCCTTTCAGCGCCAGCGTGCCATCGGCCAGAATCGAGCCGTCCGCCGCCTTGCGGAAAGACTGCGTGGTGAAGTGGGCCGTCGGGAAGTGGGCGGCGTCGAAGAAGTCCGCCGTGGGCAGGCTCTGGTCGCGATTGCTGTCACCGGTGGCCGCGTTGGCCAGCGAGATCACCACGTCGAACGAGGACTGGTCCAGATGCTGGGGATCGTAACGGATGCTGGCTTTCCACTGCGGGAAGGTGCCATCGAAGCCCTCGCCCTGATAGGTGCCGTGGAATTTCAGCGTGCTGGCGGCGGCAACTACCTGGTAGTCGGCGGCCTGAGCCAGCAGCGGCAGGCTCAGCAGGCCGGCCAGCAGGGTCTTGTGCAAAATTTTCATGGTGCGGAATTCCTTCAGTAGGAGGACGGCTTGCGACGTGCCAGGGGCAGCATCCGGGTCAGGGTGTTGTCGCGATCGACAAAGTGATGTTTCAGGGCCGCGCCGATATGCAGGACCAGGGCAGCCACCAGCAGCCAGAACAGATATTGGTGCGCGACCAGAGCGATATGGGCCAGATCGCTGTCACGCCCGCCCATAGCCGGTACTTTGAAGTGCTTGAACCATTGCAGCGGATAGCCCGAGGCCGAGTTGAACCACCAGCCGCTGAGCGGTATCGCCAGAATCAGGCCGTAGAGTCCGACGTGGGTCAGTCGGGCGGCCAGCAGCTGCCAGCGGGGCGCGGGCTCGACTTCGGGATGCTTGTCGACAAGGCGCCATGCCAGTCGCAGCAGGGCCAGGGCCAGCAGGGTCAATCCAATGGATTTGTGCAGGGCGAAGACATTGATTTTCTTCATGGAGGGCGCGATGCCCACCATCCACAGTCCCCAGGCGCCGTTGACAATGATCCCCGCGGCCATGATCCAGTGCAGCAGCCGGGCGACGGCTCCCCATCGTTGTGTCGTGCTCAGTAGGCTCATGGGTGTGCCCAGTCCTGTCGCTGTAAAAGTTGGTCTGTGCAGGCCTTCGCAAGCGTGATGCCGGCCCCGAAGACTGCTTCCTGCCACCGTGTCGGTGAGCTGGAAGCAGTTTGCGGCAGCAGGGTCGCAGGGGCTAGATCAGGGAAACGAAACCTATCGTTTCCCTGATGGTGTCAATTGGTCGTGAAATCGCATATTTCTGATGAGCTGGCGTCAATACCAGTTCAGCAAGCTGACGCCGGCGCCCAGATAAGTGGCATTGTGGTTGTAGTCGATCATGCTCTCGCCGGTGCCCTTGAACAGTTCGACATAGCCATGCAGGCGACCTGCCAGCGGAAAGCTCCATGTCAGTCGGCCCGAGCCATGGGCATCGCTGCCGCCGCGCATGCTCGATCGCAGAGTCAGGCTGATCTCGTTGCGACCCCATTCGCGGATGATCTGGATCTGGGCTCGTCCCATGTAGTTGCTGATATCCGGATTGTCATCGGTCTTGCGAGGTTCCGGAATCCGCCACCAGGGCGTGAACATCACGATCCAGTCGCCGCGTTCGAAGCCGACATTGGCAATCACCCGGTTCCAGCTGCGGGAAAGCGGATCGGCCCGACCGTTGGACTGATGGTTGAGACCGAAGGAGACCATCCGGCCATCCCAGCCGAAGATCCGGTAGTGGGTGGCAAACACGAACAGGGCTTCGGGCTCGTAATTGGTCTCGCGGAAGGGCCGGGAATTGCGGCCGTTGTAGACCTGCCACCGTGAGGACTGGGTGTAGCCGAACCACAGATCGCCATAGTCACCGAAGATGCCCTGCCAGACCTTGGTCTTCAGGCTCAACTGGAACTTGGCCTCGACGTTGTCCAGGATCTGCGGCGTGAGGACCTGGTTGGCCGGATTCGGCGAGCCGGGCTTGCTGTTCTGATGGCTGGTGGCAAACACCGGCAGCACATAGATCGGTTGATAGCCGCGAATATTGAAGGTGCCCAGCTTGCTCTGCGGCGACAGTTCCCAGCGACTGTCCAGGCGGGATCGGTGCTGTTCAGGCGCCGGCCGTCTCGGCAGCTCGGTGTCACGGGTAAAAATGGCGAGTCGTTCACCGTGGGGCGCCGCCGGCCCAGTGTCGCCGGGCGTGCCGGCAGATGCCGCGGGGTCTGCCCTTGTCGCCACCGCGGGTGTCGCACGGGGGCGGGCCAGACTGTCGTAGCAGGCCAGCCTCTGGGCATCATTGGACAGCAGGCTGCAGGCCTGCAGGCTGCTGGGGCTGGGTACCGGCATACCGGTGGCCCAGAGCGGGCTGCTGCCCAGACTCAAGCCGAGCCAGAGCAGGCTGCGTCGCCACGCCTCTTGGCGCGAGCTGGTGCGACGGGGGATCTTGCTGCCGGGCTGGTACTTGGCGCAATCCTTGTAGATCGATATCCGGGAAACGGGATTCCTCATGGCATTCATATCCTTGAGCGTTACGAGAGAGCAACGCAGGCCGTCGGGCGGCTGCGCGCGCGCTTATGCCATGCTTTCCCCTGGCCGTTCCAGTCTAGGCGATACCGCGACCTGCAATATCCTGCGTGGCGATGCAATCGAGGACTGGAATCAGGTCCGTTCATCTCCCCGTCATGAAAATGGCGGCTTCAAGAGGACGCAGTCGGCCGCGATTCGGCTTCGATTCATCTGGCAAATCTTTTCGATTACGGACAGTTAGATCGAAGCGATGTCGGGATCATCCGCAAAAAGATCGTCTTTGCGATCAAATTCGTTAACTTTTTTCATCATTGGCGGGGATCAACCGGTCGCCAGTTCCAAATACTGCAGGTATGATAGGGCCACTGAGTTTGCTGGGTCCCCCAAAGTATTGGACCCGATGACGCCGATCAGCGATCTGCAACATCGATACACCCCTAGGGTTTTCCACGCACACCAGTAAACCGCCGGGCATGTTGCCTTGGCGGCTCTATTCAAAACCTATGGAGTTGTACGCAATGTCTGATCGTCAGACCGGTATTGTCAAATGGTTCAATGATGCCAAGGGCTTCGGCTTTATCAGCCGCGATGACGGCCCGGATGTGTTTGTTCACTTCCGCGCCATCACCGGCGGTGGCTTCAAGAGCCTGCAGGAAGGCCAGAAGGTGACCTTCAAGGTCGTCCAGGGCCAGAAGGGCCTGCAGGCCGAGGAAGTCAGCGCTGTCTGAGCGTTGAAATCCTGTACCAGAAAAACCGGGCTCAGGCCCGGTTTTTTTTTGTTTCGCTGAAACCGCAGGCCGCTTTCAGCCGCTTGCCAGGGCTCGGATTCAGCAGAGTTTATGCGCCCGCCTCATGCCGCCGCCTTGGCACATCGGCAGCGAGTCTGGCTGATCTCGCTACCAGGCCGGTTCCGAGACAAGATTCGCCATGGCCCGGCTCCGCCTCGGACGTGTGACGGTCCGGAGCGGGCAGGTGGGCGGCGCGTCGGCCACCCGGTGACGGCTGTGGAGGCGCATTCATTCATGTTTGTGAGGGCGTGTGCTGAGGAAAATTTCGCGCCATCAAGGCACACGATCCGCTCCAATAAGCTGGGATTGCCGAATCATGTCATGCGTCACTATGACTCTTGTGATAAAAATCGGATATGATCGAGTCTGGCTGGGCGATCTGCTGTGCAGGCGACGGAGACCTGTCTCCGCTGGCCTTCAGCGGGTCTTCCGCGTCGTCAGAGGTCGTCGGCCCAGAGGCCGGCCTGGTTGTTTGCGCTGGAATAGGTGAGTTATGTCGGATCGTGAAGTGGGTACCGTCAAGTGGTTCAATGACGCCAAGGGTTTCGGGTTCATCAGTCGCGACGGTGGTCCCGATGTTTTCGTGCATTTCCGGGCGATCAGTGGCAGCGGTTTCCGCAGCTTGAAGGAAGGCCAGAAGGTCAGTTTCAAGGTGGTGCAGGGCCAGAAAGGGCTGCAGGCCGACGAGGTCGCGCCGGTCTGAGTCCAGGCGGCGAACGGCCGGCCGGGAGAGGCCGGTTGCTTGCCGGTTTCTGATGGCGGCGGTCCTGCTGCCCAGGTGGCAGCAGCGCTTGCGTAGGTGAGTGCCGGTCGGTGTCCGGCAGTCTCCATACGGTGTTTCCGCATCGGGGCATGGGAGTGTTGCGGGCATGGCGGATGCTGATCAGGCCGGCTTGCCGGCAGCGCAGGTGCTGGCTGTACACAGTCGCGACGGCCATGATTTCGAATTGATATACCAGCCACCGGCCGGCATGGCCTTGGCGTGTCTGTACTGGCTACCGGCCATGGGCGTGCCAGCCAGGCATTATCGCGGTCTCGCGTCGCAACTGGCGATGCACGAGGTAGCCGTGTTTCTGCATGAATGGCGGGGCATCGGCTCAAGTACGATGCGTGCCGGTCGTCGCCATGACTGGAATTATCGCAGTCTGCTGGATGGCGACATCGCCGCCGGTCTGGTCCGGGCGGAGGCCTTGCATCCGGCCCTGGCTTTGGTGCTGGGCGGCCACAGCCTTGGCGGGCAATTGTCGGTGATCTACGCCAGCCTGCACCCGGAGGAGGTCGACGGGCTGCTGCTGATCGCTTCCGGCGCACCGTATTGGCGCCACTTCCGTCGGCGCTGGGCGGTACGTCTGCTGTATCTGCTTGCCTATCCCGTCAGCCGGGTGTTCGGTCACTTTCCCGGGCGTCGACTGGGTTTCGCCGGCAACGAAGCCCGTGGCGTGATTGCTGACTGGTCACGCAGCGGGCGCGATGGTCAATATCTGGACCCCGCCAGCGGTCAGCCGCTGACCCCGGCCACGGCGCGTCTGGCATTGCCGCTGCTGGCTCTGGTGCTGGACCAGGACTGGCTGGCGCCGGAAGCTTCGCTGGCTCATCTGCTGGCCCCGATGGCGCAGGTCCGGGGGCGCATCCAGCGTCTGGATGCACGCAGTCTCGGACTGGCCCGGGCCGATCATTTCAGCTGGATGAAACAGTCCCACGCCATGGTGAAGCCCATGCTCGACTGGCTGTCGAGCTGGCTCAGCGATATTGCCGATGACAGGCGTCGCAGGCTTCCTTGACGGCGGCCAGCGGGGCCTGCCAGGCCTGACAGCTGGCCGCCGGATGGGTGGCGGCCTGGCGGATCGCCTGCTGCAGGCGGGTGGTGGCCTGGGCAAAACCCTGATCGAAACCCTGAAACACGGGCGGAATGCTGAGGGCCACGCTGTCCATCAGTTCCAGCTCGGGAACCACGGCTTCGGCACTGCATCGACCGCTGCGGATCGACTGCTGCAATTGGCCCTGATGGTAGGCCATCATCACCATCACGGCGCGCGGGACTGGATTGCGTTGCGAAATGGCGTTGTTCAGGGAAATGGCGCCCAGGGTTCCGATCACGATACCGATCAGCAGTAGAAGAACGTGGCGCATGGCTGGGTTGATCCGGCAAAACCTTGAGAATAGTCCGCCCTAGGCGGATCGCAAAGGTAAACTAGCGGTTTGCAGCAAGACGGATGACTCTGGTGACTGAACAATCCATCAGCCCTGATCCTGCTCCGGCGCTGGATCACGCGACGGCCGGGCAGCGCTTCGCCGGCATCGACCGGCTGTACGGGGTGGGTACGGTGGCTCGGCTGGCCAGCTGCCATGTGGCGGTGATCGGTGTCGGCGGGGTGGGGTCCTGGGCTGCCGAGGCGCTGGCCCGCAGCGGAGTGGGAGCACTGACCCTGATTGATGCCGATGATATCTGCGTGTCCAATACCAATCGGCAGCTGCCGGCGCTGGACGGGCATTATGGCGAGCTGAAAGTGCAGGCCATGGGCGCGCGACTGCGGGCGATCAATCCCGAACTCCGGCTGGATCTGATCGAACGCTTTCTCACGCCGTCAAGCCTGGACGAGCTGCTGGATCGCGGCTATGACATGGTGCTGGATGCCTGCGACGCCTTCCGGGTCAAGCTGGAGGCCATCGCCTGGTGCCGCCGCCACAAGCTGCCGATGGTGACCGTCGGTTCCGCCGGCGGACGCACCGATCCGACCATGATCCGGGTCCGTGACTTGTCCCGCACCGAGCATGACGCGATGTTCAGCCTGATCCGCAAGAAGCTCAGGCAGGACTTCGGCTTTCCCCGCAATCCCGATCGCTATTTCGGCATTTCGGCGATCTATTCCCTGCAGAACGTGCAATATCCCCAGCCGGACGGCAGCGTCTGCGGCAACCGGCCGGCGGCCGGCACTTCGCTGGGTCTGTCCTGCGGGGACGGCCTGGGGGCCGCCACCCATGTCACCGGCGCCTTCGCGTTCGCCGCGGCCGGCCGGGTTCTGGAAAAGCTGCTGGAAACCGCGCCATCGGCCTGAGCCGGCGGCACAGTGTGCGGCGCTTACCAGCCCATGTACTGACCGCCGTTGATGGCCAGATTCGAGCCGGTGATCCAGCTCGAATCATCGCTGACCAGGAAGGCGACCGCCTGGGCGATTTCCTCGGGGCGGCCGAAACGGCCCAGAGGGATCTGGGCCACGATCTTCTCGCGGACATCCTCGCGTACGGCCTTGATCATGTCCGTGTCCACATAGCCCGGTGACACGGTATTCACGGTGATGCCGTATTTGGCATTTTCCAGCGCCAGCGAAATGGTGAAGCCATGGATACCGGCCTTGGCGGCGGCATAGTTGGCCTGGCCGTACTGACCTTTCTGGCCGTTGACCGAGCTGATCTGCACAATGCGCCCCCAGCGGCGTTCGCGCATCCGCTCGATCACCGGCCGGGTGACATTGAAACAGGCATGCAGATTGGTGCCGATCACCTCGGACCACTGCTGATAACTCATCTTGTGGAAGGTGGCATCGCGGGTGATGCCGGCATTGTTCACCAGAATATCGATCGGTCCCAGCGCCGCTTCCACTTCGGCGACCATGGCGGCGCTGGAATCATGGTCCGAGACATCGCCCGGCACCAGCAGCACATTGTCCAGTCCTTCCGCAGCCAGCGCAGTGCGCAGGGCGTCGGCCTTGTCCGGGTCGCGGTAGTTGGTGGCAACCCGGTGACCTTTGCGCGCCAGATCCCTCACGATCGCGCCACCGATGCCGCCGGTGCCGCCCGTGACGAGCGCGGTATGCTGACTCATTTACCTCTACTCCTGATGTCTTTGATGTCTTTGATGTATGAAGCGGACAGGGTACAGCCGAAATCGATGCGTCTGGTCCTGAACTAAGGCCTGTGCCCGTGTCTTTATAGCGGTTTCCGGAAGAAGTTTACCGCTGCACTGCGACATGGTGGCAGGGCTGTTGCGCCCGCATTCAAGGGGTATTCGCAGGACGGAACGTCCGGATGCGGGATGGATATCCGGCTCGACGATGCCGCAGGCCGAAAGCATCGGGGATGCCGCGGCCAGGGATTCAGGCAACTGCCTTCCCGGACTCCTGTCTGCAGGCGACGCCGGATCAGGGCATCGCCGGACTCGGATGGATGGCTCGCCGCAGGGACTGACCCGTGCAGGTGGTCCGGCGCCCGGATCGTGCGGCAAGGCTGGCGGTTCAGTTTCCTGAGGTGTCCCGAAGCCGGCTTCGGGCGGATGGCAAGGGCATCGACAAGGCGGCGGCCAGCAGTTCAGCCGGGGGCAGCCCGATCTCGGCGGCTGCCGGACTGCCCAATTGCCGCAATGCCGTTCGCAGTGCATCAGCCGGGGACATCTCGTCCAGGGCGGGGGCTTGAGAAGACTTCGACAGTTTCCTGCCCTGTGCATCGAGCAGTACCGGCAGATGCGCATAGTCCGGATGCGGCAGGCCCAGCCAGCGTTGCAACAACCATTGTCTGGGCGTGGAGGACAGCAGGTCGGCGCCACGCACGACTTCACTGACGCCTTGCCAGGCGTCATCGACGACGGTGGCCAGCTGGTAGGAATCGAAGCCTTCCACCCGGCGGACCACGAAGTCGCCGACGGTCTGCCGAAGATCGACCTGTTGCGGACCCAGGATCCGGTCGTGAAAATGCAGCACTTCATCGGGCGTGCGGGCCCGCCAGGCAGGCGCGCGGTCAGTCTGCGGCCCGATCAGGCAGTGCCCGTCGCGGTGCACGCCGCCTTGCGAGGCCAGCAGCTGCCGACTGCACCAGCAGGGAAACACGAGGTTTTCCTGGCGCAGGGCCTCGAACGCCTGGTCATAGGCCGGCCGGCGCTGCGACTGGAACAGCACCGGCGTATCCGGGACCAGACCGAGGCGCTTCAGGCTGGCCAGAATCCGCTGACTGGCGCCGGCCACTTCGCGGGGGGGATCGATATCGTCGATCCGGACCAGCCACTGCCCCCCCTGGCGTCGCGCTGACAACCAGCTGCCCAGAGCCGCCAGCAGCGACCCCTGGTGCAAGTCACCGGTGGGCGAGGGTGCGAAACGTCCGCGAACTGTCATCGCTATGGCTTGGGTCTGCCTGGGCTTGGGCACATGGCCGCTCAAGGGGCGACAGCTTAACCTGCGCCGCCGTCGGCTTGCCAGATGAGGAGGGGCGACGGCTCCGAACGGGAAGGGGCATCCGCGATTTCAGTGCGCGGGTGACTGCAGCTCGTGCCGGACCAGCACCCGGACCACCTCCAGCATGCCGGCATAGGACTGATTGCCATCGGACGACACCTTGTAACGCCCATTGACGACAAAACTGGGGGTGGAATCCACGCCCCAGCGCTCCGTCAGCAAGGCATCGTGGCGCATGGTTTCCCAGACTGGTCGCGAGTTGGCCTGCTCCAGAAAACGGTCGGAGGCGATACCGTAAGCGGCATAGAAGCCGGCCAGTGACTGCAACTGGTCCAGCGGCTGATGGTCTACCCACAAGGCCTTGAACAGGGCCAGATGACTGGCCTCGACGGCATGATGATTTCGCGCCACATAGAAGCCGCGGGCATAAACCAGCCAGGGCATATTGAACATCGCCGGTATCAGCTTGAAGGCGACCCCGGCGGGCAACTGGCGCCGGAAACGGTCAACCTGCGCCGCCGCCTCGGCGCAGTGCACGCAGCCGTAGGAAAAGATTTCCACCACTTCGACCCGGCCGGCGGCAGAGGCGCGCTCGGGCGAGGGCAGCACGCTGTAGCTGCCGGCCGGCGGCAGCTGGGCCGCGCGGGCCGAACTCGCCGCCGTCCACAGCCACAGGCAGGAAGCCAGAGTCTGAAGCAGGCGCAGCTTGAATCGGGACATGGCGGGATCCGATGGGAGCGTGAAGTGGAGCGGGCGGCCAACATAGCATGTCCCTGGTTCGCGTCCGGAGGGTGGAGGCGGCCGTGTATGCTGTGCAGTCCATGCCTTCGCTCCGGCCCGGGGCCAACTTCCGAGGATCACGTCCATGTCTGTTCCGGCCATGTCACCGCCCACCGACGCCGCACTGCGGGCCTTGGCCCTGTCACTGGCCGAACGGATGTTGGCCAGACGCTGGCATCTGGCCACGGCTGAATCCTGTACCGGTGGCTGGATCGCCAAGGTCGTGACCGACCTGGCTGGCAGTTCGGGCTGGTTCGAGGCGGGGCTGGTGACCTACAGCAATCAAGCCAAGACTCGCTTGCTCGGTGTGTCGCCGGCCACGCTGGAGCGGCATGGCGCGGTCAGCGAGGCGACGGTACGGGAGATGGTGGCCGGTGCGCTGGCCGTCACCGAGGCCGATGTGGCGGTGGCCGTGACCGGCATTGCCGGGCCGGGCGGGGCCACCCCCGGCAAGCCTGCAGGCAGCGTCTGGATCGGCTGGCAGCGACGTGGTGCCGAGGACGGTGCCAGACTGTACCGGTTCGAGGGGGATCGCGAAGCCGTGCGGCGCCTGACCGTGCAGATGGCCTTGCAGGGGCTGCTGGCGAGCATTGACTGATTGCTGCCCTGGTCGTCACGACAGGGTCTTGACGGGCATGGGATACTCAAAAAATGGATTGGCCAGCTGCCGTGTCGCAAGTTCTGAGACGGGGTCCCCTCATACTTGCCGGCAGGCTTTATCAGAAACTGAATCGGGATGAACACGATGGATGACAACAAGCGTCGCGCGCTGACTTCGGCCCTTGGCCAGATCGAAAAACAATTCGGCAAGGGTGCGGTGATGCGTCTGGGCGACCGCACCGAAGAGAAGATCGACACGGTATCGACCGGCTCGCTGGGTCTGGACATCGCCTTGGGCGTCGGTGGTCTGCCGCGCGGCCGGATCGTGGAAATCTACGGCCCCGAGTCGTCGGGCAAGACCACCTTGACTCTGCAGGTGATCGCCAACTGCCAGAAGAACGGGGGCACCGCGGCCTTCGTCGATGCCGAGCATGCTCTGGATCCGACCTATGCCGAAAAACTGGGCGTCAAGGTCGAGGATCTGCTGATTTCCCAGCCCGACACCGGTGAACAGGCGCTGGAAATCGCCGACATGCTGGTGCGCTCGGGCGCGGTCGACGTGGTTGTGGTCGACTCGGTGGCGGCGTTGACCCCCAAAGCCGAAATCGAGGGCGAGATGGGCGACTCTCATGTCGGCCTGCATGCGCGACTGATGAGCCAGGCCCTGCGCAAGCTGACCGCCAACATCAAGAAGTCGAACTGTCTGGTGGTCTTCATCAACCAGATTCGCATGAAGATCGGTGTGATGTTCGGCAGCCCCGAAACCACCACCGGCGGCAATGCCCTGAAGTTCTACGCTTCGGTGCGTCTGGATATCCGCCGCATCGGTGCGGTCAAGAAGGGCGATGAGGTGATCGGTTCGGAGACCCGCGTCAAGGTGGTCAAGAACAAGGTGGCGCCGCCGTTCCGCCAGACCGAGTTCGAGATTCTCTACGGTGAGGGTACCTCGCGTGAAGGCGAGATCATCGAGCTGGGTGTGCGCGAGAACCTGATCGACAAGGCTGGTGCCTGGTACAGCTACAAGGGTGATCGCATCGGGCAGGGCAAGGAGAATGTCCGCCAGTTCCTGCGTGACAATCCGGCGATTGCCGACGAGGTCGACACCGAGCTGCGTGCCCGTCTGCTGGTCAGTGCCAAGCCCAAGCCGGCCGAAGCCGAAGCCGAAGCCGCCGCTGCCAAAGACGAGGCATGAGGCCCGGTGTTTCGGTGATGTTCGCCTGATGGCGGGCTTCACCACAATGGTGCCGGATCGATGAGCCGTTTCAAGGCTTCCGCTCGCCCCAGACCCAGCGCCTATGACAAGGCGCTGGGTCTGCTGGCGCGACGTGAGCACTCCCTGTTCGAATTGCGTCGCAAACTGGGGCAGGGCGGTTATGCCGCCGATGAGATCCGGCAAGCGCTTGAGCGGCTGGATGCCTCGCCTTATCAGGATGACCAGCGTTTCGGCGAGGCCTTGTTGCGCAGCCGGGTGCAGCAGGGCTATGGCCCGATGCGGATCCGGGTTGAATTGCGCAGCCACGGTCTGAGTGATCGCATCATTGCCGAGCTGCTGGAAGAGGCCGCTGTGGACTGGGATGGACTGGCGCAACGTCAGCTGATCCGCCATTACGGCACTGAACCGGCCGAGGAGGCGGTCGACCGTCAGCGCCGGGCCCAGTATCTGCAGCGCAGGGGCTTCAGTGCGGCGAATATCCGCGCAGCCGGTCAGCGTCTGGAGGAGGCCGGTACAGATGATGGGATGACATTCGATGCGTCCTGCTTCGGTGAATAGGCCGCGGGGATCGGTCAGCGTTCTCCGCAGCCTTCGCCGGGCCTGCAAAGGCTGAATCGCCAGCCATGCCCTCGGCATGGCCAGACAAGACCTTGGTCCAAGGGCTCGGATCGGCAGGCGGCCTCCGGCGTCGAGGCTGTCCGGCGACTAGAAAGTTGCAGTCACTTTCCAGCCTGCGGCCACCGGTATCGGCGTTGCCGGCCACGGTGTGCAGCCTTGATCGGCCGGCTTCGGGCCGGAGCGGCGGCTCGTCCCGCAGCTGGATGCTTGCTTCCAAAGGCGTCCGCCCCCAAAGTAAGCGACCCAAGCCACGCATGTCGTCCGCGAAAGCACCGAATCCAAGGTGGGCTCGCCCGCGTGGCCCCCATGCGTACGCCGCCGCCATCGATCATTATGAAAACCGCCGAAATCCGCTCAGCCTTCCTCGAATTCTTCCGCGAAAAGCAGCACAGCATCGTGCCGTCGAGTTCGCTGGTGCCTGCCAGTGATCCGACCTTGTTGTTCACCAACTCGGGCATGGTGCAGTTCAAGAATGTTTTTCTCGGCAGCGAAAAGCCGGCCCATGTCCGCGTCGCCGATGTGCAGCGCTGCCTGCGGGCCGGCGGCAAGCACAACGATCTCGATGCGGTCGGTTACACCGCCCGTCATCACACGTTTTTCGAAATGCTGGGCAATTGGTCGTTCGGGGATTACTTCAAGAAAGAGGCCATCCACTGGGCCTGGGAACTGCTGACCCGTGTTTTCGGTCTGCCGGCCGAGCGGCTGACGGTTACCGTCTACCATACCGATGACGAGGCCTATGCCATCTGGCATGACCAGGTCGGCGTGCCCGCCGAGCGAATCATCCGCATCGGCGACAACAAGGGGGCGCCTTACGCTTCGGACAACTTCTGGCAGATGGCCGATACCGGTCCCTGCGGTCCTTGCACCGAGATCTTCTACGACCATGGGGAGGGCATCGCCGGCGGTCCCCCGGGTTCGCCGGACGAGGATGGCGACCGCTTTATCGAGATATGGAATCTGGTGTTCATGCAGTTCGACCGGGCGCCCGATGGCAGCCTGGCGCCGTTGCCGGCGCCCTGCGTGGATACTGGCATGGGTCTGGAGCGGCTGGCTGCGGTGCTGCAGCATGTGCATTCCAATTACGAGATCGACCTGTTCGCGCATCTGATCCGGGTTGCCGGCGAACTGACCGGCACCGCCGATCTGGGCAACAAGTCGCTGCGGGTGATCGCCGATCATATCCGGGCCTGCTCCTTCCTGGTCATTGACGGGGTGCTCCCTTCCAACGAGGGTCGTGGCTATGTGCTGCGCCGGATCATCCGTCGCGCGCTGCGCCATGGCTGGATGCTGGGCGTGCGCGGTGACTTCTTCTGGCAGATGGTGTCGCCGCTGGTTGCGGAGATGGGCGAGGCCTATCCCGAACTGGCCCAGCGCCAAAGCTTCGTGGAAGAGGTGCTGCGCAACGAAGAGCAGCGTTTCGGGGAAACCCTGGAACACGGCATGCGGGTATTTGACGAGCTGGCGGGCAAGGCCTCGGGCCGGATCGCCGGTGAAGATGCCTTCCGTCTGTATGACACCTACGGCTTTCCCGTCGATCTGACGGCGGATATCGCACGTGAGCGTGGTCTGGATGTCGATATGGCCGGCTTCGAGCAGGCGATGCAGCAGCAGCGCGAGCGAGCCCGCGCCTCCAGCCGCTTTGAATCCCGTGGCCAGATGCCGGCCGAGCTGGCCAGCCAGCTGGCTGCCACCGATTTTATGGGTTACCAGACCTTGGTCGTCGAGCAGGCCACCGTCATCGGGATGGTTCGTGACGGTGTGCAGCTGAACGAGCTGGCCGATGGCGAGGAAGCCTGGGTCATTCTTGACCGGACCCCGTTCTATGCCGAATCCGGTGGCCAGAGTGGTGACCAGGGCGAGCTGCATGGCGTCGAGGGGGTGCTGGCGGTCAGCGACACCAGCAAGCTGGGCGGAGTGTTCTTCGCTCATGTCGGCCGCTGGAAAGGCCGGGCCGCGCTGCGTGTCGGAAGCCAGGTCGAGGC
This sequence comes from Frateuria aurantia DSM 6220, assembly GCF_000242255.2. GTDB lineage: Bacteria > Pseudomonadota > Gammaproteobacteria > Xanthomonadales > Rhodanobacteraceae > Frateuria > Frateuria aurantia. The sequence goes on from NC_017033.1 coordinate 821,511, forward strand.
CCGTGTAGATGGCACGAGGCGTGCTGCCATCGCGCTGAATCATTCGGCTACGCATCTGTTGCACAGCGCGCTGCGTCAGGTGCTGGGCGAGCATGTCGCGCAGAAAGGTTCGCTGGTCGCGGCTGGTCGGCTGCGCTTCGATTTTTCGCATCTGCGTCCGGTCAATCGCGAGGAAATCGAGCAGATTGAAAACCTGGTCAACGCCGAGATCCGTCACAACGAGGCGGTGGAAACCCGGCACATGAGCTATGACGACGCGATCGAGGCCGGTGCGATGGCCTTGTTCGGCGAGAAGTACGGCGACGAAGTGCGGGTACTGCGGATGGGCGAGTTCTCCACCGAGCTGTGCGGCGGTACCCATGTACAGCGTACCGGTGATATCGGTCTGTTCAAGATTCTCTCCGAAGGCGGCGTCGCTTCGGGGGTGCGTCGCATCGAGGCTGTCACCGGCACGGCGGCGCTGGCTCTGGTCAACGGACAGGAACGTCGTCTCGGAGAAATCGCCCAGCTGCTGTCCGGCCCCAGTGACGAGTCGGTGGACAAACTGCGTCAGTTGCTGGATCGGCAGAAGAAGCTGGAGCGCGAGCTGGAGTCGTTGAAAGCCAAGGCGGCCGGCTCGGCGACCGCGAATCTGGCGGAGCAGGCTGAAGATCTGGGCGGCATCAAGCTGATCACGGCCAGACTGGAGGGCCTGGATGCGAAGGCCTTGCGTGAAAGCATCGACAACCTCAAGACTCAGCTTCCTGACAGCGTGATCCTGCTGGCCGGTGTGGTCGATGGGCGGGTCGCCCTGGTTGCCAGCGTCAACGGTGCGGCTCGCGCCATGCTGAAGGCCGGTGCTGTGGTTGGCCATATCGGCAAGCTGATCGGTGGCAAGGGAGGCGGTCGCGATGATCTGGCCCAGGGCGGTGGTGTCGATTCGCCCGCCCTGCCGGGCGCACTGAACGAGACCCGTGCCTGGATCAGCGGGGAACTCGGGCAGGCGGCTGTCGTCTAAGTGTCCATGGGTTGACGCTGCATTCACATGAAAAGTGCGTCGAACGATGTTAAGGTGGCGTCGAATATGTATGGGCTTCCTGTCAACACGAATGCTGTCAGGGAGTTCTTGGGTGTGGATGGGTGAGCGCGGCCCGAGGAATCTGGATAAGCTGTTTTCGATGGCAGGGCTTGGAAAGTGACTTGGTGAGCTGTGGTGGAGTTGCCCATCGAGATGGATGGCACTGCAGGAACCCCGGATTAAGAACCATATTGGAGTGAAGACATGCTTATTCTGACCCGCCGGGTCGGTGAGACCCTGATGATCGGCGACGAAATCACCGTCACTGTGCTGGGTGTCAAAGGCAATCAGGTACGCATCGGCATCAACGCCCCCAAGGACGTTGCAGTGCATCGTGAAGAAATCTATCAGCGGATCCGCAGCGAATTCGGAGCCGATGGCAGCGAAGCCGTGGTCAGTGCCGGCGAAGTGCATTCCGATCACTAAAAAGCTTTACATCTGCTGCTGAGACCCTATAATTAGCGGCTCTGCAGCAAAGCAGAAACAATGGAGAGATGCCCGAGAGGCTGAAGGGGCTCCCCTGCTAAGGGAGTATAGGGTCAAAAGCCTTATCGAGGGTTCGAATCCCTCTCTCTCCGCCAGATTCAGACAATGAGCCCCGCATGTCGGGGCTTTTTGTCGTCTGCCAGTTGCGGCGATGCCTGCGGTCATGGCGGCAAGGACGTCCAGAAAGTCTTGATGCGCAGCGGATGACTGGGTGTCGCCTTTGTCTCGTATATCGATATATGTCGAAATTCGAGTAGATCCGGGCGAGGTACGGTCCAGTCCTCGCCATCGGCGAAAATGCGCCGGTGACGAGTGCTGATCAGATGAATCCTCGCGCATGCATCCATCGGGCCGCGATCTCCGGCCATGCGGCCGTCGGGCCGTCGACTCGGCCCAGCCCGAAGCCATGCCCGCCTGCAGGGAAAAGATGCCGTTCGACGGGGACCTCGTGCTGCAGACAGGCCTGTTGCAGAATGGCGGTGTTGGCCGGATTCGAAACAGGATCGTCCGCCGCCTGGACCAGGAGGAACGGCGCGTCGGAAGAGTGGATATGGGTCTGCACCGACCACTCGGCTGCTTCGTCGGCTGATGCATGGTCAGCCAGCAGTACCCTGCAGGTGCTGGTGTGCTGATAGGGCTTCTGCAGCGTCACGATCGGGTAGATCAGCAGATTGATATTGCTGTGCGCGGGGAGCAGATCGGCCTCGTCCTGCGCCGGGCTGCTTCGCCAATCCGGGCGGGTCGCGGCCATGCCCAGCAAATGCCCGCCTGCCGAGAAACCGAGCACGCCGACCCGGGCGGGGTTGATCTCGTATACCGCAGAACGGGCACGGATCAGTCGCAATGCCCGCTGTGCATCCTGGAATGGCGCCAGCCGGCCAGCATGCCAGTCCTCCCGGGGCAGGCGATAGGACAGCACAAACACGGTGATGCCCATTCCGGTGAGCCATGCGGCGGCAGGCAGCGCTTCCTTGCCCATCTCGATATGCCGGTAGCCTCCACCTGCGGCGACCAGCATGGCGGCACCATTGGGTGATGAAGGGCGATACACGGAAAGAGCGGGCTCCGAGACGTTGGTCAGCGAGCCTCGAGCCGACAGCCGGCTGGGACCTTGCGGTCCGCCTCCACCGGGCGGAGGGCCTGGCCACAATGCCATCGATTCGGATGCGGCACGGGCCGCCGCGGGACGAGAGGTGATCGCCCGGAGTTGCGAAGCGGCGCTGACCGGCAGTCCCGTCATGGCCGTAGCGAGCACTCCCGCTTCCAGAAAATGCCTTCGGGTGATGTGCATGTCTGTGTTCCAGGTCGGGAAGGGTGGGGGCTGCGGCGTGCAACCATGACTCAGGACTCGCTTGCATCTGATGCGACACCAGATGGATGACTTCGGCAATTGACTGGCCACCTGACTGAGTCCGGTGCGCGTGATCGGCGGGAGGTGGCTGCATGTCATGTTGCTTATGCGCGCCGACACTGCCAGCATCGTAAGCTCGTTTTTGCCAGCCTGGAATATCGCATGAGTCAGACCGTCGTTGCCGCCTTGCAGATCGGTGCCTCTCCCGAGGGCAAGGCCGCTACCCTGGAGCAGATCCTTTCCTTCGAGGCTGCCATACGCGAGGCCGGTGCCGAACTGGTGGTCATGCCTGAGGCTGTGCTGGGCGGCTATCCCAAGGGCGAGATCTTCGGCACCTATCTGGGTTATCGTCTGTCTGAAGGCCGGGAGGCTTTTGCCGCCTATCACGCCAATGCCGTCGACGTGCCGGGACCTGAAACGGAAGCGTTGGCAGGATTGGCACAGCGCAGTGGCGCTTCGCTTGTGGTGGGCGTGATCGAGCGTTTCGGTGCCAGCTTGTATTGCAGCGCGCTCTTTTTCACTCCGGAGCAGGGGCTGGTCGCGACCCATCGCAAACTGATGCCGACCGGTACCGAGCGATTGATCTGGGGCCAGGGCGATGGCTCGACCCTGCCGGTCGTTGACAGTCCCGCCGGCAAGCTTGGCGCGGCCATCTGCTGGGAAAACCATATGCCGCTGCTGCGGATGGCCATGTATGCCAAGGGGGTAGAAGTCTGGTGCGCACCTACGGTGGATGAACGTGATGTCTGGCAGGCTTCGATGCGCCATATCGCCCACGAAGGCCGGATGTTTCTGGTCAGTGCCTGCCAGGTTCAGCCTTCGCCCAAGGCCCTGGGAATCGAGGTGCCGCAATGGGATCCGGATCGCCCCCTGATCCAGGGCAACAGCGTGATCGTGGGGCCTCTTGGAGACGTGCTGGCCGGCCCCTTGCGCAACGAGACCGGCCTGCTGACTGCAAGCATCGATCTGGATGATCTGGTTCGCGCCCGCTACGATCTTGATGTCGTGGGGCATTATGCCCGACCGGATGTCTTCAGTCTGACGGTGGACGAGCGTCCCCGCGGCAACGTTCGATTCACGACTTGATGGCTGGCGTGTCGACGGCAGTCATCGGGTCCGTGGCCTGTCGTTCCATGCCTTTGAATCTCGTTGCGACTGGCCGCTGAGGTCGGCTCGCAAGGACCTGATAAGCAAGATCATGCGCTTTTGAGCGTGTCCGGTCCGCGATCCGTATTCCAAAAGTTCATGGCGGCTCCTGCCAGCGGCTGCGCGTTGCTGTCACTGCTGCTCGGGACTGCGGGAGACGGCTTTCCCGCGGCTGACAGCTGACCTGATGTGGGCAACTGTCAGCCGCAGGCAGGCACTGCGTCTTCGCATCCAGTGGTGGCTTGACTCGAGCATTCCTGAAGCAGACCTCGACAGGATGCGTCGCTATCTCCGGATCCAGGGGCATGTCGAACAGGCCTTGCAGAGATTGTGCTTTCACTACCATCACGGCCGTCTGGCCGGATGGTTGCGGATGATCGATGCCATGGTGGAGGTTGCCGGTTCAGAAGCCGTCGTGGATGCCTTCAAGCAATATCTGTCAGCCCGCTGGCAGCAGGGATCCGAGTCCGCCCGGAATATATCTTCACTGCAGTCGAAGCCGGAAGGCCATTTGCTCGGTGATATGGGCATGCTGTCGGCGTGATGGCGCTGGATGAAAGCCATGAACAGGAAGATCGTGCATCCTGCGTAGTGCAGCGGGGTGATGTCGGAGAACGGGAGCTTGTGATCCGCATATCCTGTCCAGATATGCGGACCCTAGCAATGCTTTCGATGGCGCTTGTCATTGAATAAATGAGTATTCAGACGCTCGTTTTGACCATTGATTGGTGAGACTTGAGGATGTCCTGCAAGGTCTTCGAGGCCTTTCGAAAGGATTCTGCATGGGCATGAATGGACGCAGGCTTTGTCGCTGAGTGCTTCCGGGGTGAGCTGGCGGCCCATTGAATATCCGTTCAATGACGTTGATGACAGCGGAGAAATCTGCCCTCCTGGATGGGATGGAAGATCGCTAACATCAAGTGATCGCACAGATTGGTTCGTTGCACCTGATCTGAGCGGAAATCTTTGCTGCCGACAGGGAAGTGTGGCCTGCCCAAGTGTCGGACGTCTGACGCATCGCGCCAGTCACTTGCTTGCGGCTCGGGCAGTAGGTTGTTGGCCGGGTGGGCGGCTGGATGATCGCCATGGCCGCTTCCATTCCGACCAGGGTCTCTGGCCCGGGCGGGAGGGAGACGTGGCGCAAGGCCTTACGCAAAAGTAGCAAATGCGTTAAGTGCTGGTTATGATAATGATTCTCATTATAATCGGATTGCCAGCCAGTGAATCTCGTTTCCGCTTGTCGTGACCTGGGTTCGTTTCGTCGCCAGGTTCTTTTTTGCGCATTGGCATCGCTGCTGCCCATCTCGGCCCAGGCGACGACGGCCCAGCCTTCGGAAAAGCAGGATGCCGGCTCGCCTCGTCATGGCCGACATGACCATGAGCGTCACGGTCGCGCCCGGCTTGGGCCCGAAGGGCATGCGTCCGCCAGGCGCAAAGTCACTGCGCTGGGGGCGGTAACCGTCCATGGCGTGGACAATCACAGCTACACCATACCGTCGACGCCGACTTCGACCGGCATGGACCTGTCCCTGCGTCAGACTCCGCAGACCATCGTGGTGATGACCCGGCAGCAGCTTGACGACGAGAACGTGCAGACCATGAGCGATGTGCTTGCGGCCGCACCCGGTGTCACCAGTTTTTCGCAGGACAATGCCGGACGCACGACGTATCGCGCACGCGGGTTCAATATCACCAACTACCGCATCGACGGCATGCTGGTGGATGGCACGGCCAGCATGAGCGGTGGCGCCTCGGCCTTCAATATGGACCTGTACGACAACGTGCAGATCGTGATGGGCGCCAACGGTCTGATGGGCGGTACCGGTGATCCGTCGGCGACGATCTATATGGCGCGCAAGCTGCCGACCCGGCAGTTCAGCCTGAACGCCTCGGCGACGATGGGCAGCTGGGACAAGAAGCGGGCGATGATTGATTTGAACACGCCGTTGACCAAGGATGGCCGCATTCGCAGCCGGCTGGTGATCAGCGACGAGAATTCCGGAACTTTTCGCGATCGCGAATCTGTCCGCCGCCTGGGTGTGATGGGCAGTGTGGCGGCCGATCTGACCTCCAGCACCACCTTGACCCTCGGCGTGCAGTACGAGCGGACCCGCAACAACGGTTCCTCCTGGGGGACCAATGTTCCGATCTGGTATGCCGATGGCAGTCGTACCCATCTGCGTCGTGGTACCAATCCGGTGGCCAACTGGAGTGTGGCCGAACGCAATACCACCACATGGTTCGGCTCGCTGGTGCAGCAGCTGCCGGGGGACTGGCATGCCAGCCTGAGCTTTTCGCAAAGCCATGGCGGCGCCTACAACAATATCGGCATCGCCAAGATCAACAACGCGGCAAAAAACGTGGGCGGTTATGCCGGTTTCTGGAATCAGGACGGCACCGGCGCCTATCTGAATGCCCTGCATGCCGAATATGCCGATACCCGCACCAATATCGACCTGAATGCCTCCGGTCCGCTGCAATTGTTCGGTCGTACCCATCAGTTGATCTTCGGCTTCAGCGGCTACAAGGATGACGAGACGACTTACACCTTCAATGCCGGCAACTGCAATATCGCGGGGGTGAAGCCCTACAGCGGCTGCCAGTACCGCGCTACAGGCCTGCCGATCGACAACTGGCAGACCTGGAATGGCAGCTATCCGGGCTTCAATACCTATCGCACCAACGCGCGAAGCCTCGATACCACCATGAATTACGGTTTCTACATGGCCGGCCATTTCAATCTGGCCGATCATCTGAACCTGATTCTGGGCGGTCGCATCAGCAATTACCGCACGCAGACCACGACCTATTCGCTGGCCAATGTCGGCACCCGCAGTCCGGCCTCGGGCAACACCCAGGTCTGGACGCCCTACGCCGGTCTGCTCTATGACGTGGATCGTCATCACACCTTGTACGTCAGCTACACCAGCATCTTCAGCCCGCAAGGCGATCTGCGCGATGCCAGCAACCAGCTGCTGGCACCGGTCAACGGTGTCAGTTACGAGGGCGGCATCAAGGGCGAATATTTCCATGGCAACCTGAATACCAGCGTGGCCTATTTCAAGAACAAGCAGAACAATGTCGCCGAGAGCACGGGCCTGACCAATCTGGATACGGGGCAAGGCATCTATCGCTCCGTCAACGGGGTGCAGTCGCAGGGTGTGGATATCGAGGCGACGGGCCGGATCGGTCGTGGCTGGAACATCTCGGGCGGCTATACCTATGTGCAGACCACCGGTTTGAGCTATCGCCAGGATCCGCGGAACCTGTTCAAGGTGTTCAGCACCTATACCTTGCCGGGAGCGCTGCGTCATCTGACGGTTGGTGGTGGGGTGACGATGCAGGGCACGACGCAATGGACGGTCAATCCCGGTCGGCCGCTGGGCAATGGCAAGTATGATGCCAGCAATATCACGTTGGGCGGCTATACGACTCTCAATCTGATGGCCCGCTACGATGTCAGTCGCCGGCTGCAGCTTGTCCTCAATGTCGCCAATGCCACCAGCAAGGTCTATTACACCCAGTTCGGTTTCTACGACGGCCTGATCTACGGCACGCCGCGTTCGGCCAATCTGTCGGTCCGCTTCAAGCTCTGACCCGGCCGCAGCGATCAAGGCGGACGGGAAGGAGCGGGTTGCTGACTTCAGCCGGGCTTTCGCAGTGACTCGCCTACTCAGCCCGGCAGCGGTCTGGCGAGCGGCCCCGACCTGCCTCAGGCTGGATGCCTTCACGTCACGCCTGCCCCGGCGTGAGATCTTTTCAGCGGGAGGGTCGAGGCATCCGCTGCACGCTCAAGCCAGCGGCCGCGACCGATGCCGGCCGCTGGCAGAGCCGGGCCGGGTACCAACAAGCACGGCTGTCCACGGGACGCATGGCACCGCTCAGATGGGCCGCCGATGTCTGTCAGCAGCATGGTCTCTGCATGATCTGATGGTCTTGCAGCCGTTCATCTTGATGATCCGCCCGTCTGTGGCCGGGACTGGCCGACCTGCCGGCGCAGCGGGATCTGCCTGAGGGCCGAGATCCTCATGCTGCAGGGGATGCACACGGGATGTGGCGGCGGTCTGTATGGCCGCCACATCCCTGTCAGTCCGACATCTCCGCAGATCTGCCTTCATGTCGGCGATCCGTCGCCGGCGGCTTGTTTATTCGTGGCGGCTCAGGCTCAGTGCAGCGCCGGGCGCTGGATGTCGCCGTTGCGGGCGGTGTGGCTGAAGCGCTGATACTGGCTCAGTGCCCACAGCGGGAAATAGGCGGTATAGCCGTGGTACTTGAGATAGTAGACGCGGGGGAAGCCGGGTGCATTGTGCGAAGGGTGATGCCACAGACCGTCGGCCTGCTGGGTGGCCAGCAGATGCTCGATGCCGCGGGCGACCGCCGGGTGGTCGGCCTCGCCGATGGCGATCAGGGCCAGCAGAGCCCAGGCGGTGTGGTTGGGGGTGCTGACCCCCTGGTTCTGGCCGGCCAGGGCCGGGTCCAGGTAGCTGTCATTGGTCTCGCCCCAGCCGCCGTCGGCGTTCTGGCAGGCGTAAAGCCACTCGATGGCCTTGCGGATATAGGGCTGCTGGCGGTCTTCGCCGACCAAGGCCAGGCCGGCCAGGGCGCTCCAGGTGCCGTAGACATAGTTGGTACCCCAGCGCCCCCACCAGGAGCCGTCCTGCAGCTGGGTGGTGCGCAGATACTCGACGCCGCGGCGGATCACCTCGGCATCCTGCGGGCGCTTGAGCAGGCCCAGGCAGGCCAGCACGCGGCCGGTTACATCCTCGGTCGGCGGATCGAGCAGGGCGCCATGGTCGGCAAAGGGAATCGAGTTCAGGTAATAGCGGGTGCAATCGGCATCGAAGGCGGCGAAACCGCCGTTTTTCGACTGCAGGCCCAGCATCCATTCGGCCGCCCGATCGGTGGCCTCGCGATAGCGCTGCGGATCGCCCAGCCGCTGCGCCCGCGAGTGCAGCATGCCGGCGACCACGGCGGTGTCGTCGATGTCCGGGTAATAGTCGTTGGCATACTGGAAGGCCCAGCCACCGGGACGGACCTGATCGCTGCAATGCTCTTTCCAGTCGCCGCGCAGCTCCAGCACCTGACGCGGCAGCAGCCAGTCGTAGCCGCGCTGCACGGCGCTCTGGGTGACCTCGTCATCGCCGGTATGCTGCAAGGCCATCAGGGCCCAAGCCGTATCCCATACCGGGGAGACGCAGGGCTGGCAATAGGCCGAGCCGTCCGGGCGGAACACCAGCAGCTTGTGCAGGGCCTTGCGGCAGGTCTGCATCAGCGGATGGTCCGCGGGATAGCCCAGCAGGTGATACATCTCGTAGGCATTGACCATGGGCGGGAAGATGGCGCCGAGGCCATCTTCGCCGTTCATGCGTTCGGCGCACCAGTCGGCGGCCTTCTGGATCGCCTTGCGGCGGATGGCCTTGGGGATCAGCGGATCGACGGCGCGGCCGAGCTTGTCCAGCGCCAGGAAGACCCGGTTCAGCACGCCGCCACGGGCGAAATAGTCACGCTCCTCCTCGGCCGGGGTGACGAACAGCTCGGCGATGCCGGCGCCGCGGGGATTGGCGGCGCGGGCCTGCATCGAGCACAGCGCCATCAGCGGAATCATGGTGGTGCGTGCCCAGTAGGCGACCTTGTCGACATGGATGGGCGCCCAGCGCGGGAACAGCATCAGTTCGACCGGGGTGTACGGGGTGGCGCGCCAGGGCACCTGGCCGAACATGGCCAGCAGCATGCGGGTGAAGACATTGGCCTTGGCGGCGCCGCCGCGCTCGAGCACGGCTTCGCGGGCCCGCTGCATATGCGGGGCCTCGGCACTGTCGCCGGCGGCCTTGAGGGCGAAATAGGCCTTGACGGTGCAGGACAGGTCCAGATCGCCGCCATGATAGAGCGGCCATCCGCCGTGGCTGTCGAGCTGCTGGGTGGCCCGCAGATAGCGGGCCAGCTTGGCCTGCAGGATATCGTCGATTTCATCCATGAAGTGAGTCATCAGGATGTATTCGGCGGTGATGGTGGCATCGGATTCCAGCTCGAAGCACCAGTGGCCGTCAGCGGCCTGACGGCCCAGCAAATTGTCGGCCGCGCGGCGGATCGCGGCTTTCAATTTGGGTAGGGATTGCTTGTTCATGAAATCAGCTGCCTGCATGAATCCATCCGGCCGGAATGTTTTTCGAGATGACAGATGGTAGGATCATGACGGGCAGTTGCCAAGCATTTCTGTTCACAGTGTCAAGTTGCGAAGCATTGAATCGAGCGAGGGCAATGGTTTGAACAGTGGTCGAACATCATCCGCGGAGCCGTCTGGCGGCAATCCGGTCTCGGGTCTGCGCAGGAAAAAAGATCCGCAGGCCGCGCGGGCACAGTTGCTGCAGGCGGCAACCCGGCTGGCGGCCGAAAAAGGCCTGCATGCGGTCACTCTGGAGAAGGTCGCCGAGTTGGCCGGGCTGACCAAGGGGGCCTTGCAATACCATTTCAAAAGCCGGAAAGGGCTGGTTGAAGCACTTTACGATCAGGTGATCGGCCAGCTGCAACAGCGCATGGAGGGGCATCGCAAGGCGGATGCGGGAGAGCCCGAAGGAGCGGCGGCACGTGCCTATCTGAAAGGCGCCGAAGACGATACCCAGGGCAAGGGACGGGTCGACGTGTTGCGGGTATTGACCGCTCATTCGCTCAATGACGCCACGGTGCGCCATCGCTATTTGCCGGTGCTGCGGGAATGGATGCGGCCGGATGATCTGCCGTTGGCCTGGGCGGCGCGCAACATGATCTGTCGACTGGCGGCGGACGGGTTGTGGATCTCCAGGCTGATCGGCTACGACGACGTCATCAGCGAAGAGTTGATGGCCGAGATCCGCAGGCAGCTGGAACGGCTGACCACGCAGCGGGGTGTGGTCGGAGGGGAGCAGCCGGCCTGAATCCGCCCCCCGGCACCTTGTCGGGAGGCCGGCTTGGTAGCGACGCCGGCAGGGCCCGGGGCAGCGATATTCAGGTTTTATTGTCGCAGGCCGCATGTTAATCTCGGTGGTGATTGAGAGCGCTCTCCTTTTCTGTCCGGTGCCGGTACGGACGCGGACCCTACGCACTACGGAGTACGAGCAAGTCATGAACAAAATGGTTTTCGCCGCGGCGATCGCGGCTCTGGGCGGCGGCCTGGCCCTGCATTCCCCGCAGGCAAAGGCTGCCACGATGCAGCCCGTGCTGGATGATGCCGATGTGGCCAAGGTGGTCCAGGTGGCCAAGCAGGCCTTGGCCGAGCGCCATGCCAAGGGGTGCATCGTGATCACCGATGCGGACGGCATGACGATTTTCTTCCAGCGCATGGCCGGCGCCTATACCAATTGCAATGCCGCAGCCACGGTCAAGGCCAAGTCGGCCGCCCAGTTCCAGCTGCCCACCGACGATCTCTACGCCCAGCTGGACAAGCAGAACCAGTTGCACATCCTGGCGGTGCCGGACATGTCTCCGCTGCCCGGTGGCATGCCGTTGAAGGTCAATGGCGTGGTGGTCGGTGGTCTGGGCATCAGTACCCCGGATGGCAATGTCGACACCCCGGTGGTGAAGCTGGCCGCCGCCGCGCTGCACTGATTTCCGGCTTCACCGTGACACACTCCCCGGGCAGGCGGAGCGTGTTGCTCCAGATCCATGCCGGTGCCTCTGACGAAGTCATCGGCATGGCTGCAGATGAAGCCGTGCTTGCCGGCCGACCCGGCATCGGACGCTGACGGCCTGTTCCGCGGTTTCCGCACAGATGGGATCAGGTCTTGGTCGCCGGCTCGGCAGAGCCCAGGGAGTCCGGATGATGGCCCGGCTCCGGCGGACCGCCGACGGGATCATGCCAGGGACGGCTGGGCGAATACCTGCACGATATCGCATCAGGGCATCGGGATGCGGGCTGGCCCTGGGTTCGGTGATGGCTCTGGATCCAGGCTGACGAGCAGTACATGGCCGGCGGATGCCATAAGTGGCTTTGTTCCTTGTGCTGCTTCGCGGCAGGCGCATGTCTATCCGGGTGCGATGAGCCTGGCACGGATCATGGGGTGCACGCGATTGGACGGAGGCAAGTGGTGAGGCGCCCGGCCCTGAATTGTGGGCGGAATTTTACGCAGACTTTTACGCAAGCCCAAAATACAAAGGCCCGCGCAATGCGCAGGCCTTTGAAAAATATGGCGCCCGAAGTTGGACTCGAACCAACGACCCCCTGATTAACAGTCAAGTGCTCTAACCAGCTGAGCTATTCGGGCGGGGTGAGCTGCGTATTCTAGGGGATCTTCCTTCGATGTCAACAGCGAAAGTAAAGTTTCATGAATTTTTTTCGCCACGGCTGTCGGTCGACCCGCCAGACGCATCGTACCGAGTAAGCCTGAAGGCGCCTCAGATCGTGGGGGCGCGACTGTTCATGAAGATGCGGCACAGGGCTTCCATGCCGGCCCGGTCAGCCTCGTCAAAGCGACCGACCTTGGGGCTGTCGACATCCCATACCCCGACCAGCTCGCCGCGGGCATCGATCAGCGGTACCACGATTTCCGAGTTGGAGGCGGCATCGCAGGCGATATGACCTTCAAAGGCATGCACGTCCTGGATGACCTGGGTCTGACGCAGCTGAGCGGCGGTGCCGCAGACGCCACGGCCCAAGGCGATCCGCACGCAGGCGGGCTTGCCCTGGAAGGGGCCGACGACCAGTTCCTTGCCATCGAAGAAATAGAAGCCGGCCCAGTTCAGGTCAGGCAGGCTGTGATAGACCAGGGCCGCGAAATTCGCGGCATTGGCGATCGGATCGGACTCGCCCTCGAGCAGGCCGCGTGCCTGGCTGGCCAGATCCCCGTAAAGCTCGCTTTTGTTCTGGCTGAGGGACGTGGAAAGTTCAAACATGGCTGTCACCCTTGGCAAAAACGTATTATGCGCGGTTTGCCGTATCGATATATGAGGAGTGGCTGATGGGGCCGATCACCTTGGGGCGCGATGGAATTTTTGTGGCTGGTACGGATACCGGCATCGGCAAGACCTTTGTGTCCTGCCAGTTGCTGGCGGCTTTGCGCCAGGCGGGTTTGCGGGTCTGCGGGATGAAGCCGGTCGCCAGCGGATGCGAAGTCACGCCCGATGGCCTGCGCAACGAGGACGCTCTGGCGCTGCAGGCGGCCAGTGACGATGCGCCCCCCTATGCGCTGGTCAATCCGGTCGCGATGGCCCAGCCCTGGTCGCCTCATCTGGCCGCTGCGGCCTCGGGCATGCGCATCACCATGCACCCCCTGCAAGCGGCCTATCGGCAGCTGCGCGAACGCTACGACAGTGTGGTGGTGGAAGGGGTGGGGGGCTGGATGGTGCCGCTTGCGCCGGGTTTCAGTGCCAGTGATCTTGCGCGGGAATGGCAACTGCCGGTGATTCTGGTGGTAGGCATGCGCCTGGGTTGCATCAATCATGCCCTGCTGACGGCGCGCGCCATCCTCGCCGACGGCTGTCCGCTGCTGGGCTGGGTGGCCAATCGGGTCGATCCGCGAATGGAGGCCCTGCAGGCCAACATCGAGACGCTGGGCGAGTTGATGCCGGCCCCCTTGCTGGGGGATGTGGGGTATGCTGAGCCGCAGGGAGCCAGGGGTTTGTTCGGTGCGATCCGCTATTCCCCTTGAGCGGGAAGAGGCGAGGCCGGGTCCGGAAATGGACGCGGACACTCGTGGTTTCCGGATGCCATAGGGAAAGTTGATGAACCAACGTCATTGTTATGAATTTTCGATTGCGGACCTGGCGTCTGCAAAGGGCGAACTCGCCGGACTGGCCTTTGATGGCGCCGGGCCCAATCATCTGGCCGCGGCCCTGCAGGAGGCACTGCGCTACCCCGGCTTCCATCAGCAGTGGGTGCAGTTGACCGGTGCCAGCGAAGCCGAGGCCGTCGCTCTGGGCTTGACCGATGATCAGGCGCTGACCAAGGCCAGGCTGGCGGATCTGGCGGTCGACCTGGAAGTGGTGACCACCTTGCCGATGCGCATCGTGAGGCATCGCCTGAGCCTGCTGATCGGCGAGCACTGGCAGTTGCGGGATGTCCGCAACGCCTGATTCCGGTCCGGATGCTAGTCTTGCCTGCTCGTTTTTCTTTATTAGTCGCCAAGGGTTTGATCATGTCACGTCCTCTTGTTTCCCGTTTCCGTCTCGGCGCTCTGGCGCTGGCCACCACCATGGCTCTGGGTGTCGCGATGCCGGCGCTGGCCGACACGACGGCCAATCCGCTGGAGACGGCCAGTCCGCTGCCGTTCCAGGCCCCGCCGTTCGATCGCATCAAGGAAAGCGATTATCTGCCGGCCTTCGAGCTGGGGATGAAGCAGCAGCGGGCGGAAGTGCGTGCGATTGCCGACAATCCGGCTGCTCCGACGTTTGAAAACACCTATGTCGCTCTGGAAAAGAGCGGTGTCTTGCTGAACCGCGTGTCCCAAGTCTTCTTTGGCGTGGTCCAGGCCAATACCGATGACACCTTGCAGAAGGTGCAGGAGCAGGTGGCGCCGGAACTGGCCGCCCATGCCGATGCCATCCATATGGACAGCAGGTTGTTCAGCCGTCTGGGCAAGATCTATCAGCAGCGTCACCAGCTGAAACTGGATCCGGAATCGCTGCGGCTGGTGGAAGTGACCTATCGCAACTTTGTCCTGAATGGCGCGCGTCTGTCGCCTGCCGACAAGACCAGGCTGAAGCAGCTGAATCGTGAGCAGTCGGTGTTGAGCACCCAGTTCAACAATCGCCTGCTTGCCGGCACCAAGGCCGGAGCCCTGGTGATCGACGACAAGGCCAAGCTGGCTGGCCTGTCGGATTCTGATATCGCTGCGGCAGCCGAGGCGGCCAAGGAGCGTGGCCTGCCGGGCAAGTGGGTACTGGTGCTGCAGAACACCACCCAGCAGCCTGCCTTGCAGGATCTGACGGATCGCGCCACGCGGGAGGCCTTGTTCCACGCCTCCTGGACGCGAACCGAAAAGGGTGATGCCAACGATACGCGGGCCATCATCGCCAAGCTGGCCCACGTACGGGCCGAGAGTGCCCGATTGCTGGGCTTCCCCAGTTATGCCGCCTGGACGCTTGCCGACCAGATGGCCAAGACGCCGGCCAATGCCCTGAATTTCATGCAGGCCCTGGTCGCGCCGGCAACGGCTCGTGCGACGCGCGAGGCGGCGGATATCCAGACGGTGATCGATCAGGAAAAGGGCGGCTTCAAGCTGCAGCCCTGGGACTGGTCGCTGTATGCCGAAAAGGTCCGCAAGCAGCGCTATGATCTGGACGAGTCTCAGGTGCGGCCTTATTTCGAGCTCAATGACGTGCTGGAAAACGGCGTGTTCTACGCGGCCAACCAGCTGTACGGACTGACCTTCAAGGCGCGCACGGATATTCCGGTCTATCAGAAGGACGTCAAGGTCTACGAGGTCTTCGACAAGGACGGCAAGTCGCTGGCTCTGTTCTATACCGACTATTTCAAGCGCGACAACAAGAGCGGCGGCGCCTGGATGAGCAATTTCGTCGGCCAGTCGCATCTGCTGGGCACCAAGCCGGTGATCTACAACGTGGCGAACTTCACCAAGCCGGTGGACGGGCAGCCGGCGCTGCTGTCGTTTGACGACGTGGTGACGATGTTCCATGAGTTCGGTCATGCCCTGCATGGCATGTTTGCCGATCAGCAGTATCCCAGCCTTTCGGGTACCGCCACGGCGCGTGATTTCGTGGAATTCCCCTCGCAGTTCAATGAGCACTGGGCACTGGATCCTAAGGTCTTTGCCCATTACGCGAAGAACTACCAGACCGGCGAGCCGATGCCGCAGGCTTTGGTCGACAAGATCAAGCGGGCCGCGACGTTCAACAAGGGTTATGACATGACCGAGCTGGTTTCGGCGGCCTTGCTGGACATGGACTGGCACAGCCTGTCGGCCAGCGCGCCGCTGCAGAACGTGGACAGTTTCGAGTTGCAGTCGCTGCAGCATCACAAGATCGATCTCAGCTACGTGCCGCCGCGTTATCGTTCCAGTTACTTTCTGCATATCTGGGGCAATGGCTATGCGGCCGGTTACTACGCCTATCTGTGGACCCAGATGCTGGCTGATGATGCCTTCCAGTGGTTTGACGAGCACGGCGGGTTGACCCGTGCCAATGGCGACCGTTTCCGGCAGATGGTGTTGTCGCGCGGCAACTCCGAGGACTTGCAGAAGCTGTACGAGACCTGGCGTGGCAAGGCGCCTTCGGTCGAGCCGATGCTGAAAGATCGCGGTCTGAAGCAGTAATCACGGGTTTCGGAAGAAATCGACGCCTGATGACGGGCCGGCAGTGATGCCGGCCCGTTTTTTGTGGGGATTCAGCTTCATGCAGCAAGCTGCGCCGCTGTTGCGCGACGCAGGTAGTTGCGGTCTTTGCGCAGGATCGTCGTGATTTGAATGAAACAGTGGACAAGTGTCACTACATGACTAATCTATGCAGTCGAGTCGCGAAATGTCGCATGAGGTCAAATGTCTCATGCCGATATTCGTGACAGGTTGATCGCGGCGTTTGCATCGCTGCTGAGCTTTCTTTCCATTGCCGGTCCGCTCGGACCGCAGGCGGTCTTTATTGCCCGTGTCAGCCTGGCGCAGCCAGAGGCCTACAAGCATGTCAGAAAATAAGAACGATCTAAAAGCTGGGGCGGGTGCTGTCCCGTTTCTGCCGGCACGGCGCAGGCTGCTGCTGGGGCTGGCCACGACGGTGGCCGTTGTCGAGGCGGGGGCGCTGGCGGCGACTCCACGGACGGGGCTCGCGGCGACATTCGCCACGTCGGCTTCGGCGGTGCCGGGCAGCGCGCAGGCCGTGGTTCCGGCCGCGATCCTTGATCGCTTCATGGCGCTGTCGCGGGTGATGACTGCGCGGGCCGATCTCTCGGCCGAGACGGGTGCGCGGATCTATCAGGCGCTGCTCGCCGCGGATGCTTCGCGGGCTGCTGCCTTTGAAGCCCTGTTCGCGCTGCCGTTGGCGGAACGGACGGCCGAGCAGGTGTTGGCCGCGGCCCGAGGCAAGGGCCGGGACGGGCTCCTGCACGAACTGGTTGCCGCCTGGTACACGGGAACGGTGGGGCAGGGCAATCAAGGCGTGCTGGTCGCTTACGCCGAGGCGCTGATGTATCGCACGGTCAGCGACGGTCTGATCGTGCCGACTTATGGCAGTTACGGGCCATTGTGGTGGACCGGGAATCCCCCGGCCCTGGGTATTGCGGAACATGGAAGGCAGGGCGGGATGCAGGCATGAACAGGGCAGAGAAACTGGCGAACGGCGATTACGCCGCCGATGTGGTCATCGTCGGTTCGGGCATCGTCGGCGGCCTGATTGCCGACCAGATGGCGGCAGCGGGGCATTCGGTGCTGATTCTGGAGGCCGGCATGCGTATCCAGCGCGATCAGGCGGTGGAGAACTGGCGCAATATGCCGTTCGACAATCGTCTGCACTCCGATTTCCAGGGGCTTTATCCGCAGTCGAAGCTGGCGCCGGCGCCGCTGTATTTTCCGGAAAACCACTATGTCGGCCTGAGTGGACCGAATGGAAGCGCCTTCAAGCAGGGCTATCTGCGCACCGTCGGCGGTACCACCTGGCACTGGGCCGCTTCCTGCTGGCGGCATTTGCCGGTGGACTTCAAGATGAAGAGCACCTACGGCGTGGGTCGCGACTGGCCGATCAGCTACGAGGAGTTCGAGCCTTATTACTGTCGCGCCGAGCAGGCGCTGGGGGTGGCCGGACCCAGCGATCCGGCGATGCAGTCACCTCCGCAGCGCAGCCAGCCCTATCCGCTGGACATGGTGCCCTGGGCTTATGGCGACAAGCGTTTTGCCGAAGTGGTCAATGCCCACGGTTTTCATTCGATCCCGATTCCACAGGCCCGCAGTACCCGGCCCTGGAATGGCCGTCCGACCTGCTGCGGCAACAACAACTGTCAGCCGATCTGTCCGATCGGCGCGATGTACAACGGCATCCACAGTATCGAGTCGGCCGAACGCCGTGGCGCCACGGTGCTGGCGGAGTCGGTGGTCTACAAAGTCGATACCGACCTGAACAACCGCGTCGAGGCCGTGCACTGGTACGATGCCTCGCACCAGTCGCACAAGGCCAGCGGCAAGGTCTTCATCTTCGCCTGCAACGGCATCGAGACGCCGCGCTTGCTGCTGCTGGCCGCCAATGCCCAGAATCCCCGAGGCATCGCCAATGCGTCCGACCAGGTCGGCCGGAACATGATGGACCACTCGGGACTGCACTGCAGTTTCATCGCCAACGAGCCGTTGTGGATCGGTCGCGGTCCGGCGCAGAGCAGTTGCATCGTCGGTCCCCGCGACGGCGACTTCCGCTCGAGGTACTCGGCGAACAAGATCATTCTGGACAATATCTCGCGAGTGGCGCCTGCCACCGAGCAGGCCCTGAAGCTGGGTCTGGTCGGCAAGGCGCTGCAGGACGAAATCCGTCGACGTGCCGTCTGCAGCGTCGATCTGTCGATCAGTCTCGAACCGCTGCCCGATCCGCGCAATCGGCTGACCCTGAGTCCGGATCGTCGTGACCCCCATGGCCTGGCCTGTCCGGACATCTATTACGACGTGGGCGATTACGTGCGCAAGGGTGCCGAAGCCGTCAAGGGCCAGTTGCGGCAGATCGGTGATCTGTTCGGCGCCAGCGAATTCGTGATCAATGACGATCTCAATGCCAACAACCACATCATGGGCGGGGTGATCATGGGAGCTGATCCGCGGGACTCAGTGGTGGACGCCGATTGCCGCTCACATGATCATGCCAACTTGTGGCTGCCGGGTGGTGGTGCGATGCCTTCGGCCAGTGTAGTGAACACGACGTTGAGCATGGCAGCTCTGGCCATCAAGGCGGCTGATTCCATCGGCAAGGTCATGGCGCGCAGTTGATGGATGTCCGTATCGTGAAATCAGAAGCCCGTTCCAGCTACGTTCCGTCGAGCAGCTGGCGTCGCCTGACGACATTGGGCCTGGCCATCGGTCTGGTCTGTGGCAGTCTGCTGACGCCGCTGGCCGCACAGGCGGAAGACATCTCTCCGCAGTTGATCGACCAGGGGCATCGGCTGGCAGTTGCCGCCGACTGCCAGGCCTGTCATACCGATGTCCTGCATGGCGGGAAACCATTTGCCGGCGGCTATTCGATCCACTCGCCGCTTGGGGTCATCTACGCAACCAATATCACCCCGTCGCGCTCGGCCGGCATCGGCGACTACAGCGAGGCCGAGTTTGCCCGCGCGCTCAGGCAGGGGGTGCGTCGTGACGGCGCACACCTCTATCCGGCGATGCCGTACACCTCGTATACCCAGCTGACGGATACCGATATCCATGCGCTGTATGCCTATTTCATGCACGGCGTTCAGCCGGTGGATGTGCAGGCCCATCAGACCCATCTGCCGTTTCCCTTCAGCATCCGGGCCTCGATGGCGGTATGGAATGCCTTGTATCTGCGGGACCGGCGCTTCAGGCCGGATACGTCCAGAACGGCGGAGGTCAATCGTGGCGCCTATCTGGCTGGTGCATTGGAGCATTGCGATGCCTGCCATACGCCGCGCAATGCGATGATGGCTGAATCCTCGAGCCGGCCCCTGGCTGGCGGGATGGTCGGGGAATGGTTTGCTCCCAATATCAGTTCGGATCCGGTCAGTGGCATCGGTGGCTGGACCGATGAGCAGCTGTTCTCGTATCTGAAAACCGGGCGGGCAGCCGGTATGGCCCAAGCGGCCGGAGGCATGGCCGAGGCCGTCGAGCACAGTCTGCAGTATCTGCCGGATGACGACATCCGCGCCCTGATCGCCTATCTGCGCACCACGGCACCGCAGCGCGATCCCGGCGAGTCGAAACCGGCGTTCACTTATGGAGCGGCAGCGAGTGCCGAGCCTTCTCTGCGCGGTCTCAGCGGGCACCATGATCGGGAGGCCCTGAGGGGAGGGGCACAGCTGTACAGCGGCTTCTGCGCCAGCTGCCACCAGCCGGATGGCTCAGGCAGCGCGAATCAGGCCTATCCTTCACTGTTCCACAATACGGCCACCGGCTTGCCGAATCCCTCGGATCTGGTGGCGGCCATGCTCAATGGCGTGGATCGCACGGTGGATGGGCGGCAGGTGCTGATGCCGCGCTTCGACCGTCAATCCTATGTGGCGCAATTGAGCGATGAGCAGATTGCCGAGATTGCCAATTATGTCCTGCAGCACTACGGCAACAGCTCGCAGCGTGTCACGCCCGGGGATGTGTTCGAAGCCCGGGGCGGCGGCAAGCTGCCTTTGATCGCCCGTTTGCAGCCCGACATCGTGCCGGCAATGCTGGGCGGTGTTCTGGTGTTGGTGCTGATCCTGTGGCTGGTCTGGCGACGTTGGCACAGGAGGTTTCAAGGCTGACGGATCCGGCCGCCGCCAATGCCCATGAAAAAGCCGGGGCCGCCTGCGGCCCCGGCTTTTTCATGGCGGCTTGCCATTGGCCGCGATCAGGCGCTCAGTGGGCCTGCTTGGTATAGACGGCTGCGCCGACTTCGGCCGCGTGGTTGTCCTGGATATTGTTGCCGCCGCTGACGCCGACGGCGCCGATCACGGTGTCACCGACGATCAGGGGCACGCCGCCACCGGCAGGCAGGGCACCGGGCAGGCCCAGCACATTGTTCAGACCATGGGCCACGTCCTGTTCCAGCGAACGGGTGGGGCGCTTGTAGAACACGGCCGAATGGGCCTTCTTGATCGACAGTTCAATGCTGGCGAGCTGGGCATTGGCCATGCGCTCGACCAGGATGATGTTGCCGCCGGCATCCATCACGGTGACCACGTCATTGGCATGGTCGGCCGTCGCCTGGGCTTCGGCGGCGGCAGCCATCTGGCGGGCCAGCGACAGGTTGATCTGGGCCGGTTCGGCGGCCTGGGCGGCAACCGCCGAGCCGAGACCGATGACGGCGGCGAGGGTGAGCGAGAACTTTTTCATGAGCATGATTGCCTTTTTGGATGAGCCATCCCTGGCGGGCTTGGATCCATGGGGTCGGGCCCGGCGGGCCTCGACCATGTGCCGACATGCCTGTCGAGCAGCCGGGAGCCGCAGAGGCATGTCGGTATGAGCCTGAGTGGCCAACAGCCATCGGCAGCGCCTGCAGGACCTCGAGAGCGAACGGATTGGTCGTTGGGCAACAGTCAAGGCGGGTCGGCGTGCAGGCTGGGAACTAAGGAGACCGAGGCCGTTGCAGCCGTGCCAGGCAGCAATTGGATCGATCTTATTCAGGCTAGCACGCCACCCGGCAAGTCTCTTTGCCACGCGTCAATAAGTCGCTGTGCAACTCCGGCGGCGTGAGCCGGGGCCGGGGTGGCGCTCAATAGGCGTACGCTTCGAACACGGGGTCGACCTGCTGCTGCCAGGCGCCGTGGTACAGGGCCAGCTTGCGATCGGCGGGGGTCAGGCCGGATTCGACGATTTCGTGCAGCGGGGCAAGATAAACCGATTCATCCTGGCCGGCAGCATTGGTCAGTGCGCGGGCCTTCAGGCCGCTGTCGGCGATGGCCAGTACTTCCCGGGCCAGCTCGCGGACCTTGCCCTGGCGGAAGGGCAGATCAAGCGCGTGGCGGGGAACGCCGTCGCGCAGGTGGTGACGCTCTTCGCGGGTGAGGCGACTGATCAGCTCGTAGGCGGCATCCAGGGCCGAGCCGTCATAGAGCAGTCCGGTCCAGAGCGCGGGCAGGGCCAGCAGCCGGTCAGCCGGCCCGCTGTCGGCGCCGCGCATTTCCAGATACTGTTTCAGCCGCACTTCCGGGAAGGCGGTGGTCAGGTGGTCGGCGTAATCCCGCATGGTGGCCTGGATGCCTGGCAGCTGGGGCAGCTCGCCACGGATGAATGCCTTGAAGTCGGCGCCGGCCAGATCGTGATAGCGGCCATCCTGGTAGCTGAAATACATCGGCACATCCAGTATGTAGTCGACGTAGCGCTCGTAACCGAAACCGTCCTCGAACACGAAGTCCAGCATGCCGGTGCGATCCGGATCGGTATCGGTCCAGACATGGGAGCGGAAGGACTTGAAGCCGTTGGGACGGCCCTCGCTGAAAGGCGAGTCGGCGAACAGGGCCGTCGCGATTGGCTGCAGCGCCAGTCCGACCCTGAACTTGCGGATCATGTCGGCCTCGCTGCCGAAGTCCAGATTGACCTGGACGGTGCTGGTGCGCGTCATCATGTCCAGACCCAGCTGGCCGACCTTGGGCATGTATTCGCGCATGATCTTGTAACGCCCCTTGGGCATCCAGGGCATTTCGGCGCGCGCCCATTTGGGCTGAAAGCCCATACCGAGAAAGCCGATGCCCAGGGGCTCGGCGATGCTGCGCACCTCGGCCAGATGGCCCTCCAGTTCCGCGGCAGTGCCGTGGACGCTGGCCAGCGGGGCGCCCGAGAGTTCAAGCTGGCCGGCCGGTTCGAGGGTGATGTTGGCCATGCCTCGGGTCAGGGCCACCGGGTTGCTGCCCTCCAGGGCGATCGACCAGCCGTAGCGTTCGGCCAGTTGCCGCAGCAGTACGTCGATGCCGGCGTCGCCCTCGAACGCGGGAGCGCGCAGGTCGGCATGGCGGAACCCGAACTTCTCGTGCTCGGTGCCGATCCGCCAGTTCTCCTGCGGCTTCTCGCCGGCGGCGAGATAATCGATCAGTTGCTGGCGCTTTACGATCGGGGTCCGTTGGTTGGCGCTGGGTATCGACACGTAGCATTCCTTGGCCGCTCGATTGAAGCGGACCGGCAAAAAATAGAGGATGGCCAAATTAGAACTCAATAGTACAATTATAGGCTATTCGACGATATCGGGCTTGGATGCCCTGCCCATTTCCCAAGCACCAGGTCTGAACCCTATGCATTCTCTGAAATCCCTGCTCCTTGTCGGTGGCGTGGCTCTGTGCGGCCTGCTTGCCGGTCCGGCTCATGCTGTCGAACTCGAGTTTGACGGCGGCAAGAGCATCACCAGCAATCGCAGCACCAATGCGGCCTTCATTGAAGCGACCTTCCACGAATTTCGCCTGGGCGGCAGCCTGTTCACCTTGGCGCCCGACATCAGCGCAGGCTGGATCGGTGGGCGCAATCTCAGTCAGCGAGTGGACGGTTACGGTCTGCGCCAGGATGCCTGGCTGTTTTCCGCAGGCGGCCGTTTGCGGGTGGGGCATCAGGGGGACTGGTACCACAACTTCTTCCTGAGCTTTCAGCCGGCAGCCAATTTCGGACGAACCATCGCCTTGAGCAGCCCGCTGGAATTCAATACTTCGATCGGCTGGGGCTGGCACCATTTCGATATCCGGGTCCGGCATATTTCCAATGCCGGCTACCATGAGCCCAATCGCGGCGAGACCATGATTCTGGGCGGCATGCACTTCAGCTTGTAAAGCGATTCGCACAGGGTCTTCGTCGTGGACGGAGGCCTGCCCACGAAAAAGCGGCCGTTGGGCCGCTTTTTCATGGCTGGAACGGAGGACTTCGCTCAGCGCTTCATCGAGTTGAAGAATTCGTCGTTGGACTTCGTGTTCTTCATCTTGTCCAGCATAAACTCCATCGCGGCCAGTTCATCCATCGGATGAAGCAGTTTGCGCAGGATCCAGATTTTCTGCAGCATGTCCGGCTCGATCAGCAGATCCTCGCGGCGAGTACCGGAGCGATTGATGTCGATGGCGGGATAGACCCGTTTTTCGGCAATGCGGCGGTTCAGGTGCACTTCCATGTTGCCGGTGCCCTTGAATTCCTCGTAGATCACCTCGTCCATCTTGGAGCCGGTTTCGGTCAGGGCGGTGGCGACGATGGTCAGGCTGCCGCCTTCCTCGATATTGCGGGCCGCACCGAAGAAACGCTTGGGGCGCTGCAGGGCGTTGGCATCCACGCCGCCGGTCAGCACCTTGCCGGAGCTGGGCACCACGGTGTTGTAGGCACGGGCCAGGCGGGTGATCGAGTCCAGCAGGATGATGACATCCTTCTTGTGCTCGACCAGGCGCTTGGCGCGCTCGATCACCATCTCGGCGACCTGGACGTGGCGCACGGCAGGCTCGTCAAAAGTCGAGGAAATGACTTCGGCACGTACGCTGCGGGCGATTTCGGTGACTTCCTCCGGACGCTCGTCGATCATCAACATGATCAGATGGGCATCGGGATGGTTGTACATGATGGCCTGGGCGATGTTCTGCAGCATCATGGTCTTGCCGGCCTTGGGCTGCGCGACGATCAGGGCCCGCTGGCCGCGGCCGATCGGCGCGACCAGGTCCAGGATGCGACCGGTGATGTCTTCGCTGGACCCGTTGCCGCGTTCAAGCTTGAAGGCCTGGCGGGGAAACAGCGGCGTCAGATTCTCGAACAGGACCTTGTTCTTGCTCGCTTCCGGCGGGTCGCCATTGATGTCGTCGACCTTCAGCAGGGCGAAGTAGCGCTCGCCTTCCTTGGGGTGACGGACGCGGCCGGTGATGTAGTCGCCGGTACGCAGATTGAAGCGCCGGATCTGGCTGGGGGAGACGTAGATGTCGTCCGGACCGGCCAGATAGGACTCATCGGCGGAGCGAAGGAAGCCGAAACCGTCCTGCAGGATTTCCAGCACGCCTTCGGCCCAGATGCCGCCGCCCGAACGGGCGTGGGCCTTCAGGATCGAGAACACTACATCCTGCTTGCGGGCGCGGGAAACACCTTCCTGAATGCCCAGGGACTCGGCGTATTCCAGCAGCTCGTAGTTTTTCTTGCGCTTCAGCTCGGTCAGATTGATCAGGCGATCACTGCTGCCGGCATCGGCATTTTCGTCGTCCACCGGCAATCCGTGTGGATTGGCATGGCGGCCGCCGTTGCCGCCCTGGCCGCGAGGCTGGTTGCGTTCGTGGCGCCGGCGGCGTCCACGGTCATTGGCATTGCCGCCGTTGGTCGAGGCATTGCGCTGATGGCCATGGGGCTGGCCATTGCCGGCGGGTTCGCGCTGCTCGGGGGCTACCCGGGGGGCAGAGCTCGCTTCGTTCACCTGGCTTTCGCTCGGCGCAGGCGCAGGCGGCGGCACCGGGGCGGGGGCCGCCGGAGTCGGCGCTTCGGCGGCCGGAGCAGGTTTGCTGGCCGGCGCGGCATCGATCGGTAGCGAAGACTGCGCCGGTGCGGCAGCCGCCGTCTTGCTTCTGGTCGTGCGACGCGGTGCGCGGGGCCGGGGCTCAGCCGCAGGCTTGGATTCGGCGCGGGGGGCGCCGGAGGATTCTGGAGTTTCGATATCGGACACGGGCAAACCTCTACGGGGCGCCGTTGAAAAAAGAGGGTGGGGTGGGCGCAGAAGGGCGCCAGAGATGCGGGATCACCGCGATCCGCGACAATCTAGCACCCGGCCCGACGCTTCGTAAAGAGTCAGCCGGGTGTTTGAGGCCGGAAAGACCGGCTTAGAGCACCTTGTCGATCAGCTGGGTCAACTGACCCTTGCCGACGGCCCCGACCTGGGTCGCCTCGACCTTGCCGTTCTTGAACACCATCAGGGTCGGAATGCCACGCACATTGAAATTGCGCGGGGTCTGCTGGTTTTCGTCGATATTGATCTTGGCGATCCGCAGCTTGCCTTCGTACTGCTTGGCCAGTTCGTCCAGAACGGGGGCGATGGACTTGCAGGGGCCGCACCATTCAGCCCAGAAATCGAGCAGCACGGGGGTGTCGGAATTCAGCACGTCCTGCTCGAAGGCAGCGTCGCTGGTATGGGTAATCAGTTCACTCACGGGGGGGGCTCCGTACTGGCGGTTCAAAGGGGATGGACGACGCGGGCGCCGACTTCAGCTAAACTCTCCTGCTGGTCCGGGGCCAGCGATCAGGGCGGCGCGAAGCCATTCCATCGCAACTCCGGATTCGTTTCAAGAGTCATTGACAGGTCGGTCAGCACCTCATGCGGCGGACTGGTCCGGTCCTGCGGGACCTGCCCGGTTCTGTCGTACAGGCTGTAGATGGGCTTGTCGATCCACGATTTCAAGTGTGCTGCACCATCGCCCGTCCCACGACGGCCGGTCTGGGGCAGAGCCTGAGAGCATTGCCGCCGCCCGACCGTACTGGTACTTATTTCCGATGTCACAAACTGTCCTCACCGATACCACTTTTTCCGAATTCGATTTGCATCCTCTGCTGCGGCAGGGCCTGGATGAAGCCGGCTTCAGCCGTTGCACGCCGATCCAGGCGCTGACGCTGCCGGTCGCGCTGACAGGTCGCGATGTCGCCGGCCAGGCCCAGACCGGTACCGGCAAGACCTGTGCCTTTCTGGTCGCGCTGATGAATCGGCTGCTGACCCAGCCGGCCATGGCGACCCGCAAGGACAATGATCCGCGGGCGCTGATCGTGGCGCCGACCCGCGAGCTGGCGATCCAGATCGAGAAAGATGCTCGCGCCATCGGCGGTCCGACCGGGCTGCGCATCGCACTGATCTACGGTGGTGTCGACTATGACAAGCAGCGCCAGCAGTTGCGCGATGGCTGCGACATCATCATCGCCACGCCTGGTCGTCTGCTGGATTACTACAAGCAGCAGGTGTTCGGCTTCGACAGCGTCGAAGTGATGGTGCTGGATGAGGCCGACAGGATGTTCGATCTCGGCTTTATCAAGGACATCCGCTTCATCTTCCGTCGCCTCCCGGCTCGCGAACATCGTCAGGTCCTTCTGTTCTCGGCGACCTTGAGCCATCGTGTGCTGGAGCTGGCCTATGAGCATATGCACGAGGCCGAGAAGCTGGTGGTGGAAAGCGACAACGTCACCGCCGACCGGGTCCGGCAGCTGGTCTACTTCCCCGCCAAGGAAGAAAAGATGCCGCTGCTGCTGAATCTGCTGAAGACCACCGGCGAGCGGGCCCGCTGCATCATCTTCGTCAATACCAAGGCCGCGGCGGAGAAGATCACCGAACGGGTCGGTCGCTATGGTCACCGCGTCGGCGCGCTGTCCGGCGACGTGCCGCAGCTGAAGCGGCAGAAGCTGCTGCAGCGTTTCCAGGATGGTCAGCTCGATATCCTGGTCTGTACTGACGTGGCGGCACGCGGTCTGCATATTCCGGCGGTCAGCCATGTCTTCAATTACGATCTGCCGCATGATGCCGAGGATTATGTCCACCGCATCGGCCGTACCGCCCGGCTGGGCGCGGAAGGCGATGCGATCAGCTTTGCCTGCGATTTGTATGCCATGTCGTTGCCGGATATCGAAACCTATATCGGGCAGCGGATTCCGGTGGGTCAGATCCAGCCTGAATGGCTGGTGATGCCGAAGGCCCCCCCGGTCGCGCCCGCTCGTGAAGCCACGGAAACGGCCGAGTCCGCTGCCGATGCATCGGCTCGTCCGCCGCGCCGTCGTCGTCGGAGTGGTACGGGCAGGGCCGCCGGCGCCGGCGAGCCCGGTCGGGTTTCCCAGACGTCGGTCGCCGCCGCGGTGGCAGTGGCCAGCGTCAGTGACCCGGCTCCGGGCCATGCAGCTGGCGAGGGTGGTACCGATCCGGCCAGGAAGCGTCGCCGTCGTCGCCGTGGGGCAGGGCGCAACGATCAGACAGCCACGGCATCGTCCGTGGCGTCTGTCGGTCAGGCCGGCGGCCGACCGACGGCCGCCGAGCCGACGGCTCCCGGCGTCGCGGCAGCTGCGCCTGCGCCGGTGGTCACGCCGGCCGAGCTCAAGCCGGGTCGGCCACAGGAAATCACGCCAGTGGCAATGGATCCAGTCAAGCCGGCAGGTCTGTTCAAGCGGCTGGGCCGCTTGCTGTTCGGCCGCTGATCCGGATGGACCGGCGGGCATGCCCGCCACGGGCACGGGTTTCGCCTATGCTGGTCGTCGGGATGGCCCCAGGGATTGATGATTCGGAGGCAGACAGGTGATTCGCTTCGAACAGGTCAGCAAGCGCTACGACGAGGGTCATACCGCACTGGCGGAGGTGAGCTTCGAGGTGGCTGCCGGCGAAATGGTGTTCGTGACCGGACATTCCGGCGCGGGCAAGAGCACGTTGTTGCGCATGCTGGCGCTGGCCGAGCGACCTACGGCGGGACGGGTCTGGTTGAACCAGACCGATCTGGCGGCGGCTCGTGCCTCGCAAGTCGCCCCGCTGCGGCGACGGATCGGGATGGTGTTCCAGGACCATCGACTATTGACCGATCGCAGCGTATTCGCCAATGTCGAGCTGCCTTTGATGATTGGCGACCATTCGCGGCGCCAGCGGCGCCAGCGCGTCATGGATGCGCTGACCAAGGTCGGGCTGCAGGCCTATGCCGAGCAGCTGCCTTCGACCTTGTCCACTGGCGAGCAGCAGCGGGTCGGCATTGCCCGCGCCATCGTCGCGCGGCCCGAATTGCTGATTGCCGATGAGCCGACCGGCAATCTGGATCCTCAGCTGGCGATGGAAATCATGGGCCTGTTCACCGAATTCGAACAGCTGGGCACCACGGTGTTGATTGCCAGTCATGATCTGTCCCTGATCAAGCGGCTGCATCGACGGGTGATCGTGCTGGATCACGGCCAGTTGGTGGCCGATGTCGCTGCAAGGGAGGTTCTGTGACCATGTCTGATATCGCACCGGGTTCGACCGCGCCGGCTGCGTCCCAGACCGGCGGTACCGAGCGTTTCGCGGTCTGGCGCGAGCACCACGCCTGGAGTCTGGCGGTCAGTTTCCGGCGCCTGGCCCGGCGCCCGATCGGCAGTCTGCTGACGATTGCGGTCATGGCGCTGGCGCTGGCGCTGCCGCTGGCCTTCGCCTTGCTGCTGCTGAACGTGCAGCGACTGGGGGACGCGCTGGGCCGCAGCCAGACGGTCGATGTCTATCTCAAGCTCGGCCAGGACCAGACGGCCGTGACAGCCTTGGCTGACCAGCTGCGCCAGCGGCCGGACATCGCCGGGCTGAGCGTCAAGAGTCCGCAGCAGGGACTGGACGAGCTGTCTCGGCAGCAGGGGTTCAGTGATGCGCTGCATGAGCTGTCCGACAATCCCTTGCCCTGGGTAGTGCAGCTGACGCCGGCCAAGGCCTTGTCGGCATCGGCCGTGGCGTCGATGGTCGCCGAGGTGGCGGCGTTGCCAGGCGTGGAGACGGTGCAGGATGGAGGGACCTGGCGTCAGCGACTGGATGCCTTGCTGGGGCTGGGTGGCCAGGTGGTGCTGGGCTGGTCGCTGATGCTGGCGCTGGCGGCCGTGCTGGTGGTGGGCAATACGGTGCGGGTGGATATTTCCGGAAGAATCGAGGAAATCGGGGTCTTGCTGCTGCTGGGAGCCAGTCCGCGTTTTATCCGTCGGCCCTATTTGTACGCAGGAATCTGGTACGGACTGCTGGGCGGCGGCCTGGCGGTATTGCTGGCCGCAGGCATCGAATATGGGTTGGCTGCACCGGCCGCAGCGCTCAGTGCGGCCTACGGCGGCACGTTGCAGCTCAATGCGCTTCCGGCCTGGGTGCTGGCAGCGGTGCCGGCCGGCGCGGCGATCCTGGGCTGGGTCGGCGCGCGACTGGTCAGTGGCTGGCAGCTGCGACGGATGGCCTGAGCCCGGGCGGATCGACGATGTTTCTGGATGGAGTACATGCTCAAACTTGAAGCAAGCTGGAAGGACCGGATCGGGGATCATTTCGAACGCCCCGAGATGCAGGCGCTCAGCGGCTGGCTGCGCGATCGCCGAAAAGCGGGGGCCATCATCTATCCGCCGGGGCCGCAGATTTTCGCTGCTTTCGAGCACACGCCATTCGACGCGGTTAAAGTGGTGATTCTGGGCCAGGACCCCTATCACGGGCCGGGCCAGGCTCATGGTCTGAGTTTCTCGGTGCCGCCGGGGATTCGTCCGCCACCGTCGCTGGGCAATATCTACAAGGAAATCCAGCGGGATCTGGGCGTGACGGCTCCCGGGCATGGCTGCCTGACGGCCTGGGCCGACCAGGGCGTCCTGCTGCTCAACAGCGTGCTGACAGTGGAGCAGGGCGAAGCCTCGTCCCATCGTGATCGGGGTTGGGAGGGCTTCACCGACCGGGTGATCGCCGAGCTCAACGCGCACCGCGAGCATCTGGTCTTTATGTTGTGGGGGGCTTATGCCCAGCGCAAGGGACGCCTGATCGACCGGAGCCGGCATGAAGTGCTGAGCTCGGTGCATCCATCGCCCTTGTCGGCACATCGCGGTTTTATCGGCTGTGGTCACTTCTCTGCCGCCAACCGGTATCTGGCCGGACATGGGCAGGCCGTCATCGACTGGCAGCTGCCTGCATTGCGTTGAGGCCTTTGTGAGCGTCTAATGAAGATGAAGCTAAGGCAACGAAGCACAGGATCAGGGCTTGAAGTCCTGTTCTTCGGAAATGGATTCTTGTACTATTGAGTACAGTTATATGGGTGGGATCCCGGGAACCAACGCCCGGATCCAGCCGTCGAAGTCGGACGTGCCGGATCACCATCCACCCATGAGGAGGATTTTTACATGTCACAAGCAATGGTTTCGGCGAATCTGCCCATCCCCAGCGTTGTTGGCAGCCTCGATGCCTATATTTCCGCCGTGCACCGGATTCCGGTGCTGAGCCAGGAAGAAGAGCAGTCGCTGTCGCGCCGCTTCCATGATCAGGAAGATCTGGCGGCGGCCAAACAGCTGGTGATGTCGCATCTCCGTTTCGTGGTGCATGTCGCTCGTGGTTACAGCGGTTACGGTCTGCAGCTGGGCGACCTGATCCAGGAAGGCAATATCGGCCTGATGAAGGCGGTCAAGCGCTTCGATCCCGACCAAGGCGTGCGTCTGGTGTCCTTTGCCGTCCACTGGATCCGTGCCGAAATGCACGAGTTCATCCTGCGAAACTGGCGTATCGTCAAGGTGGCGACCACCAAGGCGCAGCGCAAGCTGTTCTTCAACCTGCGCAAGAGCAAGAAGCGCCTGGGCTGGATGAATGCCGAAGAAGTGCGGGTGGTGGCCAAGGATCTGGGCGTGCCCGAAGCGACCGTGGTCGAGATGGAATCGCGGCTGTCGGGCCGGGATATCGGCTTCGAAGCGCCTGCGGATGCCGACGACGATGCCAGACCGGCACCGGAAGCCTTTCTGATCGACGAGGGGGCCGATCCTTACGACAACGTGTCGGCGGCCGATCAGAGCGAGAACGAGCTTGAGACGCTGTCCTCGGCGCTGGGCAGGCTTGATGACCGTTCCCGCTTCATCATCCAGCGCCGTTGGCTGGATGAGGACAAGGCGACGCTGCAGGATCTGGCCGATCATTATGGTGTCTCGGCCGAGCGGATCCGTCAGGTCGAGGCCAATGCCATGAAAAAGATGCGCGGACTGTTTGCTGCCTGAGCCCTAGCCCTGGGGGCAGGATTGTCCATCACAGCCGACGGCCTTGCAGCAATGCAGGGCCGTCGACGTTTCGGGACCGGCAGGCGCCCGGTCTTCGCCAACACTCCACCGAGGTTGTTGTGGCAAGAGTTCTGATCATTGAAGATGATGAGGTGACCGCACGCGAGATTGCCACCGAATTGTCGGGGCACGGCATGCAGGTCGAATGGGTAGGCAGCGGTCAGGACGGTCTGGATCGCGCCGCGACGGGGCGCTATGACGTGATCACCCTGGATCGCATGCTGCCTGGGCTGGACGGCATCGAGGTGATCGGGCGTTTGCGTGAGCGCGGCGTGCAGACGCCGGTATTGATGATCAGTGCGCTCAGCGACGTGGATGATCGCATCCGTGGGCTGCGTGCCGGTGGCGATGACTATCTGACCAAGCCTTTTGCGCCCGACGAAATGGCGGCACGGGTCGAGGTGCTGCTGCGTCGGCACGACACCGGCCAGACGCGTTCCCAGTTGAAGGTGGCCGATCTGGAGCTGGACCTGCTTTCGCGCACGGCCCGGCGAGGGGAGGCCGAGTTGAATCTGCTGCCGACCGAGTTCCGGCTGTTGGAGTTTCTGATGCGCCATTCCGGTCAGGTCCTGACCCGGATGATGCTGTTCGAGACGGTATGGGGCCTCAATTTCGATCCGGGTACCAATCTGATCGACGTGCATATCGGGCGACTGCGCCGCAAGGTTGACCCGGCCGGCAGCGAGCCGCTGATCCACACCGTGCGCGGTTCAGGTTATCGTCTGGGCAAGCATGTCTGAGTACTGGCGGACCTCGATTTCGAGGGTGGTGCTCAGCTACGGCATTTTCTTCACCATATGGGCGGTCTGCCTGCTCAATCTCCTGCACTGGAGCACGGCGCATTACCTCAGCGAGGAAACCGATCGCAATCTGCGCCACCAGGTGCGTTATCTGGCCAATCTGGACCGTCAGCGGATGCTGACCTCGCTGGACGATTATGTCGCCCTGCAGAGTCGTGAATTCAATTCCTGGGGCTTGTTCGACAGCGGCGGCCATCCCCTCTACGGCAATGTCGGCCGCTTGCCGGGCGAGATCGAGGTCGATGGCCCGGTACACAGCTTCAGCACTGACAACCATATCCATGTCTGGTATGGGCCCGGCATCGAAGTGCGGGCCATAGCCCGGCGCCTCAATGATGGCGACATCCTGCTGCTTGCCCATGACACCAGCGTGATCTCGCGCGTCGGCGCGATCATCCATGACGCCTTGTGGTGGGGTCTGCTGCTGACTCTGGTCCCGGGCGTTCTTGGCGGGTACTGGATGGGACGAGGAGCGATCCATCGTCTGCGCGTGCTGGAGCAGGCGATTCTTCCCCTGCGCCGGGGCGAGCTGGGGCAGCGTCTGCCGGTATCTCCCCGCGGCGACGAGCTGGATCAGCTGGCCGATATCGTCAACGATACTCTGGCCGAGGTCGAGCGGCTGATGGGCGAAGTCAAAGGGGTCTGTGACAGCATTGCCCACGATCTGCGGACGCCACTGACCCGGTTGCGGGCTTTGCTGTACCGGCTGGAGCAGGGTGAACGGGAGCCGGAACGCATCGAGATGGTGGAAAACTGCGTGGCCGAGACCGATGCCCTGCTGGCCAGGTTCCGGGCCTTGCTGCGGATTTCCGAGCTTGAGGACCGGCATCGGCGGGCCGGCTTCGTGATGGTGGATCTGGGTGAGCTGCTGTCCCGGGTCCATGACTTGTACGCCCCGCTGGCGGAAGACAAGTCGCTGGACATGAGCCTGGAGCTGGTGGACGTGCCGCCGGTGCAAGGGGATCCAGGCCTGATGCTGGAGGCCATCGGCAATCTGGTCAGCAATGCCATCAAGTTCACCCCGCTGCATGGCAAGGTCCGCTTGCAGCTTGGCGTGGATCGTGCAGGCGCCCCGTGCATCACGATTCACGATACGGGGCCGGGCATTCCGGAAGCCCAACGGGCCAGCGTGCTGCAGCGCTTCTACCGTGCCGAGAGTACCCAGTCGGTGGAAGGGCACGGTCTGGGGCTCAGCATCGTGGCAGCGATCACCAAGCTGCATGGTTTCCGGCTGGAGATCGGCGGTCACGAAGGCGGCGCGATGATCTGCATTCGTTGCCTCGCGGCGCCGGCCAGGTCTGCATGAGGCGATATGTCGCACAATCTTGTCGGGATCGGGTCTGATGCCTTGCGGCTGAGGCCTTGGGTTGCGCCTGCCATGGCTTGAACAAGGCTTTCACGCCAACATGAAAGAAACTTAATGCGGCTGAAAGGTACGCGTCGCGAGAGCCGAAGATACTTTCGGATACCTTCCCGACCGTGTGCGGAATTGGCTACATGATAGGTCTTGTCCGGATCGCGCTATCGCGCCCCTTAACATTCATCGTGCTGGCGATCATGATCTTGATCGCCGGTCCCCTCGCAGCCCTGCGCACGCCGACCGATATCTTCCCGAATATCGGCATTCCGGTGATCAGCGTGGTGTGGAGCTACACCGGCCTCAATCCCGACAACATGTCGGGCCGAGTGCTTTACTACTACGAGCGAACGCTGACCTCGACGGTGGCCGACATCGAGCATGTCGAGTCCCAGTCACTGCCCGGCATGGGTGTGGTCAAGATCTACTTCCAGCCGGGCGTGGATATCCGTACCGCGACGGCGCAGGTGACCTCGATCTCGCAGACCGTGCTGAAGCAGATGCCGCCGGGCATGACACCGCCGCTGATCCTCAACTACAGCGCCTCGACGGTACCGATTCTGCAGCTGGCGCTGTCCAGCCAGAAACTCTCCGAAGCGACCATCTACGATCAGGCTTCGAATTTCATCCGGCCCGGCCTGGTATCGGTACCCGGCGTGGCGATTCCCAGCCCCTACGGTGGTCGGTCCCGTCAGATCACGCTGGACATGGATCCGCACGCGCTGGCCTCGCTGGGCCTGTCGGCACAGGACGTCGGCAATGCGCTGGCGTCGCAGAACCAGATCATTCCGGCCGGTACCGCCAAGATCGGCATGTATGAATACACCATCGAGCTCAATGACAGCCCGACGGTGATCAGCGCGATCAACAACTTCCCGATCAAGACCGTCAACGGCGCGACCATTACCCTGGGGCAGGTCGCCCACGTGCGCGACGGTTCGCCGCCGCAGCAGAACGAGGTCCGCGTCGATGGTCGCCGCGCGGTGCTGATGAGCATCCTCAAGGGCGGCAGTGCCTCGACTCTGGCCGTCGTTGCCGGCGTGAAGGCCTTGCTTCCGCATATCGAGGAAAGTCTGCCGAAGTCGCTGAAGATCGTGCTGATGGGCGATCAGTCGGGCTTCGTGAAGTCAGCCATCGTCTCGGTGGCGCGCGAAGGCATCATTGCCGCGGTGCTGACCTCGCTGATGATTCTGGTGTTCCTGGGCAGCTGGCGCTCGACCATCATCATCGCGGTCTCGATTCCGCTGGCCGTGCTTTCGGCGATCATCCTGCTGTCGGTGTTCGGGCAGACCCTGAACGTGATGACGCTGGGCGGTCTGGCGCTGGCGGTGGGCATCCTGGTGGATGACGCCACGGTGACCATCGAGAACATCAACTGGCATCTGGAGCAGGGCAAGCAGGTCAAGGAGGCGATCCTGGATGGCGCCGCCCAGATCGTGACTCCCGCCTTTGTCTCGCTGCTGTGCATCTGCATCGTGTTCGTGCCGATGTTCATGCTGGACGGCGTGGCCGGCTTCCTGTTCCGGCCGATGGCGATGGCCGTGATGTTCGCCATGATCTCGTCCTTCATCCTGTCGCGTACCCTGGTGCCGACCCTGGCCATGTACCTGCTCAAGCCGCATGTGGTCGAGCCGGATCCGGGCCAGTATCCGGACCAGCCCTATATCAACCACCACGACGGTGACCAGCGGCACAGCCAGAAGGGCGGCCTGCTTAAGCTGGCGGGCAATTTCCAGAAAGGCTTCGAGGCCCGCTTCGAGAAGATCCGCGACGCTTATATCGGCTTGCTGACCCTGGCCCTGGCCAATCGCAAGCGCTTCGTGACCGGTTTCCTGGGTTTTGTGCTGCTGTCGTTCGTGCTCGTGCCGACCCTGGGCCGAGACTTCTTCCCGAACATCGACAGCGAGACCATTTCGTTGCATGTGCGTGCCCCTTCCGGTACCCGTCTGGAAGAGACTGCCGCCGAGTTCGACCATGTCGAGACCGCGATCCGCCAGATCATTCCGTCCCACGATCTCGCCCACATCATCGACAACATCGGTCTGCCCACCAGCGGCATCAACATGAGCTATTCCAGCGACGGCACCATCGGGCCGATGGATGGCGACATCACCATCTCGCTGCATGAAGGTCATCGTCCGGCCGCCGACTACATCAAGGAAATGCGTGCACGGCTGCCACGCCTGTTCCCGGGGACCACCTTCTCGTTCTTGCCGGGCGACATGACCAGCCAGATCCTGAACTTTGGTTCGCCGGCCCCGATGGACGTCAAGATCGGTGGTCACGACGCCAATGCGAACTTCGCCTACGCGGTCAAGATCATGCGTCAGCTGAGGACGATTCCGGGCCTGGTCGACGTGCATCTGCAGCAGTCGCGCAGCTATCCGGAGTTCCTGGTCAACGTGGATCGCGTCCGCGCCAATACCCTGGGCATCAACGAAAGCGACGTGACCAACTCGATGGTGGCCACCCTGGCATCCAGCGCCCAGGTCGCCCCGACCTATTGGCTGAATCCGAAAAACGGCGTGTCCTATCCCATCGTGGCCCAGACCCCGCAGTACGAGATGGATTCGATGTCGGATCTGGAAAGTCTGCAGGTGACCTCCAAGGCCACCGGTGCCAACCAGATCCTGGGCGGTCTGGCGACCTTCAAGCGTGCGCCCAGCGACGCGGTGGTCTCGCACTACAACATCGCGCCCTCGCTGGACATCTATGCCTCGGTGCAGGGGCGCGATCTGGGGGGGGTGTCGAGTGACGTGCAGAAGGTGCTGAACCAGTTCGCTTCCCAGCGTCCGCGCGGCTCCACGGTCAAGCTGTACGGCCAGGTGCTGACCATGAATACCGCCTTCTCCGGCCTGCTGTTCGGCCTGCTGGGTGCGGTGGTCCTGATCTATATGCTGGTGGTGGTGAACTTCCAGTCCTGGCTGGATCCGTTCGTGATCATCACTGCGCTGCCTGCCGCGTTGGCCGGTATCGTCTGGATGTTGTTCGTGACCCAGACCACCTTGTCGGTGCCCGCACTGACCGGCGCCATCCTGTGCATGGGTGTGGCCACGGCGAACTCGATCCTGGTGGTCAGTTTCTGCCGCGAACGTCTGGCCGAGCATGGCGACGCCCTGAAAGCCGCGATGGAGGCCGGGTTCACCCGCTTCCGCCCGGTCTGCATGACCGCCCTGGCGATGATCATCGGCATGTTGCCGCTGGCCACCGCCCAGGAACAGAACTCCCCACTGGGTCGTGCGGTGATCGGTGGCCTGATGTTCGCCACCTGCGCCACCTTGCTGTTCGTCCCGGTCATCTTCAGCATTGTTCACGGTCGCACCAAGACCGATCCGTCTTCCACTCCCGCTTCTGGAGCTACCTCCCATGTCGCATAACGCCAACACGATGCCGTCGAATCAGGCGCGGCCGCCCTTGAAGCGGATCGGCGGCATCGCCATCATCGTCGTCATCCTGCTGGTCGGCTGGGGCCTGTGGTCCCGCCACCGCCAGTCCCAGGATCTGGTCAAATGGACCGATGCCCAGTTGGTGCCGACGGTGCAGCTGGCGCCGGCCGGCGAAGTCGCCGGCCACACCATGACCTTGCCCGGCCGTCTGGATGCCTGGAACAGTGCACCCATCCGTGCCCGTGTCAGCGGTTACCTGAAGGACTGGTACAAGGATATCGGTGCTACCGTGAAGGCCGGTGATGTGCTGGCCACCATCGATACGCCGGACCTGGATCAGCAGTACGCCCAGGCCAAGGCCGATCTGGCCCGCTATCGCGCCGATGCCAACCTGGCCGACATCAGTGCCCGCCGCTGGAAGAATCTGCGCCAGTCCGATTCGGTGTCGCAGCAGGAGCTCGACGAGAAGCTGGGTCAGGCCGCCGCGGCCAAGGCCAATGTGCTGTCGGCCCAGGCCAATGTGGATCGCCTGGCGGCACTGGAGTCCTTCAAGCAGATCATTGCGCCGTTCGATGGCACGGTCACCGCCCGCAATACCGATATCGGTGATCTGATCAATGCCAACACCTCGTCCGGTCCGGAGCTCTTCTCGGTCGCCGATACGTCCAAGCTGCGTCTGTATGTGCGGGTGCCGCAGAATTTCGCGACCATGATCCATCCCGGCATGAAGGTGAATCTGACGGTGCCCGAGCATCCCGGTACCCGTTTCCAGGCCACCCTGGTCGGTACTTCGGGTGCTGTGAACCTGTTGTCGGGTGCGGTGCTGGCCCAGTTCATCGCCAACAATCCCGGCAACCAGCTTCTGCCCGGCGACTATGCCGACGTCCAGTTCACCATGAGCTCGGAAGCCCATATGGTGACGGTGCCGGCCAGCGCCCTGCTGTTCCGGGCCGCCGGTGCCCAGGTGGCTACCGTGGGTGACGATGACAAGGTGACCCTGCACAAGGTGCATATCGCGCTGGATCTGGGTCCGACCCTGGAAATCGACGAGGGTCTCTCGCCCAAGGACCGCGTCATCATCAACCCGACTGATTCCCTGGAGCAGGGTGACAAGGTCAAGGTCGATGCCGATCAGCAGGCTGGAGGTGGTCATGCGCATGCCGATGCTTAAGCCGCTGGCGCTTGCCACGCTGATCATCGGTCTGGCCGGCTGCTCGTTCGCGCCGACCTATCATCAGCCGAAGATGCCGGTGCCGGCCAGTTTCAAGGATGGCGCGGGCGCCTGGAAGACCGCGACGCCCAGCGATCAATTCGATCGTGGTCAGTGGTGGAAGGTTTTCAAGGATCCTCAGCTGTCGGCACTGGAAGAGCGGCTGGAAAAGGCCAATCCGACCCTGGCCGGTGCGCTGGCCAGTTACGACAGTGCCCGCGCCTATGCCGCCGAGGTCAGATCCGGCCTGTTCCCCAATCTGGGAGTGGGCTCGGATATCCTGCATCAGCGCCAGTCGGAGTATCGGCCGCTGCGTACAGCGGGCAGCTCGTTTCCCAACGAGTACGACAACCACGATCTGACCTTCAATCTGAACTATGAAGTGGATCTGTGGGGCAAGATCCGCAATCAGGTCAAGGAAGGGCGTGGCGATGCGCAGGCCGCATCGGCGGATATGGCCAATATCCGGCTGAGTCTGCAGTCGCAGCTGGCCAACTACTATATGCAGTTGCGCGGTTTCGACATCCAGCAGCAGATCCTGACCGATTCGCTGAACGTGTACGAGCGTGGTCTGCAGCTGACCGAGGCTCTGCATGCCGGTGGCGCGGTATCCGGACTGGACGTGTCGCGGGCCCAGACCCAGCTGGCGGACTCGCGATCGCTGCTGGATCAGATCAAGGGTCAGCGGGCCTTGACCGAGCATGCCATCGCGGCTCTGGTCGGGACGACGCCTTCGGAGCTCAGCATTGCCCTGAACGACAAGGACCTGACCGTGCCGGTCACCCCGGCCGGGGTGCCGTCCGAATTGCTGGAACGACGTCCGGATATTGCGGCGGCGGAGCGGCGGACCTTTGCGGCCAATGCCGAGATCGGGGTGGCACGCGCAGCCTATTTTCCGACCTTGAGCCTCACCGGCGGCTTTG
The DNA here is from genome assembly GCF_000242255.2 of Frateuria aurantia DSM 6220. GTDB lineage: Bacteria > Pseudomonadota > Gammaproteobacteria > Xanthomonadales > Rhodanobacteraceae > Frateuria > Frateuria aurantia. Next base: position 860,505 of record NC_017033.1, read on the forward strand.
GCTGGCAGAACACGGCGCACAACGATCTGTTCGCGATGGCCAACCGCTACTGGGCAGTCGGGCCGATGAGTGCGCTGAATCTGTTCGATGGCGGCTATCGTCGCGGCAAGGTGCGTCAGGCCCATGCCGAGTTCGAGATGGCGGCCGCGACCTATCGTGAAACGGTGTTGACCGCCGTGCGCGAGGTCGAGGACAACCTCAGTCTGCTCGATCATCTGGGCCGGGCTGCTGGTGACGAGCAGCAGGCGGTGCAGTCGGCGTTGAAGTCGCAGGCGATCGCGACCAGCCGTTATCGCGAAGGTGCGGTCAGCTATCTGGACGTGGTGACGGCCCAGGCCGCCGCCTTGTCGGTCGAGCTGAATGCGCAGGCGATCCGTACCCGTCGTCTGCAGGCCAGTGTCAACCTGATCCGCGCCCTGGGCGGTGGTTGGGATCGCAGCGACATGCCGCGCATGAATCAGGCCTCGGCTCCACATCCGGCGGCCAACAAGCCTGGCCAGAAAGTCTGAGGCTCTGGTGCAGCCGGGCGCGAGTCGCCTGGCTGGCGGATCTGGGTGATCAGGCTTCAGCAAAAAGGCCCGTGGCTTGCGCCACGGGCCTTTTCTTGTCGCTGCATCGGGCTCAGAGCTTGGCGGCGAGTGCCTTTTCCAGCTTGCGCTGATCGACGGCGAACTTGCGGATGCCTTCGGCCAGCTTGTCCGTGGCCATCGCGTCCTCGTTGTGGCCGAAGCGGAAGGCCGCTTCGCCGAGGCGCGCGCCGGGCTTGCTGGTGGCGCCGTGGTCGCTGAGCACGCGCGGCAGCTCGGCATCGGTCTGATCCAGCTTTTCCAGCAGGTCGGGACTGATGGTCAGGCGATCGCAGCCGGCCAGGGCCTGGATCTGGCCGATATTGCGGAAGCTGGCCCCCATCACCACGGTGGCATAGCCGTGATCCTTGTAGTACTGATAGATCTTGCGCACCGACTTCACGCCCGGATCTTCGTCAGGGCTGTAGCTCTTCTGGTCGGTATGGGCTACGTACCAGTCGAAGATGCGACCGACGAAGGGCGAGATCAGGAAGGCGCCGGCCTCGGCGGCGGCGACGGCCTGCTCGAAAGAGAACAGCAAGGTCAGATTGGTGTTGATGCCGGCCTTCTCGAGCTTTTCGGCGGCCCGGATGCCTTCCCAGGTCGAAGCCAGCTTGATCAGGATGCGGTCGCGGCTGATGCCCTTGTCGTGGTACAGGCTGACCAGCTTCTCGGCCTTGGCGACGCTGGCATCGGTATCGAAGGACAGGCGGGCATCGACTTCGGTGGATACGCGGCCCGGCACGATTTCCAGGATCTTGCGGCCGACCGAAACCGCGAGGTAGTCGCCGGCATCGATCAGCTGGGCGGCCTTGTCGTTCGACTTGCTCTTGGCCCAGTCGACGGCTTCGTCGATCAGAGGCGCATAGGAGGGAATTTCGGAAGCCTTCAGCAGCAGCGAGGGATTGGTGGTGGCATCGACGGGCTGATAGCGCTTGATCGCTTCAATATCACCGGTATCAGCGACGACCGTCGTGTACTGACGCAGTTGTTCGAGTTGCGAAGCCATGGGACCTCCTACTTTCGGGGGATGCCAGTATAGACCTTCCGCCGGCCGAAGGCGCATCGCCACCCGTGTCCCGGGGGCGGGGCTTCAGCTTGGGCCGGGCGATCTCCGTGACCGCGGCAAGGCAGGGCGGTTCAGTACAGATCGATCGGGTCGACATCGACCGACCAGCGTACCTTGCGGGCTTCCGGGCGCTGTCGCAGCTGGCTCAGCGCCTGGCTCAGCGCCTGGTGCAACAGGCTGCGGCGAGGTCCTTCCAGCAGCAGCTGGCCCCGTTGGCGACCTGCGCGAACCGGCATCGGCGCCGGCATCGGTCCGGCCAGATGAAACCCCGGATGGCCCTGCAGGGCCGCCGCCGCCGCATGCAGAAAGTCCTGCCACGCATCGGCCCGGTGAGCATCGGCGCGCACCAGGATCTGATGCCCGTAAGGTGGCAGTTCCAGCGTCTGGCGCTCTGCCAGCAGTTCCCGCGCCACGGCCGGATAGCCGTGGCTGAGCAGGCTGCGCAGCAGGGGATGATCCGGGTGATGGGTCTGCAGCATTACCTTGCCCGGCTTCGCGGCTCGCCCCGCGCGGCCCGCGACCTGGATCACCAGCTGGGCCAGCCGCTCGGTGGCACGAAAGTCGATGCTGTGAAGGCCTTCGTCGACCGAGACGATGGCCACCAGGGTCAGATTGGGCAGATCATGGCCTTTGGCCAGCATCTGGGTTCCCACCAGGATCGCCGGGCCTCCTTCGTGCAATTGCCCCAGCATGTCTTCCAGACTGTTCTTGCGGCGGGTGGTTTCGCGATCCACCCGCAAGACCGGAATGTCAGGATAGCGGGCGGTCAGCACCTCCTCCAGCCGTTCGGTACCCTGGCCTTGCGGGGTCAGGGCCTTGGAGGCGCAGGCGGGGCAGGTGGCCGGGACCGGCATGACATGGTCACAGTGATGGCACAGCAGCCGGCGCGGGGACTGGTGCAAGGTCATTGGCTGCTGGCAGCGCGGGCATTCGGCATGCCAGCCGCAGTCATAGCACAGCAGCACCGGCGCGTAGCCTCGCCGGTTGCGGAAAACCAGTACCTGTTCGCCACGGGCCAGGGTGGCATCGATCTGCCCCAGCAGGCTGGCCGAAAGTCCGTGTTCCAGATATTGGGCACGCACGTCGACCAGTTGCACGCTGGGCGCCTTGCTGCCACCGGGACGCTGGCGCAGGGGCAGTGACCGGTAGCGCCCGGCGGCGACATTGGCCAGGGATTCCAGCGAGGGCGTGGCCGAACCCATGACCACCGGAATGCCCAGCCGGCGGGCTCTGACCAGGGCCAGGTCACGGGCGTGGTAGCGAAACCCTTCCTGCTGCTTGTAGGCGCCGTCGTGCTCCTCGTCGACCACGATCAGCCCGGCCCGCGGCAGGGGCGTGAACACGGCGGAACGGGTGCCTACGATGACGCGCGCCAGACCTGACCGTGCTCGCATCCAGGCTTTGGCTCGGGCACCCTCGGAAAGATTCGAGTGCAGCACATCGATGGGAATCCCCAGTCTTGCCCGCAGTCGCTGGCCGGTCTGCGGGGCCAGGCTGATTTCGGGAATCAGTACCAGTACCTGTTCGTTGCGTGCCAGAGCTGCCTCGATCAAGGCCAGATAGACCTCGGTCTTGCCACTGCCGGTGACGCCGTCCAGCACCCATGGCTGATAGCGGCCCCAGTGGGCGATGACCTGCTCGGCAGCATGGCGCTGTTCGGCATTGAGCTCCACACCGGGCCGGGGCTGCCAGGGCGGGGCCTCCGGCCGGCTTTCAAAGCGTTCCAGCAGACCGGCCTTGCGCAGACGGCGGCCGGCATCGCGCCAGCCGGGCAGGACCACGTCCAGCTCGCCTTCGGTGGCGCTGGCAGCCTGCAGCTGGGTCAGCAGCTGCAGGGCGATGCCTCGGCGCGTGCCGTGGCTGGCCGGATCCTGGCCCAGTTCACTGAGTCGCCAGCCCGGCTCGCCAAGTTCAGGCCATTCGCCGGTTTCGCGCAGGCTCAGGGGCAGCGCGCTGCTCAGCGCCTCGCCGGGAGCGCCCATCCAGTAGCTGGCCGCCCACAATACATTGGTCAGCAGTTCGGCATCCAGCAGGGGTTCGGGGTCAAGGATGCGCTCGATCGGCTTCAACTGTTCCGGCGGAAGCGGACTGTCATCGATGAGGGCTGTGACCACGCCGACGCGTCGGCCTCTGCCGAAGGGCACTTCGACTCGGGTGCCGGGTGCCGGAATCCGACCCTCGGGCAGACGGTAGTCGAAAAAATTCGGCAGCGGGACCGGGAGGGCGATGCGTAGGGCGGCAGACATGGATTCCTCGAGGCAAGCAGTGTAACCGGTATCGTCCAGATCGTTTCGATGCTGCTGCAGGGATGCGCGAATCGTCGCGGCCTCACTTGCAGCACTTATCTGGGGGATTTGCCAGGATTGAGCGCTAAGTGACTATCGCCGTGAAGGTTTGCCGGTTATCCACAGGAGTTGTGGATAAGTCTGTGGATCAGGTGGTGGCAGAGTGCCTCCAGGCCCGCCGCAAGGCGCTTTATGACGGCCTGTCTAATTTTTAACCATGATAAAAACAATATAAAAATCAAATAATTGCAAAGGCATCGTGGCTCGGGTTCATACGCCGGTCAGGATTGAAGTCTGGTTCTTGACAGCCGGGTGACGCTGTGCAAAACACTTGACAGATCGCCAATCACCAAACGGCTCATCCCGCGCAGGCCGGTTTTCACTGCGGCCTGTGCATGCGAAATCCATGGCGATATCGCATACTAGCCGACCTCCCGGCTGGTGACTGCAATGCCTTTTCATCGATTCGACCGCCAGCGGATCGTGCGCGAAGCGACGGCGACCTTAAAACTGGCACTGCCCTTGATCCTTGCCCAGCTGGCCGCGATGGGGAGCAGCGTGGTCGACACGATCTTGTCGGGCCATGTCGGGTCCCAGGTATTGGGTGCGGTGGCTGTCGGTACGGGCGTATGGTCGCTGGCGGTAGTGACCGGCATCGGGGTGATGCTGGCGGTGCCTTCGACGGTATCCCAGCTCGAGGGGGCAGGTCAGCGCCGCAGCATTGCCGATGTGCTGATCCAGTCCCAGTGGCTGGGTCTGATCGTCGGTGTGATCCTGATGCTGCTGATGCGCCATGCCATCTGGCTGGTGGATGTGATGGGAGTGGACCCCGGTCTGCGTCGGGACGTGGCCGGCTTCTTGCGGGCGATCAGTTGGGGGGCTCCGGCCCTGACCTGTTATTTCGGCATGCGTGGCATGTCGGAAGGCATGGGACTGACCCGGCCTTCGATGTGGTTCAGTTTCGGCGGACTGCTGCTGCTCGCGCCGCTGGATTATGCCTTGATGTACGGTCGCTTGGGGATTCCCCCGCAAGGTGCCGAGGGCTGCGGCGCAGCCACCGCCCTGGTGCTGTGGCTGCAGACGCTCAGTTTCGCCTGCTATATCCGCTGGCGGGCCGATTATCGGGACCTGGGCTGGGACCGGGTTCGCCGCTGGCCCAGCTGGGTGGTCCTGGGGCCTCTGCTGCATATCGGTGTGCCGATGGCGATCAGCCTGCTCGCTGAATCGGGCATGTTCGTGGCCGCGGCCTTGCTGATCGGCCGGCTGGGCGCCTCGGCGGTATCCGCCCATCAGGTGGCGCTGAATATTTCCGCCTTGTTCTTCATGGTACCGCTGGGCTTGTCGATGGCGATCACGGTCAGGGTCGGACAGGCGGTGGGGCGGGGCGACCCGGTGGGGCGGGCCTATGCGGGATTCTGCGGCATCGGCCTGACCTTGCTGACCCAGGCCTTGTCGGCCAGTCTGCTGCTGCTGGCACCCGGGATGCTGGCCCATATCTATACCAGTGATCCGCAAGTGGTCCACAACACCATGGTGCTGCTGGCGCTGGCTGGACTGTTCCAGTTCTCGGACGGTATCCAGGTGGCCTCGGGCGGTGCCTTGCGCGGCATGAAGGATACGCGCGTGCCGATGCTGGTCACTATTTTCGCCTACTGGCTGGTGGGCTTGCCGGTGGGCTGGTGGCTGGCCTTCCCCGGGCGGCTGGGAGCACGTGGCATGTGGATGGGCCTGGTTGCCGGACTCAGCGTTGCTGCCATCCTGTTGCTGGGTCGCTTCTGGCGGCGCAACCGGCTCGCCGTGGCGGATATGCATTGATCTGATCCGACCTGATCCGGTCAGGAAGTGGAGGGTATCCGCGAATCGCCATGGGACTGACATCCGGATGTCATCCAGGTTCGCCAGACTGGCCTCACTCGATGGAGTCCAAGGGATCGTGGTGTGCCCGCCGCAGCGCCATCCGCCCATCGAGACCAATGCCGACCCGTCGTCGCCGCCCTGCAGGGCGGGACGGCGGGTTTTTCATGTCTGCGCTCCCCGGATCCGCTGGCCGTCGGCGCCCCGTTGAAGGCCGGGTTGCCTGGGCATTCGGACCCGCAGGGCCGGATCAGGCTTCTTCGAAGCGGTTCGCTTCGCGGTTCTTGCGCACGCTCAAGGGATCCCAGATCCGCCCGTTCATGGCGATATGGACGCCGGGAGGCAGCAACTGCACCGCGGAAACGGCACAGCCGATATTGAATACCGCGTCCGAACCCATGAAGCGGGCCGGATTCAGAGCGCCGGTCAGCACGATGGTCTTGTCGGTCACCGCCTGCAGCACGCGGGCGGTCTCGACCATGCTGTCGGTGCCGTGGGTGATCAGGATCCGGTCCTGGGGGATGGCCTTGACCGTCGCCAGGATCTGAGCCCGGTCCTCGTCGGTGATATGCAGGCTGTCCTTGCGCATCAAAGCATGGACTTCGTAGTCGAAGGCCACGCCGAACTGGCCCAGGATGTCACTGATCTGGGGAGCCCCGATCTTGTAGTCGGACTTGTCATCGAAATAGATCTTGTCGATGGTGCCGCCGGTGGTGATGATGGCTAACTGCTGCATGGAAGGCTCGTTGTTCTCAAGAGTTGGGGCTGCGCTGAAGTGATGATGCACCCATCGCGGATATTTCGCCCGTCGGTGGTTCAGACCGGCGGATTAGCACCTGCCAAAGCGATCGCCGTCCTTGCCAGACGGCGGCCCAGGGCCCGCGCAAGCTCGTGTTCATGCTCGCTGATCGGCTGGTCGCCGTGGCTGCCGGCCCAGTGGCTGGCCCCGTAGGGAGTGCCGCCGGTACGGGTCGCGCTGAGGGCCGCCTCGGTAAACGGCAGGCCCAGCACCATCATGCCGTGGTGCCACAACGGCAGGGCCATCGACAGCAGGGTGGATTCCTGGCCGCCGTGCATGGTGCCGGCGCTGGTGAAGACCGCGGCCGGCTTGCCGACCAGGGCGCCGCTGGCCCATTCCGCGCCGCTGGTATCCAGAAAATGCTTCAGTGCCGCGGCCATGTTGCCGAAGCGGGTGGGGCTGCCCAGCGCCAGCCCGGCGCAGGCCTTCAAATCGCTCAATTCGACATAAGGCGCGCCGGCCTCCGGCTCGGGCGGGGCCGCCACGGTGGTGACCGGCGCGACCGGCGGGACCTGGCGCAGACGCGCGCGGGCACCGGGGACCTCTTCGATGCCGCGGGCGATCAGGCGCGCCAGCTGGGCGGTCGAGCCGGTACGGCTGTAATAGAGTACGAGAAGTTCGACGGACATGAGTTTGAGTCGGCGGGTGGCGATACGCTAGTGTAGCGTTTGGGCTGGCTGAACTGGACCGGCCAAGGCCAGAACCAAGGACATTCATGGCATTGAAGATTGACCGGAAACGGCTGTTCGCGTTTTTTGCCTACGCCTGGGAGCGCTTTGTTGCGGACAAGTGTTTCGAATCGGCCGGCGCACTGGCCTATACCACCCTGGTGTCGCTGGTGCCGTTGATGGTGGCGATGCTGGCGATGTTCTCGGTGTTTCCGGTATTCGAGCCCTGGCGCCAGACCGTCGAGGATTTCGTGTTCAACAATGTGCCGGCCGCGGGCTCGGGCGTGCGCGATGCCCTCAAGGGGTTTGCCAGCAACGCCAGCCAGCTGACTGGCATCAGTATTCTGGCCATGCTGTTCAGTGCCGTCTCGATGATGGTCAGCATCGAAGACCGCATGAATCGCATCTGGCGTGTCCGCAAGCCGCGCAGCTGGGTGTCGCGGGTGTTTCTATACTGGACCGCGCTGACCCTGGGACCGATCCTCACGGTCGGATCGCTGGCGGCCATGTCCTATGCCGTGGCGCTGCCCATGCTGCACGATGCCGCTGACCAGCTGTCTTCCACGGTGGGCCAGCGAGCTTTGCTGCTGCTGCCGTTTGCCGTCACCTTCGCCTCTTTGTGGCTGCTCTATGCCCTGGTACCCAATGGTCAGATCAAGCGGCGTTATGCTACCGCAGGGGCCTTTGTCGGCGCGGTGCTGTTCGAAATCGCCCGCAACGGCTTCGGCATCTACGTGGCCCATGCCCAGACCTACGAACGCATCTACGGCGCGCTGGCGGCGCTGCCGATTTTTCTGCTATGGATCTATCTCTCCTGGGTGATCGTGATCATGGGCGCCTCGCTGGCTGCCTCGATGGCGTCCTTCGAATATCATCCCTCGGGCAGTCTGTTGCCCGAGGGGGCCGAGTTTCTGGGGCTGCTGGTGGTTCTGGGCCATTTCGTGCAGGCACAGCGAGAAGGTCGACCGCTTGCCGTGGCCGAGGTCAATCGCGTGGAACCGGCCTTGAGCCGCAAGGACACACTCGGCTATTTCGACGATCTTGAGCGTGGCGGCATCATCCGCGGTTCCGTCAGCGAGGGCTGGGTGATGATACGCAGTCTGGATACCACTCAGTTGCTGAGCCTGTATCGTGACGTGCACTATCGTCTGCCATTGTCACCACGTGACGAGATCGAGCAACGTGGCATCCAGTTGCCGGAGCCGCTGATGACGGTTCTTGATGCTCTTGCCCGTCAGCTGCGCGGTTCGCTGGCCGTGTCGCTGGAACAGATTTTCCCGGTATCGGAATCCACCGTTCCGGCTGATGCCCACAGGAAGAGCGGTCCATGATGTTTCGCAAATTGATTTCCGCCCTGGCGCTTGTCAGCGGCATCGGCCTGGCCTCGACGGCGATGGCCGCCATGCCTGCCCATCCGCAGCTGAAGCTGGCCACGCTCGATGGCCATGGTTTCGACCTTGAGGCTCAGCGAGGGCGCTGGGTGATCGTGAATTTCTGGGCCACCTGGTGTGTGCCCTGCATTGCAGAAATGCCGGCCATATCGGCGTATGTCAAGGCGCATGCCGGCAAGGTCTCGGCCATCGGCGTGGCCTACGATGATACGGAGCTGGCGGATCTGAAAGCTTTCATGCTCAAGCATCCGTTGGCCTATCCGGTGGCGCGGGTACCGATGGATCAACCGCCGCATGATTTCGATCAGCCGCAAGGGCTGCCGACGACCTGGCTGATCGCGCCGGACGGCACGGTGGCGAAGCATTTTGTCGGACCGGTCACGGCGGCTTCACTGGCGGCGGCGACCGGGCTGAAATAAGCGGCCGCTCGTTCCTGCCCAAGAAACGAAGATGGCCGGGGTGACCCGGCCATCTTCGTTTCAGCATCCGGTTGCGGTCTCAGCCGGCGCTGGACGAGGCCGATGCGGGCGCGGTCTGATCCGAGGGAGCGCTGTCGCCATCACCGCCGCGGGTGTAGACGATCTTCTTGCTCTCGTTTTCGCAGTTGCCGACCACCTTGCCGGAGGCCGAATCGGCCTTGTCGGCATCAACGACATCCAGCGAGTAATGGCTGACACCGTTGGCTTCGATCTTCTTGGCGATCTGGGCCTTGGTGTCTTCGCAGCTGGCGTGGGCCAGAACCGGCAGAACCAGCAGCGGCAGCAGGGCAAGGCCGAACGACTTCTTCATGATGAACTCCTTGAAACGCGTTGACTTGAATGGATCTGGATACCTGCTTTTGACCGATAAAACGCGATTCCATATGAATGAATTGTGAAGGTATTGATTCCATACCGTAAAAATCACGTGAAAAAGACTCGCTAGTTATCGGTAATCGTTGAGCTTCTCCGCCAACAGGGTGGTGGCTGGCCAGGGCGGATCGACCGCCATCCCGGCGGTCGATCCGCCCTGAATCGTCAGGCGATCGCGGGGATGCTGTCGACGCCGGCCTCGATCAAAGCCTTGTGGTTCAGGGTGCGTGGCAGGATCCGCCGAAAATAGAAGCGGGCCGTGTCGCGCTTGGCCTGCTTGAAGCTCTCGGTCTGGCCTGAGGCCGGCAGGGCGGCCAGGCTGCGGACCCAGAAATAGGCCAGCACGACATAGGCCGAGTAGTACAGGTAGTCGACGGCGGCGGCACCGATTTCCTCGGGGTTCGAGGCGCATGCCGCGCCCAGGGTCTTGCTCAGCTGGCCCCATTCGCGATTGAGGGCATCCAGGGGAGCGATCCACTCCGCCAGATCGCCATCGCCGGCATGGGCGGCACAGAATCCGGCCACTTCCTTGATAAACCGGCGCAGACCCACGCCCTGCAATTGCAATACCTTGCGGCCCAGCAGATCCAGCGCCTGGATGCCGGTGGTGCCTTCATACAAGGTGATGATGCGGGCATCGCGGACAAACTGTTCCACTCCGTTTTCCGCGATGTAACCATGGCCGCCATAGATCTGCAGGGCTTCCTTGGTGCATTCCTGAGCCCATTCGGTGACCGCCGCCTTGGCGATGGGGATCAGAAAAGCCACCTGTTCGGAGGCTTGCTGGCGCTCTTCGGCGCTGGAGCCGCGCGCTTCGATGTCGGTCTGCAGGGCGGTATGCAGCAGCAGCAGCCGCGAGCCTTCGACCAGGGCCCGCTGGGTCAGCAGCATGCGGCGAACGTCAGGCTGCACCAGCAGGTTGTCGGCGATCTTGTCGGTGAATTTCGGGCCGCTGAGCGAGCGTGACTGCAGGCGTTCACGAGCGTATTTGAGGCTGTTCTGCCAGGCCCGCTCCGACAGCGCCAGACCTTGCACCCCGACGCCCAGGCGGGCCGCATTCATCATGGTGAACATGGCGGCGAGGCCCTTGTGCGGCTGGCCGATCAGCACGCCCTCGGCGCCGTCGAAGTTCATCACGCAAGTCGCCGAGCCGCGCAGGCCCATCTTGTGCTCGATCGCGCCGGCGCTGACCGCATTGCGCTCGCCCGGACTGCCGTCGTCCTTGAGCTTGTACTTGGGCACGATGAACATCGAAATGCCGCGACTGCCGGCAGGGGCATCCGGCAGGCGTGCCAGCACCAGATGAACGATATTGTCGACCAGGTCGTGGTCACCGGCACTGATGAAGATCTTGGTGCCGGTGATGGCATAACGGCCATCGGCCAGCGGCTCGGCCCGGGTCTTCAGCAGGCCGAGGTCCGAACCGGCCTGGGGTTCGGTCAGACACATGGTTCCGGTCCATTCTCCGCTGACGATGCGACCCAGATATTGCTGCTTCTGCGCTTCGCTGCCGTGGACTTCCAGGGCATGGCAGGCGCCTTCGGACAGCAGCGGATACAGGCTCCAGGAGAGATTGCCGGCCTGGAAGATTTCGGTGGTGGCCGTGCCCAGCGTCTTGGGCAAGGCCTGGCCGCCGAAGGCTTCGGGATCGGTGAGACCGGTCCAGCCGCCTTCGGCGAACTGCCGGAAGGCCTGCTTGAAGCCCTTGGGGGTGGTCACTGAACGGGTGGCGGGATCGTAATGGCAGCCCTCCTCGTCACCTGGTGCATTGGTCGGTGCCAGCACTTGTTCACTGAATCGGCCGGCCTCTTCCAGCACGGCCTCGAGCAGATCCTGGCTGTGGGATTCGCCGGATTCCAGCGCGGTCAGGATGGGATCGACCTGCAGCACGTCGAACAGGGCGAAGCGCAGATCGTCGAGGGGAGCCTTGTATACGGTCATGGGGATCTCGCAGGGAATGAGGCTGTGGATGGGAGTCAGCGGAATCGCCGGGCATCGCCCGGTACCGGATAGAACCGGTCGTCGTGGCTGAAATCGAAATGCCTGGTACCGGATGCCGATCCACCCGTCACCACCTGTCCCGAGAAGCGATAGGGCAGGCCGAAGGGGGTGTGACGGGAGTCGGTCAGGACTTTGTGCAATGCCGCCGTGGCGGGAATCTCCACGCGGGTGACATCGGCGGCCAGGGCAGGAATCTCCAGATCCATGTCGGCGCTCATCCTGAGCGGTGCCTGGCCATCGACAAGCAGCTGACCTTCGAGATGCCGGAAGGTCATTGAAGCGTAACTGTCGTTCTTGATCCGCAAGACCAGCTGCCAAGAACCCTGTCCGGAAATCCGCAGGGCATCGATGCTCAACTGAGGGGGAAAGATGTCGGGCCGGGCCGGGACACAGCCCGCCAGCGTCATCAGAACCGTGATCAGGAACCATCCTTGCAGCCGCGACTTCATGGATTACCTCAAACGTTTGTTTGAATCTTAGACCAGAGACGTTGGATTGTCAGCGGCTGACGACCCACTTCCGCAGGTTTTCAAGGCTGAAAGGCACAGGCATGATGATGCTCCCCATCCATTCGCGATTCCCGCCCATGACCCAACGCATCCGCGCCCGTCGTTCGCCTATCCATGGCCGGGGGGTCTTTGCGCTGGCGGATCTGGCCAAGGGGGACTGTGTGGTCCGGTATCGTGGTGAGCTGATCAGCCATGCGCAGGCTGACGAGCGTTACGGTGACGACGGTGAAAGCGGGCATACCTTCCTGTTCACCCTCAACGAGCAATATGTGGTGGACGGCAACCGTCGCGGCAATGTCGCGCGCTGGATCAATCACAGCTGCATGCCCAATTGCCAGGCCGTGATCGAGATCAGCGCCGGAGGCGATCCCCGCCGCGACCGCATCCTGATCGAAGCGGTGCGCGATATCGCGGCGGGGGAGGAGATCACCTATGACTACGGCATCGTGCTGGCCGTTCCACATACCGCCGCGATGAAGCGGCTCTGGCCTTGTCACTGTGGCGCGGCCCGATGCACCGGCACCTTGCTGAAGCGCCGGCGACGAACCGAAGGAGGCCACGCGCGTGTCGAATGCAAGATGTGAGACAATAGGGAATCAGGAACCTTTCCGGGCCATACGCGGTCTAGTGTCGTCCGGGCTTCACGCCAACTCTGATCTGGCGTAGCTATTGACATTGTTGCAGGCATGCCAGGTACAACGAACCGACCCACCCCGCCGCCCGAGCCCGGGCAAGTGCCGCAAGACGCCCCCCGGGAATGGCGTCCGTCAGGCCGTGGCCCGCATGATGACGACAGCCGGCGTCGGCCGCTGGCGCGCGTGCTGGGGCTGGTCGCGACCATTCTTCTGCATGCCTTGTTCTTCCTGTTTGCCTGGGTGGAGCTGAAGCCGCATGGCGAGCCGCCGCCGCCGCCACCGCCCGACTCCGGCGCGCTGCAGGTGCAGCTGATTGCCTCGACCCGGCCCAGTCGCGAGGCGAGCGCGATGGCCGAGCCGCCCAAGGCTCAGCCTCCGACGCCCACGCCGCCGCAGGCGGCCGAAGTCGCGCCGCCCAAGCCGGCACCGGTAGCGCACACCCATGCGCCAGCGCCGACGCCCAAGCCCCAGCATATCGCCCATGTCGTGCCGCCGCCGCGGCCGATCCCGCATCCCGAGCCGACCAAGCCGGACGCGATGACGGCCACCATGCCTGCCACCAAGCCGGCACCGCATTTGTTCGACGCCAATGGCAACCCGGTGCTGCCGACCGACGTTCCCAAGCCGGCAGCCAAGCCGGACCAGTACATTGCCCATAACGAGCAGGGTGATACCCAGATTCTGCAGCAGACGGATCCGACTCATTACCACGCAACGCGCTTCGATGCTTCCTGGCATCGTCCAGGCGCAGTGGACAGAGCCGTGGAGAAGGCTGTCAAAAAGACTTCGGTCGGTCATACGTTCCATCTGCCGGGTGGCGTGCGCATCCACTGCAGTCTGAGCCTGGCGGCGATGGGCGGTGGTTGTGGCGGTGACCCGCCGCCGCCGCCGTCGAAGAAGGATGGTGACGAGCGACTGAGTCTGCCGCCGCCGAGCCTGCTGGCCAAGAATCCGCATGCCCCCAAGCCGCCTTCGGTTGAAAGCTGTGTCGCCGCCTATCGCGCGGATCAGCCCTTGCCGCAGGGCTGCCCCTTCGATATTCCGCAGCGTGCCGTGGATCAGGAAGCCAAGGAGCGGGCCGAGCAGGAGCGTCGCCGCACCCAGTGGGGGCATTGATGCCATCGGGACGGGCCGGCCTTGCCGCCCCCGTCCCGGCAGCATCCGGACGCTGAGGGGCTGCCGTATCGGCTGCAGCCATCATGGTTGCCCGTCATTCGGCTATCATTTCGCCATTCGGGACGGTCGTGGCCGGCTCCGCTGCTGTTTTGCCGGTATCCGGGCGGACTGCCGAGATCGAGATCCGACATGCTTTCGGTCTGGTCTGGTCTGGTCTGGCTGACGGCGGCAGTGCGGTGCAGGCGATGCCAGCCATGTATCTTCAGCGCATCCAGGAACATCGTCATGTCCTCACCCTCTGATGCCGGATCTCCCCGCGCGGGCAGCGATGAGGATGCTGTCGATGCCTTGATCCAGGACTGGATACGCCGCCGGGTGCGGCGGCATCAGTCCTGGCGGGCCGATCGCGGCGAGCGGATGTGGCGCTCGGTGCTTGCCTGGGTGCTCAGCCTGCTGCTGCATCTGCTGCTGGTGCTGGGCATTCTGCTGGCGCCGGTCGATATGCCTTCACCTCCACCACCGGACCACGATGCGGTGCTGCAGGTGGAGCTGTTGCCGCCGCCGCCGCCGGGCGGGAAGGCCGTCGGCAGTGCGGGCTCCGGTTCCGCCTCTTCAAGGCATTCCGGCCAGACCGGCCCGCATCATGTCGTGACCCGGGGTCTTGCCGCCTCCGGCCGTCGAGCCTTACGGCAGGCGACAGCGATAGCGCCTCGACTTCATCCGCGATCCGTGGCAGCCGGAGCGCGCGTGCCGGCCGCGGCTTCGCCGCCGGTCCAGTCGTCGATGGCGCCGCTGCCGGTAGTGGTCACCGATCACCAGCCGCATCCACCTGCCGCCGTGCCTCCGCTGGTGATGCCGGCTCCGATCAGCTTGCAACCGCTGGTCGCCGCCCAGCAGGTCCGGCCGTCTCGCCCGCCGCGTGCCGAGGGCAATCAGCCCATGCCTGTCCCGCAACCGCCCTCGGCGGCACCGGTCGTGGCGGCGCCCGAGCAGGCGCGTCTCAGCATGCCGCGGGCCCGCCTGGCATCACCGCCGATCAGCGCTCCCCGGCTGATGGCTGCGGCCCGCCCGCCTGCATCCTCCCTTGCCGACATCCCGGCGATCGACACGGTAGCCCTGCCAACCGTGCCCGCCCGCCCTGTCGCTACGGCACCATCCTCTTCTCCCGTGAATGCGCCGGCGCTGACCGTGGCCGCGGCGAGCACGCAGGTGGCATCCGCCTCCGAACTGCCGGCCATGCCCGAGACGGCCGCGCCGTGGCAGTCAACGCCTGCCGAGGCGCTTGCGAAGGCCGCAGCCACCGCATCCGTCCGGATGGAGACTCCGGTCACGCCACCCTCGATGCCGCCCGTGAGCGTGGCACCTGCCGATTTGCCCGAGTTGCCGTCCGATACGGCAGCCGTACCCTCGATGGCGGCTCCGGAGACGGCCTCGGTCAAGGTGGAGCAGACCTTGACGCCATCGGCCCCGGTCGCGGCGATGCCCGCGCCGATCACTCCGGCAGAGACCGCCACGGCACCGCCTGACGGCGAGCAGGCGGCGGAGCGGCTGGCGAAAGACGCCTCCGCGAAGGATGGCGCAGCGGCCGATGCCTTGGCCGGCACCGGGCATGAGACGACGGCAGGCCGCACGGTGGATGCGGGGCAGGGGCTGGCGCCAGCCGGCCGGGCCACGGCGGGGACGGGCGCGGCAAACCCGTCCGATCCGCTGGGGCGCGGTGAAAACGGTGCAGCAGGTGCGCAGGCCCAAGGTCGGCCCGGCGGACAGGTCGGCGGGCAGGCGGGGGGCGTCGCGGGAGGGCACGTGGGTGCTCATGGCACCACTTTGCCGGGAGCCGCCGCCGGCGGGTCTTCGAATACCTCGCCACCAGGCCACTATATCTCGTTGCGGGCGCCTGCCAATACCGATGTGGGACCTTCCCGTTCGGTGACCATCGAGTATCACCGCACCCGTTTCGACAAGGACTGGGTCGCGGACGACGAGAACCAGCTGGATTCAGCCATGCGCCATATCGGCGAGAAGCTGCGGAGCCATCACAAGCTCCATCTGCCTGGCGGTGTCAGCTTCCATTGCGATACGGGCGCGCAGCCAGACTCCGGAAGCCGTGGACTGGGTTCCCTGCTGCCCTTCGGCTGTCACGGCGAGGCGCCGCCCCAGGCCTCGGGCAAGGACGGCGACCGACGTCTGGATCTGGCTCCCGCGCATGCGCTGGATGGCTCGGCGACGGCGGCCTCGGTGGCCGGCAAGCCCTTGCCCCGGCCCGTGGTGGCGCCGCTGGACACGACCGCGATGTGCGAAACCGCCCGTATGGCCGGCGGTCCGCTGCCGGCCGGCTGCAAGAACCGGGAGATCCGGCGCCCGGCGCCGGCCTCGTCGACATCCTGGGCACCGCCGCTGGACCGTTTCTGAACGAGTGCCTCAGCGGCCCGGCCGCCGGCGGGTCCATGCCTGCCAGCCCAGATAGGCCGGGATGCCGGCCAGGATGATCAGCACCCCGATGCCGCTGTCCCGTGGGCGGCTGTACAGGGTTTCGGCCACCACTCCGGCAATGCAGACAATGAACAGCAGCGGCAGCCAGGGGTAGGCCGGGACGCGGAAGCTGAGCGGCTGCTGGCGATCATGCCGGCGATACCAGAACAAGGTGGCAATCCCCAGTGCGCAGGCCAGCCAGTCGCCGAAGGTCGCGTAGTCCAGCAGCTGGCCGTAGCTGCCGCTGACGGCCAGCACAATGGACCAGCCGGTCAGCAGCAGCAGGGCGCGATTGGGGGTGCGATGGCGCGGGTCCAGCTGCCCGATGCTGGTGAAGAACAAGCCGTCCCGGCCCATCACCTGCAGTACCCGTGCACCGGCGACCAGGGTGATATTGCAGAAACCCAGGGTGGAAATGGCGATCCCGATCGCGATCAGCTGACTGCCGGCGGGTCCGAACAGCCGCGCCATCACGTCGGCGGCCGGGGTATGACTGGCCGCCAGCCCGGCATGGCCGAGTGCCGCCAGATAAGCGGTGTTGACCAGGGTATAGACGGCGACCACGATCAGCATGCCGATCAGCATCGCCCGGGGCAGGGTGCGCTGCGGCTGGTGGACCTCGCCCGCCAGATTGTTGAGATAGGTAAAGCCGCTGTAGGCAAACAGCACCGGCAGGGCCGCGCCCATGAAGCCGACGTCGGCGCGGGCGGGATCCACGGCCAGCAAAGGCTGATGATGGCGACTGGCCAGATACAGGCCGGCAACGATCAGGATGGCGATGGCGGCCAGTTTCAGCAGGGTGAACAGGTTCTGGATCTGTGCGCCCAGTCGCAAGCCGAACAGGTTGATCGCCGCCACGAAGACCAGGGCCGCGGCGGCCAGCGGGCGGATCATGCCGGGGGCCAGGCCGAACACGGCCGAGGCATAGCTGGCAAACACCGTGGCGACGGCGGCGGTGGAGCCGGAATAGATCACCAGCAGCATGGTCCAGCCGAACAGAAAGCCGGCCATCGGCCCGAAGGCCTCGCGCAGATAGACATAGCTGCCGCCCGCCTGGGGCCGGCGGGCGCCCAGCTCGGCGTAGCAGAGCGCGCCGACCAAGGTCAGCAGGCCGGCGGCGGCCCACATCAGCAGCAGGCTCAAGCCTGAGGCGGTCCGCTGTGCCGCGATGCCGGGATTGAGAAAAATCCCGCCGCCGATGATGCCGCCGACCACGATCATGGCGGCATCACGCATGCCGAGACGGCGGACGTAGGTTTCGTCCGTTGCGGGTTGAGACATGGAATTCCCCTGGATGGCTTGCGGCCAGCATGAGTGGCTGGTCGCGAATCGACAAGTGGTGAAAGGCCTGTGCCCGCGTCAGACTGGCAGGCCGGCTTCGCGCATGCTTTCGATCACCCGCCGGGCAATCGCTTCCGGTTCCATGTCGTAGCCGGCAAGCACGTGGTTGCCGGGTCCGTAGGGCCCCCATTGGGCGGCACTGGTGGTGGTGAAGATGCCGAAGGTGGCGGCGGCGGTGGTGCTGGCCAGATGCATCACGCCGCAGTCCAGACTGAGATAGGCGGTACTGGCCTGTATCACGGCGGCGAGCTTGCGGATATCCCGGGAATAGAAGCCCGGATAGGCATCGGCGACCATCGAGACGCCATTGGCGGGAATCAGCTCGAGCACCGTCCAGCCGGCCAGGGCCGGCTGCAGCACCTCGAGCAATCGCCGCCACCAGCTGCCGTCTTTCTGCTTGGGCCCGGTGGCATTGGCGAACAAGGCCAGCACCGGGGCGCCTGGCCGGTGCTGCGCCAGTCCGGCCAGCAGCCCATCCAGCACCTGCCGGCCCAGCGCGGTTTCAGCGGGCGACAGGCGCAGTGCCGGCGGTGGACCGGTGTCCTCCATGGCCAGGCCCATCGCGGTGCGTAACAGATAGACGCCCAGCTGGCCCTTGCTTTCCAGGTCCGCAGGCACGGTCACGGCATGAGTCAGATGCCCGGCCTTCCTCGGGCCGTCATAGCCCAGGGCATAGCGTGCCCGGAACAGCTGGATCATGCGCCGGCTGGTACCGGACTGCGCATCGGGATCGATGACCAGATCATACGACTCGCGCCGCAGCTGGCGCAGGCTGCGCAGGTAGCGGGGCAGTTCGCCCAGCCATTGCGAAGGCAAGGCCTGGATGGTTTCGACCTGATGGAAGCCGGCATACAAATCGTGAGCCACCGGGCTGCGGGTGACGATGCTGACGCGGGCGCCGGGATATCGGTGCTCCAGTTCAGTCAGCAAGGGGCTCAGCAGGAGGGCATTGCCCAGGCTCTGGTTCAGGTGGCAGATCAGGATCGAATGGATGCCGCGTTTCGGCAAGGGCGTCCGCAGCGGCTGATGTGGCGGCAGGCCGGCCAGGTGTCGCAGCAGACCCGGCCCGCGGGCGACGGCGAAGGTTTCAGGACGGGCAGGCAGATCTGACACGGCGGAACACTCGATGGCAGGGGTGGGGCAGGAGGGCGTCGTCAGGCGGCGTTCCGCCTGCGCGCGGGGCCGCCATGCTAACAGCTCAACGGGCGGGATCGGGGCTCGAGGCGTCGGTTTGCGCATCGCCGGGCAGCAGGCCGCGCTGCTGCAGCCAGTGACGGGCATTGCCGGCATCCTGTTCGAACCAGGCCCGGGTCGATCCGAGCCGGAAACTGTAACCCCAGCGATCCATGTCGGCCATCAGTCGCGCGCTGCCCACCCCGGGCAGGCAGTCGGCAAGCATGATCTGCAGATAGCAGGTGGCATCTTCCTCGTCGATCGAATCGGTGGCATCGGTATGCACCAGCGCCCGTCGTTCCGGAGGCAGCACGATCAGATGGCAGGCTTCGTGCAGCAGCGAATGGATCGGTGTGTCGGGCCGGGCAAAGACCGAGCTGCCGATGATGCCGGCCTCTTCATCGCCCCAGAAGCTGCCGGGAATGGGCTGGCCGGCCGGGACCGCGACCAGCTCCAGTTCATGCTGCCGCAGCAGGGCCGCCACGGCATCGCGATCCACTTCGGCCAGGGTGATGACGGCATCCGCCGCCAGGTCGGTGGGGTTCATGTTCAGGCTTTGGCAGCAGGCTTTTCTTCGGGCAGGGCGACCGAAAGCTCCAGCACCTCATGCCCGCTGTCGTGCTCCAGGGCGATATTGATGGCCTCGAGGTCGACATTCACGTATTTCTTGATCACTTCCAGCAGCTCGTTGCGCAGCAGCGGCAGGTAGTCGGGCCCACCGCGGGTGGAACGCTCCTGGGCCACGATGATGCGCAGTCGCTCTTTGGCGACGGTAGCCGTCGGTTCGGAACGGCGCTTGAGGAAATCCAGAATACCCATTCGCTGTCAACCTCCGAAAACGCGCTGGAAGAAGCCCTTCTTTTGAACCTCGGTGAAACGCAGCGGGCGTGACTCGCCAAGGATGCGAGCGACGGTATCGGCATAGGCCTGACCGGCATGGGACTGGCTGTCCAGAATCACGGGAACACCCGAGTTGGAGGCGGCCAGCACGTTTTCCGATTCGGGAATCACGCCGACGACCTCGATCCCGAGGATGTCCTCGACGTCCTTGACGCTCAGCATCTCGCCGGCCGCGACGCGGGCCGGGTTGTAGCGGGTCAGCAGCAGAAACTGCTTGATCGGCGCCTCGCCGCGTTCGGCGCGGCGGGTCTTGCTGGCGAGCAGGCCCAGGATACGGTCCGAGTCGCGTACCGAAGACACTTCCGGATTGACCACCACCACGGCCTTGTCGGCGAAATACATCGCCAGATGCGCGCCTTTTTCGATGCCGGCGGGAGAATCGCAGACCACGTAGTCGAAACCGTCCTGGTTCAGCGCATCCAGCACCTTCTCCACACCTTCCAGCGTCAGCGCGTCCTTGTCACGGGTCTGGCTGGCTGCCAGCACGTACAGGTTTTCGTCCCGCTTGTCCTTGATCAGTGCCTGGCGGATGCTGGCTTCGCCATGGACGACATTGACGAAGTCGTACACCACCCGGCGCTCGCAGCCCATGATCAGGTCGAGGTTGCGCAGGCCGACGTCGAAGTCGATGACGGCCACTTTCTTGCCGGTGGCGGCCAGTCCGGTGGCCAGTGACGCACTGGTGGTGGTTTTGCCGACGCCACCCTTGCCCGAGGTGACAACAATAATTTCAGCGCTCAAGGATCCATCTCCCCGTCATGGTTCTATATCGTGGTGTCCCGCCGCATCGAAGCCGGCAGCGGGGTCAAAGCCTTTCGATCAGCAGTTTTTCACCTTCGAGCCAGCATTGCACGGACTTGCCTTCCAGTTCCGGCGGGATCTGTTCGAAAACCCGGTACTGGCCGGCAATGGCGACCAGCTCGGCCCGGAAATCGGAGATGAATATCCGTGCCTCGGTCTGGCCCTGGGCCCCTGCCATGGCTCGTCCGCGCAGGCTGCCATAGATATGGATGTGACCATCGGCAATGACTTCGGCACCATTGGCAATGGCACCGGTCACGACCAGATCACGTTCCCGAGCATAGATCTGCTGGCCTGAACGGACGGCACCTTCGTGGTACTGGGCACCGGGACCCCCGGTCGCAGGTGGCTGTGCCTGAACCGGCGCGGCCGGGAGCGGTTCGACTGCACGCCGCGGTGGCGGGGGAGGCGCCTCGGTCGCGGCCGGCTCATAGGCCGCGCGGAATTTGGCGATCACCGGCAAACCCATCCGCTCGGCCAGAGCCTCGGTTTCCGAAGTACCGTAGGCCAGCGCCACCGGCAGCATGCCGGCACTGCGGACCGCTTCCAGCAAGGCATCGACCACGCCGTCATCGGGAATGGGATGGAGTTCGCTGAGATCCATCACCACCGCGGTGCGACTGAACAGCTTGGGCGAACTGCGGACCCGTCGCTCCAGCTCCTCGCACAGGCTGGCGGCATCCGGTCGGCGGATCCGGACGCTGGCCAGACCGACCTGACCGAAGCGCAGATCGCAGGCGTCACCGACTTCGTTGCGTGCGTTCATGCCTGGACTCCTTGGGCGCGCGGTTCGCGCTCGGCCAGCCAGGCTTCCGCCGGCAGTCCGCCCCGGCTCAGCCAGGTGTCACGCACATATTGATAACTGGGGAGATCCTTCACCAGCAGGCTGACCAGCGGGCCGCTGTCACCCATGCGCTGCTGCCCGACTTCCTGGAAGCCGTAGGTGCCATGGAACAGCACTACCACGTCGTCGCGCGGTTCCAGAAACACCTCGCAGGCCAGCAAGGGCTCGCGAACCTCGGCGAAGCTGGTCACGTCGCAATAGAAAATACGGCCCAGACCATGCCGACGGAAGGCGTTGGCGATCACGATCCGGTCGATGTAGACGAAATCCGGATAATGCTCGGCGAACCACCGGTAATTGGGGCTGGGGTAATCACCGCCGCTCCGCAGGGCGATCAGGAAACCGGCGATTTCGCCATCGATTTCGGCGACCCGGAAATAATCCGCCTGCTGGTGAAAATAGCGCAGTTGTTCGGCGTCCAGTTCCAGGATACTGCGACCGGCAGCGTTGTTGAGCGCCAGGACGGCATCCAGGTCGTGCTCGCGCACATCGCGGATGGCTAAGGCCATGCATTTACTCCGGACTGTTACAGGTCATTCGACGAAAGGGCGCCTCGGCGGAAGGGCACCGGAAGCTTGATAGTATGCCACGCGCAGGTCCTGCGGAAAGCGGCCTCTGCCGGCCCGAGGCCGATGCCGGGCATGACTTTCAACGCATTGCCAAGCCCGCGTCGCCGCCTATGATGGCGGGATGCTCTGGCAACCGCTCAATCATATCCGCCTGCTGCGCTACACCGGGGTATTCACCTTGCTGTGTGCCGGCGCGCCCTTGCTGACCGAACTTTGGCTGGCCTCGCACGCGCCGCCGCCACCGACAGCGTTGCAGACGCGCACGGCACTGGAGCGTGAACAGACCGGGCCTTGCGCCTCGCCGCCGACGGGCGTGCATCCGGCCGGTGCGGTCTGCGGAGTGGCCGATACGGCCGGTGCAGCCGATGGCGGACCCGTTGCAGCGTCAGCTGTCGGCAATCTGATGCGCCCGGAGTTGTCGGGCTGGGCTCTCAGCTATCTGGTCTTCGGTGTGGCCTATCTTTGGCTGACCCGGCGCCTCGGGACAGGGCGAGTGATGGTTCGTGTCGGCGGTCTGCTGCTGATGACATTCGCGGCCCTGGGGGTGGGCTGGTTCAGTCGCAGCGGATTGTCGGCCTTGCTGCTGGTGGTGATCGCGATGGTGCTGCCCTGGCTGCTTGAATGGCGAGTTGCGCTGGCCTGGATGCTGGGACAGCATCTGCTGCTGGGACTGGTGTTCGTGGAGGAGCTGGGGCTGGACGTGCTGCCGGCCTTGCTGCAGGTTTTCACTTATCTGGGTATCTCGACCCTGGCCTTCATCACCTCGGCCATCGCCAGCCAGCAGGCCCGCGAGCGTGAAGTACAGCGCCAGCTCAATTCGGAACTGCGGGCAACCCGGGCCTTGCTGGCCGAGTCCAGCCGACTGGCCGAGCGGATGCGCATCGCTCGCGAACTGCATGACCTGATCGGACATCACCTGACTGCTTTGACCCTGAATCTTGAGGTGGCCAGGCATCTGACCGAAGCCAAGGCCCGCGAGCATGTCGGGGTGGCCCAGAGCACGGCCAAGCTGCTGCTGGCCGATGTTCGCGAAGCGGTCAGTGAATTGCGGCAGGATGATGCGATCGACCTGACTCAGGCGCTGGCCAGTCTGGTCGATGCGGTGCCCGGCCTGCATATTCATATGGAGGTGCCGGCCCGGTTTGCGGTCGAAGACCCCTTGCGCGCCCAGGCCTTGTTGCGTTGCGTGCAGGAAATCGTCACCAATACCGCCCGTCACGCCCATGCGCGCAATCTGTGGTTGAGTTTCAGTTATGTCGATGAGCATCTGATCGGTCTGGCCGCACGTGATGACGGTCGCGGTACGGATGTGCTGATGCCGGGCAACGGGCTGTTGGGCATGCGCGAGCGGCTGGCAGGTTTCGGTGGTACCGTGAGAATCGACTCGGCCGTGCCCAGAGGTTTTGCCTTGTCGATCGAGCTGCCCTTGAACCAGCGCCAGACGCCATTGGCGCATGCACCTGATCTCAGCGGTCAGGCGGCCTTGGTCTGGCCATCATCCGCGGAGATTTACGGCAGGCGGGATTCCCGGGAGGGTTTGGATGGATAGCGATGAGTCTGTGCGCAGGTGATGTCGACAGGTGATCGGCTGACGCAATGATGCTGTCTTCCGGCGGCCGCGGACGGGGCCTGAGGGCTGCGGGGCGAGAGGTGGCCATGCCTGCTCGGGTATGTTGGCAGGCATGATGTCGGTGACGGTCGGAGATTCGGGCCGGCATATGCAGATTTGACGCAATTCCGGGCGGCGCGTCCCCAGTGGGCCGCCTTCGGATCAGGGGTCCGGCCGCCGGCCGGATCGAACCAGCCGGCAGCAGCCGCAGAGGGGCAGGAGCAGTGACGATTTCGGTATGTCTGGTCGATGACCAGAATCTGGTAAGGCAGGGCATCCGCTCCCTGCTCGAATTGACGGATGATATGGCTGTGGTGGCCGAGTGTGTCGATGGCATCGATGCGCTGGCGCAGATTCCGCGCCTGCGTCCGGATGTGGTGCTGCTGGATCTGCGCATGCCCAATATGAGCGGCATCGAGGTCCTGCAGGCCTTGGCGGCCCGTGGCGATTTGCCGCCGACCATCATTCTGACCACCTTCGACGATGATCAGCTGGTCTTGCAGGGACTGAAAGCCGGTGCCAAGGGCTATCTGCTGAAGGACGTTTCGCTGCAGCAGCTGGTGGATGCGGTACGGGTCGTGGCCGAGGGTGGTTCACTGGTGGCGCCGATGGTCACCCAGCGGCTGCGTGCCGGGGTGGATCGGATGCAGAACCAGTTTTCCAGTCTGGAACAACCCGATCCCTTGACCGAGCGCGAGACCGAGATCCTGCGTCTGCTGTCTGGTGGCTACAGCAACAAGGAAATCGCCAATTCCTTGAAAGTGGCCGAGGGCACGGTGAAAAACCATGTCTCCAATATCCTTTCCAAACTGGGGGTGCGCGATCGCACCCGGGCCGTGCTAAAGGCCCTGGAATTGGGTATTGTGTGAGACAGGGGCTCGGGGACGGCTGGACGGCGGGATCATGACGCGGTGGAAACCGTGCGCGTCATGTCCTGAGCGGATGGCGTTCCTGTGCATGAGCAAGTACCATCGATGACTGATTGCTGACTGGCCGAATCGAATGTCTGAGGTTCATGACCTGGCGCCCCGATCCGGACCGCAGCACCCTCCACAGCAATGCCTGCGTGAGAAGTTTCGGAGACCTTTTGAATGATGCGTGTTCTTGAATTCCTGGTTGCCCTGGCCATCGTTGCCGTCGTCGGCCTGGTGGTCGGTGTCGCCTTGCCCTCCCATGGCCACATCGAACGTACCCAGGTGATCGGCAAGGACCTGCGCCAGGTCTACGATGTGCTGAACAATTTCGGTGACCTGCCGGACTATGCGGAACTGTCCACGGCGGGCGAGAAGCCGCAGTTCACCGATTCGGGCAAGGCTTTCGGCACCGGTGCCGAGGTCAGCTGGACCAGTTCGGATCCGAAGAAGTCCGGTCAGTTGAGCATCGCCTCGGTGTCGCCGGCCTTCGACCAGATCACCACGGCGACTTCCGAGTCAAAGATCGTCTGGAACGTCAACAATGCCTGGCGTGGTGACAACAAGCATTTCACCCTGGATCTGAAGCGCCAGGGCAGCCGCGGTCAGCTGACCAGCGTGACCTGGGCCTATGACGTCGACTACGGCTGGAATCTGGCGAGCCGGTATTCCTATCTGTTCATCAACGGCAGCCCGGCGGCGTTTATCCAGTTCAGCCTGAATGGTCTGCAGAGCCTGCTGGGCAGCATCCCGAACACCGATTACACCGACCTGGTGCCGTATGTGGCGCCGGCCAAGCCGACGCCGGTGCTCGCCATCTCCGCGACCAGCCCCCGCAAGGAAGGTCTGGATGCGCTGAATGGCGCGATTGATGGCGCCGTCAAGCAGCTGAATGCCGAGGCCAAGAAGCTGGGCGTCAACGTGACCGGTCCCCGCATCGTGTTCACCACCGACTACGGCGATACCACGGTGGCTTTCGATGTGGCCCTGCCGATCGATGCCAGCTCGCTCACTCTGGATGGTCAGGCCCATGCCCTGACGGCTTACCAGGTGCCGGCACTGGCCGCTGCCGGTGCCGCGAGTGCCGCCGCGCCTGCCGCCTCGGCACCTGCTGCTGCCGCCTCTTCGGCCGCTGCCGCCGCCAGCGAGCCGGCGGTGGGTGACACCGATCGCTACAACCGGCTGGTGCTGGGTCACGGCATCAGTGCCTATCTGGCGCTGAACGATGCGACCCTGAGCGCCAAGTGGGTCGGCAACGGTGCCGGCGTACCGCTGACCCGCGATATGCTGCGCACCTATGCCCAGACCCATGGCTACAAGTTCGATGACGTGGTGGCTCATCCCTACGATATCCTCGAGCCCAAGGCCGACGGCCAGTCCGACGACCAGCGCGTCTACGAGGTCTACCTGCCGCTGAAGGCCGGTGTGCCGACCCAGACGCCGGAACAGGAAGCCGGTAAGAGCCAGCTGCCGGCCAGCGATGCCAGTGCCGCCGCCCCCGCGGCAGCCGGTACCGCCGCCGCTCCGGCCGCTGCGGGCAGCGCCGCCGGCTGAGGCCGGCGAACGCAGCAAGCCTCCCGAACCCTCCCGCAGCGCGGGAGGGTTTTTTTTCGCCGACACGGCACGCAGGGCTTGCTAAACTGGGGACTGTTGCCGGTGTCCGGCGCGGTGTCCGGATGGCTGGCCCGTGGTCGGGGCGGGTGTTGCCAGCAGACCCTATGCATGATTGAAGCCGATCAACTTTCTCGTCGTTTTGGCGCCCTGATGGCTGTCGAAGGGGTCGATCTTCGCGTCGAACCCGGGCAGGTGCTGGGTTTGCTGGGCCCCAACGGGGCTGGCAAGTCGACCTTGATGCGGATGCTGGCCGGTTACCTCAGCCCCAGTGGCGGGCGGGCCCTGATTGACGGCATCGATGTCTGGGCTTCACCGGTGAAAGCCAAGCGCCGGCTGGGCTATCTGCCCGAGGGGGCGCCCAGCTATGGCGAAATGACGGTCCGGGAATTTCTGTACTTCATCGGCCGGATCCGTGGCATGACGCTGGAGACCGGTCGTCGCCGGCTGGATCGGGTAGTGCAGGAGCTGCAGCTGGAGGCCGTCATGGACCAGATCATCGAGAGCCTCTCCAAGGGGCTGCGGCGGCGTGTCGGTCTGGCCCAGGCGATTCTGCACGATCCGCCGGTGCTGATGCTGGACGAGCCTACCGATGGCCTGGATCCCAACCAGAAACATACGGTGCGGCAACTGATCGACGCGATGGCCAGGGATCGCACCATTCTCGTTTCCACCCATCTGCTGGAGGAAGTGCATGCCTTGTGCAATCGGGTCAGCATCATGGCGGCGGGCAAGGTGCTGGTGAATGCGACGCCGGCGGAACTGGAGCGCAGCTCCCGCTATCATGGCGCGGTGTCATTCAGCGCTCCCGGCAGCAGCCTGGCCCAGGAGATGCTGGGACGTCTGCCGCAGGTGGCAGGTATCGAGGTCGATCCCATCGATGGCCGGATCACGGTATTTCCGCGCAGTGGCGAGCGCATTCTGGAGGCCGTTGAAGGCCTGTTGGCCATGCAGGGCTTGCAGGTTTCCGAAATCCAGCTGGAACGCGGGCGGCTGGACGAAGTCTTTCGCGAGCTGACCTGCACGCCTCCGGCGCGCTCTGCGCGGGAGGCGCCATGAGTCCGGTCCAGGCGATGGTGCGGCGGGAGTTGCGCGGTTACTTCGTGACGGCGCAGGCTTATCTGTTTCTGATCCTGTTCCTGGTAGGCAGCGGATTCCTGACTTTCTATCTGGGGGATTTCTATACCCGCGACCAGGCTGATCTGCAGCCGTTTTTCGACCTGCATCCCTGGCTGTACCTGATCCTGGTGCCGGCCATTACCATGCGATCCTGGGCCGATGAACGCAAGGCCGGCACCCTGGAACTGCTGCTGACCCTGCCGGTCAGCATCAGCCAGGCCGTGCTGGCCAAGTTTCTGGCGGCCTGGATCTTTATCGGCATCGCCCTGGCGCTGACTTTTCCGATCTGGATCACCGTCAATTATCTGGGCAGTCCGGACAACGGCGTGATCATAGCCGGCTATCTGGGCAGCTGGCTGATGGCAGGCACCTTTCTGGCCATCGGCAATGCCTTGTCGGTCACGACCAACAGCCAGGTGGTCGCCTTTATTCTGACCTTGGTGGTCTGCCTGTTGCTGCTGCTCGCCGGGCTGGGACAGGTCCAGGATATTTTCCAGGGCTTGCTGCCTTCCCGCTGGATTCTTGCGCTGGGCCAGCTCAGTATGTTGCGGCATTTCGAGGCGATTGCATTGGGCGTGCTGGATCTGCATGACATCGCCTATTTTCTGCTCAGCACGGCGGCCTGGCTGCTGGCCGGCGGACTGCTGCTGAACCTGAAGAGGGCTGGCTGAGTGTTGCGCCGCAACGAAGTGATCCAGCGTCGCCGTTGGCTCTGGCTAGGGCTGGCATTGCTGCTGCCCAGCTATCTGTGCCTGCTGGCGCTGAGCAATCTGACCCTGCGGAATGTGCGCATCGACCTGACCCGTGACGGGCTGTACACCCTGACCCCGGGCACGGTCGGCATCACCAGCCATCTGCGTCATCCGATCCGGCTGACCCTGTATTTCAGCGCCCATGCGACGGCTGATGCGCCGCAATTGCGCAGCTACGAGCAGCGCGTGGTCGACATGCTGCGGGAAATGGCAGCCCGTTCGCACAACCGCTTGCGGCTGAAGGTCATTGATCCCATGCCGTATTCGGATGACGAGGTCAGTGCCGAAAGCTATGGCCTGACCCCCTTGAGCGGGGGAAGCAATGGCGAACAGCTGTTTATGGGGCTGGTCGCCAAGGTTGCTGTCGGTGAGGAACCGCATGCGGATCGGGGTATCGATGCGCAGGAGGGCCGGGTCCTGACGATTCCGCTGCTGGATCCCAGCCGCGAGGCCTTTCTGGAATACGATGTGGCCAAGCTGCTGTACGAGCTGAACGCGCCGACCCGACCCACGGTCGGGATTTATTCCACCCTGCCGATCAACGGCAATCCGGTGCTGGGGGATCGGCCCTGGACATTGCTGGAACAGTTTCGGCAGCTGTTCAACGTGAAGATGCTGGAACACCAGCAGCTGGCCCACCTCGATGCCCGCACCAATGTGCTGCTGCTGATCCACCCCAAACGGCTCAGCGATGACGAACTGGACGGCCTGGACCAGTATGTGCTCTCCGGCGGCCATCTGGTGGTATTTGTCGATCCCTATTCCGAGGTCGACAATGCCCCCTATGTCGACAGCAGTGGCTTGATCGACGATCACAGTTCCAATCTGCCTCGCCTGTTCCAGGCCTGGGGGCTGCGATATGATCCCGGCCAGGCGGTAGTGGACCGCAGTCTGGCACTGCCGATCGAGCTGGCAGACAACAGCCGTATCTCGCATCCGGCAATGCTTGGGCTGGGCGGTGGCCAGATCAATCACCATGACGTGATCACCGCCAGTCTGCAGCGCATCAATGTCAGCAGTGCAGGCTATTTCGATCTGCTGCCGGGGACCCGCTCCCGGTTGCTGCCTTTGCTGCAGACCTCGGCAGAGGCCGAGTCGATGCCGGTGGAGCGGGTGATCGAGGCGACCAGTGATCCGGCTGGGCTGCTGGATGGCTATCATCCTGACGGCAACCACTATGTGCTGGCGGCCCGGGTCCAGGGCATCAACCACACCGCGTTTCCGGAGCGCTCGGCCGTGGTTGGACATCTGCAGACCTCGACACAACCCCGTGAAGTCATTGTGGTCGGCGATACGGACCTGCTGACGGACCGGTTGTGGCTGCGCTTCACCCAGAGCCTGCTGGGGCAGCCGCAGCTGAGCGCACTGGCCAACAATGGCGACCTGGTCGCCAATATGGCCGATTATCTCAGCGGTTCCTCGGCCTTGCTGTCGATTCACGGGCGAACCACCGGCCAGCGCCACTTCACTCGTGTACAGTCCCTGCAGCGTGCGGCAGACCAGAAGTTCCTGATGAAAAAGCAGGAGCTGCAGCATGAGCTGAGCGAGACCCGCCGCCGACTGGCCGAGCTGCAGCCGGTCAAGGGCGGGACGGACAGTGGACTGAGCCCTGACCAGAAGCAGGAAGTTGAGCAGTTTCTGCACCGCCAGCTGGCGATCAACGAGGAACTGCGCGAAGTCCAGCATCATCTCAATGCCGAGATCGATGCCTTGGGCCAGCGCCTGAAAATGATCAATATCGCCTTGATGCCGTTGCTGGTCGCGTTGTCCGGCCTGTGGTTCGCCTGGCGGCGGACCCGGCGGCGGCGGATCGGGAGAGACGGCTGATGCGGCGCATGGGCGGCATCATGCCGGCGCAGCCCTCATGGGGTGGAGGTTCCCGCGATGCTGGCTGAACTGGTCAAGTGGCTGACGCCCTGGGAATTTTCCTGGCCGCTGCTGCTGGCCTGGCTGGGGACGGCCGTGCTGTACTGGCGAGGCCATCGCCGGCAGCCGCAGCCCTGGCCCCGTCAGCTGGCCTTCTGGCTGGGCATGGCGCTGATTTATGTTTCCTTGCACACCTATGTCGACTTCTATTGCGAGCATGAGTTCGTCGCGCATCGGATCCAGCAGATCGTCCTGCATCACCTGGCACCCTTGCTGCTGGTATCGGCCTATCCGGCCAGCGTCTTGCGTCGGGGACTGCCGCTGCGCTGGCGCAGCGGGCTGAACCTGCTGACCCGTTGCTGGCCATGGCGGCTGGGCGTCGCGATTTTCGGCAATCCGACGGTGGCCAGCCTATTGTTCGTGGTCTTCGTGCTGGTGTGGCTGATCCCTTCGGTGCAGACCCTGGCGATGCTGGACTGGCGTATTTATCGCTTCATGAACTGGTCGATGCTGGCCAGCGGGCTGATCTACTGGTCGCTGGTGCTGGATCATCGGCCGCATCCGCCGGGACGCATGGTGGTCGGCATGCGGGTGTTGTCACCGGCGATCACGATGATGCCGCAAATCGTCGTCGGTGCTGTGATCACCTTTGCCAGACATGATCTTTATCCGATCTTCGCGATCTGCGGGCGGGCCTTCAGTTTTGATCTGCTGACCGGGCAGATGATGGGCGGGGTGATGATCTGGGTGCCGGCAGCAATGATCGAGGCGGTGGGGTCGCTGCTGGCCATGCGGCAATGGCTGCGGCTTTCGCGCGCCGGGCGGATCCGGCAGCGGCCCCGGCCAGGTGCCGTGGTGGCGACCTCCGTGGTGACGGCGGGCGCCGCCAGCGATCACTGAGCGGGCGATGGCGGCAGGCTGTCTGGACCGGGCTTATGTGAAAGGATCAGCGCCGGTCCGCTCAGTCGCGAAGCGGTTCCCGACGGCGGCGGAGCGGCTGCCTCAGGGGGAGGCTGCGGTACTGCTGCTGGCGCTGCCAGTGGGTGCGGTGCTGCCGTCATCCTCGGCATAGGCCGGGCGCACCACGAAAGGAACCTGCAGGGACTGCCCGCCATCGAAATGCAGGCTGATCATCACCTTGTCGCCGACCTTGGGAGCAGGGGCCGTGGCCTGGCTCAGCATCAGATGAAAGCTTCCCGGGGCAAGCCGCAGTTGCGAGCGGGCATGGATGGCGAGCTGATCGACCATCTGCATGCTGGCGCTGCCGTTGCGGTTGCTGCTGAGATGCAGCATCACCCGGCCATAGCGCGGACTGCTGGCCGAGGTCAGCATCGCGGCCTGATCGCCTTCATTGTGCAGCTGCACATAGCCGGCGGCCGGCAGGTTGCCCGGCAGCAGCCGGATCCAGCCATGATCGGCGGTGACGCTGGTGGCGAAGCCGGGCAGGCTGCAGGCGAGCAGGCCCAGACCGGTGAGGCAGAGCAGATGGCGGCGCGACATGGAATCAGTGCTCCTGTGACTGGATGAGTGCGGTCAGATCGTGGACCAGTGCATTCTCGCTGTCGGCCGGCGTAGCCAGCAGCCGGGCCCGGCCTTGCGGGTCGAAAACATAGATGCCGGAGCTGTGCGCCACCTCGTAATTGCCGTCGGCCGCCGAGGGATCGCGACTGTAGGCGGCGCGGTAGCGCTTGCTCAGTGCCTCGATCGCGGCTGGCGAGCCGGTCAGGCCCAGCGCGTGGCTGTCGAAGGCCCGCACATAGTCATGCAATTGTTCCGGCGTATCGCGGGCCGGATCGACGCTGACGAACAGGATGCGGACATTCCGCGCCAGCGGCCCCAGCTTCTGCAAGACCACATGCAGATGCGCCATCGTCAGCGGACAGACATCGGGACAGTGGGTGTAGCCGAAGTACAGCAGGGTGGTCAGGCCCTTGAAGTCGGCGGCCGTGACCGGCTTGTTTTCGTCACTGGTCAGCGCAAACTGCAGATCCGGCATATGACCGCTGATGTCGTTCAGCTGCCAGTGCCCGGCCGGCGCGCGCTGGCAGGCGGCCAGCAGCAGGCACAGCAGGACGGGCAGCGACCGGCGCCAGCGTGCAGGGCGGGAGAGTCGGGTACGGAACCCGCGAAAGGTCAGGTCAGCCATTTTGCTAGGATACCCCTCTGTCCCGGAGGCATCCAGTTCGGGACATCTGCCCTCGAATGATCCAGGAGCCGATCCGGTGTCTGCCACCTCTCCCTGTCGCTTCACCCCCCTCGCCGTCGCGCTGGCTGGCGCCAGTGCCGTCGTCTGCGGTGCTTTCGGTGCCCATGCGCTCAGTACCCGGCTGGATCCGCAGCAGATGGCGATCTGGCATACCGCCGTCAGTTATCACTTCTGGCATGTGCTGGCGATGGCTCTGGCAGCCATCGGCTGTCGGGGACGGGCCCGCCGCCGGGCGGTGCAGCTGCTGCTGGCCGGTATCGTGCTGTTCAGTGGCAGCCTGTATGCCCTGGCGCTGGGGGCGCCGCATTGGACCGGCATCATCACGCCCTTTGGCGGGCTGGCCTTTATTGCCGGCTGGCTGGTGCTGGGTCTGGGCCTGCGTCAGCCCCCGGACTGATCGTCGCCGCCGGGTCTGGCCGGCGGCGAGGGCAGTCGGCCTTCCCGCCGCAAGGCCTGACGCAGCACGTATTCGATCTGCGCGTTCATGCTGCGCAGTTCATCGTCCGACCAGCGCTGCATGGCGGTCAGGATCTCGGCGCTGATCCGCAGCGGATAGGCCTTGCGCTCAGCCGCCACGGAAACCGGCCTGATCGGGGCGCGTCGCTGGACAGGTCCTGGTGGGTGAAGTCACGGCGGCCTCCGCTCAGGCATAAAGGCTGCCGGTATTGATCACCGGCTGGGCCGCCCGGTCGCCGCAGAGCACGACCAGCAGGTGGCTGACCATGGTCGCCTTGCGTTCTTCGTCCAGTTCGACCACACCTTGGCTGGCAAGGCTGTCCAGCGCCATGCCGACCATGCCGACGGCGCCTTCGACGATCCGGCTGCGGGCGGCGACGATGGCATCGGCCTGCTGGCGCTGCAGCATCGCCATCGCGATTTCCGGGGCATAGGCCAGATGGCTGATCCTGGCCTCGATCACCTTGACGCCGGCTTCGCCGACCCGAGCCTGGATATGGCGGCACAAATCGTCGGTGATGGCCTCGTCATTGCCGCGCAAGGCCGGCGTGCTGTCATCGCCATGGCTGTCATAGGCATAGCCCTGGGCGATCTGGCGCAGGGCCGACTCGGCCTGGATCTGCACGAAGGAGGCGTAGTCATTGACGCCGAAGGTGGCACGCGCCGTGTCGACGACCTGCCAGACCACGATGCTGGCGATCTCGATGGGGTTGCCGTGGGCGTCGTTGACCTTCAGCTTGCCGCTCTCGAAATTGCGGATCCGCAGCGAGCGGCGGATCCGGGTATAGAAGGGGTTGGTCCACCGCAGCCCGTCATGGCGCAGCGTGCCGGCATAGCGGCCGAACAGTTGCAGGACCGCAGCTTCGTTGGACGTGATCTGCACCAGTCCCTTGCAGCCGAGCAGGGCGGTGGCGAAGAGTAGTCCGCTGACCAGCATCAGCGCAGGGGCGCGCGTCAGCAGGCCGAGGCAACTGAGCAGCATCAACAGCAGCAGCGCGCCCAGCATTGGCAGGCCGGCGATAGAAAAACCCGTACGTTCCTGAAGTTGTTCGTTCATCTCGTCCCCACCTCTTGTGAAATCCTGATATCAATTTGATATCAGTCATCATGCTTGTCAAGCGGCTGGCGGAGCGGCTTGCTGTCGTCCCGATCCAGACTGGCTAAACTAGCGGTTTGACTCCGCCTGATGACCGCCATGAAATCATTCGCGACGCCGTATTCTTCTTCTGCCTTCCGGGTCCTGCTGCTGGGTTCGGGCGAGCTGGGCAAGGAAGTGGCCATCGAACTGCAGCGCCTGGCCGTGGAAGTGATCGCGGTCGATCGCTATGAGCATGCGCCGGCGATGCAGGTCGCCCACCGCAGCCATGTCATCGACATGCTGGACGGCGCCGCGCTGCGGGCGGTGATCGAGGCGGAAAAGCCCGATCTGGTCGTGCCGGAAATCGAGGCGATCCACACCCAGACCCTGGTCGAGCTGGAGCAGGAAGGTCTGAAGGTGGTGCCCACCGCCAGAGCCACCTTGCTGACGATGAACCGCGAGGGCATTCGCCGGCTGGCGGCCGAGGATCTGGGGCTGCCGACCTCGCCGTATCGTTTCTGCGGCGACGAGGCCGAGTATCAGGCCGCCGCGACCGCGTTGGGCCTTCCCTTCGTCATCAAGCCGGTGATGAGCTCCTCGGGCAAGGGGCAGAGCGTGGTGCGCAAGGCGGAGGATCTGTCGGCGGCCTGGGCTTATGCCCAGTCGGGCGGTCGTGCCGGCCAGGGGCGGGTGATCGTGGAGGGGTTTGTCGACTTCGATTACGAGATCACCTTGCTGACCGTGCGCCATCACGGTGGCGTCGCGTTCTGCGCACCGATCGGGCATCGCCAGGAAGATGGCGATTATCGTGAATCCTGGCAGCCGCAGCCGATGAGCGACAAGGCGCTGGCCGAGGCACAGCGTCAGGCCGATGCGATCACCGAGGCGCTGGGCGGCTGCGGCGTGTTCGGTGTGGAGTTTTTTGTGAAGGGGGATCAGGTGATCTTCTCCGAAGTCAGCCCGCGACCGCACGATACCGGGCTGGTCACCCTGATCTCGCAGGACCTGTCCGAGTTCGCCCTGCATGCGCGCGCGATCCTGGGCCTGCCGGTGCCCGTCATCCGCCAGCGCTGTCCGGCGGCTTCGGTGGCCGTGCTCGCCGAAGGCGATATCGACGCGCCGCGTTATGACGGCGTGGCCGAGGCGCTGGCGGAGGTCGATACCCAGCTGCGGATCTTCGGCAAGCCTGAGGTCCATGGTCGTCGGCGGGTCGCGGTCACCCTGGCTCTGGATGAATCGGTGGAGGCCGCCAAGGCCAAGGCCGTGCGCTCGGCACAGGCCTTGCGGGTCACGGCCTGAGTGCCGATCTGACGCCGCGTCGGACCGATGAGGCTTCAGTCCTTGCCGGTCGTCGGCAGCATCGGTTTCCAGCCATGGCTGCCCCGCAGCTGCAGTGGCTGGAAGCGGCGTTTGTAGTCCATTTTGGGGTGACCGGCAATCCAGAAGCCCAGATAGACCCAGGCCAGCTCGCGCTGGCGGGCCAGCTCGACTTGTTGGAGTACCGCCAGGGTGCCCAGGCCGCGTGAGGCATGCTCCGGGGCGTAGAAGGTATAGACCGCCGACAGCCCTTGTTCGCAGATGTCAGTCACCGCGACGGCGATCAGTTCGCCGGCCAGCCGGAACTCCATAAACCAGGTCGGACTCCAGTCGGCACGGAGAAAGTGGGTAAAATCCTCGGGCTCGGCCTCATCCATGCCGCCATCCGGATGGCGCCAGCGCAGATAGCGCGCATACAGCTCGAAGCGCTCCTGATTGTATTGCGCCGGCTGCAGACTGATCCGTACATCGGCGTTGTCGCGCAGATTGCGGCGCTGTGAGCGGTCGGGGCGAAAAGCGGCTACCTCTATCCGTGTCGGAATGCAGGCTTGGCAGGCGCTGCAGCGTGGCAGGTACAGCTGATCGCCGGCCCGTCGAAAGCCTTGTTCCAGCGCTGCCCCGTACAACCCGGCCAGGTCGGGCTGGTGAGGATCGATCAGCAGATTCTGCGCGCTGCGCTCGGGATAGTAGCCGCAGGCCTGGGGCGGAGTCTGGAACAGCCGGATCAGATCGGAGCGCATGCAGAGATTCCAGCTCTCGGGGGACGGCTGTCGGCGCTGTGGCCGTTTACAGCTTGTGGGCGTAGTGCAATATGGCCATGACAAACACGGCAGCGACGGCCAGCAGGGCGATGCGCCGGGCACGTTGCGGCACGTCACGGCGACCGCTGCCCGGGGTCCGCATCTGGGCCAGTTCGGCGGCGAAGCGAGTGCCTTGCTCCAGTCCCAGTTCGTTCATCAGTTCGCGGGCGCGGGTGTAGTCGTCAGGATGCAGGACCCAGACCTGGGGCCAGCCATCGCGTTCGGCATGCTGGCGGGTGTAGCTGGCCCGCTCATAGCTGGGGCGATTCCAGCGGGAGGCATTCTGGATCTTGTTCTCGATGCCGCGCTCGGTGAACAGCTGACTGAGCCGCTCGGCATTTTCAGGGCGGGGAGAGGTGTATATCTGGCGCATGTTCCAAGTGTATGTCATTCGCCCCAGGTCCGGGGCCGTCGGGACAGCCGGCCCCGGACAGCCGCTCAGGCATGCAGCCGGATCAGCCCTTCCTGGGCGCTGGAGGCCACCAGCTGACCGGCCTCGTCGAAGATCTGGC
The DNA here is from genome assembly GCF_000242255.2 of Frateuria aurantia DSM 6220. Lineage (GTDB taxonomy): Bacteria > Pseudomonadota > Gammaproteobacteria > Xanthomonadales > Rhodanobacteraceae > Frateuria > Frateuria aurantia. Next base: position 896,583 of record NC_017033.1, read on the forward strand.
AGCGCGAGAAGCCCCGGCCGCCACGGGCGATGGGGCTATCGAAGTCGCAGAGCAGCCATTGATCGACGCGGGGCTGGCGATGGAACCACAGCGCGTGGTCCAAGCTGGCCATCTGCATCCTGGGCGTCATCACATGCACGCCGTGCGGCAAGGTCGAGGTCAGCAGCAGATTGAAGTCCGAGGCATAGGCCAGCAGGCTGCGATGCAGCTCGGGGCTGCCTTCGACAGGGTGACGCAGGCGCAGCCAGATCTGCTGGCGGGGCGGACGGGGGGCGGGCGACAGCGGATTGATGTCCGGGTCGGCCAGCCGGAATTCGAAGGGGGCATCGCTGCTGAACCAGCGGCGATAGCGCGGCGGCAGCTTGGCCAGCACCTCCGGATCCACATTCAGCCGCTCCGGCAGCTGGGCCGGGCTCAGCACCTCAGGCATGGCCTGGCTGTGTTCGAAGCCTGACTCTTCGATCTGGAAGGAGACTGAAGCATGCAGTATCGGCTGGCCGTGCTGTACCGCGACGACCCGGCGCGAGGAAAAGCTGCCGCCATCGCGGGTACGTTCGACCTGATACAGGATCGGCGCCTCGATGTCGCCGGCACGCAGAAAATAGGCGTGCAGCGAATGGGCCGGCCGTTCCGTCGCTACGGTCTGCTGGGCGGCCGACAGGGCCTGACCCAGCACCTGGCCGCCGAAGACGTGGCGGGTGCCGATGTCCAGGCTCTGGCCGCGGAAGTAATCATTCTCGAGGCGTTCGAGGCCGAGCAGGTCGATCAATTGGGTAACGGAATCGGAAGACATCGCGATACATGGTGGGAATCCAGCTGCCAGTATAACTGGCAGCGTGATACCGGCTGCCGACAGCCAACGGGTCAGTCCGCCGCGTCCAGGGTCAGGCGTTGCAGTCTCAGTCCGGTCATGACCTGCGGCCAGGGAAAGCGGGGCCCGGGGTCGCGCTTGCGCCGGACGGAGCGGCCCGGATCATCGCTGGCCGGCACCTGCGCCGTGTCCAGGTCTTCATGTCCGGCGATCCAGCGCAATCCGGGCAGCTGGTCCTGCAGCTGCAGAAGCCATTGTCGCAGCGCCTCGATCTGGACGGGTGGATACGCCTCGTCCATCGATTGGTGCGCGGCGTCCAGCCAGTTCGGCCAGCGGCCCCGGTTGACCAGTTCGATGCCGACCGATCGTGGATTGAAGCCGCGCACATGATGCGCGATGCGGTCGGGCTCGACCCAGGTGCTCAGGCTGCCATCGCGGTCGATGTAGTAATGCCCGCTGTTGCCGCTGCCATCGCCGTAGAGGACTTGCTCACCGTACTGGCGGGCCGTGGCCAGATCGGGCAGCTCGGTGCAGTGGATCACCACCAGATCGACCGCCGCCAGCGGGCGCCTGGCCAGGCATGCGTCGTAGGGCAGCGGATCGGGGTGAATGACGACGGACATGGACACAGTCTCGCACGGGGACCGGTATCATGTCCTTTCTCAGATTGTCTTTGACTGGAATACCATGCGCGGCCCCATCCTTCTTTCCCACGGTTCCGATTCCGGACCCGATGCCACCAAGGTCAGCGTGCTGGCAGCCCATGCCGAGCAACGGGGCTGGTCCACGCGGCGCCTGGACTACCGCGAGGCGGATCGGCAGGGGCATGCCGCTTCGGTGGCACCGCGGCTGGAAACGTTGCTGCAGGCCATCGATGCCGCCTCTGCGCCGCCGGTTCTGGTCGGGTCCAGCATGGGCTCCTTCGTCAGTGGCCTGGCGGCCCGGCGGCGGCCGGTGGCCGGGCTGTTCCTGCTGGCGACACCGCTGGCGATCCCCGGCGTGGAGGAGGGCTTCAGCCATCCAGCCGAAGCGCCTTGCTGTTTTGTCCATGGCTGGCAGGACGATATCTGTCCGCCGGATCCGGTCTATGCCCATGCCCGTGACAGTCGCGCCGATCTGCTGATGCTGGACGGCGATCACCGGCTTGCCGACCAGCTGCCCGCCATCGTGGCCGCTTTTGACCGTTTTCTCGCCGCCCTGGAGGCTCGCGCATGACCGCTTATTTCGCTTCCTGTCCCAAGGGTCTGGAATATCTGCTGCGTGACGAGCTGGTCGCGCTGGGCGCCGAAGGCGTGCGTGAATCCCTGGCGGGCGTGCAGTTCGAGGGCGATATCGCCACGGCCTACCGTGCCTGCCTGTGGTCACGTCTGGCCAGTCGGGTGCTGGTGCCGGTGGCGCATTTCGATGCCGCCGACGAGCAGGCCTTGTACGACGGCATCATGGCGATCGACTGGAGCGCGCATATGGCCGCCCATGCCTCGCTGGCCATCGATGCCCATACCGCCATGAGCAAGATCAGCCACAGCCAGTTCATCGCCCAGCGGGTGAAGGATGCCGTGGTCGACCAGTTCCGCCAGCGTGACGGCCGGCGTCCCGATGTGGACACCGATGAACCGGATCTGCGCATCCATGTGCGCCTGCGCCGCGACCGGGCCAGCGTCTCCATCGATCTGGCCGGCGCGCCCCTGCATCGTCGCGGCTGGCGCGAGCAGCAGGGCGAGGCGCCGCTGAAGGAAAACCTGGCCGCGGCGATCCTGCTGCGCGGCCGCTGGCCGCAGCGCTACGCCGACGGCGCCAGTCTGCTGGATCCGATGTGCGGTTCGGGCACCTTGCTGATCGAGGCGGCCCTGATGGCGGCGGACGTCGCGCCGGGCCTGCGCCGCGAATACTATGGTTTCCTAGGCTGGCAGCAGCACGATATCGCGGTATGGAAGGCCTTGCTGGACGAGGCCCGGCAGCGTGCCGACGAGGGGCTGCGCCAGTTGCGGCCCTGCCTGGTCGGCAGCGACGCCGACGGCCTGATGATCCAGACCGCCAAGCGCAATGCGCAGGCCGCGGGTGTCGCCGGTTTTATCCAGCTGGAGCGCCGCGAGATGGACCGCATCCAGCCACCGGAGGGGGCCGCCGATGGCAGCCTGCTGGTCACCAATCCGCCGTATGGCGAACGTCTGGGCAGCAGCCAGCAGATGCCCATGTTGTATCGCCGCCTCGGCGAAGTGCTGCGCGAGCGTTTCGGCGGCTGGAGCGCGGCCATCCTGGCCGGTGACGGCGAGCTGGCCGATGCCTTGCGGCTGGCGGGCGGCAAGCGCTACACCTTGTACAACGGGGCCCTGGAAACGGTGCTGCAGCTGGCCGACCTGCGCCCGCGGGATGCCGCGCCGCGCGAGCTGAAGCCGCTGTCGGACAATGCCCAGATGCTGAAGAACCGGCTGGAGAAAAGCCATCGGCATCTGCGCAAGCGACTGACCCGCGAAGCCATTCATTGCTGGCGGGCCTATGACCAGGATCTGCCGCAGTATGCGGCGGCCATCGATGTCTACACCGAGCGCAATGGCCGGCGCTGGCTGCATGTGCAGGAATACCGCGCCCCGGCCGAGATTCCTGCCGAAACCGCCTTGTTGCGTCTGCGCGAAGTGGTCCGGGTCGCCGGCGAAGTGCTGGAGGTGCCGCGTGACCGGATCGTGCTCAAGACGCGGCAGCGCGGCAAGGGCGGCGGCAAGTACGGACAGTTCGATCAGCGCGGCGAATTCCTGGAAGTGGAAGAGGGTGGTCTGAACTTCCTGGTCAATCTGACGGATTACCTGGATACCGGTCTGTTTCTGGATCACCGGCTGGTGCGGCAGAAGATCCGCGAGCTGGCGGCCGGCCGGCGCTGTCTGAACCTGTTTGCCTATACCGGCACGGCCAGCGTGTATGCCGCCGCAGGCGGTGCCCGCAGCACCACCACGGTCGATCTGTCGGCGACCTATCTGGAGTGGGCCTCGCGCAATCTGGCCCTGAACGGCTTTACCGGCGAGTCGCATCGTCTGGTGCAGGCCGACGCCATCAAGTTCCTGGGCGGGGGTACCGATCCGTATGGACTGATCTACGTCGATCCACCGACCTTCTCCAATTCCAAGCGGGCGGCCGATTTCGACGTACAGCGCGATCATGTCGCTCTGCTCAAGGCCTGTCTGCCACGACTGGCCAAGGATTCGGTCATCGTGTTCTCCAACAACTTCCGGCGTTTCCAGCTGGACCGTGCCGCCCTCGAAGAAGATTTTTCCATCGAAGACTGGAGCGCGCCCAGCATTCCCTTCGATTTTTCCCGTCGTGACGATATCCACGGTTGCTGGCTGTTGCGCCCAAAGAAGCTGAACGAAGCCCATGATCCTTGGGCTGGCATCCGTCTCAAAAAGTAAACCTTTCAGTACACATTAAGATTGAAAACACCACCATGACAGCCGTGATCAGCAGGAGGTGTGCCATGTTCAAGAAAAATCGTGCGGGTAGATGGATGGCCGCCGCAGTTGCCGTGCTGGGTTTGGCGGTGGCGCCGCTGAGCGGAGTTTCCGCGCATGGTTGGCATGGCGGTTATGGCGGTGGCTGGCATGGTGGTGGTCCGGGCTGGGGTGGTCCTCGTCCAGGCTGGGGCGGCGGCTATCACCGCGGCGGTGGCTACTGGAGCGGCGGCCGCTGGATCGCAGGTGCCTTGGTGACCGGTGCGGTGGCCGGCGCGGTCTACAGCGCGATGCAGCCGCGCCCTTATTACCCGCCGCCGCCCGTCTATCCGGCGCAGACGGTGGTCTATCAGCAGCCGAGCACGGTGGTGTACGAACAGCCGGCGACCGTGGTCTATCGTTCTGCGCCGACCCAGACGGTAACCACGACCACGACGACGCGCTATATCGGTCCTGGCTACTGAGCCTGCCGCGGCGAGTGCACTCTGAACAAGGCCCGGATTTCCGGGCCTTGTTCATTGAAGCGCCGGCTCGGTTACACTCCCCACCCTGCGACGGAATCGGCGGTTGCGGCCGTACCTGGTTCCGACGATGGTTTCCGACCGACCCTGGAGTTGTGCATGCGACTGTCCATTGGCACCATCATTCCGGCAAAAGGCCTGCTGTTCGACATGGACGGTACGCTTATCGATTCGCGCATTGCGGTGGAGCATATCTGGCAGGACTGGTGCCGGCGCCATGGCGTGGACTGGAGTTATGTGAAGGCCAACCTGCATGGCTTGCGGCTGCGTGACTCGGTGCGCCGTTTTGCGCCGGAAGGTGTCGACGTGGTGGCCGAGACCGATTTTCTGTATCGGGAAGAACTGACCCATACCGACGGCATCGTGCCGATTCCGGGAGCCATCGACCTGCTCGCCAGCCTGCCGGCCACGCACTGGACCATCGTGACCTCGGCCGACAAGGAACTGGCAAGGGCCCGACTGGGCGCGGCCGGTGTCGGCGAGCCGCCGCTGTTGGTCGGTGGTGATGACGTCCATCACGGCAAGCCTGATCCGCAAGGTTACATCGAGGGCGCGCGCCGCCTGGGGGTGGCACCGGCCGAGACCCTGGTGTTCGAGGATGCCGCCGCCGGTATTGCCGCCGGGCGTGCGGCCGGTGCGCGGGTGATCGCGGTGGCTACCGATCATCCCGAGGAAATCCCCGCGGACATCGAATGGGTGCCTGATCTGAGCGCCTTGGTGCTGGACAGCCATGATCCCGTTTCTGGCACGGTCAGTCTGCGAGTGGTGGCCTGATCCTGTGACCGGCCAGGGCGTCTGCCCTAGCCTTGCGGTGGAGTGCATGTCCGATGCGGATATTGGTTCTGGGCGCCGGTGGCACTGGCGGATATTTTGGCGGGAGGCTGGCGGCCTCCGGTGCGGACGTGAGCTTTCTGCTGCGGCCGGTCCGGGCCGGACGGATCCGGCATGACGGCCTGCAGATCCGCAGCCCGCTGGGCGATGTGCTGTGCCGGCCGCAGGTGCTTGTCGCAACCGAGCTGGCCGCGGTGGCGGCACGCCAGCCTTTCGATCTGATCCTGCTCAGCTGCAAGGCCTATGATCTGGATAGCGCCATGGATGCCATCGCACCGGCGGTCGGACCGGCGACCCGGATTCTGCCGATCCTGAACGGATTGCGCCATTACCCGTTGCTGGATGCGCGCTTTGGCGCGGAGCGGGTGCAGGGTGGATTGTGTTTTATCAATGCCACGCTCAACGCGCAAGGCGAGATCGTGCATCTGGATCCGGTTGCACGGCTCAGTTTCGGTGAACGGGACGAGCGTCCGGCCGGGGCCGGTCTGCAGGCGCTGTCCGGGATGTGCACGACGGCGGGAATCGAGCACCGGCTTTCCCCGCGGATCGAGCTCGATGCCTGGGCCAAATATGCTTTCCTGTGCTCGGTGGCCGCGTCCACCTGTCTGCTGCGCGGCAGTATCGGCCGGATTCTGGCGACCGAGGGCGGGGCGGCGTTTCTGGGCGGAATCTATGCCGAATGCACCGCCGTGGCCGCAGCCGAGGGCGAAGTCCTGCCCGAGCCGGTCCGTGCGGCGGCGCTGGCGATCCTGTTGCGCGAAGGTTCGAGTCAGACCAGCTCCATGTACCGGGATCTGGTGGCCGGCAAGGATGTGGAGGCCTTGCAGATCGTCGGTGACATGGTGCACCGGGCCGTGCGCGCCGGTCTGTCCGTGATGCGGCTGGACGCGGCCTGGATCCATCTGCAGAGCTATATGGCGCAGCGCCAGGCCGGCTGATCCGGCCGGCGGGGCGAGGGAAAGGCCTTGACCGGCAGGGGTATAATGGCGCTATGTCCCAGCAAACCTCCCGTCCCGCGACGGACGCGACCGGCGCTCCGGTCGATATCGATCTCCAACAGTTGCGGCGCGCCCTCGACGGCGTGCTGAGCCGTGACCATGGCCGCCTGCTGAATCGCTGGCGCGGTCTGAAACGCGCTGCCGACCCGCAGCGGCTGATCCAGCTGGCCGAGGCGATCCGGACCTCGTGCGCCGAGCGCTTGCGGCGACGTGAACGGGTACCTGCCGTCATGGTCGATGCCGGGCTGCCGATTGCCGATCATGCCGATGAGCTGGTTCGTCTGATCCGTGAACACCAGATCGTGGTAGTGGCCGGTGAAACCGGTTCGGGCAAGACCACCCAGCTGCCCAAGCTTTGCCTGATGGCGGGGCGGGGCGAGGCCGGCCTGATCGGCTGCACCCAGCCGCGTCGGTTGGCGGCACGTTCGGTGGCCCAGCGGGTCGCCGAGGAACTGGCCACCCCGCTGGGTCAGCTGGTCGGCTTCCAGGTCCGCTTCACCGACCAGGTGTCGGAAGCCAGCCTGATCAAGTTCATGACCGACGGCATTCTGCTGGCCGAGACCCAGAATGACCCCTGGCTGTCGCGCTATGACACCATCATCATCGACGAGGCCCACGAGCGCAGCCTCAATATCGATTTTCTGCTGGGCTATCTCAAGCAGCTGGCCCGGCGGCGGCCCGACCTGAAGATCGTGATCACCTCGGCCACCATCGATACGGCGCGCTTTGCCGAGCATTTCGACGGTGCTCCGGTGGTCGAGATCGAAGGGCGGACTTATCCGGTCGAGGTCCGCTGGCGCGGCATCGACGACATGCCCGGCGAGCGTCAGCTGGCTCAGGGCAGTGCCGAGCATGTGGCCGCGGTAATGGACGAGATCAGCAAGCGCCGGGGCGGAGGCGAGGATCCGCTGGGTGACGTGCTGGTCTTTCTGCCGGGCGAGCGCGAGATCCGTGACGTCCATCGCCTGCTCGACCAGCGCAATTATCGCGAGACCGAGATTCTGCCACTGTATGCCCGCTTGTCGGCCGGCGATCAGGACAGGATCTTCAGGCCGGGTTCGAAACGCCGCGTGGTGCTGGCCACCAATGTGGCCGAAACCTCGCTGACGGTGCCGCGCATCCGCTACGTGATCGATACCGGCGTGGCGCGCGTCAAGCGCTACAGCCAGCGCAGCCAGATGGAACGGCTGCATGTCGAGCCGGTGTCCCAGGCCGCGGCCAACCAGCGCAAGGGCCGCTGCGGACGCACGGGGCCCGGCGTCTGCTACCGGCTCTACAGCGAAGAGGATTTCAACGCCCGCCAGGCTTTCAGTGATCCCGAGCTGCTGCGCTCCTCCCTGGCCAATGTCATTCTGCGCATGCTGGCCCTCAAGCTGGGTGAGGTCGATGACTTCCCCTTTATCGAGGCGCCTGATCCGCGCGTGGTCTCGGACGGCTATCGACGTCTGGCTGAAATCTCGGCGATCGACGAGTCTCGCCGTCTCACCCCGATCGGCCGGACGCTGGCCCGGCTGCCGATCGATGTCCAGCTGGCCCGCATGCTGGTGGAAGCCGAGCAGCGTGGCTGCCTGAAGGCGATGCTGGCCATCGTGGCTTTTCTCAGTGTGCAGGATCCGCGCGAACGGCCGGCCGATGCACGTCAGCAGGCCGATGCCGCCCATGCGGTGTTTGCCGACCCGGCCTCGGATTTTCTCGGCGTGCTGAATCTGTGGCAGGCCTACGAGCAGGCGCATGAGGACTTGTCGCAGTCCAAGCTGCGCGACTGGTGCAGCCGCCACTTCCTCAGTTATCTGCGCATGCGCGAATGGCGTGAACTGCATCGCCAGCTGTTGAGCGTGGTCCGCGAACTGGGCTGGAAGCCGAAGGCTGAAGACCAGAACAGCACCGAGCCCTCGTCGGCCGACACGCCCGCGTCCGTCGGCCCAGCGGAGCGCAAGGCCGGCCGTTCGCGTCGAGGTGGCAAACCGGTGCCGGCCCCGGAGCGGATCCAGACCTCCGGCACCGAAAAACGACAGGCGGCTCGCCGCGAGGAACAGCTGCAGGCGCGGATGTACGAGTGCCTGCATCGCAGTCTGCTGGCCGGCCTGCCGACCCAGGTCGGCCACAAGGACGAGAAGGGGATTTATCTGGGCACCCGCGAGCGACGTTTCCAGATCTTTCCCGGCTCATCGGTTTCCAGACAGCCGCCGGGCTGGCTGTTCGCCAGTCAGATCATGGATATCGGCGGCAAGGTCTGGGCCATGTTGTGTGCCAAGGTCGAACCGGTCTGGATCGAGCAGCAGGCGGCCCATCTGATCCGGCGCAGCTGGCGTGATCCGCACTGGTCGCGGCCACGCGGTGCAGTTCTGGCTTACGAGCAAGTCAGCCTGCTCGGCCTGGTGCTGGCAGAACGCCGAACGGTGCAGTTCCAGGCCCAGGATCCGGCGCTGGCTCACCGGATCTTCGTCACCGAAGCGCTGGCGCGTTGCGACATCGATGCCCGCGCCGACTTCATCAAGGCCAATCGCAAGGTGCTGGAGCAGGCCGAGGAGATGCAGGCCAGACAGCGTCGCGACGGCGTGATCCAGGATGAGGAGGCACTGGCTGCCTTCTTCGCCGGCAAGCTGCCGGAGTCGGTGGCGGGCAGTCGTGCCCTTGACGCCTGGTACATTCGGGCCGGTGCCGCCGAACAGGCGGCGCTGCGCTGGTCGCTGGATGATGTGCTGGGTGGTGGCGAACGACCCGATGCCCGCGACTTTCCGGCCGAGTGGCCGCTGGGCAATCGGCAGCTGCGACTGGAATACCGCTTCGTGCCTGGCGACGAGGCCGACGGCGTGACCTTGCAACTGCCGCTGGATCTGCTCAACGCGATACCGGCGTCCCGCTGCGAATGGCTGGTGCCGGGATTGCTGCTGCCCAAGGTGGCCGAGCTGATCCGGAGCCTGCCCAAGGCGCTGCGCCGCAATTTCGTGCCGGCTCCGGACTTTGCGCGAGCCTTCGTGGAAGCCGAGGCCGCCCGTGACGAACCACTTGGCAAGGCCTTGGCCAAGTTCCTGACCCGGACCACGGGCGTGGTGCTGGAGCCTGCCGCTTTTCAGGGCGTCGAGCTGGAGCCGCATTTCCTGATGCGGTTCCGATTGCAGGACAGCCAGGGCAAGCCGCTGGCCAGCAGCCGTGATCTGGCATCGCTGCAGGCCGACTGGGAGGGGCGTGCCCGCGATGCTTTCAGTCGTGCCTCCGAGGTCCAGCTGAAGCAGGATGAAGTCACCCACTGGGATTTCGACGAGATTCCGCCGCAGATCCGTTCAGGTCACGGCGTCAATGCCTTCCCTGCGCTGGTCGACCTGGGGTCGGCGGTGGCCTTGCGGCTGTTCGAGCGGCATGGCGAGGCGCTGGCGGCCCATCGCCAGGGCGTGGCCCGGCTGTTGGCCATGACCTTGGCGGCCGAGCTCAAGCACGCCAAGCGCCGGCTGCCGATCAAGCCGGCCCTGGGACTGAAATACGCCCCGCTGGGCACCGTGGAAAGCCTGCGCGAAGAGCTGGTCGATGGCGCCTGGCAGGACATGCTGGCTGACTGCGAGCTCAATGTCCGTTCCGCTGCCGATTTTGCGGCCCTGCGCGAGCAGTTGGCCCGCCGCCTGTCTGCAGCGGCGATGGAGCGACTGAAGCTGGCCGAACCGGCGATCGAGCTGCAGACCGAATTGCAGACCTGGCTGAAGCCCCATGTGGATGGTTTCGCCCGTGCCAGTTATACCGATCTGAACGAGCAGGCCGATCACCTGCTGACGCCGGGTTTTCTGCGTGAGCTGCCCAAGGCCAGGCTGGCGCATTATCCGCGCTATCTGAAGGCCTTGCTGTTGCGGGCCCAGCGACTGCGTGAGGATCCGGGCCGAGACGGCCCGCGCATGCTGCAGGTCACACCGTTCTGGCGCGAGTATCTGAAGCGGCGGGCCACGGGCGGCGCTGAGCTGCAGGTATTGCGCTGGCTGATCGAGGAATGGCGCGTATCGCTGTTCGCGCAGGAGCTGAAGACGGCCGAGCCGGTCTCGGCCAAGCGTCTGGCCAAGGCCGTGGCGGATCTGGGCTGATGTCGTACCTCGGCCTTTGCCCGTGGAACGGCAGCATCCATCCGCAACCGGCTGCGGTATCCTGAGACCATGGTTGAACTCGCACATACCGCCTCGGCCGATCTCGATCACTGGATAGAGCAGCATGCACCTGCTTCGCCGGTGCTCGCTGCCGCGCTTGAAGCCTACGAATCGGCGGTAGCCGATGCCCGTCAGCATGAAGTCTGCGCGATCACCTTGCGCCTGTTGCAGGAGATCGGCGGAGACGAGGCGACCCTGATCGCCGCGCTGTGGTTCGAGCTGGCACGGCGTGATCCGCCACAGTGGGAGGCCAGACAGGCTGAAGTGGGCGAGGATATCCGCCGGCTGGTGGCCGGCCAGCTTGCCGCCCAGCAGGTCTGGGCACTGCATGCCGAGCGTCCGGGCGGGCAAGTCGCCGAGGGGCTGCGCCGCCTGTTGCTGGCCATCATCCGCGATATCCGGGTGGTCTTCATTCTGCTGGCCCGGCAACTGGCCTGCATGCGGCTGGCGGCCCAGGATCCGGATGACGGCGAGCGGCGCGCTCTGGCCCAGCTGACGCGGGATATCCACGCCCCGCTGGCCAACCGGCTGGGTATCTGGCAGCTGAAGTGGGAGCTGGAAGATCTTGCCTTCCGTTATCTGCAGCCGGATACCTACAAGCGCATCGCCAGACTGCTGGACGAGCGCCGGGTGGATCGCGAGCAGTTCATCACCCAGTCGCTGACGATGCTGAAGGAGGCGCTGGCCAAGGCCGGCATCCAGGCCGATCTGGCCGGGCGGCCCAAGCACATCTATTCGATCTGGAAGAAAATGCAGCGCAAGTCGCTGGAGTTTTCCGATCTATACGATATCCGCGCGGTACGGATCCTGGTCGACAGCGTCGCCGACTGCTATGCGGCGCTGGGCGTGGTACATACCTTGTGGCCGAATCTGCCGGGCGAGTTCGACGACTACATCGCCCGCCCCAAGGGCAATGATTACCGGTCCCTGCATACCGCCGTGATTGGGCCGCAGGGCAAGACGCTGGAAGTGCAGATCCGTACCCACGAGATGCACCAGATCAACGAGCTGGGCGTGGCGGCGCATTGGCGCTACAAGGAAGGCGGCGGCAATGGCGATGCCGATTTCGAGGCCAAGATCGCCTGGATGCGCAAGCTGCTGGAGTCGCGCGAAAACGAAGGCGAGCTGGCGGCGGATCTGCAGACCGAGCTGCTGGAAGACCGCGTCTATCTGCTGACGCCCAAGGGCGAAGTACAGGATCTGCCGCGTGGCGCCACGGTGCTGGATTTCGCCTACCAGATCCATACCGAGGTCGGTCATCGCTGCCGTGGCGCCAAGGTCAACGGCCGCATCGTGCCGCTGAGTTTCCAGCCCCGCAGCGGCGACCGTATCGAGATCCTCACCGCCAAGCAGTCCGAGCCGCGTCGCGACTGGCTGTCCCCGCATCATGCCTATCTGCATACCTCGAGAGCGAAGGAAAAGGTGCGAGCCTGGTTCCGCCGCAGTGCCCACGATGCCAATCTGGCGGCAGGCCGGATCCTGTTCGAGCGGGAGCTGAAAAAACTGGCGCTGCCGGATCCGGATCTTGCCAAGCTGCCGGCGCAATTCAATTTCAAGACCCAGGACGAGCTGCTGGTGGCGCTGGCCCTGGGTGAGGTGACGGCCGGCCAGATCAGCCGCAGCCTGCAGGAGCCGGTCGAACCGGCCGAAGTCACCCAGTCGGGGTTTGCGATGACGGCCCGGCCGATGCGGCTGGATGGCGATGCCTTGTCCATCGACGGGGTCGGCAATCTGCTGACCAGCCTGGCTCGATGCTGCCAGCCGCTGCCGGGCGACGAGGTGGCCGGTTTCATCACCCGCAGTCGCGGGGTCTCGGTGCATCGTCGTGACTGCGTCAGTCTGGGCCGGCTGGCAGCCCGATATCCGGAGCGGCTGATCGATGTCAGCTGGGGGCGTTCGGCCGCGCAGTCCTACGAAGTCGACATCGAGGTGCGCGGTTATGACCGCAAGGGCCTGCAGCGTGATGTGACTACCGTCATCAGTCATGTCGGCACCCATATCATCGCCTCCTCCAGTCGGGTGTTCTCGCGGACCGGCGAAGTGGAGATGCGGTTCACCCTGCAAGTCAGCGGCTTTGATCAGCTCTCCTCGTTGCTGGGAAAGATCGAGACGCTGCCCAATGTGGTCCAGGCCCATCGCTTGCATGGCGGCTGAGCATCCGCGCCGGATGCCTGAATGGCCGCTGCCCGCGATGGACGTGCAGGCGGGGCGGTGTTGTATGCTGGGCCTCGCTTCTCTTTGAATCTTCGTCATGAACAGGCGACAATCTTCTGACACGTCGCCCACCGGGCGACATGAACCCCGACTGGGCAATGTCGATCAACTGGGGGTGCCCGAAGGGCCCGTTCCGATCACGTCGCCGCCTCGCCGGTCCGGACCGCCGCCGGCGCGGCGTCCGCTGACGTTCTGGCTGTTGTGGCTGCTGATTCTGGGCATGACGGTGGCCACTGTCTGGTGCTATCAGGACCAGTTGAGGGCGCTGATTCCCAGTACCACCCTCAACCAGGTGCTGAACCGGGGCGATCAGGCCTTGCAGGCCGGCCATCTGGACGGACATGACGGCAGCAGTGCACGCGAATTGTACGAGGCGGCGCGTGCACTGGCTCCGGACAATGATCGCGCGATGCAGGGCTTGCGCCAGGTCGCCAGCGCCGAGCTGGACGCCAGTCGTCAGGCTTTGGCCGCCGGCCGGCTGGACGAGGCCGAGCAGGCGCTGGCGGTTGCCCGCGAGCTCAATGGCGGCGGGGTCATCATCGAGCAGCTGCAGCGTGACATCAATGCCCGTCGCAGTGCTGGCGACCAGTTGGAGCGTTGGGTGCAGCAGGCCCAGGCCGCTCTGGCCGCCGGCCATCTGGACGGCGATGGCGGCGCTGGCCCTCTGTACCGGCAGATGCTGACGATGAATCCTGACAATCCGGTGGCCCAGCACGGTCTGGATCAGGTCGCCAGTGCCATGACCGCCCAGGCCAGGCAGGCGATCGCGGCCCATGATCTTGCAGCGGCCGCCGACTGGGTCAGCCGGCTGGTGGCGCTGAATCCGGATTATGCCGAATTGCCTGTGCTCAAGGGCGAGCTGGTCGACCAGCAACAGGCCGCGGCACAGCAGTTGCAGGCCGATCTGGACAAGGCCGGCCAGGCCTTGCGCGACGGGCGCATCAGCGGAGCCTCGCCTGATACCGCACAGGCCGGCTATCAGGCGGCGCTGGTGCTGGATCCCCAGAACGCGCAGGCCAAGGCAGGGCTGGCCCAGGTCGCCGCGGCTCTGATCATGCAGGCCGACGCCGCCCTGGAAGCGGGGGACAGCCGCCAGGCGCGGGCATTGCTGGATCAGGCCGCACCCTTGGCCCCCGACTCGCCTGAGCTGAATACGGTACGGGCCCAGTTGCAGGATGATGGCCGTGGCGATAAGGCGGCCGTCGCCGTGCCGCCGCCGGTCGCGGCCTCCGCGGCCTTGCCGGCGGCCCGGATCCGTGCCCCGACTCCGACTCAGGCCGTCGCTGAGCTGTCCCCGGCACAGCAGGCCCAGGTCGCTCAATGGCTGCAGCAGGCCGGCACGGCAGCAGCAGCAGGGCAGATCATGCTGCCGCCCGGCGCCAGCGCCTATGATCTGTATCGACAGGTGCTGGCGACGGATCCGCACAATGCCGCAGCGCAGGCCGGTCTGCAGGGCTTGCCGGCAGCGGCCCGGCAAGCCCTGGTGGTGGCCATGGGCAGCGGCCAGCTGGGCCAGGCCGAGGGACTTCTGGCCAGCCTGGGCCAGTTGCAGCCCGGTGATGCCAGCCTAGGCGTGATGCGCGAGCAACTGGCCAATGCCTGGATCGATCAGGCCATCCAGCAGCTGGATGCCGGCGACAAGCCGGGCTGTGCCCAGGCCTTGCATCATGCCCGCCAGCTGAGCCCTCGCAATCCACGCCTGCCTGGCTTGTATGCCCATCTGAACGCGGCACGCTGATGGGCGGGGGCTCGGAAACACGGCCACTGCTGGTGATCGGCGGTCGCAGCCAGATAGGCTGTTTCCTGCGCCGGCGCTTGGCCGAAACGGAGCAGCCGGTGCTGGCGGCCAGCCGTCAGCCGGGACCTGACACCACCGGATGGCATTGGCTGCACGCCGAGCTTCCCGATGCCATGCCTGGATGGCCGCCGCTGGCGGGCATCATCAGTGCCGGCCCGCTGGGGCTGCTGGCGGAGTGGCTCGCCGGGCAGCCGGGCCTGGACTGCCCGCTGGTGGTCGCAACCAGTTCAATGAGCGCGATCAGCAAGCGCGATTCACCGGTCGCTGCGGAACAGGCTCTGGCCTCCGCCCTGACGGCGGCCGAGCAGCGGTTGCAGGCCGTATGCGAGGAGCAGGGGCGGGCCTGGACGATATTGCGCCCGACCCTGATCTATGGCGCGGGACTGGACCGCAGTCTCAGCCCTATTGCTCGGAGAGCCGCCCGTTGGCGGGTCTTTCCGCTGCCGCCGGGGCGGGGCCTGCGCCAGCCCGTCCACGCCGACGACGTGGCGGCTGCGCTGCTGGCCTGCCGCCACACCGAATCGGCCTGGGGGCAGATCATTCCTTGCGGCGGCGGCGAGCGTCTGCCGGCGGCCGAGATGTTCGCCCGGGTCTGGCGCAGCCTGCCAGGGGCGGTGCTCCCGATGCCGGTGCCAGCCATGGCGGTGAAGGTATCTGGATGGCTGATGCCGGCGCGGGCCGGCATGCTGGCCAGACTCGAAGCGGATCTGGTGGCCGACAACCATATGCTGCGGACGCGCCTGGGATTGCAGCCCCGCGGTTTTCATCCAGGCGCCGACGACTGGTGGCCGTCGGCCGTGGCCGACCCTGGCTGATACTTCACCGTCCTTGGTCGTGAGAGCTGGCAGGGCTTGCCTGCTTTCCGGTTTGCCTGCAACAGCGCCGCCGGTTGCCAGCGGATAGCCACAATCGAGCTCGGGCGTTCAGATCTGCGCAGGTCGGCCGCCGTTATCATTCTTATCACTTCTTTCCTTTCCGGTAATCAGGCTTGGCTGCTTTCAATTCCCTGTTTTCTCTCTGGCGACGTGCCTGGCCGATGCTTCGGATTCCATGCTTTGTCGGTCTGGGCCTGCTGGTCGGTTTTGTGGTGCCCTATGTGCTGATGCTGGACCGGGAGGTGCGTTCCCGTTTCAATGATCTGGTCTTCGCGGTGCCGACCCGGGTCTATGCCCGTCCCTTGCCGTTGAGTCAGGGGCTGGCGATGAATGCCGCGACTCTGGAGCTGGAATTGACCTTTGCCGGTTACCAGCCGGGCGATGGCAAGACCCCCGGGACCTGGCAGCGTCAGGTGGGGCGTTATCTGATCGGCAATCGTGGCTACCATGGCCCGGACGGCGCCGTAGCGGCGCAGAACCTGGTGCTGGTCCTGGCCGGCGGGCGGATCGCCCGCTTGCAGGCGGCGGACTCGGGGCGGCCGCTGGAACAGGCGCATCTGGATCCTGCGCGGATCGCCACGGTCTATGGTGCCAGCCAGGAAGAGCGGCGCATGCTGCGGCTGAACGAGGTGCCGCCGCTGCTGCTGGGCGGGCTGCAGGCCGTGGAAGACCGCGATTTCAAGCATCATCACGGGGTCGATCCGATGGCGATCGCCCGGGCCATGTTTGCCAATCTGCGGGCGGGTCATACCGTGCAAGGTGGTTCCACCCTGACCCAGCAGCTGGTCCGCAACCTGTATCTGAGTCGTACCCAGACCTTCAATCGCAAGATCAACGAAGCCTTGATGTCGGTACTGCTGGAAATGCATTACAGCAAGGCTCGAATTCTGGAAGCCTACGTCAACGACGTGTTTCTGGGCCAGCAGGGCGCTCAGGCGGTGCATGGCTTCGCGGCGGCGGCCGAGTTTTATTTCGGGCGTCGGGTCGAGGGACTGCCGCCCCAGGATCTGGCGCTGCTGATCGGTCTGGTCAAAGGCCCCAGCTATTACGATCCCCGGCGTTATCCCGAGCACGCCCTGCAACGGCGCAACGTGGTGCTGCAGGAGTTCGTGGCCACGGGCCTGCTGGATGCCGACCAGGCCCGTACCGCCGCGGCCCAGCCGCTGGGCGTGGTGGCCGGTGGCCAGCTGCCGCACAACCGGTTTCCGGCCTTTATGCAGCTGGTGCGCGCCCAGATCACCCATGACTTCGACGAGGCGACCCTGCGACAGGGCAATCTCAGTATCTTCACCACGCTGGACCCGGCGACCCAGCTGGATACCGAGCAGGCCATCGCCACCACCGTGGCCGGTATGGGGCGGCGGGGCCAGAATATCCAGGCGGCCGGCGTGGTGACCGATGTCGCCGGCAGTTCAGTGCTGGCGATGGTGGGCAGCAAGCTGCCGGGCGACCAGGGTTTCAACCGCGCGATGGATGCGCGCCGGCCGATCGGTTCGCTGATCAAGCCGCTGGTCTATCTGGTGGCGCTGACCCAGCCCGAGCGCTGGAATCTGGCCACGCCGCTGGATGACGGTCCGGTGGCCTTGCAACAGCCCGACGGCAGTCTCTGGTCGCCGCAGAATGATGACAACCAGAGTCACGGCCAGGTCCCGATGGTGGATGCGCTGGCCCATTCCTGGAATCTGGCCACCGTGCATCTGGGCCTGGCGATCGGCGTGGCGCGGGTGCAGGCTTTTCTGCAGTCCTTCGGCCTGGCCAAGATCAATGCCGGCCCCTCGTTGTTGCTGGGGGCAGTGGATCTGGCTCCGTTGCAGGTCGCGCAGCTGTACCAGTACATCGCCGATGACGGCTATGCGACCCAGTTGATGGCGGTCAGTGCGGTGCTGGACGGCGACGGCACGGTGATCAAGCGGTATCAGGTGCGGGCAGGCAAGGGCCAGTACCAGCCCGCCGTGCGCCAGATCCGCTGGGCGATGCAGCAGGTGACTCAGGTCGGCACTGCGCACGCCATCGGGGAATCCGGTCTTGCCGGCCTGCATGCCGCCGGCAAGACCGGTACCAGCGACAGCCAGCGGGACAGCTGGTTCGCCGGATTCACCGGCCAGCATCTGGCCGTGTTCTGGATGGGCCGTGATGACAACCATCCGACCGGGCTGTGGGGGGCCTCCGGCAGCCTGAAAGCCTGGATTGCGCTGTTTCACCGCCTGCCCAGCACGCCGTTGTCGGCGGAGCCCGGCCCTGGCCTGGAAATGGCCTGGGTGGATCCGGCCAGTGGCAAGCGGACTGACCCCCAATGTGCGGGAGCCCGCCAAATGCCTTTCGTGATCGGGTATCTTGCGCAGGATACGCAGGGCTGTTTCTGGCAGCATGTGCAGAACTTCTTTGGCGGCGGCCCGGGTTCCTCCGACCCGGCCCCCGCACCCTCCGATACCACCAGCCGAGATTGAGTGATGCAGACCCGTTTGAATTGTGTGTTTCTGTTGGCGGTCGCAGCGCTGCTGGGGGGCTGCAGCCTGTTCAATCGCTGGGAAGCCAAGCCGTCGCCGCTGCCGCCCAGACCGGTGGAAGCCGATTACGACCGCGTCGCCGCGATCCGGGCCGCGGGTGACCGCGAGGCGGCCCTGACCGACAGTGCCATCGATGTGGCGCCGCTGCGGGATCCCGGGGTGGCGATTCTGGAAGACCAGGCCCAGCAGAATCTGCAGACACGGCATTACGCGCTGGCGGCCGGCGAGCTGGATCAGGCCCTGCAGCGCAATCCGGACTCGCCCGATCTGCTGCAGGACCGGGCCGAGGCCGCGGTGGGGCTGAAGGATTACGCCCGGGCCGAGACTTTGGCCCAACGCTCGTGGTCGCTGGGTCCCAAGCTGGGTCCCTTGTGCGCCCGCAACTGGCAGACCGTGGTCGAGATGCGTCTGCTGGCCCATGATGCGGCGGGCGTCGCCCAGGCGCGCAGCCAGGTTCTGGCCTGCCACAAGGCCAGTGTGCCGCGCTATTGAGGAGGAGGCAGGGTCCGCTGCCGCCGTGAGGGCCGTCTTCGGCTCACCTCGGTGAGTCTGCAAAATCTTGTTGGCGCCCCGGGCAGGGCGCGGGAAAGTACTTTGGTATCAGATACAGTTCAAATCGACCGGCCGGTCATCGGCATCGTCGGCAGCCAGGGCGCCTTCGGTCGCTGGCTGCAGCAGTTTTTCAGTCGCCGGATGGGCTTGCAGGTGATCGGTCGCGATCCCCATGGCGATACCGCGCTGAGCGAGGAGGCTCTTGTCGAAGCCGCCGATGTGCTGATCTTCAGCGCACCGATCCGTATCACGCCAGAGCTGATCCGGCATTATGTCCAGGTCGCCGCCGGGGCCGAACGCGGCAAGCTGTGGATGGATCTGACCTCGATCAAGCTGGCGCCGGTGGAGGCCTTGCTGGAATCGCAGGCTGAAGTCGTCGGTCTGCATCCGATGTGCGCGCCGCCCAAGATATCCACCTTGCGCGGCCGTCCGCTGGTGGTCTGTCCGGCCCGGCTGGACCGCTGGCAGGGCTGGTTGCAGGCGTTTCTGCAAGCCAGCGAGGCGCAGTGCCGAACGGTGGAACCCGGGCAGCATGATCGCATCATGGCTCTGGTCCAGGGGCTGAGCCATGCCAGCCATATGCTGCAAGGGGCCGTGCTGACCCAGCTGGCGCCGGAGCTGGGCGGCATGGCGGCGATTTCGGAACTGGGAACCATCGGCCATGCGCTGGATCTGACCGTGACGCGTCGGGTACTGGGCGGAAATCCGGATATCTATACGGATATCCAGTTTGACAATCCCCATGTGCTGGAGGTGCTCAAGCATCTGCAACGCCAGCTCGATGGGCTGGCCGAGGCGGTGGGCCGCGGTGACGATGCCGCTCGCCGTCAGGTCCGGAAGCACTGGCTGGTCGACAGCGCCCGGACCTTCGGGCGCGAGGATCTGCAAGAGGGCAGTCATGCTTTCGAGCGGCTGGGGTATCTGCTGGAGGATCTGGCCGAACCGCGTTATCTCAGCGTCTTCCTGCCCGAAGACAGGCCTGGTTCCCTGCGTGCTCTGCTGTCGGCATTCGAGGACTGCGGGGTCAACCTGGATTCGATTCACTCTTCGCGCAATCCCGAAGGCGAACTGCATTTCCGGTTGGGTGTCAGCCGCGATTGCGAGGCTGATCGCCTGCATGCCGTGGCCTCGGCGATCGAGAAGGCAGGCATCGGCCGGGTAGTGGCCGGCCTGGTCAGCGACCGGACCGGCTGAGGTCACCGTTCATCCGGGGTATCCGTGGCGACCGGCCACTCCAGCGCATGCACACTGTGAATGCTGAGCAGGCCTTGCCGGCTGGCCTGCACCGGATCGCGCAGCAACTGCTCGATGTTGCCGCCAAGAGCCTTGGGCGTGGCCCTGATGCTGGCCCAGCCATTCCTGCCCGAGCGCTTGACGGCATACAGAGCAGCATCCGCCGGGACCAGTGCGTCCTGCCAGTGACCTGGGGCACGATTGTCAGGAACAAACGGCCAGTACGAGACGCCTACCGAGACTGTGACCTGCAGCGAGGCGCCGGAAGGAGTCTGGATCGGCTTCTGGCTGATGGTCTCGCAGATGCGGCTGGCCAGGGCCAGTGTGCTGGGCGTATCCGTGGCCGGCAGGGCGATAAGGAACTCTTCGCCACCCCAGCGGCCGATCACGTCGGTACGGCGGCAGCAGCTCTTGAGGCGGTTGGCGACCTCGGTCAGCACACTGTCGCCTGCTGCATGACCGTACTGGTCATTGATGCGCTTGAAATGATCGATGTCGACCAGCAGCAGCACCAGTGAGGTGCCGGCAGATCCCGGAACACTTGGCGAGTCGATCCATTGGTCAATCCTCGAGGTGGCCTCGCGGCGGGTCAGCAGCTGGCTGAGCGGATCGATGGTACTCAGCTGCAGACGCTTGCGGAAGCGCCGGCTCTGATACCAGATCAGGCCCAGGCTGCAGCAGCTCAACAGCAGGCTGATTCGGGTGAGCCACGATACGCGGTCGGCATGCAGCCAGCCGGCAAGCTGGGTCCGGTGACCGACCGTGGCCGGAGCCCACAGCGGCGGTCCCAGTCGACTCTTGATGTGCCGAACGCTCTGTTTCCACTGCTGCCGTCGGGCGTGAGAGCCAAGCGCCATCAGCCGACTGCCAAAGCGTTCGATGTCTGCCCTCTGCTGGCTCTTGTAGGACACGTCCAGCAGCTGGTGCAGGGCCGTGATCGTGTCGGTACGGGCGGTTTCGGCCAGCTGCAAGGCCTGCAGATCGTACTCGCGGGCCTGTTTGGGACGGTCGAGAAAGGATTCGGCCAGACCCAGCGCCAGCAAGGTTTCCCTGACGCCGGCGAGATCGCCGATACGGCGCTGTGCGGCCAGCGTTTTCAGCAGCAGCGGGCGGGCCGTCACCGGGTCCTGCATGATCAGATCGATCCGCGCTTGTGCCGTATCCAGTCGCCAGTTCATGGCCTGGCCGGTATCGTCCGCCACCGGTTCGGTACGGAGCTGTTTGATCAAATGTTCTGAAGTATCAGCATGATTGGCATCCAGAGCGATCGGCAATTGCGCCTGAAGAATGGGCCGCAGGGAGAGACCGGCCGCCCGGGCCATGCCTTCGGCTTGTGCCAGATAGGCTTGTGCGCTGCGGTCGTCGCGGAATTCGCTGAATATCAGTTGCGCGATCCGCGTCAGCGCATCCACCTCCAGAGCTGTCTGCTGCTGCGCGCGAGCTTTCAGCACGATATCCACCAGTTGACCCTCGATCAGCGCGGGCTGTCCGGTGCGGGCCAGGATGGTGACCGCATCCAGGCGAGCCTGATGCAGCTCGGGCCTGTCTTCCTTGCCGGCAGTGTCCAGCATGGCCAGCAACCTGTTGGCGGCCTGGATGGCAGGTTGGCCTTGTCCCAGCGTCTGGCGTGCCAGTGCCAGGCAGTGCTGGGCATCGATGCGCAGGGGAAGGTCGGTGGAGGGCGCGGAGAGGATGGCGGAAGCCTGGCGGACAGCCAGCTCCGGCTGGTCGGCAGAGTTCTGCAGACAGGCCTCGGAGGCTGTCCGGGCGTGCAACGGCGGCGACCATCCAGCCGCCAGACTCGTCGCCAGCAGGCTGCCGGCGGTCAGTAAAGATCGAAGAACGGTCAGGGGGCTCAATGCAGCTGATCAGGCGGAGTCATCAGGCGCCACTCTTAGCACAGCCGGCAACGGAATACGACAGGTGCCGGTGGTGTTGCCCATCGAGACGGCCCCGTCCGGCGCGACTTCGGTCATACTCGACGGATGGAATTTCTGCACGCGACTTCAGAGGACGTGGCCGCCCTGTTGGGACCGCAAGGGCCTTTTGCCAGCGAGATCCCGGGTTTTGCCCCGCGTGCTTCGCAGCAGACGATGGCGACGGCCGTGGCGACAGCGATCGCGGCCGGCGAGGTCCTGATGGTCGAGGCCGGCACCGGTACCGGCAAGACCTTCGCCTATCTGGTGCCGGCCTTGCTGAGTGCTGATCGGGTGGTGTTGTCCACCGGGACCAAGGCCTTGCAGGATCAGTTGTTCTTCCGCGATCTGCCGCGCGTGCGCTCGGTGCTGGGGGTTTCCCGGAAAGTGGCGCTGCTGAAGGGCCGCAGCAATTATCTGTGCCGTTACCGGCTGGACCAGGCACTGCTGGACGGCGACTCGGGCGACAGCCCTCAGGCTCCGCAGCTGGCCAGGATTCTGGCCTGGTCGGCGCGCACGGCACGGGGCGACCGGATGGAACTGGACGCGGTGCCCGAAGATGCGCCGGTGTGGGCGCGGGTGACCTCCACGGCGGACAACTGTCTGGGTCAGGAGTGCAGTTTCTACGAGGATTGCCATGTGGTCCGGGCCCGGCGGCTGGCGATGGAGGCGGACATCGTGGTGGTCAATCACCATCTGCTGATGGCTGACCTGGCTTTGCGACAGGATGGTTTTGGCGAGCTGCTGCCTGAAGCCGGGGCCTATATTCTGGACGAGGCGCATCAGGTGCCCGAGCTGGCCGCGCAGTTCTTCGCCCAGTCCCTGAGCAGCCGTCAGTTGCTGGATCTGGCGCGTGACGTGCTGGCTGAATGCCATGGACTCAGTGGTGCGGTCAGTCTGCTGCTGGAGCCTTGCGAAACCTTGCGGGCGCAGTTGCAGCGGGTGCGTGGCGCGCTGGAAGGTCTGCCTGCGCGCGGCCCGATGCTGGCCATGCTGGCGCGGGGCGCGGTACGCGAGGACCTGCAGGCCATCGCCGATCTGCTGGAGGATCTGGCGCATGCGCTGGCCTCGCAGGCCGAGCGCTCGCGTGGCATGGCCCAGGTTCATGCCCGCTGCCGGGCGCTGGCGGATCGATTGCAGCTGCTGCTGGAAGGCCGTGGCGAGCCGGTGACCGCGATCGAGGCCAGCGACAGCGGACTGCCGCAAGAGGCGACCGGTACGGAGGCCGGCGGCGTGCAGGTCCAGTGGTATGAGCTGCAGAGCCGAGGCTTCAGCCTGCATCGCACCCCACTGGATCTGACCCTGCCCCTGCAACAGGTCCGGGCACGGACCGCGGCGGCCTGGATCCATACCTCGGCGACCTTGTCGGTGGCCGGCGATTTCTCCCATTTCTCGCGGCAGCTGGGGCTGGAAAATCCGCAGACGCTGAGTCTGGAAAGCCCTTTCGACTATGCCCGCCAGGCCGTCTGCTATCTGCCGCGGGGACTGCCCGAGCCGCATGCGCGCGACTATATCGATGCTGTGGTCCAGGCCGCGATGCCGGTGCTGCGGGCTTCCGGCGGCCGGGCCTTTCTGCTGTTCACCTCGCATCGGGCCTTGCGGCGGGCCGCCAGCCTGCTGGACGAGCATGCCGAGTGGCCCTTGTTCGTGCAGGGGGCGGCTCCGCGGCATCAGCTGCTCGAGGGCTTCCGGGCCAGCGGCAACGGTCTGCTGCTGGGAGCGGCCAGTTTCTGGGAGGGCGTGGATGTGGCCGGCGAGGCCTTGAGCGTGGTGGTGATCGACAAGCTGCCATTTGCCGCGCCGGACGATCCGGTGCTGCAGGCACGGCTGGATGCCTTGCAGACCAGTGGTGTCAATCCTTTCACAGGCTGGCAGATTCCGCAGGCCGTGATCGCGCTCAAGCAGGGCGCCGGGCGTCTGATCCGTGACATCCACGATCGCGGCGTGCTGATGCTGTGCGATCCACGGCTGACGGCCAAGGGTTATGGCCGGCTGTTTCTGCGCGCACTGCCGCCGATGCCGCACTGCCGTGAGCTGGCGGCCGTCGAACAGTTTCTGGCCGTTCCCGCGATGGCGGAGCAGGCCGCGGCAGACGTGAGCGACGAGTCCCGCTGAGGATAGGCGCGGATCCTCAGCCGCTGGCTGATTTGCTATCGTGCGCGGCGAAACATCCGGTTGCCGGATGACCTTGGAGTAGGGATATGCAAGAGGTTGTGATCGTGGCCGCCACCCGGACGGCGATCGGAAGTTTCCAGGGGGCTCTTGCCCAGATACCGGCGGTGGATCTCGGAGCGGCCGTGATCCGCGGCCTGTGCGCTGCCAGCGGGCTGGATCCGGCCCGGGTCGACGAGGTGATCATGGGCCATGTGCTGACGGCCGGCCTGGGCCAGAACACGGCCAGGCAGGCGTCGATCCGGGCCGGTCTGGGCGAGGCCGTGCCAGCACTGACCGTCAACAAGGTCTGCGGCTCGGGATTGAAGGCGGTGCAGCTGGCCGCCCAGGCGATCGCCTGCGGTGACGCCGACATCGTGATCGCCGGCGGCATGGAGAGCATGAGTCTGGCGCCCTATGTGCTGCCCAAGGCGCGCACGGGGCTGCGGATGGGGCATGCCCAGATGCTGGACAGCATGATCAGCGACGGCTTGTGGGATGCATTCAATGACTACCATATGGGCATCACCGCCGAAAATCTGGCGGACCGCTTCGGCATCGATCGAGCCGCCCAGGATGCCTTCGCCCTGCGTTCGCAGCAGCGGACGGCGGCAGCCCTGGCGGATGATCGTTTTGCTGCCGAAATCACGCCGTTGGAACTGCCTCGGCGAAAGGGGCCGGCCCTGCGTTTCGAGCATGACGAGCAGCCTCGCGCAGACACCTCGGCGGCCTCGCTGGCGGCTTTGCGACCGGCCTTCAGGCCGGACGGCACGGTGACTGCGGGCAATGCATCGAGCTTGAATGACGGTGCGGCGGCGGTGTTGTTGATGAGTGCCCGCCGGGCTGCCGCCGAGGGGCTTCCGGTACTGGGCCGGATTGCCGCGGCCGCGAGTGCCGGGGTGGATCCGGCGTATATGGGACTGGGGCCGGTGCCGGCGACGCAGGCATGCCTGCAGCGCGCGGGCCTGAGCCTGGCGCAGCTGGATCTGATCGAGGCCAATGAGGCCTTTGCGGTGCAGTCACTGGCGGTGGCGCAGGAGCTGGGCTGGGATGCCGAGCGGGTCAACGTCAATGGTGGCGCCATTGCGCTGGGCCATCCGATCGGTGCCTCGGGTACACGGATCCTGGTCAGTCTTCTGCACGAGATGCAGCGTCGTCAGGCCCGCCATGGTCTGGCCACCTTGTGCATCGGGGGCGGGCAGGGCATCGCGATGGCCATCGAACGCTGAGGCCATGGCTTCCCGTTGCCGGCTTCAGGCGTCGGTGACGGGAGGGCGTCCCTGACGCGAGAACTCTTTGGCCACGGGCGGCAGCCGCAAAACCAGCAACAGCAGGCCTGCCAGAGCGTAGATGGCCCACTCGCCGAGATCGGCGCGCACGATCCAGAAGTAGTGCAGAAGCCCGAGGATCAGCACGGCATAGACCAGCCGGTGCAACCGTTTCCAGCTTTTGCCGAGGCGGCGCATCGCCCGGCGATGGGAGGTGGCCGCCATCAGCGTCAGGCCGGCCAGTGCGGCCATGCCGACCATGATATAAGGCCGCCGGCTCAGATCGGCGAGCAGGGCGTGGGCGTTGAAGCCCAGAAAAAACCACAGATAGGCCAGCAGATGCAGCAGGGCATAGGCAAAGGTCCACAGGCCGAGCTGCCGGCGAATCCGGCTGAAGCCCTGCCAGCGACTGAGCCGCTGCAACGGCGTCAGGCTCAGGGTCAGCAACAGCAGTACCAGAGTGCCTTTGCCCAGATGTTCCATCAGGTAACGGCCGGGTTCGGGGCCGGCGTGACCGGTCATCGCCTGCCGCAGCCAGCAAGGCAGGGGCGCGAAGGCGGCGAGCGCCACGGCGATGCGCCAGGGCCACAGCGTGCGGGCGGCCGCGGAGCGGCCCCGGCCTGACGGGGTGGCCATCAGTACCAGCGCCTCAGATCCATGCCGCTGTACAGACTGGCGACTTCGTCATAGCCGTTGAACATCCGGGTATCGATGATATTGGGATGGAACAGGCTGTTGGGCAGCCGTCGTTCGGTAGCCTGACTCCAGCGTGGATGGTCGACCTTCGGATTCACATTGGCATAGAAGCCATATTCATCCGCCGCCAGCCGATTCCAGGACGTGGCCGGTGGCTGTTCCAGCAGAGAGATCCGGACGATGGACTTGATGCTCTTGAAACCGTATTTCCAGGGCACGATCAGGCGCAGCGGCGCGCCATTCTGGTTCGGCAGCACCCGGCCGTAATTGCCGACCACCAGCAGGGTCAGTGGATGCATGGCCTCGTCCAGCCGCAGGCCTTCGCGGTAAGGCCAGTCGATCAGTCCGGTCGAGGAAGCCTGTCCCGGCATCTGCGCCGGATCCTGCAAGGTCTGGAAGCCGACATAGCGGGCGCTGGCGAGGGGCTGCAGCCGGCCCAGCAGGCTGGCCAGCGGAATGCCGATCCAGGGAATCACCATCGACCAGGCTTCCACGCAGCGCAGGCGATAGATCCGCTCCTGCAGCTGGTCGGCACCGATCAGGTCTTCCAGCGCGAAGGTCCTGCTCTGATGGACGGCACCATCGACGCGAATGCTCCAGGGATCGGTTTTCAGCCGGCCGGCCAGGCGGGCGGGATCGTCCTTGTCGCTGCCGAACTCATAGAAATTGTTGTACTGGCTGGCATCACCGAAGGGTGTGACGACATCCCGTACCGGATCGGCGGGGACCACGGTCTTCCTGCGGGTGGTCGCCAGCTTGGCCAGCAGCCAGGGCGGCGTCGGCCCGGGAGGCACGTCGGGCCATTCGGCGGCCTGGCTGCTGGCCGGCAGCCAGCCGAAACCGGCCAGGCTGGCACCGGCCAGCCCCAGTCCGGCGCGCATCAGCTGCCGCCGTTGCCGGTAGACGGTTTCCGGAGTGACTTCCGATTCCCGGGCCTGGCTGGCGCGGCGTACTCTGATCAGCATCGTGACTCTCCCGCCTGAAAGGACACCGGTCCCGTGCCGGGACCGGTCGAAACCATGTCGTTGCTGATTATGACCGGCCCAAGGCCTTGGAGTTCGCCGACGGCCGTCTCAGCCACCGTCATCGTGCGGTGGCAGCACCAGTACCGGACAAGCGGCCTGCTCGATCACTGCATGGCAGACCGAGGCCTCCCGCACCCTGGCCAGCCAGCGGCGATGGCGATGGCCGAGCACGATCAGCTGACAGCCGAGCTCATGCGCCTGACGGCAGATCACCTGTTCGGGTTCGCCGCTGACGACATGGCCGCAGGCCGTCACCCCTGCCCTCTGCAGTCGCTGCACCGCGGCCTTCACGACGTGTTCGGCACCCTCCTGCTCGTGGGCCGGGCCAGGATAGTCGACGGCCTCTTCGGCACTGATCGGGTGCCGGTCCGGGTTGCCCAGGCTGTAGCCGGGGTCGATCACGCAGATCACCTCGACAGGTGCGGCCAGGGCCAGAGCCTGGCGAACGGCGAGGGCGAGCAGGGCTTCCGCTCGGGAAGAACCGTCGATGGCGATCAGAAGAGGGGCGGGCATGGGCTGATCCGTAGGCATGGAAGGTGAAGAGGCCGCCGGGCGCGCCGGCTCTCCGGCACAGGATAGCAAGTCTTGCGACTTAAACATCATATGTTAGGATCATTGGATGAATATCCCGAAAAATCCTGTCCGGGCTCCGCGTCCGGCTCCGGCCGTGACCCGGCTGTCCCTGGTGGATCGCGCCATTGCCGCATTGCGCGAGAAGATTGCCTCGGCTGACTGGCCGGTCGGTTCCAGAATCCCCTGTGAAGCCGATCTGGTCGCCCAGCTCGGGGTCAGCCGGACCACGGTGCGTGAAGCCGTGCGCGGACTGTCCCAGGCCGGTGTGCTGGAGGTGCTGCAAGGCGACGGTACCTATGTGCGCCGTCGTGATGATCCGATGGAAGTCATGCGCCGGCTCAATCACGCGGCCTTGCGCGATCACCATGAGCTGCGCTGCCTGCTGAACGCCGAATGCGGCCGGCTGGCCGCCCGCCGTCGCAGCGATGAAGATGTGCAGCACCTGCGCCAGTTGCTGGAGGTACGGGGCGAGCTGCGCCATGCGAGTTCGATCGACCAGATGATTCACGACGATCAGGCCTTTCACCAGGCCATTGCCGATGCTACCGGCAACCGTGCGCTGGCCGAGCTGTACCGCTATTTTGCCACCGATGATGCGGCACACATGGAAGTCTCCCTGACCACGGGTACGGCGCTGGAACACGAATACGAGCATCATCTGCAATTGCTGCAGGCCATCGAGCGCCGTGACGAGGAGGCGGCGGCCGAAGCCGCCTGGAGCATCGCCCGGCCGCTGCTGGCCTTTCTGGAGCAGGGTGGTGAAGATGAAAACCGGCTGGCGGACAAGCCGGGACCGCGGGCATGAGCGCATCGATTGTCGTGCCCTCAGGCCCGGGCCACGGCGCGACTGCGCCAGGCACCGTCCCGGCGGCGGCTCCGGGGTTGTCCGGGAAGCTGGCCATCGGCATGGCCGGGGTGCTGCTGGCCGTGCTGGTGGCCGGTTTCAACGAGCATGTGACCGAAGCGGGGCTGGCCGATATCCGTGGTGCCTTGTCGATCGGTCATGACGACGGCACTTGGCTGACGGCCATCTATGAAGCCTGCAATGTGTCGGCGATGGCCTTTGCGCCCTGGTTTGCTTCCACTTTTTCGATCCGCAAGGTCACCATGACCATGGTCGGCATCTTCGCCATGCTCGGCGTACTGGCGCCCTGGGTGCCCGGCCTGTCGGCGCTGTATGTCCTGCGTGCACTGCAGGGCCTGGCGGCCGGCGCGCTCCCGCCGATGCTGATGACGGTGGCGCTGCGCTATCTGCCGCCGGGCATCAAGGTCTATGGTCTGGGTGCCTATGCGCTGACAGCCACTTTCGGGCCCAATCTGGGCACGCCGCTGGCGGCCTTGTGCTTTGAATACCTGGGCTGGAAGACCTTGTTCTGGGAAGTGGTGCCGCTCAGCCTGCTCAGCATCCTCTGCGTCGGTTATGGTCTGCCTCAGGACCCGCTGCGGCTGGAGCGCTTCAAGCAGTTCGACTGGCCGGGCATCATTCTGGGCTTTGCCGGCATTTCGATGCTGGTGATCGCGCTGATGCAGGGCGATCGGCTGGACTGGTTCCGCTCGCCGCTGGTCTGCCATCTGATCGTGGCCGGCGTGAGCCTGTTCGTTGCCTTTCTGGTCAACGAGTGGTTCCAGCCCTCGCCATTTTTCAAAGTGCAGATGCTGGGCATCCGCAATGTCGCCTATGGTCTGGCCGGTATCGCGCTGATCCTGGTGATGGCGGCGGCGACCGGCCTGGTCCCCAGCCTGTATCTGACCGAGATCCAGGGCTACCGGCCGCTGCAGATTGCGCCGATGTCGCTGATGCTGGCGCTGCCTCAGCTGGGATCGCTGTTGCTGGTCTCGGCGATATGCAATCTGCGTTGGGTCGATTGCCGCTGGGTGATGGCCGCCGGACTGGTGCTGACCATGGCTTTCTGCTGGGCCGGCTCCGATGTGACCTCGGATTGGTACCGCGGCAATTTCTACCCTCTGCAGTGGCTGCTGGTATTCGCCCAGCCGATGACGGTGATTCCGATTCTGATGACGGTCACCCTCAAGCTGGCGCCCAGTGACGGCCCTTTCGTATCGGGCATGTTCAACATGACCAAGGGCCTTGCCAATGCCATCGCCGCAGGTTTCGTCGACATCATGATGACCTGGCGCGAGCATACCCACTCCAACATCCTGCTCGATCATGTCGGTTCACAGCGCTTCATGGCCCCGGTCGCACCGGTCCAGACCCAGGGCCTCGCCGGTCTCGCCGAAGCGGTCCACCGGCAGGCCTCGGTGCTGGCGCTGGCCGATATCAATCGCGCGATGATCCTGATCACCCTGGTCATGCTGCTGCTGACCATGGCCCTGCCCGAACGCGTTTTTCCGCCGGCCTCCGCCCATGTGCCGGCCTCCCCGTCGCGGTCCTGAGCCGCAGGAACACTCTATGACCAAGCAACAGATGATGATGCGAGCCGGTACCGGCGTGCTGGTGCTGGCGATCGTGGCCATCGCCGTCGACCGCCTGCTGATCGGCGGATCCGCTGAACAGTCCACCAATGATGCCTTTGTCACCGCCGATTACAGCGTGGTCGCCCCCAAGGCGGCCGGTCTGATTGATCAGGTGGCGGTACAGGACAATCAGGCGGTCAAGGCCGGCCAGCTGCTGGCCCATATCGACGACCGTGACTATCGCACGGCCGTAGCGGTGGCTGACGCCGCATTGGCGGCGGCCAGAGCCAGGCTCACCGACCTCGCCGCCGAGCTGGACCGGCAGCAACCGGTGATCCGGCAGACCGATGCCACCTTGCAGGCCGATCAGGCGGCGCTGGATTTCGCCCAGGACAATGCCGTCCGCTATCGTCGATTGTCCAGTGGCGGCGCCGGCACCGTCGAACAGCGCCAGCAGGCGGATACCCGACTGCTGCAGGCCCGTGCCAGCCTGCAGCATGATCAGGCGGTCAATCATGCGGCCCGTCAGCAAGTCATCGTGCTGAAGGCCGAGCAGGGCCAGGCCGAAGCCGGTGTGGAGCAGGCGCAGGCCGCTCTGGATCAGGCCCGCCTGGATCTGTCCTATACCCGTATCGTCGCGCCGGTGGACGGGGTGGTTGGCGAGCGCAGCGTGCGCGTAGGCAATTACGTGCATGTCGGTACCCCGTTGCTGGCGGTGGTGCCGGTCCAGGCAGCCTATGTCGTCGCCAACTACCAGGAGACCCAGCTGGAGCACATGCGGCCCGGCCAGAAGGTCACCATCCATGTCGATACCTATGGCGGCGAGGACTTCAACGGCACGGTGGACAGTCTGGCGCCAGCCAGCGGCGTCGCTTTCTCGCCGATCGCCCCGGACAATGCGACCGGCAACTTCACCAAGGTGGTGCAGCGCATCCCGGTCAAGATCTGGTTCGATCCGGGCCAGCAGCTTTCCTCGCGGTTGCGGGTCGGCATGTCGGTCGAAACCACGGTGCATATCGGTTCGAGTCAGGCGCGGCCGGTGCATCCGGTGGCGATGGCCTCGGCAGGAGGCCGGTGATGCGCAAGCTCTCGTTGAAGCGGGGCCTGCGGGGACCTTGCGGCGTGCTGCTGACCGGTCTGGCGCTGAGCGGTTGCACGGTCGGGCCAGACTGGCATCGACCTGCCATCAAGCCTCCCGTCGACTATTCCGCGGCACCGCTGCCGGCCGCGGCCAGCCAGCCGGTGGCCATGGCGATGCGCGTCGATTGGTGGAGCATTTATGGTGATCCGGTGCTGTCAGCGCTGGAAGCCGAGGTGGCCACCGGCAATTTCGATGTCCGCGAAGCCGGCACCCGTTTGCTGCAGGCTCGTGCCGAGCGGGGCATGGTCCGAGCCGATGGCCGTCCCTCGTTCAACGGCAATGCATCCTATGGTCGCGAACGTGCCAGTCCCAACGGCATTCTCAATCTGCTGGGGAGCTCCGCCGGTGCGGTCCAGAACCATGCGACCGCCGCCAACGGCAGTCCGGGTTTCGGTCCGGCCGCGATGAGCGGTGCGGACGGTTCGCCGCCTTTCAACCTCTGGCAGTACGGTTTCGATGCATCCTGGGAGCTGGACCTGTGGGGCAGGGTGCGTCGCGAGGTCGAAGGAGCCGACGCAAGCCTGGAAGCCTCGGCGGACCTCCGTCGTGGCCTGTTGGTGGCGGCCCAGGCCGAGACCGCCCGCAATTATATCCAGCTGCGCGGGGTGCAGGCCTTGCAAGCCATCACCCGGCAGAATCTGGAGCTGGCTCGCCACAGCCTGGCGCTGACCCGCCAGCGGTTTGCCAACGGGGTCACCACTCGACTCGATGTGGCCAATGCCTCGGCCGAAGTGGCCGAGATCGAGGCTTTGCTGCCTGATCTGGAGCGCCAGCAATGGCATCTGGTCAACGCCCTGAGCTTCTTGCTGGGCAAACCGCCGGGCGCCTTGAAGAGCACACTCGCCACGGTCCGGCCGGTACCGCCGCTGCCGCCGATGATTCCGGTGGGGCTGCCCTCGGAGCTGGCCCGGCGTCGACCGGACATCCGTCAGGCCGAGGCCGAGCTGCATGCGGCGACTGCCTCGATCGGGGTGGCCAAAGCCGATTTCTACCCGCACATCACCTTGTCCGGCAGTCTGGATATCCAGGCCCTGCAGTTTTCCAATCTGGGGACCTGGGGCTCACGCCAGTTCGCGATCGGGCCGGCGCTGAGTCTGCCGATCTTCGAAGGCGGTCGCCTGAAGGCGACCCTGCATCTGCGCAAGGCTCAGCAGCAGCAGGCTGCCATCCGTTATCAGCGCACGGTGCTCAAGGCCTGGCATGAAATCGACGATGCACTGACAGACTACAATGCCGATCAGCGACAGCATGAGCGTCTGGCGGCCTCGGTCGAGGAAAACCGTTCGGCTCTGGCCATGGCGCAGTTGCAGTATCAGCAAGGGGCCGCGGATTTTCTGAACGTACTGACCGTGCAGGCGCGACTGCTGGCGGCGCAGCGGGCGTTGATCCAGGCTACCGTGGCCACCTCGGTCGCCTCAGCCTCGATCTACAAGGCTCTGGGTGGCGGCTGGCAGAAGACTTACCCGGCGGTACCGGCCGATCCGGCCATGATGGCTGCCGCAGGCCACTGAAAGGCGGGGCGCGCGGGCAGGCGGGGTCTCTCAGGCGCCGTGACTGTGCGGGGTCTGTACCAGCACCGGACAGCTGGCATGCTCGATCACGGCATGGCAGACCGAGCCTTCCCGCAGTTTGGCGAACCAGTGGCGGTAGCGGTGGCCCAGCACGATCAGCTGGCAATTGCGGTTGCGGGCATAGGTGCAGATCAGACGACTGGGCTCGCCACTGGCGACATGGCCTTTGGCTTCGACGCCGGCGGCCTGCAGCTGGCTGACCGCAGCAACAACGGCCTGATCGGCATCAAGCTGGGCCTGGGAAGGGCCGGTATCGGGGATGATTTCGCCGGTGCCGAGCAGGGTCGGTGTCAGGGCGGCGGGGTCGCGGTCGGGATCGAGAACGCAGATCACCTCGACCGGGGCGTTCAGCGCCTTGGCGTGGCGTGCGGCCAGCTGCAGCAGCGCCTCGGCCCGGGACGAGCCGTCAATGGCAATCAGAATGGGGGCTGACATAAGGGCTCCGGGCTTGCGGCATGGGGGGGGGGGACGGGAGCGCCGCCTGCGGCGCGGCTTGATGGGCATCAGGCGGGTCAAGGCCGGCCATCGGTCCTGTCAGGCGGGGAGGGACGCGGCGGCGCAGGCGGTCTTCCCGCCAGCGCCCGGGTGATCAGAGATTGCCGAGCAGAGGGGCGGCCAGCGTCCGCAGGCCGGCTTCGTTGATGATGTCGACCTGATTGGGACCGACCTTGATCAGGCCGGCCTTCTGCAGCTTGCCCAGCAGACGGCTGATGGTTTCCACGGCCATGTCCAGAAAGCTGGCGATATCGATGCGGGACATCAGCATCGGCAGTCGGTCGGCACGCAGGCCGACGGCGGCTCGCCGGTCGCACAGATCCAGAATGAAGGCCGCCAGACGCTGATCGGCACGTCCCTCGGCGGAGCGGACCCGATAGGACTGGCGCAGACGCCGGGTCATCCTGCTCAGCTGCTTGCGGACGTTCTCGTCTTCGCTTTCCAGCTTGCTGAGCTTGGTTTCCGGGAAATGACAGAACCAAGTATGACCGAGTGCCACGGCGGCGTTGCTGTGCTGGCGCTGGCCGCGGGCATCCAGCCCGAACAGTTCGCCGGGCAGGTGGAAAGCCAGAACCTGTTCGTTGCCCTTGCTGTCCCGACGCACAGTCTTGGCCATACCGGCCTGCACCGCATAGGCGCCGCTGAATCGGGTCTCGGGACGGTACAGGTGGTCACCCTGACGGCAGGGGCCGCGGCGTTCGACGGCGCAGGTCACGCCCATGTGCTCGGCCTGGCATTGGTCCAGATGAATGCAGGCGCCGCAGAAGGCAGGTACCGTCGAGGCGGCCGGGCTGGTTTCTTGCAAGACTGTAGACATGCTGTTGCGTCCTCGCGCACGCCGCGTATCAGGCGGTTGAACAGTCGGGCGCCAGAACATCAGCCTGACGCATTCGTTGAATCAGTATAGGCCCGGGGGCCGGACTGGCTGAATCAAGTCATCATCATGCGACAGTCTGTCACGGCCTGCAAATCGTGATGAGGTATCATGGCGGCCTCGCTGCGCGAGGCGCGGCCTTTACTGAACGACGATCGTCCCCATGAGCGAAAGCGAAATCCAAACCTATCGGCCACGCGTGGCCACTGCAGAGCCCCGCCGCAACAGCGTGGGCGTTCAAATCGGCAAGGTGACGGTGGGCGGCGGCGCACCGGTGGTGGTCCAGTCCATGACCAATACCGACACCGAAGACGCCGCCGGCACGGCCAAGCAGATTGCCGAACTGGCCCGCGCCGGTTCGGAGATGGTCCGCATCACTGTGAACACGCCGGCCGCGGCTGCGGCCGTGCCGCGGATCCGCGAACGCCTGGACATGATGGGCGTGGACGTGCCCATCGTCGGTGATTTCCACTACAACGGCCACCAGCTGCTGGAAGCCGAGCCGGCCTGTGCCGAGGCGCTGGGCAAGTACCGCATCAATCCGGGCAATGTCGGCTTCGGCAAGAAGAAGGACAGCCACTTCGCGGCCATCATCGAGGCGGCGATCCGCTACGGCAAGCCGGTCCGCATCGGCGCCAACTGGGGCTCGCTGGATCAGACCATGGTCGCCCGGCTGATGGACGAGAACGGCAGCCGCAGCGATCCATGGGATGCCGGTGCGGTGGCTCGTGAAGCGCTGATCCGTTCCGCGCTGGAATCGGCGGCCAAGGCCGAGGAGATCGGTCTGGCCCGTGATCGCATCATCCTGTCCTGCAAGGTATCGGGCGTGCAGGAGCTGATCGCGGTCTATCGTGACATCGCCGGGCGCTGCGACTACGCCTTGCATCTGGGGCTGACCGAGGCCGGCATGGGCTCCAAGGGCATTACCGCCTCCAGTGCCGCACTCGGCGTGCTGTTGCAGGAAGGGATCGGCGACACCATCCGGATCTCGCTGACCCCGGAACCCGGCCAGCCGCGTACCGGTGAAGTGCAGGTGGCGCAGGAACTGCTGCAGACGATGGGACTGCGCGCGTTCACCCCGCTGGTCACCGCCTGCCCGGGCTGCGGCCGTACCACCAGCGAGTTCTTCCAGGAGCTGGCCAAGACCGTGCAAGGCCACGTCCGTGCGAAGATGCCGGAATGGCGGGTGAAGTACGACGGCGTCGAGAACATGACCTTGGCCGTGATGGGATGCATCGTCAATGGCCCGGGCGAGTCCAAGCATGCCAATATCGGCATTTCGCTGCCGGGCAATGGCGAAGCCCCGGCCGCACCGGTATTTATCGACGGCGAGAAGAAGATGACCTTGCGTGGCGACAATATCGCCAACGAGTTTGTCCAGATTCTGGAAAACTACGTCGAGACCCGCTACACCTCGCGCGGCGCCTGATCTGCCTGATCCGAGGCCGGCCGCCGTCGTTCGAGGCGGAGCCGGCCTTTTTCGTGCATGGTCATCCGGTCGCCGCCCCTGTCTGCACGGCTTCGATCCGAGCCGCGATGCCGGAGGTGCTGCAGGGACCGGCTCGAACCTGTCCATCCGTCCATACTCGGGCTACCTGTGGTCTTCCAAGCCGGTGCAGATGCCGGATCCGTGCGTCTGCAGGCGACCGATTCCGGTCACAGGGCACATCCGACTGATGCCGACGATCTGCCGGAGCCGTTCTATCCGGTCAACGGGCAAGCCGGAACCACCTTGCAGCCATGATTTCAGCTTCGCGGAAGGAAGCCGAGATCAGTCTATCGCCGGAGAGGCGCAGTCCATGAAGAAAACTCGGCTTGTTACGGCGCTTGTCCTTGTCGCCCTGCTGTTGCTGATGGCGCTGGGGCCGCGTGCCCATCATCGCCAGCTGGAAGTCCGGTTGCCGGTCGTTCCATCCGATCCGTCCGCCTTGCAGGCGATGGTGGCGGCCGGTGAGCGGGCCACTGCCGGCATCCGTCCCGACAATCAGGCACGCATCGTCTGGGTCGACCCGGCGCATCCGGCGCCGTCGGCGTGCGCCATCATCTATCTGCATGGCTTCGGGGCCAGTCAGGGCGAGGGCGCACCGGTGCATCGCGAATTGGCCCGGGACTTCGGCTGCAATCTGTTTCTGCCGCGATTGCCGGGCAACGGTCTGGCATCGGTCGATGCCATGCGCGGGATCGATGCGCAGCAATGGCTGGATGGTGCCGCCAGGGCGCTGGCCATCGGCCACGCCCTGGGGCGGCGCGTGATCGTGATCGGCACCTCGATGGGCGGTGGACTGGCTCTCGAGCTGGCAGGGCGTGAACCCGCGGCGGTGGATGCCCTGCTGCTGTACTCGCCGCTGGTCCGTGAATACCGGGATCAACTGGATCCGATGTTCTGGCCTGATGGCGAATGGCTGCTGAAATATCTGAAGAATCATGGTCGTGATCATCTGGCCTATGATCAGGATTCGGTCTACTGGGCCGGGCAGATGCATATCGATGGCTACAAGGCCATCGCCGAGTTGCGCTCGTCGCTGACGCCGAGCCTGTTCAAGGCCATTCGTGCACCGATGTTTCTTGGCTACTACTGGGCCGATTCCGAGCATCACGACACGACCGTCTCGGTGCCGGCGATGCTGGCTATGTACGCTCAGGTTGCCACTCCGGCGGCGGACAAGCGCAAGCAGGCCTATGCCGATGCCGGTGCACACGTGATCGTCTCTCCGCTGCGATCGAAGGCTTCCGCCCAGGTCTATGTCGACAGCCGGAATTTCCTGCACCAGGTGCTGGGGATGACCTATGTCTGCGGGGCCGATACCGGCAAGCCCTGTCCTCCGGTAGGCGGAGCCGCCAGCGGGGCGATGCCGGACCCGGCCAGAGGCCATCCGTCCTGAGCGATGCGGTGCCCGGCATCGATAGATAGGTCGCCCGCCGGCCCGGGATCGCGACGGCTGACCGGGTTCTTCAGCGGGCAAGATCCGGTTGATGACATCAGGTTGATGACATCAGGTCGGTGGCGGCAGTTCGCGCCGCCAGCTGCCCGGCTGCCCGGGCAGCACCACCAGGCGGGCGACCTCGGCCAGAAAGTCTTCCCGGGACAGTTCGCGTGCGCCCAGGCTGAGCAGGTGCGGATTGGTGAGCTGGGCATCGATCAGCGGAAATCCCCATTGCCGCAGTTGGGCGGCCAAG
Source organism: Frateuria aurantia DSM 6220 (assembly GCF_000242255.2). Lineage (GTDB taxonomy): Bacteria > Pseudomonadota > Gammaproteobacteria > Xanthomonadales > Rhodanobacteraceae > Frateuria > Frateuria aurantia. The sequence goes on from NC_017033.1 coordinate 933,795, forward strand.
GCCATCAGCGCCAGTTTGGAGCCGCCGCTCTCGCGGCTGAACATGGATTCGCCGCAGAACAGATTGCCTACGGCGATGCCGTAGAGGCCACCGACCAGGTGCTCTCCATCCCAGACTTCCACGCTGTGGGCATGACCGAGCTGATGCAGGCGACCATAAGCCGAGGCCATGGCCGGAATGATCCAGGTGCCCGCCTGCTGTGCACGTGGGGCGGCACAGGCCTGGACTACGGCATCGAAGGCATGATCCAGGGTGAAGGTCCAGCTCTTGCGCTGGCCCAGCTTGCGCAGACGGCGGTTGGGGCGCAGCAGGGCAGTATCCAGCACACAGCGGGGGTCGGGTGACCACCAAAGAATGGGTTCGTCCGCGTTGAACCAGGGAAAAATGCCCTGGGCATAGGCGGCCAGCAGCCGGGGCGGCGACAAGTCGCCGCCGAAAGCCAGCAGGCCGTCCGGCGAGGTCAGGGCCTGACGAGGGTCCGGAAACCGGGTCGGGTCCGCAGGGTCGAGCAGGGGCAGGGTCAGCGCGCGCGTCATGAGGACGAGGCTACCGCAAACCCGGCCGGCATGTATCGCCGGCCGGGGGAAATGGCGGCAGCCGGTGCTCAGCGTTCGCCCGGATGCAGGTTGGCACGCAGGCGCATGGCGCTGGCCAGAGTGGGTGACAGCGGCAGTTGCGGCAGCAGGGTGGCCTGATAGGCATGGTAGAGATCGGCCTTGCCGCCCCACAGCAGGGCCGAAGGCCGGTTGTCGCGATCCAGCTCATGGTGCCAGCTGCCATGGCGCAGATCGATCAAATACATGGCGATATAGTCCCAGAAGGTCCGGTACCAGCTGTTGTAACGGCGCTCGCCCGTACGCTGGCCGAGGGCGGCCGCGGCGGCGCTGGCTTCGGCCAGGGTCCAGTGCATGCGATGGTGGATCCTGGGCTGTTCGTTCCAGTCCAGGGTATAGACCAGACCGGGCTGGCCATCGACGTCCCAGCCGGTGGTGCAGGCCGTCTCGAAGAGCTGCCGTGCATCGGCCAGCAGCCAGCCCGGGGCATCCTCGCCATAGCGCAGCAGCGAATGCTCCAGGTTCAGCAGCAGCCTGGCCCATTCGAAGGCGTGACCGGGGGTGACGCCATAAGGACGGAACGGATCCACCGGGTGCTCGGCGTTGTAGTCCCGGTCCGGTGTCCAGTCAGCGGAAAAATGTTCGACCACGGCAAACTGGTTGTGGGCGGCATGCAGATGGATGATCTGGCGGGCGATGCTGAGCGCGCGCTGTCGCCACAAGGGGTTGCCGGTGACATCCCCCAGGGCGAGAAAGGCCTCCACGGCATGCATATTGCTGTTCGCGCCACGATAGTCCTCGGACACGCTCCAGTCGCGCGAGAAGCTTTCCATCATGCAGCCTTCGGCATCCGACCAGAAATGCTGCTCGATCACCGTGATGGCCTGCTCCATCAGCAGATGGCTGCCGGGGATGTTGGCGGCTTCGCCCGAGCTGGCAGCCAGCGCCACGAAGGCATGGACATAGGCCTGCTTGTCGCCCTTGCCGATCTCGCTTTCATCGCTGTACCAGCCGCCGAACTCGGCATCGCGCAGCAGGCCCAGCAAGGCATCGACACCATGCCTGGCCAGTGTCCAGGCGCCGGGGATGCCTTCCAGGGCGGCAATCGCGAAGCAATGGGTCATGCGGGCGGTGATCATGGTGCTGGCGGTGGCGCCTGCGACCGGTTCGCCCTGGGCATCCAGTGCGCCGAAACCGCCACTGGTCAGCCGGGATGCGCGGGAAAAATCCAGCAGCCGCTGGCGCTCCTGGTTCAGCCACTGGCGATGGCCTGAACGGCTGTATAAGGGACTCAGCGTAGGCGTATAGCTTTTGCTCATGAGGTGGATCCGGGGTGAACAAGAGGGGGAGGACGACGATGCGCCCGATGGATGCCGGCGGGCAGGAGGCCTGCCAGAGCTGTGCATGGCACCGGTCGGTGTCGTAGGCGGGGAAGGCTGATCGGTGCAAAACCGCATGCCGCGAAGCCGCCGCGGGATGCGGTCGGAACACCTGCATCTGGCGGTCCTGCCGGCCACCATGGCGGGTTGTGTGCTGACGCAAGCCGGAGAGTGCTCATCGAAGGGCCATGATACGTTTTCGCCATGCCAGCGGCGAGCGGCATCTTCACTGCCACCCGTTTTCAGGAACGATCCGGCCTGTCCGGGCAGGCTCGTCGACCGCTACAATGCCGGCCTTTTGATGTCTGGAAGACTCCGCCGTCATGGATATCCTGATCAACGAGGCCTTGCGTGCCTATATCGACCCGCTGACCCCCGACGAGTTCGAGGCGCTGGAGCAGAGCGTGCTGGCCGAAGGCTGCCGGGATGCCCTGGTGCTGTGGGGCAACGTGCTCGTGGACGGACATAATCGTTATGCGATCTGCCAGAAGCACGATATCCCGTTCAAGACCATCCAGATGGAGCGCTTCCAGTCGCTGGATGATGTGCATCTGTGGATGATCGAGCAGCATCTGGGACGTCGCAGCGTGTCCGACTTCCAGCGTGGTGTGCTGGCCTTGCGCAAGCGTGAAATCATGGCCAGCCGCGCTGAAGCAGAGGCTCAGGCCGCGGCTTCGATACCGGCTCCGGTCGCGGAGCCGGCGGCTGGCGAGACGGATGCCGGCCTGCCTTGGGATGAATCCGATACCACCGGCGTGCAACCGCTGGGGGCCAAGGAGCGGGAGCTGATCGCCCGTGAGGCCAAACTCAGCCGCAACCAGGTCGGGCTGATCGAGAAGATCCAGCGCCAGGCGGCTCCTGAAGTGATCGAGGCCGTGCGTTCGGGCAGTCTTTCGATCAATGCCGCCGCCGCGGTCGCGACCTTGCCCGAGGAAGAGCAGAAAGCCGCGGCCGAGGCGGGTCGGGACGAGTTGCGCCAGGCCGCCAAACGGGCTCGCGAAGCCCGGCGTCGCCCGCCCAAGGAAAAGGCGGAAACCGGCGGGAGCGACGAGGACGCGCCGCTGCCGCCGCATGTCGATCGCGAGCTGCGGACCTTGCGGGCCCGGGTAGCCGAGCTGGCCGATGAAAACGAGCAGCTCAAGGAGCAGATCGAACGGCTGAAGCAGCATCTGTCGCCGCCAGCCTGAGCTGGCTGGCTTGCCACCGCCTCGTCTGCGGCGGCGCAGGCATCAGAGGGGCTGCCGCAGCCACTGCGGCAGCTCTTCCATATGCCGGAATACGGTGTGAGCTCCGGCCCGGCGCATGGCCTCGGCAGTGACATGGCGGGTCGTGGCCGGCAGATAGCCGAAGACGGTGGCACCTGCGGCCACGCCGGCCCGGATGCCGGTGAGCGAATCCTCGACCACCGCGCTGCGTGCGGGATCCGCCCCCAGCTGGCGGGCGGCATGCAGATAGATATCGGGTGCCGGCTTGTTGGCGGCGAGATCCTGGCCACTGAAGACCTGGCCGTCGAACCAGGTGGCGATGCCGGTCTTGTCCAGCTGCATCCGGACCTTGCCGATATCGGCGCCCGAGGCCACCGCCATCCGGCCCGCCATGTCGCGATGCAATTCAGCCACGGCCTGCCTGGCACCGGGAATGGCCTGCAGCTCGGCCTGCAGTCGCTGATCGCGACGGGCGCGGAAGCGTTTTTCCCAGGCTGGATCGATGACGACGCCGGTCTTTTCCAGAATCAGTGCAGCGTGGTCTCGGACCATGGTGCCGGTGAACCGCTCCAGTGCCTCGTCGTGGTCCAGCGACCAGCCCATTTCGCCCAGCATCTCGACCAGCACGGCATTGACCAGAGGTTCGGAGTCGACCAGAACGCCGTCGCAGTCGAACAGCAGCGCTTCAAAAGGGATGACGGGCATGGATTCACTCATGGGCGATCAGACGGGCAGGGGATGTCAGTGGGTGGGCGACTGGTCCAGCCAGATGCCCAGACCCTGGGCATTCAGCTCGATATCATTGCCCAGCAGGCGCATGAATTCGACCTCGTCGCCGTGCCAGCCGTGCTGGTCCAGGGCATGCCGGTACAGGCAGGCCAGGCCCTGGACCAGTCGCATATGGCGCTCCTCGCCGCCGAGCTGGGCCTGGTCCTGGGCCAGTGTCACCATGGCATCGATCAGTCGGTGCAGCTGCGCGGTCAGCTCCGGTTGGGCCGTGACGGGGCCGTAGTGGGTCAGCAGCAGCCTGCGCGGCTGCAGCGCCATGATCCGGTCGATCGAGGCATGCAGCGCTCGGGGATCGAACTGCACCGGGGTGGTGGTCGGCAGTATGAATACGCCGGCCGGCGTGTCGAATTCCCGGTAGGAAAGGCCGAAGGTATCGCCGGTAAAGCATTGCTCGCGGCTGATATCGTGGATGCTCAGGTGATGGCGGGCATGGCCGGGCGTATCGAGAAAATGCAGCTCCCGACCAGCCAGGCTGAAGCGGTGGCCTTCGCCGGCTTCGATGATGCGCTCGGCAGGAATCGGCAGCAGCTCGCCATAATCGCGGCGCATGACCTCCTCGCCATAGACCGCGCTGGCACCGGCCCACAGTTTTGAGGGATCGGCCATATGGCGGGCACCGCGCGGATGCACCAGCAGCTGGGCATGGGGCAGGTGCTGCAGCAGCTGGCCGGCACCGCCGGCATGATCCAGATGGATATGGGTCAGGATCAGTGCTTCCACGTCGGTCGGTTGCAGCCCCTGGGCGGCGAGGGTGGCCAACAGTCGCGGTACCGAATGGGCGGTGCCGCAATCGACGAAGGCGGCACGGCCGCCCTCGACCAGCAGATAGGCGCCATCGAAGCCGGGCCGTACAAAGCCGGTGTCGATCAGGAGAGTGCCGTCACCCAGCGGCTGGCAGGTGACCGGGTCCGGGGTGACGAAGGGAAGTGACTGGCTCATGCTGGGGCTCGCGATCATGGAGATAGGGACTGTGGCCGAGCAGTTCCGCCTGGGTCTGAAGGCGCGCCTGCGCTTCCCTATGCAGGGCGTGCTGCACGGCCTGACGGAATCCGGGGTGGGGCAGATAATGCCTTGAATGCGTCAGAGTGGGCATAAAACCGCGGGCCATCTTGTGATGGCGTCCCTGGGCACCGGGTTCGAAACAGGCCAGACCCTCCGTCAGGCAATGCTCGATGCCACGGTAATAGCACAGTTCGAAATGCAGATAGCTCAGCGAGCCCCCGGTCGTCGTGTCCGTGGTGGCGGGGGCGTTCACCGGCTCGTCGAAGGCCGCCGGATCGGCGCCCCAGTAGCGGCCGTACAAGGTCTCGGGTCCCTGCAGAAACAAGGCCATCGCAATGATTTCACCCTGGTGGCGGGCCGTGGCCACCCGTACCTGGGCGGACAGCGCCTGGCCAAAGCGTTGGAACATGGCCGGCGTCAGTGCTGCGTGGTTGCCCTTTTCATCGAAGGTGTTCCGGTACAGCTCATGCAGTCGTGACCATTCGGCGGCACTGAAGGCGGCACCGTCCTGCATCGCGATATCCAGCCCGTAGCCGGCGACCCGGCGGCGCTCCTGACGGATGTTCTTGCGCTTTTTCGGAGTCAGTGCCGCCAGAAAAGCCTCGAAATCCGCCCAGCCGCGGTGGTGCCAGTGGTATTGCAGGTCGCTGCGGGCCAGCCACTCGGCGGGAAAGGCCGGCAAGTCCGGCGGGGTCAGGAAATTGGCGTGGAGCGACGAGAGTTGCAGGCGTGCGGTTTCCGCCTGCATGGCCTGTACCAGAGCTTGTCGCAAGGCATCGGCATCCTCGCCCTGACCAGCCAGCAGACGCGGTCCGGGTACCGGCGAGTAGGGCACGGCATTCAGCAGTTTGGGGTAGTACTCGCCACCGGCCCGTTCCCAGGCATCGGCCCAGCTCCAGTCGAACACGAATTCGCCATGCGAATTGCCTTTCAGATACAGCGGCGCGGCGGCCACCAGCTGCTCGCCTCGATAAAGGCCCAGATGATGCGGCTGCCAGCCCCAGTCATGGCGGATGCAACCGGTCTGTTCGAGTCCGGCCAGAAAGGCGTGATCGAGAAAGGGGTGGGCAGACGGACGCAGGCGATTCCAGGACTCGGCGTCGATGGTCTCGAGACGGTCATGGAAACGGGCCTGCAAGGCGGGAAGAACAGCAGATTCCACGCAAGCACCTCAAGCAAGCTGGCCACCGGATCGCTCCGGTGGCCATGGCGGTTCAGTGCAGGCGGCCGATCCGGCCCTGCAGTTCGGCGACCAGCGCTTCAGGCTGGCCGTAGTAGCGCTGGTGATCCAGCTTCAGCCGGCCCTCCTCGGTTTCCAGTATCAGGGTGGGAAAACCGCGGCCGCCGACTTCGGCCATCAGCGCACGCGCCGCCTCGACATGATCGACCAGCGGCTGTTCGCGCACCGCTTCGAAGGCCTCGGCCCAGGCGGCGGCCGGCAGGCCGATCTGTTCGGCCAGTTCGGCCAGGATCTCTTCCGAGGCCACCCGCAGTCCACGCTGGTAATGCGCCTGCTGGATCGCCTGCAGCATCGGCAGGGCCTGGGCCGGGTCGATGCGTTCCGCGGCCAGGGTCGCCACGATGGGGGGCAGCGAATACAGCACCGTGCCTTCTTCGGCCAGCAGACCTTCACGGTAGGGCGCGCCGAAGACCTGGCCGGTCAGCTCGGCGATGCGCTGGTCGGCCTCGTGGATCTTGGTGGCCAGCTCGCCATCCAGCGGCACCGGTTCGGCGAACAGTGCTCCGGCGTGCAACTGCAGGGGCAGTCGCGCGCCGAAGGCCTGTCGCACGGCATCGATCAAGGGTCCGGCGGCATAGCACCAGCCGCACAGCGGGTCATGGATGTAGTGCAGACGGGCCATGGGTCAGGCGGCCGGGGCGTGCTGGTCCAGCCAGCGCTCGGCATCCAGCGCCGCCATGCAGCCGAACCCTGCCGAGGTGATGGCCTGGCGATAGACATGGTCGGCCACGTCGCCGGCGGCGAACACACCGGGCACGCTGGTCATCGTGGCCAGGCCTTCCAGGCCGCTGCGGATCTTCAGATAACCGTCGGTCATCTCCAGCTGATCCTTGAAGATGCCGGTATTGGGCGTGTGGCCGATGGCCACGAAGAAGCCGGTGGCCTCGATCTCGCGCAGGGCGCCGTCGAGGGTGCTCTTCACCCTTACGCCGGTGACGCCGGAGTCATCGCCCAGCACTTCGTCGATCTCGCTGTTCCAGACCAGCTCGACCTTGCCGGCGGCGGCCTTCTCGAACAGCTTGTCCTGCATGATCTTCTCGGCGCGCAGGCTGTCACGGCGGTGGACCAGATAGACCTTGCTGCAGATATTGGACAGATACAGGGCTTCCTCGACCGCGGTATTGCCTCCGCCGATGACCACGACCACCTGTTCGCGGAAGAAGAAACCGTCGCAGGTGGCGCAGGCGGAGACCCCGCGGCCCTTGAACTTCTCTTCGCTGGGAATCCCCAGGTACTTGGCAGTGGCGCCGGTGGTGATGATCAGTGCGTCGGCGGTGTATTCGCCGGAATCGCCGATCAGCTTGAAGGGGCGCTGGCCCAGCTCGGCGGTGTGGATATGGTCGAAGATCATATCGGTCTTGAAGCGTTCGGCATGCTCGGCCATGCGCTGCATCAGCTCAGGTCCCTGCACGCCGTTCTGGTCGCCGGGCCAGTTGTCCACTTCGGTGGTCGTCATCAGCTGGCCGCCCTGCTGCAGGCCGGTGATCATGGTCGGCTGCAGATTGGCACGGGCGGCATACACGGCAGCGGTGTACCCGGCCGGGCCCGAACCCAGGATCAGCAGGCGGCTATGTTTGGGGGAGCTCATGGTTATAATCCTTGATGGGTTGCGCAATCGATGGTGATGGGCATGACATGGCCTTCAGGTGCTTGCTTGCTGTAGTTTCCCGAAGAACGCCACATGCAGGCCCGACTGCCCCAAGATGGGGGAGCCAGATGCAGGTTGCAAGGCATGGCCCGGGCGATTTCCGGAGAAGCCCGGGGCGTCAGGGTCGGTGGCGGCGATCGCGCGGAGCGTGTCGGCATGCCTGCAATGGCATGGTGCAACCCGATGGACAGACGAATCTAAAGGATGACGGTATAACGTGGCGCGTACGGATCAAGACAAGGCAAAAACCCGCAGGCCCACGCCGGTACCCAAGGCGCCTGTGCCGCGTTGGCCGGCGCTGAGTGACGAATTGAAACGGCGCCTGCGCGAGGCCGGAGCGATCCTGCTGATTCCGCTGGCGCTGTATCTGCTGATGTGCCTGTTCAGCTACAACGACCAGGATCCCAGTTGGGGACATGCCGGCAATGCCCATGTGGCGGTGAATTTCGGCGGTGCCCTGGGCGCCAATATCGCCAATCTGCTGCGTTACATTTTCGGTCTGGTGGCTTATGCCTTTCCGGTGATCCTGCTGGTGCTGGGCGCGCAGGTGCTGCGCCATCGCGGTGTGCGTACTGTGCAGCCGTGGGAGCCCTCGCTGCGGCTGATCGGCCTGGTGTTCTTCTTCATCACCCTGCCGTCGTTGCTGACCCTGACCATGAGCCATCTCAGGATTCTGCCGGAAGGCGCCGGCGGCATCATCGGTCACTGGGTGGGCAGCGTCCTGCTGCGCGAGCTGGGAGGCAAGGGTGCCCCCCTGCTGCTGCTGGCGATTTTCCTGGTGGCGATCACCTTGGCTACCGGCCTGTCCTGGTTCAAGGTGATGGACAGTCTGGGCCGTGGCGTGTTGCGGATCTTCAGCTGGTTCGAAGGCAAACTGCGCGAGGCGCCGGAAAAGCTGGCGGCGCGCCAGTCGCGCGATGAACGCGAGCAGGTGGTCAAGGTCGAGTCGCAGAAGCTGGCCAAGCGCGAGCCGGTGCGCATCGAGGCGCCGCCGGCACCGGTGGTCCGCAGCGAACGGGCCAAGGTCGAGAACCAGATCCCGCTGTTCACGGCCGGTGCGGCACCAGGCAGTCTGCCGCCGCTGTCACTGCTGGACGAGGCGCCTGAGCAGGGCCCGGGCTATTCCGAGGAAACCCTGGAAGTGCTCTCGCGGCAGGTCGAGCTGAAGCTGCGCGACTTCAAGATCGAGGTCAAAGTGGTCGGGGTCTATCCCGGCCCGGTGATTACCCGGTTCGAGCTGGAGCCGGCCGCCGGCATCCGCGGCAGCCAGGTTTCCAGCCTGGACAAGGACATCGCCCGCGGCCTGTCGGTGGTCAGCGTGCGCGTGGTCGACGTGATTCCCGGCAAGAACGTGATCGGTCTGGAAATCCCCAATGCGAGGAAGCAGATCGTGTATCTGTCCGAAATCCTGCGCTCGGACAAGTACGATCAGCTGAAGTCGCCCCTGGCGCTGGCGCTGGGCAAAGACATTGCCGGGCGTCCGGCAGTGGCCGATCTGGCCAAGATGCCGCATCTGCTGGTAGCCGGCACCACCGGCTCGGGCAAGTCGGTAGCCGTCAACGCGATGGTGCTGAGCCTGCTCTACAAGTCCAGCCCGAAAGACGTGCGGATGATCATGATCGACCCGAAGATGCTGGAGCTCTCGGTCTACGAGGGCATTCCGCATCTGCTGGCGCCGGTGGTCACCGACATGAAGGAGGCCGCCAATGCCCTGCGCTGGTGCGTGGCCGAGATGGAGCGTCGCTACAAGCTGATGGCGGCCGTGGGCGTGCGCAATCTGGCCGGTTTCAACAAGAAGGTGAAAGAGGCTGACGACAAGGGCCAGCCGCTGCTGGACCCGCTGTTCCGGCCCAATCCCGAGCAGCCCAGCGTGGTCGCCGAGCCTTTGCAGCCGTTGCCTTACATCGTGGTCATCATCGATGAATTCGCCGACATGATGATGATCGTCGGCAAGAAGGTCGAAGAGCTGATCGCGCGGCTGGCACAGAAGGCGCGCGCTGCCGGCGTGCATCTGGTGCTGGCGACCCAGCGTCCGTCGGTGGATGTGATCACCGGTCTGATCAAGGCGAACATCCCGACCCGCATCGCCTTCCAGGTGTCCTCCAAGATCGACTCGCGCACGATTCTGGACCAGTCCGGGGCCGAGACCCTGCTGGGGCATGGCGACATGCTCTATCTGCCGCCGGGCACGGCCAGCCCGGATCGCGTCCACGGGGCCTTCGTCGACGATCACGAAGTGCATCACGTGGTCGACTGGCTGAAGGCCCAGGGCGAGCCCGACTATATTCCCGGCGTGCTGGAGGAAGTGCAGGCCACCGCCGACGGCAAGTTCATCAACGACTCCGGCCTGCCGCAGTCCGAGGATGACACCGTCGATGGCGAGGCGGTGCTGTATGACAAGGCGGTGCGGATCGTCACCGAAAGCCGTCGCGCCTCGATTTCGGGGGTCCAGCGGCATCTGCGGATCGGCTACAACCGGGCCGCCCGCCTGATCGAGCAGATGGAGCAGGAAGGCGTGGTCAGCGCGCCCCAGCACAACGGCAACCGCGAGGTGCTGGCGCCGCCGCCGCCGCGATCCTGAGTCGCGGCGCCACTTGCGACATCGCCGTTGCGGGCTTAAGGTCCGCGCATGGCCAAGCAGACAATGGCCACCCGGGCTCTGGACGCGCTCGGCGTGGCATACGAAGTGGTTCTCTACGATTACGATCCGGCGGCATCCGAGCGAGGCCTGCAGGCCGCCGCGGCGCTGGCACTGGATCCCTCGCGGGTGTTCAAGACCTTGCTGGCCAAGGTCGATGCGCATCCGGTGGTGGTGGCCATTCCGGTGGCCGCCCAGCTCAGTCTGAAAAAACTGGCCCAGCAGCAGGGCGGCAAGTCGGCCTCGATGCTGGCGCCGGCCGATGCCGAACGTCTGACCGGCTACAAGGTCGGTGGCATCAGTCCGTTCGGTCAACGCAAGCGCTCGCCCTTTGTGCTGGATGCCAGCGCCGAGGCTGGCGATTGGCTGGTGATCAACGGAGGCCAGCGCGGAATGCTGCTGCGACTGGCACCGGCGGATGTGATCCGCGCTGCCGATGCTCAGCTGGCCGATATTCTGGCCTGAAATCGTGCAGTCAGCCTTGCCCGCCGTAGACGAAGCCTGCTGGCGCCGGCTGCGCGCCGCGCGCTTCAGGGCCGGCTTCCGTCTTGATGCCGAGGATCAGGCCTATCTGCAGCACAAGGGCCTGGAGCGGGTGCTGGAGCATGCCGCCGATTTCATCGGCCGCCGCCTGGCTCCGGCGCAGCCGTTGCGTGACGGCAAGCAGACGCCATGGCGTGGCCATCCGGTGTTTGTCGCCCAGCATGCCACGGCCAGCTGTTGTCGCGGCTGTATCGCCAAGTGGCATGGGTTCGAGGCGGGACGCCCGCTGGACAGCCGGCAGCAGGCCTATCTGCTGGCCCTGATCCGCCGCTGGCTGGTCGAAGTGGAGGCTGCCGGAGAGGCGGCCCAGGCCGATCTGTTCGGTTAAGCCGTGAATGCGCATACTGACGGTTTCCAGTACATCCGATCAAAGAGTATTGCACGCATGCGACGACTGCCGGCCTTCTTCTACGCCCTGATTCTGCTGCCGCTTCCGGCGCTGGCCCAAAACCAGAGTGCACGCGCTCAGCTGGACACCTTCGGTCATGACCTGCATGCGCTGACGGCCCGTTTCGACCAGACTCTGGACAGCGGCAATGGCCAGCCGCCGCAGCCCAGCCACGGCACGCTGGCGCTGGAAGCGCCGCGCCAGTTCCGTTGGGATACCCTGGGACCTTACCAGCAGAACATCGTTGCCGATGGCAGCCGGGTCTGGCTGTACGATCCCGAGCTGCAGCAGGTCACGGTCAAGCGCCAGGACAGTGCCGAAGCCCACAGCCCGCTGACAGTGCTGACCGATCTGCGCCAGCTGGATCATGAGTTCCATGTCAGCGAGCAAGGCAGCAAGGGTGGACTGGCCTGGCTGCGCCTCACCTCGACCGCCGCCAATTCGGCCTTCGACCATGTCGATCTGGGCTTCAGTGGCGGCGTGCTGCAGCAGATGAGCTTTCGCGACCAGCTGGGCGCTGTGACCGACATCCATTTCAGCCACTGGCAGCGCAATCCCAAGCTGAAGCCCGACAGCTTCAAGTTCGTCGTACCCAAGGGCGCGGATGTCGTCGGTGATGTTCCGGATATCCAGGTCAGGCCGCTGCAGGAATAAGTCCGTCCAGCCTCCGGGCCGCAACGGCCCGGAGGCTGGACGCAAGTCGATCTCAGCGCAGCGGAAAATCCATGGCGGCCAGTGCTTCGCGCAGCCGGTCACGGCCGGTGAGGGCGGCGCCGTCGGCCATCCGTGCCACCGCCTGCTGCGACCAGGGCGGCGTTTCGCGGCCCTGGGCCTGCTGGAACGCGGTCGCTCGTTGTTCGTATTCGGCGATGCCGGCCGCCTCGTCCGCGATCGCATAGGTCTCGTGGTGCAGCACCACCGGGGGCGACAGCCGGGGCTTGATCTCGGCGGCCGCCTCCGGATCGGGATGACCGACGCACATGCCGAAAACCACTGCTGCGCCCGGCGGCAGGTCCAGGACCCGGGCGACGGCTTCCGGCTGATTGCGCATGCCGCCGATATAGACCAGCCCCAGGCCTTCGCTTTCCAGCGATACGGCCGCATTCTGGGCGGCCAGCGCGGCGTCGATGCTGGCCAGCACAAAGCCTTCCAGATATTCCCGCCCTTCGGTGGGCTGCTGCAGCGCTTCGCCTATCCGTTTCAGCCGGGACAGGTCGGCAACCCACATCAGCAACAGGGGCGCGTCACGAACGTGGCGCTGATGACCGGCGAGCCGTGCCAGTTCCAGCTTGCGCTCCGGATCGCGGACGGCAACCACGCTCCACAGTTGCAGATTGGACGAGGTGGACGCGGACTGGGCGGCGGCCACTGCGCGCAACAGGCTGTCGTCGCTGACGGGGCGGTCCAGATACTGGCGTACCGACCGATGCTGCAACAAACCGGCCAGCGTCGGCGTGATGTCGAGCGGGGCGGTGGTGCCGTAGCGATGCAGCCAGGCCTCAGCAGCGGAATTCATAGGCACAGGTCCTTGGTGGGGAGGGACTCGATGCTAACAGGCAGGCAGCCGCAGCAGCAGCCGTGGCCGCGGCGGATAAGGTCCAAGGCAAGGAATCCGGTGGATTTTTGTCGTGTTCGCAGCCAGTTGGCCGACGTTTGGATGACGGCCATGTGGCTTCGGCGCTAACATGGTGTTTTTCAAGCGTTGAACCTTCCGAATTCCCGCATGCTCATTTACGTCTTCGGCGCCTTCGGGTTGTCCACTCTGTGGTTTCTGCCCTTGCTGTGGCGGCTGCTCAAGTCCTTGTTGCATCGTGATGTCGAACAACTGACCGCACCGCATGGGCCGGCCAGATTCTGGAGCGGTGCCCTGGCGGTGCTGCTGTCCAGCACGGCACTGGAAGGCTTGCTGGTATGGAGCGTTACCCGGGATCCGGCCTCCGGTGCCGCGGTGACCCGCTGGCTGGGACAAGGCTTGAGCCAGCATCTGGGCGCGGGTATCAGCATGGTGCTGATGCTGGCGATCCTGCTGGTGGCCCTGCCTTCGTATCTGGGTTTTTCCTGGCAGGATATGCGCCGGCTGGCAGGGCAGAATCCGCTGGACTGGGTGCTTGCCGCCGGTGAGGCGATCCGGCGGGGCGTTGTCGACCTCATGGACCGGGTACCGGGCATGGGGCGTGGCGCGCGCCGCACTGTGCGCAAGCGCGCCAGCCAGCGCCGGCAGGACAAGGACGCACGGGCCCGGCAGCGTGGCCGCAAGGGCAAGCTGCCGGCCAAGCCATCGAAAGCGGCGCCTGTCGCTGGCGTGCGTGCCAGCGCGGAGATGGCCGCGCCGGACCTGACGCCCAGGCCTCAGGTACAGTCGGCCGAGCCGATGATCAGCCAGCCTTGGCTGACGCCCAGGCGGGATATGGCGCCCAGACCGTCGCGAGGCGGCGACGACGTCTCCTGGCCGGGCGACACCCTGTCCACGGTGCCGGCGCGCAAGGAGTCGCCGGCCAAGGCGGCTCCTGCTGCCGAGGCAGTGTCGCTGGCCGAACGCCCCTCGCGTGGCGAAAAGGGTCGCCGTCGCATGCCCCAGATTCCCACCGAGGTGCGGCCGGCCGATGAGGTCTTCCGTGCCCGCGGACGCGCGCCCGATCCGATTGCCGCCTGGCTGGACAAGCCGCTGCCGGAACGCACGGCCTTGCAGCCCCGACATGCCTCCACCCAGCGCAGCCGCGTGGCGAAGTCCTCGTCAGGTCAGGATCCAGCTTCGCTGGCGACAGGTCGTGCGCCGGTCGCGCCTGCCGCGGCGGGCGCCAGCGAGCGGATCTACGAAGAGGCCTTGCAACGCTTCCAGTCGCAGAGCCTGGATCAGTCAGTTGCAAGGTCCGCACCCTCGGCAGAGGAGGGCATCCCTGCGCCGACTCCGGCTATGGCGGAGGCTGTTGCAGGCCCGGCAGCCGTGACGACGCTGGCATCCGGGGTGGTCAGGACGGCATCTGCCGAGCCTGCCGGGATCTTGCAGAGCGCGACCAGAGCGGCGGAGGCGCCTGCCGGCGCCGCTGCCCCGCCAGAGCCGGTTTCGTCTGCCGAAGCAGTTCCCTTGGATACGGCTGCGTTGCCTGTCAGTGAGCCCCCTGTGGCCGCGACTCCGGTGCGGCCATTGCCAACCATTGAAGCCACCATCGCACAGCGCGCTGGTGAAAACCTCGGTGTGGCAGCACCCGTCTCCAGCGAGGTGCCGCCGGTCGCCGACACGTCTTCGGATACGGACGTTGCCGTCGGGAGCTCGATCGCCTCTGCTGCCTCCAGCGCCGGAATCACGCCGGTGACGGGGCCCGGCATGGTCCGTGAGACGGAGGCGGCATCCATGGCGGGGATCACCGTCGATGCTCTGGTCCCGCCCTCGGCAGCACCCTCGGTGGCGATACCCGTCCCAGGGCTTTCGGCGGCGGCTTCACCCTACCCAGAGGGCAAGGCGACCACGCCGCCGCCGACAGTGGCGGCACCGATGGGGGCCATTGAGCCGCCTTTCGTGATCGGCGGGTCGACTCCCGTTGCGGCAGACATCAGCCGCTCCATGCCCGCCGATGCCGTGGTTGAGCCGCCGATGGACAAGTCTTTGGTGAGTGCCATGCCGCCGGCACCGGATGCGGCCGCGACCATGGATTTGCCGCCGGCCATGGCCTCGTTCCCCGTGGAATCGGAGATATTGTCATCCGTCACTGTGGCGACGGTGGCCGTGCCGGCACAGATCGACGCTGCCGGCTCGGCAAGTCTGGTGACTGCGGCGGCATCGTCATTGCTGGCGCAGGACGGCGTAATGCCTGCCTCGGCACTGCAGCTGGCCGCCGAGTCGGTCGCGATGCCGGTCAGTACCGCTTCCACCGAAGCAGCGAGTCCGCTCCATGAGGCGGTTGCCGAGCCCGTCGGGCCCCGTCACGAAGCGGACTCCGTGATCGTGGATCACGATCAGCTTCACCAGCATGACAGCGGTCCGACGCTGGACGCCGAGCCGGGCAGCCAGGCTCTCTTGCTGCCCCATCCGCCCATCCGAAAGGCGACCGCGCCGTTGCCGCCGCTGGATCTGCTGTCCGAACCGCCGGCCGAGACTCTGGCGGTGGACGAGGAGCAACTGACCGAAACCGGTGCCTTGATCGAGCAGCGCCTGCGCGAATTCAAGGTGCCGGTCAGCGTGGTCGGCGCCGGCGCCGGCCCGGTGATCACCCGTTTCGAGGTGGAGCCGGCCGTCGGCGTGCGCGGCAACCAGGTGGTGGCCTTGATGAAGGATCTGGCCCGTGGTCTGGGGCGGACCTCGATCCGGGTGGTGGAAACCATTCCCGGCAAGACCTGCATGGGGCTGGAGCTGCCCAATGAGCAGCGCCAGATGATTGCCTTGCGCGAGATTCTGGATTCGGCCGAATACCGTGATTCCGATTCGCTGCTGACCCTGGCCATGGGCAAGGGCATCACCGGCGAGCCGGTGGTGGCCGACCTGGCCAAGGCCCCGCATATGCTGGTGGCCGGCACCACCGGCTCGGGCAAGTCGGTGGCGGTCAATGCCATGATCCTGTCGATGCTGTACAAGGCCACGCCGGAGCAGGTGCGGCTGATCATGATCGACCCGAAGATGCTGGAGCTTTCGGTGTACGAGGGCATTCCGCATCTGCTGGCGCCGGTGGTCACCGATATGAAGCTGGCCGCCAATGCCTTGGCCTGGTGTGTGGGCGAGATGGAAAACCGCTATCGGCTGATGTCCGAGCTGCGGGTACGCAATCTGGCCGGCTTCAACCATAAGGTGCGCGAGGCCCGCGAGGCCGGCAAACCCCTGTGGAACCCTTATCCCGCCCATCCCGAGGTGCCGGAGTATCTCGATACCCTGCCCATGATCGTGGTGGTGATCGACGAGCTGGCCGATCTGATGATGGTGGCCGGCAAGAAGATCGAAGAGCTGATCGCCCGCTTGGCCCAGAAGGCCCGTGCTGCCGGCATCCATCTGATCCTGGCCACCCAGCGACCCTCGGTGGATGTGATCACCGGTCTGATCAAGGCCAATATTCCGACCCGGGTGGCCTTCCAGGTGTCATCCAAGATCGACTCGCGCACCATTCTCGACCAGATGGGGGCCGAAAGCCTGCTGGGGCAGGGCGACATGTTGTTCATGCCGCCGGGAACCGGCTATCCCAATCGTGTACATGGGGCTTTTGTCGCCGACGAGGAAGTGCTGCGCGTGGTGGCCTTTCTCAAGCAGTTCGGCGAACCGGACTATATCGACGACATCCTGGCCGAGGAAGTCAGCGAAGCGCCGGCGGATGGAGCGGCCGATGCCGCCAATGCCGAGGCCGATCCGCTGTACGACGAGGCCGCCGAATTCGTGCTCAAGACCCGGCGTGCCTCGATCTCCTTTGTCCAGCGCCAGTTCCGCATCGGCTACAACCGTGCCGCGCGACTGGTCGAGGCGATGGAAGCCGCCGGCCTGGTCTCGTCGATGGGCCCCAACGGTCAACGCGAGGTGCTGGCCCCGGTGCGGGATGACTGAGGTCGTGTTCCACGCCATGCCACCAGGGTTCCCGGCCGCAGCAGGCCGAGGCTGATCACGGTCCAGACCAGATCCTGCGGCGTACGCAGCGTCCGTGTCATCAGGCCGTGCCGGCGCAGCTGCCTCGCGTAGAAGCCGAGGTGGCGAATGTCATGGATCATGATCTGGCCGTCCGCGGCCAGCACGCGCACGATTTCATCCAGTGCCTGCCGGCGGTCTTCGGTCCGCGGCAGGTTGTGGATGGCCGCCGACGATACGACACGGCTGAAACAGCCGTCGGCGAAGGGCAGGTGACGCATGTCGGCCGTATGGATAGCCATCAGGTCGGCCCATCCTTCAGCCTGTGCGCACAGCTGCAGCCGCTCTGGCGTATTGCTGCTGAGATCCTCCGCTGACCAGATATCGACACCCGTCACGCGGCCCTGTGGCACGCGACGAGCGGCCTCTCGACTCAGCAGGCCTTGCCCGCAGCCTGCATCGAGCACCGTCTCGTCGCCGCGCCAGTCCAGCAGGTCCAGCCAGTGCCGGGCCAGTCGCCGCTTGCCGCGCGCGCTGTAGTGGATCATCCACAACGCACCCAGGCTGAAGCTGCAGGTCGGCCAGACCATGCCATGGATATGGACAGGCATCGCCGGCCATGGGTCCAGCAGGGCCAGCAGTCCGCACATGGCGGCCGCCAGCAGCAGGTTGCGTACCACGCCGGGTGCATCCAGACCATCAGGGAACAGGGAGCGGAGCATCAAATGATTCCTTTACGCCTGCCTGCAGTCTGACGGGCTCCCGGGATGGCCGGAAGTGACAGCTGTCAGGGTGATGGCGTGACGGTCGGTATCGGCTGAAAATGCACCAGGGCCTGATCACTCCAGTGCTTGTCGTAGAGCGGGAGCTGATAGTCATGCCGATTGCGTCCGGCCTTGAAGGTGGCGCTGCGCCCATGCTCGCTGAGCGTCACCGACAGGATGGCGCGCGGCGAATACAGGTCCACCTGAATACGGGAGGAATGACACACGCCCCCGGCCATGGCGAAGGCGGCGTGCATCCACAGCGGGGCCGAGGACTTGCCGATGCTCCAGGAAACTTCGCACTCCAGCCGCAGGTTGCCAAGCCGGGTGTCCAGGGGATCATCGGCTGCATTGCGCACCAGGGGATGGATCTGCAGCGTGTCTGGTGGACGATTGGCCAGCAAGCGGGCATGCCGCAGTGCGGGGATGGGCGGAGCCAACTCAAAGGATTTGTGGTGATCCAGGGGTATATCCAGCTGTTGCTGGTCGCTGAGAAACTGCAGTCGCAGGTCAGGTGCCGTGTCATGCACCGAGTCGTCCGTCACAAAGCGGAGCTGCGCCGAAGGTGCCAGCGCGTGATGCCTCTCGAAGCTGCGCCGCCCCTCCTGCAGACGATCATAGCTTGCGATCGGGTTTCCGGTCATGGCCTGTATCGTTACTGGCGACAGCGTCGTCGTGGCGGCGGCAGTTGCAGCCGCTTCCGGACATGGGATAACCAGTGCGGCGGCGAGCGGCAGAAAACAACGTGGTGACCAACGGGGGACCATGCATGCTCCGGCGGGATCAGTGGAAACGCTGGGATTGACCGCTGCTTCAGCGCTGAGCATCCGGCTTGCCGGTTTCGCGCCTGACGAGGCCTGTTTTCGAACATCGGACCCTGGCGGTCAATCCAAGTTCCCTGGTCTGGTGGGTACGCAGGCCTGGATTACAATCATGCTTTTGGACACGACCGGCGGCGATGCGGATTCTGCATACTTCGGACTGGCATCTGGGCCAGCATTTCATGGGCAAGAGCCGGCAGGCCGAGCATCAGGCGCTGATCGACTGGATGCTGGGCCAAGTCCAGGCGCAGGGCATCGATGCGGTGCTGGTCGCCGGTGACATTTTCGATACCGGTACTCCGCCCAGTTATGCACGCGAGCAGTACAGCCGGTTGGTGCTGGGTATGCACGCCTTGGGCGTGCCCTTGATTCTGCTGGCCGGCAATCATGATTCGGTGGCCACTTTGCAGGAGAGCGCCGGTCTGCTGCAGCCGCTGGGGGCGACGGTGATCGCCGCCAGCGGCCCGGCTGAGGAGCAGGTGCTGCTGCTGAACGACCGTGAAGGCCGGCCGGGCTGTCTGTTGTGTGCGATCCCCTTTGTCCGTCCCCGCGAGGTGATGGTCAGCGAGGCCGGGCAGAGCGCCGAAGACAAGCGTCGTGGACTGCAGCAGGCGATCCAGGCCTATTATATGGAGGTTTACAAGGCTGCTGTTGCCAGACGCGATGCGATCGAGGTCGATACCGGCCAGCGTCTTCCCATCATTGGCAGCGGTCATCTGACCACGGTCGGGGCCAGCGCCACCGAGTCGGTGCGCGAGATCTACGTGGGCTCGCTGGAAGCCTTTCCGACGGCGGCCTTTCCGCCGCTGGACTATATCGCCTTGGGGCATATCCATCGGCCGCAGAAGGTCGGCGGGCTGGAACAGGTCCGCTATTGCGGTTCGCCTCTGCCGCTGAGTTTCGATGAGGCAGGGCAGACCAAGCAGATGCTGCGCGTGGATCTGGATGCGCAAGGCCTGCAGTCGGTGACGGCACTCGAGGTGCCGCGCTTCCAGGTGCTGCGCAGTCTGAGCGGCGATCTTGCAGGCCTGCCCGCCCAGCTGGCCGAGGCTGCTGCCGAGGGTAGCGAGGCACGGCCGGTCTGGCTGGAAATCAGCGTGGCCAGGGACGATTATCTGGCCGATCTGCCGGCGCGGATCCAGGCCATGGCTGAAGGCCTGCCGCTGGAGATCCTGCGGATTCGCCGCCAGCGCGGACAGGCGGCCAGCGTGATGGCCGGTGAACTGGGCGAGACCCTGGATGCGCTGGGTCATGCCGAGGTCTTTGCCCGTCGACTGGATGGCGAGGAACTGCAGCCGGATCTGCGCGCCGAACTGGAAGCGCGCTATCGACGGATCGCGGCCGAGGTGGAGGGTGCCGCATGAAGATACTCGGTCTGCGTCTGAAAAACCTCAATGCCCTGAAAGGCGAGTGGCGTATCGATTTCACCCAGCCGCCTTTTGCCGATCAGGGCCTGTTCGCGATCACCGGCCCCACCGGTGCCGGCAAGTCCACCTTGCTGGATGCGATCTGTCTGGCGCTTTATCACCAGACGCCTAGGCTCAACACGGTGTCGAAAACCGACAACGAGATCATGACCCGGCATACCGCCGACTGTCTTGCCGAGGTGGAATTCGAGGTCAGAGGCGAGCGCTACCGTGCCTTCTGGAGTCAGCGACGCGCCCGCAACAAGATCGATGGCGCCTTGCAGGCGCCCGTGGTGGAACTGGCGCGGGGCGAGACCATTCTCAGCTCGCAGATCAAGGACAAACTCGAGCAGGTCCAGAGCATCAGCGGTCTGGACTTTGCCCGCTTCACCCGCTCCATGCTGCTGGCCCAGGGCGGGTTTGCGGCCTTTCTCAATGCCAGCGCCAATGAGCGGGCCGAACTGCTGGAAGAACTGACCGGCACCGAGATCTACGGCCTGATCTCAAAACAGGTCTATGAGCGCGCGCATCAGGCTGCCGAGGATGTATCCCGGCTGCAAGCCCATGCCGGTGGTGTCGAGCTGCTGGACGAGACGGCGCTGGCCGAGCGCCGGCAGCGCCTCGCGGCCCTGGCCAAGCAGCTTGAGGACATCGGGCGCCAGCGTGAGCCGCTGCAGGCACAGCATCGCTGGCGGCTGGCGGAAGCCGCGGCCGCCAGCGATGTGACCGTGGCCGAGGCAGCGCTGGACCAGGCCCGGCATGATCTGGATGCCGCTGCCGAAGACATGGCGCGTCTGGCCCAGGCGGCACCGGCCCAGGCGTTGGGCGGCGAATACCGGGCCTGGCAGCAGGTCGTGCGCGAGCAGGTCGGGATCGAGCAGGCGGCGCAGCGTCTGCGCCAGGCACTGGCGGAGGCTGAGCAGGGCCGGCAGCAGGCGCGGGGGCAGGCTTGCCGGCAAAGCGGTAAGCTGCTGGCGGCACGCCAGCGCGATGTGCAGGCATTGCAGCTGCGGCAGGGCGAATTGCGGCAATGGTGCGAGGCACATGCGGTCCGTGCCGAACTCAGGGAGCATATCGCCGGCTGGCAACCGCAGTTCGAGCAGCTGCAGCGACAGCGTCGGATGCTGGCGGCACTGCGTCAGCAGGGCGAGGCGGCCCAGGCCGAGCTGACCGTTCGTGGTGAGCGGCTGAAGCTGCAGCAACAGCAGCGGGACAGCTTGCAGGCCCAGAGCGGACCGCTGCAGCAGCAACTGGATGAGTGCCAGCGGCAACGCAAGTCGACGCTGGCGGGAGCCACGCCGGAGGAACTGGCCGCCAGCTGGCAGAACAGCAGTCAGCGGCTGTTGCGCTGGCAATTGCTGCAACGACTGGCCAGGGAACGGACCGAGCTGGATCAGCAACAGCAGAGCACGCAGGCGCAGCTGGAGCAGGCCGAAACCGGGCTGGCGGGGCTGCAGCCCCGCCAGCTGCGCCAGCAGATGGAACTGGACACCTTGCGCCAGCGTATCAGCGATCAGGAGACCTTGCTGAAACAGGCCGAACGCATCGCCAGCCTGGAAGCGCAGCGTGCACAATTGCAGGCCGGAGCGCCTTGTCCGTTGTGCGGAGCGCTGGAACATCCCTGGGCCGAGGCGCAGCCATGGCTGGATGAGAGTGCGACCCAGGCGCAGCTGGTCAGGCTGCAGGTGGAGGCCACCGAACTGGAGCAGCAGATGCGCCAGCAGGATCGGCAGCTCACCGAATGGCACCTGCGCATCGGGCAGTTGCAGCAGCAGAAGGCCGAGCTGGAACGTCGACTGCAAGCCTGGCTGGAAGAGTGGAGGCCCGTCAGCGCCGAGCTGGGGCTGGGTGCGCCGGATGGAGCTGTCCCCGCGGTGCTGGAGGCCGGCGTGAAGGCCGGGCAGGTCGAGCAAGCGGGGTTGCAGCAGCGCCTGGACGCGTTGGGGCGGTTGCGGGCAGAGATCGAGGCGCTGCAATCACGGCAGTCGGAGCAGGCCAGGGCCCTGGAGCTGCTGGAGCTGGGCCGCCATGAGGAAGCCGAACAGCGTAGTCGTGAGCAACTGGAGGATCTGCGCCAGCGCTTTGCCCAGGAACGCCAGGAGCTGGAGCAGCTGACACGCCAGTTGCATGCCTCCATCTGTGCGGCGGGCTGGCCTATCGAGGTCTTGCCTGAGGACGCCTCGGCCTGGCTGGCCGAACGGCGGACTGAAGCCGTGCAGTGGCAGCAGGTCCGGGAGCAGCTGCAGACGCTGGAAACGGATCTTCGTCGCGAGCAGCTGGCGCTGGAGCAGGCCGAACGTGACTGGCTTGCCTGGGGAGAGCCGCTGGACATGGAGGCGATGCCGCTGCCTGAGGCTGGCGGGCTTTCGGTGGAGGTCCTGCAGCAGGAACTGGAACAGGCACTCGCTGAACTGGGCAGGCAATCCGAACACTTGACTGCCCTGCAAGGCCGGCAGGTGGAGCTGGAGGCATCGCAGCGCCGACATGCCGAATTGCGCGATGAAGCCGATGCCAGCTGGCGGGCGGCACTGGCCGGAACACCCTATGCCGATACCCAGGCCTTTCTGCAGGCGCTGCTGCCGGACGACGTCTGGCAGCAGCTGTCGGCACGCAGGCAGGGGCTGGATCGGGGCTTGCAGCAGGCGGAGGCGGTGCTGGCCGCGGCCGGTGGCAAGCTGGCAAGCCTGCAGGCAGAGGCTTTGAGCGATCAGAGCGCCGAGAGCTTGTGGCAACGACTGGAGGCCTTGCGGCAGCAGGGCGAGCAGGCTCATGCCGAAGGCGGCGAGCTGCGTGGCCAGCTGGCTGAAGATAGCCGCCGGCGGGTCGGGCTGCAGGACTTGCTGGGGCAGATCGAGACCCAGCGCCATGAAGCCGATCTGTGGGAGCGGTTGAATGCCCTGATCGGCTCGGCCAAGGGCGACAAATACCGAAAGTTTGCCCAGGGCCTGACCCTGGACCATCTGCTGGCGCTGGCCAACCGCCAGCTGGAACGGCTGCATGCGCGCTATCTGCTCAGGCGGCGTGATCGCGGTGAGCTGGAGCTGGAAATCATCGACAGCTGGCAGGGCGATGCGGCCCGCGATACGCGTACCTTGTCGGGCGGCGAGAGTTTTCTGGTCAGTCTGGCGTTGGCGCTGGCCTTGTCCGATCTGGTCAGTCACAAGACATCGATCGATTCGCTGTTTCTGGACGAGGGCTTCGGAACCCTGGATGCCGATACCCTGGAAGTCGCCCTGGATGCACTCGACGCCTTGCATGCCAGCGGCAAGATGATCGGCGTGATCAGCCATGTCGAGGCGCTGAAGGAACGCATTCCGACCCAAATCCGGATCGACAAGGGCGGCGGCATCGGCCATTCCCGACTGAGTCTGCACGGTTCCGGGTTGTAAGCGGCCGCGCTTGATGGGGGAGGCATGAAAAGGCCCGGTGACCTTGTGGTCACCGGGCCCGGATCTGCGGGCGGCACTGCTTACCTGGCGCTGTCGTCCGGCAGGGCATAGGCCATGATGTAATCACCCGAACGGGTACCCAGGCCGCCATGGCCGCCGGCGGCGATCAGCACGTACTGCTTGCCGTCGACCTCATAGCTCATCGGTGTCGCCTGGCCGCCGGCGGGCAGGCGGGTCTTCCAGACCTCCTTGCCGTCCTTCAGCGAGAACGCACGCAGGTAGTCATCGGCGGTGGCACCCATGAAGATCAGACCGCTCCTGGTGACGATATTGCCGCCGATGTTGTACATGCCGGTGTTCAGCGGCAGATTGTTGTGGGTACGGAACGGGCCCGTATCACGGGTCGTGCCCACCGGGTGCTGCCAGACGATCTTCTTGCTGACAAGATCGATCGCCGTCAGCGTGCCCCAGACCGGACCCTTGCAGGGAATCTGCAACGGGTTCAACCAGGGGCCGGTGTAGGCCACATAAGGCGTGCCGTAATCCGGGGAGATCGACAAGGCATCCCCCTTGGCCGCTGGCTTGTTGCCCTTGCCATCCCATTTCGGGAGTACCCCGGAGGCTTCAACGGCCTGGCGGTGCTCAAGCCGGATCCGGAAGGGCAGATAGCTGGCATTGGCGATCAGCAGCTTGCGAACCGGATCGATGGTAGCGCCTTGCCAGTCGACCACGCCATAGAAGGCCGGGTAGACGATGGTGTCCTTTCCGACATGTGGCGGCGTGAACTGGCCTTCGTAGGCCGACTGACGGTACTGGATGCGGCAGCTCAGCTGATCCAGCATGGTGGCGCCCCACATATCCGATTCCTTCAGATCGGGCGGCGTCAATGAAGGAAGGCCTACTGCATAGGGTTGGGTCGGGGAAACCCAGTCACCGGCGGCGACACCCTGAGTCGGCACCTTCTTTTCCTCCACCGGATAACCGGGGACCGGCTTGCCGGTGCGGCGGTCCAGCACGAAGAACTCGCCACGCTTGGTGCTCTGGACCAGGGCCGGCACGTTCTGTCCGCTGCTGTCCGGCAGATCGACCAGGGACGGGCCGGCCGGAATATCCATGTCCCACAGATCATGGTGCACGGTCTGGAAGGTCCAGCGACGGGCGCCGGTCTCGATGTCCAGGGCAATGGTGGCGCTGGAAGTGGCTTCGTCGAAGGGGCGGCGGCTGCCACCCCAGTTGTCGGGCGGAGCATTGCCGGTCGGGATATAGAGCATGCCAAGCTTTGGATCGGCCGTATAGACGCCCCATGCATTGGGCGTGTCGCGGGTCAGCTCCTGGCCGGGTCCGGGCAGCCAGTTCTCCGGGGTATGGCCGGCATCCCAGGCCCAGACCATCTTGCCGGTGATGGCATCGTAGCCGCGGACCGCGCCGGAGGGCTCGAAATTGGCCTGGTTGTCGAAGACCCATCCGCCCAGCACGATGCGATTGTTGACCACCAGCGGCGGCGAAGTGACGAAGTGGAAGCCCAGTGGCACATTGCCCATGTGGTCGGTCAGCCACACCGAGCCATGGTCGCCGAAATCGTCGCAAGGTTTGCCGTCATCGGCATTGACGGCGACGATGCGCACGTCTGCCACTGGCGAGATGATGCGACGCGGGCAGCTGGTCCGGGTTCCGGCCGGCGCTTCGTAGTACGACACGCCACGGCAGGCCAGATAGACGTTGGCCGCGAGATTGTCCTTGTTTGGCTTGGGGTCGTACTTCCATTTGACCTTGCCGGTCTTGGCGTCGAGCGCCATCACCCAGTTGTGGGGGGTGCACATGTACAAGGTATCGCCGACTTTGATCGGCGTGACTTCCAGATTGAATTCGTGTCCCTGATCGGGGCCGGCGACCACGGCTTCGCCGGCCTGGGCGGTATCGCCGGTCCGGGTCTGCCAGGCCAGCTTGAGTCGCGAGATGTTGGCCGGAGTGATCTGGCTCAGTGGACTGTAGCGATCACCATGGGCCGTGCGTCCGTAGAACCTCCAGTCGCCGTCGGCCACCGAGTGATCAGCCTGGCCATCGGCGCGGGCGGCCAGATCGGCCTGACCGCTGACACCATAGGGATGCGCGGCCGCGATGGCGGCGGCCATCACCACTGCGGCAGCGCTGGCACCCAGGGCGAGGCTCGCTGCCCGGGCGCGGCCTTCCAGCTTGCGGCGAACCGGTGGCAGGATGAGCCACAGGCCCAGTACCAGCGGCATCAGCAGGCGTGGTTCAAGCGACCAGATATCGGCACCGACTTCATGCCAGGACCAGCCCAGAGTCAGCAGCAGATAGGCCGCATAAAGCCAGATCGCGGCCAGCTTGCGGCGCCACAAAAGGGTGGCGCATGCGATAAAGCCCAGACCTGCCAGCAGGTAGTACCAGGAGCCGCCCAGTCCGGCCAGCCAGCCGCCGCCGCCGACCAGAAACAGTCCGATCAAGACAAAGACCAGACTGGTGATCACCGGCTTGCGCCGGGATGTTGCTGCATTCATGTCATCGCACCTCGCGGTTGATTCAAACGCAGCATGTTGCGACCAATAGTCACGGGTGTCTAATATATTGTTCATGCATAAGCCACATAAAAATTATATGGTTCTGCGGTACTTGCGCTATTTCATGGCGGCTGCGGAACATTTGAACCTGACCCGAGCCGCCGCTGATCTGGGTATTGCCCAGCCGCCTTTCAGCCAGCAATTGCGCAAGCTGGAAGAGCTGCTGGGTGTCGCCTTGTTCGAGCGCCTGCCGCGCGGTCTGAAACTGACTTCGGCCGGCGAAGCTTTCGGGGCCGATATCCACAAGATGATGGAGCTGGTGGATCGAGCCAGTACTCGTGCCCGTCATGCTGGGCAAGGCCTGCATGGGACGATCAATGTCGGCTTCTGTCATTCGACGGTATTTCTGCGGCCGCTGGCCGAGATGATCCGGCACTACCGCAATGCCTGGCCGGGGGTCGAGCTGGATCCTTCGGAAGCGGGGACGCCGGAGCTGGTTTCGCAGGTCCGAAATGGCCGTCTGGATGCAGCGGTGATCCGTCTTCCTTACGGAGATCTGCAGGGGCTGCAAGTGCATCCGATCCTGTCCGAGCCGATGCTGATTGCCTCGCTGCCGGACGGCCGCGAGGCCACAGCTCCCAGGGATACCCTGGCGCGGCTGGCCGATCAGCCGCTGATCCTGTTTTCCCGCAGCGCCGGTCCGGATCTGCATGACAGTCTGGTCGAGGCCTGCCGCATCAGCGGCTTCGAGCCGCAGCTGACCCAGTCCTCATCGCATATCGCCTCGGCCCTGAATCTCGTGGCCGGCGGCTTTGGCTGGGCCATCGTGCCTGAATCGATTGCCGATTTGCATCGTGGGCTGATCGATTACCAGCCTCTGCGGCAGCCGCCACTGCAGACCACGGTGGCCCTGATTCACGAAGAGGGTGCCCCCCCCGCCGTGGGGAATCTGGCCCGGGCCATCGAACAGGGCTCTCGCGGCTGAATCCGGGCCACCGGTCCGCGCCACGGGCCCTGATCACGGTGTTGTTGCTCCGGTAGCCGTCATCCAGGGCCCGCAGAAAGGCGATGATATCGTCGATATCATGCTCCGTCATGGCTGGTGGCTGACCCGGCCTCCGATCAAACGGCGCATCGGTGGTATCGATATTGGCTCAATGCCGCCGGGGAGGCTTTGTTGTTGTTTGGGTGTCCCGTCGAGTCATGCGGATAGACCCGCTCCGCGGAGCTGCTGCGCAGGTTCCGGAACCTGAGTACATCAAGCAGATCGTGATACGCCCCATTCTGGAAATAGACGCCACGGCGAGCCGTGTTGTGCAGTGTCGGGGTCAGGAACATGCCTTGGCACTGGGTTTGAGCGGCCATGTCTCTGCGGATGTGGCCGCATAAGCCCGGATCGTCATGGCCCGGATTCTTGTTGATCGGCAGGGAAGTATTGCTTGGAACCGGCATGGTTTCGTATGGGGTGTCGGTCAACAAAGGCGGCAGATGACCGGGACTGGGCTGATTGGCATGACAGCCTGCGCAGTCGGCCTTGCGGGAACCAGTGAACAAGCAAAGACCGCTATATCGCGGAAACAGATCCGCGGCGCCATGGCCGCAGGCCAATTGCTCCGGGTTGCGGTTGTGCGTCGGGTCTTCGGTATGGGCCTGAGAGCGGTCCGGCCGGAACGGGTTGGACTTGTTCGGCCCATTGGCAGCTGCCGAAGCATTGCGATTGTGTTCCAGCAGATCGGTGTCCGGGCCATTGATAGGGGGAGTGTCGGCTTCAGCGATAAAGGCCGGTTCATCACGAGGGTCAAATACATGCGGGCAGGTGGCGAAACCATGGTCGAAGGATTCGTTCTCCCTGAAGATGATCACCAGATGCTTGATCGGCGTGACGGCAGGCCGGGCTTGTTCCGGTGACTCCGTGGCCCCGGCCGGCAGTGCGGTGATGGCCAGCAGCGAAAGGCCTGCATATGGCAGCAGGGCACGGGGCGACGGAGCAGGAAGGCATTCCGCTGAAGGGCTGGCGTCGAGCAAGGCGGCAGCCGGAGTCGGAGCTCGACGACGTCGAAAAGGACGGAGGCCTGTCCTCGCAGATGCGCAAGGGTTGAAGATGGCCTGTCAGCAGAGCACGGTGATATGAAGCTTTGACGACGCTGTCGTATTCGAGGCGGACATGCCGTCAGTCCCGACTGGGTCTGGGAGCGTACAGCCGGGACTGTTGCGGAGGTGGACGACGGTCAGCGCCGCAGGCGCGAGCTCAGGCCGGATCGAGCAGGGCGACGCCGGTCTTGGCGCTGAAATGTTCCGCATAGGCCTGGGCCAGCGGGCCGAACTTGACCCCTTCGACGATGGTCAGTGAGCGCAGCACGGGAAACAGGCTGAAGTCCGCCAGATTCAGGCCTTTGTGGGCAGCCAGCAGGGCTTCCAGCGCCTGCAGCTGGTGATTGATGTCGGCGATCCATTCCGGAGACTGCTCGATGAGGGCATCGAGATCGCCGAAAGCGCGGATTTCGCGGGCACGAAAGGCCTCGCGTGCCTCGGTAGTGGCCAGTTCAGGGAAGTCACCTTCGACGAAGCGGGGCACGGCCAGCCGGATGGTGATCCGCCACACCGACTTGACCCATGCCTCGATGGCTTCGTCGGTGCTGCCGTCCAGCAGTCGCGGGGCCTTGAGCTGGTCGGCGTAATGCACGATGTCCATGCTTTCCGGCATGTAGCTGCCGTCATCCTTCTGCAAGATGGGCGCGATCTTCTTGCCGACCATCCGGGTCGGGGTTTCGGCATCGCCTTCCATCAGGATTTCCAGCTCGAACGGCAGTTTCTTCAGGGCCAGTCCCATGCGGGCCTTCACGCAGAACGGGCAGTGATCATAGATGTAAAGTTTCATGTGTCGGACTCGTTGCAGGGTGAAGAAAACAAGGCGGACCGAAGGGGCCGGGCCGTCTCGAGGATGCGGCCAGATCGCGTCCCTCGACCAGCCTCGCAAAATGGCCATGCAGGTGACGAAGCGACAGCTCGCCATTCTGGCGACGCACGTGGTCGTCGGCATGCCCGAAAGGCTGGATGGCGACCAGATCGTCAGACGAGAGCTTGTCGGGCGCGGCACGGAAAGCCCGCCGTCCGCGGGTTTCGGCGATGCCGCCGGGCAGGGCCTTGCTGCCATCGTGTTTCGGCAAGGTCACGAGGGCATCCAGATCATGCGCGACGGCAACCGTGTCGAGCATGGCATCGATGCCGCGGGCATCGGAGAGCGAGTGCTGAGGATGTCGGGAGACCACTACTTGAGCGATACGGGCTCGGGTCTGCATGAGGGCTCCTTCACGACATGGTTGGGCCACGTTCCGGAACGCGCCGGACGGTAGCCAGGCCGGTCCGGCGAGCCGAAGGCGCGGAACCGGAGATCGATCCGGCAGGCCGGGAGACAGGGCTTAATGTAGTGGAGTTTGCGTGCCAGGGCCATGTCCCGAGCCGGCAGCGACGATGGCTGCAGGCGATCGCGGTCCGGATGCCGGCATCCGCCAGCCGCCGGCCGGCCGGCCGGCAAGCAAGGCATCACGCACGCCGGAGACGGTCCGGACCGGGCGCCAGCTTTTCGTCTGCATCGACGTACGTCCGGTCCGGAGTGCCGCCGCGCGCAGGTCGGTCGCTCAGGTGAATTTGACGGGGACATTCCAGCGGCGGCCCGTGGCGCGGCGGGGCCGCAGGCGGCGGATATCTCCGGTGCGGCGGGTGCTGCGTGGCGCAGGTCGGCAGCAGCGTGGCCTCACACCGGCGAAGCGAAACATTTATTTCTAAATCAGGCCCGAATTGGTTGAATCCACCTTAATTCGAAATGAATCATGCGATTGCGATTGACATTGGGTGTATAAGAAAGAAATCTAAAGCGACCTTTAGATTCTCTGGATTCCGGGGTGTGTGATGTATCGACCGATCGAGTCTGCAACACAGTTGGGGAAAATCATCCGTGATCAACGCAAGGGGCATGGCCTGCGCCAGGAAGACCTTGCCTCGATGATTGGCGTCAGTCACGTTTCATTGGCGCATATCGAGCAGGGCCGGCCCTCGGCCAAGCTGGGCAATCTGCTTGAGCTGATGAGTCAGCTCGGGTTGCGGCTGGTGATTGATGTGCCCGCCGAAGAGCGCGTTCTGGCCGCGGAGCCCTGAGATATTTCCGATGCCCGGCACGTGCCGGATCCGAGACGGGATCCATGGCCAACGCCCGGCCCTGGCCCTTGGGCGAACCGGTCTCGACCATCGGTGCGGCCATGGCGGGTTCGGACAGGTAGGCATCCGATCGGTGCAGGGATCGCGCCAGGCGCCGGAGGCGTGACGTGTGACACGGTCATTCCGTGATCTTGTCGTGGTGGAAAAATCTTTTCAGCACAGAGGCTTAAGATTCTTTGGCCGATGTCGATAACCCAAGGTTATCCAACGCTGAAGTAGACGGTCTGCGCCCCATGCCCTCGTTTGTACGTTTCGTGATGAAATTCCGGGTGGTCGCCATCATCACCCTTTGTCTGGTGATTCTGCAGCTGGGCTTTCTGCTCACCTCCGGTTATGCGGCCCGTGCCATCGTGCATGGCGACCATGCCGCCAGCCAGTTGATCGTTGATCAGGCCGACACGCTGGCCCTGGTCGATTCGATCAATCACATGCGTACTGTCCGGGCCGAAATGGGGGCTACGCTGGCCTATATCGAAGCCAAGGACCGCCAGCAGGCCGATTGGCAGCTGCAGCGAGCGGCCGACAAATTCAAGCTGGCGACGGATGCCCTGGCCCGTTACCGGCAGGCACCCGGCAAAACGCCCGACGAGATGGCTCTGCAGGCGGAGTTGGCGGCTGCCTTCACACGCTATGTCGATCAGGGAATACGGCCGCTGATGGCCGCGGCCAAGGCCGGTGATGCCGCCACCTACAACCGGCTGCTGACCGAGGTGGTGGCAAAAGATGACTTCGCCTACGAGCAGGTTCTGGACCGCGTGCTGGCCTGTCGCCAGCAGGCCGGCAAGCAATTGATCCTCCGGACCCACCAGCAAGCGGATGACTCGTTCCGGCTGCAGGCGATTGCCGCAGTGCTGCTGTTGCTGGTCGCCATCGGCATGCGCTGGATTCTGGTCCGCACCGTGGCCCGGCCGCTGCAAGTGGCCGAGCAGCTGGCGGATGCCGTGGCCCATGGCCAGCTGGGCCATCAGGTCGATCTGGTCGAAGGCAGTCGTCATGAGGTGAACAGCCTGCTGCACTCGCTGGCCGAGATGGATGCCAAGCTGGTGGCCATCGTGCAGCAGGTGCGCGGCAGCAGTGTCGAGATCAGCGCGGCCTCGGAACAGATCAGCCGCGGCAACGAGGATCTCAGCCAGCGCACCCAGTCCCAGGCGGCCAGTCTGGAGGAGACGGCCGCCACGATCGAGGAAATGACCAGCAGCCTGCGTCAGCATGCGGCGCATACGCGTGATGCCAATCAGCTGATGGGCACCAGTCGTGATCTGGCAGCCAGCGGTGACAAGACGTCCAAGGAAGCCATGGAGGCGATTCAGGCACTGGCCGATTCCAGCCGGCGCATGGCCGAAATCGTCGGAATGATGGATGAAATCGCCTTTCAGACCAATATCCTGGCGCTGAATGCCGCAGTGGAGGCGGCCCGCGCCGGCGAGCAAGGCCGCAGCTTCGCGGTGGTGGCCTCGGAGGTACGCGGGCTGGCCCAGCGCAGCGCAGGTGCAGCCAAGCAGGTGCGTGCACTGATCGAGGAGGGCAGTGCGCACATGGATTCCTGTGAAATTCTGACCCGCTCCAGCAATGACGGGCTGAGTCTGATTTTCGACAGCGTCGGCCAGATGTCCGACATCTTTGCCGAAGTCGCTGCCGCTACCGAGGAGCAGTCCGAATCCATCAGTCAGGTCAATCAGGCGGTGCTGCGGATGGACGACAACACCCAGCAGAATGCCGCTCTGGTCGAAGAAGCCAGTGCTGCGGCCCGGGCTTTGCATGAGCAGGCGCTGGATCTGGTCCGGCAGGTCGCCTTTTTCAAGATCAACTGAGGCCTGGGCGCGATGCCGGTGCGGGCTTCCGTTCACAGTGAATGGGTGAGCGAGAGCCGGCCGACCCGCTTGGTCGCCACCGACTGTCCGGTCATCCCGGAAGGCGGCGCCGCTTTGCCGCACGTGCCGGGCCAGACACTTGGATTCGGCATCAAGGCCACCATCTGGTGAGTATCGCTCCTGACGGGGCTGGCGCGGGAGGGCTTGTCATGGCCACCGGATTTGGCCCCGCTGACGGGGTTCAGGACACGATTCTGTCCAATCTGCTCAACGAGGTGGACCGCGTACGTGCGGCTCTGGACGGCGCAGGCAGCGAGCATTGCGAGGAATGCGGCGAGAAGATACCGCAGGCGCGCCGCAAGGCGATGCCCAGTGCGCGCTACTGCATCGCCTGCCAGGCGCGTCATGACCAGGGGGCGACCAGTCATTACAACCGCCGGGGTTCCAAGGACTCGCAGCTGCGCTGACAGGTCCGGGCTGGCCGTGCCAAACCGTATCGGTCGCCGCCATGCGGGGCCGGCGACGGCGTGGGCTGGCGCTTGTCTCTCGCGCAGCCCGCCTGAACGCTGCGAGCTGCCGGGACTTGAGCTGCCCGTCGTAGCAGATGATGATGGGGCCGAGCCGGAATCCGATGGTCGCGAATGGCGGGGTGCCTGCGATCGGGTCCGGGAGCTGCTGTGAATGGACTGTCCGTTCGGGAGACCCTCATGCCTGTGGAACGCGATCCAGTACCCGCTTTCATCTTGCGCCGCGATGCCGGCACCGGATCGGATCCGGTATCGCCTGATACGGATGGCGACAGTGTCGCCGAGCAGTCGTTGACGGATGAGGAGCGCGAACAGGTCGAGGACGGTCAGCCGCCACGTGCCCTGGTGCTGCATGAGTCGGTGCGGCTGCAGGGCGAGGAGGAGCTGGCCCGCCCGGTCGTGGCCTTGGCCTGGTCGGCTTTGGCGGCCGGTTTGTCGATGGGTTTTTCGCTGCTGGCGAGGGCGCTGTTGCGCAGTCATCTCGAGGGCGTGCCCGGTGGTTTTCTGATTGAAAACATCGGCTATTGCCTGGGCTTCGTGATCGTCATCCTGGGGCGGCAGCAGCTGTTTACCGAAAACACGATGACGGCCGTGCTGCCGTTGCTGTCGAGACCGAAACTGGCCGTGCTGGGGCAGCTGCTGAGGCTGTGGCTGGTGGTGCTGGTCGGCAACGTGGTCGGGGTGGCCATTTTCGCGGCCCTGCTGGCCCATACCGGCATGGTCGATGCCGGCTTGCGGCCTGTGATCGGAGCCATCTGCGAAGAAGTGATGAAGAATGCCCCGGGCCAGATGTTCGGCAAGGGCATTTTCTCCGGCTGGCTGATCGCGACGATGATCTGGATGGTCGCGGCCGCACCACGCCTGAAGCTGCCCATCATCCTGCTGATAACGTATCTGATCGCCATCGGCGGATTCACCCATATCGTGGTCGGATCCTGCGAGGTGCTGTATCTGGTGCTGACCGGTCAGCTGGGGCTGGCGGGCTATGCACTGGATTTCGCCCTGCCGACCCTGGCCGGCAACGTGGTCGGCGGCAGTTTCATCTTCGCGCTGATCAGTCACGCCCAGGTGCGCAGCGAGCATGGGTAGGGCCGCGGCGAACAACGGCCTTCTGCGGCGGGCGGCGGCGGGGCCGGGTACACTAGCCGGTTCCGAACAGGTTTCAAGGTGGAATGGCCATGAGCGAAAGCCGTGCCCTGACAGTGGATGATACGGCGCAGCAGGCTTTGTTCCATGCGTTGACGCGAGGTGGGCTGGCGCCGGTGAACGGGCCGACCCTGGTCTGGCGCGGCGTGCCAGGCCGTGGTCTGGAGATCGGCCGGGACTGGCAGTGGCTGCAGTCCTTCAAGCCGCATGCCGATGCGCTGATCGCCCAGGGGCGGTCGGTGCTCGAGGTCGAGCCCGAAGCGGGAAGTCAGGCTCAGGTGCTGCTGCTGGCACCGCGTCAGCGCGACGAGGCGCGGGCGGCCATGGCCAGGGCGCTGGATTGGCTGGCGCCTGGCGGCCGCTTGCTGGTGGCCGCGACCAACAATGAGGGCGCACGCAGCGTCATGACCGATCTGCAAGCCTTGTGCAGGCTGGATGGCGAATTGAGCAAGCACAAATGCCGGGTGGCCTGGGCCGTGCCGGACGAGGCTCGGGTCGATGCCGGCTTGCGTGCGGCCTGGGCCGGCATGGATGAGGTCAGAAAGGGGCCGGCGGGCTATTTCACCCGCCCGGGCCTGTTCGCGTGGGATCGGGTCGATGCCGCCTCCAGTCTGCTGCTCAGTCAGTTGCCGGCGGTTCTGGCCGGGCGGATGGCGGATCTGGGTGCCGGTTACGGCTTGCTGGCCGCGCATCTGCTGCGGCACTGCCCGGGGCTGAAATCGCTGGATCTCTACGAGGCCGAGGCACGCGCCCTGCCGGCAGCGCAACTGAACCTGCGGCAGGCGGCGACGGAGACCGGTCGCGAGGTACCGATCCGGTTGTTGTGGTCCGATGTCAGTCAGGGCCTGGACGGGCGCTACGAGGTGGTGGTCAGCAACCCGCCTTTTCATCTGGGACGGGCCGATGTGCCGGCGCTGGGGCAGGCCTTTATCCAGGCGGCGGCGGAGGCGCTGGTACCCTCGGGTCAGCTGTACCTGGTCGCCAACCGGCATTTGCCCTACGAGGATCTGCTGCGGCGACGTTTCGACGAGGTCAGAACCCTGGTCGACGCACAGGGTTTCAAGGTCATTCGCGCCACCGCCTTGCGTACCCGCTGAAAGCTCTGTGCCGCGCGCAGGTGGCATGACTACATATCTGAGTATCTTTCATGAAACTGATCAAACTGATTGCCAATCTCGGTTATGGCTCGCGCAAGCAGGTCACGGCCTGGTTCCGTCAGGGGCTGGTGACCGACGCCGAAGGCGAAGTGCTGTACGCCGATGACCAGCTTGGCGTCCATGCCGAACACGCGGATATCCGTTTTGACGGCGAGCCGCTGGATCCGCCGGCCGGCATGGTGATCATGCTGCACAAGCCGCTGGGGGTGACCTGCTCGCGCAAGGATCCGGGTCGGGTCATCTATGATCTGATGCCGCCGCGCTTCAGCCTGCGCAACCCGGCACTGTCCACGGTGGGCCGGTTGGATCGCGACACCTCGGGCCTGCTGCTGCTCACCGATGACGGCGCTCTGCTGCACAGGATCATTTCGCCCAAGGCCGAGATCGCCAAGGTCTACGAGGCGGAGCTGGCCAATGATCTCAGGGGCGACGAGGCGGCCATTTTCGCCGCCGGCACCCTGCTGCTGGAATCGGAGACCACGCCGCTGGCGCCGGCCGAATTGCAGGTGCTGGGGCCGCGCAAGGCCCGGCTGGTTCTGACCGAAGGGCGTTACCACCAGGTCCGGCGGATGTTCGCGGCGGTGGGCAACCACGTCGAACGTCTGCAGCGCATTGCCGTGGGCGGCATGGACATGGGCGGCCTGGAACCCGGGCAATGGCGTCTGCTGGGCGAGGACGAGGTCCGGCGTCTGTTCAAGCCGGCCGGAACCGAAGACTGAGTGTCTGCTGCAGCTGGCGCTGGCGTGCCAGTGCCCATTGCACATGCTCGCGGACCAGGTCCGAAGGATCCAGGGCACGGCTCATCAAGGCCGACCAGACGGCGGGTGTCGGCGTCGCATTGCCCAGGGCTACGGCGATATTGCGTGACCAGCCGGCATGGCCGGTCCGCCGGATCGCCATCCCCTGGGTGCGGTCCAGAAAGGTCGCTTCGCTCCAGCTGAACAGATCGATCAGCCGCGGGCCGTCCAGTTGATGGCGGGGGGCGAAGTCGGGCTCGGTGCTGAGCTGGGCAAACTTGTTCCATGGACAGACCAGCTGGCAGTCGTCGCAACCGAAGATGCGGTTGCCGATCGGCGCGCGCAGCGGCTCGGGAATCGAGCCCTGCAGCTCGATGGTCAGATAGGAAATGCAGCGCCGCGCATCCAGCCGGTAAGGGGCCACGATGGCCCGGGTGGGACAGATGTCGATGCAGCGGCTGCAACTGCCGCAATGCGCGCTGGCCGGTGCATCCACCGGCAGCGGCAGGTCGGTGTACAGCTCGCCGAGAAAAAAATACGAGCCGGCACGGCGGTTGATCACCACCGTGTGCTTGCCGATCCAGCCCAGGCCGGCATTGCGGGCCAGCGCCTTTTCCAGCACCGGCGCGGAGTCGACGAAAGCGCGGTAGCCGAAGTCGCCGGTGACTTCCCGGATCCGCTCGGCCAGTTTCTGCAGCCGGTTGCGCATCAGCTTGTGGTAGTCGCGCCCCAGTGCATAGCGGGCGACATAGCCGGCCGCGGGATCGGCAATCACCTCCCAGGCATGGGGCAAGCCGGGAGGGATATAGTCCATCCGCACCGAGATCACCCGCCGGGTGCCCGGCTCAAGTTCCGCCGGGCGGGCCCGTTTCATGCCGTGGCGGGCCATATAGTCCATCTCGCCATGAAAGCCTGCATCCAGCCAGCGTTGCAGATGGCCTTCATCGTCACCCAGCGCGACATCGGCAATGCCGGTGTCGGCAAAGCCCAGTTCGCCGGCCCAGTATTTGATGCGGCGGGCAAGGTGGTGATAGTCGATGGCGGAGGCAAGACTCATGCCGTCTATTGTAGGCAGGGGATGGCAGGCTCGCGAGCGGATGGGGCGATTGGCCCGGCCGCGGCCATCGTTGCGCCGGGCCTCTGCTGCCAGAGGCTGCATCATGTCCCGCCGGGGGATTTATACTGCCGGCATGACTGAGATTCTCGCTTCCCGGGCCGTGTACGGCACCGCCCAGATCCGCCAGCTGGAACGCCATGCCCTCGAGGTGTTGCAGCTGCCTGTCGATGCGCTGATGAAGCGGGCGGCCCAGGCCGCCTGGCAGCGGCTTCGATCCGAGTGGCCCTTGGCCCGTTCGCTGCTGGTCTGCTGCGGTCCAGGCAACAACGGCGGCGATGGCTGCCTGCTGGCGGCGCTTGCGAAGGCCGCCGATTGGCAGGTCGATGTCATTGCGCTGGCGCCGTTGACGGCATCCCATCCCGGTTTCGAGGCTCTGCAGAAAGCCGGAGTGCAGGTGCAGGTCCATGTACCGGGCCAGCCGCTGCCGCAGGCCGATCTGCAGGTGGACGCGATTTTCGGTATCGGCCTGAACCGGGCGCCGGAAGGACTGGCCGCCGATCTGATCCAGGCCTTGAATGCCGGTACGGTTCCGGTGCTGGCGCTGGACTGCCCCTCGGGTCTCAATGCCGATACCGGTGCCGCGCCGGGTGCGGTGGTACGGGCTGATGCAACCATCACTTTTCTGGCCGGCAAGTCCGGTCTGGTCACCGGCCAGGCCAGGGACTGGGCTGGTCGGCTGATCATCGAGCCGCTGGGACTGGAGGAGGCCGTGACGGCCTTGTCGCCGGTAGCGACGGCATTGCCTTGGCCACAGCTGCCGCCTCGCCCGCGTGCGATGCACAAAGGCCGCAATGGCCACCTGCTGGTGGTCGGCGGCGAACATGGCACGGGCGGGGCCGTGCATCTGACGGCGATGGCGGCCTTGCGCAGCGGTGCCGGTCTGGTCAGTGTGGCCACCCGCAGCGAGCAGGTGCTCGCCTTCAATACCCGTTGCCCCGAAGTGATGGCGCTCGGTGTCAATGGCCCGCCTGCACTGGAATCGATGCTGGAGAAGGTCACCGGTCTGGCGGTCGGTCCTGGCCTGGGCCAGGGCGCCTGGGGGCATGCCCTGTGGCTGACGGCGCTGGACAGCGGCAAGCCGATGGTGCTGGATGCCGACGGTCTGAACATGCTGGCCCAGGAGTCCCATGCCCTGCCCGGGCAGCTGGTGCTGACGCCTCATCCGGGCGAGGCGGCGCGTCTGTTGCACACCACGGTTCCCGATATCGAAGCGGACCGCTACGCCGCAGTGCGGGCGCTGGCGCAGCGATACCGGGCCGTGGTGGTGCTGAAGGGGGCGGGCAGCCTGATCGGCGATCCGGATGGGCGCATCGTCTACTGCCCCTGGGGCAATCCGGGTATGGCTGTCGGCGGTATGGGCGATACCCTGACCGGTATCATCGGCGCCTTGCTGGTACAGGGACATCATCCCTGGGAGGCTGCCGGACTGGGGGTTGCCCTGCATGCGCTGGCGGGCGACCGCGCGGCCCGTGCCGGGGAGCGCGGCCTGCTGCCCACGGATCTGCTGCCCGAGCTGCGGGCTCTGGTCAATGGACAGGCTCATGCTTGAGAAGGCGCCTGCATTCAGACGGGTACTGGACACCGAAGCCGAGACCCGCGCGCTGGCCCAAGGGCTAGCCGGAGCGATCACCCCGACGGGATTGAGCGTGGAACTGCACGGGCCGCTGGGGGCGGGCAAAAGCAGCTTCTCGCGGGCCTTGCTGCAGCATCTGGGGGTGACCGGGCGGATCAAGAGTCCGACCTACAGTCTGGTCGAGTCCTATCCCTGGACCCATGGCACGGCCTGGCACTTGGATCTTTACCGGATTGCCGATCCGGGCGAGCTGGAGTGGCTGGGACTGGAATCCCTGGCCGATCCCGGGGCCATCGTGCTGGTGGAATGGCCCGATCAGGGGCGCGGCATGCTGCCAGCCGCCGATCTGCGTATCGATCTGGGCTATGCCGGTGAAGGGCGGGAGGCGCGACTGGCGGCCTTGTCCCCGCGTGGCGAAGCCGTGCTGAAAACGTTGCGGCCGGATTGAACCGGCCGCAACGGGGTGCTTGATCTTCAGCAGTGGAGAGCCCATCGGGCTTCCACCGCCGGGTTTCATCAGAAGTGGTAGGTGGCCGTCAGCGACAGCAGGTCGCCGCTGTCTTCGAAATAGCCGTTCATAATGCCAGCACCTAGCAGGACCTGATTCTGCTGGCTGACGCGGACATTGCTGACGAACTGATGCTGATAGCCCATATCCAGCTTCAGCTTGCGGGTCGCCTGATAGCCGAAGCCCACGCCGACGATCTTGCGGCTGCCATCGGGCAGGCGCGGGTCGCGGGTGCCGTCCACGGTCGGGGTCTCGTCGTAGGCGATACCGGCGTGCAGGGTCCAGCGATCGGTAAAGCGGTAATCGCCGCCGATCGAGTACATCCAGGCATCCTTGTTGTTCTGCGGCAGACTGACCAGCTGCTTGCCATTGCTGCTCAGGGCCAGGTCCTTGAAGGTGCCCCAGCCGGTCCACTGCGCCGAGGCGCCCAGGGTAAAGCGCGAGTTGAAGATATGCAGGTAGTCGAAGTTGGCGGTCGCCGGGATATCCAGACGAGCGGAGCCACGGCCGGTCAGGCCTACGCCAGGCATGGCCGCTCCGATCAATGCCAGCCCGGTCGCGCTGCCACTCAGGTTGTAGGTACCCGACAAGGTGTTCTGGATTCGCGAATGGTAGCTGGCGCCGATGCGATCACGGTCAGTGGGCTTGTATTCGAAGCCGAACACGTAGCCGACTTCCACACTGCGCTTGGCATTGACATTCAGATAGACGTCGGCGGCCTGCGGCGGTACCGGCCGGCCCAGCAGGCTGGCTGTGCTGCCGGCATCGATGGTGGTACCGATGGTGGCTCGGGTATAGGAGGCGATCACGCCCAGACCCATCGAGAACTCGTCATTGACCTTGTAGCCGGCTGACAGCGTCGCCTGATAATTGCGGATGGCCGTGCGGTTGCCGAAATAGCGGCCCGCCCAGTTGCTGTTGTAATGGCTGGACAGGGCGTAAGGCACATTGAAGCTGGTGCCGATCACCAGATGGTCATTGATCTTGAAGGCCGATGCGCCGTTGCCCATGAACTTGGGCCGGCCGAAACCGTCCGGATTGCTGCCGCTGATCGGCTTGCCGGCATAGTCGGTGAAGTTGCCCTGAAACTTGGCCGTCGGGCGGAGGCCCATGAAGGTGGTCTCGTGAACCGACTCGGTGAAGAAACCCAGGGCGGCGGGGTTGCTGTAGGCGGCAGTCGGATCATTGTCATACAGCGAGCCGCCGGCGCCGGCGCGGCCGAGGGTGGCGGCGCTGCCGACGGGCAGCTGGAAGGAGGCGGCCTGGGCCAGTGCCGGCAGACCCAGAGCGGCGATGATGGCGACGCTGATGGCGATGCGGGCGGAAGCGGCCGACCCGGACTTTTGGCGGGGGAGGGTAAAGTTCAAGATCGTGTCTCCTGATAATTAAACGTCGTGGCCCGGGTTCGGCCGTGTGCCGTGGGGACGGCGGTCAGGCGGATGCGCTCAGCAGCTTGGTGCTGCCGGACGGATCCGATGGAGGGGGAAGGCCTCGGGGCCGGCGGCATCAGCGCCGGCCGGCAGTGAGTGGGGAGCGGTGTGGCGACCGTCGATCCCTGGTCGATACCCGAACCTGTGTTGAGCACAGACCGAGCGGGCTTCAAATACGTCCATGGCAAGCCTCGTATGGGGTCGTCACCTGACGTGACGGCGGCCCTGCAATTGTTGGCTAAACGTTATTTGAGTGCCGCCATCTCGGCAAGGCGCACTGCAATAGGTTCGAGTGATCGTGCGTTTCCCCCACATGGCCGCCATCGTTGTGGCGCAAGCGGCTGTAAATCAAGGCAGTTGTTTCAAATTCATGGCAATCGCGGACGGTCGGGCTTCGTGCACGAGGCCTCTTGCCTGCCGGATCTGCTGCAACGCGCCACCGGTGGCCGCCGCCCATGCGCCGAATTCTACTGGGGAGTCGTCCGTACTGGCCAGTATGTCGGCGGATCAGCTCGCGGGGAGCGGATGGACACGGCCGCAACGGCTGCAGGTGCGCGCCTGCAGGGAGCCGTAAAACCGGCTGAACAAGGGCGGCAGATCAGCCTCGATGTCCTGCAGCGCGAAGGAGGCTTCGAACAGCTTGTGATTGCAGTCAGGGCAGTACCAGATCATGCCGTCCAGCTCGTGGGCGAGTCGTTTGCGTTCGACCACCAGACCGATCGAGCCGGCCATGCGTCGTGGCGAATGCGGGACCTGCGGTGGCAGATAGAACATTTCACCGGCACGGATCGGGATATCCCGGCACTGACCCTGGTCCTGCACCTTCAGCACCATCTCGCCCTCCATCTGGTAGAACAGCTCGGGACCTTCATCGACATGGTAGTCGGTGCGGCTGTTGGGGCCGCCCACGATCATGATGATGAAGTCGCCATCGACGATGCACTTGTTGCCGACGGGCGGCTTCAGCAAATGCCGGTTCGTCTCGATCCAGGCCTGCAGATTGAAGGGCGGGGCCAGCGTCATGGGCGTTTCCAAGGGTGCTTGGGACTAGGCCGGCGGAGTCGGCTGACTCCGCCGGCGAGGTTCAGCCCTGGGAGGAGGGCTGTTCCGATCGGTCGGCCGGCTCCGGCTTGGCCACCGGTTCGGTGGTCGCCGGCGGTGCGGACTCGGCCGCCCCTGATTCCGCCGGTCCGGCTTGCCGGGGCACAGGCGCCGGCTCGGAGGTCGCGGTTTCAGCCACTTCGAAGCTGGCAACGGGCTCGGGTACGGCCTTGGCCGTTGCCGGTACTGCCATGACCGGAGCCATGGGCTTGGTCGGCTCGGGCACGGCCACGGCCACGACGTCCGTGGCGGCCTCGACCGTTGCGGCGGCGGGAGCGGGCTTGGCTTCGACCTTGGCTTCGACGACATCGGATTTGACGACATCGGCTGCGATGGCGCTGGTCTCCGACTTTGCCGGCTGGCTGGTGGCCGCAGGGGTGACCGATGCCGGGGTCACGGCAGGCGCGACGACTGGCGGGGCGGGTACCGGCCGCTCCGGCGCAGGTGACGGCCGCGTCGGCCCGGTCACCGTCACCGGCTCGGCCACGACCTCGACCTTGGCAGGCGTCGCGGGAAGCACTGCAGCGGGCCTGTCGATCGGGGGCGTCACGGCCTGGGCTTCACGGCCTTCGGTCGGGACCGGCGGCAACATGGGCAGATCCAGGCTCCGGTTTTCGCCACGCTCCGGGCGGCCGTCGCTGCCAGAGTCGGGCTCGACGGCCGGTTGACGGGGCTGGCGAGGCTGACGGGGCTTGCGCGGTGCCTTGGGGGTGGTGTCCGCAGGCGCCTCGGTGGCGACGGCATCGTCCTTGTCGGCGGTCGCATCATCACCTTCGTTGCCGGTTGCTTCGGTTGCTTCGGTCGATTCCGTGCCGGGCAGACCGTCTTCCGGACGACGACGACGACGACCGCCGCGGCGGCCGCGACGTCGCCGCGAGGTGCCGCTTCCGGTTTCACCCTGGTCGCTCTGGTCGGCGATTTCGGACGGGTTCGCTATGGCGTTTTCAGCCGTGACGGCCTGCTCAGGCGGCACGTCGTCGACGGGTACGGGAGCCGGTGCCGGCTTCGGTTCGGTTTCGACAGCCGGCGAATTTTCCGGCTTGCGAACCTGCTCCTGACGAACACGGTTCTGTTGACGGGTT
This sequence comes from Frateuria aurantia DSM 6220, assembly GCF_000242255.2. Taxonomy (GTDB): domain Bacteria; phylum Pseudomonadota; class Gammaproteobacteria; order Xanthomonadales; family Rhodanobacteraceae; genus Frateuria; species Frateuria aurantia. The sequence continues at coordinate 976,023 of NC_017033.1, forward strand.
TTGTTTTCATCCCCCTCGACCGCAGTCTCGGCCGCGTTCTGGCGAGGCGGGCGGGGCGGCTTGGGAGCCGCCTGTCGAGCCTGGACGTCGTTGCGTTCGTTTCTTTCGGGACGTTCGGTCTTTTCCGGACGTTCCTGGCGTTCCGCCCGCTCGCCACGCTCCGGACGTTCGTTGCGATTGCGCTTGGCGTTGTTGCCATGCTTGGCCGGGTTCGATGCACGATCCTGGCGCTCACCGCGCTCACCGCGCTCACCGCGCTCACCGCGATTGCCACGACCGTTCTGGCCGGAACCATCCTGCGAGTCGTCGTTGCGGCTTGAGCGGCGATCTTCGCGCGACGGACGCTGGCCGCGCCCGTTGCCGGTTTCGGCCGGATTCGACCGTGCGCGCCCCTTTTCGCTGGCGACCGGGGCGGCGGTGGCTTCGGGTTCCGCAGCCGCGGGAGCCCGCAGCCAGGAGAACAGTCGCGAGAACAGTCCGCCCTGCGGTGCGCTCGCCGTCGGACGGGCTGCGGGAGCCGCTGCCACGGGGGCGGCGGCCTCGGCTTCCTCGCGGACCGGTGCAGGGCTGGCCGGCATGATGCCGCTGACGGCGGGCTGCTCGCTGCTGCCCAGCGCCTGACCCATTTTCGGGATCGGCGTGGCGCTGACCGCGGTCAGGCGCTCGTAGCTGGGTTTGGAATGCTCACCCATGTCCACTTCACGGATGCGCTGGATCTCGATGTGCGGAGTCTGCAGCTTGCGATCGGCCACGACGACGACATGCACCTTGTGGCGCATCTCGATCTCGACCACGCTGGCCCGCTTCTCGTTCAACATGTAGTTGGCGACGGTCGGCGGGGCCTGCACCAGGACCTGCCCGGTGTTGTCCTTCATCGCGTGCTCTTCGATCAGACGCAGGGTCGAGAGCGCCAGCGATTCGACGCTGCGGATATGACCATGGCCCTCGCAACGCGGGCAGACGATCTGGGTCGCTTCGCCCAGCGAGGGGCGCAGGCGTTGACGCGACATTTCCAGCAGTCCGAAACGCGAGATGCGGCCGACCTGGATGCGGGCTCGGTCCAGCTTCAGGGCGCTCTTCAGTTGCTCTTCCACTTCGCGCTGGTGCTTGGGGCTGTCCATGTCGATGAAGTCGATCACGATCAGTCCGCCGGTATCGCGGATGCGCGCCTGGCGAGCGATTTCCACCGCCGCTTCCAGGTTGGTGTTGAAGGCGGTTTCCTCGATGTCGCCACCCTTGGTGGCGCGCGCCGAGTTGATGTCGATCGAGGTCAGCGCCTCGGTCTGATCGATCACGATCGAACCGCCGGAGGGCAGCCTGACCTGGCGCTCGAAGGCGCTCTCGATCTGGGTTTCGATCTGATAGCGCGAGAACAGCGGGGTATCGTCCTGGTACAGCTTCAGCTTGCGCAGGGAGTTGGGCATCACCTGCTGCATGAACTGGCGTGCATCGTTGTACAGCGACTCCTCGTCGATCAGGATTTCGCCGATGTCATTGCGCAGATAGTCGCGCAGGGCGCGGATGAACAGCTTCGATTCCTGATAGATCAGGAAGGGCGCGCGCTGGGCGCTGGCCGCCTGGGAAATGGCTTTCCACAGCTGCAGGAGATAGTCCAGATCCCATTGCAGCTCCTCGGCGTCGCGGCCCAGGCCGGCGGTACGCACGATCAGACCGACCGAATCGGGCACCGTCAGGTGCTCCAGGGCTTCCTTCAGGGCCTGCCTGTCCTCGCCCTCGATACGACGGGAGACACCGCCGGCCTTGGGGTTGTTCGGCATCAGCACCATGTAGCGGCCGGCCAGACTGATGAAGGTGGTCAGGGCCGCGCCCTTGTTGCCACGCTCTTCCTTTTCGACCTGGACGACCAGTTCCTGGCCTTCCTTCAGCAGTTCGCGGATGCCGGCCTTGTGCGGGTCCACGCCCGGGGTGAAGTATTCGCGGGCGACTTCCTTCAGCGACAGAAAGCCGTGGCGCTCGCCGCCGTAATCGATGAAACAGGCTTCCAGCGAGGGTTCGACGCGGGTGATGCGACCTTTGTAGATATTGGCTTTTTTCTGTTCCCGTGATGGGATTTCAATGTCCAGATCATATAATGTCTGGCCATCGACGATAGCCACACGCAACTCCTCACGCTGAGTTGCGTTGATCAACATACGCTTCATTTGTCAGTTCCTTTCAAGCGGCTCCGCGCATCGTTCGGTCGGGTGGCGCCTGTGATGGCGGCCTGCCCGTCCTCGCGTTGCAGCGCGAGCGGTAAACCAGTCGGCACCCATAACCAGGTACCGGTGAAATTCTGCAGCAGCGTCTGCATGCCCGTACACTTCGGCGGCGGACAAACACCAAGCCGAACCGTTACGATGACAGGGTCGATGATGTCGTTTCCTGAAGGGAAGGACGCATGACGATGGACGCGTGACGGCCGGCTTCATCTGCCAGATGCCAAGGCAAGGCAGACGTATCGACGCTTCTCGAGTATCCTTTTTTCTTCGGACATTTTCAATGCAGACGGTAACTTCCCCCACCTCATCCCCGGGCGTGCGCCAATTGGTCGTCGGGCCCGAGCGCGAAGGCCAGCGGATCGACAACGCCTTGGTCACGCTTTTGAAGGGGGTGCCCAAAAGCATGATCTACCGACTGTTGCGCACCGGCCAGGTCCGTGTGAACGGCAAGCGGGCCAAGCCGGATACCCGGCTGACCGAAGGCGATACGCTGCGGATTCCGCCGATCCGGCAGGAAGAGCGCGAGCGGCCGGTCGCGGCTCCTGACACGATGATCGCCCAGGTCAGCGAGGCCATCATTTTCGAGGACAAGCACTTCCTGGCCATCGACAAGCCTTCGGGCATTGCCAGCCATGGCGGAAGCGGGGTCTCCCACGGCGCGATCGAGCTGCTGCGGGCGGCTCGCCCGAATGAGTCGCTGGAACTGGTCCATCGGCTGGACCGGGATACCAGTGGCGTGCTGGTCTTCGCCAAGACCCGTTCGGGCCTGTTGGGACTGCAGAGCGCGATTCGAGCCGGCGAGGTCAACAAACACTATCTGTGTCTGATGGTCGGCCATCCTTCGCGGGCCAAATTCGATGTCAATGCGCCGCTGCTGAAATCGGTGATGCAGGGGGGCGAGCGGATGGTGCGGGTCGCTGATGGCGGCAAGCCTTCGCTGACGTTTTTCAAGGAGATGGAGCAGTATCCCGGCAGCCGTCTCATGCAGGCCACGCTGGGCACGGGCCGCACCCATCAGATCCGCGTCCATGCCGCCCATGTCGGCCACCCGCTGGCCGGTGACCCGAAGTACGGCGACAAGGAGGCCAACAAACGCTTCCGCGAGCAGGGCCTGAACCGCCTGTTCCTGCATGCCGCCAGCATGGACTTCAGTCTGGACGGGCGGGCCTACGCCTTTTCGACGCCGTTGCCGGACGATCTGCGCGAAGTGCTGGACCGGTTGAGCCGCAAGCGGCGCTGAGCTCTGCTGTCTGCCCGCTTCATTGCATGAAGCGGGCACTGACCTCCAGCGAGCGGACCAGACTCTGCGGCCCCATGCCGGCCTGCAACAGCAAAGCGGCGGCGGCATGGCCGACGGCGATCGGCAGCAGGTGGCGATCACGCTGGTAGCACCAGGCCCAGTACAGCTCCGCCAGCAGGCAGGCCTGCATCAGCTCGCCATTGGGCGCATGCAGCAGCATGAACAGGCCGGCTGTCGCGAGCAGCGCCAGCCCGGCAGGCAGGCTGCGCTGCATGCGTGGCAGGACCACCCGCAGCATCAAGGCCTGTTGCAGCAGAGCCCAGGCCAGATAGACCAGACCGTGCCCGACGCCGGGCCAGGTCAGCGGGGTGTGTCCGCTGCGGGCCAGGAGCAGGGCGATGGGCAGCAAGGCCAGCGGTCGCAGCCAGTGCGCGAGTCTGGTCGCGGTCTCGCCCTGGCGGAGGGGTGTGGATGACCAGCCCATGCGTGCGGCGCTGATCAGCCCCAGCGCGGCTGCCGCGGCACTGGCCCCCGGATCGGGGCGACCGAAATGCATCCCGACGATCAGCCATAGCGGACCGGCCATGCAGGCCAGTGCTTCCAGCGCCCCCTGTCGGGATGGCAGCGGGTAACGGAGGAGTACCAGCAAGGCCAGGGCATAGCCACCCAGGACCCACCAGGCCAGCGGCAGCCGGAACGCAGCCAGGCTCGCATCGGCCGCTTGCGGCACCACGATGGCACCCGGCCAGTGTGCCCGGATGGCATCGCGCCATTGCAGCAATCCACCGGCCGGCGTCGCCGAGGCGAGGGTCACGATCGGCGCTGCCGCATGCGGATAACGTTGCGCGGCTTGATCGAGCACTTGCCGAGCGGCGCGGCGGCCGTCAGGCAAGTTGATCGTCGGGGCGATCTCTGCGGTGGCGAGTACGGAGGTTCCGGGCCGGCCGGTCGGCCACAGGGCGGCCCGACGCAACTGCCAGACCCGGCCTGGTGCGGACTTCAGCACCAGACGCAGAATATCGGCCCGGCCGGGCCGGCAGGACCGGCCATCGTCCGTATGCCATGGGACCTGGTCCAGAGCCAGCTTCATGTCGTGCCCCGGCGGCAGGGACCAGAACGGACTGTTGCAGGCTGCCCGGTGGCCGCCTGCCGCGATCACAGCCAGTAACAGGACCTGGTCGGAGCGGTAGTCCAGATGCAGTCGCGGCCAGTGGCCAAGGTCTATCGGCCCCGTCAGCCGCAGCCCCAGTTGATAGGGTGCCGAGGTCTGCGCGGTCAGTCTCAGTCCGCCGGGGTCCGCACCGGCGAGAGCGGGACCGAAAACCCGCTTGGCGATCAATTGTTCAGGCTTCTGCAGATCCCACTGCCAGCGCGGCAGCCCCTGCTGCCATGTCAGGCGATCATGGTCGGCACTCAGGGCCAGCTGCGAGGCGACCAGCTGTCGGCTCAGCCAGTCCGCGAATCCCAGCAGCATCAGTACCGCGACAGCGAGGCCCGCGTAGCGAAAGATCCGGGCCATGGCGGGTCAGCCGTCGATGAGGGCCTGGCAGCGGGCTGCGCAGATAAAATCATTCAGCGACAGACCACCTGTGTCGTGAGTGGTCCAGGTCAGTTCGCAGAAGCCATAGGCGGCCTGCAGGTCGGGATGGTGGTCTTGCTGATTGGCGATATAGCCGACGGCATTGATGAAGCCCAGCGTGCGCTGAAAGTCGGGAAAATCTAAGCGGCGCTGCAAGGCGCGGCCACCGTCGGCGAGATTCCAGCCCGGCAACAAGGCCAGCAGCTCCTGGGCCTGCAGCGAACCCAGCGGAGGCGATCCATGCCGGGACTGGCAGTGCAGGCGTGCAAGTTCGGTCAGGGTCATGGCGGGGCACCTGGCAGGGGCGAGAGCGGTGGTCGGAGCCGCGCGGTCCCGCAAGAAGGATTAGACTAGACAGCTGTAACGGGCACCGGTGGCCCACGCCGAAGGGCGGGAGTGAACGAATGATAGAGATTTCCGAACGGGCCCAGACCCATTTTCTGCGTTTGCTGCGGCAACAGCAAATCGATGATCTTGGCATCCGCCTGACAGCCTCGGCGCCGGGCACCCCCGAAGCCAATTGCGAACTGGCTTTCTGCGAGCCGGCCGAACTCGATGGCGATGAATGGTCGCTGGAATGCGAGGGCTTCACCTTGTACGTCGATGGTGCCGCCGCGCCGTGGCTGGAAGGTGCCAGCATCGACTACGAGCCCCAGGCCACCGGCGGGGTGCTGAATATCCGCGCGCCACGGATCAAGGGCGAGGTGCCGGGCGAAGATGCCGGCATGATCGCTCGTGTGCAGTATGTACTGGACGCCGAGGTCAATCCGCAGATCGCGGCCCACGGAGGCCGGGTCAGTCTGGTCGAGGTGACCGCCGACGGGGTGGTGTGGTTGCGCTTTGGTGGCGGCTGCCATGGTTGCGGCATGGCGGACGTGACCCTCAAGCAGGGGATCGAGACCACCTTGATGGCACGGGTGCCGCAGATCACGGCCGTGCGCGATGCCACGGATCACAGCACCGGCAGCCAGCCCTATTACGCCCAGGCCGGGGAAGGGGCTTCGGTCGCGGGTTGATTCAGTCGCGGCTTGATAAAGATGGGCGTCTGGCGAGGGAGATCCTGCCGGCGCCAGGGCCAGGTCGGCAGGCGGTACCAACCAGATACGAACACGCTCGGATGACGAGATGGGCCGCAGGCGGCAGCGCGCCCAGGCCGTTTCCCGCAGATTGTCGACGCATCCGGGGGCGATCGCTCGCTCCCGGCAGGGCACTCAGTCGCTGCCGCCCTGGATATAGGTCTTGGTGATCGTCAGATGCGTCGGCAGGCTGGAATAGTAGCCGGTCAGATCGGCGATATCCTGTTCGGACAGGCCGCGGGCGATGGCCTGCATGATCGCGTTGCGGCGCTGGCCGCTCTGGTATTCGTGCAGGGTCTGACGCAGGTAGCTGTCGTACTGGCCGGCCAGTCGCGGATATTGCGAGGACGTGCCGTTGCCGTCGGTACCGTGGCATGCGGCGCAGGCGGCGGCCTTGGCCTGGCCGGGAGAGACCTCCGCTGCCATCGCTGATGTGGCGGACAGGGCGCAGGCCATGCCGAAGCTGATCAAAACAAGCGCAGGTTTCATGCAGATTACCTTACGTTACTTGGACAGGCTGGAGAGATAGGCCGCGACGTCGGCAATCTCCTGATCCGACAGGCTCTGGGCCTGTGCCTGCATGGTCGGGTGGATGCGCTGCCCGTGCTTGTAGGCTTCCAGCGCATCGACTATGTACTGCTGGTTCTGGCCGACGATCTCGGGAACCGGGTAGGACGGATAGACATTCGACCAGCCCGGCACGCCGTGACAGCCGTTGCAGGTATAGACCAGCTTGCGTCCGTTGGCTTTGTCGCCCTCGGCATGCAAGCCCCCGGCAAGCATCATGCCTGCAACAACCAAACCCAACATGCGCAATCGATTCAAGGAACTCATGGATGTTTCCGGCCGCTCGTGGTGCAAAGCATCACCAAATTATGTCATCAGCCATGGGCTGGGACAATGGGGCGCATGTGACGAGATTACGCATCACCTCTCGACAAGTCCCGCAAGGTGATCAGAATACGCTGCTAAGAATATGAAAACCGGCGATATATTCCCCGGCGATGGTTCCGAAACAGACCAGGAAAAAATTCAACAGCACCCGCGCCACCCGGTTTTTCCACCAGCCCCGCCAGTGGCTGATGTCGTCGCGCAAGGTATCGAAGTCGGCGACGCGCGGCCGGCGCAGGGCCGCTTCGACCATCGCGCTGACCGCGCCGGAGGGGATGCCCGGCCGGAAGGGCTTCAGTGGCGCGGCGACAAAGGCCGCCACCACGCTGAGCGGATGGCCGCCGGCCATGATGGCGCCGGCCGCGGCCAGGCCGCCGGTCAGCAGAATCCACTGCTCTAGGGCATGGGTGCCCAGGCTGGGATTGCGGTAGAAGGCGTAGCCGATGGTCGCGAAGATGGCCAGTACCAGACCCAGGGCCAGCCATTTCGGCCAGCGGGCCGGGGCCGGGGTCTCGTCCAGCTGCCGGCACAGTTCGACCGGTGGCTGCTGCTGTTCCCGGATCTGTCTGACCAGTCCCTGCAGATGGCCGGCGCCGATCACCACCAGCACCTTGCGCCGCACGCCGTCATCACGGGGCGGCAGGGAGGCGGCTTCCTCTCTGAGGCGGGCCGCCATATAGCTGTCGCGCTCGGCGATCAGGCTGCGATACAGCGGCTCGGACTGGCTGGCGAACTCACTGAAGGCGCCTTCCAGCAGGTCGCGTTGCTTGAGTTGCTCGATATCCTGCTGGGGCACTTCGCTGCGATCGAAGACGCTGCCCAGCAGGCCGCCGGCCAGACCCATCCGCTGCCACCAGCCGACGTTGTGCCAGGCCCGGCGCAAGGTGGTACTGACGGTGCGGTCGACCAGCCACAGGGGGCGGTGCTGCGCTTCGGCGCCGTCCATCGCCGCCAGCATCTCGGCGCCCGGCTCGATCCCGTACTGGTCGGCCAGTCGCTTCTGGAACGAGGACAGGATCAGGCTGGCCGCGACCAGGCCGGTCTTGCCCTGGCGGATCACCTGAAACAGGTCCATCTGCCGAAAGGCTTCCGGATCACGCATGCTCGCGGCCCGGCTGGGGCAGAGCTCGACGGCGATGGCGTCGAAGCGCTCGGTATCAATGATGGTCTTGACCGCGGCCACACTGGCTGGCGAGACATGGGCGGTGCCCAGCACCACATATTCGATGTCATCGCGGACGACGCGTTCCAGCGGCTGTTCGTTCAGCGCGTCGGGTCCGGCTTGGGCAGGTGCAACAGCACTCATGGGTATCGCTCTTCGCAGGTCTCAACCGAGATCAATGGGGGCGACCCCGAGCACCCGCAAGCCGCGGAACGTCGGGGCGCCGGCTGGATCAGTCGCGGAAGCGCTTGACCAGATCCTGATAGGCATCGATGCGGCGATCGCGCAGGAACGGCCAGATCCGCCGCACGTCCTCGCTGCGCTGCATGTCCACGTCGGCCAGCAACAGCTGTCGTCCTTCGGTGCCGGCCTGAGCCAGGAATTCCCCCTGGGGGCCGGCGACGAAGCTGGAACCCCAGAACTGGATGCCGGCACCGACGCCACTGGGATCAGACTCGATACCGCTGCGGTTGCAGGCCAGCAGGGGCAGACCGTTGGCAATTGCATGGCCGCGCTGCACGGTAATCCAGGCATCACGCTGGCGGGCTTTTTCGGCCTCGTCATCGCGGGGATCCCAGCCGATCGCGGTGGGATACAGCAGCAGCTCGGCCCCGGCCAGCGCCATCAGCCGGGCGGCTTCCGGATACCACTGGTCCCAGCACACCAGTACGCCGAGGCGGCCTACCGAGGTGTCGATCGGCTCGAAGCCCAGATCGCCCGGGGTGAAATAGAACTTCTCGTAAAAAGCGGGATCATCCGGGATATGCATCTTTCGATACTTGCCGGCGATCTCGGCGGAACGGTCGAACACCACCGAGGTATTGTGATAGAGGCCTGCGGCGCGTTTTTCGAACAGCGAGGCCACCAGCACCAGCTGCAGTTCGGCGGCCAGAGCGCCCAGCCGCTCGGTGCCGGGGCCGGGAATGGTCTCGGCCAGATCGAACGTGTCCACCGACTCGTTCTGGCAGAAGTAGGGGCCGTTGTGCAGTTCCTGCAGCAGGACCAGTTCGGCGCCGGCGGCGGCGGCTTCACGCAGGCCGGCCTCGATGGCGTCCAGATTGGCAGTACGGCTGCCGCGATCGGTGTCCTGCAGCAGGGCGACTTTGAGGGGGGGGCGGGACATGACTTGCTTCCAGTAGGTGGGTGGGGCTCAGCCGGCCAGACCGGCGGGCAGCTGCATGGTGATGCAGTGCAGGCTGCCGTTCTGCCAGATCAGGGCACGGCAGGGGACCTGCACCACGGTGCGGCCCGGGTAGGCCGCGCCGATCAGCCGGGCGGCCTCGTCATCGGCGGCATCGCCATAGGCCGGCACCAGCACGGCCTGGTTCATGATCAGATAGTTGGCATAGGAGGCGGCCAGTCGGCGACCCTCGTCCAGAATCGGCCTAGCCCAGGGCAGCGGCTGCAACCGGTAGGGCTTGCCCGCGGTGGTACGCAAGGCGGCCAGTTCTGCTCCCATCGCGCCCAGCTCGGCATGATGGATGTCGGCGACGTCGTCGCAGGCCTGATAGACGATGACGTCATCCGGGGCGAAACGGGCCAGCGTATCGATATGGGCGTCGGTATCGTCACCTTCCAGATAGCCGTGATCCAGCCACAGCACCCGATCCACGGCCAGCGACTCACGCAGGATGGCATCCATCTCCTCGCGGCTCTGCTCGGGATGGCGCTGATGCAGGCACTTCCAGGTGGTCAGCAACGTACCCTGACCGTCGGACTCGATGCCGCCGCCTTCCAGCGCCCAGTCCACCCGACGGTGGCTGGCACGTCCGAACACGCCGCGTTCGACCAGGCCGGCGATCAGCGCGTCATCCTGTGCGGCGCCGAATTTGCCGCCCCAGCCGGTAAAACGGAAATCGGTCAGCTGGAAACGGCCCTGCCCGTCGCGCAGGGTGATCGGACCGGAATCGCGCAGCCAGGTATCGTCATAAGGCAGCTGGATCCAGCGCAGCCGCTGCGGATCGACGCCGCGCGCCTGCAGCAGGCCACGGGCATGATCTTCCAGTGTTGCGTCGGCCACCACGATCAGCAGGTTCTGGAACCGGCAGACCGCGGCGGCCAGCTCGATATAGGTCTGTTCGACCTCGGCCAGGCGTTCGGCCCAGTCGGTGCCGGCATGCGGCCAGGCGATCAGGATGGCGTCCTGCGGCTCCCATTCGGCCGGCAGCTGGAAAAGGGTGTCGTTCATGATGTGGGTCTGTCAGTCGGTGGGCGCGGAGATGCCGTCGCCGGAAGTCGTCGCCACCGAGTGGATCACCCGGCTGCGTTCGAAGTAGACAATATATCCCGGATACACCCAGCGATGAATCACCGGCTGCCGCGGAGCCTGCCCGCCGCGCGCCTGCAACTGGCCCAATGGCGCGCCGTAGCGGTTGCGGACCTGGCGCATGCTCATGCCGCGCGACGGCAGGTCGCGGGCGACGGCCGGGGAGGTCTGCGCGCCGGCCGGGACGGCCGCGCAGGGCAGCAGAAGCAGGCAGCACAGCAAGGTGGCGCGCAGGAACATGGAAGGCCTCGGCATGCGGGACGGGCGGATCGTGAGGGGAGCAAGAGGATGGTAGCGACCTGCCTGCGGCAAGGATACAGGGCGTCGATGCCGTGCGGCAGGATGGGGATTGATCGCCCGGCCCGGTATCATGGGCGTTCTGATCGATGACTTTGAGTGTTCCATGATTGCGTTTCGCCATTTTGCTTTGCGTCGGGGCAGCCGGCTGTTGCTGTCGGATCTCGATCTGGTGATCCAGACCGGCTGGCGTCTCGGCGTGGTCGGGCGCAATGGCTGCGGCAAGTCCAGTCTGTTCGCCGCCTTGCAGGGCGATGTCGAGGCCGACTCAGGCGATCTGGACATGCCGTCCAAGGTGCGGATGGCCTCGGTGGCGCAGGAGACGCCGGCCTTGCCGGATGCCGCCATCGATTACGTGCTGGGCGGTGACGAAGTGCTGGCCGCCGCCTTGCGGGCCGAATCCGAAGCCATGGATGCCGGCGACATGGATGCCATGGCCAGGGCGCACCAGACCATCGAGGACATCAACGGCTACGATGGCCAGGCCCGTGCCGGCCGGTTGCTGCACGGTCTGGGCTTCAGTCCGGAGACCCATGAGCGACCGGTCAAGGATTTTTCCGGCGGCTGGCGGGTGCGCCTGAATCTGGCCCGCGCCTTGATGTGTCCCTCCGACCTGCTGCTGCTTGACGAACCGACCAACCATCTCGATCTGGACGCGGTACTGTGGCTGGAAGAATGGCTGCGCCACTACCAGGGCACCTTGCTGGTGATTTCGCATGACCGCGAATTCATGGACGGGGTGATCACCCATACCCTGCATCTGAACGAGGGGACCGGCAAGCTGTACACCGGCAATTACAGTGCCTTTGAGCGCATGCGGGCTGAATACCTGCGCCAGCAGCAGATCGCCCATGTCCGCGAGCAGGCCGAGCGAGCGCATCTGCAGTCCTTTGTCGACCGCTTCAAGGCCAAGGCCAGCAAGGCCAGACAGGCCCAGTCCCGGGTCAAGCGGCTGGAAAAACTGGCTGGCACCGAGGCGATCCGTGCTGAACGGCCGTTTCGCTTCAGCTTTGCCAAGCCCGATCGGTTGCCCGATTCCATGCTGCAGCTGGAAGCCGTCCAGGCCGGCTATCCCGCCGACGGCGGCGAAGCGGCCGTCACCATTCTGGCTGACGTGCAGTTCCGCCTGGAGGCGGGGGAGCGGATCGGCTTGCTTGGACCCAACGGCGCGGGCAAGTCGACCCTGGTCAAGACCCTGGTCGGCGAGCTGGAACCGCAGGCCGGCGAGCGCAAGGTCCACAAGGATTTGAAGATCGGCTATTTCGCCCAACATACGGTGGAGAGTCTGCAGGAAGGCGCCAGTCCCTTTGACCATCTGCAGCAGCAGGCGCCTGGGGCTTCGACGCAGGCCATCCGCGATTTTCTGGGGACCTGGAATTTCGCGGGCGACCGGGCTTTCGAGTCGGTGGACGGTTTCTCGGGCGGTGAGCGCGCACGTCTGGCCCTGGCCCTGATCGCCTGGGAAAAGCCCAATCTGCTGCTGCTGGACGAACCGACCAACCATCTGGATCTGGACATGCGCGAAGCCTTGGCCGATGCGCTGGCCGAGTTCGACGGTGCGCTGGTGCTGGTTTCGCATGACCGGCATTTGCTGGGTCTGGTCTGCGATGAATTCTGGCGGGTGGCCGATGGCGTGGCCGAATCCTTTGATGGTGATCTGGACGACTATGCGCGCTGGCTGAAAAGCCGCGGAGCGGCCAATCGCAAGGGCGACAAGAAGGGTGACAGGAAAGCCGACAAGAAGGTGGCCGCTGCTCCGGCGGCGGCACCGGTTCGGCGCGGCGATGACAAGGCCGTCCGTCAGGCGATCAGCAAGCTGGAACAGCGGATGGCCCGTATCGACGAAGAGCTGGCGGATATTCAGACCAAGCTGGCTGATCCCGAGATCTACAGCGGTCCGACGGCGGTGGTGAAGGAGCTGGGTACCCGGCAGGCCAGTCTGGCGGCGGAGAAAGCCCGCCTGGAACAGGACTGGATGCAGCAGTACGAACGCCTGGAAGCCTGAGTTATGTCGCAGGCCGGGACATTGATGGAGATCTGGCTGCCGTCCGGCGCGGAACGGCTGCCGGCTGGCGATGGTCCGGCCCGCTGGCTGGGCCGGGCCGATGTCATCGGGGCCGGTCTGGCCGATGTGCAGGCGGCGGTGGCCGAGGGTTTCGGCTTTGGCGGGACGGACGAGATGCCGGTGGCGGCGCTGCTGCGTCAGCATCTGGCCGGCGATGCGGGCGAGTCCGTCTGGCTGGCGGCCGATCCAGCCTGGATCCAGCCGGACATGAACGGTGCCCGCCTGCTGGCTTGCCAGCAGATGCAGTTGAGCCCGGGCGATGCCGCTGCGCTGGGGCGCGATCTGCAGCCCTTGTTTGCCGAGCATGAGATCGAGTTACATGTCGATGACCCGGAGTATTGGCAGCTGCGTCTGCCTGAGGGACTGCCTGCCCCGGCGCTGATGCCGCCCAGTCAGGCGATGGGGGCCGATGTGCTGGCCTTCGTGCCGGCCGGAGCGGAGGGGCGGCGCTGGCGGATCCTGTGCAATGAGGTCCAGACCCTGCTGCATGCCCATCCGCTGAATGCGCAGCGGCAGGCAAGCGGCCTGCCGCCGGTCAACAGCCTCTGGTTCTGGGGCGGCGGGCGGCTGCCGCCTCGCATGCGCAGTCGCTGGCAGGGCGTGATCAGTGACGATCCGGTGCTGCTGGCCGCCGCGGCGGCGGCCGGGCTGACGGCCGGCGAGTGGGTGCCGGCGACGTTGGAAGGCCTGCAGGGACCTTGGTTGGTGGATCTGCAGACGCTGGACCGCGAGTCCTTGCATCCCTGGCTGGCGGTGCTGGCCCGACTGGGCCGTCGGCACCCCTTGCAATGGCGCTTGCCTGACGGGCGCCGCTGGCAGCAGCGGCCCTGGCATCGCTGGCGTTTCTGGAGATCGGCATGGACGGACTGAATCCGGCGACGGTACGCCGCCGTGAGCCGCTGGGTGCTTCGCATGGCTGGAGTCCGCAGGTGCATCCGGCCTTGCAGCGGGTCTACGCCGCCCGTGGCGTGCTGACCCCGGACGAAGCCGAATACCGGCTGGCGCGCTTGCTGGCGCCGACACAATTGGGCGGCCTCGATGCCGCCGCCGCCTTGCTGGCCGAGGTGATCGATGCCGGCGGCGATATCCTGGTCGCCGGCGACTACGATTGCGACGGTGCCACCGGCACCGCCGTGGCGGTCCGTGCGCTGCAACGGCTTGGCGCGAGCCGGGTCGGCTATGTGATTCCCGACCGGGCCGTGCATGGCTACGGCCTCAGCGCGGCCTTGATCGAATCGCTGCCGCGGCTGCCGAGCCTGATCCTGACCGTGGACAATGGCGTGGCCAGCGTGGAAGGTGTGGCTCTGGCGCAGGCCCGAGGCTGCCGCGTGATCGTCACCGATCATCATCTGCCGGGCGATGTGCTGCCGACGGCCGATGCGATGGTGAATCCGAACCTGCCGGACGAAGGCTTTCCCAGCAAGGCCCTGGCCGGCGTCGGCGTGATGTTCTATCTGATGCTGGCGCTGCGTGCCTGGCTGCGCGCGCGTGGCGATTACGCCGACCGTCCCGAGCCGGATCTGTCCGGCCTGCTGGATCTGGTCGCCCTGGGCACGGTGGCTGACCTGGTGCCGCTGGATTTCAACAACCGGATTCTGGTCGATGCCGGTCTGCGCCGGATCCGCAGTGGCCGGGCCTGTCCCGGCATTCTCGGCCTGCTCGAAGTCGGCAAGCGTGATCCGGCCCGCATCAGTGCTTCTGACCTGGGTTTTGCGGTAGGTCCGCGGCTGAATGCGGCGGGCCGGCTGGAAGACATGAGCCTGGGGGTGGAGTGCCTGTTGACCGATGATGTCGGTCAGGCCCGTGACTACGCGGAGCAGCTCGATCGCATCAATCGCGAGCGCAGGGCCTTGCAGTCGGACATGGTCGAGGAGGCCCAGGTGCTGGCCGACGACGTGCTGGCCGACACCCGCGCCGTCGGCATCTGTCTGTACGAACCCTCCTGGCATCCCGGCGTGATCGGACTGGTCGCTTCGCGGGTCAAGGATCAGCGGCACCGGCCGGTGGTGGCCTTTGCGCCGGCCAGCGCCGAGCAGCCCGATGCCTTGCGTGGCTCGGCCCGTTCCATCAGCGGCTTTCATATCCGCGATGCACTGGCGTTGATCGATGCCCGCGAACCCGGTCTGATCGAACGCTTCGGCGGTCATGCGATGGCGGCCGGTCTCAGCCTGCCGCTGGCGCATTACCCGCGTTTTGCCGAGTTGTTCAACCAGCTGGCCAGCGAAACCTTGAGCGCTGAACAGTTGTCGGCCGTGCTGCATACCGATGGCGAGCTGGCGCCCGGCGAAGCCGGACTGGAACTGGCGCAGCAATTGCGGCAGGCCGGCCCTTGGGGCCAGGCCTTCCCCGAGCCGTTGTTCGACAATGTCTTTGACTGCGTCAACTGGCGCATGATGGGCGAGAAGCACTGGCGGCTGCGGCTGCGTGATCCGCGTGACGGTCGGCATCTGGACGCGGTGATGTTCAATATCGATGTGGATACCGTGCCGCCGGCCCGCCTGCATGCGGTCTACGAGCTGGCGGTCAACGAATGGCAGGGCCGGCTGGAAGTCCGCATGATCCTGCGCCAGATCGGACCTGCCTGAGACGCCGGCGACGGGAAGAAGCCGGCACGGCCAGTTGTTGCGGCCACTTGATCGCGACGGGGACTCTGGCCGGGAACGGGCCGGATCTTCCGCCGATGATGAGCCAGACGGCAGATCCGGCCGCAAGGTGATGTGGGGGCAGCCGGACTGATGCCGCTTCCTGATCTGCCTCGTTCCTCAGCGGACGGCCAGATCCATGCAGGGACGGCTGCATCTGGCCCGCGTCGTTAGGCACGGCACGAACGTGCCCAGGTGGTCTCTCAGCAAGGAACCATCGGAAGAAACCGGGATTCAAGGCCAACCAGGTACCGCTTTGGTCAGCACCTTGGTCGGCAGACGGGCTGATCGCCATACGGCATGGCAATGGCACTATCGGACTTCCGGTGCATTTCGCACCGGGGGGGATGCTGCCGTCGATGTTTCGGGCAAGGGCTCGCGGGCGGCAGTGTTCCGTTCCGCGTTATCCAAGCCAAAGGACATTGATCATGAACAACCACGTCAACTTCGAACGCCACGGTGATCTGCAGGATCTGCACAGCTATCCGCGCTGGGCCCAGGACATGGTGCACGACAACACCGACTCGAAGCGGCTGATCAACGAGCACGAGCTCTGCCTTGCCATGCGCGATGCCACGCTGGGTCCGGTCGCCACCCGTCACTTCATGACCGGACTCTGGCCGGTCATTGAGCGGTTTCCCGGCTACATGTCGATGAATCTGCTGAAAACCCGCTATGGGCGCAGCCAGGGGGACGACATGGCCCGTCGCTGGCTGGTCCGCAATATCCGGGTCGAGCAGAATCATGCCGATTACTGGATTGCCTGGGCCGAAGGTGCCGGCATCAGTCGTGAGCAGGTGCTGCATGGCCAGGTGCCGCAGGGGACCGACACGCTGGCCAACTGGTGCGAGGAGGTGTCGAGGGCCGATACACTGGCTGCCGGCATGATTGCCACCAATTACGCGGTTGAAGGGGCGACCGGCGAGCTGTCGCAAGTGGTGTATGCCAGTGAGACCTACCGCGAGAGTCTGCCCTCGGAAGGTCGCAAGCTGTCCCTGCGCTGGTTGCAGTTGCATGCTGCCTACGACGATGCCCACCCCTGGGAGGCACTTGAGATCATCTGCACCCTGATGGGCATGAACCCCAAGGCTGAAGATGTGGCGCATCTGCGCGAATGCATCCGTCGCAGCTATGTCAGCCTGAAGATCTCGCTGGATCGCTGCCTGGTCCAGTGGTCGTCGGATACGCTATCCGGACCGCGTGAAGCGGTATCGACGGAACGCGACAATGAAGTAGCAGCTTAATTCATGAAAATTGGGCACTATGGCGGGGAACCCTTTCTGTCCTGATCCAAGGAATCCTTCTCGCCTCATGTCCAATCGGATTGAAGCCCGGCAGCGTTCCCTGGCCAGACGGCTGTTGCCGTTGGGATATGGCCTGGGTGCGATCGTGATCCTGATCATGGGCTTGACCTGGGGGGCGCTGCAGATTCAGGTCACTCTCGGCGGTTTTCTCGACGCCGAGAGTGTCTGGTCCAAGTACCAGAAGCAGGCCGTGATCGAGCTGGGCGAGTATGCCGTCACCGGTCACGAGAGCAATCTGCAGGCTTTTCGTCGCTACGCCGCGATTCTGCAATCCGATGCATGGGCCCGGGATGCACTGATCCACGGTCAGGGGGATCGACGGCAGGTGGCGGAAGCCTTCGTGCGTGGCAAGATCCTGCCTTCGGCCACCGGCGGCATCTCGGTGCTGCTGCGCTGGGGCTCGTGGGTGCCCTGGGCTGACCGGGCCATTGATGCCTGGCGGCAGACCGACAGCTGGATCGGCCAGCTCAATGGCATTGCCGACCAGCTGGAGCAGGCCTACCGGGGCAGGCCACCGCCGCCCCCGAGCGAGCTGCAGCACCTGCGTGAGCGGATTCTTGCCGTCAACAACGTGATCCAGCCGCTGACCCTGGTGTTTTCCTCCGAGCTGGCCGAGGGCGCACAGTCGATCTCGCGTGCCCTGTATCTTGGTGTGATGGCGGTGATCCTGCTGACTTTTCTGCTGTGGATGCTGACCGCACAGCGGGTGGTCGTCAGCATTCATGACTCGCAGGAGCGTTATCAGCGGCTGTTCGACAATGCCAATACGGGCATTGTCGTCATCGATCCGCTGACCCGGACCATTCTGGATGCCAATCGCACGGTAAGGATGTGGACCGGCCGTCATGCCGACTGGATGACCTCGCATACTCTGGATGTCTTGTTCGAGGATGAGCTGGTGGATCTGGCCAGGCCGCAGACCCAGCGGCTGCGCGACTCGCATCCCCCGGGTCGAGTGGTTGAGCTGCAGCGTTCCAGCGCGCAGTGGCGCGGCCGCGAAGTGCTGCAAATCGTGTTGCGCGATATCACCGAGCGACTGCTGATGGACGAGGAACGTCGGGTTGCTGCGGAGGCTCTGGCGGGGATTGTCGAGGGCGTGATGATCGCCGGTCCGGATCGGCGCGTCATGTTCGCCAACCCGGCCTGCACCAAGATCACCGGCTATTCCCAGCGGGAGTTGCGCGGGCGGGTGCTGGACAGTTCGCGCAGCCAGTTTGACGGCCAGCCCCTGCCGGCCTCGATCTGGGAAACGCTGGCGGCCGGCGGCAACTGGACCGGAGAAGTCCTCAGCCAGACCGCCGATGGCGAATGCTATCCGGAAATGCTGAGCCTGAGCACCATTCTTGGCGACAATGGTGAAGTCCGCCGCTATGTGGCGGTCTTCAGCAATATCACCAGCACCAAGGACAATCAGCGCCGGCTGGAACATCTGGCCACCCATGATTCGCTGACCGGACTGCTGAACCGGGTCGAGTTCGAGCGTCGCTGCCGCAAGGCGCTGACGGAGGCGGAAAGCAGCCACAGGGCGGTGGCGATCATGTTTATCGACCTGGATGGCTTCAAGACGGTCAACGACAGCTACAACCACGATGTCGGCGATCAGTTGCTGATCCTTGTCGCCGAGCGGATACGCCTGCAACTGGGTCCCAAGGTCTCGGTGGCGCGTATTGGCGGCGACGAATTCACGGCCTTGGTGCCCGACCTTGGCACCCGCGAGGAAGTGGCCGGGATGGTGACCGGCCTGCTGACACGGCTGTTCGAACCGGTGCGGGTCGGCGATTACGAATTCACTCTGGGCGCCAGCATCGGCATCGCCGGTTATCCGCTGGACGGCCTGGATTCGGCCAGCCTGATGGTCAGTGCCGATGCAGCGATGTATGCCGCCAAGATGGAAGAGCGCAATACCTTCCGTTTTTACTCGCCCTTGATGCAGGCCGATTCACGACGTCGTCTGCGGCTGGCGACCGAATTGCGGAGGGCCCTGGGGGCTGATGAATTCTTTATGGCCTACCAGCCCAGCGTCGAGCTCAAGACCGGGCGCATCGTCGCGGTGGAAGCCTTGCTGCGCTGGCGGCATCCGGAGCGCGGCTGCGTGATGCCGGGTGAGTTCATCGAGGCCGCCGAGCAGATGGGCCTGATCCGGCGAATTGATGAATGGGTGCTGCAGGCGGCCTGTGCCCAGATCGAACGCTGGGATCGTGCCGGTGTCCCGCCGATCCGGGTGGCTGTGAATCTTTCGGCCCACGGTTTCAGCCAGGAAGGTTTCGTCGACAGCCTTCAGCGGCTGATTCAGCGTCACGGTTTCGATCCTTCGCGGCTGATGATCGAGATCACCGAGCGGGTGATGTTGCGGCTGGGCGAAGATACCGAGCGGGCGATGCGGGCCCTGCATCATCTGGGCGTGGGCGTGGCGATCGACGATTTCGGCACCGGTTATTCCTCGATGGCCTATCTCAAGCTGCCGGCCATCGAGTATCTGAAACTGGACCGATCCTTCGTTTCGGGCCTGCCGGGCAACCCGGATGATGTGGCGATCATCGAAGCGCTGCTGGGCATTGCCCGCGCCCTGGGCCTTCACACCATCGCCGAAGGCGTGGAGGTCGAGGCGCAGCATCAGTTCATGTTGCGGGCCGGCTGCGAGGAAGGGCAGGGCTATTACTACGCCTACCCGCTGGATGCGGCCGAAATCGAGCGGCTGTTATGTCGCGATCCGGGGCATCAGCCGATGCCTCTGCGCCTGGTCGGCTCAGGAGGCGGCGCGGACCGCACCACCGAATAGGTCGTCGGCAAGCCGACAGTCCCGGGTATTGAAGGACCGGGACGGATCGCGGACGCCGCCGGCCCGTGGCCGGCGGCGCGGCGGGGTCAGGTGCCGATGCGTGCACCCAGTTCACGCAGCAGATGGCGGGCGGCCTCGATCCGCGCAGGACCGTCCTCCAGCTCCATGCTGATGCGCAGCTTGTCCTGACCGTCCAGCTTGTAGATCCGCGGCTGACGCTGGACCAGCTGGATGATCCGCATCGGATCGACATCGGGTTTCTCGCGGAACTGCAAGCGACCGCCCAGCGGGCCGAATTCCAGCTTGCGGATGCCCAGCGGGGTCGCCGCCAGCTTCAGACTGGCTACTGCGAACAAGGTCCTGGCCTGCTCCGGCAGCAGTCCGAAGCGATCAATCATCTCTACCTGCAGCTCGCGCAGAGCGGCATCGGTGCGGACGCTGGCAATGCGCTTGTACAAGGTCAGCCGGGTATGCACATCCGGCAGATAGTCGTCGGGGATCAGCGCCGGCAGATGCAGCTCGACCTCGGTCTCGTGTTCGGAGCTGAGATCGAAATCCGGAACCTTGCCCGACTTCAGGGCGCGTACCGCCCGCTCCAGCAGCTCGGTATACAGACCGAAGCCGATTTCCTGGATCTGGCCGGACTGTTCGTCGCCCAGCAGTTCGCCGGCGCCGCGGATTTCCAGATCGTGGGTAGCCAGGGTGAAGCCGGCGCCCAGCTCCTCCAGCGAGGCCAGGGCCTCCAGCCGTTTCTCGGCATCGGCGCTGATCGTCTTGCGATCCGGCACGATCAGATAGGCGTAGGCCCGATGGTGCGAACGGCCGACGCGACCGCGCAGCTGGTGCAGCTGGGCCAGCCCGAAACGATCGGCGCGGTTGATGATGATGGTATTGGCGGTGGGGATGTCGATGCCGGTCTCGATGATGGTCGTGCAGACCAGCACGTTGAAGCGCTGCCGGTGGAAGTCGGCCATCACCTGCTCCAGCTCGCGCTCGGGCAGCTGACCGTGGGCGATGCCGATGCGGGCCTCGGGAATCAGTTCCTGCAGATCACGGGCGCAGCGCTCGATGCTTTCCACTTCGTTGTGCAGCAGATAGACCTGGCCGCCACGGGCCAGCTCGCGCTGGAAAGCCTCGCGGATCAGGGCTGGTTCCCAGGTGGAAATGAAAGTGCTCACGGCCATGCGGTGGGCCGGCGGGGTCGCGATCAGCGACAGGTCGCGCAGTCCGCTCATCGCCATGTTCAAGGTGCGCGGGATCGGCGTCGCCGTCATGGTCAGCAGATCGACCTCGGCGCGCAGCTTCTTCAGCTGCTCCTTCTGGCGCACGCCGAAACGCTGCTCTTCATCGACCACCACCAGGCCCAGGTCCTTGAAGCGGATTTCCGGCTGCAGCAACTTGTGAGTGCCGATGATGACGTCGATCTGCCCTTCGGCCAGCCGCTGCAGGGCGGCATCGACATCCTTCTTGGCGCGAAAGCGTGACAGCACGTCGACCCGGATCGGCCAGTCGGCGAAACGGTCGGCGAAGTTGCGATAGTGCTGCTGGGCCAGCAGGGTAGTCGGCACCAGCACCGCGACCTGCTTGCCGGCGGTGGCGGCGGCAAAGGCCGCGCGCAAGGCCACTTCGGTCTTGCCGAAACCGACATCGCCGCAGATCACGCGATCCATCGCCCGTGGCGCGGACAGATCGCCCAGCACCGCCTTGATGGCCTGTTCCTGGTCCGGGGTTTCGTCGAAGGGAAAGCTGGCGCCAAAGGATTCGACCATGCGCCGGTCGATTTCCAGCGACTGTCCGCCACGGGCCTCGCGCTGGGCATAGATGCCCAGCAGTTCGGCAGCCACGTCACGGACCTTTTCGGCCGCCTTCTTGCGGGCCCGTTCCCAGGCATCGCCGCCCAGCGAATGCAGGGGGGCCAGTTCCGGGGCGGTGCCGCTGTAGCGGCTGACCAGGCCCAACTGGGCCACCGGCACATACAGCTTGTCGCCCTTGGCATATTCGATGGTCAGGAATTCGCCGGCCATGCCGCCGATATCCATCGACAGCAAGCCCTGGTATTGGCCCACGCCATGGTCGACATGCACGATGGGCGCGCCGATGGTCAGCTCGGTCAGATCCCGGATGATGGCCTCCGGATCACGTGCCGTGCCGCGCCGTCGGCGCCGCTCGGTACGGACCCGTTCGCCCAGCAGTTCGCGTTCGGTCAACAGGATCAGGCCCGGCTGCTGCAGGCTGAAGCCTTGCTCCAGCGGTGCCACCGTGATCGCCAGCGGCGGCGCCTTGCCATCCAGCCACAGCGGCAGATACTGCGCCCAGCTGTCGATGCCGTGCGGACGCAGGTCCAGCTCGGCGAGCTGTTCGATCAGGGCCTCGCGGCGGCCGGCCGAATCGGCCGCGATCAGCAGCGGCCGCGGATCGTTTTGCAGCAACTGGCGCAGGGCCGTGCCCGATTCCTGCCCCTTGGCATTGAGCGGGACTTCCGGGGCGGACTGGCTGCCGCTGTCGAAGGCATGGGCGTGGCCGGCCGGCACTTCCTCGATCCGCAGCCGCAGGTTGAGCTGTTCGCGCAGTGCCTCCACCGGGAGATACAGTTCGGCAGGCGGCAGTACCGGCCGTTCGATGTCATGTGCGCGCTGGTCGTAACGCGATTCGATCTGGGTCCAGAACCGCTCGGCCGATGCCAGCACCTCCTCGCCCAGCACGAAGATGGCCCCGGCCGGCAGATAGTCGAACAGGGTGGCGGTTGCCTCGAAGAACATCGGCAGGTAGTACTCGATGCCGCCGGGCGTGCTGCCTTCCTTCATGTCCTGGTAGACGGGGCAGCGCCGGATATCGATGGGGAAGCGTTCGCGCAGGCGCTGGCGGAAGTCGCGGGCTGCCTGCTCGGTGACCGGAAATTCGCGGGCCGGCAGCAGTTCGACCGACTCGATCTGGTCCTGCGAGCGCTGGCTCTCCGGATCGAAGCGGCGAATCGACTCGATCTCGTCATCCAGCAGCTCCACCCGATAGGGTTCGGGCGCGCCCATGGCGTAGATGTCCAGCACCGAGCCGCGGACCGCATAATCGCCCGGCTCGCTGACCTGGGGCACATTGCGGTAGCCCACTGATTGCAGGCGCCGTTGCTCCTCGACCAGATCCAGCCGTCCGCCCCGGTACAGCATCAGGCCGCTGCCGCGGATGTGGCTGGCCGGTGCGATCCGCTGCATCAGCGTGGCGACGGGTACGACCAGAATGCCCCGTTCCAGTGCCGGTAACCGATAAAGCGTGGCAATCCGTTGCGAGACTACATCCGGATGCGGGCTGAACACATCGTAGGGCAGGGTCTCCCAGTCCGGGAACTGCAACACCGGCAGGTCGCCCGCAAACAGCTTCAGCTCGCTTTCCAGTGCGATGGCACCCTGCGTATCCGCGCACACGGCAACCAGCAGCCCCTTGTGGCCGGCAGCGGTCTGCGCCAGCAGCAGGGCTTCGGCGGAGCCGGCCGGACGGAGCAGAAACTGCCGGTGGCGGGGTGAGGTCGGAAGCGGAACAGTCGGGAATCGTGGGGTCATTGGCGGGAATGGCCGTGGGCCGGAACACTCTGCGGAAGAAGACCCCGATTGTACCCTGCCGAAGGTGACGGGCCGCGCCATGACCGATGGCATGGCCGGCGCCGCGGCAGACCGGTTACAGCCGGCGCGAAAGCACTACCGTGCCCGGTTCCTGCGGCGCCAGCCGGGTCTTGAATCCCAACTGGCTGCACAAGCGCATCATCGGCACGTTCTCGACCAGCACATACCCCCACAGCTCGTGCAGGCCGCGAGTCAGGCTGTCATCGATCAGGCGCTGCATCAGCATGCCGCCCAGCCCCTGACGGGCCCAGTCGCGCTCCACCATCAGCGAAAACTCGGCACTTGCGGCGGCTGTATCGACAAATGTCCGGGCCACCGCGTGCAATTCGGGGCGAGGGCCGCCTTCGATCAGGGCCAGCGCCGTTTCCCGGGCCGGATCGACATGGCTGAGCCGGTGCAGCATCGCCGGGGACAGCACTCCCATGGCATGCATGAAACGTCGCCGGATCTCCAGCGGCGACAGGCGCTGGAAACATCGCTGCAACAGCTCGGCGTCGGCGGGACGGATGGCTCGCAATTGCAATGGCCGGCCGTCGCGGGTGGTCACCGATTCGGTCGGCGACGCGTTTTCCAGTGCCAGCGCATCGAAGCGTTCGACCGCAGGAGGCGGCAGAAAACCGGCCGGATCATCCGGGGCAAGTACGCTGCGAGGGCGGGCGGGAGAAAGGACCATACGTGGCCGTATTGTGATCCAAATCGCAGAACGGGAGTCTGCCGGCACCGGGATTATACATGCGTCATATCGCCACGCATAATGCGTGGCAACACGTGTTCGACCCTGTCTTGTTGTAAGGCTGGCCTGATTCGGGATGCGGGCCGGTCATCGCACCAGGTGCCGGGCCGGAGTCGTCCGGCTTGATGCCTGACTCAGAAACCGACGCCGGCACCGATGCCGAACTGGAAATGCGTATGACCTGCATCCATTTCCTGGGCGGTCCAGCGATGGGCCTGGGCCACGCTGACCAGCGGCAGGATCAGGCGGACCTCACCGGCAGGGTAGACGCGTGTGCCGACGAAGCGACCCGCTACCGTGATCGGGGTACCGACCGGATAGTCCAAAGGTTCCACAAAGCCCGGCAGCACGGCCACAAAGCGGGTATTGGGCTGGCGTTTCAGGATCGGCCGTTGCGAGCTGTCGCTGGGATAGGCCTGGATCTGGATTTCGCTGTGGTCCCTGAAATTGTCGACCCCCAGAATGCGCCCGGCCCAGACCACGTCCTTGCCCTGGTACAGATGGGGAGCGGCCATCACCGTACCGGGCAGTGCCGGCGTCGATTGCGCGGTGGTCTTGTAGATGGGCGCTGGCGCACAAGCGGCAAGGCTCAGCACGAGCAGGCCCAGCAGCGCACTGCGGCGGGTGGAACGGGGCATGGCAGCCAGCATGGTGGATCTCCTCGGTCGTGTGCACGCAACATCAATGCGGCACCCTGCCATGCCCATCGGATGGCGTCCAGCCTCAGTCCTGACGCAGCCAGTCCAGGGTCACGGCGGCGCGCTCGCCCGGTGCACCCAGTTGCAGGCCGAGCCAGTGCATGGCGCTGCGTACCGACTGATCCAGTTGCCAGGGCGCATTCAGTACCACCAGTCCGCTGCCGTTGAGGCGCAAAGGACTGTCTGCGGGATGGACCAGCAATTCGCTGCGCAGGACGCGCTTGGCCGCGCAGCCAGCCAGCCAGCGGTAAAAGGGCTGCAGTCGCTGGCTTTGCTTGATCGGGTACCAGACTGCATAGACCCCGCCCGGCCAGCGCGCCAGCGCCTCATCCAGCCGGGCCTGCAGAGTCCGGTATTCTTCTTCCTGGGCTTCATAGGGCGGGTCGATCAGGACCAGGCCCCGCTTCTGCGGAGGTGGAAGCAAGGCTTTCATGGCCGCATAACCGTCACGTTGGTGGATATGCACCTGGCGGTTGCCGCCAAGTTGCCTGCGCAGGCTGGCGACGGCCGCGTCCTGGACTTCACACAACTGCAGCGTGTCGCCTTCACGCAGGCAAGCCGCGGCTTGCAACGGCGAGCCGGGATAAAAGCGCAAGGCCGACTGGTTCGCAGGCCATTGCAGGATATCGACCAGCCACTCGCGAATCAGTTCGGGGGCGGCGGCATCGGTGGTCTTGATCAGCCGGGCGATACCCTCGGCGAATTCACCGGTGGCGGTCGCTTCGCGTCCATCGAGGGCGTAACCGCCGGCACCGGCATGGGTGTCGAGCAGGCCGATGGGGGTCGGCTTCTGCTGCAGGGCCTGCAGCAAGGCACGCAGCATCACATGTTTGTGCACGTCGGCAAAATTGCCGGCATGGTAGGCGTGTTGATAGTTCATGGCGGGGACAGGCAAAGACCCCAGTATAGGCGAGCGGCGGCGGCGGGGCGCCTGGTGGTGGCCGCTGTGATACGCGCTGACAAGTGAAACCTGTCCCCTTGATCATCGACGCACGCGGATCATCCTGATCCGGACGTGGCCGATTACCGCCGGGCGCGACCCTCCTTGGTCCGACGTGTATCCCTGCAACTTGCAACGCGTATCACAGCGGCCACCACTCCGACCTGCCGTTCATCGGGCAGTGAAACCGGACTCCAGCCGGTGAGGCATCGGGAGGCTGATCTTGCCAAGCCCTCCGACGGCCGTCTTTCTTGACGGGGTTCTTGCCGGGCGGACCTTCGTCATTCACGAAGATCTTGGCGTCCAAGTCATGTGTAGCGCTCTCCATGTGAATAGTAGCGCATACATATTGTGATTCAAATCTCAAAAAATCAAATATGGAATGAGATGTATCACGTTTATTCAGTTTGGCAAATTTGGTGAGTTTGGCATCAGGCCGGCGGCAGACCGGATTCCGCGGTGCCGGCAGCAGCAGCGGCATGGGGGCGGCCGGGACGCAGCCACAAGGGCTGCAAGGCCACCACACCGACAATCAAGATCAGACCCAGATAGAAGCCCGGTCGCAGATGCTGTTGCTCGTGCAGCAACAGGGCGGCCAGAACGATGGCGTAGATCGGTTCCAGATTGGTGGTGATCTGCACTTCGAAGGCCGACAGCTGGCGCAGGGCTACCAAGGCCAGCAGGTAGGGCAGCAGAGTACAGCCAAAGGCCAGGCCCAGCAGCAACAGGCCGCCATGGCCCTGCGGCCATTGCCAGAACGTTCCCATGCCGGGTGCAAGCAGACTCAGCACGCTCAGGCACAGGCTGCCGGCGGTGAATTCCACACCGGTGATGGCCAGGGCCGGAATCTGGCTGGTCACCCGTTTGTTGCAGGCGCTGAACACGGCGATCAGTGCGGCGGAGACGATACCGATCAGCAGGCCGGCATGCATGCCTGACGGAATCCCGCCGGCGACAAGGACCACGCCGGGTATCACCAGCAGGCTCAGCAGCAGCTCGCGGGGATTGAAGGGGCGCTGTGCGATCCAGGGTTCGATCAGGGCCAGAAAGGCCGGCCCCAGGGCAATGCAGGTGGCAGCCACCGAGGCATCGGCCAGCTTGACCGCCAGATAGAAGCTCAGCCAATGCAAGGTCACCAGCACGCCGATGCCGGCACAAGCCGCCCATTGACGGCGCTGCAGGGTCCGCAGGGCCCGCCAGGTGGCCGGCAGCATGACCAGGGCCAGCACCACCAGGCTCATGCGCCACCACACCAGAGCCAGAGCCGGGATGTCGATCATCCGTCCCAGTACGGCAGTCAGCCCCCAGAGCAGAATGCAGAAATGGATTTGCAGGCGGGCACGGGTCAGGGCGGGCATGATCAAGACGTCGAAAAAGGTGCCCGATTATACGCGCCATGGTTGCCGGCGTCCGGTGAGCGGAGCGGCAACTTCCGGGTCCCGGCAGGCTCGGGATCAGCCGGCCTTGGGCCGAAACTTGCCAGCGGCCGGTTTTCGCGGTTTGCCGGTCGCTCGCACCGGCTCCGCCCGCAGCTGCTGCAAGGTGGCGCGACAGGTGTTCCGGCTCTGATCGCCATGGCTGGGTGAAATCAGCGCCAGCAAGGCGGCCGGCGGGGCGACGATGCCCAGCCCGATCGCGGCGGCGGCCCGCAGGATCAGCGGTCCGGCCTTGACGCCGATGCTGGGATCCTTGAACGTGCCGGCGACATACAGTGGCGAGCGCAAGGTCAGGATCCGCAGGCCACGGGTATGCGGCGTCACGGTCAGATCCATCTTCTCGTCGCGCATGTCGATATCGCCTTTCACATGGATCAGCGCATCCGGGGTATCCAGCAGGAACAGCTTGTTGTCGATCAGGCCATGGCTGGCCTGCAGGTCGGCGGCGGCACAATTGATCTTCACGTTGTGATCGCCAAACAATTTTCCGACCACGATATTGCCGATATTGAGTCCGGCCATTTCCAGCAGATTGCGGCTGATGGCGCCATCGTTCATCACCAGCTTCAGCTGGCCATCGGCACTGCCAAGCAGGGCGGCCACCGAATTGCCGCTGGCCTTGATCGCCATGTCGCCATTGATTTCGCCCAGGCTGTTGCGCATCAGTTCGACCTTGGGAAACAGCTGGCGCAACCGCAGATGGCGGGCCTGCAGTTGCAGCGCGCCCCGCATCGGCACCTTTCCGCCGTCCAGATGCACGGTTCCGGCCAAGGTGCCGCCGGCCAGCCCGACCTGCAAAGGATCCAGTCCCAGCGCGCCCTGCTGCAGGGTCAGATGGGTGCTCAGGTCTCGGATCGGCGGTGCCGAAGGGTGGATGATCTGATCGGCCTTGAATTGCACATCGGCATTCATGGCTTGCCAGCGATCCGTGCGGAAGGACTCGACCGGCAGCACCTTGCCCTTGGGCTGGGCAGCGGCGTCACCGCGCCGGCGTTTTTCCGCGCCGGAGTCGGCGCCGATCAGAGGCGCCAGATCGGCGAAGCGCAGCAGGCGGGAATGCACCTGGCCCTTCAGGCTGGCGACCGGCTGGCCGGTGGCATAGGTGAGGCTGCCATCGATGTCACTCCGACCGACCCGACCGCTGAAGTTCTGGTAGCTGAAATAGCTGCCATGACGGCGAATCTGGGCCAGCAGATGACCGCGGGTCTCGTAGCTGGAGGTGTCCGGCAGGGTAACCCCGATCAGCGGGTACAGCTTGGCCATGCTTTGGCCGGAAAACCGCAGATACAGATTCAGTGCGCCCAGATGCACCGGGTCCATGAAGGTGCCGATCAGGGCGATCCGGGAATCACCCATCCGCAGATCGGCTTGTACCGGGAAAGGGACATCGGTTTCCTGCAAGGCCAGTACCGCGCCGATGTGGCCCTGGCCCCGGATCGGCACATGCTGGTATTTGCCCTGGATTGCCAGAGCAAACTGATACTGCGCCCTGCTGGCGGCTGGCGAGCTGATCGCCTCCAGCCCGGGGTGAGGAGTGTGCTTGCCGTCGGCGGGCCTGTTGTCGTCCGCGGAGTCCTGGGCCACCAGCTGATCATAGGGAATCGCCGTCTGCATCGGCGTGACCTTGATGTCGAAGTCGCTGACCGTGACGCTGTCCTGCAGATGCAGCGCACCTTCGCCGAAGCCGATGGTGCCGATGTCGAAGCTCCAGGCCGAGGGCGTCGTCGAGCTTGAGGACATGAACGGAAACTGCCAGTTGGCGCGGTCGGGACGGTCCCGTTCCAGATCGATGGCCGGCCCGTCCAGACGGATACCGGAAATCGACACATGGTGATGCAGCAGCGGTGGCAGAGCGATCCGCAGATGCAGGGCCTGCACGGTGGCGAACATCGGCCGCGAGGCCCAGTCGGGATTGCCGACGAGGATGTCGTTGGCCGTGATCTCGGGCGAGGGAATCCAGTGACGCCAGCCGTGCACATCGGCATCCAGCATCCAGCGGACCTTCAGGTCGCCCTGGATGGTGACGCTGCGACCCAGGGCGGCACTGGCTTCGCTGCTGATGCGCGGCCGCAGCCGGTTCCAGTTGAAGCAGGCAATCACGATGACCAGCACCACCGGCAGCAGGACCAGCAGTCCGGCCAGTACCCATATCCAGTTACGTGTGCGCTTGGATACCACCGTCGCTCCTCGGATCCTGATGGGGGTCGGGCGACGACAGGGTGATGAGCCGGCAAGGCCGGCCTGTGCCGATGCCCGATATCAGGATAAGCGAGCCGTGATCGAAAGACACCCCCGGACCGGCATTCGCCGCGGTCCGGAGCGTTGCGGTTCAGGCATCGCCTTCGCGCTTCCAATAGCCCTTGGCCTTGATCATGGCGCGCGGCACGCCACGTGCTTCCAGCTCAATCCGGATCTGGCGCGTCGTGTCCGAATCGCAGGCGATCCAGCAGACCTGTTGATCGGTCCGGACCTCATGCCGGGCGATGGCTGCACGCAGCGGCTGGCCGGGCAAATCCTGGTTGCGAGGCAGCCATTGGATGCGGATGTCTGGGCCGGTTTTCAGCGTCTGGCGATCGGCTGCCTCGGGAATTTCCACGAAGACCTGGATCTGCGCATTGGCAGGTGCTTCCTCAAGCCAGCGGCCGATCGCCGGCAGTGCGGTCTCGTCGCCGGCCAGCAGCAGGCCTTTCGGTGCGCTGCCTTCCAGGATGGCCGATCCACGCGGACCGGCAATGGTCAGCAGAGCGCCCGGTCGGGCCTGCGCGGCCCAGCGGGTGGCCGGACCATCCCCATGCAGGACGAAGTCGATGGTCAACTCCAATGCCTGCGGATCAAAGGCCCGCGGTGTGTAATCGCGGGCCGGTGAGGGCTCCAGACCTTCCGGCCAGACCGCCCCATGTTCACCTATTTCGGGCAGCACCAGATGTCCTTGGCTGTTGGGGAAAAACAGTTTGATGTGGTCGTCCGGAGCCGGACTGTGGAAGCCGGCGAGCTCGGGGCCGTGCAATACCACCCGCTGCATATGCGGGCTGATTCGGCTGACGCGGGCAACCTGCAAGGTCCGCTTGGCCAGTGGGTGACGGATCATGCGAAATTCAGGCGTGGTCATGGGGCATTCCTGTTCGGTGGGGCGGCTGGCGTCGGGCTTGCCGGGAGGGGTTCCAGGGCGCGCAGGCGCCAGTGCGTGCGTCGTTGCACGGTGGCCTCGATCAGACCGAGCCGGTGCAGGGCGCGCAGAAAACGATAAGTCGTGTCCAGGCTGGTGCTGGGGCAATGCAGGCGGGCCCGCTGCAGGATGATCACCGCGTCGGTGGCGCGCTCCAGTTCCAGCATCGCGGTCAGGATGGCGACTCTGGGCGCGGTAGGACCGAGCCCATGGCCGCGGCAGCAGCGCTTCCATGCTTCCAGCGTGGTCAGCGGATCCTGTGGCGGCAGCTCAGGCATGGCGACTGCGTCCGGCGATGGCCTGCGCGGCCTGATGGATGGCGGCCGCGCTGTCGGCGATCTCTTCGGCGGCCCAGTCGCTGCCATGCATCATCAGCGCATGCTTGAGGGCATGCATGGCCTTGCGGATATCTTCGGGCAGAGCCTGCTTGAGGGTCTGCCGGGCGCTGTGCCGCAGCCGCTCGAAGGCGGCGCTTACCGCCTCGCTCTCGTCCTGCAACAGGCGGCTCCCCAGAGGCGTGATCTCGTAGCGTTTGCGGCCCCGGCTGTTCGGGTCGATGCAGGTATGCCCGCTCTGTTCCCATTGCGCCAGGAGCGGATAGATCGAGCCCGGGCTGGGGCTGTAGTGGCCATGGAAAGCCTCCGAAATCGACTGGATCAGCTCGTAGCCATGCCGCGGCGCTTCCGCGATCAGGGCCAGCAGGATCAGGCGAAAATCACCATGGCCCATGATCCGTTGCCGGTGGCGCACGCGAGCTGGATCGTGGTCCGGATCAGCGGTGACCTGCAGCCGTGCGGCCGGCAGAGCATCCGGCGGGGAGGTGAGCAGGCGTCGGGGAGCGCGGGGAGACATGCAAGGGCAGACCGATTCAAGTGGTGAAATTACGATATATCGAAAATATATCGCAATACAAGCCGAAGGCAGTCTCTGATCCACAGGCAGGCATCTGGCGTTCACGTTATGATCCCGGCAAGATGGCTTGCTTTTGTCAGGGGTTTCGATGACATCATCCGCGTCCGTATCGCCACTGGCCGAGTCGACCAGTGCCCGTTCCTGGCTGACCAGTCTGGAATTGCTGCTGCTCGGTGCCGTGTGGGGCGGCTCCTTTCTGTTCATGCGTATTGGCGCCGGCCCCTTCGGCGCCAGCGTGCTGGTCGAGCTGCGGCTGCTGTTCGGCGCCCTGGTGCTGACGCCCTTCCTGTATCGCGCGCACCGTCATGTGCGGCGAGAGCAGTGGCCGTTCCTGCTGCTGGCTGCCCTGCTGAGTTCGGCACTGCCGTTCTTTCTGTTTGCCTGGGGTGCCGAACGGGCTCCGGCCGGCATCGGTGCCATCACCAACAGCCTGGCCGTACTGTTTACTGCTCTGATCGGGTTCCTGCTTTACCAGGACCGGATCAGCCGCCGTCGGGTGATCGCCCTGGTCGCCGGTTTTGTCGGCGTGGTGGTGCTGATGAGCCACCGTACCGCAGGCAGCGGCATCATGCTGGCGGCGCTGGCCGGCACCAGTGCGGCCTGCTGTTATGGATTTTCCGCCAATATCATCAAGCATCATCTGGCCCAGCTGCCGCCAGTGATGCTTGCAGCGATCTCGCTGTGGCTGGCGGCGCTGATGATGCTGGTTCCGGCCCTGCTGCATCTGCCGGCCGTGGTACCGCCAGCTTCGGCCTGGGGCGCGGCGATCGGACTTGGCGTGGTCTGCACTGGCTTGGCCTATGCCTTCTATTTCCGTCTGATCAGGCGCATCGGTCCGGCCCGGGCCGTCACCTGCACCTATCTGGTGCCGGTCTTCGCGGTGATCTGGGCCTGGTTGTGGCTGGACGAGGCGATCACCGTGCAGATGATCTGTGCCGGAGCCCTGATCCTGGGCGGGGTGATCTACAGCCAGCGTGACAAGGCTCCGCGGATCTGATGTCGATGCGCGCTCACGGAGCCTGCAGCCGCTGCCGCCGGGCGGTGTCGAGGTGAGCGGTCTGGGTGGGCGGCGACCACCGGCCAGACCGCAGCTGGGTTGGCGCGACCGGTTCCGCGCCTTGCAGCTGGTGCCTCGCTATCTGGTCAGCCTGTGGCAGACCAGTCCCTGGCTGACCGTGCTGGAAATCCTGCTGCGCCTGCTGGTGGCACTGGCTCCGGTGGCCGTGCTGGCGGTGGGCAAGCTGATCATCGATGCAGTGGTAGCCTGGTTGCGCAGCGGTGCGGCGGTTCCTGCCGTCCACGGCTGGATGCTGCCCGGCCATATCGGCGCTCTGCTGCTGACCGAGCTGGCCCTGGCCCTGGCCATGGAATGGTTGAGTCGTTCGATCAGCCTGGTCGACGGTCTGCTGGTGGACCGCTACAACGACCGTACCAGTCTGCGTCTGATGCAACATGCCGCGCGCCTGGATCTGGCCGACTTCGAGGATGCCGGCATCCAGGATCGTCTGGATCGTGCCCGCCGTCAGGTTGCCGGGCGCAGCAATCTGCTGTCGACCTTGGCCGGTCAGCTGCAGAACGCCATCACCATGCTCAGCTTCGCGGTGGGTGTGGCGGTGTACTCGCCCTGGCTGCTGGTGCTGATCGCGGTATCCTTGCTGCCGACCTTGGCCGGGGAATTGCATTTCGGAGCGCTGGCCTACCAGAACGACTTCGAATGGACGCCGCAGCAGCGCGAACTGGACTATGTTCGGATGCTGGGAGCCAGCGGTCAGGCGGCCAAAGAGATCAAGAGCTTCGGTCTGAATCCTTTTCTGATCGAGCGCTACCGGCGTCTGGCCGGTGAAAAGTTCCGGCTCAACCGCGAACTGGCCTGGCGGCGTACCGGCTGGCGGATGATCTACGCCACCCTGGGTACGCTGGGCTATTACCTCGCCTATGCCTGGATCGTGTGGCGTACCTTGCACGGTCATCTGGGTCTGGGCGACCTGAGTTTTCTGGCGGCATCCTTCCATCGGCTGCAGAGCCTGATGCAGGCCCAGCTGACCGCCTTCTCGCAGGTGGCCGGCCAGGCCTTGTATCTGAAGGACCTGTTCTCGTTCTTCGAGCTGCAGCCAAAGATCATCTCGCCAACGCAGCCGCGGCCGTTTCCGCAGCCGATCCGCGAGGGCTTCCGTTTCGAGCGGGTCGGACTGCGCTATCCCGGCTCCAGTCAATGGGCGCTGCGCGATCTGGATCTGCAGATCGGTGCCGGCGAGGTGATCGCTCTGGTCGGCGAGAACGGCGCGGGCAAGACCACCCTGGTCAAGCTGCTGGCCCGGCTGTACGTCCCGGAAGAAGGCCGGATCCTGCTGGACGGACACGATCTGGCCGACTATGACCTGGACGATCTGCGGGCTCACATCGGGATCATCTTCCAGGACTACATGCGTTACCACTTCACGGCAGCCGACAATATCGCCGTCGGCCGGATCCAGGATCGCGATGATCGGGCCAAGATACAGCTCGCCGCACAGCAAGGTCTGGCCGACGCGGTGATTGAAGGGCTTGAGGGCGGCTACGAGCAGATGCTGGGCAAGCTGTTTCGCGAGGGGGTCGAGCTGTCCGGCGGGCAGTGGCAGAAAATCGCCATCGCGCGTGCCTATATCCGGCAGGCCCAGTTGCTGATTCTTGACGAGCCGACCTCGGCGCTGGACGCGCGCGCCGAGGCCGAGGTCTTCCAGCGCTTCAAGGCACTGACCCAGGGGCGTTCGGCCGTGATCATCTCGCACCGCTTCTCCACGGTGCGGATCGCGGACCGGATCATCGTGCTGCAGCGTGGCAAGGTGCTGGAATCGGGCAGCCATGATGAGCTGATGAGCTGCGGCGGACATTATGCCGAGCTGTTCGAGCTGCAGGCCGCCGGCTATCGCTGAGTCGTCCGGAGCGGGACCGGGCCGCGCCTGCCTCAGACGGCGGGAGAGGCGGTGCGGCGGATCTGGTAGACCGTGGCCGGCGGCAGGTTCAGCAGTGCCCGGCCGATCCGGATCGCTTCCAGTCCGCAGGCCTGCAGGATGGTACGCGGCACCGGGCAGCGCGGACCGTAGGTGAACTGGTAGAGCACGCCATCCTCGCGCAGGTGGTGCTGAAAGGCGGAGGCCAGAATCGCCTTGACCTGGTTGCCGGGCATCGACAGCATCGGCAGTCCGCTGACCACGGCGCCCGCACGCTCGCGGCCGAAGGGACTGGGCAGGGTTTCCAGCCGGGCGGCATCGCGCTGATAGACCCGTACGCCGGGAAAGCGGCTTTCCAGACGGTCGGCCATCTGCGGATCGGCCTCCACCAAGGCCAGGCGGGCCTGCGGCACGCCACGTTTCAGCAAAGCCTGGGTAAAAACCCCGGTGCCCGGTCCCAACTCCAACACCGGATCACGCTCGGGATGGATGGCCTGCGTCATCAGTCGAGCCAGGGCGGGTCCCGATGGTGCAACCGCGCCGATGGCGCGAGGATTGCGCAGCCAGGCCTTGAGGAATTGCGTGGTATCGGTATTGATCATTCACTTGCCTCGGTGCTGCCTGGGGGGCGAAGTCCCGACCTTGGATCATGAAGGACAGGGCCGCACTGGAACCTGAATCCGGCTCCATCATGCCGCATGCGCCGGATCAGGGGGATGACGGTTCGGTGACGGACGTGGCGTGCAGCTGCAGATGACGGACCGGCAGCTCGGCACCGCAGAGTTCGACCCGACCTGGCGGCTGCGGATAGAAGTCACTGCGGTGATATCGCTGATCGTCCAGCAGCCGGGCGAAGCTGGGGCTGTCGGTGCGCAGTTGCTGCCAGATGCCCTGTTGCGCCGCCGGCAGCTCGCTGCCCAGGCGGATCGAGCGGATCGGCGTACGCTGGCCGGCCTGGGGGTAGAAGCCCATCGGTCCTGTACCGCGGGGCAGGGAGGACAGGTACTCGATGCCGGAAATCACCCGCCCGACCACCGCCAGATTGTGATCCAGTCGTCGAGGTGGCTGGCCGATCACGGCATAGAGTGCGCTGCCATTGCCCGAATCCGGTGCCACATCACGGCCCACGCCGACCATGCCATAGCAGTGGACCAGCCATTCACGACCGGTCAGCGGATCCCGGGCCGCCGGAAAGCCGTCCAGAAATCCGACCGTGGGCGCGAACAGGTCGCCATCGGGCAAGGAGGTCCAGTGATCATCGCCGGCGATGGCACGGGTAAATTCAGGGGCGATCCTGGTCTTGGCCGCGCCCAGCGGATGGGTCTTGTGCGGATCGCCACCGTCATCGGCTTCCGGGTCATCCCATTGGGCCACGAAGTTGTCCTGCACCCGTACGATGGCCAGACCGTCGAAATAACGCTGGTGGACCAGGGTCTGGATATTGGCCACATGCAAGGGACTGACAGCAGGTGCCAGTGCGATGATGACCTCGCCGGCAGGCAATTGCATATACAGCAGCTGTCGCGGATCCAGTGTCTGCCATTCCGCGGGCCGGGCCTGGGCCAGAATCGTTTCGCGCGGCGAGAGCCCGGCGGCTGCGGCCGGGTCCAGGGCGAGGCCGGCCAAGGCCGCGAACAGGCAGGACCACAGGCCTGGGCGGAGACGAGAAAGGCGGTGCGTGGACAAGAGCATGCAGGCTGTTCCGGTGACGGGGAAGCTGAAAGTAGCAAAGCCGGGCGTAGTCGGCATCCCGCCGCGCGGAGACATTTGCGTGGCCGGGGCCGTCGAATGTCTGCCACCATCGGCCCAGTGGCGCTAAACTCGGTATCAGGACCGTTTCCCTCCCGGGGTCCACGCCCCGTCGTCATTGGAGATATGTCAGCATCATGAGTCAGAAGCCGAAGCTTTGGATATCCCGCGCGCTGTTCCCCGAATGGATTGATCCGGTCCGCGAATGGGCCGACGTCGATGCTGCCGCCGAAGAGCGCGCCTACAGCCCCGAGGAATTGAAGCGGAAGCTGGCCGGTGTCGATGCCGCGATGGTCGGCCTGTCTGATCGGATCGGTGCCGACGAGGTGGCTGGCAATACCCGCCTGAAGGTGATCGCCAATCTGGGGGTGGGCTACAACAATCTGGATATTCCGGCCCTGACCGCCGCCGGCATCGTGGCCAGCAACACGCCTGAGGTGCTCAACGAAAGCGTGGCCGACTATGCCTGGGCCTTGATGCTGGCGGCGGCGCGTCGGGTTGCCGAGTCTGACCGCTTTGTCCGCCGTGGCGGCTGGAAGGGCTCGGCCTTTACCGCCTGGCTGGGGCCGGATGTCCATGGCAAGACCCTGGGCATTCTGGGCATGGGCCGTATCGGCCGTGCCATCGCCCGTCGCGCCGCCGGTTTTTCCATGAACGTGGTCTATCACAACCGTTCACGGCTGAAGCCCGAGCTGGAGCAGGAGGTCGCCGCCCGCTATGTGGACAAGCAGGAACTGATGCGCGCCTCGGATTTTCTGATCCTGATCGTACCCCTGACCCCTGAGTCGCATCATGCCATCGGCGGTGCCGAGCTGGCCTTGATGAAGCCTGAGGCGATCCTGGTCAACGTGGCCCGAGGCGGCATTGTCGACGAGCTGGCCCTGGTCGAGGCCTTGCATGCCAAACGTCTGGCCGGTGCCGCGCTGGACGTGTTCGAAGGCGAGCCCAAGGTGCGGGACGAGCTGCTGGCATTCGACAACGTGGTGCTGAGCCCGCATATTGCCAGCGCCAGCGCCGAAACCCGTCGTGCCATGGCCTTGCTGGCAATCGAGAATGTGAAGGCGGTCCTGGGGCTGGGCGAGCATGCCGGGCATCCGCCGACCGCACTCAATCCCGAAGCCCTGGGCCATCGTCGCGCCGACTGACGGTTCACTCCCATTACGCAGGACAGTACACACCATGAGTTCAAAGAGCAGCTACAAGGTCGCCATCGTCGGTGCCACCGGCGCAGTCGGGGAGACCTTGCTGTCGATCCTTGCCGAACGCCAGTTTCCGGTCAGCGAGCTGGTGCCGCTGGCCAGTGCCCATTCCGCCGGCAGCCGGATCGAATTCGGCGGCGAGTCCATCGTGGTCAAGGATCTGGCCAGCTATGACTTCGACGGTGTCGACATCGCCTTTTTCTCGGCCGGCGGAAGCGTCAGCCGCGAGCATGCCCCGCGTGCCGCCGCCGCCGGTGCCGTGGTGATCGACAACACCTCCGAGTTCCGCTACGACGACGACATTCCGCTGGTGGTCAGCGAGGTCAATCCGCATGCGATTGCCGGCTATCAGAACCGTGGCATCATCGCCAATCCCAACTGCTCGACGATGGGCATGCTGGTGGCGCTGGCGCCCATCCATCGGGCCGTCGGCATCGAGCGCATCAATGTGGCCACCTACCAGTCGGTATCCGGTGCCGGTCGGTCCGGTCTGGACGAACTGGCCAGGCAGACCGCGGCCTTGCTGAACTTCCAGGAAGTGGAGCCGGGCAAGTTTCCCAAGCAGATCGCCTTCAATGTGATTCCGCATATCGACGACTTCCAGGACAATGGCTACACCAAGGAAGAAATGAAGATGGTGTGGGAAACCCGCAAGATCCTGGAAGACGACAGTATCGCGGTGAACCCTACCGCGGTGCGCGTACCGGTGTTCTACGGCCATTCCGAGGCCGTGCATATCGAGACCCGCGACCGGATCAGCGCCGAGCAGGCACGGGCCCTGCTGGAACAGGCGCCGGGCGTGGTGGTGATCGACGAGCGCAAGAGCGGTGGCTATCCCACCGCGGTCGGCGATGCCGCCGGCAAGGACCCGGTCTATGTGGGGCGGATCCGCGAGGATATCTCCCACGACAGCGGTCTGGATCTGTGGGTGGTGGCGGACAATATCCGCAAGGGCGCGGCCTTGAATGCCGTGCAGATCGCCGAGCTGCTGGTCGAGGACTATCTGTGAATTCAGCCCGGCATGGTAGTGACTGGTTGGCCAGCGCGGTCGGTCTGATGCTGGCGCTGGTCATGGCGCCGGCCTGGGCCGGGGCGAACCGGCCGGGGGCCCTCGCCGAAGCCCGTGCCCAGGCGAAGGCACTGGCCGACAGTCAGCAGAACGTGGTGCAGTTGAGCAACGAGCTGCAAGGGCTCGAAGCCCGCGCCAGCCAGAGCCAGCAGATGCTGGGCCGGCAGGACCGGCAGATCGCCCGGCTGAAGGCGGCTCTGGAGCAGGCGGCGCGACCGGCGGCGGCTCGCAGCCATTGAGCGGTCAGACCCTTCGTCGCTGCGATGGCGAACGGTCAGCGCCGGCCGGTTCGAGCCGGCCGGATTTTCATTGATAAGGATGGGCATGAATCGAGTAGTGATGGGGTCGGTCCTGATCGGACTCGCAACGATGTACATGCCGGTCTCGGCGATGGAGTTCGGCCAGGTCCGGATCCATTCCGGGCTGGGCCAGCCGCTGCAGGCCGAAGTCCCGTTGCGGTTGCGACAGCCCGGCGAACTGGACGGAGTGCAGATCGGGCTGGCCTCGGCGGCGGAATTCAGTCATGCCGGCCTGGACGCCGGACTGGCGAGTCTGCCCTTGCAGTTCAGCCTCCGCGATGTCGGCGGTGGCCGGCAGGTATTGCAGATCAGCAGTCCTCAGCCGCTGGCGCGCCCTGATCTGGAGGTGCTGCTGGCCTTGCAGGGACCGCATGGTCGCCGTCTGCAGGAACTGCCCATCGTGCTGACGCCTGCTGCCCGGCCGATCCTGCAGGCGGCGGCTGCGAAGGCTTCCGGTGCGACGTCGGATCCGCGGCCGCAACACACCTTGGTGCAGGCAGGGCAGACGCTCTCGGCCATTGCGCAGGCACATCGTCCCTCCGGCATCTCGCTGGACCAGATGATGCTGGCTTACCAGCAGGCCAATCCACAGGCCTTCTATGCCGGCAATATCAGCGCACTGAAGGCGGGGGCCATCCTGCGGGTGCCGACCCGCGCCGAGGCCGAGGCTGTCAGCCGTGCAGCTGCCTTCCAGGCCGTGCACCAGCAGAATCTGGACTGGCATGCCGGTCGGCCGGGCCGACCCAGCCAGCTGGCCAACGCCGCCGCTCCGGCTCCGGTGGCCAGTCCCCGGCCGCCGGCAGCGGGCGACCGGTTGGCCCTGCTGGCCGGCAAAGGCCAGCCCAGTGCCGTCCAGCGGGGATCGCTGGCGCAGGAAGCCTTGCGCACCAGCCAGCAACAGGCGGCCGAGCTGGCCTCCCGGATTCACGATCTGCAAGTGATGCAGCAGGAACGTGACCGTCTGATCAGCCTGAAGAGCCAGCAGATCGCCCAGCTGCAGCAGCAGTTGCAGGCCGCACAAGTCGCCTCGCCGGCCTCGCATGCCGCGCCGCCATCAGAGGCCTCGTCCCGGCCTGCCGCAGCCGGCTCCAGTCATGATCCCCGCTGGGTATGGGGTGGACTGGCGGCCGCGGTACTGGCGGCGCTGGCCTGGCTGGCGGCCTCTCGCCGCCGTGGTCCGGATCCGGTGGCGGCCGCGGCGGTGGTCCCGCCGACGGTCGCCGCCGCCGAGCCACCGATTCCCGTCGCGCCGGCCGCTGATACCGAGCATGAACTGGCCCGTGTCAATCAGCGCTTGCAGCAGGAGCCGGGCAATATCGGTCTGCATTTCGAGCTGGCCAGCCTGTACTACGCACGTCATGACGTCGCCCATTTCGTGGCGACGGCCGAAAACATGCGCGCTCAACTGGTGCGTCCGGATGATGTCGACTGGCTCGAGGTGCAGGCGATGGGACGGGATTTGTTGCCCGCCCATCCGCTGTTTGCGTCGGCGGCACCGAAGCCGGCACCGGCACCGGCACCGGCAGCCGTCGCCGCCAGTTATGCCGCCATCCAGTCCACGCCGGCTGTCGAGGCCGAGCCTGCCGTCGCCGCGATGGCATCCGGGTCTGCAGTCGAACCCGACCAGGAACCCGCCGTCAGGCCTGAGCCTGCCGTGGAGCCGGTCTTCACCCCGCCGCCGGTAAAGGCGGAGGTGGCCGCCCCCACACCCACGCCGTCGGCTGCCGATCCGGCGCCTGCGGACAGAGGGGCGGATCCGGTCGATACCAAGCTGGATCTGGCCCGGGCCTATCTGGACATGCAGGAGCCGGCCAGCGCGCGGGCCATGCTGGAAGAGGTGCTGGCCGAAGGCAGCCAGATGCAGCAGGACGTGGCCAGGCAGCTGCTGGACGGGTTGACGCGGACTTGATCCCGCGGGGCCCGCACGCGTCAGCGGCAACAGCCTGCTAAGCTGGCGGGTCGCACATCAACAGGTTGGATCATGCGCATCGCGCTAGGCATTGAATATGACGGCACCGACTTCCTTGGCTGGCAGCGCCTGAGCCACGGCAGAACGGTGCAAGGATCGCTGGAGCAGGCGCTGAGCCGTGTCGCCGGTCAGCCGGTGGACGTGACTTGCGCGGGGCGTACCGACGCCGGCGTGCATGGGGCCTGTCAGGTGGTGCATTTCGATACCGAGGTGGAACGCGCCCCGCGCAGCTGGATGCTGGGCGCCACCTCGGCCTTGCCGCCAACCGTGGCGGTGCTGTGGGCGCAGCCGGTGGATCCGGCGTTCCATGCCCGTTTCGGCGCCCGCAGCCGTCGCTACCGTTACCGTATCCTCAACCGTCAGGTGCGGCCGGCGCTGGCTGCGCGCTATGTAACCTGGGAGCGGCGCGCGCTGGATGCCGAGCGCATGCATGCCGCCGGCCAGGCCTTGATCGGCGAGCACGATTTTTCCGCGTTCCGGGCCATTTCCTGCCAGGCGGCGCATGCCCGGCGCCAGATTTTTTCGCTGCGGGTCCATCGGGCCGGCGAGGAAGTGATCATGGATATCGAAGCCAATGCTTTTCTGCATCATATGGTTCGCAATATCATCGGCAGTCTGTTGCCGGTAGGCCGGGGCGAACAGCCGATCGAATGGATCGGCGAGCTGCTGCAGGGAAGGCGTCGCGATGTCGCCGGGCCTACGGCCCCCTCGGCTGGACTGACCTTTCTGGGTCCTCGCTACGAAGCGCATTGGGGCTTGCCGTCCGAGGTCAGCTGGACATGAGCCGGACCCGCATCAAGTTCTGCGGCATGACCCGCCTCGAAGATGCGCTGGCCGCCGCCGAGCTGGGCGTGGATGCCATCGGTGTCATTTTTGCGGCGCGCAGTCCGCGCCGCGTCACGCTCGAGCAGGCGCTGGCCATCCGCGAGGCCTTGCCGGTCTTTGTCGATCTGGTGGCCTTGTTTATGGACAATTCCGCTGCTGAAGTGCAAGAGATCAGCACGCAATTGGCGCCGGATCTGCTGCAGTTCCATGGCCGGGAAACCGAGGCCTTCTGCCAGAGCTTCGGCCGCCCCTGGCTGAAAGCCATCGCGATGGGCGAGGGGGCGGCAGCCTTGCCGGAAATGCAGTGCCACCCCGGGGCGCGGGCCTTGCTGCTGGACGGGCATGGCCTGGGCCAGCCCGGCGGCAGCGGGAAGGGCTTCGACTGGTCGCTGGTGCCGCAGACCACCTTCCAGCCACTGATACTGGCCGGCGGCCTGCACGCCGGCAATGTCGGTCTGGCCGTACGCCAGGCCCGGCCTTGGGGCGTGGATGCTTCCAGCGGCATCGAGTCGGCCCCGGGGATCAAGGATTTGCACAAGATGCGTGCCTTTGTGGCTGCCGTGGCCGAGGCCGATCACGAGGCCAGGCAGGCCTGGGACCAAGGTCTGGACGGCAGCTGATCGCTCCGGTTCAGGGACTGTCTGGTGCGGCAGGCGGCCGCGGCTCGCCCAGCTGCGTCCGGATCCATGTCGCCAGCGCCGCTATCCGTGCATCGTGGCGATGGGCCGGGGTGGCCAGCAGCCACTGGCCGGCGGTCGGCAGAAAACCCCAGGGTGCTTCCAGACGTCCGGCCGCCAGATCATCGCTGACCAGCGGCTCCGGGGCGATGGCCACACCCAGCCCGGCCACGGCTGCCTCAAGCAGGTAATACAGATGGGCAAAGCCCTGTCCTTGCCTCAGCCGGCCGACGGGCAGGTCGCAGGCTTCGGCCCAACGCTGCCAGGCCTGCGGGCGCGAGGCGGTATGCAGCAAGGCTTCCTCCAGCAGGACGGTGGCGGGAGCCTGCCGCAGCCGGGCATAGCGCGGGTGGCGGGGGCTCAAGACGGGGCCGATCCGCTCCGTTGCCAGCGGTCGTACCTGCCAGCCGGTGGGCCAGGGTGGCTCGGCCAGCAGCAGGGCCGCATCCAGACCGCCCAGTTGCGGGTCCGGAGGGGTTTCCTGCGGAGCCAGATGCAGGGTCAGGCCGGGCAGATCGGCAGCCAGTCGCTCCATCCGGGGAATCATCCAGCGTGCCAGCACGCTGGCCGGGCAACCCAGAACCAGGGCGCTGGCGGCCTGCGGTCGGGCCAATGCCTGCCAGGCATCGCGCAGCTCATCGAAGGCCGCTGCCGCGCGTCGATGCAGTTGTTCGCCGGCCGGGGTCAGGATCAGGCCGCGGCCCACCCGCTGGAACAAGGGCTGGCCCAGCTCGGCCTCCAGCTGCCGCACCTGCCGGCTGACCGCACCATGGGTGACATGCAAGGTCTCTGCCGCCCGGCTCATGCTTTGCCAGCGGGCGGCGGCGACAAAGGCACGCAAGGCGTTCAAAGAGGGCAGATCGGCAGGCATTCAAGTGATTTTTTCTCACAGGTTGACGTGATCTTATCGCTTTTCGCCGGCGTCGGCAGCGGTTAGGGTAGGCACTGCTGATGATCTTGCGGCGGGAGCCCTGCATGAAACCTGTGATCGATTCCTATCAGAACTGGCCCGATGCCCATGGCCGCTATGGCGTGACCGATGGCCAGTATTTCGGCGGCAGCTTTGTTGCCGAGACCCTGATGGCGCCACTGGCCGAGTTGACCGAAGCCTATGAGCGGCTGCGCCAGGATCCTGCCTTCCTGGCCGAACTGGATCGTGACCTGAAGTATTACGTGGGCCGGCCCAGCCCGATCTATCACGCCGAGCGGCTGTCGAAGCATGTCGGCGGGGCGAAGATCCTGCTCAAGCGCGAGGATCTCAATCACACCGGCGCGCACAAGATCAACAATACCGTCGGTCAGGCGCTGGTCGCTCGCCACATGGGCAAGCGGCGCATCATCGCCGAGACCGGTGCAGGCCAGCACGGCGTGGCCAGTGCCACCGTCGCGGCTCGTCTGGGGCTGGACTGCGTGGTCTATATGGGGGCAGTGGACATCGAGCGGCAGAAGATCAATGTCTACCGCATGAAGCTGCTGGGCGCCGAAGTGGTACCGGTCACCTCCGGGTCGCAGACCTTGAAGGACGCGCTGAACGAGGCCATGCGTGACTGGGTGACCCGGGTCGAGGACACCTTCTACATCATCGGCACGGTGGCCGGTCCACATCCCTATCCGAAAATGGTCCGCGATTTCAATGCCGTGGTCGGCCGCGAGGCGAAGGCGCAGATGCTGGCCGATTACGGTCGTCTGCCGGATGCCGTCACCGCCTGTGTCGGCGGCGGTTCCAATGCCATCGGCATTTTTCATGCCTTTCTGGATGACCCCGGCGTGCGCCTGGTCGGTGCCGAAGCCGGTGGCGACGGCATCGAGACCGGGCGGCATGCCGCACCGCTGAGCGCCGGTCGTCCTGGCGTGCTGCACGGCAACCGGACGTACGTGATGTGCGATGACGATGGCCAGATCATCGAGACCCACTCGGTCTCGGCCGGGCTGGACTATCCCGGGGTCGGTCCCGAGCATGCCTTCCTCAAGGATACCGGCCGTGCCGAATATGTCGGCATCACCGATGACGAGGCGCTGGAGGCCTTCCATCTGCTGGCCCGCACCGAAGGTATTCTGGCGGCGCTGGAGTCCAGCCATGCGGTCGCCCAGGCTATCAAGCTGGCCCGCGAGCTGCCACCCGACGCGCTGGTGCTGTGCAATGTCTCCGGTCGCGGTGACAAGGATGTCCACACCATTGCCGCCCGCGAGGGCATCCAGCTTTGAATCTGCCAGGGTCGGCATGGCCGGCCCTGACCCGTAGCGACTGCAGGGCCGTATCCATGACACGTATCGAACGCCGTTTTTCCGAACTCAAGGCGGCTGGCCGCACCGGCCTGATTCCCTTTGTCACCGCCGGCGATCCGCTGCCCGAGGCGATGGTGCCGCTGATGCACGCACTGGTGGCCGCAGGTGCCGACCTGATCGAGCTGGGGCTGCCGTTTTCCGACCCGATGGCCGATGGCCCGGTGATCCAGCACGCCAGCGAACGTGCCATCGCCCGCGGCACCGGTCTGGCCCAGGTGCTTGCCTGGGTCGCCGAATTCCGCCGCGATGATCCGGTCACGCCGGTGGTGCTGATGGGCTACCTCAACCCGATCGAGATCCACGGTTACGCCCGTTTTGCCGAGGAAGCCTGCGCGGCAGGCATTGACGGCGTGCTGCTGGTGGACTGCCCGCTGGAAGAATCGGCGGTGCTGGAACCCCTGCGCCAAGCCGGCCTGGACCAGATCCTGCTGGCAGCACCGACCACGGCCCCGGACCGACTGGCGCAGCTGTGCGAAGCCGCTCGCGGTTTCCTGTACTATGTCTCATTCGCCGGCATCACTGGCGCGGCGCGGCTGAGTACCGCCGACATCGCTGATCGCGTGACTGGCATCCGGAGCCGGTCGCAGGTTCCGGTGGCGGTGGGTTTCGGCATCCGCGACGCCGACAGTGCCCGTGCCGTGGCGGCTTTTGCCGATGCGGTCGTGATCGGTTCGGCCCTGGTGGAGACCTTGGCCGAGGCCGGCGGGAAAGATGATCTGATCGAGCGGGCCGGACGTTTTCTGGCCCCTATCCGGCAGGCGCTGGACAACGACAGTTGACGCATGACAGGTTTCCGCTGACGGCCGGACGGCAGCGGGGCCAGGAAACGAGAGGC
The DNA here is from genome assembly GCF_000242255.2 of Frateuria aurantia DSM 6220. GTDB lineage: Bacteria > Pseudomonadota > Gammaproteobacteria > Xanthomonadales > Rhodanobacteraceae > Frateuria > Frateuria aurantia. The sequence goes on from NC_017033.1 coordinate 1,020,877, forward strand.
ACAGCACGATGAACTGGTTGCAGAAAATCATGAACCCGCGGACCCGCACCCAGGCGGGGCAGGTCGGCCGGGGCAAGGTGCCGGAAGGGGTCTGGGAAAAGTGTGCCGGCTGCGGCGAGGTCCTTTACGGGCCGGAACTCAAGCGCAGCCTGATGGTCTGCCCCAAGTGCGGCCACCACCACAGCATCGGCGCCCGCGAGCGCCTGCTGGCCTTGTTCGATGAAGGCTCGACCATCGAGCTGGATGCCGGTCTGGAGCCGCTGGACCCGCTGAAGTTTCGTGACTCCAAGCGTTACAAGGATCGCATCGTGGCGACCCAGAAGGCGACCGGCGAGAAGGATTCGCTGGTGTCCATGCAGGGCCTGCTGAAGGGACGTCCCACCGTGGCCGCGGCCTTCGAGTTTTCCTTTATGGGCGGCTCGATGGGGTCGGTCGGCGGCGAGAAGTTCGCCCGTGCCGGCGAGCAGGCGCTGGCTTTGCGCGCTCCCTTTATCTGCTTTGCCGCCAGCGGCGGGATGCGGATGCAGGAAGGTCTGTACTCGCTGATGCAGATGGCCAAGGCCTCGGCCGTGCTGGCGCGTCTGCGCGATGCCGGCGTGCCTTATGTCTCGGTGCTCACCCATCCCAGCACCGGCGGCGTATCGGCCAGTCTGGGCATGCTGGGTGATCTTAACATCGGCGAGCCCAAGGCCTTGATCGGTTTTGCCGGCCCGCGCGTGATCGAGCAGACCGTGCGCGAGACCTTGCCCGAAGGCTTCCAGCGCTCGGAGTTCCTGATCGACCACGGCGCCATCGACATGATCGTCGACCGCCGCCAGATGCGTGACAGTCTGGCCCAGACTCTGGGCATGCTGACCCGGCAGCCTCAGGTCGCCTGATCCGGATCACAGGCATGAAATGAAAAAAGCGGCCGCAAGGCCGCTTTTTTGTGGGGGAGATCCATCAGGAAAGGTTCAGGCCGGGCCGAGCTGCATCGGATTGTGCTGATAGAAGCTGCGGATGCTGGCATACAGTGACTCGGCCAGGGCCTGCTGGTGATGGTCGGTGATCAGCCGGCGGCAGTCGTCCGGATTGCTCATGAAGCCGTTCTCGACCAGGATCGAAGGGATATCCGGTGACTTCAGCACCGCGAAACCGGCCTGGTCCACCCGTTGCTGGTGGATGCGGGTGACCTGGCCCATATTGTTCAGAATGATCTCGCCCAGACTCAGACTGGTATCGATGGTGGCGCTCATCGACATGTCGACCAGCAGCTTGGAAATCGAGGGGTCGGCATTGCGCAGGGTGCTGCCGGCCAGCATGTACTTGTCGGCATCATTCTCGCTCTGTGCCATGAAGCGCGCCATCGCCGACGTGGCGCCATGCTGGGACAAGGCATAGACCGAGGCGCCATTGGCGCTGCGGTTGGGCGCGGCATCGGCATGCACCGACACGAACATGTCGGCCTTGTGCTGATGGGCGATGGTGACCCGCTCGAACAGTGGAATGAAATGATCGTCGTCGCGGGTCAGTGTCGGGTGAAAGGCCGGATCCTTGTCCAGCAGGTTGTGCAGTTTGGTGGCGATATTCAGTGCCACATATTTTTCGTAGTGCGACGTCGCGCTGACGGCACCGGGGTCCTTGCCGCCATGACCCGGGTCGATCGCGATCACCGCGGCCCGTCGGCCGCCCTGATGTACCAGCCTGGCCGGCTCCTGGTGGGGCTGGGCGGATGCGGTCTGCCGGGCCGACGCCAGTATCGGGGCATGCGGCAGGTCGATGGCCAGCTGGCGCGGCGCCAGGCTGTGGCCGGGCTGCAGGCTGACATGGGGCGTGATCGGCTCGCGGGTGGTCAGCACCAGGCGCAGCCCGCTGCCGCGAGGGCCGCTGCGGATGGATGTCAGCGGCGTATTGCTGAGGTCCAGATGCTGCAGCGGCAGGTGGCCGGGCACACCCTTGAAATCGATGACGATGCGTGAAGGGTTGGACAGGGTGAAGACCTGGTAGCTGACATCACCGTAGAGATCCAGCAACAGGCGACTGGACTGACCGGCGTCCTGCATGCGATAGGCTCCGACCCGAGCGGCGCCAAGGCGTTGCGAGGCAAAAGCCGCGGTCGGCGACAGCACGCTCAGGGAACCGATGAAGCCAAGAAAACGTCTGCGGTCCATGATTTATGCCCAAAGTCTGCCTGAAGCTAAAAATGATATTACAAAGTCAGTGTAAATCATTGAGCCTTTGAGGATTCTGGTCAAGTACCCTTGCCTTGCAAGAGGTTGCTTTCGATTCAGTTTTGTCTGTCTTGCGTGAAGTCTGTTGCACGCTGATGGGGACGGCCCGCTTGCAAGGGCGGCCCGGTCGGCGCCGCCATCCGGCGACACGGCAGGCCCTGTGCCCGCCGGCCGCGAAGTGGCCTGCCCAGGCCTGAATGGCAGCAGGGGCGCTTCGAGCAGGCCTGATGCGAATCGCACCCTGGGCCGGAGAGCTTTTGCTGCGGTGCGGGAGGTCTGGCCGCGGCACGTCCTTTGCAGTTTCTTTGCAGGGACTTGCTTCAGGTGAGGGCGAGGGTTGTCCACAGCGGATGTGGGTTCTGTGTGGAGGAGCATGTGGATAAGTCATTCAAGTCATTGATCATAAACAATGTGGTGACGCATTGAACAGAATTTGCACAGTCGAACTGCGCAGTCTGCCGCCATATGCCCGGCGCGTTGTTCCTGTCAGGGCCGGGAGCTTGGCCGGCTTGGCTTGACTGCCGATGGCGGCAGACCGGCGGGTCGGCCAGGGGGAGGTCGCCTTGTGACACCTCTTTTCGCGGCCCGGTTCTTGTCGGTCTCGCCTGATGCCGGCTGGTGCAGGGTTCTCTGTCCGGGCCGGGGTGAGTCAGGGCGGGCGGCTCCATTCGCGGCTGGGCTGATCTTTTGCCGTGTTTTTCACTGCCGATGTGGATGAGGCTGGTTTCAGTCAGTGTAAAAGCGCTCTATTGATCTGTTTTTGAATATGTTTTTTACGGATTGGTGAAAAGGTAGCCAGTTCTCGGCGGTGCAGCGGCAAGGACGGCGATGGCCGCAGGTATGGGAGCTGACGCAAGGCCTTGCCGCAAAGGGCCAGATCTGTACCGCAGCAGCTGACGTGAGAGTGGTCGGCGCGCCATGGCAGCGAAAACATTGTTTATCCACATGCAGTGTGGATGGACATGGCACAAGCCTGTGGACAACGTGATCAAGTGATTGATTTCAATGTCCATGAGTACGCGATGCTTATTTCGTGAGCTGACGGTTCCCTGGCGCTTGACTGACGGCCGTCCAGATGCGAACGGAGCCTGTCCTCTGCGCCGATCATCCGCGACGGAAAGCAGAAAACGCGCTACGCAGCGGCCCCAAAATCGGCAGTTCCCGTGCCCGGACGAAAGCGTGCGGAGGGCGGTATCGGCCGGATGGCACCGGGTCGTGTTTTCCACAGCAAATGTGGATGGACGCTTGGCGACCCTGTGGAAAACTTATTCAAGCTATTGAATATCATAGATATGACGACGTATTGGCGAATATGTGATCAGTTGTGACAGCCTGGGCAAGCGGCCGACGAGCGGTCGCTGCCGCTTAGTGTTCTGTCGCCCGGCGGGGGCACGGGCTGGCAGTCATGGCTGGAAGGAAGGGTTTTCCACAGCGGATGTGGACGGTAGTCTCCTCAGCCTGTGGACAAATCACTCAAGTCATTGAAGGCAATGAGGTTGGTGACGTATTGCTGAATATTTGACCATGGCCAGGTCTCGCCCTTGGGGCGATCAGGTCCGTTTCCCGGTGCGGGTTTTCCACAGGAAATGTGGATGAGCCGTGATCAATGATGTGGACAAGTTGTTCAAGTCATTGACGCCAAAGGACGTGATGACATCTTGCTGAAAAAATTGGCAGGCGCGCTGACTGCACTTTTCCAGCCCGGCCGATGCATGACAGCTCCATAACGGGCGTTGATGTCTGTTCCCGGGACGCGGACGGCCTGGTGAGACTCCGCAAGCTGGAAGCCGCGCTGTCGGTACCAGCGCAAGTCCTGGCCTGGGCCTGGTGGGGGGGGCCGTCGTTTTTGTCCACAGCGTATGTGGATGGGACGGGCATCAGGCTGTGGAAAAGATATGCAAGTCATTGATATCAAATGATGGCATGACACTTTGCGTAAATGTCCGCCAGACCTGCAAGGACATGCAAAAATCGCGTTTGGGTATCAGGATCGAGCGGTGGGTCGCAGAAAAGCCGACGAGTTTTCCACAGCGCGTGTGGATGGGACCGGCATGAATCTGTGGATAAGATACTCAAGTGATTGATTTCTTGATGTTGCCTGACGCGCTGATCAATTTTCAAGCAGGACGTTTCCGTCGATGGCTCAGAGGTTCAGCCAGTGGGCCAGGCCCAGGGTGGTGGTGCCCAGCAGCAGGCCGATACCGAGGGCAGCCAATACGTCGGAGGGATAGTGCAGGCCCAGGATGACGCGGGACAGGCCGATCAGCAGGGTGAAGGGCAGCAGCAGCAAGGCCAGCAGCGGAAAGGCATCCAGCGCGATCACCGTGAAGCTGACCGCATGCAAGGTGTGCCCGGATGGGAAGCTGAACTCGTCCAGTGGTGGTACCCGGGCGATCACGCCGGGACAGGCGCGGAACGGTCTCGGTCGCCGGGTCCAACGCTTGAGGCCGCGATACAATTGCAGGGCGATCCAGCCACCGGCCGCCATTTCCACCGCCGTGACGCGGCCTTGGCGACCGCCGAACGCGGCCAGGACCAGCATCAGCACATACCAGAAGGGGCCGTCGCCGAGCCGGCTGACGGCGCCGAACAAGGGGCCGGCCATGCGGCCGCCACCCCAGCGGTTTGCGCCGATGCACAGGCGTTGATCCCAGTCGCGATGCGGCAGGGCGGCGATGAGTTCAAGCGGGCGCAGTCTGGATGACATGATCGTTTCCATGGCTGACGGAGGCCAGAATGGCGGCGAATTCGGCAATCACGCGCTGCGGGGCCAGGTTGGCGACACTGGCCCGGGCCTGTCGGCCGCAGGCCCGGCGCCGAGCCGGATCGGTAGCCAGTTCAAGGCAGGATTCGACAAAGCGCCCGGCATCACCGGATGACACCAAGGACCCGTTTTCGCCATCGACCATATGCTCGTGGGCCGCAGCCTGGTCATAGGCGATGACGCCAAGACCGGAGGCCAGTGCTTCCAGCACCACATTGCCAAAGGTTTCGCTCATGCTGGGGAAGGGAAACACGTCGGCACTGGCGTAGTGACGGGCCAGAGCCTCGCCGCGCAGCATGCCGGTGAAATGGATCTCCGGATGCGCCCGTTCCAGCTCGGCACGCGCAGGGCCGTCACCCACCCACACGCAGCGGCTGCCGGGGCATGCGGCGCGGATCGCCTGCCAGCTGTGAATCGCCAGATCCAGATTCTTTTCCGGTGCGATGCGGCCCACGAACAGCACGACGACACTGGCCTCGTCGGCCTGCCAATCGCGGCGCAGTGCCGGATCGCGTTTTTCCGGACAGAACAGTCGAGTATCGACCGCGCGGCGCAGCAGGCGGGCATTGTCGATGCCGATGGCGGCGATTTCGGCGGCCAGGGCCTGGGTCGGCACCAAGGTAGCGAGACTGCGCAGATGAAAGCGGCGCAGCCAGGCCTCGACCATGGGACGCAGCCAGGCCACGCCGTAATGGCCTGCATAGGTATCAAAACGGGTATGAAAGCCACTGATGGCAGGGATGCCGAGTCGACGCGCAGCGGTCAGCGCGGATCCGCCCAGCGGGCCTTCAGTGGCGACATACACTGCGTCGGGCCGATCCTTTCGCCATTGCCGCTGCAGTCGATGGCGGCAAGGCAGGCCCAGTTGCAGGCCCGGATAGCGGGGCAGTGGCAGGCCGCGCATCCGTCGTACTTCCATGCCGGCCTCGGCGGCGTCAGCTTCGATCTTCTGGCGTGGCCGTACCAGCTCGACCCGATGTCCGGCCGCTACCAGTCCGGCGGCCAGGGCCTGAACGGTCAGGGACACGCCGTTGATCTCCGGCGGATAGGTCTCGCTGACAAGGCTGATATGCATGGCGCTTCCCCGAGGTTGTAGCGGCAGCTTGTCCAGATGAGATTGCGCGGGCATGGCATGGTGATGACTGGCATGTGACGGCTGGTTTCGGTCGTCGCCCGGACCTACACTCGAGCCACCGATTACGCGAGGAGAGATGTATGTCCCATGTCATGCGCAAACTGCTGATCGCGGCCGTGGCGGAGGCCGCGCTGCTGCCGGCGCTGGCGCTGGCCCAGGCCGGCCCGCTGCCTTCCGCCAAGGCGCCTTCCGGTGCCGAGGTCTATATCGAATCGCCCCGTGACGGTGCCGTCGTCGGCCAGGACTTCACCGTGCGCTTCGGGCTGAAGGGCATGGGCGTGGCGCCTGCCGGTGTCGAGCATCCCGATACCGGTCACCACCATCTGCTGGTGGACGTGACCACCTTGCCCGCCGCCGGCACGCCGATTCCGAAAGATGCCACCCATCTGCACTTCGGTGGCGGCCAGACCGAGGCCAAGATCCATCTGGCGCCGGGCACCCATACCTTGCAGCTGGAGCTGGCCGACGCCAATCACGTGCCTTTCAGCCCGGCCCTGGTCTCCAAGAAGATCACCGTCCACGTCAAATGATGCGCGACTGAAGACCTGCGCATCCGCGGCGACCCGTGAGGGTCGCCGAATGGGGTAAAATGGCCGATTCGATACTGCCGAACGATCTGCCATGACTGTACGTACCCGTTTTGCCCCCAGCCCCACCGGCTTTCTGCACATCGGCGGCGCCCGCACCGCGCTGTATTGCTGGCTGGAAGCCCGGCGTCAGGGCGGCGAGTTCGTGCTGCGGATCGAAGACACCGACCGTGAGCGTTCCACCGATGCCGCCGTGCAGGCCATTCTGGACGGCATGGCCTGGCTGGGGCTGGACCACGATGTGGGTCCTTATTACCAGACCGCCCGTCTGGATCGTTATCGCGAAGCCGTCGAGAAGCTGCTGGCCGAAGGCAAGGCCTACTACGCCTACGAGAGCAAGGAAGAGATCGAGGCGATGCGCGAGGCCGCCATGGCACGAGGCGAGAAGCCGCGCTACAACGGTTTCTACCGTGACCGCAACGAGCCCTTCCGCGAGGATCCGAACCGGGTGATCCGCTTCAGGAATCCGCGCGAGGGCAGCGTGGTATTCGATGACAAGGTCAAGGGCCGCATCGAATGGAGCAACAGCGAGCTGGACGATCTGGTGCTGTTCCGTTCGGATGGCTTCCCCACCTACAACTTCGCGGTGGTGATCGACGATATCGACATGGGCATCACCGAGGTGATCCGCGGCGATGATCACGTCAACAACACCCCGCGACAGATCAACATCTACCACGCCATGGGGGCTCAGGTCCCGGTGTTCGCTCACCTGCCGATGATTCTGGACCAGGAAGGCAAGAAGCTGTCCAAGCGCACCAATGCCGTCGGCGTGATGGAGTATCGCGAGCAGGGCTTCGTGCCGCATGCCGTGCTGAACTATCTGGTCCGCCTGGGCTGGTCGCATGGCGATCAGGAAATCTTCTCCATCGAGGAAATGCAGAAGCTGTTCGACATCGCCGATGTCAACAAGGCGGCCTCGCGTTTCGATGTCGAAAAGCTGTCCTGGCTCAACCAGCATTATCTGAAGACCGACAGTCCCGAATCGCTGCTGCCGGAATTCGAATGGCATCTGGCCCGCGCCGGCATCGATATCAGCCAGGGCCCGGCTCCGGCCGAGGTCATCGTCGCGCTGCGTGACCGGGTGCAGACCCTGGCGGAAATGGCCGAGCGCGCCAAGATCTGGTACGCGCCGATCCAGACCTGGGACGAGCAGGCCGTGGCCAAGCACCTGCGCAATGCCACCGGTCCCAAGGTGCTGGCCGCCGCCCGCGAGGCGCTGGCTACGGTCCAGCCCTGGCAGCCGGAAGCCTTGCATGAAGTCGTGGCCGGACTGGCCGCTTCGCTGGAGCTGGGCATGGGCAAGATCGCCCAGCCGCTGCGGGTGGCGCTGACCGGTACCCAGGTCTCGCCTTCGATCGACCACACCCTGTACCTGACCGGTCGCGAGGAAGTGCTGCGCCGGCTCGATGCGGCGCAGCTGAAAGCGGCCGGCTAAGCGATGGCTTCCGCATCGGCCGGCTCCGGAAACGGCCTGCTGGCGCGGATGCTGGATGCCGCTCTGCAGGGCGATCAGGCCGCTTATTGGCAGCTTCTGAGGCAATGGCTGCAGACGCTGCCCTGGGGGTGGCTGATCGCCTCCACCCTGATCTGCGGACTGGTCGGGGCCTGGCTGGGGCGAAGCCATGGTCGGCTGTGGGCCGGCCTGTGCTGGGGACTGCTGCTGGGACCGCTGGGCTGGCCGTTCGCGGCCCGTCCCCGGCGAGGCCGCAAGCCACCGCCCCTGCCGCTCTGAGCCATGTCGCGGCCGGGCCTGCCGCTTGCTGGTACAATGGCCGATCAGCGTAGAAGTGGCGAGGTGGCCTCATGGACAAGACACTGCATCGGCACCGCGATGCCGCGGGCATGATCCGGGTGATCGAACAGGCCAGTGAAGAACGGGGACTGCGTCTGACGCCGTTGCGCAAGGAAGTGCTGGTACTGGTGGCCGAAGCCGGCAAACCGGTCAAAGCCTACGACTTGCTGGACAAGTTGCGCGAAACCCATGGCAACGCGGCGCCGCCGACGGTCTACCGGGCCTTGGACTTTCTGCTGGAGCAAGGCTTCATCCACAAGCTGGAGTCCATCAACAGCTATGTCTCCTGCCATCATCCGGCCGAACATCACCAGGTGCCGTTTCTGATCTGCGACAGCTGCTCCAGCGCCCAGGAAGTATGCGATCCGCGCGTGGCCGATCTGATCGAAAGCCAGGCCCAGACCTTCGGCTTCAAGCCGCAGGCCCAGACTCTGGAAGTGCACGGCACCTGCCGCGACTGTCAGCGTGCCGCCGGCGTGCAGGCGGTCAAGCCCGCCACGGCGAGCCGGCGTCGCGCCACGGCCTGAATCGTGGCTGCCGGCTGAGATTGTGTAACGGTCGGCCAGCTGTCTAGGATGGCGACCTTCTTCTGTTGCCCGGATCGACGGACTTCCATGACCCAGCCTACCCATCATGGCAAGCACGCGCATGACCATGGTCATGACGCCCAGGCGTCCGTTCATCCCGGCACCGGTCATGGGCATGACCACGGCCATACGCACGGCCCTACTGAGCCGCATCATCACGACCACGACCACGACCACGACCACGACCACGACCACGACCATGGCACGCATGGCCTGCCGGCGTCACGATTGTGGAAGGCTTTTCTGCTGACCAGCCTGGTGATGGTCTTCGAAGCCGTCGGCGGATGGTGGTCGGGATCGCTGGCCTTGCTGACCGATGCCGCCCATATGCTGGTCGACAGCGGAGCCTTGCTGGTGGCCCTCGGTGGTGCCTGGTATGCGACGCGTCCGGCCGACCAGCGCCGGACCTATGGCTATGGCCGGATGGAGGTGCTGGCCGGTTTCGTCAACGCGCTGGTCCAGCTGGCCCTGATCGTGTTTATCGTGGTCGAGGCCGTGGGGCGGCTGCGCCATCCCGAGCCGATCCAGAGCGGCATCATGTTCTGGGTCGCGGTGCTGGGCCTGCTGGCCAATATCAGCGTGCTGCGGGCCCTGCATGCGCATGACCATGCGCATGACGACCTCAACGCGGCCGGTGCGGTACTGCATGTGATCGGTGACATGCTGGGCTCGGCCGCCGCCATCGTGGCCGCACTGCTGATCCGCTGGCTGGGCTGGACCTGGGCCGATCCGGCGCTTTCCATCCTGGTCGCCCTCCTGCTGCTCAACAGTGCCTGGCATCTGCTGCGGCGCTCGACCCATATCCTGCTGGAGGGTGTGCCCGAAGGCCTCGATCTGCCGCAGCTGACCGAGGCGGTGCGCGGTGCCGATCCGGCCATCGTCGATGTCCATCATCTGCATGTCTGGCAGCTGGCATCGGGCCGCCGGATGGCGACCTTGCACGTCGTGACCACGGCGGGCGCTGATCCAAGGGCGCTGCTGCAGACCTTGAACCGTCTGGCGGCCGGCCAGTTCGGCATCGGTCATCTGACCGTGCAGATCGAGACGGCCGGCTGCGTCGATGAGGGCTCGTGCGAACTGGGCCATTCAGCTCGCTGATCGCCTGCGCCGGAGCATCTTGCAGCGGAATTCGCGCCTGCTTAGGATGGTTGGGCAACATCCACTCCCGCAATCATGAGGTGCAATGATGGGCAAAGGTGATCGCAAGACCCGGCGCGGCAAGACCTACCGCGGCAGCTACGGCCGCACCCGGCTGCACAGCGCGCCCGCCGCCGTGGCCACGGCCGACACGGTGGTGAAGCCCGCCACCCTCAAGGCCGCCGCGGCAAGGAAAAAGGCCTGAGGCCGGCTCCCCTCGCAGGCAGCGGGGGATCTTAATATCTGAAAAACCGGCTGCAGCCGGTTTTTTCATGTTGGGCGCGGGTGAATCAGCAAAAAGCCAGGCACCGGATCGGCTTACTGGCGCTTGAAGTCCACCAGCTGCATGGCGATGTCGCCGCCCTCCTGCTGACTGAGCTTCACCGGCAGCGGGAACTGGTCAGGGGCATACCAGGCGCTGAGGGCCTTGCCGGGATCGCTGCGGTCGACCCGCTGGGTCTGGAAGTGGCCGGCAGGCACGCTGACGCTGCCATCCTTGCTGATCTGGAAATGCTCTGTTTCGACGGTCTGGCGCACGGCTACGGGCAGGGCCAGTGCGCCGGTCTTGCCTTGCTGCAGGCTCCAGCCGATGGCCAGCAGCAGCAGATTGTGGTCGACCATGCCGGGCCGGGCCGGATACTGCTGCACGCCCTTGCCTTCATCGACACTGACCTGGCCCTGGGCCCAGTCCACGGTCATCTGGCGGTGACGGTGCTTGAAGGCTGTCTGCATGCGGTAATGATATTCGGTGCTTTCCGGGCCGCCGTGATTCCAGCGGAACTGGCTTTCCTCGTTGACCGAGGCGGCCAGCAGGGCGGCAACACCGGCGGTGCCGTCGACTTCGCTGGTATAGCGATAGGTGCCGTTGGCACCAAGCTGCAGACTGAGGGTGGCGTTACCCAGCGGCTGTCCGCTGCGGGTGACCTGATAATGGGCGACGAAGCCATGGCTGGGCTGACTGGCAGCGACGGCCGAGCTGGCCAGGGCCAGACCGGCGAGGAATGAGAGAATCTGGATGCGGGATGAGATAGCCATGGGCGGCAGTGTACCGGAGCGGCCTGAACCGCTTGTTTCATCCAGCTTTCGTGCTGCCGGGGATCGTGGTTCGGCCGTGTGCTTGCGAGGGCACTGGAGCGGCACGCCGTTCAGGCGACGGCGTTCTCGAAGGGCCAGGTCAGCGGCGTGCTGAGTGGCTGCTCGTCCAGCCAGGGCATGCCTTGTCGCCACTGCAGCCTGCCATCGGCGATCAGGCGCACCACGGCGGGCAGCAACTGGTGTTCCAGTTGCAGAATGCGTTCGCTCAGGCGAGTTTCGTCGTCGTCGGAACGGATCGGGGTCATCGCCTGGGCAATGACGGGGCCGCCATCAAGCTCGGCACTGACGTAATGCACACTGGTGCCGTGGTCGGCATCGCCGTGCTCCAGGGCCTTGCGATGGGTGTGCAGGCCGCGGTGGCGAGGCAGCAGAGAAGGGTGGATATTGATCATTCGCCCCTGCCAGGCCTCGACGGCTGCAGCGTCGAGAATCCGCATATAGCCGGCCAGCACCACCAGGTCAGGCCGGCTTTCAGCCACCCGCCGGAACAGGGCGACATCGAAGCCGGCGCGATCCGGCCAGGCTTTGGGATCCAGACTGAAGTGTTCGATACCGGCGGACTCGGCACGCTGCAGCGCCTGAGCCTGACGGCGATCACTGCCGACCAGGACGATCCGGGCACTCAGGCGCCCGTCGCTGCAGGCCTCGATCAAGGCCTGCAGATTGCTGCCACGACCCGAGGCCAGGACCGCGATGCGCAGCGGGGAAGTCGTCGTCATGCCGGATCAGCCGATGTGCACCCGTTCGCCAGCCTCGCTGGCGGCAGAGGTTTCGACCTGACCGATCAGGCGGCTGCTGAGGCCGTGGGCGGCCAGCAGGATGCTGGCCGCATCAGCGTCTTCGGCATCCAGGATCAGGGTGAAGCCGATACCGCAGTTGAAGGTGCGCCACATTTCCTCGCGGGCGACCTTGCCTTCGCGGGCCAGCCAGTCGAAGACCGGCGGCAGCACCAGGCTGTCGGCTTCCAGGGCAATACCCAGGCCATCGGGGACTACCCGGATGATGTTTTCCTTGAGGCCGCCACCGGTGATGTGGGCCATGCCATGCACCGGTACGGCCTTGAGCAGTTCCAGCATCGGTTTGACGTAGATGGTGGTCGGCGCCATCAAGGCATCGGCCAGACTGACGCCGTCCAGCTGCAGATCCAGCGGATGGCCGGCGCGCTCCAGCACCTTGCGGATCAGCGAATAGCCGTTGGAATGCGGGCCGGAGGAAGCCACGCCAAGGATGACGTCGCCGGCCTTGATCTTTTCGCCGGTCAGCATCTCGTCCTTTTCCACCGCCGCGACGGTGAAACCGGCCAGATCGTATTCGCCCGGCGGATACATGTCCGGCATTTCCGCGGTTTCGCCGCCGATCAGGGCACAGCCGGCCAGCTCGCAGCCCTTGGCGATGCCGCCGACCACGGCCGCCGCGGTATCCACATCCAGCTTGCCGGTGGCGAAATAGTCCAGGAAGAACAGCGGCTCGGCGCCCTGCACCAGCACATCGTTGACGCACATGCCGACCAGATCGATGCCGATGCTGTCGTGACGCTGCAGTTGCTGAGCCAGTTTCAGCTTGGTGCCGACACCGTCGGTACCGGAAACCAGCACGGGCTCGCGATAGCGGGTGCCGAGATTGAACAGGCCGCCGAAACCGCCCAGTCCACCCATGACTTCGGGACGGAAAGTGCGTTTGACCAAGGGCTTGATGCGTTCAACCAGAGCATTGCCTGCATCGATATCGACGCCGGCGGCGCGGTAGGTAAGTGCGTCGGACATGATAGGGGCGACCTGCGGGAAACCGTCAATGATAGACGTTGAAGTCCGGATTGGGCAGACTTCCGGGAAGTTTTCTCTTGGTGAGTCTATCCCATGCGCCTGTTCGCACTTCTCGGGCTTGCGATTCTGCTGACCATTTCGGGGCCATCCCTGGCCCAGCAGTTGCCGGTTTCGCCGTACAACGTGCAATTGCCGGTGGCTGATACCAGTGTGGCCACGCGGAACCAGGCTTTTGCCGACGCGCTGGGCCAGGTGCTGGTGCGTCTGGCCGGCGGTCAGGATCTGCGCGGCCAGCCCGGCTATGCCGATGCCTTGAAAGGCGCCAGCGGTCTGGTGGCCCAGTACCAGTACCAGCAGGGCAATGACTCCTCCCAGGGCCTGGGTCTGCAGGTGCGGTTCGACCCGGCCTCGGTGCGGCATCTGGCCCAGCAGCTGGGTACGCGCAGCGGCCAGCGCCCGCCTGTGCTGTTGCTGGTGCGTGATGCCCGTGGTCGTCTGCTGGACCAGAGCCAGCTGCAGTCGCTGGCTGCAGCCATCAACCAGGGCGGCTATGAAGTGAGCTATGCCGATGCCTCGGCCGCGCCGTCCGCGTCGAGTCTGGTTGCTGATCAGAGCCAGCTGGCCGCGACCAGCCAGCGCTACGGCACCGGCCTGATCCTGGTCGGGCAGGTTGGTAACGATGGTGGTCAATGGACTCTGTTCAACGGCGGTGCGGCCCAGCGCTGGAGCGGGAGTGCCGCTGCCGGTGCGGACCCGCTGCAGGCGGCGGGAACGGCGGCGATCAGTCATCTCGGTCAGCAGCTGAACGTGATCGGCAACGGCAACAACAGCGGCAGCCTCTGGGTCTCGGGGCTGGGTTCGGCCCAGGACTATGCCAGTCTGCTGGCCCTGCTGCGTGATGATTCGGCTATCACCCATGTCGATACGGTATCCGTGGCGGATGACGGCATCCTGCTGTCGATCAGCAGCCTGGTCCCGCTGAGCAATCTCAGTGCCGGACTGACCGCCGGCGGCCGGCTGCAGGTGGCGCAGGCTCATGCCGGCGCCGATGCCGCGCTGCGCTGGATCCACTGAACAGCGCTACACTGAATGGCGATACGGGATGCAAAGGACGGTCCCGACCACGGAATGCCGGCATTCCGTGCGTCGTGCTCCGATGACAGGATGGCTGTGGCAGGAGTGTTGGCATGACACATGATTCGATGCGCCGCTGGCAGTTGCTGGCGATCGGGCTGCTGATCGCCTGGGTCGCCTGGCTGCTTGGTCCGGTGTTGATGCCGTTCGCGATCGCCGCGATGCTGGCTTATATGGGCGGGCCGCTGACTGACCGGCTGGTACGGCTGGGCATGTGGCGTACCTTGGCCGTGAGCATTGTTTTCACGGTGCTGCTGGTGTTGTTCGTGGTCGCGCTGCTGGTCATCATTCCGCTGATTTCGCGGCAGGTCGAAAATCTGGGCGACAATCTTCCGCGTTACTACAGCTGGTTCCAGGGCACGGCGCTGCCCTGGCTGCAGCATCATCTGCATCTGGATACCCATCTGTTCGATCCGGATCGCCTGATCGATATCGTCAAGAGTCATATCGGCTCCATTGGCGGGGTGGCTTCGGCGGTGCTGGGCAAACTGTCGCGCTCGGGCATGGGCATCATCAGCTGGGCCACCAATCTGGTGCTGATTCCGGTGGTCGCCTTCTATCTGATGCGGGACTGGGACAAGATGCTGGCCTATATCGACCGGCTGCTGCCGCGTTCGATCGAACCCACCGTGGCCTATCTCGCGCGGCAGTCTGATGAAGTGCTCAGTGCCTTTGTGCGCGGGCAGCTGCTGGTGATGCTGGCGCTGGGTCTGTTCTACGGTGCGGCGCTCAGTCTTATCGGCCTGTCGGTGGGCTGGTTGATCGGCATGGTCGCCGGCCTGCTCAGTTTCGTGCCCTACCTGGGTTTCATCATCGGCTTCGGCGCGGCCACGATCGCGGTGCTGGTGCAGTATGGGGATACCACCCATCTGCTGCTGGTCGTCGGGGCTTTTCTGGTCGGTCAGTTGCTGGAAGGCTATGTGCTGACCCCGAAACTGGTCGGCGACAAGATCGGCCTGCATCCAGTGGCCGTCATTTTCGCGGTGATCGCCGGAGGTTATATAGGGGGATTCCTGGGGATTCTGCTAGCCTTGCCGGCGGCGTCGGTGATTCTGGTGTTGTTGCGTTATCTGGTCGAGCGTTACCAGCACAGCGAGTTGTATACCGATCCCGGTGCCGAAGATCCTGTTCTCGAAGAGCTAGAGGCACTCGAGGGCGCTGATGCCGCCCCTGCCGATGCTCCTGATTCGCCCACACCTGCCCACTGATGACCACACCCCAGATTCCGCTGCAGCTGCGCTGGCCATTGCGCCAGCGTTTCGAGTACTTCCTGCCGGGCGACAATGCCGCCTCGATCGAGCTGATCCGGGCGGCGGCCACCCATACCGGTGGAGACTGGGTGGTGGTCTGCGGCCCTTCCCGCAGCGGACGGACCCATCTGCTGATCGCGGCCTGCCAGGCGGCGATCGCCTTGCGCGAACCGGCGCAGTACCTGCCGCTGAAGCATTTGCCGGATCTGACTCTGGCCTTGCGCGGCATGAGCGGTACCGGGGTGCTGGCGCTGGATGATATCGATGCCGTGGCCGGCAACCACGAGGCCGAAGTCGCCTTGTTCGACTTGTACAACCGTGGCCGGGCCCATGGCGGGCACTTGTTGTTCAGTACCCCGAAGCTGCCCTCCCAGCTGGGAATCCAGCTGCCGGATCTGCGTTCGCGGCTGGGGGCCTGCACCCTGGCGGTGCTGCGGCCACTGGATGACGAGCAGCGCCGCGAGATGCTGCGAAGGCAGGCGGCCCGACGCGGTCTGGAGCTGGATGACGGCGTGCTCGACTGGCTGTTTTCCCGCTTTTCGCGCGATCCCGGCGATTTGATCGAATTGCTGGAGCGCATCGATCGCGCCTCGCTGGCAGCTCGGCGCAAGGTCACGATTCCCTTCCTGCGTTCCATGGTGCCAGGTCAAGTCATTGATTTGCCGTCCGATTGATGCCGTTTGAGGCGTCTGCGGGCCGGGCCATGCACAGCAGGCCCGTGCGTGGCATAATCCAAGGTCTTTTATTTGGGCGCGAGGCAGCTTGCCGCGCGTTCTCGTCTCTTGTCAGGGAAATTCAACCATGATTGCTTCCATGCCGTTCGTACTCGCGCAAGCCGCCGCGCCCCAGGGGCCGAATTCGCTGCTGACCTTCGCGCCGCTGCTGGTGCTGTTCGTGGTCTTCTATTTCGTGATGATCCGCCCGCAGATGAAGAAGCAGAAGGAAACCCGGGCGATGCTGTCGGCCCTGGCCCGTGGCGATGAAGTCGTGACCAGCGGTGGCGTGGCCGGCAAGATCGAAGAGGTCGGTGACAGCTTCACCACTCTCGAGATCGCACCTTCGGTCAAGATCCGGGTGCAGAAAGGCGCAATCTCGCAGGTGCTGCCCAAGGGCACGCTGAAGAACTCCTGAGTGGGTATGGTGTTTTCGCTGACCGCGCCGAGCTTCGGCGCGTCGGCATTTGATGGATCCATGGCATGAGTGATTTTCCTCGCTGGAAGTACGCGCTGGTCGCGGTGATTCTCCTGTTCGGCATTGTCTATGCCTTGCCGAATACCTTTGTCCCCGCGCCTTCGGTGGAAGTGCTGGCCAGCCATGGCGCGGTACTGGATGATTCGACCAAGGACAAGATCGCCACCGCGCTGACACAGCAACACATGAGCTACGGCCAGCTGCAGCTGGACGGTGATCGCCTGCGGGTGAACTTCGCCAATGCCGATGCGCAGGCCAAGGCCGCGGACGTGATCCACAATGCGCTGGGCGAAAACTACACGGTGGCCCTGAATCTGGCGTCGACCGTTCCGGCCTGGCTGCGCAGCCTGCATGCAGGCGCGATGCCGCTGGGTCTGGATCTGCAGGGCGGCGTGCACTTCCTGCTGGAAGTCGACAAGAATGCCGTGGTCAGCGGTCTGGAGTCGCGGTACGCCGACGATATCCGCGGCTCGCTGCACGATCACCATATCAATTTCGACAGTGTCAGCCAGGTCGGTGGTCCGGGGCAGGGCATCAATATCGTGCTGCGCAATACGGCCGATCGCGATGCTGCCCGCAACCAGATCCAGCTGGACAATCCCAGCCTGGATGTGACGGACCAGACCGCTGCCGGCGGTGCGCCCGCCTTGCTGGCCAAGATCAAGCCGGCCGAGCTGGCCGCGCGTGATCAGGCGGCGATCACCCAGAACGTGGCCACCTTGCGCAACCGCATCAACCAGCTGGGCGTGTCCGAGCCGGTGATCCAGCAGCAGGGCGATGACCAGATCGTGGTCGAACTGGCCGGCGTGCAGGATCCGGCCCAGGCCAAGCGCATTCTGGGCGAGGTCGCGACCCTGGAATACCGCGCCGGCTACGGCTCGCCGCAGCAGGCCATCGAAGCCGAGCGCAGCGGCAATGTGCCGCCCGATGCGCGGCTGTATCACGGCACCCATGGTGAACCCTATCTGCTGAGCAAGCGGGTGATCGCCACCGGCAACCAGCTGATCGATGCCTCCTCCGGTTTCGACCAGCAGACCGGTACGCCGATGGTGTCGGTGACCCTCAATTCCAGCGGCGCCAACAATATGCTGGCCTTCACCTCGGCCAGTGTCGGCAAGCCGATGGGCGTGGTCTATATCGAACGCACCACCGACATCAAGATGGTCGACGGCAAGGAGGTGCGCACTCCGCACACTACCGAGCAGGTCATCAGCTACGCCAATATCGCCGGCGTGTTCGGAAAGAACTTCCAGACCAGCGGTCTGGCTTCGCCGCAGGCCGCCTCCGAGCTGGCCCTGCTGCTGAAGGGGGGCTCGCTGGCGGCCCCGGTCGATATCGTGCAGCAGCAGGTGGTCGGTCCCAGCCTGGGCCAGGACAATATCCACAAGGGTCTGATGGCGGTGCTGCTGGGTCTGGGCCTGGTGCTGGTCGCTGCCGCGATCTATTACAAGCTGTTCGGCATCGTCGCGGACATCGCCTTGTTCTTCAATCTGGTTCTGCTGGTAGCCGTGATGTCGATGATCGGGGTCACTCTGACCATGCCGGGCATTGCCGGCATCGTGCTGACCCTGGGCATGGCCATCGATGCCAATGTGCTGATCTGCGAGCGCATCCGCGAAGAGCTGCGCAACGGCTCGACGCCGCTGGCCTCGATCCGCGCCGGTTATGACAAGGCCTGGGGCACCATTCTCGATGCCAACGTCACCCATTTGATCGCCGCGCTGGCCCTGACCACGATGGGCTCGGGTCCGATCCGTGGCTTCGGCATCACCTTGCTGATCGGCATTCTGACGTCGATGTTCACCTCGGTGACGTTGACCCACGCGATCACGGCCCTGATCCACCACGGGCGCAAGCTCAAGACCTTGTCGGTCTGAGGGGAGACAAGCGATGGAAATTTTCAATCACAACAGTCGCATCAACTTCCTGGGCGCGCGCAAGTTCACGATCGGTCTGGCCGTGCTGTTGATGCTGGCCTCGGTCGTGCTGCTGATGACGCGTGGGCTGAACTACGGCCTGGAATTCACCGGCGGCGTCTCGATGGAAGTCAGCTACGCCAAGCCGGTGGACGTCGCCGACGTGCGCCAGGCACTGGAGTCGCACGGCATCGAGAATCCGGTGGTCGCCACCCTGGGCGGCAGCCGCGGCGTATCGATCCGCCTGCAGCCCAAGGACGATCCGGGCTCGCTGCAGGCCGCCAAGCTCAGCGCCTCGGCCCAGGCCGATCGCGTCGCTACGGACGTGATGGCGGCATTGAAGAGCAGCCGCGCCGATGCGACCCTGGACAGCCGCAGCTTCGCCCGTCCGCAGGTCGGCGCCGAGCTGCGCAGCGACGGCAGCATCGCTGCGCTGTTCGTCATCATCGGCATCGGCCTGTATCTGTGGATCCGTTTCGAACGACGCTTCGCGATCGCGGCCCTGCTGACTGAAATTCACGATGTGCTGGTGACTCTGGGTATCATCGCCCTGGTCCGTCGCGAATTCGACCTGACCGTGCTGGCCTCGGTGCTGGCCGTGATCGGCTATTCGATCAACGACAAGGTGGTGGTGTTCGACCGCATCCGCGAGCTGTTCCGTTCCACCCGCAAGGCCGAGCCGGTGGAGGTGCTGAACCGCTCGATCAACAGTACCTTGTCCCGTACCATCATCACCTCGCTGTTCACCGGCATCGCGATGGCGGCGCTGTTTTTCTTCGGCGGTCCCGCCGTGCACGGCTTTGCGGTGACGATGCTGATCGGCATCGTGGTCGGCACCCTGTCCTCGATCTTTGTGGCCAGCCCGATCCTGCTGTGGCTGGGCGTGTCCAAGAAGGATCTGATGCCGGTCACCCGCGACAATCCCGAGCTGGAGCGTCGCCCTTGAGTCGGTCGCGATACTGATCGCCGTTGACAAGGCCGCCTGCGGGCGGCCTTGTCATGTCCGTGTAGATCATTGCCACTTGCATTGCCGGAGTGGCCTGTCTACCGTGGATGCTCTCTTGCATCGATGGGATCACGGATGATCGGCATCGTCTTGATCGATGACCACTTGCTGGTCAGGCAGGGTTACCAGCTGATGATGGCCGGGGCTTCGGACATGCAGGTGCTGGGTACGGCCAGTACCGCCCTGCAGGGATTGCAGTTGATCCGGAGCCTGCATCCTGACGTGGCCGTGGTGGATGTCTGTCTGCCCGACATGAGCGGCATCGAGCTGACCGAACGGATCAGGCGCAGCGGGCTGAAGGTGAGCGTGGTGATCGCCACCATGCTGGCCGACCGGCGCCTGCCGCGGCGCCTGCTCAATGTCGGCGCCACCGGTTATGTCACCAAGGAATGTTCGCAGGAGGAGCTGCTCAGCGCGATCCGTCTGGCGGCCAGGGGGCGCCGCTATCTGGCGGCGACGGTGGCCCAGGAAGTGGCGCTTGCCAGCCTCGGCGACAGCTGTTCGCCGTTTGACAGGCTCAGTCGGCGCGAGCTTGAAGTAGCGATGATGCTGGCCAAAGGCCAGACGCTCTCTGCGATCGCAGACCAGCTCAGCCTCAGTCCGAAAACCGTGTCTACCCACAAGCAGCGGCTGCTGGACAAGCTGGAACTGGACAATGTCGTGGGACTGGCACGGCTGATGAGTGCCTACGGGGTGCTGGACGTAACGCCTGGTCCGGGGCAGGGTGAGCCCTGAGGCTCTGTCAGCTGCAGCGCAGTACCGCCGATTGCAGTCGCAGATTGGCACGATAGAGCTCGCTGACCAGTTCACGGGCCTGCAGCGGGTCATCGCGATCACGGGTGATCAGAGCCAGCTGACGCAGCTGCGCGCCCAGCACGTCACTGAGCTGAAGCAAGATGGATGCCCCGGGTTCGGCAGTGGCAGCTGGCGCCGGCAGGTGGCGTAGTGAGTAGGGCATGGCGACATACCTTGGGCAATTGATGGCGGGAGGCGAGTTCAGAGCTTTATTTCTAAAGGGCTCCGATGACGATTTGATGTCATTTCGCTTCACCCGGCACCCGGCACCCGGCACCAAGGCTGGCTGATGCCCGCCTTGGTGGTGACGGGGTCAGAATATGATGGAGGACTTGGCGCCCAGCAAGGTGTAGCTGCCCTGATTGCGCACCACCGGTCCGGGATGGTGGATCCACTGCACTTCCGGCTGAATCCGCAGCCAGCGGGTCGGCTGCCAGGCGTAAAACAGTTCGGCCATATATTCATCATGATCGGCGGGACGCGTGCGCTCGCCAACCTGGTACTGCAGCGATTCGTTGGCGACGGCTCGCGGATTGACCCGCAGCCCCGAAACACCGATACCCAGTTCGTCGATGGGGCGACCGGGACTCAGACCTTGATCAATCGCCCCGATGCCCAGAGTCTGGTAGACCGTGCTGGTCTGCCGGTCCGAGGCCGTGGCGTTGATAAAGGCGCGCCAGCCGCTCTTGGAACCCACACCGGAACCATGACTGAGCTGCTGTTCGATACTGAAGTAAGCGCCATAGGAGCTGTCGCGCATCTGATAGCCGAGATCGGAGAGCGCGGCGGGGTCGCCATTGAGATCGCGGTAGACATCCCGGGTATGCGCATTGGTATACCATGCGCCGAACTTGTAGGCGCCGGGCAGGTTGTCGCCCAGCTTGGGCGTCCAGCCAAACTCCACGGGGAACAGGGCGCCAATGGTACCCGGAGGATTCAGCGTGAATCTGTTGGAGCGTTCGACGAAGGCCGGATTCACCTGATAGGCCGCCAGTTTCAGATAATGGCTGGCATTGAACTGGATCTGGGTGACCAAAGCCCATTGGCTGGTCGGCCAGTTGTACCAGTAATCACCACGAATGTTGCCGGGCTCGGATCCGCACAGCCCCTGGTTGAGGAAGGTGCATTCGACATCACCGAACTGGCCGCCGACATTGAGCCTGCCCAGCTTGAACAGCAGATGGTCATCGGCCAGCCACTGGCTCCAGTACATTTCGGTCAGTCGCCAGGTCTGGCCTCGTCCGTAGATTTCCTGGGGTTGCAGCAGGGTGTCGACCCCGTTCCTGGCCCGGATATCGTGGCCATCGCGGTAGGTCGTGGTGAAATGGAAGCTGGCGCCCTGCAGATGCCACAGTTTCTGCAGGTCGAAGACGGTGCCCAGAGCCAGCTGGCCAGTGTGGACCATGCCTTTGCGGTCGCCCCCTCGGACATTGGCCAGATCTTCCGAGGTATAGCCGAAATCAAAGTTGATACCTCGCTCTGCCAGACGGTGGCGGGCTCCGTCCCAGTCACCGCCAAGCCAGGCCCGGCTTTCGTCGGCTGACGCCGCCATGGCACATGACAGCAAGATCCAGGGTAGCAAGCGAGCAAAAGCGTTCATGACTACCATACTCCGGGCACAGTCCATCCTTCTGCGGCATCGCGATGGAAGCCGGAGAGAAAGTCAGCAAGGGAAACGGGCGGGTCCGGAGCGGACCCGCCCGAGCGCATCAACGCGAGCGTTTGCGCCGCAGCAGGGTGATCAGCAGCCCGGCCAGAAGCAGGATGACGATGGCACCCAAAGCCAGCAGTCGCGGCATCCACAGCTTCAGGGCCGGTGGCGGACCGCCCGCGCGCAGCATCTTCACCTGGGCGGCATCGACCTTCAGGGCCGGGTTGCCGTAGCTGGAAGCCACGAAATTGGAGACGGCTGCGATCTGGGCATCATTCATGTCCCGATCAAAGGCCGGCATATAGGTCGGGCCGTCCGCCCCGGTACGATCCACGCCATGCAGGATGGCCATCACCAGATTGTTGGCCGTGACTCCACCCGTGGCGCTGTTGTGGTAGAGGGACGGATAGTAATGATCCTCGGTCCCTGCGCCGCTGGGCTGATGACAGCTGGCACAGGCATCGGTGAACAGGCGCGCACCCTCGGTGACATTGGGAAGATCGGTATAGGTGCGGCTGGCCAGCAAGGCCTCGCCGATGGGTGTGCTGGCGGCGGCGGCATCCAGGCTCTTGCGGCTCGGAGCGTTGTCCAGATCATAGATCCGGGCCGGAGCCTGTCCATATCCGTAAGCGGGATGGGTGACGGCCGGATCGTGCTGTGCGGGTACCGACTTCAGATATGCCGCCATGGCATGCAGATCGCTGTCCGAAAGATAGCGCAGGCTGTTTTCCACGGCCTCGGCCATGCCGCCGGCGGCCTGCGCCTTGCCGGCCGCATGCCCGGTTTTCAGAAAGCCGGCCAGTTCACCCTCGGACCAGCCGCCAATGCCGGCCACAGGGTCGGAACTGATATTGGGGGCATGCCAGCCGGCGACATCCGCGCCGGCCAGGTAGCGGCTGTTGTCGGTCGCCATCAGCAGATTGCGCGGGGTGTGGCAGCTGCTGCAATGGCCTAGCGCATTGACCAGGTAACGACCTCTGGCCAGCGTGTTGCCTGCATCGACGTCGGCATGGCTGGGGGACTTCAGATACAGCAGATTCCACAAGGCCATGCTGGAGCGGATGCCGTAGGGGAAACCCAGCGCGGTGACATGCGCGGCCTGGCCATCTACCGGCGCGACCTGGGTCGTCATGTAGGTGTACAGCGCATGCATGTCGCTGTCACTGATGCCGGCATAGTCGGGATAAGGCATGGCAGGGTAAAGATGATGCCCGTCAGCCGATACGCCCTCGCGCACGGCCCGTGCAAACTGGGCCTCGGTCCAGTTGCCGATGCCGGCCGTCTTTGACGGCGTGATATTGGTGGCGTAGATGGTGCCCAGCGGTGAAGCGATGGCATAACCGCCGGCAAAGGGCTTGCCGCCCTTGAGGGTATGGCAGGCGGCGCAGTCGGCCGCGCGGGCGATGTACTCGCCCTTGGCTGCCAGCGGATCGCTGGTCTGGGCCGCGATGGCGCCGCTGGTGCCTGCTGCCAGCAGCAAGGCCGTTGCGGCGAGTTTCAAGGCATGGAGTTTGCGCATGATCAGGCTCCTCAGATTTCCCGGGCGATGATGTCGGTCGAACGCATGGCCAGGGCTGCGCCCGTCATCGTCGGATTGAAGGCCTGGGCGGCCGGCATCACGCCGGTGGTAGCCAGGAACAGATTGTCGTGATCATGGGTACGGCATTCATGGTTGACCACCGAATCCCTGGGGTTCTCGCCCATGATCACGGTGCCCATCGGGTGGTCGCGGTTTTCCCATACGGAAATGTTCTTTTCGAACACTTCAGCGCCCAGCAATTTCTGGAAATTGAGAAAGTCCTGCTTCACCACTTCACCGCCGGCACGGACATAAGCGCTGACGTCATAGTTGATGCTGAGCTGGGGCAGGCCGAACTTGTCCCTGTTGTGCGCATGCAGGCTGACCCGGTTGGCCGGATCCGGCAGGCTTTCGATATTGGAGGATACCGAGATGAAGCGGGCGGCCATATGACGGATCTGCTTGTCCAGCTCCGGCCCCATCACACCCTGTTCCAGCAGGCGACGGGTGATCGGCACATTGCCCACGAAATTGCCGACTTCATAACGGATGGCGCCATGTTGGCGACGGAAATCGCCATCACGCCACCTCAGCACGTCACCCTGTTGCACCGGGCCGCGACCTGACCATAGCGGCTCATCGGCCAGCATGCTGAGCGAGAAGGCATTGTGATCCATCAGGTTGCGGCCGACCATGTCCGATGAATTGGCCACGTCGGACAGCAGCAGCAGGCGCGGCGTTTCGATGGCATGGGCAGCGATCACGAAATAGCGCGCCGTCAGCCGGTGGCTCTTGCCATCCTGGTCGTAGTAATGGATGGCCACGATCTTCTTGCCGTCCGGCCCCTTTTCGATCTTGTAGGCCACTGCATTGGGAATCAGCCGGGCACCGGCGCGTTCAGCCATCGTCGCATGACGATCACCGCTGTACTGGGCACCAATCGGGCAGATCGGTGAGCAATTGTTGTTGCCGACACAGGCGGGGCGCTCGCCGTAGGGGTCGGTGGCCCGGCCATTGGGCTGGTAGGTGAAGGGATAGCCGCCTTCGGCCACGCGTGCCGCAAAGCGCTGCGAGAGATAGCTCAGTTCCTGCGGGCGCACCGGGAAAGGCACGCTGCGGGGGGGGTAGGGGGCGCCGTTGTGGCCACTGTAATCGGCGTGATCGTCACCGGACACACCCATTTCTATTTCGACCCGGCTGTAGAAAGGCTCCAGGTCCTCGTAGCTGATCGGCCAGTCGCGGCCCACGCCATACAGACTCTTCAGCTTGAAATCGTTCGGCAGGATCCGCCAGCAGGCTCCGCCCCAGTGCCAGGTGGTGCCGCCGACCAGACGCAACATGCCGGGGATGTATTCCACCGGGCCGGTATTCTCGATATAGCCCGGCGTGAACGAGGTGCGGGCCCATGGCTCATTGGGATAGGGCTGATTGCGGTTGCCGCCATTGGAGCTGGCATTGCCGGAGTTGCGGAAGCCTTCGACGATTTTCCAGCGAGGTACCCGGGGGCCGGCCTCAAGCTGGATCACGGATTTCCCCTGGCGTGCCAGGTTGTGGGCGGCGACGCTGCCGATCAGGCCCGAGCCTACGACGATGGCGTCGGCGTCATATTGCTGTTGTACTGCCATGATGTCTTCCTGTGCCGGCAGGGCGCGGCCTGCGGCTGGGTGGATGTGATGCGCGGCGTTCGATCTCAGTCGGTGGCGACGCTGGCCGGTCGGGTTTTCCAGTAGCCGGGGCCGCCACGGGCGTAGGTGGGAATCACCGTCACGTCCGAGGTCGGGCCCCACATGAGAGCGCTCTCATACGTGATAAAGGAAGGGCCGTCTTCGGCACGATCTTTCACTTCTCCGACCACGCCCAGATACCAGGCGCTGACAATCGCCAGAGCCGTGGCTTTCAGATCGGCATCGGCAGCGACGGGGGAGCTGCTCCATTGGCTCATGTCATGCAATCCGGCCTTGTCGATGGCGGCCTGCAGTTGAGTGAAGCGACGGGGGAAGTCGGACTGGTGCAGACAGATCGCCTGCCAGGCCCGGCCGGCGAGGCTGCCGTTGAGCGCGTGACCGGTCAGCAGCTGCGAGACTTCCATGAAGTGTTCGGGAGCCGGGCTGGCTGTCGTCGCCGCCGTTGCGGAACCAGCCTGGCTGGATGCTGCGGTGCCGGTCAGCAGGCCGGTCGTGGCCGCCAGCAGGCTGGCAGACAGGAAGCGCCGCCGCGGCTGCGCGTCGGTGGATGGAGCCGCTCTGGCGGACGAGTACTGGGCAGTCATGAAAACCCTTCGATTGATGAGTGGTGGCTGAAGCTTGCAGATCCCGCCGCAAGCCACGCGAAATGCCATGCATGGTTGCGGCGACATCATGCCGCGTATCGGGTCATCGTATGGATGCCGGATAATGGAGCAAAGCCTGATGATGACATCATCGCATCATAATCACGTAGAACGCACAGATTAAGCGGCTTCTGTTAAATTCACTTTTTCCAATCTGGAAGAAGTGATGGAGCATCTGCAGGATCTGGCGCTGTTTGTACGCATAGCCCAGGCGCAAAGCCTGTCGGAAGTGGCCCGTGCGGCAGGCCTTTCCAGCGGCGCCGTTTCCAAGCAGCTGAGCCGGCTCGAAGCCGAGCTGGGGGTGCAGCTGGTCAAGCGCAGCACTCGCCACCTGCATCTCACCCAGGAAGGTATTCAGTACGCGGCGCAGTGCCGGCAGGTGCTGAGCCAGCTGGAGCGGGCACGGGAAGAAGTCCGGATGAGCGGTGAGCTGGTCGGCGAGATCCGGATCACCGCCTCGCTGCCGTTCTCCCGGCGACATCTGGCGCCGTTGCTGGCCGAGTTCGGCATGCGCCACCCCCGCGTCAGGATCCATCTCGTCTCCAGTGATGCGCTGGTCAGCCTGGTGGGGGGGGGCTTCGATCTGGCCATTCGCCAGGCGGCTCTGGTCGACAGTTCACTGGTTGCCCGGCTGCTGGTCGGTGACCGTCGCATCGCCTGCGCCTCGCCGGACTATCTTGCCAGGCATGGCTGGCCGCAGACCCCGGGTGATCTTGTCAATCATCGTTGCCTGTTGCCGGGTGATCCGCCGATCAATTTGTGGCGTTTTGTCGATCGCGATGGCGGGTCGGTGACCGTGAATGTGGGCAGCGGCATGTTCCAGACCAATGACGGCGAAGTGGCCCACGCGGCGACTCTGGCAGGTGCGGGTATTGCCTTGAAGTCGATATGGGATGTCGCCGACGATCTGGTATCCGGACGTCTGGTGGATGTCTTGCCGGACTGTCATTCTCCGGCCGCGCCGATCCAGGCCGTGTATGTGCGGGGTCAGACCGTCGTGTCGGGACGGGTGCGTGCGCTCATCGACTTTCTGGCGGAACGCCTGCAATGCAGTCCGATCCGGCATCGGCTGGAATCCCGGTTTGCCGTGTCAGTCTAGGCTGTCGGAAGCAGGGCGTCGTTATGCCACGCTGGCAGGTCAGGCCTTCTACGGACTGGGCTGGTCCGCGGCCTTGACCGAGGGTATGGCCGCGGCAAGTGGCATGCTGCGGCATAGCAAAGGATAATGGCCGGCGAACAGCGGCGTGCGGCACGCCGCTCGCTCCGGCTGCTGCAGGTCGCCGGCAAGGTCGCAGATCGGTACGGCCTAAGGTTGCCGCAAGGACGGAAGGACGTACAGACACTCCATGACCCCGGGTGAACGCAAGGATCAGAGAATCATTACCGCCGTGATGATGGTCACCACCGCCATGGGCGCGCTGGACGCGATCACCCTGCTGCACCTCAAGGTCTTCACCGGCTATATGACGGCGACGCTGATCCTGTCGGCGATCCATCTGTTCTCCAGTCATTCACTGCTGATTCCGGGCATGTCGGCCATCGGCAGCTATGCCGGAGGCGCCATGCTGGGGGGGTATCTGGTGCGACGGGAGCAAAGCCGCCGCCGGACCATTGCCGACATCTTGCTGGCGGTCGGCGCGCTGGTCGTCGCCGCGGCGCTGATCTGGTCTTTGCAGCTGCCTGTTTCCTACTACGCCACCTTGGTGACGCTGGCCTTTTCCATGGGCTTGCAGACTTCGGCTACCCGTTATGCCCAGGTGGCCGATCTGACGGTGCCGGCGGCCACCGGGCCGCTGCATGGACTGGCCCATGACAACCCCCTGGTCGGTGGCTCGGCCAAGGCGGTGTGGCGCCGGGTCATGGTCATCGGCTGTCTGTTTGGCGGGGCCATTCTCGGTACTCTGGCGGCACGTTTTTCGGTCACCATGGCCGTGATCATGGTCGGTGTGACCATCGCCAGTACCGGCGTATTGCTGTATCTGCCCGAACATCCCTTGCTGAGCTGGCTCGAACGGGTCGTGGCCGGGCCGCATCTTCGCTGAGTCGTACCCGCTGCCATGGACCACCATCTGTGGTCTGTGTCACGGATGGCGACACAGGGGATGGTCAGCAGGGATCAGGCTCGGCTACCCTGCAATGGTCAATACCGGCTGTTGCCGGTGCTGTCGTCATTCATTCAGAGGCGAAGCGTATGAAGCGCAAGGCATGGATCCATGCATGGGTATTGGCCTTGGCCGTGATGGCCGCTCCTGCAACGACGCTGGCCTTGCCTGCAGGTGCCTCCAAGGCGCTGGACCCGGCTGCACAGGCACGGCAGGATGAACTGCAGCAAGTGGGTCTGGTGCGCTTCACCGGACCCGACTACAAGCCCGGACTGGTCCGGCACATGGTGATGTTCCGCTACAAACCCGGCACCAGTGAAGCCATTCGCCGCCAGATCAGGGAGCAATTCCTGGCCATGCAACAGAGCGCAAGGCGCCATGGACGGCCGTACATCCTGTCCATCGAAACCGGCTTGCAGAACAGTGGCGAGGGTGCAGACCAGGGGTTGCAGGAGGCTTTCCTGATCACGTTCCGTTCCGAAGGGGATCGCAATTATTACGTAGGTACACCGGTCATCAACTCACCGGCCTATTACGAGCCGGTCCATGAGCGGTTCAAACAGTTCGCCTTTCCGCATATCCAGAGTGCGGTAGTGTTCGACTACACCCGTTCAGCGGCAAGGCCGATCATCACGGTGCCCTGATCCGACATGGCATGATGGCCGGCATGGCGGGTGATCTCGCCCGGCCGGGCCGGCTTCGCGCAGCGTCAGGGCCAGAAGGCCTGCAAGGGGTGCCCCAGCGGATCCAGGGCAGGACGGGGCACTTGCGCAATGGCGTGCCGCACCTGCTCAAGCTCGGCCGGATCGCCGCGCTGCATGTCCCAGGACTGCCCCCGAGGATAGGCGCCCACCATCATGAAGTCGTCGCTGGAACTCAAGGCACAGTGGCCGGTGCCGGCCGGCAGCACCAGCACGTCACCGGCCGCGACATCCAGAGGCCTGCCGTGCGGGCCGCCCAGACGCACCCTGGCATGACCGCTGAAGATGCCGAGGGCTTCATGCGCGGTGGAATGGAAATGGTCAAAGGGATACATCCCGTATCGCCATTGCGGTGGCCAGCCATGGGCTGCGAATTCCGTCTCGTACAGACTGGCCAGATCCGCCGTCCGGGCCGGATAGGCATCTTGATAGAACAGGACCGGCCAGGCCGAATTGGGGAAGCCTCCCTCTGGCGGCAGCTGCAAGGGCTGCGGCATGCCTCGGGCAGCGGCTGCCGCAGGCAGGGCAGGCAGCAGCAGAGTGGGGCAGGCCACCATCGCGGCGAGCAGGGTTCGGCGTTCGGGATTCATCGTCAGGCCTCCTCAGGGGCGGTCAGCAGGGCGGCATTGCGGATGGACCGGTCCTGACTGCGGAAAGATGCATGATTCCGTAGCAGATGCAGTCTCGACCATGATGCAGGCGGGCATAGTCACAATCATGAATAAAAACTTAACCATTGCCGGACAAAAATTTGCCGTTCATATGCTTACATGAGAGGCGTACCTGAAGATGACCAAGGTCATCTTCATGATTTGTTTGAAGTTTATCCAGGGGGTCTATTTGAATTCCACACTATCGTTCCTGATGGATCTGTTGCTGTTTATGGGCCTGCCTTGGCTGATCTGGGTCGGTGTGCGGAAAAAGCTGCCCTTGGCGGTAGTTCCGATCCTGGTCGGTATGGCGATTTCCGGCCTGCATCTGCCCATCAAGTCACTGGGGCTGCCTTCACCACTGGGCAATACCCTGGGATTGATCGGCGTCATCCTGCTGGCCTTCACGGCTGGTCTGGAGATGCGCCATTCGCCTGAAGGCACCAGCCATGGGGGTGGGAGACCGATGCCTGCCCTGCGTCCGCTCAGGATCGGTTTCAGCGCCTTGTTCGCGCTGGGGCTGCCTTTTATCGCCGCCACCCTGTTCAGCTACCATCATTTTCTGAATGTGCCGGCTTGGGTACCGGAACATGGCAAAAGCTGGCTGGCGGCGATGGCCATCGGTCTATGCATCGCGGTCAGTGCCTTGCCGGTGCTGGTCGGACTGGTCCAGGAATTCGCGCCCGCGCACAAGGTCTACGGCTATATCGCTCTGACCGTGGCCTTGCTGGATGACGTGGTGCTGTGGCTGGGACTGGGCGCCATCCAGATTGCCGCCAATATCCATGGCGGCCCCGGCTTCGGCCACGAGCAGCTGATGGCGACGTACTGTCTGGCCACCCTGTTCATTTTCAGTCTGGTCACCAATCGCCACAGTCACAACGTGCCGGGCTGGCTGGCCTGGCTGGTCGCGCTGGTCTACCTGTTTGGTGGCGCCTGGGCCAGCGAGCGACTGGGCGTGCATGAGTTGATCGGCGCCTATTTCGCCGGTGCCTTGCTGCCCCCCCACTGGATGAAGAAAATTCATATCGAGCGCGTCGGCAAGGCCGGCCTGGTGCTGCTGGCCCCCTTGTTCTTCGGACATAGCGGTCTGAATGTGAATGGATCGGTGCTGGGCTGGAGCAGCCTGGGCGCAGCCATGCTGCTGCTGCTGATTTCGGTCGTGACCAAGGTCGGCGCCGCCGTGCTGATTCCGCCGGTGGGAGGTTTGAGCTGGCGCGAGCGCTTTGGGGTGGGCTCATTGCTGCAATGCAAAGGGCTGATGGAAATCGTGGCAGCGACCTTGCTGCATGCCCAGGGTCTGTTGTCGGAATACGCTTACGCGGCCCTGGTTACCCTGGCCGTGATTTCCACCACCATCACCGCACCCATCTTCCGTGCAATCCTGCCCTTGAAGCGGTTGCAGGGAGGTGATGCGGGTACGGGTGGAGCGGTGGACAGCCTGACGGCCGTCGGGTAGACGCCGAGGGGCGCGGCCGGCACACCGGCACCTGCCAGCCAAGGACGCTGACCAGGTCTTGGAACGGTTGCCTGCTGAACACGGGTGACCGTTCCTGTATGAAACGTGTCGTCGGGCCGCCTTGGTGGCAGGTTATTCAGTACAACGGTTGTTTCCGTTGCGGACACGCGGATGCCGCCCGATGTATAGGCACGGATGTACCGAAGTTCGGTGCTGCCAGGTATGAGGCAGGCTTGGTCGAAGTCCGATAAGGCGGGCCGGGGCGCGGGCCTGACGGACCCATGGCTCGCAGGGCCTGACAGCAAGCCAGCCTTGCGCCGGCCTGTTTCCGGCGCTGCACAGGCTGGCTGCGTCCCGGTCCGGGGTGCGGCGACATCCATGAAGGGGCGATGCGTCTCGTCTGCCATCTGTGCGGGGCAGAAGTCCTGCCGACCTTGTCCGCGGCCGGATCAGTCGGCGGCGTGCCTGCGTACCGGCAGCAGGCCGGCATTCATCGTTGACGGCCTGTCAGTCCACGGCTGGGTATCGGGGGCAGAGCGAAGGACTGGCCGGCTTTCGTCGATGTCATCCATCGCAAGCCGGACATACAGCCGCGACGGCGTCAGCCGTCATGCTGAAATACCCCGTTCGGCAGGTCTTCATGTGGCCATGCACGCGTTGCGTCCATGGCCACATGACCGGTCAGCGCCGTCCCAAGCCCAGCCTGGCAGCCATGGAGCTGGCGGAGCGACGAGTGAATGACGCCTGGGTTGAGGCATTGTCCCGGTTGCGATCCGTGGAGGTGTGGCCTGTTCCGCGGCGGCCCAGAGCGCAGATGGCCTGCCAGCCCGACGTGGCCACGATCCGGATCAGGGTCGAACGCGTATTGTATGAAAGTGTGTCCATGGTCCCGGCCTCTTGGTCTAGACGATCTCGACAATGCACCCTTGCGTACGGCAACGCGACAACTTGGCCGCTGTTGGCGGCTCGGTCTGATGGACTTCTGCTTGTGAAGCGACATCCCCGGACCGTGCGGGACAGGCTCGGGTCCCGTTTGACCAGGCCTGCAATCGTAGACTGCACTTGTTGATGTTAGCTGGGTGTTATGCGCAGGGGGCCAGTCCCGGCTTCGCATCGAAGAGACACATGGATGGCCGTCCCCATGCCAGGGCCGTCATGCCGACATCGGGGGGCATCATCGGCTGGCCGGGCGCGGATCGACTGCAGCCACCCCATCCAGTCCGGGCATCGACGGTTTCTTGCCAGCGGGCGACACGCCATCTGGTGGCTCAACTACACAAAAAATCAGAAAAGACTCGACGCCCCGAACATATGCAGGCATACTACTTCGCTCCGCTGCCCGAGTGGTGGAATTGGTAGACGCAGAGGACTCAAAATCCTCCGCCGCAAGGCTTGTCGGTTCGAGTCCGACCTCGGGCACCAGCGGAAAATCAAC
Source organism: Frateuria aurantia DSM 6220 (assembly GCF_000242255.2). Classification (GTDB taxonomy): domain Bacteria; phylum Pseudomonadota; class Gammaproteobacteria; order Xanthomonadales; family Rhodanobacteraceae; genus Frateuria; species Frateuria aurantia. The sequence continues at coordinate 1,053,088 of NC_017033.1, forward strand.
AGGTTGCAAGTCTGGTCAAAAAGTGACCATTTCCGCAATCAGGTGACTTTTCCGCAATTGCTACCGTGTGGGTGTGACTTTGTCCCCACGCCGGTTCCGGGTGTAGTGCTCCGTCATGGTGACCGAGCTGTGCCCCAACTGCTTCTGAGCTTGCCTGATATCGCCCGACGACTCTGCCTTGTCGGTGCCGGCTTTCGCTCGCAGATCCCTGAATTGGAAGTTTTCGAATTTCACCCCGGCTTTGACCCTGGCGCGCTGAAAGGCACCATTGAGCATCCGGTATGACATCGTGCCGCCTTTGGCTGTGGTGATCAGTTTCCGGGTAATGGCCCCCATGCGCCGCTTTCGCTCCACCATTGCATTGATCAGCTCGGCGAGCTCGCCCACGACTTCGATGCGCCGCTTGGCTCCGGTCTTGCCCTGGACGACTTGCAGCTGTCCATTGCGGATATCGTCCTCATCCATGCTCAAGGTATCGGCGACGCGCTGACCGGTGAGGTAGGCCAGATCCATGGCATCGCGCAGCGGCTGCTCGGCTGCCGTCCACACAGCCAGGAAGACCTCGTCCTCGATGTAGATGTCGCGGCCGGTTTCCCGATTGCCTCGCACGCCGGCGCATGGATTGGGGAGCTTGGTGTAGCCCATTTCCCGGGCCCAGTTCCAGATATGCGAAAGCAGGGCGCGTTCCCGATTGGCGCGGACCTTCGCCTTGCGCCACACGATGTACTGTTTGACGTGCTGCGGCTCGATGGCCTCAAGCGGGCAGGGCGGATCATCAAAATAGCTCATGAGCATTTTGACCTCCTTGAGATTGCCCCGCTGAGTTGTCGGCGACTTGGTCGGCAGCACCTCGGCGATATACCGATCGGTGACATATCGCAGGGTGATGATCCCTGCCGGCCGCTCATGACCTTCGCGCTCGATTTCGGCCCAGCGCTTGATGGCCAGGCCATAGTCCGTACCGAGGGGCTCTTCCTTTCGTGGTTTGCCGCCGTGGTCGTAGTAGTAATAGGAGCGAGTCCCGCGCTTGCGGATCCGCAAGTGCGGGATAGCCCCGGGGTTGGATGGCCTTCGGCCCATGTCATGCCCTTGCTTTGTTGGAGGCCCAGCGTTTGGTAGGCTGCTGTGAGCTGGTTTCGCCCTCAATCGCGCTACGGGTAACGATCGGCCAGCCGCCGGCGTCCAAGTGGTGCCGGATGCCATTCGATACCAGCACACGGATCTGTTTCTTTCGTGTGTAGGCCCGCAGGTAAGCCGCGAGCTCGGTTTTGCTCAGAGCAATCTTTTCCGCCGCTCCCATCACGCTCCCTCACGATTTCGCGCCATGGCGCCGTCGATGGCAATGTCCATTGCCTTTCCAATGAGCATCGTTGCTCCTGATGCATCGTCATCCACTAGAAAAGGCGGCTCGATCATGCCGGCGGTAAATCCAGTTTCAGGGTCGGGAGACTCGATCGCTGCGAATCGTTCGGAATGGTCTCGAAGCCATCGGTAGCGCCGCGCATCCAGCATTGCCATTTCGAAATCTGCTGTGTCGATGCCCTGCATATCAGTTCATCCTCCGAAGCATTAGTGCGGGCTCCGATCCTTTTGCCTGCTCTACTCGCTTATCCATCCAGTCCGCCGTTGCCTCCTCTCCCGCGAGTGCTCGCATCGCCTCAATGACGCCGATCATGAGCAGATCCAGGTAGTCAGCTCTGGATTCCATGTCAGGTAGCTCATCCATGAACCCAAGGGCGGCAATGACTTCTGCAGCGCTTTTGTCTTGATCAACCATAGTTCTGTTTCTCACATTCATTGCGTGCGGCCAGCCCTGCAGCTGCAGGCGGCATTGGCGTGGTGGTGTAGATGGCCCGGATCGTGCCGGCGGCGGCCGGGCGAGCATCGGGCGGGAGTTCCTGCAGGCCGGCCAGCATCTGGTCCAGCGATACCCCGGCGGCGCGGGCCTGCTCTGCGGTGGATGCGACTTGGGCGAGTGAGCTGCACCAGGTAGAAGTTGCCGGTGCCGGCTGCGATGCCAGCGTGGCGGCGAAGAGCAGGGCGGGGATCACTGAGTTCCCTGGATCTGTAAGCTAGGCCGACCGATCGGGCGAGCGGAGGTCGCATCAATGGCCGCCGGCAACTGACCCACTTCGTCGGCGAGGCGGATAGCGTCGATCTCGACCTTCACTGCGTTGATGTAGGTCCCAGCGACCAATGCCGTGGCTTTGGCCCGCTCGATGACCTCGGGGTTCGACTCCGGATCACCCAAGGATTCCAGCATTGCAACCAGGTGATCTCGCACATCGGACATCTTGTTCTTCATGACTGCTGCCTTTTGTTGATCTTGCGTTGTAGGGCACCCTTGAGCTGGATGAGCTGGGCGACTTCCTTGGGATATCGGGTGTGGTAGCTGTTCCGGCGCATCAGTTCGGCTCGGCTAAGCAGCTCGAGTCGGTCGGCCGTGATAAGTGAGGCCTCAACGGTTGCGCAGCCTGGCTTGAACACCACGGCGTGACCCGGCGGAATGGGGCCATGGACTGCCTCCCAGACGAGGCGGTGTACAGCGACCCACCGTCTGGCCGGGTAAAGCGAGGGATCGTCGGTGACCTTGCGTTCAAGGTAGCCATCCCTGCAGATTCGCTCGCTACCAATTGGCCGGTAGTTGTGCTGAGCAGCGCCGGCCATCTTTCCAGCCTTGAATTGAGTTTCAGCCATTCGACCCGGGGCCCAGCCTGGAGGATGCTTCTTGCCTTTGTTGGCAGGAGTTTGGCCAGGCTTGAATTGGGTGGCGATCATGCGCGGATTTGTCCGTCCTCGAGCGATGCGGCCGGAGACATCGCTGGCCATGAAGGCCTCGCTTTTCCTGACGCCGAGTGTGGCGGCCCGCCCGTAGATTGCCGGCTTGGACCTGCCCATGCGGCGGGATAGATCTGCGCAGGTGATGTCGGGGAAGAACTCACGAACCATGGCGTCTTCTGCCTTTGTCCAGGGTCGACGGCTCATGCCAATGCCCTCCGGCCAATATCAGTCAGGTCATACCTGCCCTTGCCGGCGTGGCGTAGCAGGCCTGTACGAGCGAGGCGGCGGAGCTTTCCGGGCGGTAGCGCGACGGCACCGGAGGCGAACAGCTGGATCTCGCCGCGCTCGGCCGGCAGGACCAGCTCGGGGTTGATCGGATCGGCCGGCGCGGCCGGGATCTCAGCAGCGGTATTGCCGGGCATGCTTCCGTAGCCTATTTTCGCCAGCCCCTGTTCGGCCTTGCGGACCATGTCCTGGGCCGATTCGCTCTCGCGCCAGTTGGGGTAATCCTCGAGCCAGTGATCGAGGAACGTTTCTGCCGGGGAGGCCATAACGGTGGTTCCTGTGTAGCCGCCAGCTATCGAGCGGCGATGTGGGTGGTCAGCATTTCATTGAGTGCTGGAGGGATATCGGGGAAGTGCAGCCAGGGCTGCTTGAATTGCGGGGCCCAACTGCATTCGCCTGCTGCGTCTCCGACGCAATTCCTTCGACACCAGGCGTTAGGCTTGCCATTGAGGACCTTGACCCGGACGCGGTGGAGCCGTGAGTCAAACCAACCATCAAGTGGCTGGAACATGTCGATGGTCGGCACAGAGTTATCGATGGCCATCTGCAGGCCTCCGTTGGCTAGAAGGGGATATCGTCGTCATCGAAGGGCGGGGCGCCCTGATCCGGCGGAGGCTCGTGTTGCTGGGCATGGCCGCGCTGGTTGGCCTGCTGGCCACGACCGCGGGAATTGCCGGGCTGCTGCCGGTTGCCGCTGGATCCACCATCGCCACTCAGCATCTGCATATCGGTGGCGATCACTTCCGTGGTGAAGCGCTTGATGCCTTCCTTGTCGGTGTATTCCTTGGTGCGCAGCGAGCCTTCGATGTAGACCTGCCGGCCCTTGCGGAGATACTCCTGGGCAATCTCGCCCAGCTTTCCGAATAGCACGACGCGGTGCCATTCGGTGCGCTCCTGCCGCTGGCCGGACTGCTTGTCGTTCCAGGTCTCGGCTGTGGCGACGCGGAGCTGGCAGACGGCTGTGCCGCCGCCGGTGTATCGCAGCTCCGGATCGCCACCGAGGTTGCCGACCAGGATGACCTTGTTGATGCCGCGGGCCATCAGTGGGCAGGCGCCGGGGAGGTGGCAGTCGAGCGCATTTTTGCGGCGTGGAAGTCCAAAATCACCGAGAGCCACAGCCGGATAGCGTTGGGTGTAAATCCAGCCCGGATCAAGGCCTGATCAGCTGCGCTTGAGGCTTGCGGATCTTCCGAAGCGCTGCACATCGCGAGGCCCCCAACCATGGCCATCAACTGGCCTTTGATGGACATGACTTCAGCAACAAACTCAGCCTCACCAGAGGCTTCGGCGCGTTTAGCTATCGAATCGACAAGGTCCTTGAACGACTTTTTTTCGTGAATCACGGCATGACTCTCCCGTGCCGGCCCAAAGAGCCAGTAGCAAAATGTGTGTTGTGGGGTGACCGGTGAGCGCCGGCCGCGCGGTGGGTCAGGAGGCTTGGGCTGCGTTGTCGGTGGTGCTGGGAAGAGTGGCGTCCTCGATTTGGATGCCGAGTCCAATCTTGCTCACAAGGTCATCCTGGGAGGCGAGGTCAGCGCGGATGTGCTTGCGAACCACGTAGGCAATAGCCTGGGCCTTGGATGGTGCTCGGACCAGGTAGTCTCGGGCCAAGCCGGCTTCGCGGGGCGCATCGATCAGCTCATTCGTCACGAGGTAGATCCGTGCCTTGGCAGGCTGGCCTGTATCGGTCGGGCCGTGTCTCACGAGCCACCTCCGAGCATGCCGGCAAAGGCCAGGGTAAACATGGAGCCAAGGAAGATGCCGGCGGCCATGTATGCGGCGCGCAGAGCTTGCCCGCGGCCGGTGGTGATGGGAGGGATGTAACCCATGTTGGTGATCTCCATCCGCCCGGGGGCGGTTCTGCGTGAGATGTCTCACAGTTGTGGCGGTGCGGCCTAAAAATGAATGAGCGAGCGACGCAAGACTTGTATAGGATCAGCGGTTGCTCGGCGGTTCGAGCTGAAATCCCTGCTGATTGCAGTTGCTATGTGGATCTGAAACGTAATGTGTCACCTGTAATGCCTATGCATGGATATTCGTCGCTACCCCCGCTCCTGTTCCTGACTGGACTCATTTGTGCGGCTGGCTTTTCAATGGTCTTGAGGGCGCTCGGTGACGAAAGGGCGTACAAGTACTGGGCATTGAGTCTGTGGGCAGGTGTCTTTTCAGCTGCCTTGATCATCATCTTCCCCAGTCACCGTCCTTTGGCTGTGGTCGTGTTAGGCCACGCCGCACTGGCTGCATCACAAGTCCTTTTGATTGCTGGCTTTTTCAGGTACTGCCGCCTGAAGTGGAGCGTTACAGCTCTGATTGTTCCTGCTGTTGCCTACACGGCTGCTCAGACGGCGCTGTATCTGTTCGGGCTAGGAAGCTTCCCTAGATTCGCTCTGTACAGCCTTGCTGTTGCAGTTTGGGATATTTGGTCCGTCCAGCTTCTTTTGCGATACCTCCCGGGACAGGCTTTTTACGGGAGTCGTCTTGCCGTGCTCGTGATCTCGGTGCATGCGGCATTGCATACCTTCAGCCTTATCCTGGCTTCGTCGGACCTTTTGTTTGGACTCGCGAAGAGCGCCAGTGAGTCGCTGCCGATCTACTACATTGCGATTTGCATGAGCTTGGCGAAGGCCTTTGCGTTGCTTGCGATGGTCATCGAAAAGCTGATCAACGATCTAAAGATTGCCGCCGAAATTGATGGCATGACAGGCCTTGCAAATAGATCCTCGCTCATAGATCGGGGCGAAGAATTGCTCATGCGGTGCAGAGAAGAGGGCGTCAAATTCGCTGTCTTGTTCGTGGATATCGACCAATTCAAAGCAATCAATGACGACTTGGGGCACCACGCTGGGGACATTGCCCTAAAAGCATTCGCATCGATCGTCAAAGACATCTTCGACGAAGAGGATGACATCTGTGGCCGCTATGGTGGTGAGGAGTTCGTCTGCCTCCTTACAGGCGATTCGGCCACCAACGTTGTGCGGAAGTCTGAGATGCTGCGTAGCAGGCTGGCTCACAAACCGATCCGGATCGGTGGGCATGCGCTAACCATGACGGTAAGTATTGGCGTCGCAACTGATGATGGTGAGATCTGCCTGCTTAGACTGATCAAACGAGCTGATGGCGCACTATATGAGTCCAAGAACTCAGGTCGAGATCGCGTCACTCTGGCAGTCTGATCTTGAGGGCGGGCCTGACTCATCCTTGCTGGGTTAGAATCAGGCACCCGGTTGAATGGTGCTGGCATGGCTATTTGCGATAACCCAGACGTGATGGATAAGGTCTGGCAAGGCCTGGTTGATGTGGTCAGCCGATACGATCCGGCGATCCGTGGGCATCTTCAGCACTGGGTGCAAGAGGAGCTGGACCGGTTACCGCCAGAGGCGGGGCAGGCCTATCTACGTGCCTCCTCAGGGCGTGCTGTGATCGAGGCTGAGGAGCAGGCAGAGCTGTCTGCGATCCTGCGGTCACTGAAGAAGACGCTTCACGAGGATGCTCGAGGCAAATTGCGCGGAGTGGTCTAACAGGGCGTCTGCTTTCCAGCTGATCCGTAGTTGCGATGTTCGGATTGGACTGGCGACTGGGCATTTCCAGGGGATTTCGGAGTTTTCCATCGCGGTGCTGGGCGGCCGCCTCACGGCGTCCAGGCTGCTGTCTACAGCCGCCAGTCCAATGCCCCCGGCTACTCGCAGGGGCGGCGAGGTCATGTCACCCAGCGGTGGTTTGCGTCGTCCGAGGAGCGCGCTTGCACCGGGCCATGGCTGCCGAGGTTTTGTTGTGCACGCCCACTCACGGCTTGGACGCTCCGGACTGACTCCGGCTGCAAGGCATTGGGCTGCCGCCTGGCGGCCCCGCTACGGGCCATTCCTTTTCCCAGCGATGAGATGGCACTCCGGGTGTTCAGCGCCCCGGCCGGCGCAATTTCCAGGCGGCAGGCCAATGCCTACTCATGGGGTGAGCGGTTTGTCACTGTTCACAGGTATGCGGCCAGAGGAGATTACGTTGTTGATGAGCCGCGGGATGAGGTCAAACAGCTCGCGGTCCATGTGCTTGAAGTCAACGCAGTGGATCATTCGCAGGCGCTCATATGACTCGCATGTCTCTGGTGTCTGGGGGATGTTGAAGGCCCCGACAAGGTCATTCAGAGGGCAGATGTCGAAGAAGCCGCTGCTTGAGCCGGATCTCTTCTGCCAATCTGAGATTGACTTACGCAATACGGCGCGCTGCTCAAGAGTTGCCCCATCCGGATCTGGCCATACGATCATGTCGATGAATGATGGCGCTCTCTTTATGGTTGAAAACACCATCGCTCCAGTGTCGATGGTCACTTCCTGCTTGGCTGCGCTACCGCCAAATAGGCGTGCGATGATCGCTTTCATGCTTTGCTCGTTTTGGCGTCGAATTGTGATGAGGTCTGTCGGGCCCGCTACGGCCCTGTCCGACGCAAGAGGCGCCGAGTGTTCAGCGCCTCGGCCAGCGCAATCCCAAACCCCATCACAATGGCCACTGTCTCCAATGGCCGTTGCTGACCTCTATCCAGGCTGGTCAGGCCTTGGCTCCCTATGCATGTCCAGCGCAGCCTTGCGGGTGCGTGCTCCGGAGATCCTCAGGGAACCGTCCCGTTGTGAATGAGCGGGTGATGCGTGCCGGGCGTTTCGCGCCGGCAATCCAAATATAGGTACGACTATATATTCATGCAAGCATGCCTATTAAGCAAGCTTATATTTGTTCATCATTTGTTTATGATTCTGTGCATCCTGTACTTGGGCATGTAGAGCAGGCGCATACGCCTGACGAGGGTTACAATGGAGCCACCATCTAGGGGATAGATATGCTCAAGAGAATGTTGCTCGTTGCAGCCGGCTTGGCTATGTGTGGCCAGGCATATGCCATTACGTATGGCCAATATCAGGCCGCTGAGTCCGAGCCTGGGTCGGTTGCTGCTGGCGCTATGGGCATGTACCTAGTGGGGGCTAATTGCCGGAGCTCAGATGACCAATGCCTACGCAAAGATTTCAGGTCATGGGGCGCTTTTTTGCCCGCCCGGTAAATTGAAGCTGGACGATAGGGTTGCCGCAGTATTGATAGATCAGGAGGCCCCCAAGGGCCATGCGACTGATGACACGGACATCGAGTCGATTCTGATTGCGGCCATGGCTCAAGGCTTCCCCTGCAAGGAATGATCCAGGTTATCGGCTGGCGCTGACAGGGAGGGTTGCTGATTGGTCTGATTGATGGTCGTCTGCACATGGTGGTCTTTACGCCACGCGCTGGCGCGGTGCACGTGATCAGCTTCCGCAAGGCCAACGCCAGAGAGGTTAAACTGTATGAAAAAAGCACCAAACCCCAGCAAGATTGATGCTGAAGCTCCTGAGTGGGGCGTCGAGGCCTTCGGAAAGGCCAGGCCAGCGCATGATGTACTTCCTGGAATCTTTGGCGAGAGGGTGGCCAAGGAGTTGCTGCGCCCACGGGGAAGGCCGCGTGTAGCTGAGCCCAAGGTCGCGACCAACGTACGTTACTCTCCGGAGATCCTCGATTACTTCAAGGCGGATGGCCCAGGCTGGCAGACCCGCATGGAGCAGGCACTATGCGAGTACATCTCGGCGCATCCGAGGGCTTGAGGCACTAGACTGCTGCTGAGCATAGCTGTATGAGATCTGTCGCAGTGGATGAGACGCCGCTATGTCAAATTCCCAGCCATGTAATGACCCACCGCTTTCTGCTCAGGTCATGCGGTTAATGTAGCGGCGTAAGCCTCATCCGGGGTCATCATCTTCAGTGCCTGATGCGGGCGTTGTTGGTTGTAGAAGGCGATCCAGTCGGCGATCACCCGCAGGGCATGGACCTGGCTCTCGAAACGATGCCGGTGCACGCACTGCCCGCAGCAGAATGGCATAGCCGAGAGCCTAGCCCGCACGATCAAGCGTGATTACGCGGCCTTGATGTCCAAACCTGAGCCGGCCATGGCCATGCGAAACCTCGCATTGGCCTTCCAACACTATAGCGAGCATGATCCCCTTAGCGCCCTGAAGTACCGCCTTCTAGTGAGTACCGGTGCCGATTGGCGTCGTTAAACCAAGTGTGAGTCGGTGTCCGAAAATATGGGGAGCACTCCAACTATCAAAGACTCATGCTGATCGCCTTATAGATCGCATTGGATTGAGTGTCGTGTTATGCACATGTTATCCACAGACTGATCGATTGAGAGGTGCTAGACTTGCACACAAGTTTTTTCAAAACTCCCGTTTATCGAGGATTGCTATGAGCGAGCGACTGACGAAAGTTCCGACCCCGCAGGGCGAAGTTGAGGGTAGGGAAGTGCAGATTGTTGAGTCCTTAGAACGCTGGTCTGACGTGACTCTTTCTGACGGGACGACGTTTCGTGCAAAAATTAATATTGTTAACGTTGTTCGCATTGATGGTCAGTATGATGCTCAAGGTAATCCTTCATACATGATTAATGCTCAGCCAGCTATTGCAATGGTGCACGTTCCTGACGAACTGCGTAAAAAAGGATAGGTCTTATGATCGAATTCCAGAGCAATATCGGCACAGTAATAAATTATGGCTCTAACTCTTTGATGCCTATTTCGGTGTTAATTTCAAGAGATTCGCCCTCTGTGGATTTTGACTCTAGAAATGCTGGTAAGCACTCCTGTTTTGGAGGTGCGCTCGAGCCAATGTCGGTGAGTGCATTTACTGGCCATGATTTTGCCATTAAATCTAAAGGCAGGCCATTTGCTTTCAGGTTAAACCCTTCTTTGAGATTTATTTCGGATTCTCATGATTATGGTGAAGCATCGTTTAGACTGTTGGCAGAGAAGTTGAAAGACGATGTGAGGATGTCTTCTTCGCTTTCGGATATGGAGTCCTCTAAATATTTTAGAGATATCTTATCAATGAATGGGGATGTGGTTAGATGGATTTTAGAAGATATTAAGAGTAATAGGAAGGATCCTTTCCCTTGGTTCAAGGCACTGCGCTTACTGACAGACGAGGATCCAGCCAAAATTGCACCTAGAGGGGACTGGGTTGCAATGGCTGATAAATGGATTGCCTGGGGGGAATCTGATGGGCGATTGGTTTGATCTAGCTAAAGAGAAGGGTTTTCCTAGACTGACAAAAAGCTCGTCTCGTATTACGAGTACTGAAACAAGTAGATACAACTGTCTCGCATGGGCTGCAAATGTAGAAAACAGGTGGTGGTGGCCATATGGAGACGCTTGGTGGCCTGAAAATGTGCCGCGAACACTTGATATCGATTCATTGAAGGCGGCATACAGGACTGTTGGATTTGTTGATTGTAATGACGGATTGCTTGAGGCGGATATAGAGAAAATCGCCCTTTACGCATTGAATTCAGAATTTACCCATGCTGCGCGCCAGCTCCCAAGCGGAAAGTGGGCTAGTAAAATGGGGCATAGTCATGATATCGAGCACGACTGTGTGACCACCGTTGAAGGCGGGATTTATGGTGAATGCGTTGCTTATATGTGCCGGCGCCGTGCCATAGATTGACTATTTAGATCAATTGCAGGACGCCAAAGGTCGGAACTCTTTTTTGAGTGATTACCTTCTTGCCTTATTTAAAATGCATATACCAGCAGGTGTGAGTGATCAGCGGTGTAGTGTGCTCGTCACCATGCGATCCAAGTCAACGAACAGAGCATCACGTTCGGTCTTCGAGGCAGGTGATGCCATAAGGAAAGCGGCCACGATTACGCTATGGCCATCAGGCCAGGTCAGGATACCGATGTCGTTGTAGCTGGAGGTTAGGCACGTCCAGTGTGTAGGACGTGCCGCTTTTGTCCGCAAGTCGTAAGCCTTGGGGCAGTCCTCGCCGCAGGCGTTCCGGCTTTGTCTGTGCCTGCATCAGTGCAAGCAGCGCGTGTGTCGATGTAGGTGAGAGCAGGGCGCCATGTTGCAATTTCTGGAGAAAGTCCGCATCCACCCGCATGCCTGTGATGCCATGTGCGCGCAGGAAGGTCGTGACCTCCTGCGGCGGAACCAGCTTGAGCAATGCATCGACGGCGGTGTTGTCGCTATCGCTGACTGCGGCGGCCAGTAGTTGTCGAACGGTGTATGTCATCCGCCCGCCGTGAAAATGCGCACCGATGGACGGTACGGCGGAGCCACAGACAACATCTGAGCGCGTCAGCGTTACTGTATGTTCCATCGACAGCTTGCTGCCGCTGGCCTGAGCGACACCGCTTCCGCAAGGTGAGGTCGCCGGACGCTTACGATTGCCTCAGTCATTGCACTCAATTGATGACACGCCCTAGTGCACCAACAACGAGGCGCACCCTGTTCAGGCCTGACATTTTTCATACCCTGGAGCTGGATCGGGTAATGATGCTGCACCAGGGGAGGCTTACACGTCGTGCTTGCGTGGACTCATGGTATCTCCAGGTCAGATGGCAGTGTCCCGCCTGTGGCCCGGTTACACAAAATCTAGGACACCCTCAGACCTCAAATTTTCAGCCCTTTCCAAACCGTCCGTAATTTCGGGGTAGAACCCCTTACGAGAAGCTTCGCCGAGTTGGGCCTCGTGCCGCTGCTAGCACTCCATTGTGCTGGCAGACATGGCGCGGCTTACAGTTCTTCGTCGCGCTTCATCTGGATCGCTCCCAGGACGCGGCCAGCAATGCAGATATCAGAGGCCTGATCAGGCCGGTAGATATCCGGGTGATCCGGATCGGCCAGGCTCACAACATGGAAGCCGTCGCGACGGATCTCGATGCGCTTGACCAGGGCATGGCCATGGAGCAGGACGACGAAGATACCGCCGTCCATGGGGTCTCGATCCTCAATGTCCACGAACACGACATCGCCATGCTTTATGCGCGGGGTCATGGAGTGTCCGCGAACTGTGAGGAGCTTCACTCGATCGGGGCTGACGGCGCGGCCAACTTTCTGACGGACCTGCCACTCGGCGATATCCACTTCCTGGAGCACTTCCGGCTCTTCACTGTTCAGCACACCTGGCCCCGCTCCGCCTGCACCCATGACTTGGAAGCGAAGGTAGCCTTCTGGTGTCTCAGATCGTGAGATTCCCAGATGTTCGAGCGGGCCTCTTGGGCCTACGCCAGTGGCCAGCCAGCGAGGGGATACGTCAAGCACGTCTGAAAGCTCAATGAGCGTGGTGTCCTTGAGGCTCTTGGTTGAGCCTGACTCCCATTGATAAGCCGATGCTGCCTTGACGCCTACCCGTCTGGCTAGCTCTGCCGGCTCACTGATGCCTGCAGCCTCTCTGGCTTCTTTGATTCGTTCTGCGAGCGTTCCAGTCATGTAAGGGAGCTTATATGGTGCATGTATAGTTGTGCTTGCATGATAGATGTAAGCAAGCCTATTATTGCGCCATGAAAAGCGCACCTAAGATCACGAAGGCAGAAGCAATTTCGCCCTTTGGCAGCGGCTACGCTCTTGCGAAAGCCCTGGGAATTGCACCAGCGTCCGTATATCAGTGGCCTGATGGCATGCCTATACCTGAGCTTCAGGCAATGCGCCTGGCATTTTTGATCCGGCCGGATATTTTCGGCCCAGCTCAGACCAAGCGTCGTAGTGGTCACGGTAAGGCGGCGTGATGAATCGACTGATCCTTTCCGATAGCGCCGCCGTGATTGCCCTGGCCATATACCTGGGCATCCCCTTCGAGCTGATTCCCCGCGCACTGCGCAACCTGCTGCTGATGGCCTGGGGCGCGTTCGTGCTCCTGCAGATCGCCGGCCGGTCTGTATCTACCTTTTCGCTTTTCATGAAGCGCCGCCCATCGGACTGCACTCCGGAGGCCAAATGATTCCTGCCGCAATCGTTCTGCATGCCAATGGCATGTTTATCGAAGACGACTCTGTCGAAGTTGACTGCATCGTGCTTCCGTTGACGGACTGTCTCGACATCAGCTTCCACCGGATACGAACTGGCGAAGCAGTGTTCCAAGCACACTCGGTGCTGGCGACAGCGTCGACCAGCCCGCGTCGATCAGCTTTTCGACCAGGCGTCCTATGGCATCGCCCCGTGCGTCACGAAGAACCTGTAACCAGCCTTTCTTGTCCTCGTCCGGAATGCTCATGCGCTGGACCTGAGCCTCAAGCAGCTGACGGAGGGTGTCCTCATGAAGCTTGACGGTCACCGTTCCAAGGATGGCGCTGAGCCCTCCGTCAGCACGCATGAAGTCAATGCCGGCGGCCGTTATGCGCGCTCGAGCCATCCCGTATTGGGAGGGATCCTCAACGTATGTCTCAAGATGCGCAGCAATCATTCCGTGCTCATCGAGATAGTGCAGGTTGCGTGCGACTTCGCCAGTCGGGTCGTTCTTGATGGCCTGACAAAAGTCTTGTTGCTGCGGGTATGCCTTAAGCAGCTCTTCAAGAATCTTGCGTTGATGGTCTCGCGCAAATCTTTCCATGGACTCCATCTTCCGGTGAATACCAATGACTGAACTGTCGCATTCCAAGGGCGTCAGTGCCATGAGTATCGTTTTTCATGCCTCCCGCAAAGACCTGGTCCGGAGCATCGCCCGCGATGCCTTCAACGCTGGCGATCTCAACCTGATGAACTACGCGGACCGGATCCAGGAGCTGTACTTCACCTTGATCCCGCCGGCGAGCCAGGACACCAACCTGCGCCAGCCTTGTGATGATGCCACCGGTGAGCGGTTCGAAGCTGATCGCCGCCACAACCGGCAGATCGTTGAGCGCTGGGTGAAAGGGCGGGTCGCTGAGTTCCCTGACGATCTGGAAGAGCCATGGGTCATGGCATTGCCCGACCAGTGGCGTGACAAGGCGCTCACGGAGCTGTCGGCCCGCTATGGCTTACTGCCTGCGCCGATCCCCAGTGGCGGCCATACAGCGGCATGGACCGGCGACATCATGCAGTCCATGGCCGACGTCCTGCGTGACTTCGCGCCTATTGCCGAGGACGGCGTGATCAATCATCTGGACGCCGACGATCTGCCGGCCTTCATCCTTTCCAGTGCAAAGGCCATGGGCATTTTGTCGAGCATGCAGCGGCAGGCAAGCGAAGCCTTGCAGGAAGCCGAGCGGAGGAAAGCACGGTGAACTATTACCAGCGCCATATCGGCGACTACGCCCGGGATACCGGCCATCTGTCCCTGCTGGAGCATGGGGTCTACATGATCCTGCTCGATCACCATTATGCTTCTGAGGCGGGCATTCCCGATGGGAAGCAGTACCGCCTGGCACGTGCACGCACGCCCGAGGAACGGGAGGCCGTCGACAACATCCTGGACGAGTTCTTTGACCTGAAGGATGGGGTTTGGATCAATCGCCGCGCACATCACGAGGTGCTGCGCTTCCACTCCACCATGGCCGACGATGCAGATCAGAAACGCGGTGCTGCAGAACGCCAGGCAAAGGCCCGCGCACGTCGCTCGGCGCTGTTCGATGAGCTGGCGACCTACGGGGTGGTGCCCGACTTCAACGCCTCCATGCAGCAGCTCCGCCACATGCTTGATGAGGTGAAGTCACAGCGTAAGTCACAGGCTCCGTCACGTAACGTCACGCGTGACGTTACGGCTAACCAAGAGCCATTACCCAATACCCATTACCCAACAGCCAATACCCAAGAGCCAGTAAACCTCTCCGTAGGTGAAGTTGCTCAAGACTTGGGAACTGAGGTTCTAGGGGAGGTCTTTTCCGCGCGCACGGCAAATGCGCCGGCAGAGGATCTGGATGGCAGGGTGATTGACGCCTGCAAGGCACTGCGCCGTCTTGGGGTTACCAGCGCTAATCCCGCGCTACCGAACCTGCGGGCGGCTATCCAGGCCGGAGCGTCGACGGATCACCTCGTCGCGATCACGCAGCAGCAGATCGAGGACGGCAGGGCGCCCAATGCCAACTACATCGCCCGCAAGGCGATTGGCCAGATCGAGGACGCCAAGCGACCGGCGCCGGTCCGCGCCGGTGGCGCTGGGATCGCACAGAACAAGCAGGAAGCCATCGAGAACCGCAACCGCAGTGTCGCCCAGCGTTGGGCCAGCTCTGCCAACGAAGAGCCCCAGGAGGCTGAATATGCAATCGGGTGATATGAATGGTTTTGCCGAGATGCTCTCGGAGGTCATGGCCTACTACGCCAAGGACGTGAGCGAGTTCATGCTCTCGGTGTTCTGGGACGGGCTGAAGATGCACGAGTTCCAGGACGTGAGCCGTGCATTCACGCTGCACGCTCGTGACCCGGATCGCGGCCAGTGGGCGCCGAAGGTGGCCGATATCACCCGCTTGCTTGAAGGCTCGACCAGCAGCCAGGGCATGACGGCTTGGTCGAAAGTCGACAGGGCCATTCGGTCGGTCGGCGGCAACCAGTCGGTGGTCTTCGATGAGCCGCTGATCCATGCCGTGATCTTCGACATGGGCGGCTGGTCGAAGCTCTGTCAAACGATGGTGGATGAGCTGCCTTTCGTTGCACGGGACTTCGAGCGACGCTTTGGCGCCTATCGCCTTCGCCGCGAGCTTCCGGATTACCCCAGCCACCTGATCGGGAACCACGAGGCTCAGAATCGCCTCAATGGCTTCAACCGTGTTCGCCCGGTGCTGATCGGCGACGAGCACAGGGCCCTGGCCGTGATGAATGGCGGGTCCAACGGGAGCCCGCTACGGATCACGCGGATCAGCGACGAGGTTGCCCGCATTGGTCAGGCGGCAGCACTAGAACACGGAAAGGGGCAGGCGGCGTGATCATCAACCTGCCGCCCGGCACCCATGCCACCGAGCTGTCCCTGCGCTTCGCCCGCTTGGGTGATCCCTCCAAGCCGATGACCTGCGGGCAGTGCGCTCATTTCATTCCCAGCACCAGCAAGAGCTGCGGCTATGCCGAGCGACCTGCCGGCCAGGGCGATGCAGCTGCCTGCATTGAGTTCGAGGTGGCACCGTGAGGGCCTTCAAATTGATCCTTGGTAACCGGCAGAGCGTGTTTGATCTGGCTGGCATCGTGCGCGAGCACGTTCGTCAGTCGACCTTCGAATGGGCTCTGGTGATTCGTCCCAGCGGTGACGCGGCCCTGTACATCGCCACCACGCAATCGACCCAGATGACGGCTCACGACCATCCGGAGCAGATCGTGGGCGTGTTCACGCGGATCCATGATGTGGCAACGATCCGCCGTGACATTCAGCGCTGGGTCGATGCCGACGGCTACAACCAGAAGCTGGCTCCGATCCGCCTGGTCGAGGGGCGCAACAAAGGCATGTGGGGCGGTCCGATGTTTCGTGAACCCCGCCGGATTGCCCCGCTGATGCATGGCCGCCGCAAGCCCCGGCCGACGTGCCCGGAGCATGGTATCCCGTTGCCTCCGGACAGGGACTGGCGCGGCCGAGCTATCAACGGCCCGTGCCCGATGTGTGTCGCACGCCGCAAAGCCCGGGAGGGATTGCTGTGAAGGGCGGTCGTCATGCGGCGCAGGCCACGGCCGTCCAGCGCGACCGGATCGTCATGGTGAAGGAGCTTGGATGCATCTGCTGCCAGATGAACCGAGCTGCTGGTCGACCCACGGCATTCTTCGGCGTGGCTGAAGCGCATCACCTGCTGTCTGGCGGTCGGCGGCGCGGTCATGAGTACACCATCGGACTCTGTCCCTGGCACCACCGTGCCGTGCCGCCGTTCGAGTCGGCCGGTACCGCCGATATGGTGCGCATGTTCGGCCCCAGCGTGGCCACCGGCAGCCGGGCATTCCACGAGCGGTACGGTACTGACGACGAGCTGCTCGAGTACCAGGAGCAACTACTGGCCGGCGCGCGGGCGGTGATGCGGGAGGTGGCGGTATGAGAAAGGCAGTGTTCACGGCATCCTGGGTAGCGGGTGGTTCTATCGCCGGCGTTCTTCTGTTCTTTGGCCTGTTTTGGGTTGCCAGTCACCTTCATGGTCTATGGGCCGGTGCATTTTGCTGTCTACCCATGTGCGCATGGAGTGCAGGGTTCATTGCATGGATGAAATATCCAGGAGCAAAGGATGAGCAAGCGAGCACATCCGAGATGTCGAAGGCTCGCCAGCTGGCAAAAGGGCAGCCTTGCATGATCGGAATCGCAGGCACGTGCAATGGAGACCCCGAGACGACGGTATTTGCACGTTACCCAATGGATGTCTACTTCGATATCGAAATGAGCTCAGATGACGAGTTGGGGGCATGGGCCTGCTCAGCTTGCAATGCTGTGCTGGTTAGACGCCCCCCTATCCTCGAAGAGTTTTTTTTGCAGTTGAGGCTCTTTCACGCCGAAGGCGTTCTGCGCACCCAGCATGCGATAAGGGAGATGGACAGGTGAAAATGCATTGCGTGGCCACTGAGCACGCCGAGCAGGTCGCACTGATGCGCTGGGCTGCCGCAGCCGTGAAGCGTCACCCGGATCTGGCGCTGTTGTTCGCCATCCCTAACGGCGGGCAGCGCCACAAGCTGGTGGCGGCGAAGCTGCGGGCCGAGGGCGTTCGCCCAGGTGTGCCCGACCTGTTCCTGCCGGCGCCGCGCGGCCCGCATCACGGGTTGTTCGTGGAGATGAAGCGCACCGTAGGCGGCGCCGTCAGTTCGGTCCAGAAGGTCTGGCACCGCGAGCTGGCCGCCCGTGGTTATCACGTCGTCGTGTGTCGTGGATGGGAGCAAGCACAGGCCGCGATACTCGAGTACCTCTGCATGACAGGTGTCGCGTGATTGCCTGGACGCGCGGCAGCCAGCCGCCGGCGCAGGGACGCTACTTGGTGATCGAGAAGGTGTACCAGCGCCCGACATTCGGGTCATGGCGCCCAGATCTGGGTTGGTGCATCGGTGGGCGATGGATTGGGCGCAACGCGGTCGAGGCCTGGGCCGATGAGCCGGCAAGTCCGGAATGGTTGAACGATTGCCGGACACAGCCGGCGGCAGCAACGAATTGACGAACGAGGATCTGAACAACATGGCACACATCGGCAAAATGCTTGGCCGGCTGAACCCCAAGACCCAAACCTACTCCGACTCGGCCGGCGGCGTTGTCGAGCTGAGTGCACAGGACATTGCCGCCGCGCTGGCGTTCGTGCCGGCCGGACTCGGCCGTGAGCTGCTTTGCCATGTCTGGTGGCCCGGTGGCGCCGACCGCACGCGGGCACAGCTGGATGCGGCTGTGATGGAGCTGCTGGCCAATGAGTGGCGCATCAGGGAGAGCGCAATGCTGGATGCGATGCTTATGGTGGCGACACCCGATGTCGGCCGCCGGCGTGCGCAGGATGCCTATGCCCTGGCGCATGCCAATCGCTGGCCGAGCTGGGGAAAGGTGCAACAGGGATTGCTGCAGCCGTCACCGGTGTACGCGGCACTTCGGGACGCGGTGCTTTTCGAGCTGCGCACCGGTCACCATGGCGATGCGGACTCCGGCGCATCGGGGGCGATGAGTGATCGAGAGCGGGCAGAGATGATTGGACGGTCCCATGTCACCTACATGAACAACGGATGGCGCCGGGTATATGAGTGGCTGCTGGATCGCTGCACAAGCGAGGTGGGTGTCGCTCAGCGAAGGTTTGGACGGGCGGCCGCGTAAGCCGCCTCGCACTGGTAGCGTGCAGCACTACCATTTTTGAGGGTAAATTCCCTATCGTGACGAAAGCCCCGCAATCTTGTGGGGCTTTTTTACGCCACCTTGCAACGGGTCAGTTACTGCGTCGCAGCCTTCATTGGCGACACGGTGAATTGCATCGCCAGACCCAAGGCACTGCTGATCCGGGCCATCGTTTCGAATCGCGGCTTGCTGCCGGGAGTCAGTGCTTTGTAAAGGCTTTCCCGCCCAAGGCCTGACTTGCGGGCAATCTCGCTCATACCCTGCGCCTTGGCAACATGGCTGAAGGCGCGGAGCAGTTCGTCCTGATCACCATCGACCATCACCTGGTTGAGGTATTCGGTAATCGCTTCTTCGCTGTCGAGCAAGCTGGAGAGATCGAAGTCAGTCAGTTTCGTGGTCATTTTGGATCTCCTTGGCCAACTGCTTGGCCTTGTTGATATCTGCGCTTTGGCTACTTTTGTCGCCACCGCAGAGCAGAATGACGATCTGAAGGTTGCGAATCGTGTAGTACACCCGGTAGCCAGGGCCTGTTGGGATCCGCAGCTCTGACACACCGTCGCCAACAGGCTTGTGATCACCGAAGTTGCCCTGTGAAGCACGTTCGATGCGCCGAGCAACAGCGATCTTCGCCTTGAGGTCTTTGACCGAAGCGATCCAGCTACGGAAGCCATCGGTCTGCTTGACGATGTAGTTCATAGGCCAATTGTATCCAAGTGGATACAGTGATAGCAACAATATCCACGAAGTGGGACGCTCATGAGCCACGTTATCGAACTCGTTACGCTGGATGGCGAGCATCGTGTCGGCAGTATGGATATCGCCTCATCTCTGGGGATCCAGCACAAGAATGTGCTCGAGCTGCTACGCCGTTATCGCGATGACTTTGCGCAGTTCGGAAGGGTCGCGTTTGAAACGCGACCCTTTGAAACCCCGGGTGGCAGCCAGTCACGTGAGGTGGCAATGCTGTCTGAAGATCAGTGCTATTTGCTGCTTACCTACAGCCGCAACACCGTGCGGGTCCGGTCGCTCAAGGTAGCGCTGGTGCGGGCATTTGGCAGCGCGCGCCGCGAAGGCATCTCCCGGTCGCTGACCGCCTGGCAGGAGCTGCAACGCCTCGAGATCGAGAACGCCAGCTCGCTGACCCGGGCATCCATCGGCTCGCGCCTGATGCTCGAACGCAAGCGCGCCTTGCCTCAGTTGCGGGCCCGGCGCGAGAAGCTGGAAGCGCAAGTCATCCTGCCGATGTTCGCCTTGCCGAACTGACGGTCCTATCCACTGAACAGGCATTCCCGCGGCTGCGGGTTTTTTTATGCCCGGAGAATGAGCATGAGCAAAGAAGCCGCACTCGCGGTGGCGAAGATCTCGCCGCCCGTAGCGTGGCTGTATGGCGAGATCACAGGTTTCTGGCAATGGATGGGCGGCGTCAATTGGGGCGTGGTCACCGGTGCCCTGACTGCGCTGTACACCCTCTTGATGATGATCCACCTGCTGGCGCACTGGAACCAGCGGGGCGTGCGGAGTGAAGACGATGGCAATCTCCCGTAAGCCCGCGGCCGTCGCCGGCCTGTTCGGTTTGGCTGTGGCCATCGCAGGCTGGATCATCGCGCCATCGGAAGGCAACAGCCCTGTGGGCTACGCCGATCTCGCTGGTGTGCCGACGGCATGCCTTGGCCACACCGGCTCGGGCGTGGTTGTCGGCCAGCGATACAGCGAGGCGCAGTGCCAAGCCTGGTTCGCCAGTGATGTCGGCGCGGCCGCTCGTGGCGTGCAGGCCTGCATCCATGGACCGATGACCAGCTACCAATGGGGCGCGTTCACTTCAACGGCCTTCAATATCGGCGTCGGACAGTTCTGCCGGTCATCGATCGCTGCCAAGGCCAATGCCGGCGACATGCCGGGCGCGTGCGCCGCGATCTCGCTGTACGTGTATGCCGCGGGCCAGCCGCAACCCGGATTGATACGGCGTCGCGCGGCCGAGCGTGCGCTGTGCGAGGGCCATACCTGATGCGCGTCATGGCCGGAATCATCATTGCCCTGGTGCTGGCTGTGGCTGGTGTCAGCTGGCACGACATCCACGAGACGCGGGCAGCGGCGAAGGCTATCGCGGCCCGCGACGATGCCCATGCGGCCAACGTGCAGCTGCAGCTGACGCTGCAGACCGAGCGCAACAACACCGCTGCGGCCAACGCGGTCGCGGCGCAATACGAGAAGGACAAAGCCCATGCCGAACAAACGGCCACTTCGATCGCTGCTGATCTGCGTGCTGCTCGTATCCGGCTGCGCCCAGTCTGGCGTTGTCCGGCCGCAACTGCAGTGCCCGCAGCCAGCACCGGTACCGGCCAGCCTCATGCAGTTACCGACGTACAGGCAGCAGCTGCAGCAGCAGTTGTTCGAGTCGGCGCCGATGCCGACGCACAAGTGAAGGCGCTGCAGGCTTTCATCCGATCACAGCAACCGGCCGCGGCCGGCACGGCGAGTCAGCCATGAATTTCATCACCACCATCCGCTGGCTGTTCCGCCGGCTTTTCGTCAAGGAGTCACCCATGACCGAACCCGTACAGCCGGCTGTCGCCGGCACCGCCGCCGTGGCGCAGCCCGCACAGTCCGTGCAGCCCGCCGTGGTCCGCACCGATGTCGTCCAGGCCCAGCCCGTCGTGGCGGACCCGTCCGTCGAGCAACTGAAGGCCGAGGTGGCTGCGCTCAAGGCCGAGCTGGCCAAGGTCGAGCCTGCGCGCCAGAAGTTCGTCGAGCTGCTCAAGTCCGTCGGTCATGACGTCGAGCTGGTCGCCGACGAGGCCTGGGCGCTGGCCAAGAAGGCCATCTGACCGCGGGGATGGCCGTGGGGTAGGTCCCCGCGGCCTTCCCGCATCAAATGCGATCCATTCCCATTTGCGCCCGAATGGGCATGGATGGGAGTCATTCGCACCTAGGGTCCTCCTGAGGCCCCCCTGGGCCTGCTACGGGTGATCAACACCGCGATCCTTCGCTACATACCACCTTTTTTCGGCATGTCCGTGTCCGGTTCCGGTTGAGCAAAAATGGCCCTGCAAAAGGACATCGCCGAGCACCTGGATTTGAGCGATCGGCAAGTGCGCCGATTGCTCGCAGATGGCTTCCTGCCTAGCTCCAAGGGCACTGGCGGCTATGATCTGGACGCATGCCGGCTGGCCTATATTCGCTATCTGAGAGGCCTCGGAAACGGGCAAGTAAAAGCGGACACGGCCCCCCTCGAAGACCTCGATCTGGACCCGTTGGCCGAAGAGAAGCTGTTGCAGCAGAAGCTGCGTCTGACCGCGGCTCAGGCCGATGGTCAGGAGCTGAAAAACGATATCAGCCGCCGGCGCTCGGTGCCGGTGGATTTCGCCATGTTCGTGCTGAGTGGCCTGGCGGCCGAGGTCGCCTCGATCCTCGACACGCTGCCGCTGACCATGCGTCGGCGACATCCCGAGTTGGAGCCACGGCATCAGGAAACGCTGGAGCGTGAGCTGGCCAAGGCGCGCAATCGCGCCGCCGGGCTGGACGAACGCCTGCCAGGACTGCTTGATGAGTATCTCGCCAGCCCAGATTGATGAGCTGGGCCGCGCGGTCAAAGCTGGCCTGCTGCCACTGGCGCGGCCTGAGCCGCAGACCCCGGTGGAATGGGCCAACGATCATTTTTACCTGAGCTCGGAATCGAGCTATCAGGAAGGGCGCTGGGAAACGCTGCCGTTTCAGGTCGCGATTCTCAATGCCATGGGCAATGACTCGATCCGCACCATCAACGTGATCAAGTCGGCCCGCGTGGGCTATTCGAAGATGCTGCTGTGCGCAGCGGCCTATCAGACCGAGCACAAGAAGCGGAACATCCTCGCGCTGCTGCCGACGGACGATGCGGCCGCTGGCTTTATGAAAAGCCAGATCGAGACGATGATCCGCGACGTGCCGGCCGTGCGTGCACTGGCGCCCTGGTACGGCACCAAGCATCGCGACAATACGCTGACCGCCAAGCGGTTCAGCCATCGCAAGCAGCTGTGGTGCTTGGGCGGCGCCGCGGCCAAGAATTACCGCGAGAAGTCGGTCGACACCATCATCTACGATGAGTTGGCCGCCTTTGAGCCTGATGTGGAATCGGAGGGTAGTCCGACTTTCCTCGGTGACAAGCGCATCGAGGGCTCGACCTTCCCGAAGTCGATCCGCGGCTCCACGCCCAAGATCAAGGGCACCTGCCAGATCGAAGCTGCGGCGGGTGAGTCGCCGTATCTGTTTCGGCTGGCCGTGCCTTGCCCGCATTGCGGTCAGGAGCAGGTGCTGAAGTGGGGTGGCAAGGATTGCGCCTACGGCATCAAGTGGGACCCCGACAAGCCGACGGATGCCTGGTATGTCTGCGAGCACCATGGCTGCCTGATCCGGCAGCACGAGCTGCAGCCCTTGCAGGCCGAGGGGCGCTGGGTCTGCGAGCACACCGGTCTGTGGACGCGCGACGGGTTGGATTTCTTCGACTCTGCTTGCGAGCCGGTACCGACGCCGGAGTCGATCACCTTCCATATCTGGACGGCTTACAGCCCGTTCACGACCTGGTCGCGGATCGTGCTGGATTTCCTCAAGGCCAAGAGCGACCCGAACAAGCTCAAGACCTTCGTCAACACCACCCTGGGCGAGACCTGGGAGGAAGAAACCGGCGAGAAGGTCGAGTGGGAGCAGCTCTACGGTCGCCGCGAGATCTGGCCGGGTCTGCCGGCGCGGGTCGGCGTGCTGGTCGGTGGCATCGATACGCAGGATGACCGTTACGAGGGTCGGGTCTGGGCGTTCGGTCCGGGCGAGGAAAGTTGGCTGGTCTCGCGCTGGATCCTCTACGGGGACCCGGCCAGCGAGGAGCTTCGCCGCAAGGTGCGGGAAAAGATCGCGGAGATCTTCGCCCGCGAGGACGGTGCCCGGATGCGGGTATCGATGTGGTGCTGGGACTCGGGTGGTCATTACACCGATGAGGTCTATGCCGAGAGCAAGGCCATCGGCGTGCAGTGGGTGATTCCGGTCAAAGGTGCCAGTCGGTACGGGCGGCCGATCGCCAATTTCCCGCGGACCAAGAACAAGGCCGGGGTCTATCTGACTGAGGTCGGTACCGACAACGCCAAGGAGCTGATCTACAGCCGTCTGAAGTTGCAGCCGACCCCGGGCGAAGCCTCGCTGGGCGTCATTCACCTACCGGCTGATGATGCGATCTGCGATCAGACCGAGCTGCAGCAGCTGACCGCTGAAACCAAGGTCATGAAGATCGAGAAGGGCCAGCGGGTCTACCGCTGGGACGCCAAGGGGCGCCGCAACGAGGCCCTGGACTGCCTGGTGTATGCCGTGGCGGCCCTGCGCATCGCCCAGCAGCACTTCGGACTCAATCTGGACACACCGCCGGCCGTGGCGACTACGCCGCGGGCGCGGCCTGCGCGGCGCGGCACACGGAGCAAGGCAAGCTAAATGGCAACGACATCCCCCGAAGTCATCCAAATCCAAGCACGGCTGACCCGGGTGGTGGCCGCGATCGATGCGTTGATCAGCGGCGCCCAGGTGGTGCGCTTTCGTGACCGCGAGGTGCGCCGTGCCGATCTCGGTGAACTGCGCAGCCTGGAACAACAACTGCGCTTGCAGCTGGCCGCCGCCCAGGCTCGGGCCGCGCGGATGGGCCGCAATCGCGTCAGCTATGTGGCGATCTGATGGGCATGTTTGGCAAAACCTCCATCCGTGACCGGATGAACAAGCTGGCCGTGTCCTATCTGGCGGCGGGCGGCGTCAAGGCGCAGGGTGGAGGCGGTGGCGTGGAGACACGCTGGCGCGGTGCCTCGCGGCTGCTGCGCTCGATGGTCAGCTGGGTACCGGGCGTGGGCAGCCCCCGCCGGGACCTGCAGCGCTACGAGCGGCATATGCTGGTCGCCCGCTCGCGCGATGCGATGCGCAACCATCTGATCGGCCGTGCGGCGGTGAACCGGGTCCGCACCAGCGTGGTCGGTACCGGCCTGCTGTGCCGGCCCAGCGTGAATGCCCAGGCCCTGGGCCTGAGCGAGGACCAGGCCGATACCTTGAATGCGCAGCTGGAGCGTGAGTTCCGGCTGTGGTCGGAAGATCCGCGCGAGTGCGATGCCGAGGCCAGCAGCAATTTCCACCAGCTGCAGAGCCTGGCCCTGGTCAGTGCGCTGACCGGCGGCGATGTGTTCGTGACGACGCCCAGCATCGAGCGCGAGGGCGCGATCTTTTCGACCCGGCTGCAGCTGATCGAAACGGACCGGGTCAGCAACCCGGACGGCATGCCGGACACCGACAACCTGATCGAGGGCGTGGCCTTCGACAACAACGGGGCACCGACGCACGTCTACGTGTGCAGCGGCTACCCCTACGAGCAGAAGATCCGGACCATGCTGACCTGGCAGAAGATCCCGGTGTTCGGTGCCGTCACGGGCCGGCGCCGGGTGCTGCAGATCTGGTGTGATCGGGATCGGCCTGGCCAGAAACGCGGCGCGCCGTATCTGGCACCGGTGCTGGAGCCTTTGCAGAAGCTGGAGCGCTACAGCTCGGCCGAGCTGATGGCGGCGGTGGTCAGCGCGATGTTCACGGTGTTCATCAAGAAGACGCCGGAAGCCGATCCCGCCAGTCTGGTCCAGAACCCGCTGGTGTCGATGGGCGGCCATGACGAGGCAGACATTCCGGTGCCGATCCCGGACGAGCCGGGCACGGTGGAGCTGGGCGAGGGCGCGGTGGTTGATCTGGCCCCGGGCGAAGAGCCCGCGGTGGTCAACCCGGCCCGACCCAATGCGCAATTTGATCCGTTCTTCATGGCGATCGCCAAGGAGATCGGCGCGGCGCTGGAGCAGCCGGTCGAAGAGATCCTGATGCACTACAGCTCGAGCTACAGCGCGGCACGTGCCGCGATGTTGCAGGCCTGGCGTTATTACGAGATGCGCCGGTGGTGGCTGGTCTGCGATTTCTGCCAGCCGGCCTATGAGCTGTTTATCGATGAGGCGGTCGCACGCGGCCGTATTCATCTGCCGGGCTATGCCGATCCGGCCCAGCGCCGGGCCTATACGCGGGCCATCTGGATCGGCCCTGCACGGGGTGCGATCGATGAGCTCAAGGAAGCACGGGCGGCGCAGGCGCGCATCGATGCCGGCGTCAGCACGGAAACCATGGAGACCATGGCGATGAGCGGCGAGTCGTGGGAGGAAGTGATCCAGCAGCGGGGCCGCGAGATGGAGCGCCGTCGCCAGCTGGGCCTGATCCCGCCGACACCGAAACAAGCCCCGGTCCTGCAGGAGCAAGAGTGATGATCAACCTGGCCGACATGGCTGCGGCGCGGCCGTGGCTGATGATGCCGCAGTCGCTGGAGCGGCTTCTGGCGATTGCCGACCGGCAGCTGGAACCGCAGGCGCTGGAGACACGCCCCGGCGATGAGCTGCGCAATACCCGCACGACCAGCGTGCGTGATGGCGTGGCCATCGTGCCGGTGACCGGCCCGATCTTCCGCTACGCCAATCTGATGACCCGGATCTGCGGCGCCACCAGCACCCAGGTGCTGGCGACCGATATCCAGGCCGCGCTGGATGACCCGAGTGTGCGAGCCATCGTGCTGGATATCGATTCGCCCGGCGGCGAGGCCAACGGCATCAACGAGCTGGCCGAGATGATCTTCGCGGCCCGCGGGCAGAAGCCGATCGTGTCCTATGTCGGCGGTACCGGCGCCAGTGCCGGTTACTGGATCGCCAGCGCGGCCGACGAGATCGTGGCCGACGAGACGGCCGTCCTCGGCAGCATCGGCGTGGTGCTCGAGGTGATGCTGGCCGACGATGCGCCTGGCAAGCGCCGGCTGCAGATCGTCAGCCAGAACGCGCCGAACAAGCGGCCCGACCTCAAGACCGAGGAAGGGCAGGCCAAGGTCGGCGACATGATCAACAGCATGGCCAGGGTCTTCGAGGCCAAGGTCGCGCGCAACCGCGGCGTGGCCCTGGATCAGGTCGGGCCGATGGGTGACCACGGTGGTGTGCGCATCGGCGCCGATGCTGTGGCCGCCGGCCTGGCCGATCGGCTGGGCTCGCTTGAATCTGTGGTGGCCGAGTTGAGCCAGCGCAGACCCTCTCCTTTCCAAAACACTCGGAGGTCCCCCATGGGGCACAAAGTCAGCAGCACCGAAGAGCTGCAGCAAGCCATCAGCGCGGGTGTGGATCCCGCCACCATCGAACTGATTCCCGCCGCGGCGCAGGATGATCCGGCGCTGGCCCAGCAGGCGGCCGCCGCCGAGCGTGCACGCATCCAGGGCATCAACGCCTTGGCGCGGCCCGGTTTCGAGAAGGAGGTCGCTGCGGCGATCGAGAGCGGGATGCCGGTGGCCGAAGCGGCCCTGTCGATCCTGACCGCCGCCGGCGAGCGCGGCATCACCCTGGAAGGCATCGCCGCTGATGCCACCCATGCCCGTGGCGCTGCCCCGGGCGAGCAGGCCACGGCCGCACGGGAGTTCAACCCTCGTGCGATCTGGAGCAGCCGTAAAGGAGCGCAGTGATGACCACTCTGACCATGAATCCCCGCACCGGCGAGTTCCTGCTCAGCGAAGCCATGGGCACGCGCTCGCGTGACCAGGTGTCCCTGGCGGCCACCGCCGCGTATATCCCGGCCGGTACCGTCATGGCCAAGGCCACCGATGGGACCTGGGCGCCGTATGCCGATCCGGTGGCCGCGGCCGCCGGAACCAGCACCGGCACCACGTCGGGCACGACGGATACCACGGGTACCGAGACCACCACGGCGGCCACGACGCCTTCCGAGGTCGGCGTGCTGTATCGCGGCGCGCAGATCAACACCGATACCCAGCCGGCGGTGATGGTGACCCGCGATGCCGAACTGGATCAGGTCCTGCTGATCGGCTTGACCGACACGGCCAGCAGCCTGCTGGCCGCCCAGGGCCTGATCCTGCGTTAAGCGCACACCTCATCACCTCTACACACAAAGCCGCCTTCGGGCGGTTTTTTTATGGGACACATGCATGGCGACCCTCGATATTTTCAATGACAGCGCGTTTGGGCTGACCTCCCTGACTGCGGCGATCAATCAGAACCCGGAAGGCCAGGCGTCTCCGGACATGCTCGATGCCCTCTTCTCTGAAGATGGCGTGACCACCACCAGCGTGTTCATCGATCGTCAAAACGATTCGCTGGACCTTGTGCCTGCCGCCGAGCGCGGTGCACCGGCCAGCCCGACCCGATCGCCGAAGCGCGACGGTATCGACTTCCGCACCATTCACCTGCCGACTGACGGCGTGGTGCTGGCCGATGAAGTCCAGAACATCCGAGCCTTCGGACGTGAGAGCGAGCTGGAGCAGGTGCAAGGCTTTGTCGACAAGCGCCTGCTCAAGATGCGCCAGCGGCTGACCGCAACGATCCGTTACCACCGCATGGGCGCGGTCGCCGGTCAGATCTACGATGCCGACGGCAAGACCTTGCTGTACGACCTGTTCAAGCAGTTCGGCATCAAGCAGCAGGTCCAGGCCTTGGGGCTGGCGACTTCGACCAGTGGCATTCTGCAGAAGATCGTCGCGGCTCAGCGCATGGCCGAGGATGTGATCGCCGGCGCTGCTCCGATCACCGGCTGGCAGGCGGTCTGCGGCCGTGGGTTCATGGATGCGATGACGGCCAACGAGGACATTCGTCAGTCCTTCCAGCGCATCAACGAGGGCACCTTCCTGGTGAACAACTACCGCGGCGGCTTCCCCTATGCCGGCGTGATGTGGAAGGAGTACTACGGCAAGTTGGGCAGCACCGAGTTCATCGACACCAACTCGGCGTATCTGATCCCGACCGGGGTGCCCGATCTGCTGATTACCCGCTTCGCGCCGGCAAATCATATCGATGTGGTCAATACCACCGGCGTGCCGTATTACGCCAGTCTGGAGATGATGAAGCATGGCGCGGGTGTGGATCTGTTGGCGCAGTCCAATGCCCTGAACATCTGCACCCGCCCGCGGGCGATCATCAAGCTGACCGCCTGATGTTCCGGGACCTGGTCAGCCAGATGGACGACCAGGTCTTTCCGGCCCTGGGCGATCCGGCGGTGCACAAGGGCGAGACGATCCTCGGGATGTTCGATGCGCCGTGGCTGGAGCCTGAGTTCGGGCGTCAGCAGACGGCGCTGCGATCACCGGTGTTTGTGGTGCGTGACGCGGTGGCGGCGGCCATCGCACCGGGCGATACCCTCGATCTGCAGATTGAGGGCATCGATGCCGGCCTCTACACGGTGACCAAGCTGGAGCCTGATGGCACGGGCTTGATCACCCTGGTACTGAGGCGCGCCAAATGATCGAGCTGAAATTCTCGCTGGCTGATGCCCGCAAGCTCGAGCAGTTTCGGCAGGCCGCCCCGAAAGAGGCGGCCGATGCCCAGCGCCGGGCCATCAACAAGACCCTGCGCTGGCTGCGCACGCACATGTCACGGGCCATCAGCCGGCGTGATCGCATTGCGGTGACGGCGGTGCGTCAGCGCCTGTCGGCCTATGCGATCCGCCCCGGCGGCAAGCAGGGCAAGCTCTGGCTGGGTCTGGATCCGTTGGAGGCCTCGCGGTTGGGCAAGGTGCGCCAGACGGCGACTGGTGTCTCGGTCGCAGGTCGGCGCTTTCGGGGCGCCTTCTACCAGAAGGTCTATGGCGGCAAGCCGGACGTCTGGATCCGCACCCACAGTAAGCATTTCAGCACCTCGGCTTATCCCGGGGTGGCCATGGGCGGCCCTGCCATCGATGAAGGCATGTCCGGCCGCTTTCCGGTGGCCAAGGTCAAGGTCAGCATCGAGGACGTGCGCGAGGAGTTCGAGCAGTGGGTGGACCGTGCTGCCGAGCGACTGGCGGTCGTGCTGCAGCAGGAAATGCGCTACGCGATGATGAAGGCGATACAGCGATGAGCAACGACGAAAGTGCCGGCGACATCCAGTCGGTCGATCTACCCGCTGTCAGCACGGCGATCGCCTCGACCTTGAGCACACTGTTCCCGGCCTTCGTGTCGGTGCAGGCCATGCCGGATCAGGGCGAGATCATGGATCTGCCGGTACCGGCCGTGTTTATTGACCTGGAACAGATCGAGCCGGCGCCCGATCCCGGCACGGGGCAGTCCGCCGTGCGCTGTAGATTCTGCGCCTATCTGCTGATCGGCCCGGAATGCCAAGGCCATACCCGGCTGCTGGGCAGCATGGTGACGGCAATGATTGCGGCGCTGCGCGAGCAGTGCTGGGGCGTCTCGGCTGAACCGGCCGAGTTCGTGGAGGCGATGCCAGATGGCAGCCGGCCCGAGCTGGACAATCTTGTGGTCTGGTCGGTGCGCTGGGATCAGGTGATCTATCTGGGCGAAGCCAGCTGGGACTGGGCGGACAGCACCGGCTTGACCCTGCTGGTTGGGATCTCGCCCGAGGTCGGGCCTGAGTATATCCAGGACTATTTCGATCCAAAGGAGCGGCTCGATGAGCTATCCACTGGCCGAACATGACCGGATGATCGCGGCCATGCTGCTGCCTTGCGTGGTGGAGGCGGTCGATCCGGTCCAGCAGCGGATCAAGGTCAGCAACGGCGACTGGATCAGCCCCTGGGTGCGCTGGCACAGCGGTGCGGCCGGCGCGGTGCAGATCTGGCGCGTGCCCAGCGTGGGCGAGCCGGGTGTGCTACTCAGCCCCAGCGGCACGGTGGCGGCCGGGACCTTCGTGCCAGGCCTTTTGAGTGCGCAATGGCCGAACAGCGAGAGCTCGGCCGATGTGACCTCCATCCAATGGCCGGACGGTACCCGTATCGCCTATGACGCCGCCAGTGGCGCGCTCACGGCGGCGCTGCCCAAGGGGCAGCTCAGTGCATCGGTGGGGCAGGTATCAGCCGTGCTGAGCGAGCAGAGCGCCGTCCTCACGGCACCCAACATCAAACTTGCGGGTACGGTCGAGATCGAGGGCGATCTGACCGTGTCCGGTACGGCCCAGGCCGCGAGCTTGTCCAGCCAGGGCGGGATTGACGCGAAGGGCAACATCCAAGCTGCCGGCACGGTGCACGGCAGCAACCTCTGAGAGAGAAGCCATGGCAACGACCACTGATTCGGGCGCGACCACCGCGGCCGCGGATACGGCCGCAACGACGGCCGCCAATACCTCGAGCACCAGCACGACTGCGTCCGCTACCGCGGCAACGCCCGCAACCAGCAGCACGGCGAGCACGACCGCCACCCGCACCACCGGTACAAGCTCCGCCACGGCGACCACCGTGACGCCTGCGGCGCCGACCCTGCCGGTGACCTTCAAGGATTTGCAGTATCTGAGCCGGGTGCTGATCCTCGATGACGGGCGCACCTTGCAGGTCAGCCGTTCCAAGGTGACGGCCTACGATGCGGCCGCCTATGCGTTTCTGGCCTCGCGTGTGGACTTCGCCAAGTCATGATCGTCGGGATGAGCCGCACCACGGGCCAGCCGGTGCATGGTGTGGCCTATCTCGTGCAATGCATCGAAGACGTGCTGACCACGCCGCTGGGCAGCCGCCGGATGCGTCCCGAGTACGGCTCATCCATCCGCCAGATGGTCGATCTGCCCATGAACGAGGGCTGGAAAAGCGCCGTGCAGGCCGAGACCGTGCGGGCGCTGTCCCGCTGGATCCCGACCTTCAAACTTTCCTCCGCCCAGGTGGTGTCCGTGCTCAATGGCACGATCAGCTTCACCGTGAAGGGGCAGTACCTGGGTGACAACGTCACCCTGCAGGTGAGTGCATGAGCCTGATCGATCTTTCCCAGCTGCCGGTACCCGACGTGGTCGAGACGTTGGCCTACGAGGATATTTTCCAGGCCCTGCTGACCGACCTGATGGCGGCTGCCGGTGACAGCTGGACCTCGGCGATGGAAACCGACCCGGTGATGAAGCTGATGGAGGTCTGCGCCTATCGCGAGCTGATGCTGCGGGCCCGGGTTAACGATGCGGTGAAGGGCTGTTTTCTCTCCACGGCAACTGGTTCGGATCTCGACAATCTGGCGGCGTTCTTCCAGGTCGAGCGGGAGACAGTCATGCCGGCCGATGCCAGCACCGGCACCGCGGCGGTGATGGAGAGCGACGATGCCCTGCGGGTGCGCGTCGGCCTGGCACCATCATCGTTCTCGGTAGCCGGGCCGGAAGAGGCCTACGAGTACTGGGCCCGCACCGCTTCGACGCACATCGTCGATGCCAAGGCGACCAGCCCCAATCCCGGCGAGGTGGTGGTGGCCGTGCTGGCTGACAGCGCGGATGGCACGGCCTCGGACGATATCGTGGCCGCCGTGCAGGCGATCCTGTCTGATGACGATGTGCGGCCCATGACCGATCAGGTCACGGTGCAGTCAGCCGCGATCGTGGGCTTCGCGGTTGCGGCGACCTTGCCGACGTACTCAGGGCCGGATCCTTCGGTGGCGCTCAGTGCGGCTGCGGATGGCCTCAACACCTACCTGGCCAGCGCCAAGAAGATCGGCGTGTCCGTCACGCGGGCGGGCATCATCGCCGCCCTGAAGGTGGCGGGTATCCAGAACGTGATCCTGACCGAGCCGGCCGAAGATGTCGCGATCAGCGATACCCAGGCCGGCAACTGCACGGGCATCACTCTGACCCCGGGGACGACCGTTGACTAGCCTGCTACCACCCAACCGCACCAGCTTCGAGGCGGCGCTGGAAGTGCCGCAGGAGCGGGTCGATGCCATCCCGACGCCACTGGCTTCGCTCTGGAACCCCGACACGGTGCCCTCGGCGCTGCTGCCGTGGCTGGCCTGGTCGCTGTCGCTGGAGAGCTGGCAGTCGTACTGGTCCGATACCGTCAAGCGCAACCGAGTCCGGCAGGCGATCACCATCGCCCGTCATCGCGGTACTGCCGGTGCCGTGAAGGCAGCGGTGGAAGCCTTTGGTGGCTATGTGTCCATTCGGGAGTGGTGGGAAACCACCCCGAAGGGCACGCCGCACACCTTCGCCTTGCTGCTCACGCTCTCCGGCGCCGATGGCAACGTGGCCACCGCCGAGTACGTCGACGATGTGATCGAGGCGGTCCGCCAGGCGAAGCCGCTGCGCTCGCATTTCACCTTCACGCAGGGCATCAACGCGACGGGTTCAGTCGGCGTGATCGCCGCGGCCCGCCCGCTGGCCTATGCGCATCTGCAATTTGATGGAGCTTCCTGATGGGTTTGACAGTCACCATCACTGACGCCGGCCGCGCGGCGCTGCGCAACGCCGCCGGCAACGGCACCAATGCGGTCACGATCGCTGCGGTCGGACTCAGTTCGCAAGCCTTCACGCCCGGCGCGGCCATTCCGGCCGAGATCAAGCGGCTGACCACGATTTCCGGCGGCGCCACGGCGGCTGATACCATCCACGTCACCGTGCTGGACTCCGGCGATGACGATTACTCAGTGTACGGTTTCGCGCTGTACCTCAGCGATGGCACGCTGTTCGCCTCCTATGGGCAATCCACGGTGATCGTGGAAAAGTCCGCCCAGGCCATGATGCAGCTGGCGCTGGATGTCCGCTTTGTCGATGTCGCGGCCAGCAGCATCAGCTTCGGCGATGCCAATTTCATGAACCCGGCGGCGACTGAGGACACGCTGGGCGTGGTCAAGCTGGCCAGTGCCGATGATGCGACGTCCGGCACGGACAATCAGAAAGCGATCACGCCGCAGGTGCTTTCCGGGCTGCTGACGCCGAAGATCAACAATCTGCAGAGCCAGCTGAATACGGCGGTGATGACGATCCTGCCGGCGGATGACACCGTCAACACCCGGATCAATCTCTTCGCGGTGAACGATGCGACAGGCCTGCCGTTTGTGGCTGATGCCAAGGGCATCACACGCCAGCTGGCGACGGTGTCCTGGTCCTCGAACCTTGTCGGCCAGGAGGCCACAGCGCGGCAGAGCGCAGATCAGAACCTGCAGAATCAGGTCAATGTGAGGATCCCAAGTAATCCCGGCACGGGGTTTCAGTCCATCACCAACCTGACATTGTCAGCAACGGGGCAGCCCATCTTTGTCGGCTCCGGCGGAGGGACGACCCAGGGCATCACCACCTTCAGCGATGCGCAGACCAATCAGGTTCTGCAGATCGGCTACCAGTACAAGGGGGATTACCTCTCGATCAATGTCGGTGGCTCGTGGGTCTATGGCGCGACCCAGAGCTGGGTGAACAACCAGATTGCTGTCGAGACAAAGCGAGCATCCGGTGTCGAATCGGGTCTGCAAACCCAGCTCAACGGCGCTGCGATGACGCTGACGGTGGCCGATGATGGCACCAATCAGCGTGCGGCACTGGTAGCCATCAACAAGGCCTGGAATCTCCCGTTCATCACCTCAGCCCAGAATGTGGGCTATCACCTGGTGCGGACCGAGCCGGGTGCGGGGTTTCAGGCGGTCACCAATTTCTCGCTCAATGCCGCGGGCCAGCCCATCTTCGTGGGCTCCGGTGGTGGCACGACCCAGGGCATCACAACCTTCAATGATGCGCAGACCAACCAGGTGCTGCAGATCGGTTACCAGTACAAGGGCGACTATCTTTCCATCAACGTGGGCGGATCGTGGGTCTACGGCGCGACGCAGAACTGGGTCACTGGCAACTTCGCCGGTCAGCAGGTCGACACGAATACCTTCGGTGTCTCCAAGATCGGGGTGAGCAAGCAGGTCGGCGCCGGGATCCAGATGCTGTGGACCTATGGCACGGACGGAGTAGGGCGCTGGTGCCCGATTTCCGCACCGGGTAATGGCTTCTATTTCGCCACCAACCTGACGATGGGGGCCGATGGGTCGCTCTATGCCTTGTCCTCGAAAGATGGTGCGACCAACGGCTATGCACCAAGCTCCTACGGCACCATCGCCGGGGGCTACTACGTCCGCATCGGAAACATACTGATCCAGGCGTTTTCAGCAGGCGTGCTCAGTGCAGGCGATTCGATTGCATTTCCGATTGCCTTTTCAGCCGCGCCAGTGGTGTCCACGACCGTCGACAACAACCGGGACGGCGCCAATCGTCCGGTCGCCATCAATCCGACGGTCGGGACAGTGACTGCATCGGGTTTCAAGATCAACATCGCCGCCATCTCGGGGGCGAACCAGCCGGCAGGTACCGGCCAGGTGTGGGTATTTGCCATGGGGCCTGCATAAATGACTGACAACACCGACGAGACGGCACCGGTGGCCACCGCAGCTGCCGTGGACATGGCGACCGATGCGACATCGAATGTCGAGACGCAATGGCCTGCCCGCTACTACGCCAGCTATGACACGTCCGCCACCGGGCCCACCGAGGTCTCCGGCTGGTATGACGTGTGGGGCATGTCCAGCACGGCGAATGTGCCTGCGGCTGCGGATATGCTTGCGCTTACGGTCGAGCAATGGGCTGCTCGGCTTCCGTATGGGCAGGGCGTGCATGAGGGGGCCATTGTGGCCTACACGCCATCCAGCACCGTCACTCTGGCGGATCAGGCTGGATTCGCCTACCCGGCAGCCGTCGCGACGGTACAGAGTGAGTACGGCGTCCTCAACGAGCCAACACCCGATGACTGGGTGACCTATTTGAAGGCGCTGAAGGCCATCCGGGACGGCACCGACACCACCAGCACGGCGCTACCGGCTGCACCCGGTAGCTGAGCCCTAGCAGGCCACATTTCACCGATTTAGATGCCCGCTGATGCGGGCTTTTTCATGCCTGGAGCTTCTATGCCTTC
Source organism: Frateuria aurantia DSM 6220 (assembly GCF_000242255.2). Taxonomy (GTDB): domain Bacteria; phylum Pseudomonadota; class Gammaproteobacteria; order Xanthomonadales; family Rhodanobacteraceae; genus Frateuria; species Frateuria aurantia. The sequence continues at coordinate 1,088,357 of NC_017033.1, forward strand.
CACCAGTTTCTTTCATGGCGTCACGACCTCGATCGTGACCAACGGCGTGCGCACCATCTCGGTGCCCAGCTCGTCGATCATCGGCCTCGTCGATACCTTCACCCCGGGCGCCGGCGCATCGGCCAGTGCCGATACCCCGACCCTGATCACCTCGCTGACCGATGCGGCGGCGGCCTTCGGCTCGGCGTCCTCGATCTACAAAAGCCTGCAGCAGATCTACAACGTCGCCCAGCCGGTGATCGTGGCAGTGGGTGTCAACGCGGCCGCAGGCTCCACCACGAGCACCAGCGGCACGACCACCACCGATGCCAATGCGCTGACCTCGGCGATCATCGGCGGCGAAACCACGGCCGGCGCGCGTACCGGCCTGCAGGCGCTGCTGGATGGCCAGTCGGTGCTCGGCTACCGGCCGCGCTTGGTCATCGCCCCGGGTCAGTCCGCCAATCAGGCGGTGGCCACCGCGATGGATACCCTGGCCGGGCGCCTGCAGGCCATCGGCATCATCGATGGTCCCAACACCACTGATGACGATGCCACCGCCTACGCCGCGAACTTCGGCAGCAAGCGACTCTTCATGGCCGACCCCTATGTGCAGGTTTATGACACCACGAGCAGCAGCACGGTGGCGCTACCCAGCAGCCCGGTGATCGCAGGCATGTTTGCGGCGACCGATGCGCAGTATGGCTACTGGGCCTCGCCTTCGAACAAGGTCATTGCCGGCATCACCGGTACCGTGCGGCCGATCGAGTTCCTGGACGGTGATCCGTCCTGCCGTGCGAACCTGCTCAACAACGCCAACATCACCACCATCATCCGCGAGAGCGGCTTCCGGGTGTGGGGTAACCGCACCCTGTCCAGCGATCCGCTGTGGCAGTTCGTGACCCGGGTCCGCACCGTGGACATGGTCATGGCGGCCGTGTTGGCCGGCACCCGTTGGGCGGTCGACCTGGGCATCACCAAGGCCTATGTCCACGAGGTCACCGAGTCGGTCAACGACTTCATGCGTGACCAGAAGGCGCTGGGCGCGGTGATCGATTTCGAAGTCTATCCGGACCCGGATCTGAACACGGCGAGCGCGCTGGAGCAGGGCAAGATTTACTGGCGCATCCGCTTCACCGACGTGCCGCCGGCAGAAAACCCCAACTTCCTGATCGAGGTCACCGATCAGTGGATCACCGAGGTGCTGGACAGCACCACGACCTCGAGCAACTAAGGAGCCGGCATGATTCCGCAGACCCTCTTCAACACCAATCTCTTTGTCGCCGGCGTGTCCTTCGCCGGCGATGTGCCGACCCTGACGCTGCCCCAGCTGCAGCTGGCCACCGACGATTACCGCGCCGGCGGCATGGACGGCACCATCGACATGGACATGGGCCTCCAGAAGATGGAGGCCTCCTTCACCACCAATGGCGTGCGCGCGGAGTCGCTGAGCCTATTCGGCCTGGCCGACGGCAACGGCTTCTCGGGGACCTTCCGCGGCAGCTTCAAGGGGCAGGGCGGCGTGACTACCGCCGTGGTGGCCACCATCCGCGGCACCCTGAAAACCATCGACCCGGGTGACTGGTCGGCCGGTACCAAGGCCGAGATCAAGCATACCGTCGGCGTGACCTACTACAAGCTGCAGGTCGGCGGCACGGTGATCTACGAGATCGACCCGGTGAACGCGATCCGCATCATCAATGGAACCGACCAGCTGGCCAGCATGCGCAGTGACCTGGGCCTGTAAGGAGCCGACATGACCACGAAGAACGAAAAGAAGAACCCCTGGCTGGATGTGACCGATTCCGGGGCCGTGATCCGCCTTCGCCGGGTGAGCGAGTGCAATGGCGTCAAGGTCGATCGGCTCTCGATGCGGGCCCCGACGGTGAAGGACGTGCGTACGGCACGCAAGGCTGCGGGCGAAGATTCGGCCGACCATGAGATGCAGTTGTTTGCCAGTCTGTGCGAGGTCAGCCTCAAGGATCTGGAGGGGCTGACGATGGTCGACTATGACCGTCTGCAGGCCGCCTATTTTCGCCTGGTGGCGGACGACGGGGCTGTCGCCGGCGACTGTGCATAAGCTCGCTGTGCAGTGTGTCCGACAGCTGGGCATCCAGCCGTCGGAAGTCGATCGCATGACGGTCACCGACATGCTCTGGTGGCTGCAGGAGTCGTAGGGAAGGACCATGGCCAGGAACATCAATATCGGCCTGGTCATCGGCGGCGCGATCGCGTCGTCCATGGGCCGGGCCTTCGATGACGTGCAGTCGCGTATCGGGCGGCTGGAGAAGACCGGGCAGCGGGCCCGCGTGCTGCAGCGGATGATTGGGGAAACCCAGGAGCTGCAGCGGGACTATCAGCGTCTGGCCGCCACCGGTTCATCCATGGCGGATAGGGTGCAGCGCAAGCTGCACTCCAATCTCGATGCCTTGCGTGATCAGGGTGTGGCCGTGGCCAGCCTCGAGGCGGCCTACCGCAAATTGGGCGCGACCGCCCGGCGGGCGGAGTTTCGGGCGGTGGGCACCAGCAATTTACAGACGGCTCGTGATGGCCTGGGGCAGACCGTGGCCCAAGGCGTGCGCGTAGGCGCGACCGTGGCGGCACCGGCCTACACGGCGGCCAACTTTCAGGCCACGGTGCGCGATATCGCCATCAAGGCCGGGATCGCCAATACGGGGCAGGAGAGCCAGGTCGCCCGCGGCATCATCGCCAATGGGCAGGCCAACGGCATGGGGCGCGGCCAGATGGCTGACCTGGTCAATCAGCTGGTCAGTGCCGGCATGGATCTGAAGCAGGCAATGAGTTACGCGCCGGTGGCGGCGAAGTTCTCGGTGGGGCAAGGTGTGTCCGGCGAAGATACCGGCAAGCTGATCTCCGCCATCAGCCGCAATGCCAAGATCACCACGCCCGAAGGCATGGCCAAGGCTCTGAGCTCAATCGCCTACCAAGGGCAGGCTGGTAACTTCGAGGCCGAAGACATGGCGCGCTGGTTCCCGGATCTCTTGGCCCAGATGCAGAAGCTGGGGCTGACCGGTCAGGACTCGGTGAACCAGCTGGGTGCCATGCTGCAGGTTCAGCGCAACGTCGCCGGCACGTCGGACGAGGCCGGCAACAACCTGGTCAACTGGATCAGCAAGATCGGCGCGCAAGAGACGGTCCAGAACTACGCCAAGGCCGGCATCGATTATGCCGGCTCCATGCAGATGAACATGACCAAGCATGGCATGTCGGCCCTCGAGGCCAGTTTTGGCCTGGCTGAGAAATACATTGAGGCGGTCGATCCGAAGCGTGCGGCGGACATGGCCAAGGGACTGGCCGGTATCGACAAGACCCTGGATCCCGACAAGGTGCGGGCGCAGGTGGAAGCGCTGAATCAGCAGATGCGCACGGGGCATATCTTCACCGATCTGCAGGTGAATGCGGCGCTGACCGCCTACCTGCAGGGCCGCAAGCTTTATGGGCAGCTGAAGGCCGACTCAGCCAAGGCCGGCGATATCCTGGACAAGAATCTGGCCCAGCGCAGGCAGACCAGCCTGCAGATGTGGAAGGAGGCCGGCTATGCCTGGGACAACGCGCTCAACTCCATGGGGCAGGCGATCGAACCGCTGACCGACAAGGTGGCCGGGTTCGCCAAGACGGCGGCGGCTGCGGTGGATACCGTTGCGACCAAGGCGCCCGGGGTTGCAGAAGCCGTGCTTGGCGTTGTGGGCGGTCTGGTGGCCCTGAAGGCTGCGGCCGTGGCCTTTACCGCAGTGAAGGGGATCTACCAGATCGGACGCTCTGTGACGGGCAAGGGGTGGCAGCCGGAAAATCGCCCGGCAGGCTTGCCCACCGGCTCCGGCGGCCCGATGGATCGAGGTGGCGTGGTGCCCGTGCGGGTTATCAACTGGCCCAAGCAGTTTGGCCCATCAGATGAGCCGGGTGGAGCCGTGGCAGGGGCTGAAGGTAGCCCTAGTGCCGGTAGCCGGATCGGCAAGGCCATCGAGGCTGCCCGCGGAGCGGCGAAGTTTGGTGGCGCGCTGGCCCTGATCGACGGCGCCATCAATGCCGGCAGCGTCTTCGCCACTGCCAAAACGCGAGATGAGAAGTTCAGCGGCTATGGCGGCGCGGCCGGCGAGACGGTCGGGGCCACGGCGGGCGCTGCCGCCGGCGCGGCGCTGGGCTCGATCGTGCCCGTCGCCGGCACAGCCCTTGGCACCATCGCCGGTAGCATCATTGGCGGCTGGGCCGGCAAAACCCTAGGCGAACTGGCCGGCAAGCATCTGGCCACGAGTACCGCGGAGCACGCCGATGACAAGTCCTCGGCGGATGCCGACAAAGGTGCGGCGAACTTGCCGCCGATCCAGGCGGGGCCGTTCTCGCCCACCATCCAGATCAATATGCAGCAGCCCACCGGTGATCCGCGAGCCTGGGCCGAGCAGGTCTGGCCCATTCTTCAACAGAAGCACGCTGATTACCTGGGCCGACTCCAGCGTGGCCAGCTCTTCGATGCGCCGATGGTGTAACCCATGCCGTATATGCAAAACATGCAGGGGGCGCTGCAGTCCCTGGTCAGCTCCGGCGCGGCCGGTCAGCGCAGTCTGGACAGTATGCTGGGTCCGATGAATACCGGTACAGCCCAGCTGACCAGCTCGGTGTCCGAGATCAGCAGCCTGCCGTTCCTGTCCTCGGGCGATAGCCAGTCGATCCAGCGGGTGACGCGCCGCATCGTCCAGGCCCAGGCCATGGTCGGCAAGGTGATGAACACCTATACCCAGGTCAATCGGGTGGCTTCGGGTGTGGCGGCCTCCTATACGGCGCTGGGCGGCCAGGTCACGGCGGCCCGTAATGCGGTCAGCAAGATCATCGGCAAGGTCAATCCCTCGCTGGCCAGCGCCATCTCCACATCGATCCTCAACCCCACCACCAGCCATGCCGCGGCGGTGAAGCCCTTTCCGCATCTGCTGATCATGCAGCCGGTCGTCTCGGGCGGCACGCCGTTCTATTTCAACCTGGACACGGCGGCTTTTGATTCGCTGCAGCGCCAGACCAGCTATGGCTGGCAGGGGCAGGAGCGTCTGGGTCGGCGGCCGGCGCAGCAGTTCGTCGGCATGGGCACCGACAAGATCACCTTGTCCGGCGCGATCTATCCGCACTTCAAGGGCGGCCTGACACAGCTGGACAGCCTGCGCACCCTGGCCGGTACCGGCAAGCCCTACATCCTCACCACCGGTTACGGGCAAGTGCTGGGTACCTGGTGCCTGAGCTCGATCAGCGAACAGCAATCTGCGCTGCTGCACGGCGGTATCCCCCGCAAGCAGGGCTTCACTTTGGAATTTGACCGCTATGGCGACGATCTACAGAACCTGTGACGGCGACCTGCTGGACATGCTGTGCAACCAGCACTATGCCTCGCTGGACGGAACCGTCGAGGCGGTACTGTCCGCCAATCCCGGTCTGGCCAGCCAGGCCCAGCCTTATGCCGCCGGCATCCAGATCATGATGCCCGACATCGCCACGCCTGTTGAGACCGAGGTACAGCTATGGGATTGAGCAACACACCGCTGGCTCGCGTCGAGGTGAATGGCAAGGACATCACCGCCCTGATCACCGACCGGCTACTGATGATCCAGACCATCGACAAGGCCGGCATGGAGGCCGACCAGTTCGAGATACGGCTGGATGACCGGGACGGCAAGCTGTCGCTGCCGGCACGTGGCGCCGTGCTCAGCATCTACCTGGGCTATGCCGAGCAGAGCGTGGGCCTGGTCGGGCAGTACACGGTCGACGAGATCGAATATGCCGGGCCGCCGGACAGCATTGTCCTGCGAGGCAAGTCGGCCAGTATGCTGGGTTCCGGAAAAAGCACTCGATCGGGCAGTTGGGACAATGTCCCGCTCGGCCAGATCGTGGCCGACGTGGCCGGCCGCAATGGCTGGACGCCGCTGTGCTCAGTGGCCGATGTGGTGGAGCGTGCCGACCAGGTCAAGGAGAGCGACTTCCACTTCATCACCCGCATTGCTCGGCAGCATGGCTGCACCGCCAAGTTGGGGGGCGGCAAGCTGATCGTGGTGCCGCTAGGCATGGCCAGCAGCGGCAGCGGCAAGAGCATCTCGGCCATCACGCTGACGCGATCGGACCTGACCCGCTTCCAGTTTCAGCTGGCCGACCGGTCAGCCATGGCCTCGGCCAAGGCCGGCTATCTCGATCCGGCCTCTGGCAAGCTTGCCATCGTCGACGTGACCAATCCCAATGTACCCGACGGGCTGCCCGGCGTGCATGTGGACCGACACCTGCACCCAAATCGTACAGCGGCCCAGCGCGCGGCCAAGGCACGCATCGATGCCTTCAACCAATCCACTGCCCTGGTGCGCCTAGAGATGCCGGGGCGCACCGAATTATTTGCCGAGCGCCCCATCAGCATCAACGGCCTGAAGACCGGTATCGATGGCACCTATATTGCGAGCAGCGTGGAGCAGACGCTCACGCGGGCAGGTTGGAGCACGACGGTTGAGTGCAATGGTGGGAATGATGGGAAGGCAGCGGCATCTGGCAAGCGGAAGTCGGTGCTGAAGGTTATTGATGCTGGTGAGTAATGAATGATTATTGACTGGGCGAAACAATTGAACTCATTGGGTTTTTTGGGTGGTAATGCCTCGGTGGCGCGGTGAGTGGTTAATTTTTATTTATGGGGTGGGTATTAATTTGGCTTGGCCAGTAAGTTGGCCCGATAGATTGGCATGGAAAATTACTATTTTTGGCTCCTGCAGTATTGATACGTTATGGGTTGCTGCGAACATTGTTGGGAGTATTATTATTATAGATGCGATGGCGGCAATGATTTGGTATGATGGGCTGGATTTGGATTCTCTGATGTATAGAAGCATCGCCAGTACCGCAAGAAACATGGCGGATATAATTATTGCCCAGAACTCACAATCGGCCCAAATGTCATTCGATTTTGATTTGGATAGTACTGTTATTGCGACTGTCGTTAGTGATGCAGCAGTGAATAAGTTTTTTACGTAGTCGACAAGGGGCTTTAGGTTGGATGTTGCCGATGCCTCGTCAGTCTGTTCTTTTGATTGTTTCGAAGTGGGTTGATTTTCTTCAATTTTAGTCATTTGATGATTCTTTTTGAAGTGGTGGTATTGAATTTAGGGGGTGTTTGGGCTAGGAGTCAGAGGGGGCTTGTGCGTAAAACTTCACTGCATTAAGTTGCGCTGGAATTATTGGTTTCGCGCGCCATGATAGGTTAACACACGATACGTGTTGTTTGTGGCGAGTTCAATTCACTTGGAATGCCTTCAGCGACACACTTCCGGTCATTACCGCGCGCATGGGGCGGCAGATCAGAGTGCAGCCTCAGGCTCAGGGGGGGGCTGCCGCTGTTATTTTCTCTACTCTGATCGAGCATCAGGCTGTCTTGGCGTAAACGTAGGCACGCAGCTCTTTGAGCTTGCCATCGCTCCAGATCATCACGTCGGTACCCACCAGCTTGGTGCCATCAAGATCCAGTGCAAACTCGATGATCGATGCGCTGCCATCAACGAAGATATGCTTCGCTTCGAAGCTCAGGTGAGCGGCCCCATCGAAAATGGCCTTGACCGCATCGACAACCTTGGACTTGCCTTCGATGTGGACCACACCCGGATCTTCCAGCACCACATCGTCATGCAGCATATCTGCCACAGCCTTGAGGTCTTTCGCATTGAAGGCAGCCACGTAGGCCTTGGTGAGTTCTTTGGACATCTGAAATTTGCCTCATCAAAAGTAGGCGACGATGCTATTGCATATGCCCTCTACGTGTCCAAGGAGCGAAGGCGATGGCCGAGTGCTAGTCATCATCGATCCGGCCGGGAACCGACAACGGCATGTTCTATGGCTTTTGGGCCGGCGAGATCCTGCGAGGCATCGCCCTGTATATCGAGGTGAAAGCGAAGCGAGGCGCATGATTTGTGAGCAGGAGCGGGAAGGTCTACACGCGGGCAGGGGGAGGCTGGGGCACCAACTGCATTGCGGGATAAAGCCCTCAGTCTCGGTGCGTATTGCAAGTGCTGCAGGACACTTCGTGTTTATCCGTATCATAGCGGGCGCGGGCCATTTCAATGGCTGAGCGACTGTTGTTTGCCCAGTGGATAAGCACAGCAACGGGTTCCAGCAGTGTACGGCCTAGTTCTGTCAGCCCGTACTCGACACGCGGCGGAATGCTATGGAAAACAGTGCGGGTGACGAGCCCATCTCGCTCCAGGCCACGCAATGTAAGCGTCAACATCCGCTGCGAAACGCCATTGACCTCCCTTCGGAGCTCGTTGAAGCGTCGCGGTCCAGTGTGCAGTGAACCTACGACATAGAGTGACCACTTGTCGCCAATACGCTCCAGAATCTCACGCGTGGCGAGGCAACCGCTCTCGCTCAGTTTAGGCAAATCGATGTGCCTAGGTGTCATGTATGTGCCTTCTTGTGGGTGCCGAATGTAGGTTTTATCATCAAGTTCTAAATGGTAACTAAGGCATCATTAGGTACCAAGTCATTGAGGCTTCTGACGGAAATTTGAGGTTCCGCATCAGCATCTATATCAACCCTAGTCACGCTGAGGACACGGACCGCCATTATCGGTGGCTCAAGGCCTGAGACCTCGATCAAACGAAGCTCCAACAATGCCACGACTTGAGTGGCTATCAGTAGCTTCTACATGGGATTACGTATGAAACCTCAACGCATCACCGTCATTGGCGGAACCGGTTACGCTGGCTCAGCCATCGCGCGAGAAGCAGCTAGGCGGGGGCACTCCGTGACAGTAGTAAGTCGATCAACTTCGGTCGGGCCGCTCAGCGGCGTGCGCTACATTGCTTCGCCCGCGACTGGGCCGGAGGCCTTGGCTGCGGTCAACGAAGCAGATACTGTGGTAGGCGCTCTTTCTCCACGGGCCGAAACCTCCGGCACCCTTCCTACGGTTTACGGCCAACTTGCCAGCCAAGCCTCAGTGGCTGGTACCCGTTTTCTAGTGGTCGGTGGGTTTTCCTGCCTCAGGCCTACATCCGGTGCGCCGCGCATTATCGAAAACCCGGAAGGCTTTCCGCCCGAAATCTTGCCCGAGGCGCGAGAGAACCTCGACGTGCTGAACGAGTTGCTAGTCGATACGACTGGCGTCGATTGGTTGTTCGTCTGCCCTGGCCTGGAGTTCAGTGCCTTAACGCCCGGCGATGACCTTGGGCATTATCGCGTCGGTGACGATGTGGTCTTGCATGACGAACATGGCAAGTCAGCGATAAGCGGTATTGATTTCGCGCGGGCCGTCCTCGACGAAATCGAGGCTCCGACCCGTCATCGCGCTCAGATTCATTTCGCTTATTGATGCGTACTTCGGCACAAATAGAGCAGGCGGGTCGTATCGAGAAGGCACGGCTTGCTCCCGCAGACCTTCCGCCGAACATCTGGAAGGTAGTATCCGTTGCGATCCTTGGCGCATTTCTGGCGCTACTGAACACCACGGTGGTCAGCGTCTCTTTGTCGAGCCTCGCCAAGGAGTTCGGAAGTACTCTCGAGCAGATTCAGTGGGCAACCAGCGCTTACCTGCTAGCCATTGCAATGGTGCTACCGCTGACGGGGTGGCTGGTGCAGCGTATGGGCATTCGGCGTCTATACGTTTTTTGTTTCGTAGCTTTTCTACTGACATCGCTGTTGTGCGGGTTTGCTGAGTCGACCCGGTGGCTGGTGCTTTTCCGCGTTCTACAAGGTTTGAGTGCGGGCATGTTGGCTCCTCTAGCTCAGTTGACTATGGCGCGATCAGCGGGGAAGCAATTGGCACGTGTTTCGGGCTACGCAGCGGCCACCATCGTGCTAGCACCGCTTCTGGGGCCACTGGTTGCGAGCGCGATACTGGCCCAGGCGTCTTGGCACTGGCTGTTCTGGATGAACGTGCCGATTACCTTCGTGGCTATATTGATGGCATGGTATTTTCTTCCTGTTGAAGGGAAGAGGATATCTCCTGCGCCCATGCTGGACTGGCGGGGAATGACCTTGATTGCCCCAGGTATTGCTTTAGCCCTGGCTGGACTTGAACAACTTCATGCTGTAATGGGTATCTTGATGTTGGTGGCTGCGGCAGCGCTTTTGACGACCTTCGTCTGGCATTGTCGCCGCACTGAAAATAGCCTGCTTGATCTAGCTCTATTTTCCCATCCTGTGTTTTGTGCAGCAGCATGCACACAATTTATGCTTAATGGTGCCATCATTGCCACACAGGTATTGGTTCCGCTTTACTTGGTGCATGCTACCGGGCGGTCACCTGCTGATGTGGGTTGGATGCTGGCGCCTTTGGGCATGGGCATGTTGGGCGCATTTATCTGTATGGGGTCACTTACCGACCGTTTGGGATATCGTGTTGTTGCGGTGTGCGGTGCTCTGCTAGCAAGTGCTGGCATGTGTTTGTTTATTCTGTTGCCAGACATTCCCTCACTGACGACCTTGCCCATGTTGGCATTGTTGATGGTCGGCGCGGGGCAGGGAGCGATAGGCGTCCCATCTACGACGGCAGCATATACTGCCCTAGAAAAAAAACGGTTGCCAATGGCCGCAACGACGCTGAACGTGGTTCAACGATTGGGTGGCCCAGTGATGGCTACTGTCTGCGCTCAGTTGCTTGCATGGCGCCTTGCACTTGAGCCGCAAAGCACTGGTCCCTACCTGCATAGCCTGTGGATGCTAGTGCTACTGCATGCTTTGTGTGCGTTGAGTGCCTTTCGTTTAAAGTGATGTTGTTAGTTTTTGTTGTTACGGACTATCTCGCATTCATCAGGTTGATTTCAAAATCAGATCGCTTGATTGGATATTGGCGATTTTGAAGTTTTCAACTGCCCCAGGATATGGGGTGGATGGTAGAGGTGATCTGATCGGCGTATTTTTCAGTAATGAAAGTACCGGCATGGGTAGTCTGAATGTGTTCCGCAATGCTCGAAAAAACACCTTGGTTTCATGGGCTTAAATTTTTCTTGGCTTAGGTGTTTGCGGAACAATTTGAGGCTTAGTCGCTTGATCTTGTGGGTAAATTACGCGGACTCAAAATCCTCCGCCGCAAGGCTTGTCGGTTCGAGTCCGACCTCGGGCACCAGATACAGGTTGCATGGCGTCTCATACAGACCCATAAAACCTTTAAAACCCGCCACTTGGTGGGTTTTTTGTTGTCTGATCGTCTCATGCAATCCCATGGAAACCCAGCTGTTCTGGGAGCATATTGGGGGGTACAAGGGCTTTGTGCCCCCTAACTCGATCCCGAGATGCCCCCTGATCTGTGAGCCTATGTGCCCCCAGTAGTCGAGCAAAGCCAGTCATGCCGGGCCCTGAGATGCCCCCAGCCAATAGGCATATGCCCCCGTGCTGGCGGTGGAGATGTACCCAATGCCCCTGGCCGACACAACGATTCGCAAGGCCGCGCCCAGCGAGAAAAGTTATCGCCATCACCGATGGCGGCGGCATGTATTTGGAGGTGATGCCCAACGGCTCGAAGTACTGGCGGCTCAAGTACCGGGTGCTGGCAAGGAGAAGCGCCTGGCATTTGGCGTCTATCCAGGTATCCCCCTGGCTGATGCCCGCAAGCGCAGAGATGACGCTCGCCGGCTGATTGCAGACGGGGGGGATCCCAGTGGAGCTCGGCAGACGGCAAAGCAGGAAGCGGCGGCTTCTACTGAGCCAGTGCTGACATTTGAGCGGGTTGCACGGCAGTGGATGGACCGGCAGGACGTGGCAGAGATCACCGCGGCCAAGAATCGATGGTTGTTGGAAAACTATCTGTTCCCGCACATCGGGCAGCGGCCCATTGCCGAGATCCGGGCACGCGAGCTGCTGGCAGTACTACGGGCCATCGAGGCGGAGGGGCGATTGGAGACGGCAAACCGGGCCAGGATCAAGGCCGGCCAGATCTTCCGGTTTGCCATCATCGAGGGCTATGCGGATATCGACCCCACCGGCAGCTTGCGCGGCGCCCTCAAGCCATCACGCAACATCACCATGCGGCCATCACTGATCCGGGGCAGATCGGTGCCTTGATGCGCGCCATGGATGGGTATACCGGCACCCACACTGTGAAGTGCTCACTGCTGCTGTCGGCCCTGCTGTTTATCCGCCCTGGTGAGCTTCGGGCCGCCGAGTGGTCAGAGATGGATCCGGAGGGTGCTATCTGGCGCATCTCTGGCGAGAAGATGAAGATGGGAGCGGCCCACCTGGTGCCGCTATCCGAGCAGGCTCTGGCCATCCTGCAGGAACTGCGTCGGCTGATGCGTCGGCTGATCAGCCATGGTCGCTATGTGTTCCTCTGTATTCGCACTGGCAGCCGCCCATGTCCGGGAATACCGTCAATGTCGCCTTGCGTGCCCTGGGCCATGACAAGGACACGATGACGGCCCACAGGTTCCGCTCCATGGCTGCAACCCGGCTCAACGAGATGGGCTGGAATGGCGATGCCATCGAGCGTCAGCTGGCCCATGCCGAATCGAACAAGGTGCGCGACGTCTACACCAGTCAGGCGCAGTACCTGCCCGAACGCATGCGGATGATACAGGGCTGGGCGGATTGCCTGGACAGTCTCAAGGCCGGTGGCACGGTGGTGGCCTTCAAGAGCAAGGCGGGCTGATCCGTAAAAAGTGGTATGGCGTCGGCGCTCGTGTCGCCGGCAGTTTCGGCGGGATTTTTCTGACCCTTGCCACTTTTGCGGTGTTCCGGAGGCTCCAGGGTAATCGAGGTGCTCTGTAGCGATGCCTGGTGAGGGTTTTCGGCATTCGCAATATGTGAGGCAAATGGCGACAGGCGCGGGCAGGCGGCGGGCCATGCCTCATGGCGACGATCGCCGGAGTTGAGGCTGGGGGTGAGGTTGAGGGCATTGACGGAGCCGGGTTTGATTTGGCCAGTTGTCATGTCAAAATGCCGCACCCACTTGCCGGACGGGTGTCTTCATGACTTAGCCCCGAAGCGGTCGCATCGCGCATGGGATGGACTTGCGGGTCTTCGGATGCTGGCGGCCGGGTGTGATTTCTGCGTTTTCATGGGGATCCGGTTTTGATTGGATATCCGTCTAAACGTTTTTAATATGTGGGCCAAGGAATGGAACGCCTTTTATTGCTATCGGAGAGCAACCTTGCTGTCGACACTGATTTATTGCAGCCATGTCAATGACGGACTGAGCCCCGAAGCGCTTGATGTCATGCTGACCGAGGGGCGCGAGCGCAATGCCGCGCGGGGGATTACCGGCATTCTGCTGTTCGACGGAATCCATTTCGTACAACTGCTAGAAGGGCCGGCGCCCAGGCTTGACGCACTGCTTGAGTCGATCAGGCGGGATCCGCGTCATCGAAATGTGGTCGTGCTGTTGCAGGATAACGGACCTTGTCGCCGTTTCGATGGCGACCCATGCGCGATGGTCGACCTTCGTGTACTCAGTCCGGAGCAGGTCTCTTCAATGATTCATGACAGGCTGGAGGAGCGGGCAAGCCAGGCCTGCAGTGATGATCGAGTCTTCAAGGTGCTCATGTGGTACGCACTGGCGCGAGGGACTGATCATATCGTCGAGGGTGAGGATGCGCTGTGCTGGAGGCTGGTGGCCGATGTACCTGCGGTGATTCACGAAGTCACGGCAGAGTCCGGGCAGAATTACAAGTTCGCCTTGCAACCCATTGTCGATCCGATCCGACGGGTCGTTACCTCGTTCGAATTTCTGATGCGCAGCCAAGCCGGTGGTTCGCCCGAGCCGTTGCTGGCCGCGATTCCGCCGGGCCGGCGTCATCTGCTGGATCTGGAGTCGAAGACGCAGGCTTTTCATCTGGCGCGCCGACTGGGGCTGAACAATATTCATCTGTCGGTCAATTTGCTGCCGATGTCATTGACGGACATTCCCGGATCGGTGGAGCGACTGGTTGATCAGATCGTCGCCTGCGGGCTTTCTCCCAGTCAGGTGATGGTGGAGGTCACCGAGCAGGAAGCCATCTCGTCACTGAAGGCTTTTTCCGGGGCGATCAAGCGTCTGCGACGAGCGGGCATCGGTATCGCGATCGACGATTTCGGTGCCGGGTTTGCCGGCCTGTCCTTGCTCGCCGAATTTCAGCCAGACAAGCTGAAGATCGATCGCAGCCTGATCCGTGACATCCACCGCAGCGGCCCGAGGCAAGCCATTGTACGGGCAATTGTCCAGGTCAGTGTGGCGATGGGCATCACCCCGGTGGCCGAGGGCGTGGAGCGGCTTGAAGAGTGGTGCTGGCTGCAGGCCGCCGGGGTGCAGCGGTTCCAGGGCTATCTGTTCGCCAGACCGGCGGTGGGACAGGTGCCGGCGATGCGGTGGCCGGAGCGGATCCTGTCACATGGCGTCTTGCCCGAAGGGGCGCTGTGATCGCAATCCGGTGTCGATGGCCTTCGCCGCCGGCCAAGGCGAACGGGCCGCGATCCTTCGCAGGACCCTGATGTCGCCGCAGGCTGAAGGCTGCAGGTGGAGGCCGGTATGCCGTCACCATCCGGCCCATGCGGTACCGGCCGCCATGAATGCGCATGGCGGCGTTCTGCAGCGATGCCCGATCCGGCCGCTCCAGCATCGCTGCCGGCCCGGGGTCTGACTGTCCGGCTCTCGATGGATGTGGTTGGTGACCGGCACATTGCGGCGATGGTGAAATGTCGCATGTCGTTGCTGTGACATGGTCTTGCTGTGTATGTGGCTGCGCGTCTAGATGGCATGGCATGGCGGTTTGCGGCGCCTGCGGATGCACGGCAGGCCGGATCCGTCCGTGAGTCCCGGGCCTTGGCCATCGGCGCTGGCATGCTCTACTGTGGGAGGCTTGAGATGGGCTCGCCAGCCGTCGTCCATGGAGAGCATATCTTGCTGTCGACATTGATCTACCGCAGCCGCATTCGCGAAGAATTCAGTTCCGAGATGCTCCAGCAGCTGGCTGCGGCGGGACGACGGCGCAACGCCGCCATGGGCATCACCGGCATCCTGCTGTTTGACGGCGTTCATTTCGTGCAGTTGCTGGAAGGTGACAAGGCGCGGCTGGACGAGCTGTTCGAGTCCATCAAGCATGATCCCAGACATCGCAATATCGTGGTCCTGCTGCGTGACCAGGGGCCCTTCCGTCGTTTCGAAGGCGATCAACTGGCGATGCTGGATCTGCGGGTGCTGAGTTCAGCCAAGGTGTCATCGCTGATCCACGACAAGCTGGAGGAACGGACCAGTCAGGCCTGCAGTGATGACAGGGTCTACAAGATTCTGATGTGGTATGCCTTGGCGCGGGGAACCGACCATATCGTGGAAGGTGAGGATGCGCAGTGCTGGCGATGGGTTGCGGCTCCACCCCGCGATGTACCGCCGGAGCCCGGCGATCGCGGTCTGGCCTATCGGTTTGCCCTGCAGCCGATCGTCGATCCGCTACGGAGGGAGGTCACCTCGTACGAGTTTCTGATACGTGGCGCGGAAGGTGGATCACCTGAGCAACTGTTTGCCTCGATTCAACCGGAACAACGCTACCGGCTTGATCTGGAATCGAAGGCCGAAGCCTTTCGCCTTGCGCGTCGATTGGGGCTGAAGGACGTCAAGCTGTCGGTCAATTTGCTGCCGATGTCCCTGACCGGGATCCCCGGCGCCGTGGAGCGGCTGGTGGAGCAGATCGTGGAATGCGGCTTGTCACCCAGCCAGGTGGTGGTGGAGGTGACGGAGCAGGAGGCCATTTCCTGTCTGGAGGTCTTTTCCGGAGCCATCGAACAGTTGCGCCGGGCAGGCGTCGGCATCGCGGTCGACGATTTCGGTGCCGGTTTCGCAGGGCTTTCCCTGCTGGCCGAGTTCCAGCCGGACAAGCTCAAGATCGATCGCAGCCTGATCCAGAACATTCACCGCAGCGGGCCCAGGCAGGCCATCGTGCGCGCCATTGTCCAAGCCTCTATCTCGATGGGTATCACACCGGTGGCCGAGGGGGTGGAACTGGTGGAAGAGTGGTCGTGGCTGCAGGCCGTGGGTGTCGAGCGCTTTCAGGGATATCTGTTTGCCCGCCCGGCGACAGCTGGCATTCCAGCCATGAACTGGCCTGAACGGGTGGTGCCGCTCTTGCTGCCAACGCAGCCCTGAGGCGGGTGGTCCAGCGATGGGCTGGTCCACTGAAGGGGCGCCATGACGGCAGTCCTGCGCTGAACCGGCCGACCTCTTGATGGGGCCGAGGCCGGCGGTCAGCCGTAAAGCAGCCATCCTTCCGGATAGCCACCGGTCTCAGAGATCGATTTGTGCCGATAGCAATACGGTTCTTGGCGCGGACTCCATCAGGTAGGCGCTTTGCGCAACCCAATAGCGTTTGGCGAATATGTTCTGCAGCGTGGCGCGGAAGACCACGGGACGGCGTTTGATCGTCGTGCTGTAGCGCAGGCCCGCGTCATAGCGGGTCCAGGCAGGCATCTGCAGATTGTTGGCGGCATCGAGATATTCATGGCCGGTATGCTGGACCCTGCCGTTCACGCCGAGACCGGGTACCCACGGAAGGTCCCAGTCGGCTCCCACATTGAAGGTGCAGTCCGGGATGGCGGCGGGATGGTTTCCGTCCTTGGTCCTGCCGGTCGTGCCGATCAGGCTGGCGTCATAGAAGGTCGCGCTGGCCATCAGTCGCAGGCCTGGAACCACCTCGCCGTAACTGTTCAGCTCCAGTCCGCGCACGCGGGTGGTACCGCTGAGGCGGTAGATATTGTCGGCACCCAATACTCCATTGGGTTGCGGCAGCTGGAAGACCGAGGCAGAGGTCATGACATGACCCCAGTCGGCCTTGACGCCGGCCTCGTACTGCTTGGAGCTGTATGGCGCGAAGACCTGGTTGGCAGTGCTGGCGGCACCGGGCGCAGTCGGCCCCTGGGACAGCCCCGAGGTGAAGTTGGCGTAGAGCGACACATGCTCCAGCGGCTTGATCACCACGCCGGCCAGCGGCGATATCGCCGAGCTGGCATAGCTGCTGTTGCGGGTGCCGGTGGTAGGCGTATAGGCATCCACGGCAAGGGTCTGGTTGCGGACACCGCCCATCAGCAGGATGCGATCGTCCAGCATCGAAATCGAGTCGATCAGCTGCTCGCTGTTCAGGCGATGGTGCTGCGACCGTCCCCACGGAGTGCGGGCCGGCATCTCGGGCAGGGGCTTCGGGTAGTACAGATTGGATGGGTTGGCGGTCGCTGAAAGCGCATAGGCATAGCCGATGTTTTCATTCAACGAGGTATAGCCGGCCACCAGAGTATGATGCAGGCCGAAGGTGTCAAAATGGAAACGGCCCCCCATGTCCACGGTACGGGTCCGGGTGTAGGCATCGCATTAACTGTTTCGTATCGTGAAGTCAGCCCGCTGAGTCCATCGCGGTGGTGGTATGCGGAAACGACTGCTTGGACATGCAGCGCATGGGTGCGCAGATCCTGCCTCCCTCCCACCCCACGCGCAAAGTGCAGCGGGACCACGGCCCTGCTGTGCAGGGATCGGCACCTGATCAAGAACTTATTTGCCAAACTCAAGCTGTACCGGGCCATCGCTACCCGTTACGACAAGACAGCCCGAAACCTCCTCGGGCCATCTAGTGGGTAGTCTGGTCAGGTTGTCTGCGGTGAGGTTGATACCTTTGTTGATTCGTGGCCAGCATGTGATTTCCGTTTCTGAAGGCGGATGGGAAAGATCAATATCGATAAGCAGTACGACTCGATCCGATGACGCCTATCCTTGGCCGGCCTTGTTGGCGAGGCGGGGATGCGAGTGGCTCGAGGAGACTCAGTGCGGTGTTGTGCGGCGGGCCTGAATGATCAGGCCGAGATACACCAGGGCGGCAGCCAGGCTGGTGCAGCCGCTGTAGCAGACTAGGCCTGCTGCCCAGCCACGCCCCGCGACCAGCAGGCCGAGTGCGATCAGCAAGCCCAGCCAGCCGGACGCCCGCAGGCCACACGTGGCCGCGGGCGAAAGCGCGCGGCCGAACAGCTCGCGTTGCTGACGGGACGTCGCCAGGGCCAGTCCCGCGAACGCCATCACGCACAGGAGCATGACCAGCAGCGTGCTCATGGCTGGCCTACCGGTGATGAGCGGGCGGGGGCTGCCGCACGGCTGGCCGCGCGCAGCGGGTGTCGGCCGGCGCGGGCTGCGAGCATGGCGTGCAGGGCTGCAAAAGCCCACAGGCTGAGATCGAAGCCTGCGAAGACCCGGTCGCCGATGATCAGGCTGTGCCACAGCGGGCGGTTGGTGGTGATCGCGTTCAGCAGTGGCAGCAGGGCCAGCAGCGCACTGGCCGTCCATAGCAGCTCGATCCAGGCACGGCGGGCGGGGCGGCAGATCGCATAGAGCAGACTCAGCCCCCAGGCGGCAAAGAACACCTTGTCCTCGGCATCGGCGCGCTGCGCCATGGCTGCGGGCAGGAGGCGGTTGCTCCACAGGTAGCTGGTCATCGCGATCGACAGGCCGGCGATGCTGCTGATGTTCAGACGTTCGACCAGGCGGAAGCCGAAATGGGGGAGGTGCGGGTCGGGCAAGGACGCTCTGCGCTTGACGGTCCACATCACCAGGCCGGTGCCGACCATGGCCGTGCCGCCCAGACTGATGAGGAAGTACAGCCAGCGCAAGGGCATGTCACTGAAGCGGCCCAGGTGCAGTGCGGCCATCACGCCGCGCGTTTCTGCAGCGGCTCCGACATGGTCATGGACCTGCAGCAGCTCACCCGTGGCGCCATCGAACAGCAGATATTGCGGACTGGTCGATACCCGACGCGTGTCGCCGCGGGCGACTGCTACCCGGGCGGCGGCATCCCCGGGCCGGGTCACGGTGATGCGCAGACCTTCCGCCGATCCCCACCGTTGTCGGGCCAGGCGGACCATGGCATCCATCGGCGCGAGCGGAGCGGCAACATGGGCGGGTTGGCCGGGCCGGATATAAGCGCTCAGTTGCGTATCCAGCGCGGCCTGCTGCATCGGCGTCCGGAGGCCGGTTCTCGCACCCCAGGGCATGTACAGGGCCATCAACAATATCAGGCCGCTGTAGGTGATCATGAAGTGAAAAGGCAGCCCGAAGACAGACAAGGCATTGTGGGCATCCAGCCATGAGCGTTGGCCTTTGCCCCAGCGGAAGGTGAAGAAGTCAATGAAGATCTTCTTGTGGACAATCACGCCGCTGATGATCGCCACCAGCATGAACATGGCGCACAGTCCGGCCAGCCAGCGTCCCCACAGTACCGGCAGACCATAGAACTGGAAGTGGAAGCGGTAGAAGAATTCGCCGCCCAGCGTATCGCGAGCCGAGAGAGTCTTGCCGGTGTCGGGATCAAACAGTGCAGTCTGGAACGGACGGCCCCCGTGTCGGCGCGGCTGGTCCGCGTGGTCACGGTCGCGCCAGAAGGCACTGACTACCGGATTGCGCGAGGTAGGCAACAGCATGCTCCATCCGGGACTGCCGGCGGCGATCAAGGCCAGCGTATCCGCGGTGCGCTGGGCGATGGCCGGCAGGTCCGGCGCAATCTGTGCGGGCCTGAGCTCTGGGCGCATCCACTGCGAGATCTCCTCCTTGAAGTAACTGACGGTACCGGTGAGGAACATGGCATACAGCAGCCAGCCAGCAAGCAAGCCGGTCCAGGTATGCAGCCCGGTCATCTTCTGCCGCACGCCACGTGAGGGCGGTCGCATGCCCTTGGCCGTGCTCACAGCGGCGGCATGGCGGGTTGCGCCGAACTCACTCGCCAGGCGATCAGGGCCAGCGGAACAGCGACCATGGTCAGCCCGGCCCAGGCCCGAGTAGCGCTACGCGCAAGAAATACCCAGATCACCGCCCCGGCGTATACCGCGAAACTGGACTGCATGCCCGTCAGTACGGCCTGTGGCGTGGCCATGGGCAATGCCAGCGCGGCGATGCTGGTCAGTGCGGCAAGTGCATAGCCGCCGAGCATGGCGGCAGTGATGCGCGAGGCCAGTGCACTGATGCGGTACCAGCGGGCAAGCGACCTGGGTTGGGGGGGGGGCGGGGCTGGCAGGCATGGCTTCAGGCAGTCGTAAAATCTTGCCAACATTATCTGGTAATGAGAATCGATTGCAAATAATGGTCACCTGACCAAAGCATCGCATCGGCCTGACATGGTGCTGTCGCCGATGATTCCGGTCTCGACAGAGGGCGCTGGTTCAAGGGATGGCGGCCGGAAACGTTGCAGCCGGTCATGAATGCGGATCATGCGCGGGCGATGGTGTCGCGATTCCCTTGTCGTGCCTGCTGCAGTCAGGCAGCCGACACACAGGCCGTAAGCAGGGCATGGATCGGGGCACGGGGCTGGCGGCTGGATTTTGCCGGGAGGGCTGGGCTGCGAATGCCTATGACAGGGTTTGCGGCTGCCTTGCCGGCGAAGTCCTGTCATCCGGTTTCTGTGCTGGATGGCCGGACGGCCAATCACATTCACGCTGCGGACCGGATCGCAGGGGCCGGGTTGAATCGATGCCTCGCCATGGTTTGGGCAGGGCATGGCGCAAAGTGCGGCGGCGGCTTCATGACTTCTGCCCGGCAGGCTTGCTTGCGGTCCAGAGATCGGACGATCCGGCGATCGATCTTCCGGCGACAGGGTGGTGCGGCCGTACCGCTTGCCAAGGGAAGAGGCATCCATATCCATCGATAGTTGAGCAGCCTCCTCCGATGCTTCCGTCTACCCGACAAAAGACTCTTGTTCATCCTGAATGGGCTGCTCCCAATCCGAGGACGTGTCAGTATCGTCTCGGAGACAGAGGGCTGCGGGTCAAATCATCCCCGGATACGGTCTTGCTTGCCTGGGGACAAGGCTGGCGCACGCCGCACGGATGGTCATGGCGACATGGTGGTCATCATACATCCTGTGGCGGCGTGCCGCGTCAGGGGGAATGGGGAGCGTTCCCTCAGCTGGACTGCTGTTCCAGTTCGGTGCGCAGCAGCAGGGTACGCTGCTCGGCATTTTTCATATGCTGCCGCATGTACTTGCGTGCCGCCGCGTCATCCCGGTTGCGGATTGCGTCCAGCACCGACTGGTGTTCGTCGACGGCCTGTGCAAGAAACGCCTGGCTGGAATGGCTTTTGGACCGATCCAGATGTTGACGGATGCAGGGAATGCTGAGGCTGCTCAGGCGCTGCTGCATCTCGCGAATGTAATCATTGCCGGTGGCGGCGGCAATGGCGAGATGGAATTCGATATCCGCCGTGGTGATGTCCATTCGAGGATCCTTCATGGCGGTCCGGATCTCGCGCATGGCGGCCTCGATGGCCAGCAATTCACGGTCGTTCCGACGTTGCGCGGCCATGGCCGCCGCTTCGACCTCAAGCCCGGTTCTGGCTTCCTGCATGGCCAGCACGTCCAGCAAGGTCAATCTGGCACTTGGCCCATGACCGGAACCGGACTCGCTTCTGGGCGGCAGGGACACAAAGCTGCCGATGCCATGCCGGGTCTGGATACGCTGATGGGCTTTCAGACGGGAAAGGGCTTCCCTGATCACGGTGCGGCTGACTTCGAATTCAGCGCTCAGGGCGGGCTCGGTCGGCAGCTGGCTGCCGGCCGGGTAGATGCCGTTGTCCATGCGCTCCAGCAGGCGGCTCATGACAGCGTCGGAAAGACTTTGGGAATGACCTCTTTTTCGCACAATCACACGAAATGCCACTTATTCAATGCCTTACCGTACATCAAAGTGATCCCGCCGTGGCCAAGACACCTTGTCACACGATGTCAGACATCCTTGATGGGCAGGGTCTGTGTAGCCGCGGGGGCTATGGTCGTTGTTGGCTGGGGCACCCCGGCCTTGACCTGAAGATGACCTGTGATCTGCTGGAATGGCTTGAATGGTGTTGGACGAGCGTACCGGCCAAAGCTTTGCGGCTGAGTGGCCGGCTGGAATCAGCTGATGGCTGAAGGTAGCAGCATGAAAGCTTTGCACATTTTCGCGATCGCGGCTTCCGCGTTGGTCCTTGGCCAGGTGATGGCGTGGCAGCTGATATGGATGGACGTCGCATCCTCGTGGCTGATTCGCTCCCCCGGCTGGTGGCCGCGCATGCCTTCCGAGGTAGTGGATGGCCGATGGCTTGGTTTTTCCATCATCAGTACCCTGCTGACGGGAGTATTGATCCTCATCATCCGGGCGTTGGTTCGTCAGTGGATGGAAAAGGCCTGGCGACTGTAGCCTGCTTTCTGACAGGGTGTTGCAGTGCGGTCGGCAGACCATGGTGGCGGTCCGAGGGATTGCCGGTGCGCGCGGTCGGCGAAGTATCCTGGATGGCCATCATGGTCGTTGCCTAGATGACTTTCGTGGATGCCCTGATCGCTCCGCTGCCGAGTGAATCACCAGAGGAAAATGCCTGTCATCCAAGGGCATTTGTCTATTTATGGTATGTAACAACTAATCTTTGGAAGAAATTGTCGTTTTTTTTGCATGTCGAATGAGATTGTGGACTTCAATATGTAAAGAAGTTTATATGTATAAATGATAATTAATTTGTTCTGTTTATATGGCCGTCACCGCTGATTGATGGCTGCGGTGACGGCCATGAGGATCAGTAGTCGTAGTTCAGGCTGAAACGTACATATCGTGGCAATTGGCGGATCAGGGCCGCGCCATAAAGCGGATCCGGCGTCTTGGGCGAGATCTGGTAGTAGGGGTAGGCATTCAGCACGGTCTGGCTGTTGAAGACATTGAATACGTTGAGCGAAATACCCAGACGTGATGCCGCAAAGCCAGGTCGATAAGTGAGGCCCAGGTCCACCTGCTTGTTCCACGGCAGGCGATAGGTGCCGGGCGGGGCTGGATTGCCGCCGCACCAGTGATAATAGCTTCCGTAGCCGTCCGGATCGGTCTGACCCGCGCCATAGTAGCCCAGGCAGTTTCTTGGGTTGCCTGAGGCGATCAGCACATCACCGGAAATCAGCCACTGCGGAGTGATCTGGTAATAGCCGAACAGCTTGATCTGATGACGGTGGTCATTGCTCTGATCGCCATTGCTGTATGACATCAATGACGGGAAGTCCCAGTCGATGCTGGTCGAGGCGGCGGTTTGCTGGATATCCGAGCGCAACTGACCTTCGGTATCGCCATAGCTCCGCGAGAAGACATAGTCGATACGACCATACCAATGGCCGTCGAACGGGTGCTCCAGGAAGGTTTCAAGTGCATAGTACTTGCGCTTCAGCTGCGGAAAGCCCATCTCGGCATTGCTCAGCCCGACCGTGCGATAGGCGCCGCCGCTGTCGATTACCGTGAAACTGTTGCTGCGTCCCGGATTGATCAGGTAGCAGCTGTTGGTCGACTTCACGTCGTAGCCCAGCGCCGAGGCCTTCTGTTCGATAGCCGAGACATCGCAGTAATCATCGATCGCATTGCGCAGCAATCGACGGGTAGCCTTGGCTCCGTAGATCCAGTCGTGGCCCAGGGTCTTGGTGAAGCCCAGGATGAATTCATCCTGATATTCGGACTTCAGATTCTGTGCCGTCACGGTCTTCGGATCGGGCAATACGCCGTAGGTATTGTTGGCCGATACGGGGTTGGAGAAGGCTGTCACGCCGCTGGGAGTGCCGTCGGCGGCGATGCCGCTGTAGGTATAGTACTGGCTTGTGGATACATAGGCGCCTGCCGCATTGAGCGCCGGGTTCAAGGGCAGTCCCAGATAGTAGCGACCGGCATTGCCGTAGACCTTGAAACTGGCATCACCGTTCACATCCCAGCTGAAGCCCACCCGTGGGGCCCACTGGGGTTTCCGCTGGCGGATATAGGCCTGGCTGTTGGCGTTGTAATTGGTGAACTGGTCGTTGCGCAAACCCAATGAAACCAGCCATCGATCCGAGACCTGCCATTGGTCTTCGATATATTGGGACTGCTGCGAGGTGCGGACGCTCGCCAGCGAGCTGCTGACCTGCTTGATCGCATAGTAGCCGCTGGCGCCATTGGCATAGTCGGCTGGTGCGCCCACTCCCAGATTGGGAATCAGAGCCTGATCCGGTGAGGTGGTATAGCCGTAATTCCAGGTGTAGCCGGGACCGGAGGCCTGGCTGCCCTGATCGATGGCGCTGGAGGCCAGATTGTCGATGCCTGCGGTGATGCTGTGGCTGCCCAGCTGATAGTTCAGCGACAGACGCAGATTGCTGGTCTGGTTGTGGCGGTTGGCGTTGTACAGCGAGCTGACAGTCTGGGCATTGGTGATAGCCGTGCCGCCATTCAGGGCTGGATTCTGGTTGGCGGTATTGCTGAGATAGGTCAGCGAGCCATCGTAATTGCCCGGCACGTCATAGTTGAAGGTCTTCATTTTGCCGTACAAGGCCGTGAAGGTCAGATCCTCGGTGATATAGCTGGTGAACTTCGCGCTCCACAGCCGGCCCCCGGTCTTGGTCTGATCGGCGCTGTTGATATAGCTGCCGCGACGCAACTGGTTGTAGTCGTAGTTGTAGATATTGCCATCCGTGTAATTGCGGCTGGAGGCGCCGCTGAGTTCCAGGATGTTGTTCCTGGTGATGTTCCAGTCCAGCTTGCCGTACAGTTTGGGCAGATCCGTTCTGGAACGCACATACGGAGTGGATGAGGTGACACTGTTGACGGCCGTGTTGTTCTGTCGCGCGAATTCGCCGCTGACAAAGAAAAACAGCTTGTCCTTGATCAGCGGCCCGCTGAGATAGCCGTCATAGATGGTGCTGGCCTGCTTGTTGGCCGACTTCGGGTCATACAGCTTGCCGGCGACCGGCGATGACGGCAGTCCGTTGGTGTAGTAGACATTTTGCTGAGACTCACGGATGAAGTTCGGTTCCCATACCACCTGACCGCCGTAATGCCATTGATTGCTGCCGCGCTTGCCGACCAGATTGATCACGCCGCCGTCGGACCGACCATACTGTGCACTGTAGCCGCCGGTGTAAATTTCTTCCTGGTCGATGGAGTTGTAGGGCAGGGTGATGCCGCCGAAGCCACGCAAGGGATCCGTGGTATTGAATCCGTTGATGTAATAGGCGTTTTCGCTGGCCGAAGAGCCGCCGAAGCTGAGCAGGGATTGACCGGTCGGCCCGGAATAGCCGCCGCTGTTGGGCATTACGCCCGGTGCCAGCATGGCGATGGCCTCGGCTGAACGCCCCAAGGGCAGGCGGTCCAGCTGCGAGGCGTCGATCACGGTGCGCGAATCGACCGATCCGACATCGATGGCCGGTGCGCGATTGGCGACCACCTGCACGGCCGACAGCTGTTTGCCCTCCGGTTGTGTCCATGAAGCTTCGGTGGTGTTGCCCAGCTTGAGGTGAATGTGATTCAGATGGCCAATGACCTGACCATGTCTGGAAATCGTCACTGTGTAGGTGCCCAGCGGCAACTGGCCGGCGATGTAATGGCCATGCGCATCGACACTGACCTGACGGGAAAGGCCGGTATCGCTGGCTACCTGCACACTGAGGTCACCAGTCGGGCTGATGGTGCCGGCGATGGCGCCGGTCGTGGATTGCGCGAACAGGTCCTGGCTGGTACCTGCGGTGATGGCGAGCAGGGTCGCGACCACAGCCCTCGTCAGTGGATGGATCTTGATATGCAACATGGCCCCCGAAACGTGAAGCAGGTCAGGCAGGCATGTCCGTCGAAATGAGGGGTCATGCCTGGCTGATCCTGAGCTGAATCGGGAATGTAGGGTAACAGGCGTGTAGACGTCCATATTTTTCATATGCCGAAATCGCATATATATATGGCTGTCGAGATCTGCCGCGTGTGCAGGCCATGGGATGTTGCACCTCGGGTCACGGTGCATTCCGGCGAGCAGATCGGAGGTTTCCGGTCCGCATCTGGATCAGGGCTGGAAGATATCCTCGATGCGCCGTTCAAACATGGCCGCTATCGTGGATGCCAGCGGCAGACTGGGATCGTAGCGTCCGTTTTCGATGGCGGTGACCGTTTGTCGCGAGACAGTCAATGCGGCTGCGAGATCGCTCTGGCTCCATTCACGGGCCAGTCTCCGTTGCTTGATCCGTTTGTCCATCGATAGGGCCGCGCGGCCACCAGCGAGCCGATGGCCCGGCATCCGCCCATGATGGGCCAGACGGAAAAAGCACTCAGATGTGGCGGTCCGCCGGCTTCGGCAAAGCCCCAGCCAAAAGTGATCAATGCGGAGACACTTACGCGATAGCGATGCCGTCCAGCTGGATGCATCGCTGCAGCTTGTGCGTTCGCCACAGCTGATGCAGTCTGACCCAGACGACTGCCGGAATGCCGAGGATGGGTATCAGCTTGATGGCCCGCTTCAGCGGGCTGCCTGGCAGCAGAGCGTGTTCCAGTCCGTTCGCGATGATCAGCCGAAGGACGTACCGTGCCAGCGCGGCAAGCAGTTCACGTACGTGTTCGCCTGACTTTGATATGGGATCGACCTTCTCGTGCAAAGCGATTTTTATGCTGCAGGCTTCGATGATGTCAGGCGTGCTTTGCAGGGTGGGCGCCATGCTGGCGGATGATCCTGCTTGTGTTGATGGATGGAACAAGCGGATGGCCGGACCGGACCCATATCGTGAGGGCAAGGGGATCTGGTCAAACGGCTTGTATCGCCGGCATCATGTCTTGATGCCCGGTCGCTGGCCGAGCCGGACTCCACCATGGATGCAGAATACGGATCGTCATGAACCACAGTTTGATGATTGTCATCGCGGCCGCCGTGATCACCCGGGAGGATGGCTGCCTGCTGTTGGTCCGCAAGCATGGGTCTGACATCTTCATTCAGCCGGGCGGCAAGCTCGAGGTCGGCGAGCATCCACGGCAGGCCTTGTGCCGCGAATTGCAGGAGGAACTGGGTCTGAACGTGGCAGAACAGGACCTGACGCCCTTGGGGCAGGGTTCGGCACCGGCCGCCCACGAGGCGGGGCACACGGTGCGGGCGGAATTCTTCGGCCTGCAGCTGCCCCAGGCCTTGGCCGAGGGGCTGCAGGTCGCGGCCGAACTGGCCGAACTGCGCTGGATCGATCCTGCGCAGCCGGGCGATCTGCCCATCGCGGCGCTGAGCCGGGATTTCGTGCTGCCGCACTTCGGCTCGCCGCGCTGAGTGGAGCAGACATGGCCAGGCGGTCAGCCCTGGTGATGGCTGTCACTCGTGCCGGCCATCATGGCAGGGGAGGGCCCGATGTCGGGCCCTGGGCCGCAGTGCATCGGGTCCCATCCTGTACGCCGGCCCGGCGAACGCGCCGCACAGCCAGCACGTTACCGGTATAGCCCGGATTGGTGATGGGGCCGTGATCGCAGGTCGCTCTGTGCTTTTTCTGGCGAAGGCCCCGGCCGGACCGCTGCAGGCCAGGGCCGTGCTTATTGCTTCAGCAAGGTGGCGTAACGGTCCAGATCGACGTTGCCGCCACTGACCAGAATGCCGATGCGCTGCCCCTGCAGCGAGCTTTTCATCTGGTGCGCGGCGGCCAGGCCCAGGCATCCAGTGGGTTCGACCACCAGCTTCATGCGACTGGCGAAAAAACGCATTGCCTCGATCAGTTCGGTATCGCTGGCGGTCAGGATATCGGTGACATCGCGCTGGATGACGGGAAAGGTGAGCTGGCCAAGATGCTGGGTCTGGGCGCCATCGGCCAGGGTCACAGGTGTATCGATATGCACGATGCTGCCGCGGCGCAGCGACTGCTGGCCATCGTTGCCGGCCTCGGGCTCGACCCCGTAGACCCTGCAAGCCGGGGCCATGGCCCTGCTGGCCAGTGCCGAGCCGGCCAGCAGGCCGCCGCCGCCCAGCGGTACGAACAAGGCATCCAGCGGCCCGGTTTCATCGAACAGTTCCTTGGCGGCCGTGCCCTGGCCGCTGATTACGTCAGGATGATCATAGGGCGGAATCAGGGTGAGGCCCTCGCGCCCGGCCAGCTCGCGGCCGATCTGCTCGCGATCTTCGGTATAGCGGTCATAGCAGATGATTCGACCGCCATAACCACGGGTGGCTTCGACTTTGGCCGCCGGGGCATCGTGCGGCATGATGATGGTGGCCGGGATATCCAGCAGCGAGGCGGCCAGGGCGATGGCCTGGGCGTGGTTGCCCGAGGAGAAGGTGACCACCCCGGCCTTGCGCTGTTCCGCATTGAAGCGGGACAGGGCATTGAAGGCACCACGGAACTTGAAGGCCCCCATGCGCTGGAAATTCTCGCACTTGAAGAAGACTTCGGCCTGCAGTTCCCGATCGAGGATGCTGGACGTCAGCACCGGAGTGCGATGGGCATGCCCTTGCAGTCGCGCGGCGGCGGCAATGACATCGGCATGGCTGGGAAGGAGGTTCATCGGAATCCTTTGAGATGGCCGTCAGATCGGCTGCGGCCGCGGTGAAGGGCCCGGCTTCGCCGGCCTCAAGGATGGCTTTCCGGAGGCTGGCGGGCAAGAGAGGCCTGGCATTGGCCTGCCATGGCGGGCTGCCCGATATCCATGCAGGTCGTCGGACAAAAGACGGCATGGCTTCGAGCCGGGCATCCCCAAAGTGTCTCGCTCGGCGCCCCGCCGGCTGCGGGCGTAAGCAAGCAGGGCGGCGCGCGCGGGGCGGCCACTTCTGCCGGAGCAGGGGGCGGCTCTGCGCAGGTATCGGCTCAGCGTGGCAGGTTCGGTGCCAGCCGCCGTTCGATGTCTGCGGTGGTGGGGGTGGTGCCGGCAAACAGGATGCGATACATCAGCGGAGCGATCACCTGGTCGACAATGGATTCGGTCGCCACCACGGCCTCGCCGCGCTGCAGGCCGCGCGCACGCAGCGCATCGATCTGGGCCGTGCAGAAATGCATGCAGCGTTCCTGGCCATCTGTGCCGGCGCTGCCAAGCACGTCGCGCAACATGGCGCGGCCCGGTTCCGAAGCCATTTCTTCGAAGTACTGAGCCAGCCAGGCCCGCAGGTCTCCTTCGAAGCTGCCGGTGTCCTCGGGCGGCGATTCCGGACGGAGCTGCTCCAGCGCGACATCGGCCAGCAACTGGCCGAGATCCCCCCAGCGGCGATAGATGGTCGAGGGCGTGACCCCAGCCTCGGCGGCGATGGCCGGAATGGTCAGGCCATCCCGGCCAGCCTGATCCTGCAGCCGCTGCACAGCCTGGTGCACGGCAGCCTGGACTCGGGCGCTGCGGCCACCGGGACGGGGTGCGCTGCGTGAAGCTTGATTTTGCATGCGCCCAGTCTAAATCAATGCCCACCGATTGGCACTAATGCAATATATTTGCTTTAGTTATTGGTCGGGCGTAGTCTCTAAAGCATATATTTTGCTTTAGAGGATTCTGTATGTCGATTTCTCGACGCGCGTCGGTCCATGAGGCCTTGCCCATGATCCATGGCCTGAGCCTGATGATCTTTCTGGCCGCCGCGACGGCACCCACGCCCCTATATCGGCTGTATCAGCAGGACTGGCATTTCACTACCCCCTGGTTGACCGGCGTGTTTGCCATCTATGCCTTCACTCTGGTGTTGGCTCTGCTGCTGGGTGCACGGCTGTCGGATCACCTGGGGCGACGGCCGGTGATTTCGTCCGCCATCGTGTTGAATATGCTGGCCATGGGGCTGTTCATGCAGGCTCATTCGGTCGGCTGGCTGTTGTGGGCGCGTGCGCTGCAGGGGGCGGCTACCGGTCTGGCCACGGCAACGTTGGGAGCTGCGATGCTGGATCTGAACCGTCAGCGCGGCGCTGTCATCAACAGCGTGGCGCCGATGCTGGGCATGAGTATCGGGGCTCTGGGCAGTACGGCCATGCTGGTTTATGTGCCGGCGCCCTTGCCGCGGGTTTATCTGGTATTGGCCGTGTCGCTGCTGCTGGCGCTGGGCCTGACCTGGCTGACCCCTGAAACGGCCTCGCGCAGGGCGGGTGCATGGCTCAGCCTGCGACCCGGCCTGGGTGTTCCGGTCAGAATCCGGCGGGCTTTCCTGGCGGTGGCGCCTGTCAATATCGCGGTATGGATGGTGGGAGGATTCTATCTTTCGTTGATGCCGTCTCTGGTGGTCCAGATCATGCATGCCCGCTCGCCATGGCTGGGTGGCGGTGTGGTGGCCCTGCTGACCCTGACGGGGACCGTGGCCATCCTGCTGGCATTGCGGCAAGCGGCTCTCAGGGTGCTGCTGGGCGGGGCCGCCATGTTGCTGGCAGGCACCGCGCTGATCCGGCATGGTGTCGACCAGGCCAGTGCTGCGGGACTGTTGAGTGGCTCGCTGCTGGCGGGGCTGGGGTTTGGCAGCGCGTTTCTGGGGGCTGTCCGCAGCGTGCTGCCGCATGCCGAGGTGCATGAGCGGGGCCAGGTCATGGGGGTGTTCTATCTCGAAAGCTATCTGGCGTTCAGCGTGCCCGCCTTGGCTCTGGGTTTCATCGTGCAGTGGCTGGGTATGTTGCCAGCCGTGCATTTGTACACTGACCTGATCATGGCGCTGCTGGCGCTCGCGATGGCGTGGATGCTGGGTTGCCGCCGCCATCTGCATCTGCCGGCGGAGGGCTGATTGTCTTGTTACGTTGCCATGGCGGTCTGGCTGCGTATGCAGCGCCGGCCTGCATGGGCCGTCTGTGAATCCGGAGAGGGGAGTCGTCATGCGTCCTATGCGGATTCGAAACCTGTGTGGGCCGGGAGATGGGCAGGCTGCCAAGTCGGGTCGGAACTTTGCGGACCAGAACGGGTTGATGCACTTCATGGATGGCCAAACGTTGAAGCAGGGTACCCAAGGTGCAATTGTGCGCAAGGCTCGTTTTCCTGAATCATCCTGCGGATGAGGTCTGGTTCTTGAGGAGGCGACTGCAGGCATGGGTGTATCGACATTTCCGGTCGACGACTGTCGATCAAGGAAGCCACAAGCCTCCAGAGACACCTGGCCTGTGCTGATCGGTACCTTATCCGGAGGCCCTTGATGGGCCGGTACGGGGAGCCTTGCCATCGCTGGTGACGACCACTTCCAGCGCGTCGGCACGCCAGTATTCGCAGTCCAGTTCCACGGCCTGTCCGTCATCAGCGCGGCTCAGCCGCTGGATATGAATGCAGGGCATTCCGCGGCGCCCAAACAGCAGCTGGGCCGGTTCGGCCGGGAGACTGCCTGCATGCATGCGTGTTTCGCTGTGAGACATGTGCAGTCCCATCCGTTCGCCGAAGATGACGCTCAGCGATCCCTGCAGGTCATGCTTCAGCAGGTCGGGACACCAGCTGGCACGCAGGACGTTGATCTCGAAAAGCACGGCCCTGCGTCCAAGCCAACGTCGGCGTTTCAGAATCACCACCGGCGTATCGGCGCCGGGCAGGCCCAATTGCTCGGCGAAGATCGGGCCGGCGGGCTGCTCGAATGCGCTGAGCAGCTCCGTTCGCGGTGACCGTGACTGCGAGGCCGCATATTGCATGAAGCCGTCGATGCTGGCGGGGCTGTAGCGCAGACGTGGCGCGCTGACGAACCAGCCTCGGCGATTTTCACGGTAGACACGGCCCTGTGCTTCGAGCTGTTGCAAGGCCTCGCGCAAGGTGACCCGGGTACAATGGAAGCGGCCGGCCAGCAAGCGCTCCACTGGCAACGGCTGGTCAGCCGACCAGACCTGCCGATCGATATCGTGGAGAATGATGTCGCTGATGCGGTCAGCTTCCGAGGGCTGAGTCAACGCGGCGTCCTTGTCTTGGCGAAAGAGGCGGTTGCGGATCTCGCAGCTGCCATTCTAGCCGGGGTGTCGTGCGATATGTGCATCGGCCATGGAGTGACCGGTAGCGCACGATGTGACGGATTCGTTGCTGGCCCGGGACCGCCAGGTCACGTACCCATAGGCGGCCAGGCCGACGAAAAGCAGGTACAGGCCTGCCGTCACGGGCAAATGCCGGTACATGAACACGGCGACGTAGAGGCCGTCAATGACGATCCACAGCAGCCATGTCTGGAGATGCCGGCGCGCCGTCCATGCGCTGGCCACCAGGCTGGCCGCGGTGAGACTGGCATCCAGCCATGGCATCGAGGCATTCGTGTAATGTCCCATGAGACCGCCCAGCAAGGCGGTCATGATTGCTGCGGCCAGCAGCGACAGCATCAGCCCGCGATGAGACAGAGGCTGGATGATGATCGTGCCGGCCGTTTCGCGCTGTCTGCTCCAGCGCAGCCAGCCCCAGCACTGCAGCACGATATAGACGCCCTGCAGCAGCATGTCGGAATACAATTTCCAGCGGTGAAACAGGCAGGCGTACATGGCTACAGCGACGATACTGACAGGCCAGCAGGCACGCTGTTGGCGGGCCGTGAGCCAGACACCCCAGACATTGAACGCGCAGGCAAAGATTTCGAGCTTTGTCATACTGGATCTCGTCAGGCTTTGGGTATGCGATCGTGCCGCCGACATCGGCCGAAGACCGCGATTCAAGTTGCGCTGGACATCGGCAGGCTGACATCGGCAGACCACTCCTGCAGGGAACCGTCGTAGACCGCCACGTCACGGTGGCCAAGCCGATACAGATCAAGGGCCAGCGAGGCCGCCGAGATGCCGCCGCCGCAATAGATCACCCATGGGGTCGCGGCATTGGCCAGGGATGCCGCGACCAGTTCCGCGTTTTCGGCCATGGGCCGGCGGCGATTCGCTGGGCCCAGCAGACGGCGCGCGGGCAGGTTCAGGCTTCCGGGAATATGGCCGCGACGGCTGTAGCGGGTCGGCACGATGCCGTTGAACATGGCGTCCGACAAGGCACAGATCAGTGTGCCTTGCTGACGACTTTCTGTGATGGCCCGGACCTGCTCCAGATCGGCCCAGCGATGAGGCTGGGGCTTAAGTGACCAGTCATGCCGACGTACCAGCGGCTGAGGTTGGGGGGCTCCCCTGATGACGATTTGACCATCGGCCTTCCAGGCTGCAATGCCTCCATCCAGCACTCGGCACCGAATGCCGGCGCTGTCCAGCATCCACCACAATCGTGCAGCCCAGAACCCGTCACTGCGGTCATAGATGACGGGCATGCGGTCGGGATGAAAGCCGAGCGTGTCGAGTCTGTCGGGCCAGGCGCTCCAGGCCGGCATCGCGAAACTGAATCGAGCATGCGGGTCGCTGAAGGCATGCAGCAGATCCACATGGCGTGATCCGGGTATCTGTTCTTCAATCCAGCCGGCAAGGCCACTGGCATGGCGATGGTCGCCATCGAACCGCGGTGATGGCAGCTCGACGCTGGCATCGATGACATCGACTCCCGATGCCAGCATTGCCGCGGCCAGCTCGGACGGGGAGATCAACGGTGATGGTGGGGCACTCATGCGGCCCTCCGGGCCATGGTCTGCAGATGTGCGGTAAGGCGCTGGCCTTCGGCGCTGCCGAACCAGTCGGCGTGACCCAGCAGATAACGGTGGTAGGCGATATCCGCCGAGGCGGGATCTTCGGCGATGCCGGCGAAGTATTCGACTTCGCTCAGTGCAAAGTCGGCGTGCGCAAGGGGAAGCAGGCATGCCAGCTGGCGCAGCTGGGCGGCGGTGACGGGCTGTACCCGGGTATAGCCGTGCAGCAGAGCATCGAGTTGATCCAGCTCCGCTACGGTCGTGCCGCCTTCGTCGAGATCCAGCCAGGGAATCAGGGCGCGTTCGATGGCGGTAGCGAGGTCGAACAGCGCGAAGCTGCGATCGCTCAGACCGAAATCCAGTATCGACTGGACCTTCGGACCCTTGGGTGTCGTGCGCCAGAGCAGGTTCGATCCATGCCAGTCGCCATGGGTCCACAGTGCGGGGTATGACGGAAGCTGGGCGAGCAGCTGTCGTTGATAGGGATCGAGCAGATGCTGCTGCAGATCCTGCCGCCACTCGCGAGGCGCAAGGTAATCCGCCAGCGCCGGGCGCACATCCAGCTCGGCCTGTAGTGCGGTCAGCGTGCCGCTGGCGCCAAAAAGGCGGAAATTGTTCACCAGCAAGCGGCTGCGTCGAGGCGGCCGGACAAAGTCCGCCGCCGCGACGTGCAGCTGGGCCAGAGCCTCTCCGGCAGCCTCGGCCTCTCGGGTCGAACGATAGGCCGTCCACGAGTGGCGGTCGCGATACCAGTCTTCACCTTCGGCGACATACTGCACTTCGCAGGCCCAGTCACCGACCTGTCGGGCGGTATGACCGGACTGATCCTGCAGCCATTGCGGAACGGGCAAGGCATGTCGGGCCAGATGCTTTACGAAAGCGTGTTCTTCGGCCAGATCGCCAGCCTGCCTCAGCCGATGATGGTGCCGCTTGACGAAGAGCTCCGTACGGTCGGTTCTGACCAGGGCCGCTGACGAGAACGGCCGGGGGCTGTGCCAGCGCAGATCGAGCGGCCTGCCGGCCTGCGGATAGGCCTGCAGAATGGTCTCCACATCATCGAGCTGCAGTGCGGGCCAGCGTGGCACCACCAGGTCGTGGCCCATGCCGTGGGCGCAGGCCTGCGCGTTCACGGCCTGTCCCGCGGCAGATACTGGTTGTCGATGGCATCCTTCCAGATCTGCGGATTATCCACGATGCCATGGTCAGCGAGCCATTGTGCATAGCCCTCCAGCAAGGGGCTACGCTGCTCGCCCCAACGACCGTCGTGCAGCCAGGTCGGAGCGATCTTCTGCAGCGACGAGGAGAGCAGGGCCCGCGAAAAATAGGGGGTGGTCCGCTCGTAGACATCGAGTGCGGCCAGCGGATCGCCGGCGACCGTGGCAAAACCGCGCGCGGTGGCCCGGATGAAGTCGCGCACCATGTCAGGCTCGGCCTGCAGCAGCGCATCGCTGCTGCACAATTGATAGCTGTGATAGGCCGGTGCACCCAGCTGGTCGATCTGCCAGACGATCCGCCGTGCGCTGGGTACGGAGCTGTCCATCAGCGCTTCCCAGGCCCAGTAGCCGCCGAAACTCGCATCGGCCCGTCCGGCCTCCAGATCTTCGGGCCTCAGCTCGCGGGAGCCGGTATCGACGATCACGACCTGGTCGAAATCCCCGCCGTCGAGTTCCACCACATGGCGGACCATGGCCAGACCACGTGGCGTCGGATTCATGGCGAGGCGCCGGCCCTGCAGGTCGCGAGGGCGCTGGATACCCGTTTCAACCAGCGTCTGAATGGCTTCCAGGCCACGATGGTTGATCGCCGCGATGCCCTTGAGCGGCTGTCGTCCGGCGCGACGGACCAGCAGGCGATTGCTGGGGGCGACGGCAAAGTCGGCATCGCCGGACAGCAGGTGGGCCAGACTGTCGCCCTGGCCCGGGTCGGGCAGCAGGATATGCACGTCCAGCCCCGCCTGTCGGTACCAGCCTTGATCGCGGGCGTAATAGAACCCGGCCGAATTGGGCCAGGGATGAAAGTATTCCAGTACGAGGCGAAGCTTTTTCACGACGGATTCCGATGTGCTGCGTTTGGGTGAAACACGTGGGCTGTCTGGCCAGGGCGCTGTTGGCGAGCCGCGTCGTCAGGTCCTTGCATGCTAGAAGTCGTACTGCGCCGACAGACGCGCGGTACGTGGCTGGCCGGGATACAGGAACATGTCGCCGCCCGAGGCACCGGCATCGGCCCAGTAGAAGCGATTGGTCAGGTTGTCGATGCTCAACCGGAAGGTCAGCGCATGGCCTTCGACATGGGTCAGCAAGCTGGCGCCCAGCGACAACGTGACAAAGGCGGGAGCCTGCACCGAGGCATCGTTCAGCACGCTTTTGCGGCTGCTGTAATTGACCCCGCCGAGCAGGCTCAGCTGAGGTACCCACGGCAGATCATAGTGCGCATAGACGGCAGCCTTGAGTCGGGGCTGATTGATCACCTGCACGCCATCGTAGGCGCGATAGCCGCTGCCTGAGGCCGTGGCGTGGATATAGGCGAGGCTGGAGGTGATGCGCAGGTGGTCGGTGATCTCGCCGGCCGCGGACAGCTCCGCGCCCAGATGCCTTTCACTGCCTTCCCTGACATAGGTATAGCCTTCCTCGGAACTATCGGGCCGCGCGTAGGAAAAGGGCTGTGTCATGTCGAACAGCGCCGCATTGATGCTCAGGCGCGGGCTGGCCGACCATTTGGCACCCAGTTCGGTCTGACGGCTGACATAAGGGGTGAAAAACTGGTTGGCATTGGTCGCCCACCACGGGGCCTGATTGCCCAAGGACAGTCCCTTGCTGTAACTGGCGTACAGCATCCACTGGTCGGACGGCTTGTAGACCAGTGCGGTCTGAGGCAGGAATACATTCTGGCGGGTGTCGCGCTGCAGCGAACCGGAGTCGCTGTCGAAGGCCTTTTCACGCAAGAAGACCTCTCGCCCGCCCAGGCTGAGTTGCCAATGCTGGCCGAAGCTCAGCTGGTCGCTTCCGAACACCGCGAATTGCCGGCTGTCCAGCACGGTCTGCGCAGGTGTGACGCTGTCATCGTCTCGCGGGTAATACGGTGTGGCGCTATAGATGTTGCCGCTGCCGACATAGTCGTATACCTCCCCGGATTCCACCACTTTGTGCTGGAACGCGCTGATCCCCAATGTCACGCTCTGGTGTACCGGCCCATCGTCGATATCGCCGAACAGCAAGGCCTGGACTTCGTTGTTGCGGTAGTCCTCGACCGGCATACGGTAATCGTAGATGTCGTATCCGCCGGCAGCACTGAAATAATGTCCAGCCGCGTTGCTGCAGGCGCTCTGGTAGTAGCATCCGTATGCATAGACCATGTTGTCGTTCAGGTCCGACCAGCTGCTGCCGGCCCGTATCGACAGTCGCCAGTCGTCACCGAAACTGTAGTTGTAGCGAGCACTGAGGTTGTAGGCATTGAAGGTCGTCGGCTGTACCCAGGGCTGGTAGCCGATAAAGCTCGCATTGGATACATGGCCGGGCAGGGTCGTGCCGCCCAGCAGCTGATAGCCGTTGACGGATATCTGGCTGCGGCGCTGCCATTCCGCATCCACCTGCAGACTGCTTCTGGCCGTGATCCTCCAGTCGGCGGCCAGCGACAGCACGTTGCGCTGGCCGTCCGCGTACTGGATGGGGCTGTGGATGGCTTCGTGGGCAAAATTCAGGCGGATGCCGAAGTTCTTGTCACGAGCGAGCCAGCCGAAATCACCGGCGTAGTAACGTGAGCCCTGGGCGTCGGTCCCGATCGTAAGTGAATGAATGTCGGCCGGCCGTTTGGTCTCGTAGTCTATGATCCCGCCAGGCGATCCGACGCCGTTCTGGAAGGCCGATTCTCCCTTCAGAATGTCGACGCTCTGCTTGTTTTCAAGCGCGACATTCTGCTCGCCTGCGATCGTCAGGCCGTTGATCTGATAGCCGGTCGCCTGGTCCAGCGGGAATCCGCGGATGGACAGACCTTCGTAATAGCCTGTCGCGGCATCGTTGAGTTGCACGGAGGCATCATTGCGCACCACGTCGCTGAGAAGCTTTGCCTGTTGATCGTCCATCACGCTGCGTGTGACCTGGCTTATCGAGGCAGGCGTGTCGTGGATCGATTGCGGAGTGAAGCTGCCGATCTCGGCGATCTGGCCTTGATAGCTGCTCCGGCCGGATCCCGAGGTGACGACGATGCTTTGCAGTCGACGGGCCTTGCGGGTTTTCACTGGCGCCGGTGTTCCGTGCTGCGAGGCGGCATCCGTGACCGCCTGGGTGTCGTCGGCCGTTGGTTGCTCGATGGCCGATGCCGCCGTTGCCGACGGGCTGCCGTTGATGTCGACGATCAGGCCGATGGCAAGTGCGGCAGGCCACCGATGTTGGGTGAGCAGGTGTTTGATCTGTAAAGACAGTTTCATAAGCAGTCGATTGGAACGGATGCAGAGTGAAGACGGATCACACTGCCGGCACAACGGATGGGGGGGGCTTGCTGTCCGGGCGTAAGGACGTCCGTGAACAAGGAGCGATGTCGGTAGAGTCGGCCTGCGTCAGCGCGGCGGCTTCGGTCTGTGCTCAAGTGTAAGTGGTCGGGATCGCTTGATTGCGATCCAGCGCCATGACTTTTGGACGTTTGCTTATGTGCATTCTGGTATAGACCAGATGAGACAAGCCGACATTTTTCCGGTGCAATGGCCGATGCCGGGGAACGGCGGTCATGGACGAGAGGCGCGATGGGCGGGGATATGGTCTCTGATCGGCAGGGCGATCGAGCTTGATGGGCAAGGTCCTTGTCGATGGTGCGCACAAGGTCCGGTGGGCATATGATCGGTTGGCGATATGGTTCGAGTGTCTGATGCCGCCAGGCTGCGTGCGGCATCGGTTGCATGGATGCATTCATAGGCCAGTCCGCAGTTGACGTGCTGATCGATCAGGCGGCGCTCAAGGTGCAGGGCTGGCGCGCCATGTTGCAGCCAGGCATCGGGCCGATCCGGCAAGGCACCGATCAGACCCGTTCAGCATGACGGCGGAGTGGTTCGCTGTCGGCAGGGTACGGGTTTGACTACGTCGATGGGCAGAGACAATCTGCGTATCTGGAGAGGGGGAGTCGTCATGCGTCACAACAAGCGCTCGTGGTGGCCATTGGGAGGGTGTGCAGGTCTGGGCTGGCTGCTGATCGGGGCTTGCACTGTTGTGTCGGCTGCGCCATTCGTGGTGGTGTCGAACGAAGGGCTGTCACGGGCCGAGGCCGCCGACCAGGCTGATCGCCGACCGGGTCCGAGCGGCATCGACTGGTCACGGATCACGCCACGCGACCAGGGCCGTCGCAGAGCGGTGATGCAGTGGCTGGCCCGAGGCGAGATCCGCACTGGGCAGGATTATTTCAATGCCGCGGTGATCATGCAGCATGGCGACTCGTTAAAGGACGCAAGGATGGCACTGGCCTTCGCGACGCTGGCGGCGCAGTTGGATCCGGTCCGTGTCGAGGCCCGGCAGATGACGGCCATGAGCTGGGAACGTCTGCTTGAAGATCAGGGCCAGCCGCAGTGGTATGGCACCCAGTTCGTCAGGTCGGCCA
Source organism: Frateuria aurantia DSM 6220 (assembly GCF_000242255.2). Taxonomy (GTDB): domain Bacteria; phylum Pseudomonadota; class Gammaproteobacteria; order Xanthomonadales; family Rhodanobacteraceae; genus Frateuria; species Frateuria aurantia. The sequence goes on from NC_017033.1 coordinate 1,127,070, forward strand.
GGACCGGTGCCTGGGAGCTTTACCCGGTGCAGCCCGGTGCGATCAGCGAACAGCAGCGGATCGCGCTGGGTCTGCCCAGTCTGGCGGAGGATCATGCGCATCTGGCAGCGATCAATGCCCGATCAAAGCCATCGACTGCCGGCCACTGAAAAGCCTTTGGAGGCGGGAGTTTCGCGCCGGCGCCGCGGTCTGCGACGATGCAATCAACGCACAGGCGCGGCGATGTCCCAATGGCGCATGACCTGGCCGATGGCTGCTTTCATCGCCGTGTAACCGACGCCGTCGCGGGCCAGCAGGGAGAGACCCAGCAGAAAGCTGTCAAAGACCATGGCCAGCGCCCGCGCCGAGGTGTCCGGGGTCAGTGAACCCTGCTTGATGCCGCGCTGGACGCAGGCCAGCAAGCCGGCACGGGTACGGGCCCTGGACCGGGTGAGTGGCTCGACCAGGGCCGCGTGTTCGGGCCGCACCGCGGACAGGGCGCCAAGTCCGACCATGCAGCCGCTGGGATGGCCGCGCTCGGTCTGCATGCGGGCCGAGCGCAGCAGGGCGGTTTCGATGGCGACACGTGGCTCCAGTTCAGCATCCCACAGACAGGACGTGACCTGGGAAAAACTGGCGAGATAGCGGTCGCAGCAGGCCTTGAACAAGGCTTCCTTGGATTCGAACGCGGCATAGAAGCTGGGCGCCGAGATGCCGCCACCGAGTCCGGCCTTCAATTGGGCCAGTGACGTCGACTCGTAGCCATACTCCCAGAACAGATACATCGCCTCCTCGATTGCCTGGTCCCGATCAAAACGGCGAGGTCGCCCCATGGTCGCCATCCGCTTCTCCTGTCATTGCCTGTGGCTCACGTGATACTTCAATACTGAGCGATATACAAGTGTAGGCTATGCAGCAGGCAGGCGTTGTCGGCATGGGTATTGCTTCCTATCAATATATATCGATTGTTATATATATCGTTGACCGGATGGTGATGGTCGAATACATTTGTACCTATCGGTATGTAAATAGGCGGGGCGCCAAATGGCACCTATCATGAATCGCGGTTCGATTTCGAAGGCCGAACATAACGGCCAGCGTCTGCCGATGGCGGCGTTGCTGGCCCTGGCCATGAGCGGTTTTATCTGCATCATGACCGAAACCCTGCCGGCCGGGCTGCTGCCGCAGATGGCCGCCGGGCTGCATGTGACTTCGGCCTGGGCCGGACAGACTGTCACTGCCTATGCTGCCGGCTCGTTGCTGGCGGCCATGCCCTTGAGCATGGCTACCGCCGGCTGGCGCCGGCGCAAGGTCTTGTTGCTGGCCATCAGCGGCTTTCTGGTTTTCAATGCCGTCACCGCGTGTTCGACGTCCTTGTGGCTGACGTTGGTGGCGCGTTTTCTGGCAGGGATGGCCGCCGGTCTGGCCTGGAGCCTGATCGCTGGCTATGCGCGAAGAATGGTCGCTGCGCATCAGCAAGGGCAGGCGATGGCGGTTGCCATGGTCGGAACGCCGGTGGCTTTGGCCGTGGGTGTACCGCTAGGTACCTGGCTGGGTGGCCGGCTGGGCTGGGGGCAGGCCTTTGGTCTGATGTCACTCGTCAGTCTGCTGCTGATCGGCTGGATCCTCGCCGTGATGCCGGACTATGCCGGTCAGGCCGCGCATCAGCGTTTGCCGCTGCGTCGCGTGCTTTTGACGCCGGGGGTGCGTCGCGTGCTGGCCACGGTGATCTTCTGGATGCTGGCCCACAATGTGCTCTACACCTATATTGCGCCGTTTGCGGGCGTGTCGGGCATGCAGGCCGGCGTCGATCGGCTGCTGTTGCTGTTCGGTATCGCGGCGCTGGCGGGTATCTGGCTGAGTGGGCGGCGGGTGGATCACGGGTTGCGGCAGACCGTGCTGTGGAGTCTGGCGGCGTTTGTTGCTGCCGCTCTCGCGCTGGTGGTGGCCGGTCAGCGACCGGTTGTCGTGGTGGGGGCCGTGTTTATCTGGGGATTGAGCTTCGGTGGTGCCGCGACCCTGTTGCAGACTGCGCTGGCGGATTGTGCGGGCGAGGGAGCCGACACGGCCCTGGCGATGAATGTCGTGGCCTGGAACAGCGCCATCGCCGGTGGCGGGGTACTCGGCGGGTTGCTGCTGCATGCCTGGGGGGCCGAGGCCTTGCCGGGGGTGGTGGCGTTGCTGGCGGGCATGGCCTGGATCATCGTCAGGAGGGGGCGCCGGCACGGCTTTGCCCCTGGAGCAAGGCAAGGGCACCCGCTCAGTCGTTGAACGACAAGGGAGGCGAGGTTGTCCGGTACTGATCGTGGCGGATGACGCAGCGGTTTGGTCAGCACACAACAGAGGGTGAGATGATGGATGTCGGAGTGATTGGATTGGGTGCGATGGGGCAGGCGATGGTGTGCCGGCTGCTGGATGCCGGACATGCCGTACGGGTATGGAATCGTTCCGGTGGCGCACCGCCGGGAGCTCAGGTGGTCGAAGACGCGGGGGATGTGTTCAAGTCCGACGTGGTGCTGACCATGCTGTCTGACGACGCGGCCCTGCAGACGGTGCTGCTGGACAGTGGCGCGCTGGCGCAGGCACGCCCGGGCACGGTGCATGTGGTGATGTCGACGATTTCGGTGGACTTCGCCGAAGCTTTGCAGGCGCCGCATCATGCCGCGGGCATCGAGTACGTCGGCGCACCGGTGCTGGGGCGTCCTGATGTGGCGGCCCGAGGCGAGTTGAACATCCTGGCGGCGGGCCATGGCGCGACTCTGGATCGGCTGGCACCGGTCTTCGATGTGCTGGGCAAGCGCTGCTGGCGATTGAGCGACAAGCCATCAGCGGCCTTTGCCGCCAAGATTGCCTGCAACATGATGATCACGATGGCCATCGAGGCCATGGCCGAGGCGGTGGTGCTGACCGAGCCGTACGGTCTGGCACGCGAAGACTTTTTCGAGCTGATTCTCAATACCTTGTTTGGCAGCCGCTCCTATCAGGTCTATTCGACACAGATTCTGGCCGGCCGTTATCAGCCCGGTTTCAAGGCCTCGCTGGGCTTGAAGGATCTTGGCCTGGCGCAGCAGGCGGCGGCAGGTCTGGGGCGTGACCTGCCGATGCTGGAGGCCGTCCATGGCCAGATGCGTGCCGCGGTGGAGGCTGGTGGCGGCAGTCGGGACTGGTCGGTCATGGCGGCTCACACCCTGGGCGAGCTCGACGCCGGCTGAATCCTTGCAGCCTGTACGTCTGGATATGGCGAGGCCGGCCCGTGGCGGGTTCAGCCCGCCGGAGCCGCCAGCAGGGTCTCGATCTGCTGTTCAAATTCGCGGGTGAGTGCGCTGTGATAAACCCCTGTCGCCTTCGCCGAGAAGCCGGTATGGATATGTTTGACGCGGCCGTCGCGGGCGATGAAGAAGGTGGTGGGCCAGGCGTCCAGATTCACCGCCTGCGGCAGTTTTTCCTGGGCCTGGTCGGTGGTCCCCGCCAGCAGCACCGGAAACGAGGTGTGGGACTCGGCGATGAAGGCGCGCAGACGGGCCGGATCCTTGAACTGATCCTTGTCCTCGAAGTCCAGAGTCACGATTTCCAGCCCGCGCGCATGGTATCTGCGATACAGCGCTTCCAGAAACGGCGCCTCGTCATGGCAGTTGGGGCACCAGCTGCCGGAGACATCCAGCAGTACCACTTTGTGCCTGAAACGGGCATCGGTATTGGATATGCGATGTCCTTGCAGGTCCGGAAAGCTGAAGGCGAAGATCTCGTCCGGATCGCGTACCGTGGTGTGGTTGCCGAGATCGGCGGCCTCAGGCAGGCCCAGCTTGCGAGCCGTCTCGGGTCGATATGCCAGATAATGGCTGTGCTGGCCATGGCTGTCCGTCAGATCCAGCTGCAGGTCCACATCGCCATTGGCGGCATGATCGGGTTTCAGGCTGGCCGTTTCGGCACGGGTGCCCGAGAAATTGGACAACTGCCAGCTGCCGTCATGCCAGGTGCCGGTCAGGGCACCGGTATCGCCGCCCACACCCAGCACGGCGGCGCTGACTTCGGAGAATTGCTGGCGCACGATCAGTCGCCAGGCATGCTCGTTGTGCTTGCGGCTGGCCGCCGGCACCAGCCACAGACCGTCGATGTCGGGAGCCACGCCGGAGCTGGCTGTCGATGCTGCCGGACGACGCGCCTTGATCGTCCATGACGGCGAATGTGGACCGGACTGGATGGCCGTATAGCGGCCGTCGAGGCTGCCATCGGTTCGGAGCTGCAAATCCAGCACACGGTCAAAGCCCGGATAACGAAGGATCAGATGGCCGTTGCGAGGCGTGGCCGGCTGGGAAGTGATCGCATCGCTGCCATTGAAGAAATTGCCATGCAGCTGCCGCTGGCCATCCTGCACGATCTGGTAATGGAAAGGGATGTTCTGTGACGACTGGCTGGCGGTGGCCTGCCAGTCGCCCAGCCAGGGCTTCAGACCGGCATCGCCGGCCATGACGGCTGTCGGCAGGCTCAGGCCCAGCAGCAACGCGCGCAGAAACATCATGGTTCGCCCCCTGCAAATCCGGCCAGCCTATCGGTGGTTTTCAGCTGAGGCCAAATAAGCAAGCGGCATAGCTATATCACCTGTCGTGCATGTGACATGCGGCACGATGCGATGCAGCCCCCCGCCAACCGCCCCATGTGGACGCGTCAAGCCTGGCGTATCGGCAGTTCGACTGGAGTGTTCAACGTATTTTCGGTACCGACTCACGCTTGCCTGGACGATGCCGGAACGCGCCGGATGATTCATGTATCCAGCGCATACCGGTCTGCGGGATGGCCTGTCGGCGACAGGCGCCAGTTCTGGCAGGGTTGTTCATCGAGGCCGCTGTTTCGCGGGTTGTATGACCGGGAGGCGGAATACCGCGGTTGTCCATGAGACTTCAGGTCGCCGGCCATGCGGCATCCGGTAAGGCTTGATATCCGGGCAGGCGGCCATAAGCAGGAGCGCGGCGGGGCGTGCCCGACGGAGCAGGTTCTGATCCATCAAACGGAAAGCCTCGCGGGGATGCCGACAAGACGTACTGCTGTTTGCCGGCCGCTGCAGCAGTGGCTGAATGGCGGAACCGCGCATCCGCAAAGCGGTGGCCTTCGCCAAATCTATACGTGGTCAGCAAGTATGATTTGGCGACTTGCGGGTGATTGCGGAGCAGCTGATGACCATTCTGGCCGGTACGCCCTGGATTTCACTGACGGCCGACTATCTGATCGCCGAGACGGCCATGCCCGAGCAGTTGTTGAACGATGCCAATCTGTGGCTGGATCAGGCGCGCTCGCTGCTGCAGCTGGCCGAGCCGGCCTGCGCGGCCTTGCTGGCGGAAGAGACCGGGCTGAAGGCCCAGCCATGGCAGGATGGCATCGAAAGTCTGGATCGTCTGCTGCTGATGGCCCAGGGCTGCATCAGTCAGGCGCATCGCAGCATGCTGCAAGGACAGCTTGAGCGGACCGGCAGGAGCGGCCAGCCAGGCGACCTTACAGGGTCCTGAGGAAGCCGCCGATGGCTGCGCTGTAGTTTTCGATGTCGACCAGAAAGGCATCATGGCCTTGCGGTGAATCCAGCGCCACGAAGTCGACCTCGGCACCGGCGGCCTGCAGGCCTTCGGCGATCTGCTGCTGCTGCTCCAGCGGAAACAGGATATCGGTGCTGACACCGATCACCAGCGCCCTGCGGACATGGATGCGGGCCAGCCCCTGCATCACGCTGCCCTCGCCATACTCGGCGACGTCGAACCAGTCGCTGGCACGTGTCAGATACAGATAGCAGGCCGGGTCGAAGCGGCGCACGAAACGTTGCGCATGATGTTCCAGATAGGACTCGACCTGGAACTCGCGGGCGAAAGGTTCATCCGGTCGCTGATCGCCATCCAGCCGGATGCGCGCGAAGCGGCCGTTCCACTCCATCGCCGAACGGTAGGTGATCACGCCCAGCTTGCGGGCCATCGCCATGCCGGTTTCGGGATAGGCTGCGTCGGTGTAGTGGCCATCCTGCCAGTTAGGATCCAGCCGGATCGCCTCTCGCTGCAGCGAGCGGATGGCAATCGCGAACGGCTGCGCCTGCGGTGCGGTATCCACGCTGATATGCGCCTCGACCTCGCCCTCGTATTGCAGCATATAGGCCAGCGCACTCATGCCACCCATCGAACAGCCGATCAGACAGGCGAGTCTGGCAATGCCCAGGGCCTTGACCAGATCGTGGGCGGCACTGGCGACATCTTCCAGCGCCAGCTCGGGAAAGCTCAGACGATAGGGTGCGCCGGTGGCCGGATCCGGGCTGGCCGGCCCGGTCGAACCCTTGTCGCTGCCCAGCGAGTTGACGCAGATGACGTACCACCGATCGGTATCAATGGCCTTGCCCGGCCCCAGCATGCCTTCCCACCAGCCGGGCGAGGTATCGCCATCAGGGTGGGAAGCGGCATGGGCGCTGGGTGACAGGCCGGTCAGGATCAGCACCGCATTGTCGCACCCGGGACTCAGCCGGCCCCAGGTTTCATAGGCCAGCCTGGCTCCCTGCAGCTGCCCTCCGCGTTTCATCGGGAAGGGACTGGGCAGGGCATGGTAGCGGCGCGCGTCGCTCATCAATCGACCTTGTCGACCACAATGCTGACCGGCGCGGAGACCGGCAGCCTGATCGGGGCTGATTCGCCCTCCAGGTCGCCGGCGGCCGGCATGGCCTGGCCGCTGTGGCTGATGCGGGCACCGACGATGACTTGCGTGGCGGCGGACAGATTGCGTTGCGGCATCATCGCCATGGCATCGGTCAAGGTCACGGTCGCGGGCAGGCTCGAGGCCGGCCGTTTGGTCGCGGCCAGCGGCATCGGAGGACCGCCGACGGCACGGGCGTAGATGAACAGGCTGTCACCGGGCTTGAGCCTGGAGGCCAGCGCCGGGGCAAGACTGACCGTCACCGGCAGGCGGGCACCGGGCTGGGTGGTTGCAGCCTTGCCCGGTTCGGAGGAACTGTCCGTCGCCTGCGCCTGCTGGCCATGCAGCTGCTGTTCGGCATCGCGCAGCTGCCCGCTGACGATCTTGCCGATTTCCGAATCCGGCCCGATCAGGGGCTGCAAAGTCTTCCAGTGGTCGATGGCCTGAGCGAACAGGCCATGCTGATATTCGCTGATGCCCAGCAGCCACAGTGCCCGCTGGTTCTTTGGATCAGCAGCGACCGCCTTGTGCAGCAGATCGCTGGCATGGTCGGCCAGCTGATGATCAGGACGGGTCATGGCGCTCATTTCGGCCCAACCGACCATGGCATTGACGTTGTCGGGTGCATTGTCCAGCGCATGCTGGTAGGCATCCAGTGCCGCCTGCGGCTGGCGGATGGCCGCCATGGTCTGGCCCAGCAGCAGCCAGCCCTGAGTATCCTTGGGCTGTTGCTTGAGATGGTTTTCCAGCTTGGTCAGGGCGTCGACCAGCTGCTGTTGGGCCGGATCCTGACGCGGGACGCCATTGAGGGTCGAGGGCTGGCCGACGATGCCATAGACCGCGATGGCGGCCACCGGCACCAGTACCGCCAGAACCACGGCGAGCGGGCGGCCGGAGCGTCGACTCTGTTCCAGGGAGCGGCGCCACAGCGGAAGCGCCACCAACAGGATGGTGGCCAGGACCATGGCCGCGGCGATGACATAAAAAGCGGTTTTCACCATTTTTCCCCAGGCGTGATATCAGCGGCCGACACACCGGAGCGGCTGCGCTTGCGAATGATGGCGAACACGATCAGGCCGCCGGCCAGAAAAATGCCCAGCGGCCCGAACCACAGCAGCCAGGTCGAACGATCCAGCGGCGGATCGTAAAGCACGAAATTGGAATAGCGCGCGACCAGATATTGCTTGATCTGGGCATCGGACTGGCCCTTCTGCATCAACTGGAAGACTTCGTCGCGCAGATCATGGGCCAGCGGAGCACCCGAGTCGGCCAGCGATTCGTTCTGGCACTGCAGGCAGCGCAGCTCGGCCGTCAGCTGCTGGAAGCGGACTTCCTCGGCATGGTCCTTGAAGGGCAGCGGTTCGATGGCCTGCGCCTGCAGCAGCAGCGGCAGCAGTCCCAGCAAGGCCGCCAGCAGCAGGCGCAAGTTGACGGCCCTCATGGCTGGTTCTCCTTGGCCAGGGCGGCGATGGCCGGCTCCAGTTCGTTTTTCAGCACGGCCGGGGTGATTTCACCGATCCGTTTGTAGCGGATCACGCCGTGCGCGTCGACCAGAAAGGTTTCCGGCGCGGCGTACACGCCGAAATCGATTGCGGTCCGGCCCTGGCGATCGGCGATGATCAGCGCATAGGGATCGCCGCGCTCGCTCAGCCAGGCCTTGGCATCGGCGGGGTCGTCCTTGTAGTTGAGGCCGACCAGGGTTACGCCCAGTTGTTTGGCATCGGCCATCAGCAGGGGATGTTCCTGGGCGCAGGCTACGCACCAGCTGCCGAACACGTTCAGCAGATAGGGCTTGCCCAGCAGACTTTCCTTGGTGATCACCCGGGACGGGTCTTGCAGGGACGGCAGGCTGAATTCGGGAGCCGGCTTGTTGATCAAGGGCGACGGTACTTCATTGAGGTCATGATGGGATGACCACCAGATGCCGAAGCCGAACAGCGCGGCCAGTACCAGAAAGGCCAGCAGGGGGAGTTTGCGCATCATCACTGCACCTGGGCGGCGGTGCCGCGGCTGTCGTTGGAGCGGGTCTGCCGGAAGCGCTTTTCACAGGCGCTGAGGAAGCCGCCGAGCAGCATGAACAGGCCACCCATCCACAGCCAGCGGATAAAGGGCTTGTCATACAGACGGAAGGCCCAGGCACCATTCGGCTGCTTGGGGTCCATCGGTTCACCCAAGGTGACGTAGATATCACGGAACACGCCGGCGGAGATCGCCGATTCGGTCTGCACTTCCTCGCGGGTGTAGACGCGCTTCTGCGGGTGCAGGACCGCGACCACCGAGCCGCTCTTGCTGACAGTGATGGCGGCCTGGTCGGCATGCCAGTTGGGGCCTTTGGTTTCCTGCAGACCGTCGAAGTGGAACTGGTAGGCACCCAGCGTCTGCGTGTCGCCCGGCGCCATGCGCACGTCACTGAACATGCTCAGCGACTCGGACAGCATCACGCCGGCCACGAAGACGCCTACGCCGAAGTGTGCCAGCAGCATGCCCCCCATTTCCGCGGTGAAACGACGGCCGGCGGGCATCTCGCGCACGCGCTTGAACACGTACAGCAAGGTGCCGACCATGACCCAGATCGCACCGGCCACCCCGAAGATGGCCTTCAGATGTCCCTGCACGAAGAAGGTCGCGATCACGGCGCTGACCACGGCGGCAATGCCGGCGCGGGCCGCGATGGCGACCAGGGCGCCGGGTTCGGACTGACCCCAGCGCAGATAGGGGCCGAAGGGCAGCAGCAGCACCAGCGGTGTCATCAGCACGGTGAACAGGAAGCCGAAGTAGGGCGAGCCCACCGAGGTCTTGCCCAGATGCAGGGCATCGCCGATCAGCGGGAACAAGGTTCCCAGCAGCACCATGCCGGCGGCCACGGTCAGCAGCAGGTTGCTGACCAGGATCGCGGATTCGCGTGAAATCATGGCGAAGCCCTTGCCGCGGACGACGGTGGGTGCGCGCATGGCATAGAGCAGCAGCGAACCGCCGATCACGGCGATCAGGAAGCACAGGATAAACACGCCACGGCGAGGGTCGGTGGCAAAGGCATGCACGCTGGTCAGGATGCCGGAGCGGACCAGGAAGGTACCCAGCAGCGACAGCGAGAAGGCGAAGATGGCCAGCAGCAGGGTCCAGGCGCTGAGACTGCCGCGCTTCTCCGTGACCGCCTGGGCGTGGATCAGCGCCGCACCGGCAAGCCAGGGCATGAAACTGGCGTTTTCCACCGGATCCCAGGCCCACCAGCCTCCCCAGCCCAGTACTGAGTACGACCACCAGGAGCCGGCGACGATGCCGACGGTTAGAAAACCCCAGGCGGCATTGGTCCAGGGGCGCGACCAGCGCACCCAGGCCTGTTCCAGTTCGCCGCCAAGCAAGGCGGCGATCGAGAAGGCGAAGGCCACCGAGAAACCGACATAGCCCATGTACAGCATCGGCGGGTGGAAGGTCATTCCCGGATCCTGCAGCAAGGGGCTGAGGTCATCGCCGTCGGCCGGCATCGGAATCAACCGCAGGAAGGGATTGGAGGTAAAAATGCTGAACATCAGAAAGCCGGTGCCAACCAGCCCCATCACGGCCAGCACGCGTGCCAGAAACACCTGCGGCAGGTGCCGGCTGAAGGTGGCCAGGGCTACGGTCCAGACATTGAAGATCAGGATCCACAGCAGTACCGAGCCTTCGTGATTGCCCCAGGTGGCGGCGATGCGGTAATACCAGGGCAGCGCCAGATTGGAATTGACCGCAACATAGCGGACCGAGAAATCATGGCTGTACAGCGACCAGGCCAGAATCGCGAAGGCCGCGGCCACGAACACGAACTGGCCGGTGGCGGCGGGGCGGGCGACCGCCATCAGACCGCTGTGTCCGCGCCAGGCACCGATCAGGGGAAGAATGCCTTGCACGATGGCCAGGATCAGTGCGAGTACCAGTGCCAGCTGGCCCAGCTCAGGAATCATCGAGCCGCTCCCGTGGCGGTGGCGGCCGCCACCTGGTGATTGGCATGGGCCTTGGCCATCGCGTCTTTCAGTTCTTTGGGCATATAGGTCTCGTCATGCTTGGCGAGCACCTCGGTCGCCACGAAATGATCGCCGGCCATATGTCCGGTGGCGATCACGGATTGGTTGTCGCGAAACAGGTCGGGCAGAATCCCGTTGTAGTCCACCGGCATCGCGCCGTCGGCATCGACCACCGTGAAGTGGACGTCCAGTGACTGGGGGTTGCGCTCGATCGAGCCGGCCTTGACCATGCCGCCCAGCCGAAAGCTCTGATAGGAGGCGGCTTCGCCGGCGCGGACCTGGCTGGGGGTCAGCAGGTAGTTCATATTGTGCTGCAGGGCCCATACGGCCAGGCCGACAGCGACGACGGCGGCGCCCAGAATGGTCGAGACCAGGATGAGGCGGCGTTTGCGGGTGGGATTCATAAGCGTGCTCTGAAAGCTGGCAAGGCGCTGGTGAAGGTCAGCGCGTGTTGGCGCCCGAGGAGCGGGTGGCCCGGTCCTGGCGCTGGGTTTGACGGTTCATCCGGCGTCGAAGTTCCGCCAGCACGCCGCGGCGTCGCCATTGTGCGGCCAGGGTATCGGCCAGCAGCACCAGAAAAAACACGGCGTAGGCCGGCCACACGTACGCGGCATAGCCGCCCATGGCAAAGAAATGGCTCATGCTTTTTCTCCGGCGGCGATGGTGCGGACCCAGTCCTTGCCTGATTCCAGCACCAGCAGATCGGCACGGATGCGGCCGAACAGGCTGCCCGCGAAATAGAACTTGGTGGCGAACATCATCGTCAGCAGCGGCCACAGCATGCTGGTGGCGATCTTGGAGGGACCGAACAGCCGCACGGTAGAACCCTGGTGCAAGGTGTTCCACCAATTGACCGAGAAGTGCACGATGGGCACGTTGATGATGCCGATCAAGGCCAGAAAGGCCGCGGCGCGGGCGCCCTGGCGCCGGTCCTCGAAGGCATGGTAGAGGCCGATCACGCCCAGATACAGAAACAAGAGCACCAGTTCGGAAGTCAGTCTGGCATCCCAGGTCCACCAGGTGCCCCACATCGGCTTGCCCCACAAGGATCCGGTGACCAGGGTGATGAAGGTGAAGGCGGCACCGATCGGCGCTGCCTCCATCGCTACCACTTCGGCCAGCTTGATGCGCCAGACCAGGGCCAGAAAGGCGGCCACGGCCATCACGCCATAGACGAACATGCTCATCCAGGCGCAGGGCACGTGGATGAAGATGATGCGGTAGGCGTCATGCTGCTGGTAGTCGGGCGGTGCCAGCACCAGGCCACCGTAAAGCCCGATCACGCCCAGCACGATGGCGATGGCATAGGCCCAGGGCCGCAGCAGTCCGGCGAAGCGGTAAAAGATGGGGGGCGAGCTGAGCTTGTGCAGCCACAGCGGAATCCACGAGCCATTAGCCATGCCGTTGCTCCGAGGTAGGTGGGTAGGCCGGTCGGGCGGCGGGAATCAGGCACAGCGGCGAGATCCGGAGAAGAGAGAGGCGAATCAACATGTCGGGTCAGGCATCCAACGCAATACGCAACGCCGCGGCACAGGCCAGCGGGGCCAGAACGATCATCGCCGCCAGTCCGGCGCCCAGCCAGGCGAGGGGGGCGGCATAGGACAGGCCTTGCTGGGCGGCACCCACGGCGCCGGCGGCGAAGATCACCACCGGAACGCACAGGGGCAGCAGCATCAAGGCCAGCAGCATACCAGAGCGGCGGGTGCCGGCTGTCAGCGCCACCAGTACCGCTCCGAGCAGGCTCAGCAGCGGGGTGGACAGCAGCAGGGCGGCGACCAGCACGGGAATCACCGCATTGGGCAAGTGCAGGGCACTGGCCAGCACCGGCGCGACGATGATCAACGGCAGGGCCGCGGTCAGCCAGTGGGCCAGAATCTTCATGCCCAGCAGCAGCGCCAGCGGCTGAGGCGCCAGCACCAGCTGTTCCAGCGAACCGTCTTCGATATCGCTGCGGAACATGGCATCCAGCGCCAGCAGCATGGCCAGCAGCACGGTCACCAGCACCACGCCGGAGGCGATCCGCTGCAGCAGATTGATGTCCGGTCCCAGCGCGAAGGGGAACAAGGTGGTGACGATCACGGCATACAGGACCGGCAATGCCATTTCGCTGCGCCGGCGCCAGGCCAGTGTCAAGTCGCGCTGCAGCAAAGCGCAGCACGCACGGGCCATGCCCGGCACGGCGGGGGAAACCTCGGGTTCAATCATGCATGCGTATCCGTGCCGCGCTGTCGCCGAGAAAGCTGACCGCGCCATGTCCTGTGACGAGGGCAGCGCCGCCGGCACCGGTATGCTGCGCCAGAATCTGGTTGACCATGTCGATGCCGGCCCGGTCCAGATTGGCGTAAGGCTCGTCCAGCAACCACAGTGTGCCGGGAATCACCATCAGCCGGGCCAGCGCCACCCGCTTTTTCTGACCTGCGGACAGGCTGCGGACCAGTTCGTCCTCGTAACCGCGCAAGCCGATGTCGGCGAGTGTAGCGGCAATCTCGCGACCTGGTCGCAGGCCGTGCAGACCGACCGCCACGGCCAGATTCTCGCGAGCGGTCAATTCGTGTTTCAGGCCCAGCTGGTGGCCCAGAAACAGCAGTTCGCCGTCCCGGCGCGGGCCCGTCATCAATTCGCCGCGCCAGCGCAGCTCGCCTTCGTCGTGACGAAGCAGGCCGGTGAGAATGCGCATCAAGGTGGTCTTGCCGCTGCCGTTGTCGCCCTCGATCAGCCGCAGGTCGCCTGCCCGCAGACAGAAATCCAGCGGTCCGAAAATGCATTCGTCCTGGCGGTAGAAGCTGAGTCCCTTGGCTTCTAGCAAGGGTGGTGCGGCATTACGGCTCATCCTGACTATTGTCCGCAAAGCGCATGGCGCTTGTCCAACCTTATCTGCTTCATGCTGTCGCTGCCTGTTGAGCCAGCTCGCCGCTGAATCGCAGGACCGCCTTGCCGTCTGCATCGGTGCCTACCCACGCCCGCTGGCCGTATTGCACGGCCAGTCGATCCAGCTGGATGGCGGTGAGTCCGGTGATCCACAGGCTGGCCTCGTGCCAGCCCGTGCGGCCGATGCCGAGTCCGGCTCGCCACTGACAGCCGGGCAGAGTTTGCAATTGTTGCAGCAGTTGCCGCTGGGCCTGGCGATTGTCGGCCCGTGATCGCGGCTCCGAATCCGGGTTCCATGCCGTCAGAAAGCCACCGCCCTCCGGTGGTGCCTGCAAGGCAGCTGGCAGCGCGTGGCCGATGTGTATGCTGGCATGACCGCCGCCGGCCAGACGGACCCGGTAGTCGGTCTCCCGGTAAGCTTGCAGCAGAGCGGCTTCCCGCTGGCTCATGAGGGCAAGGGGAGTGGCGGAAGATGCTGGCGGGTGGCCGCCGCCACGGTCTCGAGATCTGCGCCGCAGGGATCGGCATGGCGACCCAGCAATTCGCCCAGCCATTGCTCCTGCTGCAGTCCCCGCTGCAAGGCATAGGCATAGGGCAGGCGGGTGAAGGTGACCAGACGGTAGCGCGGCATGAAGTGTCGCGGGGCCAGTCGCGCCAGCTCCGTGGCCAGTCGGCGCTTCAGCAGAAACCCGGGATCGGTCACCGAGTCGCGCATCTCGATATAGTTTTCCAGAGCCATGGCCGCGATGGCGTCCGCCTGCGGCTGGCGCCGCTGCTGGAAGCGGGCAAACAGACCGGGTCGGGGCTGCCCGGCATCGAGCAGAGCCAGGGCCAAGTCCAGCGCATCTTCGAGGGAGCAGTTCATGCCCTGACCATGGAAGGGCACAATGGCATGCGCGGCATCGCCGATGAGTACCGCCTGATCGTCCAGATGCCATCGATCCAGGTACAAGGTGCCGAGCCGGCCGACCGGGTGGTTGGCAAAGTCGGCATCGAAATCCGGCATCAAGGCCAGCAGGTCGGGAAATTCGCGGGCAAACAGGTTGCGGGCCGCCCTTGCATCTGGGAGAGCCTCGAAACTCGGTGCCGGCCCTTGTCGCGGCAGAAATACGGTCACGGTGAAGCTGCCATCGTGATTGGGCAGCGCGATCGTCATATAGGCCTGGCGCGGCCAGATATGCAGGCCATGCGGCTCGAGTGCGAAGCGCTGGCCACCTGTGCCGCCGGAAGGAATTTCCAGTTCCTTGTAGGCATGGTCCAGCAGTTCGAACCGTTCGCCCAGCCGTTGGCGCGACTGCATGGCGTTGCGCACCGCGGAGCCGGCGCCATCGGCGCCGACGAGTTGCCGGAACGGGCGGCGATGGCTGTGACCGTCCGCATCACGCAGCTGCAATTGGCCGGCTTCGAAATCCACGGTCTCCAGCGCGGACTGGAAATGGAAGCTGGCGCCGGCCGCCCGTGCGGCGCGGCACAGTTCCAGACTGAGCTGGTGCCGGCTGATCGACCACAGCACCTCGCTGTCGTCCGGTCCGTAGCGCAGCAGGGTCGCCGGTTGCCCGGGGACATGCACCAGCCGGCCCCGCATCATCACTGCCCGGGCCAGCACGGCTTCGGCCACGCCGGCCTGGCGCAGGGCATGCAGGCCGCGTTCGGCCAGTGCCAGATTGATCGAGCGGCCGGCCTCGCCCGGGCCGAGCTCGGGGTCGCTGCGGCGTTCATGGACTTCGACCTTCAGTCCGGAGCGGGCCAGCAAGGTGGCCAGCAAGGCGCCGGCGGGCCCTGCGCCGATGATGGTGATGGCCGGTTGCGATGACATCGGAACGTGCTCGTCGGGGTGAGGCGGCCGGGGACGCCGGAACTCCTATTGTTGCAGGATGTCTGTAGCTGTTGCCATCCGGGGAACGGTGTGGATCGTGGCGGATCCGGCGCGTGTCGTTTGGGCGTCGCAGGGCGGGTCCGGCTTGAAGTCATGGCCTTTTGCCACGATAACTCAGGTACTTTATACAGCGTGCGGGCCTGATGGCTCGTGGTGGCAGATGGAAGGAGAGGGCCCGGATGGGCGAAAACGATATTGACCGGGCCTTGGTGGAACGCGTTCAGGCGGGTGACAAGCGGGCGTTCGAGTTGCTGGTGCGCAAATACCAGCACAAGATCATTGCCCTGATCTCGCGCTATGTTCATGACCATGCCGAGTGCGAAGACGTGGCCCAGGAGGCTTTCGTGCGTGCGTGGCGGGCACTGGCGACCTTCCGCGGCGAAAGCGCCTTCTATACCTGGATGTACAAGATCGCGGTCAACACCGCCAAGAACTATCTGGTGGCGCAGAAGCGCCGGCCGCCGAGCGATGACGTGGCCGTGGATGATGCCGGTTATCTGCCCGGCACCGACCGCATGCACGAACAGGCGACGCCCGAGCGTGAATTGATGCGGCAGGAAATTGAACAAACGGTGTTTTCCACTGTCGAAGCTTTGCCCGAGGAGCTGAAGGCGGCCATCACCATGCGAGAGGTGGACGGCCTGAGCTACGAGGAAATCGCTGTGGCGATGGCTTGCCCGATCGGAACGGTCCGCTCCCGGATCTTCCGTGCCCGTGAAGCCATTGATGAAAAATTGCGGCCGCTGCTGTCGGAACGCGAGGACCGGAAACATGACTGAACCCAATCTCCAGCAAGATCTTTCGGCCTGCAGGGATGGCGAATTGCCCTCCGATGCCACGCGCTTTCTGTTGCGTCGACTGGATCATGATGCCGAGCTGGTGGAGTCCTGGTCACGCTATCAGCTGATCGGTGCCAGCTTGCGCAGGGAACAGGGGAGGTTGGCCTCGGCGGACTTCGCCAGTCGCGTGATGCAGGCGGTCGAGGTCGAGCCGATGGCCACGCGCTCGCCGCTGTCGGGCGGCCGGCGCTGGCTGCAGTGGTCCATGGGCGGAGCCATCGCTGCCAGTGTAGCGGTGGCTGCGCTGGTGACCAGCCAGCCGGGCGGTCCGAGCACGGCCTCGCCTCAGGTTGCCCAGGTTCTGCCCCGTACTGCCGCCGCGGATACCCGCCAGTCGGATGCAGCCGAATTGGCCCAGACGGCCGCGCCGGCCGCGATGCCATCCAATGCGCCGGTGCAGGTGCCGGCCTGGCTGAGCGGTTATTCGGCCTCGCGGTTGAGTCAGCGGGCCTCGGTGACTTTGGGCGCGCCACCGTCAGAGTCGTTGCCGGAGGCCTTGCGCTATCGCAGCCAGGCACGCTATCCGGCCATCAATACCGGCAATGGCAGTTATCTGATTCTGCTTGACCCCAAGACCAGCGGCCAACGGGCTGCCGCGCAGTAACACGGTGCCGGGCCGCCCTTTCTGTTGAGGGCCGCCCGCAATGCGCGGGAGACGACCGGGCAAGCTTCGCTGCGGGCTGTCATATGGATCGCGCGCGCGGGCAACCGCCTTGCAGGGGTGCTGCAGTAAGGCTTTTCATCATGCGTCGAGCCTGAGGAGAAACCTGATGCGTCACTTGCCTTTTGCCTTCATTCTGGTCATGGCCGGTCTCGGCCCGGGTCTGGTGTCTGCCGGGATGCCTGCGGTGCCGGCGTCTTCGTCGCCGCCATCGGCGGCCGTCGCCAGCGCACTGCCTGATTTCACGGCCATCGTCGAGCGCAATGCGCCGGCGGTCGTGCACGTGGAGGCGCATTATGGCGGCGCGGATCCGGCCGGTACCGAGTCTGCCGCGGCCCGGCGGCAGCTGGAGATCCTGCAGCAGCTCTTCGGGCTGCAAGGTGTGCCGGTGCCGCGCGATCCGCCGCAGACGGCGCTGGGCTCGGGATTCATTCTTTCCTCCGACGGCTACATTCTGACCAACAATCATGTGGTCAAAGGGGCCGGTTCGGTCAGTGTGCGGCTGCAGGACCATCGTCGCCTCGCCGCCAAGGTGGTGGGCAGTGATCAGACGTATGATATCGCCTTGCTCAAGGTCGAGGCCGGCAAGCCTTTGCCGGCGGTGGATATCGGCGATTCACGGCGACTCAAGGCCGGTCAATGGGTGCTGGCGATCGGCTCGCCCTTCGGCTTTGACTACACCGTCACCCAGGGCATCGTCAGTGCCGTGGGACGTCATCTGGGGCGCGGCGACCAGCCCTGGGTGTCCTTTATCCAGACCGATGTGCCGATCAATCGCGGCAATTCCGGCGGCCCATTGTTCAATTTGCAGGGGCAGGTCGTCGGCATCAATTCGCAGATCTACTCCAATACCGGAGGCTATCAGGGCGTATCCTTCTCCATTCCCATCGATGTGGCCATGCATGCGGTCGATCAGCTGAAGCGACAGGGCTATGTCTCGCGTGGCGTGCTGGGTGTGCTGGTGCAGCCGGTCGACGAGGGCATTGCCCGTGGCCTGGGCATGCCTGATGCCAATGGGGCGCTGGTACGCTCGGTGGCGCCGGACAGTGGTGCGGCCCGCGGCGGAGTCCGGCCCGGCGACGTGATCCGCGCCTACAATGGTGAAACCATCATGGATGGTTCGGATCTGCCGCCGCTGGTCGGCACTTCGGCAGTGGGGCGCCGGGTGCAGCTGACTGTCTGGCGGGATCGCAAGGCGATCACGCTGCCGGTGGAGGTAGGGGCGATGCCGAGGGATCGTCAGGCGGGCGCGTGGATGATGGGGGATGGACTGGATCGGCTGGGGCTGCTCGTACAGGATACGGATCCTGCCACTTCAGCATCGGGTTCTCCGGCCGGGGCGGTGATCCGTCAGGTCGGCCCGGGGCCTGCCGAACGACAGGGCCTGCAGACCGGCGATACGATCATCCAGCTCAACCAGCGTGCGGTGACCTCGGCGCGGGACTTCGAGGCCAGGGTGGCCGCGCTGAAGCCGGGTGCTACGGTACTGCTGCTGGTCCGGCGCGAAGGCCAGACGCAGTTCGTGGCGATCACCTTGCCGGCGGCCGAGTCACCGCGGCGCTGATCCATTGGGCGCGTGCCTCATTCCGTGCGACAATGCCGGGTTGGCCGCCATCCTGGCGGCATGCCGGAACGGTCTCGGGGTGACGTTGTCGCCCGGAACGAGGCTCCGGCCATCCCCTGCCGCGCGGAACTCACTTGACAGCACGCTCCATGGAACTGATTCGCAACTTCTCCATCATCGCCCATATCGATCACGGCAAGTCGACCCTGGCTGACCGGATCATCCAGCTGTGCGGAGGTCTGACCGCGCGCGAAATGGAAGCGCAGGTGCTGGACAACAATCCGATCGAACGCGAGCGGGGCATCACCATCAAGGCCCAGTCGGTCTCGCTGCCCTATACCGCCAAGGACGGCAAGACCTATCAGCTGAACTTCATCGACACTCCAGGTCACGTCGACTTCAGCTATGAAGTCTCGCGCTCGCTGGCTGCCTGCGAGGGCGCGCTGCTGGTGGTCGACGCCGCCCAGGGCGTGGAAGCGCAGTCGGTGGCCAATTGCTATACGGCGGTCGAGATGGGTCTGGAAGTGATTCCGGTGCTCAACAAGATCGACTTGCCGACGGCTGATCCGGACAAGGTCAAGGGGGAGATCGAGGCCGTGATCGGCATCGATGCCACCGACGCGATTGCGGTCAGCGCCAAGACCGGCCAGAATATCGATGAAGTGCTGGAAGCCATCGTGGCGCGGATTCCGCCTCCGACGGTGGGCGATACCGACAAGCTGCAGGCGCTGATCATTGATTCCTGGTTCGACAACTACCTGGGCGTGGTGTCGCTGGTCAAGGTGGTGCAGGGCGAGATCCGGCCGGGTGAAAAGCTGCTGGTGATGTCCACTGGTCGCGCCCACGAGGTCAGCGAAGTCGGTGTGTTCACCCCCAAGCGCAAGAAGCTGGATGTGCTCAAGTCCGGTGAAGTGGGCTGGATCAATGCCTCGATCAAGGACGTACACGGCGCGCCGGTCGGCGATACCCTGACCCACGCAGGCAAACCGGCCGACAAGCCGCTGCCCGGTTTCCAGACCATGCAGCCGCGCGTGTTCGCCGGCCTGTTCCCGGTATCGGCCGATGATTACCCCGGTCTGCGCGAGGCGCTGGACAAGCTGCGCCTGAACGATGCCGCGCTGTTCTTCGAGCCGGAAAGCTCCGAAGCGATGGGCTTCGGCTTCCGCTGCGGCTTTCTGGGCATGCTGCACATGGAAATCGTGCAGGAGCGGCTGGAGCGCGAATACGATCTGGACCTGGTTACCACCGCGCCGACCGTGGTCTATCAGGTGCTGAAGGACGACGGCAGCCTGCTGGATATCGACAATCCGGCCAAGCTGCCGCCGCTGCCGCAGATCAGCGAAATCCGCGAGCCGGTCATCGTGGCCAATATCCTGACGCCGGCCGACTACATCGGCAATATCATCACCTTGTGCGAAGAGAAGCGCGGCATCCAGCGCGGCATCCAGTACATGGCCAGCCAGGTGCAGATCAGCTACGAGTTGCCGCTGGCCGAAGTGGTGCTGGACTTCTTTGATCGCCTGAAGTCGGTGTCGCGCGGCTATGCCTCGATGGATTACAGCTTCGATCGCTTCGAGGCCGGTCCTTTCGTGCGCGTCGACGTGCTGATCAATGGCGAAAAAGTCGATGCGCTGAGCCTGATCGTGCATCGTGCTCATGCCGACCGTCGCGGTCGTGCCCTGGTGGAACGGATGAAGGAGCTGATTCCGCGCCAGCAGTTCGACGTGGCGATCCAGGCCGCGGTGGGAGCCCAGATCATCGCCCGTTCGACGGTGAAAGCCCTGCGCAAGAATGTTCTGGCCAAGTGCTATGGCGGCGATATCAGCCGCAAGAAGAAATTGCTGGAAAAGCAGAAGGAAGGCAAGAAGCGGATGAAGCAGGTCGGCCGCGTCGAGATTCCGCAGGAGGCTTTCCTGGCCGTGCTGAAGGTCGACAACTGAGTCGGCCGTTCGCCGCGCCAGGAGGCCTGTATTCTGCCGCAGGCAGCATCCGCAGATCGCCCCCCCTGCCGAATGGCGGTCGCCAGCGTCGAAGGGATAGTGTTCAATCAGGCAGCCTGGCGGGTTTGGGCCGGCGTATTTTGGAGTTGATGCATGGAATTTGATTTGTCTGCGGTATTGCTGGGCCTGACCGTGGTCTTCGGCGTCATCTGGGCATTGGACCGAATGGTATTTGCCAAGCGGCGTGCCGCGGGCAGGGCCGAGCCGATGATCGTGGACTGGGCGCGTTCGCTGTTTCCGGTTGTCCTGCTGGTGCTGGTGCTGCGTTCGTTCGTGGCCGAGCCGTTCCGGATCCCTTCCGGGTCGATGATGCCGACCCTGGATATCGGAGACTTCATTCTGGTCAACAAATTCGCCTACGGCCTGCGTCTTCCGGTGTTCAACGACAAGGTCGTCTCGCTGGGCGAGCCCAAGCGCGGCGATGTGGTGGTATTCCGCTGGCCGGGCTTTCGCTGCGAAGCGGCCGATGGCAGCACGATCCGTGGCGGCGACATCAATTGCAACTCGCCGGTGCCCAGCCAGAACTGGATCAAGCGGGTGATCGGCCTGCCGGGCGACCATATCGAAGTCAATGGCGACGAGCTGCGGATCAACGGCACGCCGGTCACCGCCCAGGAGGTCGGACCTTTCGTCGGCAATACCTCTCACGATACCGACCGGATGATGATGCAGCGCCAAGCCACGGTCTGGAACGAGGACCTCATGGGCGTGCGCCATCTGATTGCCCGCATGCCGCCGAGTCCCAATTATGATCCGCCGCCGAGCATTCCCGGTCAGCTGGTGACCAGCGGTACGGTGCCGGCCAATTGCTATCTGGTGATGGGCGACAATCGTTACGACAGTCTGGACAGCCGTTGGTGGGGCTGCGTGCCGGAGAAAAATCTGGCCGGCAAGGCCTTCCTGATCTGGCTCAGCTGGACCGGTCACGGCATTGCCTTCCATCGCATCGGGACCCTGATTCATTGAGCGGGTTCAGTACTCATGCCAGCGCTGCACGGCAGCGAGGCGTCAGCCTGAGCGGCTTTCTGCTCTCGACGATCGCCGTCGTGTTCAGCGTGGTGGTGGTGGCCAAGCTGCTGCCGGCCTATCTGGAATACTATGGTCTGGCCAAGGCGTTGCAGGGTGCCGCCGCCAGTGGCGATGAAAACGACAGTCTGGCCGCGGTGCGCTCCCGTTTCAGTCGCGGACTGGACAGCCAGTATGTCGACAGCCATACGGTGCAGAGCCAGGATCTGAGCCTGCGCACCGATGCGGCTCAAGGTCGCCAGCTGGTACTGGCCTACGACAAACAGATCCACATGTTCTACAACATCGATGCATTGCTGCATTTCAAGAAAAGCGTGCCCTTTCGCGGCACGGCCGATAGCGAGGCCCAGTGAAGCTCGATCACGTCTTTGAAAAGCCTGAACTGGCGCAACTGGCCCTGACCCATCGCAGTATGGGCAGGCCCAACAACGAGCGCCTGGAATTTCTGGGCGATGCCTTGCTGGGCGTGATCGTGGCCGAGCTGCTGTACGAAGCCCATCCCAAGGCCAGCGAAGGCGAGCTGTCACGGCTGCGGGCGCAGCTGGTCAACGGGCAGGCGCTGGCGGTACTGGCTCGCAAGCTGGCGCTGGGCGACGGTCTGCGGCTGGGCCCGGGGGAACTCAAGAGCGGCGGCTACCGTCGTGACTCGATTCTGGCCGATGCCTGCGAGGCGATGATTGCCGCCATCTACCTGGATGCCGGTTTCGAGACCTGCCGCCAGGTGGTCGGTCGCTGGTTCGCGCCGCAGATCGCCGCCTTGCCCAGATCTTCCAAGGATGCCAAGACCCGCCTGCAGGAATGGCTGCAGGGCAAGGGCTTGAGTCTCCCGGTCTACACGCTTATCGACAGCCACGGCGAAGATCACGACAAGACCTTCGACGTCAGCTGTGCCATTACCGATCCCCAGCCCATGCTGGCCCAGGCCCAGGGCAGCAGTCGGCGCAGTGCTGAACAAAATGCGGCCGAACAGATACTGGCCCGCCTTCAGGAACACCTATGAACATTTCCGACCCGACCGGCAGCGAACTGCCCGAATCCGACTTCCGCTGCGGCACGGTCGCCCTCGCCGGGCGCCCCAATGTCGGCAAGTCGACCCTGCTCAACGCCTTGATCGGCGTGCGCCTCTCCATCGTCAGTCCCCGGCCGCAGACCACCCGGCACAGGATTCTGGGGATCGCCAGCAGCGATGACGCCCAGATCCTGTATGTCGATACGCCGGGCCTGCACAAGGGCGGCAAGCGTGCCATGAACCGGTCCATCAATCGGGTTGCCCGCAGCGCCATCAGCGAAGTCGATGTGCTGGTGCAGGTGATCGAGGCCGGACGTTGGACCGAAGAAGACCAGGGTCTGTACCAGGCCATGGAAGGGCAGGATGCGCCGCGTCTGCTGGTGGTCAACAAGGTCGATCTGGCCAAGGACAAGACCATCCTGCTGCCCTTTATGAGCAAGCTGCTGGAAGAGCACAGCTATGCCGAGGTCTACTATGTCAGCGCATTGAAGAACAAGGGCCTGAAGGAGCTGGTGGCCGGCATTCGCCAGCGCCTGCCGCAGCAGGCCGCGATCTTCGGTGAAGACGAGGTCACCGACCGCAGCGAGCGATTCCTGGCGGCAGAACTGGTGCGTGAGCAGCTGATGCGCCGGCTGGACCAGGAACTGCCGTATGCGACGACCGTCGAGATCGAGCAGTTCCAGGATCGCCCTGATGGCGTGGCCGAAATCCATGCCGTGATCTGGGTCGAGCGTGACGGCCAGAAGGCCATCGTGATCGGCCAGGGCGGTGCCCAGCTGAAGGCGATCGGTACCGCCGCCCGCTGGCATATGGAAAAGCTTTTCGAGCGCAAGGTCTTCCTCAAGCTGTGGGTCAAGGTTCGCGAAGGCTGGGTCGACGACGAGAACGCGCTGAAGAAGTTCGGCTACACCGACTGATCCCAGTCCATCCATGCTGATCGAGCAGCAGCCAGGCTATGTCCTGCATGCCCGGGCCTACCGGGAAACCTCGCTGCTGCTGGAATGCCTGACCCGCGATCATGGGCGTATCGGTGTGGTGGCACGCGGTGTACGCGGGGCTCGCGGCGGTGCCCTGCGTGCCACCCTGGAGCCTTTTCAACGGCTGAGCCTCGATCTGCAGCGACGCGGCGAGCTGGCGACGCTGCGGACGGCCGAACCCATGGATCTGCCCCTGCGCATGCAGGGTGGCACCACCTTGGTCGGTCTGTATCTCAACGAGCTGGTCACCCGGCTGTGCCCGCGTGACGATCCGCACCCCGGGATCTACGCCGCCTATCGGCAGACCTTGGCGCGACTGGTGGCTGGCGAGCCTGCCGGCTGGACCTTGCGCCGCTTCGAGCGCGACCTGCTGGCCGAGCTGGGTTATGCCCTGGCGCTGGATGTCAGGGCCGACAGCGGCGAAGCCCCGGATCCCGAGGCCTGGTACCGCTATCAGCCCGAGGATGGGCTGTGGCCCTCGGCTGAGAAGTTTCCGCAGGCCGTGCAGGGCGCCGATCTGCTGGCCCTGGCCGAAGACCGTCCGCCCGCCGCCGATGGCCAGGTGCGTTTGCGCCGCATGATGCGCGACATCATCCGTGCCCAGCTGGGAGGAGGCGAGCTGCACGCCTGGGTAGTGCTTGCCGCCATGTGGCGACCGGATTGATGGCGTTGGATGGCGAGACGCGTGACCGCCTGCCGTCCGGTATCAGAAGCTCAGGCCGGGCGGACGGTTGCAGTCGTAGCGCTGCTCGTCGGCTTTGACATCGGCCGTCGTCAGATGGCGGTCGATCAGTTGCTGCGGAGACAGGC
Source organism: Frateuria aurantia DSM 6220 (assembly GCF_000242255.2). GTDB lineage: Bacteria > Pseudomonadota > Gammaproteobacteria > Xanthomonadales > Rhodanobacteraceae > Frateuria > Frateuria aurantia. Next base: position 1,151,337 of record NC_017033.1, read on the forward strand.
TTTCCTCCACCTGCACGTCGATGCAATCACGGCGGGCAATGCCGAATAAGCGTTGAGTCGTGTGCATGGCGGCAGCCAGGCCATGCTGCAAGGGATCTTGCAACCTGAGCCCGGCCATCCGGTGGCTGGCGGTGCCGGGCAGGCCGTGGATAGCATTGGCGGCGCTCGCCGCCTGCAGACGCTGGCGCAGTCCTCTATTTTCAAAATGGGCGAGCGGCCTTGCATCCGAGGTCCTGTTCGCCGAGGGCCCTATCCCTGGAGGGGCCACAGCTTCCAGCAGTGAAGCCGGGTTGGCGAGTATCGTTGGCTGCAGACCCGTCCAATGAGCTGGGCGCCGGTGGTGCAAGGGCAGGGCGCCGATCACGGTGCGCCGCCGGCGCCGGGATGGCGGTTCGGTTGCAGGTTTTGCGGGCGATGCTCGAGGAGCTTGCCGGCTTGCTTCAAACCTCAAATGCAGACGAAGTGCTGTGACCAGGTTCGGCGGCCGTGGCAATGAGATCGTCAGCGGCACCGCCGGAAGCAGCAGCCATAGCAGTACCCCCGTGTTGAGGATGGCGGTGATCGCCAACGCCAGTGCGCGCCTGGTCGAGAAGCGGTACTCCTTATGGCTCGCCATTTTATGCTTTGCCCCAGTGACCAGCATGTGCCGATACTCGATATGAGCATGAAGGCCTGGTTGAAGTTCCATCTGCCGATGTCGGCAGCCGTTCCAAGCGGCGTGTGCAAGAGCTGTCCGGTCTTTGCGACGCCATCCCGCCGCCTCTGCATGGTCGATTTGGGGCTCGTCGCCACTGGTGATGGCGGCGACCCATCGCGGGATACAAGGTGTGGTGGCCGATCAGGAATATCTCCGGTTCAGTCGGGAGGGCGGAGCCAGAGATCGAATAGGAAACACTCCGGCTCGTGGGCATGGATCAGACCGCAGGCCTGGGCCCAGGCATGGCAGATGCGTGGGCCGACGAACTGGAATCCGCGGCGGCGCAACCGGCGGGAGAGTTCATCACCGACCGCGGATGTGGTGGCGTGGGCATCGCCGGCCACGGGATGCCCGCCGACCACCTGCCAGGCCAGCTTCGCGAAGTCTTCGCCAGCCAGGTGCATGGCCTGCCAGGCACGGGCGTTGTGCAGTACGGCGCGGATTTTCTGTGGTGAGCGGATCATCCCGGGGGCCGCCATGATTGTTGCGATATCTGCCGGATGGCGAGCGGCGAGGATGTCAGGATCAAAGTCAGCGAAGGCCGTGCGCAAGGCCGGGCGTCGTTGCAGGATCAATCGCCAGCTCAGACCAGCCTGAAAGCCGTCCAGCATCAGTTTCTCCCACAACGCCCGGGCATCGTGCTGCGGGCGCCCCCATTCGGAGTCATGGTAGGCCTGCAGCAGGGGATCGCTGGCGGCCCAGCGGCAGCGGGGCAGCACGGGGGGAGTGGCCACCGGGTGGGCGTTCATGACGGGTCTCCTGCCTCATCCCGGCGGTCCGGAGCCAGCTGGAAGCCTGCAGCAGCGACTTCGCGGGACAGCAGTTCACGCTTGCGTTCCACGCCCCAGCGGTAGCCGGACAGACTGCCGTCATGGCGGACCACCCGATGGCAGGGCACGGCCACGGCCAGCCGGTTGGCGGCGCAGGCGCCGGCCACCGCCCGCACCGCTTTGGGAGCACCGATGCGGCGGGCCAGTTCGGCATAGCTGATCGTGGTGCCCGGCGGGATCTGGCGCAGGGCATGCCAGACCCGATGCTGAAACGCGGTGCCTTGCAGATCCAGCGGCAGCTCCAGCGGCAGGCTGGGTTGTTCGACCACGGCCACGACCTGGGCGACCAGGTCTTCGTAGCCGGCGTTGTCCGCGGCCAGCCGGCTGCCGGGAAACTGCCGCTGCAGGTTCTGCAACAAGGTTTGCGGATCGTCGCCCAGCAGAATCGCGGCCAGTCCGCGCGGGGTGCTGGCCACCAGTACCGAGCCCAGACTGGACTGGGCGATGGCGACATGCAGCGCCTCGATGGCCTTGCCACGGCGAAACGCACCGGGACTCATGCCCAGCAGGCGGCTGCCATGTTCATAGACGCGGGCTTGGGAACCATAGCCGGCGGCATGGATGGCCTCGGTGACGCTACCGGCTTCACGCAGGTCCTTGCGCAGCCGGGCGGCGCGCTGGGCCCGTGCCCAGGCCTTGGGGGAAAGGCCGGTCGCCGCCTTGAAGATCCGCTGCAGATGGCCCGGACTCAAGGCGGCCATCTTTGCCAGGTCATCCAGGCCGGGCTCGACTTCGGCGCGCTCGATATGGTCGCAGAGGGCGGTGATCAGCCGGGCGCGTGCTGTCGGCGGGGCGGCGGGTGCCGTAGTCGGCAAGGTCATCGTCAATCTGGGCTCGGCCGGAGGCGAGGCGTCGCGGGTGCGGGACATGGACTTGTTTCTGATCATGCCCTGCAGCCTAGCGCAGTGGCGCGACGTCTGCCCTCCGGAACCTGCGATGCCGCGAGCTGTTTCCGGGTCTCCGTGGTTTTTCCGCCGATTTCATTGGCGGTCAACATGATCTTCATCATTGCGGTGGCAAATTCAAATTGCCAATAACTAATTGCATTTGGCATTCCGCCATCGGTGAAGGAGCACCGAGCCGTGATCGCCGTGTCTTGCCGCCGGTGGCTCATCCGAAATCAACAAGGAGTTCAATATGCGTGAATTGACGGCTTCACAAATCCGGACCGTTGCCGGTGGGCAGATCCAGCCTCTGGCCGCCGCATCCACTTCCACGACGGACACCGTGGCTCCGGTGGTTTCGCTGCATGAATGGGTGGGGGGCGGCAGCGTGACCTCGGGAGCCGGTGGAACCACCTGGAGTGCCTCAGGCGGTTACCGGTTGCCCGGCGGATCTTCCATCGGCGGCCATATCGGAGGCTTCGGCGGCAGTGTCACCGGCGGCGGCATTGTCTGGACCGTCGCATTCTGAGGCCAGGAGGGCGCGCCATGACATGCTGCAATACTCACTGTCGGCGGCGCGCCCGTGGAGGTCTGGCCGCGGGCGCATGGTTCAGGCGTTCGAGTCTGTGCTGGGGCTTGCTGATGGCCGTCAGTCTGAAGGCCGCCGAGCCGGTATCGGATGCGGTCGAGATCAGTGATGATCAAGGGGTGGTGGTGGCCATGGCGCGGGGGGATCGTGACGCCCTGCAGCAGGTGGTGGCGCATCCGCGCAACGAGTTCGAGCAGGAGCTGGCCAAGGTCGGATTGCTGCGCACGGGCGGTCGGCTGGATGAGGCCACGATCCAGCTGCAGGCCTGTGAAAAGGCCATGCCGGCCCAGCATCCGATGCGGGGGCTGTGCAGTCTGCTGATCGCCGGTCATCTGTTCATGCAACGGCGCATGGCCGATTGGCAGCAGAAGCTGGAATGGATACGACGCACATATTATCCCCTGCTGGCCAAGGACAATCCGGGGCGACAGCCGAGCCTGACCGATGCGGAGGGCGTGCAGTTCCTGCCCGGAGCCTCTTTCCCTGCACCGGAGGTGAGCTGGGCCCAAGCTTCGGGACGGATTCCCTATGTGAGCGCCGCCCGTCGCGAAGGACTGGAGGCGCGGCAGCAGGCCGTGGTGGAAGTGCGGATCCAGGGGCATCGCCATCATGCGGTGATCGATACCGGCGCCGCTTACGATACGCTGGATCCGGCCGTGGCCAAAGCTCTGGGACTGCAGCCGGCCATCAGCTATCAAAAACTCACCGATGCCGCCGGCAAGGTGCTGTCAGCTCCGATCGGGATATTGCCGGAACTCAGGCTGGGGCCGGTGACGGTCAAGAACTGGCCGGTCAGCATGACCCGCACGCCGGCGACGATGGTGATCGGACTGCCTTTGCTGCGCAGGCTGGGCGTGGTGACGCTGGATGCGCAGGGCGCAAGCCTGAGCCGGGCTTCGGACGGTCGTTGCACTCGGCCCATGCTGGAAGGCGCGAATATCAGCGGTAGCAGCGATCATCTGCTGTATGCGATCAAGGTGGACGGCCAGCCTCGGACGGCTCTGATCGATACCGGCGGCGGTTTCGAGCTGCTGGGCATCAAGTCTCTGTTGCCGCCGAGCGCGGCCAAGCTTGAACCGAAGGCTATATCCTACGCCGCTGGCATGCGCTGGGTCGACAGTTACCCGGCGCGAGTCCGTCTGGACCTGGGTAGCGGTCCGCGCAACCTGGATTTCACGATCATGGATCAGCCCTTTGCCTTGGTGCCTTATGAGCTGGGTGGTGAGGTCTTGCGCCATCACACTCTGGTCATGGACTTTCTGCGCCGTAGCGTATGTATTGAGCCGCAGGCCACATGATGGCCCGCTGGTTCATCATGCAGCATCCGGGTGCATCATCTTCTGGTCGATGCTGGCGAGACGGGCTTCCGTGACGAGCCAGCGGGGCTTGAGACTGGGACCTGTGGTTCGGGCAGCCATGCAGGCCTTGCCAGTGGTCATGACGGCGGATCGGAACTCCGCGGGTCCGCTCACCAGATACGTTTCGGCATGGGGACGTCGAATGCTCGTTCTGAACAGCTCGACCAAAAGCCTGTGTTCAGGCTCGACGCTACGCTTCGGTGGTTTGCTGGCGGTGCTGCTGTCGCTTGCGGGCTGTGCAGTGACCCCGGAACAATTGCAGCGCAATCTCCGGATGCAGCAGGCTTTGGATGCACGCTATCGCTGTCCTCAACTGGAGCCGGTCACCAACCGGCCGACCTATCCTCCGGCTTTCAAGGTGCCGCAGGCCGAACGTGACGCGATGGCCGCGATGGGCAATCCCTGTGCCGCGACCTGGTGATCGGGCGCGAGCGATTCTGTCGGCTTGAAGATTGGAGTCCGGCAGGCGACCGGATATTGTTGGCGACTTCATGACGGCCATCCATCCGTGGTGATGGATGGCCCGGTTCGAGCCTGCATCGTCAGATCCGGGATGACTGATGAGGCAGGCCAAGCTTGCGACCCGAGCCCGCTGCAAGATGCATGAGCCTGGCGGGAGGCCAGGCCTGGGCCGCGCTCTTGTGGAGGCGTGATCCAGGCTACCCGAGTGCCGCCCGTGATCGCGAACGGCATGGACTCTCATGCTCCGGAGCCATGGCCGACGGGCGCGGGTCGCATTCCATGCCGTGGTGCCGGCCTGCGTGGCTGGCGATCCGATGAATGGATCTTCACCGGAGCCGACGCTGGCTTGCTTGTGGCCCAAGCTGTAGCTGCCCCCCATCCCGGACCGGGCAAGTGCCTGGTCCGGGAGATGCGCTCAGTCGGCCGCCTTGTCGTGATCACCTGAGTTTTTTTCCAGGATCTCGCTGGCGCCGTGATGGCATTCCTGGATCTGTGCATCGGTGATGGAGGCATAGGGTCGGAAGGCCGCCACCTGCGTGGCCAGTTGATCCTGCAGCGTCTGCTGGGCGGCCAGTAGGTTGCAGATGGCATCCACGCTATGGCTGAGTCCGGTCAGGTGTTCATGCACGGTGGCCTGCATGCTGGCATCGTCGGTTTTGCCCTCCAGCAGGTTATGCATGACTCCAGCCGAAATACCCAGACCAGCACCTGCTCCGGCCTTGGCCACATCGATGGACTGATGAACGACAGCCTCGGTCTGAGCATAGTAACGCTGAAACTGTGCCTGCTGCTCAGGACTCAGACTGACCGGCCGATCATCGATGCTGAATTCGCCTTGCCGGCTGATGGACGCATCCGGCTGGCCTTTCGCCTTCAGGACCACTCGGCCATGGATCATGCTCAGGCCGCCATGAATATGAACATGCCCGTCATTCAGCGAATCATCACCTGTCGGCTTGGCATCGTCGTCATTCACGCTGTAGGTGGCGGTGATCCGGTGCGCCTTGCCGTCCTGGTCCTGGCAGCCGGTGAGGCCGATGCTGATCCCTGTCAGCAGCCCCACGGCGATCCACGCAGGCCAATGTTGACTCATTTTCATGCTTCATCCCTCCAGCGGCGGCACCAGATGGCGATCGCCACAAAAATGGCGCCGGCCAGCACGCCCAGCCAAAGATCCATGCGACCGAAGGCAGCGTAATTCAAACCCAGGTTCACCAGCTGACGAGGGGCATCGGCCGTGGTGCCGGCCACCGAGTGGCTGATCATCAGCAGGCCGTCGTTGCGGGTCATCCAGCCGCCGGGAAAGACACCGGTCAGCAGGCGAACCACCAGCAGTTTGAGCACGCCCAGGAAGGATAGATCGAGCACGTGGATCATGCGGAACCAGCCCAGCATCATGCTCACGCCGATCGGCACCACCACCGCCAGCAGGAACGGGCGGCTGCGGCTGAAGGCCGAGCACATCAGCAGCCAGCCAACGGTGGGCAGGGCCCACACCGCATACAGCGGGATCAAGGCCAGCAGATCGAAGGCGGTGGTCAGCGGATGGCCTTGCAGCAGCAGGCTCCATGGCGCCAGCCCGTGCAGGCCGAGGGTGATGCACAGCATCAGAATCATCAGCAGGCCCGAGACCACCCCGATGACCAGGGCGATCACCGGCGCCACCACCACCGCGGTGACTAGCTTGGACAGCACCGTGCCGGTGTCGGACAGGGGCAGGGACTTCCAGAACAGGATGCTGCGATCGCGACGGTCGTTGTAGAGCGCACCCAGGCAATAGGCAAACAGCACGAAGCCCATCACGATGGTCAGCAGGATCGCCGGTGCCGCCAGGGCCATGTCCAGGGCAAAGCCGACGGCATGGCTGAAGTCGGCCTGATCCTGCGGCTTCAGATGCATCAGATCGATACCCCCGAAGTTGATCGTGCCGTGATGCAGGGTTTCAGCCGTCAGAATCCCCAGCAGGTTCAGGACCAGAAACACGCCGGCCACGATCAGCGGGGTCCACAACAAGCCGCCACGGTGTTCCCAGAATTCGCGTTTCAGCTGCCAATAGAAAGCTTTCATGCATAGGTTCCTTTCATGATCGCCACAAACAGCTCGCTGACCGAGGGCTGGCGGACTTCGCCCAGCTCGGCCAGACGACGGGTGTCGGCGCCGTCAAACAAGAAGATGGTCTTGCCGAACACCTTGCGTTCCTGGATCGGACTCAGGGCGCGGGCGGCATCGGCGTGCTCCGGGTTGACCAGCACTTCGGCGAAGCGTTCGCCGACGCGATCCATATCGGTATCCAGTACGATCTTGCCGTCGCGGATAAACATCAGGTCGGTGAGGATATGCTCGATCTCCTCGACCTGGTGGGTGGTGACGATGATGGTTTTCGCTTCGTCGAAATAGTCTTCCAGCAGGCTCTGGTAGAACTGTTTGCGGTAGAGGATGTCCAGGCCCAGGGTCGGCTCGTCCAGCACCAGCAGGCGGGCGTCGATGGCCATCACCAGGGCCAGATGCAGCTGCACGATCATGCCCTTGGACATCTGCTTGACCCGCATCTCGGGCTGCAGCTTGGTCCGTGCCAGAAAGCCCTGGCATTTGGCGCGGTCAAAACGTGGATGTACGTTGGCGACGAAGTCCACGGCCTCGCGCACCTTCAGCCAGCGCGGCAGCACCGCCACGTCGGCGATAAAGCAGACCTGCTCCATCAACTTGCCGCGCTCGCGGCGCGGGTCCAGACCCAGGACATTCAGCTCGCCCTGCACATTGGTCAGGCCCAGAATCGCCTTCAGAATGGTGGTCTTGCCGGCACCGTTGGGACCGATCAGCCCCACGATCCGACCGGGCTGGATATCAAAGCTGACATGGTCCAGGGCCTGAGTGGACTGGTATTGCTTGCTCAGATGGCGTGCGGTGACGACCGGGCTCATGCGTCGGGCTCCTTGGGTTGATGGCGCAGCAGAGTGGGCAGATCCAGACCCAGCCGTTGCAGGCGAGCGAACAGGGTCGGCCATTCCTCGCGCAGAAAGCGTTCGCGCTCCGACCTCAGCAGGGCCTCGCGTGCCCCTTCAATGACAAACATCCCCAGCCCCCTTCGCTTTTCCACCAGTTGATCATCGACCAGCTCCTGATAGGCCTTGGAAACGGTCAATGGGTTGATTTGATAATCCGCTGCCACCTGACGCACCGAGGGCAGCGGATCGCCCTCTGCAAGCGCGCCGTCCAGAATCATCGCCACCACGCGTTCGCGCAACTGGCGATAAATCGGCACGCTGTCATTCCAGGTAATAGGCATTCATTCAGTCCTTGGCGCTCAGCAAACGGGGGGCGAAAGCATAGTAGGGCATGACTGGGCGAAAGGCGTCCGCCAGAACCTGATCATGCGCGTGCATGCCTGCCAACGAAGGATCGCCCCCGGCTTCCTGACGGCTGGCCATGGGCTGTGCCGGCAGCATCGCGGCCTCGCGCAAGTCCGCGGCCGAAGGGTGCACCTGGCGTGCGGGCAGGGTGCTGATCGAGAGTCCCGGGCGCAGCGCCAGCGGTGCAGCCAGTGCCGGGCGGGCGATATCGACATTGGAACGGACCGCGGCCAGGCTGAGTACGGCCAGCAACACGGCGATCGGGGCAGCAATCATGGAACGGATGGTCATGGCGCTCTCCTTTGGTGTTGTATGTGAGTGGTGTTGCAGTGAACTATAACACCATATTTGCAAGGGTCAACGAGTGAGTTGGCATGACTGATGGCAGGGGGCTACGAGAGCGCTTTGGCGGAGTGGCAGGCATAAGAAGGAAACCTTGTGCAAGGCCGTCTGTCTGCAGCCTCGTCCGATCGGCAGGGCTATGGGTCAGGCGTGGTGGCTGACCGTTGTCAGCTGGAGGGATCGCGATGGATGCCACGGACCGACGGCGGGCAGGCGGTCATTCGGCTTGCAGGGCGAGGATCTGGGCGCATGCAGCTCTGGAGCGGCTCAGCCATAGACTGGCATGGAGTCTCCAGGCACTGGTCCGTCTGCCAGCAGATTTTTTTCGGTGAAAGCCCGTCGCTGTATTCAGAGCCTGATGATCTGGTCAGCGGACTTGAGAGCACAGGACTGAAGCCGCCGTCAGCCATGGTCGGCGGCTCGCCGCCGACACGGTATACGGAAAACCGGGGGAACTTCAGAGCGTGGCTGAGGGTCTTTGGTTGGCAGTCCAGTCAAGGGGGAAGGCATGAGGGGCAAGGTTGCAATGGTGGTCGTGGTCGCAGCCATGCTGTCAGGCGGATGGGGGCCGGAGCGGGCTTTCGCAGCCATGTCCGGAAGCAGGCATTCACTGGGCACCGTACAGGTCACGGCAGCGTTGCCTACGCCGCCGATATGGATGGCCGAACGAGATGGTCATGCCATCATCGTGATGGCCGTGATTGATCCCGCTCCCGCTGGTCTTCCTTGGCGATCAGCCCGACTGGATCATCTGCTGGATCAGGCTGAAGCTGTGGTCGATGCGCCGGAACTGAAGTTGCGTTTGGGCCTGTTTGGCGGATTGGGGGCCATGGCTACGGCCGTCAGGCATGCCCGCTACCCTGATCATGGCAGCTTGCAGCAGCATCTGGCGCCGAAGGTTTTTGCCGAAGTTCAGCAGGCCGAGCAGTACTACAATCACGGCGATGTGGCCTTCTATCGGGATCGCCCGTCGTTTGCAGAGGACGTGTTGATGGATTCGGCCCTGGGGCAGCTGGGTTATCGTCGCCATTCGCCGGTGGTGGCCGACTTGCTCAAGGGCTTTGCAGCTCGTCGGGTCAGCGAAGTCCGGCCGGTCTACCAGGCGGATCTGGAACAGCCCACGGCCTATATGCGTGAACTGCTGGAAGATGATGATGCGGCCATGCCGTGCCTCACTGCGCTGGCTGATTTTCTCGACCATCATGCCGGCAACCTGCAGGCGCGAGCCGAGGCTTGGTCGGAGGGCGATACCGACGCGCTGGCTCGGACCGATGCCCGTGCTTTCGATATCTGTCGGAGCAGTCATTTTCCCGCGACGCTGCTGGCCAGGCATGGTGTGACTGATATCGACGGACATTTGATGGCTGTCTGGCGATCGGCTGTGATCAAGGCCTCCGCCGATCACGCCGTGGTCTTTGCATGGTTGCCGATGGGGGCGCTGTCCGGCGCTCACGATTATCTGCAGGCTCTGCTGAGCGCGGGTTTTCAGTTGCGGCGCTGGTGAGGCTGCACGCATGCATCAACTCCGGGAGTACGCCGAGCCTCGATCATTGAACGCGCCTTTGTTGTTGCATTCACCCAGCCAGCACAGTCTGCATGGTCTGATTGGCCATATCTTCAGCAACCCATGGAAGTGCAACATGGCATGGATCTACAGACAGGCCAGCCACCCATTGTTGCATGATGGAAAGCTGGCAACCTCGCAAGGATATGCAGGCAAGATACCCTGCAAGAACCGGCCTGACTGCCAGTCCATGGCAGACAAGGGTCCTTTGCCTCGCGGCAGCTACGTCATACTTGCGCCCAGAACACATAGGCAGACGGGAGCTTGGACGCTGCCGTTGTTGCCGGCGCCATCCAACCAGATGTTCGGGCGTAAGGGTTTCCTCATTCATGGAGCCAATCAGGCCCATCCGAACGATTCATCTACGGGGTGTATCGTGCTTCCCATCGAGGTACGACAACGGATCTGGGCCAGTGGGGATCATCAGCTGGAGGTCGTGCCATGAACCAAAGGATCTTGGGTCTGGTCGTGATAATGATCAGTATGCCGGCAGTTGCCATGGCAGTTGAATCCGGGGAGGCAGCCCTGTCCAAAGAGGATTGGGCCTGCGCTCAGGCAACCTCTTCGGCATTGCAAGGCCCTTTGACGGCCTCGAGGCTGATTGATGAAAACAAGGTGGACAACTCGCTTACCGAGATCAGACTGCTGGCCAAGGAGGCTCTGGCTGGCGGCAAAGGATCTCGACAGGTGTTTTTGCTGACGCTGCATGAAGTCAGGCCATCGAGCCGCCAGCTGTCCTTTATCGAAACCAGTGAAACCCGAGAGGGCGAATGCCCCGCGAGAGACAGCGTGGCCTATGTCATCAGCCAGCAGGTGCATTAGGGCTGCTGGCGCATGGTGTTTCTCGAACCGGGGAACTGGGTCCTGGGCAGGCTGCTTGTGGCCTGCACGCCGTGGGTAACTGTCTTGGAGACAGGCGTCATCTGGGCTTCCAAATCCGCAACTGATCGATACGCCGGTGCTTCCCGCATCAGTATCTCGGTGGCGGCACGCAATGATAGCGCTGGGTGTATTCGGCGATCCGTGCCGGGGAGGTGTAGTGGGCCAGCTGTTCCTGCGGGCTCATGCCGCTCCATACCGCGACATCCAGGCAATGCGGATCGGTGGCATGGGTGAGCGAGCCGATCAGATTGACCACCCGGCGACCGATACCTTGTTGTTCGGCGGCGACCATGGCGAAGTGAGGTGCATGGGCGATCTGTTCGGTTCCAGGCAACTGGTCGGCATTGCGGCGAAAGCCACCTCCATCGCGTGGTCCGAACAGGCCGCCACCGGGGATATAGCCGTGCGCTTCCGGATGCTCGAGGGCCGATGGCTGCGGGGCGGCCTGATTCATCGTTGCTGGCGGCGTTGATGCCATGTTCCGGTTGGCCGCGGGTGACGTGTCCTCCAAGCTGGTTGCGCTCATGTCGGTGTGGCGCGCGCCCATGGGAAGGGTGGATCGAGGGCCGGTATAAAGGTGAATGGATGGTTGAGGGTTTGTCTTGCCGGCCATTCGGTGTCGCCCCGAGGCTTTTCCGGCGACTGCGACTGCCGGTGAGCGATGTTGCACCGTTGTCGCTGCAAGGGATGGATATCGGCCACTGATCGAACTGGCTGTCGGCATTCGAGGTAGTAGAACCTGCAGCGAAGGAGTGCTGTCAGCGGGTGCGGCTTCGGTTTCGAGGGGCCATGGCGTGGCGGGGCGCAGGAAAATCCACAATGGCCATTGAGCCAGCAGAGCCAGGGTCCATGCCATGACTCGCCGTCTTGAAAAATCCCGGGTTAGGAGGAAGCCTGTTCCGCTGACGCCGTATGTCGACATGGTCTCCCCGAGCCATGGTCATTGTGCATCTTCAGACGTCGATTTGAGGCAGAAGTTCCAGGTGAATCTGCATTGCGATGGCATCGCGACTTGTCAGTTCGGGGCTATCCAGCCGTCCGTCGGCAAGGCTATGCTGGCCACGATGATGTCGGGAGTATCGAGATGGCGGATCTCCGTATGAGCTTGCCGTTGATGGCTGTCACGGCGTGGCTGGCGACAGGCGAGATCGCCGCTGCGCGGCTTGCCGACGGACCCGTCTATGGCCCCGAGCTGCAAGGCTACGACTACCCTTATCCGGTGCATGATTTCCAGTTCGTATCCCGGTGGCAGCGGCTTGATCTGGCCTATATGGATGTGGCTGCCGAGCCGGAGCAGATGAATGGCCGGAGACAATACTGCTGCCGCATGGCAAGAATTATTGCTTGGCGACATGGGCGCCCACCATCAAGGTCCTGCATCAGGCCGGTTACCGGGTGATCGCGGTTGACCGGATCGGCTTTTGCAAATCCAGCAAGCCGGCTGCCTACCAGTTCAGCTTCGAGCAGCTGGCAGCCAATTGGTGCTGCTCGACCCGATCGGTCTGGAGGACTGGCATGCCAAGGGAGTGCCTCCTGTCAGCGTGGATCAGTGGTATCAGCGTGAAATGAAAACCTCGGCGGATGGCATTCGGCGCTACGAGCAGGCCACTAATTTTGCTGGGCAGTGGCGCTCCGACTGGGAGCCGCCGCTGCAGATGCTGGCCGGTATGTATCAAGGTCCGGGGCGCGTTCGGGTGGTCTGGAATTCCGCCTTGCTCTACGACATGATCCTGACCCAGCCTGTGTACTACCAGTTCGAGCAGCTGCGGGTGCCGACCGTGCTGATGATCGGGGATAGTGACGTCACGGCTATCGGCAAGGACTTGGCTCCGCCATCGGTTCGCGCCGCCTTGGGCCATTATCCGCAACTGGCTCGCGAGGCTGTGGCCCGTATGCCCCATGCCCGCCTGGTCGAATTTGCCGGGGTCGGGCATGCCCCTCAGCTGCAGGTGCCCGACCGCTTCCATCAGGCCCTGTTGCAGGCCTTGGCTGCCGCTGGCCAGCCGGCGCATTGAGGCGTCGACAGATTGGCTTCAATTCGCCCCGGCTTTGTGATTTCACGGAGCCGGGATCGGATGCGGTCTTTCAACCGCCCGTAGCGCCGATGATATTCGGCTCGGGCTCCAGTCTCAGTCCGAAGCGGGCTTCGACGGTATTCATCACATGTTGGGCGACAGCCCACAGCTGACGACCGGTGGCATGGCCATGGTTGACCAGGATCAGGGCATGGCGGGAGGAGATGCCGGCATCGCCGTCACGGTAGCCCTTGAGGCCGGCGGCTTCGATCAGCCAGGCGGCGGACAGCTTGTGGCGATCACGGCCAGCCTGCCAGCTGACCAGGCCGGGGTGCTGCTGATGCAGGATGGCGCCGAATTCGGTGCTGACGATGGGGTTCTTGAAGAAGCTGCCGGCATTGGCCAGCACGGCGGGGTCGGGCAGTTTGCGCCGACGCAGCCGCTCCACGGCTTCGGCGATATGCACTGGGGCTGGCTTGGCCACACCCATCCGTTCCAGTTCTTCCGGGAGGCCGGCATAGCCGAGTCGCGGCGCGGCATGGCGGGGCAGGGCGAAGCGGACGGCGGTGACGATATAGCGGCCGGACTGCTGTTTGAACAGGGAGTCGCGATAGGCGAAGCGGCAGGCGGCATGATCCAGGCTGACCACGCTGGCGGTCTGTCGGTCCCAGGCTTCGACACTTTCGATATATTCGCCGACCTCGCAGCCGTAGGCGCCGATATTCTGGATCGGGGCAGCACCGACAGTGCCGGGGATCAGGATCAGGTTTTCCAGACCGGCCAGACCATGGGTCAGCGACCAGCGCACGAAGTCGTCCCACAGTTCGCCGGCGGCGACCACGACGCGATGGGTATCGTCTTCGGTCTCGACCAGCACGCCGCGGCTGGTCAGCACGATGATGGCACCGGGGTAATCATCGACAAACAGCATATTGCTGCCGCTGCCCAGTACCATGCTGGGAAAGTCGCCGAGTGCGGCCAGCAGGGCGGGCAGCTGGCTGGCGTCGTCGACTTCGAACAGTCGCGCCGCGCGGGCGGGTACGCGCAAGGTGTTGCGGGTCTGCAGCGAGGTATCGGCGAGTTCGCGTACGCCTTCCAGGGCGATCACCTCAGCGGACATGGCGGGCTCCTGCACGCATGGCCTCGACACATTCGCCGATCAGTACCGGGCCGCGATAGATCAGGCCCGAATAGACCTGCACCAGCGGGGCGCCCAAGGCCTGTTTCTTCGCGGCGTCTGCACCCGAGATGATGCCGCCCACGCCGATCATCGGAATCTTGCCGTCCAGACGGCTGGCCATGCCGGCCAGCACCTGGTCGGACCTGGTGCGCACCGGAGCACCGGACAGACCGCCGGCTTCGCCGGCCAGCGGATCGCTGGCGATGGCGCTGCGATCGATCGTGGTATTGGTGCAGATCACGCCGTCGACGCCGCAGCTGAGCAGAACCTCGGCAATGGCGTCCAGTTCGGTCTCGCTGAGGTCAGGCGCAATTTTCAGCAGCATCGGCTTGCGGCCGCCAGCCTGCGAACCCAGCTGTTCCTGGCGTTCGCGCAGGGTGCTGATAAAGCGGCGCAGGGTCGCTTCTTCCTGCAGATCGCGCAGGCCCTGGGTATTGGGCGAGGAGATATTGACGGTGATATAGCTGGCCAGCGGCCAGGCCTTGTCCAGGCAGATCAGGTAATCCTCGACGGCCTTCTCGTTGGGCGTATCCTTGTTCTTGCCGATATTGATGCCCAGCACGCCCTGGTAATGCGAGCGGCGGACATGACCGACCAGGGCGTCGATGCCTTCGTTGTTGAAGCCCATGCGGTTGATGATGGCCTGATGGGCCGGCAGCCGGAACAGGCGCGGCAGCGGATTGCCGGCCTGAGGACGCGGCGTGATGGTGCCGATCTCGATAAAGCCGAAACCCAGCGCGCCGAGGGCATCCAGATGGGCGCCGTTTTTGTCCAGGCCGGCGGCTAGGCCGACCGGATTGGGAAAGCGCAGGCCCAGCGCTTCGGTGGGCAGCTCGGCCGGCGGTTTGGCCAGCAGCGAGCCCAGGCCGCTGCGATGGGCCAGATCAAGGCCGCGCAGGGTAAGTCCGTGGGCGGTTTCCGCATCCAGATTGAACAGAAGGGGGCGCAGCAAGTGGTACATCGGTTCGCAAACCTCGCCTAGGCAGATGCGGGTGTTGAAGAGGGCAACGCGAGTCGGTCCGATGCCGCAATCTGCGCGCCGATAGGACACACAGAACCGATGGGCCGGACTCTCATGGCCGATAGGATGACATCTGCAGGCCTCCCAGACCATGCCGGATGTCGTCGAATGGAGAATTTCCAGGCTGCGACGAACGGTGGGGATCTCAAGGCCGGGCGCTCTTCCAGCGGGAAGATCATGCTTGCGGCGAGCGGGCGTCGGTTCCGTGGACTTGCCATGATCAGGTCCGCTGCGCATTCGACGCGTCGGGCGGTCAGATGGGCTGGCGCGCTGTACCGGGCGCGGGATATGGCGCGCCGGGGCGCAGTGATGGCTTGCGCGGCCGGTACCATACCTGTTCCGGAGTACTTGCGGATGCATCTCTGTCAGACCTGGGTTTCTGGCTTCAGCGCAGGGTAGCCATACAAGATCGTGCGGCAGGTGTCAGCCCGAGCCGATAGCCTGATGCAGGCAAACTCATCAGGCGCCTCAACCGTCGCGACGACCCATGTCGGGAACCAGCGTTCCCTGGTGGAACAACATGCGCCAGCCAGTGGCTTCTCGGCGCCAAGTGGAGCTGCGGCAGGCCTTGATGGTGAGGCTGTGGTTGTTGCGACGGCGAGTGACCTCGGCCATATAGACCAGGATCACGCAGTCGGGCCCGGCCTGGATCCACTCGATGGTCTGCAGGCTGAAATCCAGGACCAGACTGCGGGTCAGGCTGTCGATGACGGCCGACTTGCCGAAATAGCGGCCGCTGCTGCCGATTTCATGGAAATCGTCGGACAGCAGCCGCTCGACCGTGGCCGTGTCGGCATGGGCTTGCGCCTGGATCAGCGCATGTTCGCCGCTGAGGATTTCACCTTGAACCGCTGGATCCATAGCCTGCCTCCCCGGCCGTGGGCCGATATCACCACTCGAACTTGATGCCCTGGGCCAGCGGCAGCGCGTCGGAATAGTTGATGGTATTGGTCTGCCGACGCATATACACCTTCCAGGCATCGGAGCCGGATTCGCGGCCGCCGCCGGTGTCTTTCTCGCCCCCGAATGCACCACCGATTTCGGCACCGGACGTGCCGATATTGACATTGGCGATGCCGCAGTCCGAGCCGGAGGCGGCCAGGAAGCGTTCGGCGGCCTTCAGGTCCTGGGTGAAGATGGCGCTGGACAGGCCTTGCGGCACATCGTTCTGCATGGCGATGGCCTCGTCGAGTTCATCGTAGGGCATGACATAGAGAATCGGCGCGAAGGTTTCGGCCTGCACAATGGCGGCGCTGTTTTCCAGGTCGGTCACAAGGGTGGGCAGCACGAAGAAGCCGGGCCGATCCAGAGCGGCACCACCGGTGCGGATACGGCCGCCGGCCGCCTTGGCCTGTTCGATGGCATCCAGATAGGCGTCGACCGATGCCTGACTGTTCAACGGACCCATCAGCGTGCCGTCTTCGGTCGGGTCGCCGATCTTGCTCTCCACCTGTCGATAGGCGCTGACCAGGGTTTCGACCACGTTGTCGAAGATAGAGCGGTGCACGAATACGCGCCGGGTGCTGGTGCAGCGCTGGCCGCAGGTACCGACGGCGCCGAAGACGATGGCGGGAATCGCCAGCTTCAGATCGGCACTGGCATCGACGATGATGGCATTGTTGCCGCCCAGCTCCAGCAGGGACCGACCCATCCGGCGGGCGACGCGCTCGCCGACCAGGCGGCCGATGCGGGTCGAGCCGGTGAAGCTGATCAGCGGAATCCGCTTGTCATCGACAAAGTCCTGGGCCAGTTCGGTGGCGGCGTCATTGAACAGATAGAAAATGTCCGGGAAACCGGCTTCACGCAGGGCTTCGTTGCAGATCTTCAGGGTGGCGATTGCCGTCAACGGAGTCTTGGGCGAGGGCTTCCACAGAGTGATATTGCCGCAGATGGCGGCCAGCATCGCATTCCAGGCCCAGACCGCGACCGGGAAGTTGAAGGCCGAAACCACGCCGACCAAGCCCAGCGGATGCCACTGCTCGTACATGCGATGGCCGGGGCGCTCGGAATGCATGCTGTTGCCGTAGAGCATGCGGCTCTGGCCGACGGCGAAATCGGCGATGTCGATCATCTCCTGGACTTCACCGTCACCTTCGGCCTTGATCTTGCCCATTTCCAGGGCGACCAGCGATCCCAGTGCATCCTTGTGCCTGCGCAGGGCCTCACCGCACAGCCGCACGGCCTCGCCCCGGCGCGGGGCCGGCACGCTGCGCCATTCGGCAAAGCTGGCCTGGGCCCGCTCGACCAGCAAGGCATAATCGGCGGCGGTGCTGCCCCATACTTCAGCCAGGGCTTCGCCCGACGCCGGATTGACCGGAATCAGCCGGCCGCCGTCACGCGATTGTGCCCATTCACCCTGGCCCAGATAGGTGCCCGAATGGGCGGCGTCGATACCAAAGGCTTGTAGAATCGGATGGGACATGAAGCGCTCCTGCAGGGACTGAAGGCCGCATTGGCGGCGGCGGACGGGTCAAATCCCGAGTCTAGCAGCCCCTTGCCGCCATGGGCCGGCTGGACCTGTGTGTCGGCAGATCAGGTTGCGGGGCGCAGGTTTGCGTCCTGACGAAGGCGCGCGTATCATTGCGGACTCGGTGCAACATATTGAGGTTGCGCGGTCCCGTCCCGGCTCAGGCCACGGTTGATCGCGACAAGTTCGCCGAACCTTTCTTTGCCTGATCTTAGAAAGCCTCATCGGAGGCTTTTTTGTTGGGCGCTCCAGCGCCTCGGATGCCGAGCCGCCTGCGATCACGATCCGCGGCGGCAGGTGGAAGCGGCAGCTGGACGAGCATGGGCCGGTGTGCCCATTTTTTATTTTGGCGGCGACGGCAGGATTACATACGGCATCTATGGATACACAGGCATTGGCGCGGCGTTTCGACCCGATTCTGGCAGACCTCGGACTGGAGTGTCTGGGGGTGGATTTCGCACCATCGCAGGGGCAAAGTACCTTGCGGGTGTATCTGGAGTGTCCTGAAATCGAGGGTGTGCGGCGCGAAGTCACGATCGATGACTGTGAGGCGGCCAGTCGCGAGTTTTCGGCCCTGCTGGATGTCGAGGACCTGATTCCGGGACACTATGTCCTTGAGGTCTCCTCGCCCGGCATTGATCGCCCGCTGTTCACTGCCGAGCAGTTCGCCCGTCAGATCGGTCAGGAAATCAAGATTCTGCTGAAAATGCCGGTCGAGGGTCGGCGTCGTCTGCGCGGTCGTCTGGTATCGGTCGATGGCGAGAAGCTGGTTTTCGAGGCGGATGGCAAGTCTTTTGAATTTGAGCATGACCAGGTCGAGAGCGCGCGTATCGTGCCGGACTGGGTGGCTCTGGGTTATGTCCCGCAGCCCAAGCGCGGCGGCAAGTCGTCCACCAAGTGACGGCGGACTGGTTTAAACGAACGACGCGGTGCGCAAACGCACCCACGGAGTGGCGGCAATGAGCAAAGAACTGTTGCTGGTGGTTGATGCGGTAGCCAATGAAAAGGGCGTGCCGCGGGAAGTGATTTTCAGCGCAATGGAAGCGGCACTGGCCTCGGCGGCCAAGAAGCGCTATCCGGAAGAAGAGCCCGATATCCGGGTGGTAATCCATCGCCACACGGGCGAGTACCAGACCTTCCGGCGCTGGGAAGTCATCGCCGATGACGGCGAAATGGAATCGCCGTTCTTCCAGCTGCGTCTGATGGATGCCGTCGACGAGCGTGAAGACGCCCAGGTCGGCGAGTACATCGAGCAGCAGATCGAGAATGCCGAATTCGGTCGCATCGCGGCGCAGGCTGCCAAGCAGGTCATCGTGCAGCGCGTGCGTGAAGCCGAGCGTCAGCAGGTGGTTGATGCCTTTGTCGATCGCATCGGCGAGCTGGTCACCGGCATCGTCAAGCGTGTCGAGCGCGGCAATATCTATATGGATCTGGGCGCCAACGCCGAGGCCTTCATTCCGCGCGACAAGACGATTCCGCGCGAGGCCGTGCGTGTCGGCGATCGTGTGCGCGGCTATCTGTACGAAGTGAAATCCGAAGTGCGCGGTCCGCAGCTGTTCGTGTCGCGTGCCGCTCCAGAGTTCATGATCGAGCTGTTCAAGCTTGAAGTGCCGGAAGTCGGTCAGGGTCTGGTCGAGATCAAGGGCTGCGCCCGTGACCCGGGTGATCGCGCCAAGATCGCCGTGCTGGCTCACGATCCGCGCACCGATCCCATCGGCGCCTGCATCGGTATGCGCGGTTCGCGTGTGCAGGCCGTGTCCAACGAGCTCAATGGCGAGCGCGTCGACATCATCCTGTGGCACGAGAACCAGGCCCAGTACGTCATCAATGCGATGGCGCCGGCCGAAGTGCAGTCGATCATCATGGATGAAGACAAGCATTCGATGGATATCGCGGTGGCCGAGGACAAGCTGTCCCAAGCCATCGGCCGCGGTGGCCAGAACGTGCGTCTGGCCAGCAAACTGACCGGCTGGCAACTGAATGTGATGACCCAGGACCAGGTGGCCGCGAAGAGCGAGGCCGAGCAGGACAGCGCTCGCCAGCTGTTCATGGACAAGCTGGAAGTGGATCAGGAAATCGCCAACATCCTGGTGCAGGAGGGCTTCTCCAGTGTCGAGGAGATTGCCTATGTGCCCAGTGCCGAGTTGCTGGCGGTGGAAGGTTTCGACGAGGATATCGTCGAGGAATTGCGTGCGCGTGCGCGTGACGCCCTGCTGACCGAGGCCTTGGCCGTCGAAGAGGGTACGGTGGCTGAACCGTCCGAAGAGCTGGTTGCCCTCGAGGGTATGGACGATGCCACGCTGGATGCTCTGGTTGAACGTGAAATCCTGACCCTGGATGATCTGGGTGACCTGGCGGTCGATGATCTGATCGACATTCCGGGCATGGATGAAAAGCGTGCAGCGGCCTTGATCATGGCTGCTCGTGCGCCGCTGATCGAGCGACTGGAGCACGGCGGCTGATCGATCGCTGGCTTCACCCTGGAGGGTGTGCCGGAGCAGCCGGGTAGTTCATATCCAAGGATGGCCATGCCCATGCGGATCTTCGCATGGGCAATCAGCGCGGGAATGGCGGAGAAAGAATACGATGTCAGACGTCACCATCAAACAATTGGCCCAGGTTCTGGGAATGCCGGTCACCAAGCTGCTCAGCCAGCTGGGTGAGGCCGGCATGCAGTTTTCCGATCCGGAGCAGATCATCAGCAGCACCGAAAAGGTGAAGTTGCTGGGCTTTCTGCGCCGGTCTCATGGCAAGGGCGAAGCTGTCGCCGAGCCGGCCGACACCTCGCCGCGCCAGATCACCCTGAAGCGACGCAAGGTCAGTGAACTGACTGTTGCGGCGCCGGGTGGCCGTGGTGCCAGCAGCGCGAAGACCGTCAATGTCGAAGTCCGTGCCAAGCGTACCTACGTCAAGCGCAGCGCGCTGAACGAAGATGCGCAGGGCGTGGATGAGTCGCAGGACGAGATCTCGCAGCAGGCGCTGGAGTCGCAGCAGGCCCAGGCCGAGCAGGAACGGATCGAGGCCGAACAGCGCAAGGCCGCCGAGGCGGCTGCCCGTGAAGAAGCGGCGCGCCAGCAGGCCGAGCGCGAGGCGGCGGAAGCCGAGGCACGTGCCCGGGCGGAAGCCGAGGAGCGTGCCCGGGCCGAACAGGCCGAGCGTGAAGCCGCCGAGGCGCGTGCCGAGGCCGAGCGCGCCAGTGTTGCGGAAAAGAAGAATACTGAAGACAAACGAGAGGAATCAGTGCCGGTAGTGCAGAAAATAGACCCCAGTGCCTTGGGCATGATCGTGCCGCGGATCCACGAGCCGCGCCGGCGTGAAAAGCCGGTGGCCAAGCCCGCTGCGCCCGCTGCCAAGCCCGCACCGGTGGTCAAGCCTGCCGCGCCGGCAGCCAGTGGCAATGCCGCCGGCAACGGTCCTCGTGGTGCCGCGGGTACCAGCAACGGCAGTCGTGCCGGCGCTGGCGGTCGTGGTCGCGATGAAGGTGGCCAAGGCAAGCGTTTTGCCGGTGGCGAACTGCATCTGAGCGATGCCGATCGCGCCCGTCGCAGCAGCAATGCCCGTCGTGGCAAGCCCGGCAAGGGCGGCCGTGACTTCGGTCGCAACAGCTCCGCGCCGAGCCAGACCGGGCCGCACGGCTTCTCGCGTCCGACCGCACCAGTGGTGCGCGAAGTCGCGATCAGTGACAGCAATACGGTTTCCGATCTGGCCCAGAAGATGGCAGTCAAGGGCGCCGAGGTGGTCAAGGCGCTGTTCAAGATGGGCGTGATGGCGACCATCAACCAGGCCATCGACCACGATACCGCGGTGCTGGTGGTCGAAGAACTGGGCCATACCCCCGTCGAGGCCAGCGAGAACAATGCCGAGGCCGCCCTGGCCGCGCATACCCAGAACGCCGAGCTGGAGGGTGAAAAGACGCCGCGTCCGCCGGTGGTGACCATCATGGGTCACGTCGACCACGGCAAGACCTCGTTGCTTGACTATATCCGTCGCACCAAGGTCGCTTCGGGCGAAGCCGGCGGCATTACCCAGCATATCGGTGCCTACCATGTGAATACGCCGAAGGGCGTGATCACCTTCCTGGACACCCCGGGCCATGCCGCGTTCACCTCGATGCGCGCCCGTGGCGCGCAGTCCACAGATATCGTGGTGCTGGTGGTCGCCTCCGACGATGGTGTCATGCCGCAGACGGCCGAAGCCGTGCAGCATGCCCGTGCCGCGAAGGTGCCGCTGATCGTGGCGCTGAACAAGATGGACAAGCCCGATGCCAATCCCGACCACGTCAAGCAGGGTCTGGGCAATCTGGAAGTGATTCCGGAAGAGTGGGGTGGCGATACGCCGTTCATCCCGGTCTCGGCCAAGACCGGCCTGGGCATCGACGACCTGCTGGATGCGATCTCGGTGCAGGCCGAAGTGATGGAGCTGACGGCTGTCGAAGACGGCGCGGCTTCGGGCGTGGTGATCGAGTCCAGTCTGGATCGCGGCCGGGGTCCGGTGGCGACGGTGCTCGTGCAGCAAGGCACCCTCAAGCGTGGCGACTTCGTGGTCTGCGGCATCGAATACGGTCGTATGCGTGCCCTGGTCGACGAGACCGGCAAGACCGTGCAGGAAGCCGGTCCGTCGATTCCGGTGCAGGTGCTGGGTCTGTCCGGCGTGCCGGAAGCCGGTGACGACTTCGTGGTGGTCGCCGACGAGCGTCTGGCCCGTGAAGTGGCCGCCGAGCGTCAGCAGAAGCGTCGCGATTCGCGGATGGTCAGCAAGGCCAACCGCCTGGAAGACATCATGGCCCAGATGGGTCAGGGTGCCGAAATGCAGACCCTCAACATTCTGGTCAAGGCCGATGTGCAGGGTTCGGTGCAGGCTCTGCGCGAGTCGTTGAGCCAGATCGGCAACGAAAACGTGAAGGTCAACGTGATCGCTTCCGGCGTCGGTGGCATCACCGAGTCCGACGCGACCCTTGCGGCCGCCTCCAAGGCGCTGGTGATCGGCTTCAATGTCCGTGCCGATGCTTCGGCCCGCAAGGTGATCGATACCAGCGGTCTGGACGTGCGTTACTTCTCGATCATTTATGACGTGATCGACCAGGTGAAGCAGGCCGCTTCAGGTCTGCTGGGCGTGGAGATCCGCGAGGAGATCATCGGCATCGCCGAAGTCCGCGAAGTGTTCCGCAGCTCCAAGTTCGGTGCCGTGGCCGGTTCGATGGTGGTCGAGGGTACGGTCAAGCGCAACAAGCCGATCCGTGTGCTGCGCAACAATACCGTGGTCTTCCAGGGCGAGCTGGAATCGTTGCGCCGCTTCAAGGAGCTGGTGGACGAAGTCCGTAACGGCATGGAGTGCGGTATCGCGGTCAAGCAGTACAACGACGTCAAGGTCGGCGACCAGATCGAGTGCTTCGAGCGTATCGAAGTGGCTCGTACGCTTTGATCCAGGTGTCATCGGTGACGGTGCGGCGGGGCCGCCCGTCACCTGATCCGCGCCGCTTTGTCTGTGGCCAGTGGCCGGGAGAGAACTATGCCTTCACGTGATTTCAAGCGGACCGATCGCGTCGGCGCCGAGCTGAGGCGGGAAATCGGGCTGCTGGTGCATGCCGCCGTCCGCGAGCATGCACTGCCTTCGGTCAGCGTGTCCGATGTCGAGGTCACCCGTGACCTGGACTGGGCGACCATCTGGGTGACCGCGCTGATGCCGGAAAAATCGGCCGAGGCGGTCAAGGGTCTGAAACTGCTGGCCCCTGAATTCCGCCGCGCGTTGTCGCGCAGCATGCGACTGCGGCGAGTGCCGGAACTGCGTTTCAAATATGATGACTCGGTCGACCGCGGTGAGCGGATCGAAAGCCTGCTGCGCGCCAACCCGCTGCCGCCGGCCGACGAAGAGACGGATCAGGCCGACGAGGCCTAAGCTTCAGCGCCATCCGTGAGGGTCACGGATGGTGTGTCATGTGATGGGTGTATGTCCCGAATCGTATTTCGTGATCTGAATGGCATCGTGCTGCTCGACAAGCCTCTGGGGCTGAGTTCGAACCAGGCGTTGCAGAAGGCCCGGCGGTTGTTCCGGGCCGCCAAGGGCGGTCATACCGGTGCGCTGGACCCGCAGGCCAGCGGCATGTTGCCGCTTTGCTTTGGCGAGGCCACCAAGGTGGCCGGTCTGCTGCTAGGCTCGGCCAAGCGCTATCGTGCCCAAGTGCAGCTGGGCGCGACCACGGCCACCGGCGATGCCGATGGCGAGGTGCTGGAGCGTCGTGCCGTTCCTGAAATCTCCGGTGAGCGTCTGCATGCCGTGCTGGCCAGCCAGGTGGGCCGGATCCGCCAGCAGCCTCCGGTCTACAGCGCGCTGAAAGTCGACGGCGAACCGGCGTATCGCCGGGTCCGGCGTGGCGAAGAGGTCGAGGTTGCCGCGCGCGAGGTGGAAATCTTCCGCATCGAACTGCTGCAGCACCGTGCCGACTGGCTGGAAATCGAAGTCGACTGCGGCTCGGGGACCTATATCCGGAGCCTGGCCGTCGACATCGGCGAAGCCCTGGGCTGCGGTGCGCATATTTGTGCCCTGCGCCGTGATTGGGTCGATCCGTTCCAGGAGGCGCCCATGCTGAGCCTGGAGCAGCTCGAGCAGGCCGCGGCCGAGAGCGATGCGGCCTTGCTGGCCCATCTGCTGCCTCTGGAGCAGGGGCTCAAACGCTTTGACATGATTCATCTCGATGCGGACCAGAGCCTGGCGATCAGGCAGGGCCGCCGCGTGGTGATTCCCGACCAGTCCATTGCCGAGACGGCGCTGGCGCTGGATGAGGCCGCCGTACCGGTGGCCTTGGTACATGTGGCATCGGGTGGTGTGATCACCATCCAGCGTGGACTGAATCTGGGTCCTGCCCCTGCGGTGGAAGACATGATGCCTTCCGGCAACGGGGCTTGACAGATGAACGCGATCCCGGCGTGGCTCTTGTTGTGTTTGTGTCTGGGTCGTTACAATAGGCAGCTTGTTTCAATCAACCATTCAACGTAAGCGAAGCATGCGCAACGACATCAAGTGCCGTTGCGCATGCTTCGCATCCGCTTTTTTTAGGAAGAGATACTCATGTCCCTGACCGCTGAACAGACCGGCAAGATCATTGCTGACTACGGCCGCGTGCCGAACGATACCGGCTCGCCGGAAGTCCAGGTGGCCCTGCTGTCCGCCCGCATCACCCACCTGACCGAGCACTTCAAGACCCACAAGCAGGACCACCATTCCCGTCGTGGTCTGCTGAAGCTGGTCAACCAGCGCAAGCGCCTGCTGGCCTATCTGAAGAACAGCGATCTCGCTCGCTACCAGACCCTGATCGAGCGTCTGGGCCTGCGTCGCTAAGCACACGAGGAGAGCTACGTGGCGAAAGTAACCAAGTCATTCCAGTACGGTAAACACGAGGTCAAGCTGGAGACGGGCGAAATCGCCCGCCAGGCCTCGGGTGCCGTCATGGCAAGCATGGGCGGCACCGTCGTGCTGGTCTCCGTCGTGGCGGCTGCCAAGCCCCGCGAAGGCCAGGACTTCTTCCCCCTGACCGTCGACTATGTCGAGAAGTTCTACTCGGCCGGCCGGATCCCCGGCGGTTTCTTCAAGCGCGAAGGTCGTCCGACCGAGAAAGAGACGCTGACCTCGCGTCTGATCGATCGTCCGGTGCGTCCGCTGTTCCCGGAAGAGTACAAGAACGAAGTGCAGGTCATCGCTCAGGTGATCTCGCTGAACCCGGAAATCGATGGCGACATCGTCGCCATGCTGGGTGCCTCGGCCGCGTTGAGCCTGGCCGGCATCCCGTTCAAGGGCCCGATCGGCGCCGCCCGCGTCGGTTATGCCAATGGCCAATACCTGCTGAACCCCACCGTTTCGGAGCTGAAGACCTCGGCCCTGGATCTGGTCGTGGCCGGTACCAGCAACGCCGTGCTGATGGTTGAATCCGAAGCCCAGCTGCTGACCGAGGAAGTCATGCTCGGCGCCGTGGTGTTCGGTCACCAGCAGATGCAGACCGCGATCAACGCGATCGCCGAACTGGCCACCGAAGCGGCTCGCCCGTCTTCGACCTGGACCGCTCCGGCCCGCAACGAAGCGCTGGTGGCAGCCATTGCCGGTGCCGTCGGCGACAAGCTGGCGCAGGCCTTCCAGGTCCGCGACAAGCTGCAGCGTCGCGACGCGATCTCCGCCATCAAGGCCGACGTGTTGGCCGAGCTGGCTCCGCAGGCAGAAGCCAACGCCTGGCCCGCCGCCGAGCTGGCCAAGGAGTTCGCCGAGCTGGAATACCGCACCATGCGTGACAGCGTCCTGCAGACCAAGGTCCGCATCGACGGCCGTCAGCTGGCTGACGTGCGTCCGATCTCGGTCCGCGTCGGCGTGCTGCCGCGCACCCATGGTTCGGCCCTGTTCACCCGTGGCGAGACCCAGGCTCTGGTGGTAGCTACCTTGGGTACCACCCGCGACGCGCAGATCATCGATGCGCCCGAAGGTGAGTCCAAGGACAGCTTCCTGTTCCATTACAACTTCCCTCCGTTCTCGGTGGGCGAAACCGGCCGTTTCGGCGCTCCCAAGCGTCGCGAAATCGGTCATGGTCGTCTGGCCAAGCGCGGCGTGCAGGCCGTCAAGCCCAGCATCGAGGAATTCCCGTACGTGATCCGCATGGTTTCGGAAATCACCGAATCCAACGGCTCCTCGTCGATGGCCTCGGTCTGCGGTTCCTCGCTGGCCATGATGGACGCCGGCGTGCCCCTGAAGGCCCCCGTGGCCGGTATCGCCATGGGTCTGGTCAAGGAAGGCGACAACTATGTCGTGCTGTCCGACATCCTGGGTGACGAAGATCACCTGGGCGACATGGACTTCAAGGTGGCCGGTACCGCGGAAGGTATCTCGGCGCTGCAGATGGACATCAAGATCGACGGTATCACCGAAGAGATCATGAAGGTCGCTCTGGAGCAGGCCAAGGGTGGTCGTCTGCATATCCTGGGCGAAATGGCCAAGGGTCTGAACGCTCCCCGCGAGGAAATGAGCGAATTCGCCCCGCGTCTGCTGACCATCAAGATCCATCCGGACAAGATCCGCGAAGTGATCGGCAAGGGTGGCGCCACCATCCGCGCCATCACCGAAGAGACCGGTACCACCATCGACATCACCGATGACGGCAATGTCGTGATCGCCTCGGTCAACCGCGAAGCGGCCGATGCCGCCAAACTGCGCATCGAGCAGATCGTTTCCGACGTCGAGCCGGGCCGGATCTACGAAGGCAAGGTCGCCAAGCTGATGGACTTTGGTGCCTTCGTCACCATCCTGCCGGGCAAGGACGGACTGGTCCACGTTTCGCAGATCTCCAACGAGCGCGTCGAAAAGGTTTCCGACAAGCTCAAGGAAGGCGATATCGTCAAGGTCAAGGTGCTGGAAGTCGACAAGCAGGGCCGTATCCGCCTGTCGATCAAGGCCGTTGCCGAAGACGAGGCCGCGTCCGCCTGATTCCAGGCTGACAAGCTCTGAAACAGAAAAGCCCGGCGCAAGCCGGGCTTTTTTTGTGCCCGCTTGCCACTGCAGCAAGCGGGCTGTGATCCGAGCGCGTGCGCTGTCGTCGAGGCACAGGTTTATCGAGGATAAGGCGCTAGGCTATGCTGTCCTGCCCGTTGTGTGGGTGGTATCTGAAAGGGAGCATGAACGGACCTCATGATGGAACCGTTGATGGTGGTCGAAATTCAGGCGCGCAGCCTGCAAGGTCGTACCCGGCCTTTTCAATGTCGGGGCGCGGATGGTCATCTGTATTTCGTCAAAGGGCGCGATGCGGGACAGCGAAGTCTGATATGCGAATGGTTGGGAGGGCACTTGGCCAAGGCTTTTGGGCTTCCCATACCTGATTTCTTGATTGCTCGTGCGCCTCGGGAACTTCTTGCCTTGCACCCTGAGGGGCAGTATCTCGGTGACCTGCCATTATTCGCTTCCCGCAAAATCGAGCAGGCACAGGAATTCAATCTGGCTCAGTTGCCTGAGGTACCGAACAGATTGCAACGGGATGTGTTGATGTTTGATTGGTGGATTCATAATGCCGATCGCACCTTGAGCATTCGTAGTGGCAATCCGAACCTGCTGTGGAATGTACCCTCTTCCGCCCTTGCCGTGATCGATCAGAATCTCGCTTTTGAGCGTGACTTCGATGATGTGACCTTCTGTGAAACCCATGTGTTCTCCGGGCAGATTGTTCCGTTGGGGCAGGATATGTTTGAGCCGGACCGGTACCGTGACAAGTTTGCCCGTGCACTGGAAGTATGGGACGAGGCCTGCAAAAATGTTCCACCCGAATGGTGGTTCGTCGACGAAGAGCAGACGGTGTCAACCGACTTTGATCCAGACGAGACCTTCACCTTGCTGAGCCGCTATGCCAACACTGACTTCTGGAGGCTGATCTGATGTATCAGGCTTTCGAGAAATTGCATGCCTGCCAGTATGCGATCATCCGCTTCCTGCCATTTGGCGAGACGGGTGAATTTGCGAATGTGGGTGTGCTGCTGGCATGTCCGTCCATGCGCTATTTCGACTACCGGTTGCTGGACATACGCAGGACCAAGCGCATCCACGGATTCTTCGGCGAGCTGGATCTGGCGATCTACCGAAAGGCCATGGGCTTCTTCAGGGATGATCTTCGGCGTTTGCGTGAGATGGCCACTGATTTGAATGATGGCAATGCCATCAGGCAGTTGTTCGTCGACCTGGTCTATCCGCGTGATACCGTGCTGCGCTTTGGCGAGACTCGTGCGGTGATGGCCGAGTCCCCGGAAGCCGAGCTGGATCAGCTGTTTGCTCGCTATGTAGGCAGGGATTTTGTCACTCGTGACTACGGCCGTGAGCTTGAGCATAAGGTGCGCGATGTTCTGATCGCCGCTCATCTGAAGGACTGGTTCGTCGAGGATCGGGTTGGCGACGACTACGTGAACAAGCCCGTTCCGTTCGTATACGTTCAGAACACTCAGGTCAAGGCCGCGATCAAGCCGCTGAATCTGGATCGTCACGAGCCGAATCAGGTACTTGATGCGGGTGGTGCATGGGTGACGGCCGTGCGTCGGCTGCGCAGGCACGGAGTGCTTCCCGAGCGATTCCTGTTTGCCGTGCAAGAGCCGGTCGGTGAGCGTGAGGGGGCACATCGCGCGGCCACCGAGATCGTTCAGGACTTGCGCGAGGAAGGGGTGCAGGTGGTGGGCATCGATGAGACGGTAAGTATTGTCCGGTTTGCAAGAGCCGCAACGGAGATGATACGGCCTCATTGATGTCTTGATGTACCTGCGTGCGATGCACCAGATCCGGGCCTGAGGGGTGTGGGGAGTAGGTGGGGATGATCGCCGGCGGCGCGCAATGGTTTGCATGAAGTGGGCGGTATCTTGTCGGCAGGCTTGCCCGGCGGGGACGGTGTGGTGGCCCACGTGGACGGGACAACTTGCTTCCAGTGCATGACGAAAGCCTCTTCAAGCCAGGATGCACGACCCGTGCATGCCTTCTGGAATATCCGGTTGCCATCCGGCCTTGTCATGGCATTGATCGCTGCGGGGGCTTGAGCGCAGCGAAGTCCGCTCCATCTGAGCGGCTCTTTCGTGGTGGTGTCCCCTGTGCCTGCCGGTCGATCCGGGCTGACGGATCGATGACTTTTGGGGAGCAGAGAATCTTTTCTTGCTGCCGCGCTTCTCGATTTCCGTGATGGCAGGGTCTAGGATGCACGGATCACTGTGGAGGTTCAGATGAGCAAGAAGCCAGGCGCGGGTTCGGCGAGCGCCAGCGGTTCCGAAGGCCCATGGGACGAGTTCCAGCGCAAGGCCAGCGAGGCATGGCAGGACTGGGCCCGGCAGTCGATTCCGACACCACCGGATGCAGCACCGGCAGCGGATTGGACCGAGAGGATCCGGGCGGGACTGGACGGTTATTACGGCTGGCTGGGTCAGCTGGGTGCGGCGACGGGTGCCGGGGCTGCCGGGGCTTCGGCCGCGGGTGCTGAGCCAGGCTCGGCCGGGTCGCAGCCCTGGGGGCATTGGATCGAGGCCATGCAGCGCGGTGATTTCAAGGCCATGCAGGCCTTGCTGATGCAGACGCCAGGCCTGGGCAGTGGTCGGGCCGAGCAGGAGCGCCAGAAGGCGCTGATTGCGGCCTGGATGGAATATCTGGCCGCCAGTCAGGCCTATGAGGCCCTGCTGCGCCGCTCGCAGATCAAGGGCGGCGAAGTGCTGCGTGACCGGTTGGATCGCCTGTGCGCCGAGAATGGCTCATTTGAAAGTCTGCGCCAGATCTATGACGAATGGATCGACAGTGCCGAGGCGGCCTATATGGACGCCGCTTTGTCCGAGGAATTCAGTCGTGCCTATGGTGCCCTGGTCAATGCCCAGGTTCGCCTGCGCGAGCTGCAGCGCGAGCATATCGAGCAGCAGGCACGGACCTGGGGTCTGCCGGTCAGCGGCGATGTCGATGCGCTGGGCGAGCGGGTGGAGTCGCTGCGACGCGAGCTGCGCCAGAGCCAGCGGAGACTGGCCGAACTGGAGGCGCGTCTCGACGCCCGTGAGGCGCCTGCGCGCGACGCCTCCGTCAAGCCTGCCACCAAGGCCCGTGCGTCGGCCGGGAGCAAGCGCGCAACGTCCGTTGCCAAAGGGGTGGCCTCTCAGGAACAGACGGTGATCCGTCGCAACAAGGGGGCACGCTCGGCGCCTCCCGCGTCGTCGGACAGCAAGGTGGCAAAGACAGCGGCCGGAGCTCGTCGTGGTGCGGCCAAGCCGGAGGCCGGCGTCGACAAGCCTGTCGCGCGTGCGCCCAAGGCACGCCGCACGACCGGGAAAGTCCCCGGCTCGCGTCGTGGGGACTGAGGCCGGCACCGATGCCTTATGTCAATGTTGCCAGCTGGACCGATGAGCTGCTGCAGTTCCAGCAGAAGCTGAAACGGGGCTGGTCCAATCTGGCCCGATTCTCGCGCCCGGGCTATGCCGAGACGCCGCGCGAGCTGGTCTTCGAGCAGGACGGCATGCGGTTGTGGCGCTTCCGGGGCGAGAACCTGCCAGCCGGTCGGCCGCCGCTGCTGATCGTCTATGCCCTGGTCAATACGGTGTGGATGACCGACCTGCAGGCTGATCGCTCGCTGGTGCGCAACCTGCTGGCCGAGGGCGAGGATGTCTATCTTATCGAATGGGGTTTTCCTGCCCCCATCGATCGCTGGCTGGGCCTGGGCGACTATATCGATCTGCGACTGGGACGCTGCGTGGACGAGGTTTCGGTCCGGCACGGTGGTGAGCCGATCCATCTGCTGGGGATTTGCCAGGGAGGGGTGTTTGCCTTGTGTTTTGCCGCATTGAATCCGCACAAGGTGGCGCGGCTGATCACCATGGTCACACCGGTGGACTTCCATACGTCCGACAATATGCTGGGCATGTGGTCGCGGCATGTGGACGTGGATCAGCTGGTCGCCGGAGGCGGCAATATTCCTTCGGCGCTGATCAACAGCGTTTATCTCAATCTGAAGCCCTTGCGGCTGCATCAGCAGAAGTACGTGGATCTGGTGAATCTGCTGGATGATCCCGGGCGCCTTGAAAATTTCATGCGGATGGAGCGCTGGATATTCGAATCGCCGGATCTGGCGGGGGAGGCTTTCCGGCAGTTCATCAAGCAGTTCTATCAGGCCAATGGCCTGATCGCCGGCGGACTGCGGATCGGTGATCGCGAGGTCAGACTGGCCGATATCACGGCGCCGGTATTCAATATCTTTGCCGCTCAGGATCATCTGGTGCCGCCCTCGGCGGCACGTGCCCTGCAAGGCCGCACCGGCGGCAGCTACGAAGAGTGGATGTTCCAGGGCGGGCATATCGGCATCTATGTCTCGGCCCGTGCCCAGCGTGAAGTGGCACCGAAGATTTCCGCCTGGCTGGACCGTGCCGGGGCCTGACCGCGACCAATCGGGGGATGGCGGCGGAGGGCAGGGCGACGGTGCTCGCCACGTCCACAGCGGGCGCGTAAAATAAGCCCATGAATACTTCCAGCCTTGCTTCTTTCGATTCCATTCGCGCCGTGCAATGGCGCGATCATGCCCTGCACCTGCTTGACCAGCGACTGCTGCCCCAGCAGGAAGCCTGGATTGCCTGCACCGATGCCGACCAGGTCACCGAGGCGATCCGTGATCTGGTGGTTCGCGGCGCACCGGCCATCGGCATTGCCGCGGCCTGGGGCGTGGTACTGGCCGCCAGCCAGCACCAGGGCGAGGCGTTGCAGCAGGCGCTGGCGCGGCTGCGTGCGGCTCGTCCGACCGCAGTGAACCTGATGTGGGCTCTGGATCGCATGCAGGCTCTGATTGCGGGCGGTGCCAGTGTCGAGGCCCTGACCCGGGAGGCGCAGCTGATCCAGGACCAGGATCTGGCCGGCAACCGGCACATGGGCGAACTGGGTGCGGCCTTGATCGAGCCGGGTTCGGGCGTGATGACCCATTGCAATACCGGCTCGCTGGCGACTTCGGGTTTCGGTACGGCTCTGGGCGTGGTGCGTGCCGGCGTCGCCGCCGGCCGGATCAGCCAGGTCTATGCCGGCGAAACCCGGCCTTGGCTGCAGGGCGCCCGTCTGACCATGTGGGAACTGGTGCGCGACGGCATTCCGGCCAAGCTGATCGCCGATTCGGCCGCTTCGCATCTGATGAAGTCGGGTGCGGTGCAGTGGGTCATCGTCGGCGCCGACCGGATTGCCGCCAATGGCGATACCGCCAACAAGATCGGTACCTATCAGCTGGCCATCGCCGCCCGTCACCATGGCGTCAAGTTCATGGTGGTGGCGCCGTCCTCGACGGTCGATATGGCCACTGCCAGCGGTGACGACATCGATATCGAACTGCGTGATTCGGCCGAGCTGCTGGGCGTGTCAGG
The DNA here is from genome assembly GCF_000242255.2 of Frateuria aurantia DSM 6220. Classification (GTDB taxonomy): domain Bacteria; phylum Pseudomonadota; class Gammaproteobacteria; order Xanthomonadales; family Rhodanobacteraceae; genus Frateuria; species Frateuria aurantia. The sequence continues at coordinate 1,183,839 of NC_017033.1, forward strand.
CAAGCGCACCGTGATCGAAGGTGCCGAGGCCTGGAATCCGGTCTTCGATGTGGCGCCGGCTTCCCTGATCGATGCCATCGTCACCGAGAAGGGCGTGATTCTGAATCCCTCCGTCGAAGCCATGCGCAAGGTCTTCGGCTGAGTGGCCCTGCGCCGCGAACTGTTGTTGTTTGCGGCCGGAGGTCTGCTTGGATTGCTGATTGATGCAGGGATCGTCCAGTGCCTGGTAAGTTTCGGGCACTGGAATCCCTATCCGGCGCGGCTGGTTTCCTTCCTGTCAGCGGCGACCGTTACCTGGTGCTGGAATCGCTGCCATACCTTCGCCGCCCGTGACAGTGGTCATGGTCTGGCCATGGAGTGGCTGCACTGGATGGGCCTGATGGCCGCTGGCGCCGTCGTCAACTATGCCGTTTTCGTGCTGGCGCTGTGGCTGTGGCCCGGTCTGCGGGCCTGGCCGGCACTGCCTGCCGCCGCCGGCGCGGCCATGGCGGCCGGCGTGAATTTTCTCAGCGCACGTCTGCTGCTGTTCAGACGTGCACGGAGCGCGCTGTAAACCCTTGATTTGAAAGGCTTGAAACCGGGACTTTCAGGCCGGTTTGTGCTAGAATCGAACGCTTGCGTCCGACCTGGTTTCAGGCGCGGTACGACGGGCTGCGGCAGCAGCCTCTGTTTCGACTCAAGGGAAGTTCTGTAGATGGCTGAACTCGCCAAAGAAATCATCCGCGTCAATATCGAAGACGAGATGCGTCAAAGCTACCTCGATTACGCCATGAGCGTGATCGTGGGCCGTGCCTTGCCCGATGCACGCGATGGTCTGAAGCCCGTGCACCGGCGCATCCTTTACGGCATGCACGAGCAGAGCAATTCCTGGAACCGCCCGTTCAAGAAATCGGCCCGTATCGTCGGTGACGTGATGGGTAAATACCATCCCCACGGTGATTCGTCGATCTACGATGCCATCGTCCGCATGGCTCAGCCCTTCTCGCTGCGCTATCTGCTGGTCGACGGCCAGGGCAATTTCGGTTCGGTGGATGGCGACAGCGCCGCCGCGATGCGTTACACCGAAGTGCGCATGACCAAGCTCACCCATGAGCTGCTGGCCGACATCGACAAGGAGACCGTGGATTTCGGTCCCAACTACGATGAAAGCGAGCATGAGCCGCTGGTGCTGCCGACCAAGGTCCCCAACCTGCTGATCAACGGCTCGGCCGGTATCGCGGTGGGCATGGCGACCAATGTGCCGCCGCACAATCTCAGCGAAGTGATTGCCGCCACCATCGCCCTGATCGACGAGCCCGAACTCTCGATCGAGGACCTGATGGCCTATATCCCGGGTCCTGATTTCCCGACCGCCGGTATCATCAATGGTTCGTCCGGCATCATCGACGCCTACAAGACCGGCCGCGGCCGCATTCTGATCCGCGCCCGCACGGAGATCGAGACCGAGGCCAACGGCCGCGAGACCATCCTGGTCCACGAGCTGCCCTACCAGGTCAACAAGGCGCGTCTGATCGAGAAGATTGCCGAGCTGGTGAAGGAAAAGAAGCTGGAGGGCATCTCCGAGCTGCGCGACGAGTCCGACAAGGACGGCATGCGGATGGTCATCGAGATCCGTCGTGACGCGATGGCCGATGTGGTGCTGAACAACCTGTTCCAGCAGACCCAGTTGCAGGTCACTTTCGGCATCAACATGGTGGCGCTGCTGGATGGCCAGCCGCGTCTGCTGGATCTGAAAGAGATCCTGGTCGCCTTTATCCGCCATCGCCGCGAAGTGGTGACCCGCCGTACGATCTTTGATCTGCGCAAGGCTCGTGCCCGTGCCCATTTGCTGGAAGGCCTGACCGTCGCGCTGGCCAACATCGATGAGATGATCGAGCTGATCAAGACCTCGCCCTCGCCGCAGGAGGCGCGAGAGCGCCTGCTGGCCCGTCGCTGGCAGCCGGGCATGGTCAGCACCTTGCTGGCGGCCGCCGGTGCCGATGCCTCGCGGCCGGAAGACATGGATCCGCGCGACGGCCTGAATGCGCAGGGCTATCAGTTGTCCGAACTGCAGGCCCAGGAAATCCTGGCCATGCGCCTGCATCGCCTGACGGGGCTGGAGCAGGAAAAGCTGTCCGACGAATACCGCCAGATCCTGGATGCGATCCGCGATCTGATCGAGATCCTGGAGGATCCGGCGCGACTGCTGAACGTCATCCGCGAAGAACTCGAGGCGATCAAGGCCGACTACGGCGATGGTCGCCGCACCGAGATCCAGCATTCGCAGGAAGATCTGAACGTGCTGGACCTGATCGCCCCGGAAGACGTGGTGGTGACCTTGTCCCATGCCGGTTACATCAAGCGTCAGCCCGCTTCGGCCTATCGCGCCCAGAAACGCGGCGGCAAGGGCCGTTCGGCCTCGGCGCTGAAGAACGAGGATTTCGTCGAGCAGCTGTGGGTGGTCAATACCCATGACACCTTGCTGACCTTCTCCAGCACCGGCCGGGTCTATTGGCTGAAGGTGTACCAGATGCCGGAAGCCGGTTCCGGTGCCCGTGGCAAGCCCATCGTCAACCTGTTGCCGTTGGCTGAAGGCGAGACCGTACAGGCGGTGTTGCCGGTGCGCGAATACAGCGAGGACCAGTTCGTGTTCTTCGCCACCCGCAAAGGTACGGTAAAGAAGACCCCGCTGACCGAGTTCGCCTACCAGCTGCAGAAGGGCAAGATCGCGATCAATCTGGATGAGTCCGATGCCCTGGTCGGGGTGGCCCTGACGGATGGTGAAAGCGATGTGCTGATGTTCGCCTCCAACGGCAAGACCGTGCGCTTCGACGAAGGCGAGGTCCGCTCGATGGGCCGTACCGCCGGCGGCGTGCGCGGCATGAAGCTGGCCGACGATGCTCAGGTGGTGTCGATGATCGTCGCCCGTGAGGGCGATATTCTCACCGCCACCGAGCGCGGCTACGGCAAGCGGACCCCGCTGGACGAGTTCCCCAAGAAGGGGCGTGGCACCCAGGGCGTGATCGGCATCCAGTGCTCGGACCGCAACGGCCCGCTGGTCGCCGCCGTCCAGGTCACCGAAGCCCATGAGCTGATGCTGATTTCCAATCAGGGTACCCTGGTGCGGACCCGCGTCGCGGAAGTTTCCCAGCTCAGCCGCAATACCCAGGGCGTGACCTTGATTCGTCTGCCGGCCGACGAGGCCTTGGTGCGGGTGGTGCGTCTGGATGCCGAAGACGAGGCCGACATCGAGCTGGATGACGATGGGCAGCCTTTGCCGACAGGCGAGGCGGGCGAAGCGCCGGCGGCGGATACCGTTCCGGACTCGGTCACCCCGGAAGACTGAGTCGCTCTCCAAAAGCCGCCCCGTCCTGCGACGGGGCGGCTTTTTCTATGGCATCCGGCCATTGGATCATGTTGCAGCCGATCTGCAGCAGGCGTCGAATCGGTTTGATCGCCGTATCGGCATAGCGATCAATACTTTCCCCTCGGTCGTCATCTGGAGATGGCCTGTCGGGCGTGTCTGGTCGCGTGGCTGGCTTTCAGTTTTCTTCCGATCCGCCATTCCAGGACGCATAGACGTCCTCGAGGCGACGACAGTCTTCGTCGTTGAGGGGGGTGTAGACATTCAGCCGTCCGCTGGTTTCGCCGCCTATGCTCTGCCAGATCTGCTTGCGGAGGATGATGGAACCCAGTTTCGCGTGCAGCAGGGCGTGGTCCGAGGCTTCCGACTGGTTCACCACTTCGCTGTCCCAGAGGCTTGAAAACTCCTTGGACTGCGCTTTCAGTTCGCTGATCCTGGCCGACATGAGGCTGTCGCCGGGACGGTTGGCACTGATGCCCCGCAGGCTGCCGACCATCCGCGCCAGCTTGATATTCCCCACCTCGACATCATCCATGCGCAGAAAGCGCCTCCATGCCGGCGAGCTGAAGGCCAGACCGATATAGTTGCGTTCCCGGGGCGGCACTGCGTCCAGGTCGATACCGCACATCAGGCTGTAGGCTCGATTGGCGGCCAGAATATCGTAGTAGTCGTTTGTCACGATGGCCGGCATGGGATCGATCCGGTCAAGCAGGCGCCGGGTATGGCTGCCGATCATGAGGCACGGGGTGCTGGTACTGGGCGTTGGCTGTTTTGCCAAAGTCATCAGATAGCGATGCTCGGGAGGTTGCAGCCGCAGCACCCGGGAGATGGCCTGCAGGGCCTCGCGCGAAATACCGATGGCCTGCCCGCGTTCGATCTTGCTGTACCAGACCGTGCTGATGCCGGCCATGGCGGCGACATCTTCCCGCCGCAGGCCGGGCGTGCGCCTGCGCGGCGGCCGGGTCAAGCCTATGTCTTCCGGGGACAGACCTTCCCGTTTGCGGCGGAGAAAGCTTCCCAGGCGCTTCTGAGTATCTTCATCCGGGGCCAAGCCTTGATCCTGATACAAGATATACACCTCTAAATGGTTCATTGTGCCGAATTTTTTTCATTTCTAAGATGGCGGCCCCAAGTCTCGACACAAGAGGTGGATATGCGATTGCAACAGCAGCCGGCACAGGGCCCGGCAACGGAGGCTGCGACCTTGTCTCCCGTCGGACTTGGAGTGCTGGTCGCCTGCCAGATCCTGCCGCAGATCGACTTTTCCATTGTCAACGTCGCCCTGGATCCCATCGGTCGCAGCCTCGGCAGCGCCGCCAACGGACTGGTGCTGGTAGTGGCCTTCTATGCGCTCGCTTTTGCCACCCTGCTGGCCGCGGGCGGACGACTGGGCGACCGCTATGGCCGCAAGCGGCTGCTGCTGGCTGGCATTGCCGGTTTCGGCCTGGCCTCGGGGCTGTGCGGACTGGCCGGGAGCCTTCCGATGATGCTGTTCGGCCGCTTGCTGCAGGGGGCTTGTGGTGCCCTGCTGATGCCGCAGATTCTGGCGACGATCCATGCGTCTCTGCACGGCCCACGCCATCGTCGTGCCGTAGGTATCTACACGGCGATTGGAGGATTGTCGGTGGCCATCGGGCAAATTCTGGGCGGCTGGCTGGTCTCGGCAGACCTTTTTGGGCTGGGCTGGCGCCTCGGCTTCTTCGTGAATCTGCCGATATGTGCAGCGGCGCTGATATTGGCGCTTCGCAACGTGCCCGATTCCCGTGGGGCTGAGCTGCGATCGCTGGATTTCCGCGGAATGGGGCTCTTCGCAGCTTTTCTGCTGTGTCTGCTGCTGCCGGTGGCACTTGGTGGCGCATGGCCTGCCATGCACTGGCTGCTGCTTGGTCTGGTACCGGCCGGGCTTGCCCTTTGGCGGGTGGAAAGCGCACTTGAGGCGCGAGGCGAGCGTCCCCTGATGCCCCCTTCGCTGTTTCGTGTGCCGGGGGCTCCGGTAGGTTTTCTGGCCCAGGGCGCCGTCACTTTCTGCTATTCGGGCTTCCTGTTTGTGACCGCACTGTGCCTGCAGAGACATATCGGCTTCAGCCCGCGGCAGTCGGGCGACAGTTTCGGCAGCCTGGGCCTGATGTTCTTCCTGGGATCGATGATCGGCAAGCGACAGGACAATGGCCAGGCCTTTGTTCTGGGCGCCATCATCACCGTTGCGGGCTTAGCCGGATGTAGTGGCTGTCTGTACGCTTATGGTCGGGATTTGCATCTTTGGCAGATGATGCTGGGGACCGGCCTGGTCGGGCTGGGCAATGCGTTCATGCTGACCTCGGCCTACCGGATCATATTATCGAATATCGGAGTGCAACATGCCGGCGAAGCCAGTGCCGCCGTCTCCACCATGCAGCAGGGCTGTTATGCGCTGGGTACGGCGGTGGCGGCCACCCTCTATGGCCGCATGCTGGGCCAGGGCTATCCCGTGGCATTTATGGCCACGATGGGCGCGCTCAGCCTGATCCTGCTGGTTGTCTCTGCGCTGGTATGGCAGCGCCAGCGGGCCGTTCGGCCACCACTTGATCCGATGGCCTGCTAGCCGGCATGGCCCATGGCGAGATCTGATCCGTCGCCAAGCCGGCGCTCGCGGCGAAGTGGATCTCCGCTTGCCGAGGGCATTGCGCGGCGGCTGGCCTTGCGGTGAGGATCGGGCTCGCGGCGGAACGGCCGACAGGTGATCGATGGTCAGGGCTTTCGGGACAGGGGCCTGCCTTCGGAGTTGATATTCCGATGGTTGTTCAGCTGGGCCTTATGATTCGCGCCTTGAATCATTCCGGTTTGCACCTATTTAGTGCAACAGGTGGCCACCGAGGCCGCAAACCTTTGCAAGGAGATCGAGATCATGAGTTTCGAACGCAATGCACCCTGGGGTCTGGTCAATGCCAACCCGGAAGAAGTCCGTCAGGTTCTGAGCCGCTTCTTCGGCCGCGATGAAGCCGATCATTCCGATGTGGTGACCAGTCAATGGGCACCGAACGTGGATATCAAGGAGGAAGCGAATCGCTTCGTGATCTTCGCCGATGTGCCCGGTGTCGATCCGGCCAATATCGATATCAGCATGGAAAAGGGTATCCTCACCCTCAAGGGCGAGCGGGCCGGCGACGAATTGGAAGCTGGCGCCAAGTTCACCCGGTCCGAGCGCGCGCGCGGCGTGTTCCATCGTCGTTTTGCGCTGCCGGACAGTGCCGACGCCGATGGCATCACCGCCCGCGGCAAGTTCGGTGTGCTGGAGATCGTGATTCCCAAGAAGGCTGAAACGACCCCCAGAAAGATTGCGATTCAGACCGCCGACTGATCTGACGGTAGGCGGTCCTGGTCCGCGGTGGATGCCATGTCCTCCGCGGACTTGTTGCGTCCCAGATCCGCATCAGGAGTTGGCAAGTGGAATTCAAAGATTATTACGAGATACTCGGCGTCAAGCCCGAGGCATCGGAGGCCGAAATCAAGGCGGCCTATCGCAAGCTGGCCCGCCAGTATCACCCTGACAAGAACAAGGATGCCGGGGCCGAGGACAAGTTCAAGGCTGTCAACGAGGCCAACGAGGTTCTGAAGGATCCCGAAAAGCGTCGATCCTATGACGAGCTGCGCGCCAGCGGCTATCGCGGTGGCGAGTCGTTCCGTCCGCCGCCGGGCTGGGGCGGCGGCGGCGGTTTTGATTTCGGCGGCGCCGGCGGCGGTGATTTCAGTGACTTCTTCGAGCAGATGTTCGGTCGCGCGGCCGGTGGTGGTGGCGGTCACGCGCGGCCTCGGCGCGGCAAGGATCTGCAGGCGCGCGTCGCGGTCAGCCTGGAAACGGCGTTCACCGGCGGCAAGCAGCGGATCACGCTGCAGGACAGCCATGGCGGCGAGCGGGTGCTGGAGGTCAAGATTCCGGCTGGTATCCAGCCTGGGCAGGTGATCCGGCTGGGCGGTCAGGGGCATCAGGGCGCGGCCGGTGGCCCGGCCGGCGATCTGCTGCTGGAAGTCGAGATCCGGGATGATGCCCGTTTCCGTCTGGATGGCCGCAATATCGTGCATGTGCTGGCCCTCGCGCCATGGGAAGCGGCCTTGGGTGCCCAGGTCTCGGTGCCGACCCTGGCCGGCACGGTCCAGATGCGGATTCCCGCCGGCGCCAGGTCGGGCAGCAAGCTGCGGCTGAAGGGGCGCGGCATGCCGGGCAGCCCGGCGGGCGACCAATTGGTGGAGCTGTCGGTACGTGCCCCGGCGGCCGAGACCGATGCCCAGCGTCAGGCTTATGAAGCGCTGCAGGCGCTGTATCCGGATTACGATCCGCGGGCCTGATCACCTGAGACGCGGGCGGCGGCACAGTCCGCTCGCCCCGTTCTGCAGGACTTCATTCAGACGGCCGCCTTCGGGCGGCCGTCTTGTCTTGCCTGCTGCAGGGCCCGCAGTTCGGCCTCGTGGGCTTCGGCCCACAGCCAGACGCTGCAGAACGCGGCGCACAGGCTGTCGCCGAGCTCGGTGAGTCGATATTCGACCCGTGGCGGCACTTCCGGATAGACGGTGCGGATCAGCAGGCCGTCGGCCTCCAGCTGGCGCAGGGTCTTGGTCAACATGCGTTGGCTGATGCTGCCCACCAGTTCGCCGATCCGGGTGAATCGCAAGACCCTATGCTGGGACAGCACTTCCAGCACGCACATCGTCCATTTATCTGCCACCCGGCTCAATACATCCAGCACCATGGTGTCGATCTCGGCACCAGCGCTGTGGCCGCTTTCGGCCCTGAAAGCCACTTGGCGTCCGGGATGGCTGGCGACTTTGCGGGAGCTTGGCATGACTGGGACCTTGGTAGGCGATAGAGGTAAGCAACGAACAAAAGTGTGCCTACTTACCATATGAGAGTAAAGAGCTTATTCTGAATCGATACTTCATCAGGAGCAGCTACATGCATATGACGGGCAATACGATACTCATCACCGGCGGCGGCTCAGGCATCGGTCGTGCACTGGCCGTCGCCTTTTATCAGCGTGGCAACAAGGTGATTGTGAGCGGCCGCCGTCAGTCGGCACTCGATGCGCTGGTCTCGGAATTTCCGGGCATGGTCGCGGCGCGCCTGGATGTGGATGATCCGGCCGATATCACCCGCTTTGCCGGCTGGATCGGCGATGCCCATCCGGAGCTGAACGTGCTGATCCACAATGCCGGCATCATGCAGCCCGAGCGCTGGACTGGCGAAGCGGCGGATCTGGCGGTAGCCGAGGCGACGATCAGTACCAACCTGCTGGCGCCCTTGCGACTGACTGCCGCCTTGCTGCCGCTGCTGCGCCAGCATCGGCACCCGGTCATCATGACGGTATCGTCCGGGCTGGCTTTCCTGCCATTGGCGCTGACACCAACCTATTGCGCCACGAAGGCGGCCATCCATTCCTTCAGTCAATCCTTGCGGTATCAACTGAAGGATGAAGCGACCCAGGTCATCGAGATCGTGCCGCCCTATGTACAGACCGAGCTGATGGGGGATCGCCAGGCCCGGGATCCGCTGGCGATGCCGCTGGCCGATTTCATCGACGAAGTCATGGGTATTCTCGACGGCCGGCCGGATATCGAGGAAGTGCTGGTCAAGCGGGTCGAGCCCCTGCGCTTCGCGTCGGAGCAGGGCGAGGCCGGCTATCAGCAGCAGTTCAAGGGGTTCAACAGCCACTTCCATGGCTGACAGCCCAAGCAAGGCTCTGCCCCGCAGTGGGCCATGCAGGTCATATGTGGATCCGACGTCGGCATGGCCCCTCTATTCCTGAGTGTCTGTACGCCTTTCCGCATCAGCCTCACGTCGTCGTTGATGAACTCGGGGGGGCGGGCGGCATGATCCCAAAGTCCCCAATTCCGGAATCAATCAGTGGCAAGGGGCTGGGATGCTTCGTTTTGAAAGCGCTCGCGGCAAGGAAGGGCGTTGACTTCCCGGCGCTGCCGGCATGCGAACATCCTGCCCACGGGGAGCAGCGCCGCGCGGCAATCGGACTGATGCCGATGCGGCTCTACCAGTGCATGTTGCGGGCCATGTATTTTCCGCCGAGGGTGGGTGCGGCGGCAGCTGGGTCCCACGGCAAGACAGGCTGAGGGTCCAGCCTTGCTGGGTCGGGCGATCTGGCGAATGCCTGCAGCGTCGAGGATGGGATGCCTTGCGGCATGACATGCACCTGAAAGCCGGGCGGGCTATAGCTGGAGGATGAAAGGAAGATCATCACGTCAGACCTGGCCTTTGTTGGCGGGGTGTCTGCTGTTTCCGCCGGCCGTGTTGTTTGTCGGGATGCTTGCATCCGGGGCCGTGCTGGCTGCGGCGGGAAGGGAGCCGGTCGAACCTCCGCCGCCGCAGGCGATCTGCCGACAGATCGTGGCCGAACAGGTCGGGCCGGATCAGAGCGATGCCAGTGCCATGATCCAGCGGGCGCTGGACCAGTGCCGGACCGGTACGATGCTCAAGCTGGTGGCCGGCGTGAAGGGCGGAGCGCTGGTGAGCGGCCCCCTGCAATTGCCGCCTGGGGTCAGCCTGTGGCTGGACCGGGGATTCACCCTGTACGCCAGCCGTGATCCGCAAGCCTATGATCGCGGTCAGGGCGTCTGCGGACGCAATACCGCCAGGGGCGGCGGCTGCCGGGCCTTGATCAGCCTGGACCATGGTCACGATCAGGGCGTATATGGCGAGGGCGTGGTCGATGGTCAGGGCGGACAGTCGATGCAGGGAAGGGCGGAAAGCTGGTGGCAGCTGGCACGCCGTGCCCAGCATGAACACATGGAAGAGAACGCCCCACGATTGATCCAGATCAGGCGATCCCATGACATCGTGCTGGAGGGCATCACGCTGCGCAATGCCCCCAACTTCCATGTCTCGGTCAGTCAGACCGATGGTTTCACGGGCTGGGGCATGCTTATCGATACGCCCGGTGATGCCCGCAATACCGATGGCATCGATCCGGCTTCATCCAGCCATGTCTTGCTGGCCCACAACTGGATCAACACGGGCGATGACAATGTCGCGATCAAGGCTGGCACGACCGGTCCCAGTCGCGATATCACCATCATCCACAATCATTTCTATCAAGGTCACGGACTGTCCATCGGCAGTGAAGTGCAGTCGGGCGTCAGTGATGTCCATGTGGATGACCTGAGCCTGGACGGTACCACCAACGGTCTGCGGATCAAGAGCGACCGTTCGCGCGGCGGTCTGGTCAGCGACATCAGCTACGCGCATGTCTGCATGCGCCATGTCCGCTGGCCGCTGGTGCTGGACACGCTCTACAACCCGCGGGCCGAAGGGGATGCCTTGCCCGAATTCCGTGATATCCGCTTCAGTCATATCCATGCGCTGGAAGGCGGGCAGGCGCTGTGGCGAGGGCTGGGTGCTGGCCATCCCTTGCGGGTGGCCTGGCAGGATGTGCAGGTGGATGGCGGGCGCAGCGGTATCGCGACCCATTTGCGGCTCAAGCTCCTGGGCGGTCCGGCTTCGCCCTTGCCGGTCGGAGATGATGTGTGGATAGATGGTCATCCTGGCAATGATGCTGCATGGGGTTGCGGCGATGCCTTTCCCGCGTTGCCCTCCGGTATATCGCCGGCTGATACCAAGGAGTCCGCTTCATTGCCTGGCAGGCTTGCTCACGATACAGGCGCGGCCGGGACGCTGCAGGTCGGTGCGGGGCACTACGCGACCATTGCGGCGGCCATCGCCGCCGCCTCGGCGGGGACTCGTATCATGATTGCCCCGGGGGTCTATGCCGAACGTCTGTCATTGGACAAGCCCCGGTTGCAGCTTGTCGGGCAGGGATCGACTCCCGATGCGGTGCGTATCGTTGCCGCGACCAGTGCGGCCGAGGTTGGCGGCACCTCGCGCACGGCCACGGTCTATGCCCGCGCACCAGGCGTCCGGCTGTCCAATCTATCCATCGAGAACGCCTTCAGCCGTCTGCATCCTGGTGTGACGGAAGGTGCACAAGCGGTGGCGCTGGCGGCCAGTGGCGACGACCAGCATTTCGACCATCTGCATCTGATCGGCTACCAGGACACTTTGTATGCCGGCAGCGCCGGTTGTGCCAGTGAGCAAGGCCCCTGCCGTCCGGCCCGTCAGGTGTATGTCGACAGCCGGATTGATGGCGCGGTCGATTTCATATTCGGCGATGCGCTGGCGTACTTCGATCACGATGAACTGCATGGCGCAGGGCGTTCGCAGGTGACTCTGACCGCGCAGAGCAAGCGTTACCCGCAGCAGATCAGCGGCTATGTTTTCGATCACTGCCGGGTGACCGCCGATGCGGCAGTGCATTCGATCAGCCTGGGACGTCCATGGCGGGATTTCTCCACCGTGGTGTATCTGCAGAGCTGGCTCGACGCGCGGGTGATTCCCGCCGGTTTTTCCGAATGGGGCGATCGTCAGCGATTGAAGACGGCCTACTATGCCGAACTGGATTCCCAGGGGCCGGGCGCTGCCTTGCAAATGCGCGAATCTTGGGAGCATACCTTGGCGAGGGCCGCTGCGGATCGCTGGCGCTTGCCGGCTTTGTTCGGCCAGCGCGTGCTGCCTGCTCGCTGAGACAGTGCGTGGTGTTGGCTTATGGGCTGCGGCAACGAGGTGAGCAGGTAATCCTGTCGGCGGGACGTGGCGCGATCTCCATGGCCAGGGCAGCAGGTCGTGCCGCCGGCTTGACGGCGCTACGGCACATGATGGTTGCGAGGCGCTGAATTTGCGTGCAGACTCCAAGGTGTTCATTGGCAAACCAATTGTTCATATTTGAACACTCCGGGGAGGGGCGTCATGCTGAACATAGGCATCAATGGTGGCGGGATCGGTGGCCTGGCGGCGGCGATCGCCTTGCAGGGTGCCGGACATCGGGTGACGATCTTCGAACAGGCCTCGCAATTCGGGCGGGTGGGGGCCGATATCAATCTGACACCGAACGCGGTGCGGGCGCTGGATGGACTGGGCGTAGGTGACCGGCTGCGGGAAACGGCCGCCTGGCCGACAGCTAGAATCAGCCGCGCCTGGGACACCGGCGAGCAGACTTCGTATCTGGAAATGGCCGGCAAGGCGGAGCGCGACTACGGGGCGCCGCAATTGACGATGCACCGGGCTGACGTCATTGCGGCCCTGGAAGAGGCCGTAGTCCCCGACAGTCTGCAGCTTGGCCGGCAGACGGTGGCCTATGAAGCGGATGCCTCGGCAGCCACGCTGGTGCTGGCCGATGGCAGTCGCCATCGTTTTGATCTGGTGGTGGGGGCGGACGGGATCCACTCCGGCCTGAGGCGCTTTCTGTTCGGCGAGGATCATCCCCAATTCACCGGCATCGTGTCCTATCGCGCGGTGATTCCGTCCGAGCGCCTGCCAGGGCTTGACCTGGGCGCTTTCGTGAAATGGTGGGGGCCCAGCGAAGATCTGCAGATCGTCAGTTTCCCGCTCAATCGCGGGCGCGAGATCTTTGTGTTTGCGACCACCGCACAGCCAGAGTGGTCGCAGGAGTCCTGGACGACCCCCGGCGATGCCGATGCCCTGCGGGCCCGCTACCGGGACTTTCATCCCCAGGCGCGTGCCTTGCTGCAGGCTTGCGATACGGTGCTGGCTTCGGCCCTGCATGTCCGCGATCCGCTGCCGGCCTGGAGCGGGCCGCATATGACCTTGCTGGGCGATGCCTGTCATCCGATGATGCCCTTCATGGCTCAGGGGGCCGGCATGGCCATCGAGGATGCCGTGGTGCTGGCCCGGTCGCTGGAAGGTCTGGCGCCGATGGAGGTCGAGGTTGGACTGGCGCGTTACGAGACGGCGCGACGCCAGCGTACCGCGAGCATCCAGATCGGATCGCGCTGCAACCAGTGGTTGAAGGATGGCAGCAATGCCGACTGGGTCTACGGTTATGATGCCTGGCACGTGTCACTGAACTGAGTCCGGTGGCGGATCTTCCCTTGCCGGAGTCTTGAATGACGGAACACTCGGTCGCGACAAATAGCGTGGAGCGTTCATTCAGGGTGCTGCGTTTTCTTGCCGAAGGCGGCAGCACCGCCAATCTGAGCGAAGCCGCGCGAAGCCTGGATGTGAATCGGGTCAGTTTGATGCGGTTGCTGGAAACGCTGGAGGGCTGTGGCATGCTGGTGGCGCTGCCGCAGGGCGGGCATCGTCTGGGGCTGGCCTTTCTCAGCCTGGCCGCCACGGCGGCGGATGGTTTCGATCTGACGGCGCGTGCCCGGTGGGTGTTGCCTGAGCTGGCGCGAAAGACCGGCATGACGGCTTATCTGGTCGTGCGTGACGAGGCCGATATCGTGTATCTGCAACGCGAGATACCGGATACGCCGCTGATCAGCCGGGTCCGCACCGGCAGTCGACTGCCGGCTTATTGCGCCACGCCGGGACTGGCGATGCTGGCGGCGATGCCGGATGAGCTGGTGGCGGCGCTGCATGCCCGTCACTGGCAGGGTGAGGACGCCCCGGCACAGGATGAGCTGCTGGCAAGGCTGGAGCAGATTCGCACTGCCGGCTGCGTCTGGAGCTGGTCCGGTCTCGAGCCGGGCATCGATGCCTGCGCGGCCGTGATCCGCAGCCGGCGTGGCGAGGTGCTGGGCGCATTGAGCGTGGCCGGCCCCCACCATGTGCTGGCCGATGATCCGAAGCGGATCGTAGGTATCCAGACGGATGTCATGCTTGCGGCCGAGCAACTCGGGGCATCGTCATTCTGAACCCGATCGTCGGCCTGAATCTTGCCGACGTGCTCCATGCTTGCCTTGCCGCTTGTGGATGCAGTCAGGTGTGCCTGACGGTCAAGCAGGCATGGTATCGACGGTCCTTGATGGCGAACAGCTACGGAGTGGATACGAGCGACCATCTTCGACGGGCGCCTCGCAGGCCTGGCCGATGCTCAGGCCATGACGCCGCGAGGCCGGTCGTTGCAAGGATCCGGCCTCCGGCAAAGCGTTTGTCTCGCCCGAGGCAGGATGGGCACTGGATTACCAGGGCTTGGGTATGGGGGCATGGCGGGCCTGCTGCTGCCTTAGCCATTGCTGGTAGCGGGTGATGCCCGGCTGATCGCGCAACAGTTCGGAGTGTGGATCGACGATCAGCAGCTCTCCGGCCGGCACATGCAGGCTCACCGGGCCATGACTCATGTCGATTTGCCGGAACTGCTGGCCGATCTGCAGTTCGACCGGCATCGGAAACGGCGTATTGCTCCCGGTGTGCCAGGCCAGTGTCAGCGTATCGCCCTGGCGCTGCAGATCCAGTCTGGGCAAGGCGGCCTGGTACAGATAGACCTGGAAGAACCAGTCCAGCGATCTGCCGGTGACCTGATCCACGATCCGGATGAAGTCATGCGTATCGGCATAGCGGTTGCTGAAATTGCCGGGCCGTGGGTCGGCTCGACCGTAGACCAGCCGGCGAATGGATTCGAAGAAGGCCTGATCGCCGATCAGATGGCGCAGGCTGTGCAGCATCAAGGAGCCCTTGTAATAGATGTCATTGCCGGGGCCGCGTTTGGCATCATAGACCTGGGCCTCGGTCTGGCTGTGTCCGGACACGATCGGCACACGGTTGGTGACCATCACCCGCTCGCTCTGCAGCATGGCGAAATAGGCCATGTCACCGCGCAGATACTGGCCGTACAGCGGCTGCATATAGGTGGCAAAGGCCTCGTGGATCCACATGTCGTCCCAGTCGGCATTGGTGACCTGGTTGCCGAACCACTCATGCGAGAATTCATGCTGCATCAGCCAGTCGAAGCCATAAGGGCTCTGGGCATAGCCATTGCCGTAGGCATTGATGGTCTGGTGTTCCATGCCTTCGTACGGGGTTTCCACCACGCCCACTTTTTCATCGCCGAAGGGATAGGGGCCGATTTCCCCTTCAAAGAAATCCAGCATGGTCGGAATTTCGGCAAACAGCTTGCGGGCCTGGTCTTCATGACCGCGCAGGTACCAGAACTGCAAAGGGATCGTATTGCCGTAGCGGCTGTGATAATCGCTCTTCAGCTTCGCGAACGGGCCGACATTGAGCGTCACGCCATAGGTGTTGGGGGCTTTGATCTGCCAGTGCCAGGTGCGCATCGCTCCTTCGTTGCGGACGTCGATCAGGCGTCCGTTGCCGGGTGCGGCGAGATCCCCGGGAATGGTGACCCAGGTATCGACCAGGGCGGGCTTGCCCTCCGGGTGGTCGATGCACGGCCAGAAAATATCGCAGCCTTCGCCCTCGACGGCCGTCCCCATCCAGGGCTTGCCGTCAGCGGTATGGCTCCAGACAAAGCCGCCATCCCAGGGGGCGTGCCTGGCTTCCAGCGGATGGCCGGCGTAGTGGATCTCGACATGGATATGCTGGCCTGCAGCGACGGGGGCAGGCAGCTGGATGCTCAGCAGCCCTTCGGGGTTGGACCAGGCCGATGTGGCCAGGTTGCGGCCATCCAGGCGGATGGCGCTGATGGCCAGATTGCGATCCAGATTCAGCTGCAGCTGGTTCAAGGGCTGCACGGCCGTGAAACTGAGCTCGGCGCGTGCCTGCAGGCGATGGTTTTGCAGGTCGGGGATGAAATGCAGCTCCGCGTGGTCGAAATGCACGGCGCGCTGGGCAGGCGTCATCGCCAACCCGGACTCCAGGGTCTGCGCCGAAGGCGGCGCCATGGCGCCGGCAGTCGCAGGGGCTTCGGCAGCAACGCCGGTGCCAGTACCCAGCAGGCCAAGCAGCGCTGTTCCGAGATGGCAGGCAAGACGATTCAAGAGCATGCATCCATGGTGAGAGGGGAGTCCGATACTAATCCGGTTGCGACATGGACTCATCGGTCATTGGTCATGACTTGCTGCTGCGGGCCCGCGGCGCATCGGGTCGAATGATCCGCGATAATGCGCGATTGCAGGGAATGGAGAAATGACATGGCACAGTTGCAGACGGATGTCGTGATTGTCGGCGCCGGCGCGGCCGGCCTGATGTGCGCGCTGACCGCGGGGGCCCGCGGCAGGCGGGTGGTCGTGCTGGATCATGCCAATCGCGCAGGCAAGAAGATCTTGATGTCGGGAGGCGGGCGCTGCAATTTCACCAATCTCGATGTCAGACCGGGACATTATCTGTCTGCCAATCCGCATTTCGTGAAGTCGGCCTTGGCGCGCTATACGCCCTGGGACTTTATCGCGATGGTCGATCGCCATGGCATTGCCTGGCATGAAAAAGAGGCCGGCCAGCTGTTTTGCGATGACTCCTCGAAACAGATCCAGCAGATGCTGCTGAGCGAATGCGCCCAGGTCGGGGTTAGGATCGAACTGGGCTGCAGCGTGAGCGCGGTCGAGACCGGTGGTCCGGGCTTCAAGTTGGAAACCACGCGCGGCAGCTGGTTGTGCAGCTCGCTGGTGGTCGCCACGGGAGGCCTGTCGATTCCCAGCATGGGGGCTTCAGGCTGGGGCTATCAGCTGGCTCGTCAGTTCGGCCATGAACTGGTGCCGACCCGTGCCGCGCTGGTGCCGCTGACCTTGAGCGGACGCCCGCTGGACGACTATGCCGATCTGGCCGGATTGGCGGTGGATCGGGTCGGAGCCAGTGTCGGCAGCATGCGTTTCGATGGCGGCCTGCTGTTTACCCACCGCGGGCTGAGTGGTCCCCCGATTCTGCAGATTTCGTCCTATTGGCAGCCAGGCGATGCGCTGAGCCTGGATTTCGTGCCGGACAGGGATATGGCTGAATGGCTGGCCGGTCAGCGTCAGGCGAGGCCGGCGGTAGAGTTGAAGACGGTGCTGGCGGACTGTCTGCCCAGGCGGCTGGCCCAACGGTTGTGCGATCTGGGATCGGGCAATCGCCTTCTGCGGCAATACGATGCCAAGGAACTGGCGGCACTGGGGCGGAAACTGCATGCGTGGCCCGTGGTCGCCAGCGGCACCGAAGGCTGGCGCACAGCCGAGGTGACATTGGGTGGTGTCGATACGGGGGAGCTGTCGTCCTCCACCATGGAATCCAGGCGGGTAAAGGGCCTGCATTTCATCGGCGAA